>CAVQIU010000013.1:0-197962 GCA_963712625.1 uncultured Actinomycetota bacterium
ACCGGGCTTTCCCGACGCCAAACGGGCGATCCCTTTTCCACAGATTGACTATGTGACCGGACCCGCGCTCCAGTTGGGTCCACTCACGATCCAGCGTGCCGCGCTGTTCACCGTGATTGCGCTCGTTATCTGCTGGGCCTTCCTTTACGTGTTCGTCAACCGCACGCGTCTGGGTCGCGCAATGCAGGCGACATCCCAGGACCCCGACACCGCGAGGCTGATGGGCATCAATGTCGACCGCATCATCATGGTGGCGTTCGCGCTCGGCGCAGCATTGGCCGCAGTAGCCGGCCTGGCCTGGGGCCTGCGTTACACCAACATCGACTTCCGGATGGGCTTCCTGGCCGGCCTCAAGGCCTTCACCGCAGCGGTGCTCGGCGGCATCGGCAACATCAATGGTGCCGTAGTCGGCGGGCTGGTCCTCGGCTTGGTCGAGGGCATGGTCACCCTCATCCCCGGCACTTTTGGCGGCTCTGCGTGGAAGGACGTCTGGGCATTCGTGTTGCTGATCTTGGTGCTGGTCTTCCGACCGCAGGGCCTTCTCGGCTCGAGGGTGGTTGATCGAGCATGAGCACAATTCGACGGGTGATCACACCGGAGCGGCAACAACGGTCGGACCCAACCGGGCGCTGGGTCGGAATTGCCGGCGGTGTCATCCTTGCAGCTTCCGCCTTCTTGCCTTGGGCTTACTCGTTCAAGGCGCTCGACGGCATGACTCTCGTCGGCTATCCATCGCCCTTGCAGTATTGCGGCATGGTGCTCGGCGTGCTCGTCGCGGGGCTCATCATCTGCTCACGGCTGATCAAGCCGCGAGGCAAGATAAAGGTCGGCTGGGTGCGTGGTGCGAAGTCGGCTGCGACCGGAGCTCTGGTCTTCATCGCGATCATCATCGTGAGCATCGCCGTTGAGCTCGGCGGTCTGATCAATGTGGTCTATGGCGGCTGGCTCGCGCTGCTCGGTGCGGCGCTCGCCTTCGCCGGAACCCGGCTGATGATCATGGACCAGCCACCCACGCTGGCCCGTGCGCAGCTCAGGCCGACGCTCGAAATCCTCCTCATCGCCGTGGTCATGGGGGCAGCCCTGTTTGCGACGGCGTTCGCGCTGAATATCGACGATGGCGGCGCCTTCGTCAGCTTTGTCGCTTTCCTCGGTGCGTTCATTGCGGTGCTCTTCCGGGTCGGCGCCATGGGCTTTCTCTCTGGGGCTTCCCAGCGCCACAGGAAGGTACTGATCCTTGCCGCATTCGTAGTGGCGTTCTTGTTCCCCTTCACCCAGGGTGGCTCCGACGCGAACATGTCCATCGCCACGCAGGTGATCATCTTCGCCGCGGCCGCGATGGGCCTCAACATCACGGTCGGCCTCGCCGGTCTGCTGGACCTCGGCTATATCGCGTTCCTCGGTGCGGGCGCTTTCACGGCAGCCGTCCTGTCGCGCTCAGCCTTCGCTACCGCCGACATCCATCCGCCGTTCATTGTGGTCGTACTCATCGCCGGCGCGGTGTCCGCTACTCTTGGCCTGATCATCGGCTCACCGACATTGCGGGTGTCCGGTGACTACCTGGCCATCGTGACGCTGGCGTTCGGTGAGATCTTCCGCATTACGATGATCAACTTGGACGGCGAGGCCGGCCCGAACATTACGCACGGATCCAACGGCATTCCCGCGATTCCCGACCTCACCCTTTTCGGCTTCGACTTCGGCGATCCGCATGTAGTGCTGGGTATCCCGCTCGGCCGCTTCTCCAACTACTACTTCCTGCTGCTGGTGTTGATCGCGTTTGTCATTTTGGTGTTCGTCCGGCTCAATAACTCCCGCATTGGCCGTGGCTGGGTGGCGATCCGGGAGGACGAGAAGGCGGCCGAGGCCATGGGCGTCAACGTCTTCGGGCTGAAGCTCTTCGCATTCGCCAGCGGTGCGTTCCTGGCCGGCGTAGCAGGCGCGGTCAAGGCCCATCAGGACATCTCGGTTACACCGGACCAGTTCATTTTCCTGGAATCTGCGTTCTTGTTGGCGGCGGTCGTGCTCGGAGGTATGGGCACCGTGCTCGGCGTGCTGGTTGGTGCCACGCTGCTGAAACTGCTGCCCGAGAAGCTGCGCTTCGTCAGCGACTTTCGGCTGATGCTCTTCGCCCTGCTTTTGATCATCATGATGCGGTTCCGGCCAGAGGGCATGATCCCGAGCCAGCGCCGGCAGCTGGAGTTCCACGAGGAGGACGAGGAGCTGGCCGAGCGGATTGAGGAGGAAGTCGAGGAGACTGGCGCATTGAAGGGAGCCGGGGTGCTATGACGACGGCAGTCGACGCTTCTGGCGTGAGTGCCCAGGCTGACGGCTCGCCCATCCTGGTCGCAGAGAATGTGACGATGCGATTCGGCGGCCTGGTCGCTGTGGACTCTGTGAACCTGAATGTCAGCAGGGGCGAGATCATGGGCCTGATCGGGCCCAATGGGGCCGGCAAGACCACGTTCTTCAACTGCTTGACCGGCCTCTACCTTCCGACAGCCGGGAGCGTGATCTTCGAGGGCGCGCTGCTGCCACCCAAGCCTCGCAAGGTGGTCATTGCAGGAATGGCGCGAACGTTCCAGAACATCCGGCTGTTCGGCAACATGACCGCCCTCGAAAACGTGATGGTCGGCCGTTATTGCCGTACCAACACCGGGCCGCTCACATCGATCCTTCGCGGACCGAAGTTCCATCGCGATGAGAAGGCAACCGCAGCACGCGCCCAAGAGCTGCTCGACTTCGTCGGGCTTGGCAACACGACGGATAATCTGGCACGCCATCTCGCTTACGGCGATCAGCGGCGGCTCGAGATCGCCCGCGCTCTTGCCACGGATCCCAAAGCTGTTGCTGCTGGACGAGCCGACGGCAGGGATGAATCCTCAGGAGACCAGGCAAGCCGAGGAGCTGATCTTCAAAATCCGCGATCAGGGCCTGGCGGTGGTGGTCATCGAGCACGACATGCGGTTCATTTTCAACCTCTGCGACCGAGTGCTGTGTCTGGTCCAAGGCAGGACCCTGATCGAGGGCACGCCCGGCGAAGTCCAGTCTGACCCGCGGGTGATCGAGGCCTACATCGGAACAGGACCGGAGGACGCCGCCGAGCTTGAGGAGTTCGAGGAGGAGGGTCAAGACAATGCTTGAAGTCAAGGACCTGAAGGTGGCGTATGGCCGGGTGATGGCTGTTAAGGGAATCAGCTTCAAGGTCGACCAGGGCCAGGTCGTGACGCTCCTCGGCACCAACGGTGCTGGCAAGACCACCACGCTCCGTACGATCTCCGGCTTGATCAGGCCCGAGTCCGGCGAGATCTGGTTCGAGGGAGAGCGCATTGACGCGACTCCAGCACATCAGGTGCTCACCCGTGGTTTGGCCCATTCACCTGAAGGTCGCCGGATCTTTCCGAGACTGACTGTCGAGGAAAATCTCATGCTGGGCGCCTTCGCGCGCAAGGACAAAGCCGGCGTCACCCAGGATCTTGAACGGGTTTTCAATCTCTTCGACATCTTGCGGGAGCGACGTTCCCAGCCGGCCGGTACGTTCTCCGGTGGTGAGCAGCAAATGCTCGCAATCGGGCGGGCGATGATGAGCCGGCCCAAGCTGCTGATGCTCGACGAGCCATCAATGGGCCTTTCGCCGCTGATGATGCAGCGCATCATGTCGACCATCGTCGAATTGCAGTCAGAAGGTGTGACGATCCTGCTCGTCGAGCAGAATGCTCCCGCGGCGCTCTCGCTCGCCAACTACGGCTATGTACTGGAAGTCGGCAAGATCGTGCTGGAGAACACCGGCGAGGCGCTACTCGTCGATGAGAACGTCCGCAAGACGTATCTCGGCGAGGACTGAGTTCTTGGTGATCGCTCGCGCAAGCCGTTTTGATCGCTCGCTCCGCTCACTGCGCATGTTTGTCCGGTGCCAGTGCGCGAACTAGCGTGCGAGTAAGCCGACAGATGATCGGCGAGGCAGGAGCAGGCCCCGTGACAACGTCGTCCGCAATTGGTTCTGATGCCACCGTCCCGCACGCGGTTGGGGCTGCGGCCGCCGGCGTTTGGGGAGACGAGACCGAGATTGCCAAAGCAGCGGTGGCGCTCGCCAGTCGCCGGATCAGCAAGGCTTCCGATCCGAAGACGACGGCCCGACCAGCCTCTGAGCTGCTGGCCGACGCCGGACAGACGATCACACCAGAAGGACTCGGTGCGGACAAGGTACTGCGCATCTTCGAAGACGTGATCGCGCCCGCAACGCGGGCCCAAGACGATCCGATGAATCTCGGCTACATCCCAGCGGCACCGACTCGCGCGGCACTGGCATTCGATGCCGTCGTGAGCAGCTATAACATCTTCGCCGGCACCTGGGAGTCGGGAGCCGGTGCGATCTTCGCGGAAAACCAGGCGCTGGCGTGGCTGGTCGAGCTCCTCGGCTGGCCCAAGACCGCTGGAGGCTGCTTCGTTTCCGGCGGCACTGTGGGCAATCTGTCGGCTCTGGTTGCCGCCCGGCAGTTTGCCCGAAACCAGCTGGGCAGGCATCCGGTGGGGCAGTGGCGGCTGGCGTGCACGGCGCAGGCACATTCGTCTGTTCAGGCGGCTGCGGCAGTGCTGGATGCCGAAGTGGTGATCGTGCCGGAAAATGATCAAGGTCAGTTGACCGGCGAAGCCTTACGATCAGCCCTCATCAACTCCCATGACGTCTTCGCTGTGGTCGCTTCGGCCGGTACCACGAATGCCGGCATCATCGACGACCTCGCCGGCATCGCGAATGTGTGCGAGCGGTTCGGGGTGTGGCTGCATGTCGACGGCGCGTACGGTGGCGCGGCTCTTGCCGCACCCAGCGCGCGCCATCTCTTCAACGGAATAGAGCGCGCCGACAGCTTCATCGTCGACCCACACAAGTGGCTCTTCGCGACCTATGACTGCTGCGCCTTGCTGTACCGACAGCCCGAGCTCGCGCGCGCCGCACATTCCCAGCATGCGGGATATCTCGACACGATCGACCGGGAGGTCTGGAATCCGTGGGATTACGGGGTGCACTTGACCCGGCGTGCCCGGGGCTTGCCGTTCTGGTTCAGCCTGGCCACACACGGCACAAAGCGATACACGGCGGCAATCGAGCAAACCCTGGCGACTGCCCGTGCGGTGGCGGAAGGAATCCGCGGCATTCCTCAGCTGAGGTTGCTCCTGGAGCCGACGCTGTCGGTGGTGCTTTTCGAGCGCCCGGGATGGGACGACGCTGCGTACCTGCGCTGGTCACGGCGCCTTGCACTGGAGGGCCGCATCTTGTGCATTCCGACGCAGTGGAAGGGTCGGACCGTGCTCCGGCTCGCTTTCGTGAACCCGGCAACCGAAGCCGATCACGTGCTGGAAGTGCTGGCGGAAACGACCGCGGACCCAACCGGAAGTTAGGCCATTCGGGCGTTCAGGCTGCCCGGCGCGGGCTGACGAGCTGGCAGGTGACGCGGGCCGTGCAGACCCGTCTTCCGGCATCGTTGACGATGACGATCTCGTAGCTGGCAACAGTCCTGCCGAGGTGTACAGCCGTCGCGGTGCCCGTTACCCAGCCGGCTGTCACCGAGCGGTGGTGTGTCGCGTTGATGTCCACGCCGACAGAGACTTTTTCCGGCTGCGCGTACATGAACGAGCCCAGTGATGCGAGAGTCTCGGCGAGCACGCAGGAGGCACCACCGTGCCACAGTCCGTACGGCTGCGTGTTGCCTGCTACCGGCATTCGCCCGATGACCTCCTCTGGCGTCATCTTCAACAGCTCGAAACCCATCTTGTCGTTGAGTGCACCGAGCTGGGCGTATTCGGCAGGCAGGTCTGGCCGGTCGTCGGTCGAAGTCACGGGCTCAGACTAGACAGAGCTACCGGACATCGCGTCGCGGATGTCCTTGCGAGGCCCCGCCGACGTCAGTGCACGCAGCTAGAGTCGGCATGTGCCGACGAGGACTCAACCGACTGGGACTCAGTCGACGACTCAGCGAGCCAGCGGGGCTGTCAGCCAGACGCCTGAGCGGCCCAAGCTGATGCTGATTGACGGCCACTCGATCGCGTACCGGGCTTTCTTCGCGCTCCCCGTCGAGAACTTCTCGACCCAGACCGGCCAGCACACCAACGGCGTGTTCGGGTTCACCTCAATGCTGATCAATGTGCTGCGCGATGAGAAGCCGACGCACCTGGGCGTTGCTTTCGACGTATCGCGCCACACGTTCCGGTCCGAGATCTACAGCGAATACAAGGCAAACCGTACGACGACCCCCGATGAGTTCAGGGGTCAGCTCGACCTGGTCAAGGAGGTCCTGAAAGCCCTCAACATCTCCTACTTGGAGAAGGAGGGCTACGAGGCCGATGACGTGATCGGCACTCTGGCGACTCGCGCCGAAGCCGCCGGCTTCGATGTCTTGATCTGCACCGGTGACCGCGACATATTCCAGCTGGTCATCTGACAACGTGACCGTGTTGTACCCGCGCAAAGGCGTCTCCGATCTGGCGCGCATGACGCCAAAGGCGGTGGAGGAGAGGTACTTCGCGACTCCCGCCCGATACCCCGAGCTTGGCCGCTCTGGTCGGTGAGTCCAGCGACAATCTGCCGGGCGTTCCCGGCGTCGGACCCAAGACCGCGGCCAAATGGCTGGAGATGTACGACGGCCTGGAAAATCTAGCCGCACACGCAGGCGAGCTCAAAGGCAAGGCGGCCGAGGCGTTCCAGGAGCGGATCAATGATGTGCTGCGCAACCGGCAGGTGAATGCGCTGGTGCTCGATCTCGATCTGCCCGTCAGCCTTGACGATTTGGAGCGGCGCCCGTGGAACCGCGAGGCGACCCACCAACTGTTCGATGGTCTGGAATTCCGGGTGCTGCGTGATCGGCTGCTCGAGGCATTGCCGAATGAGGACGAGGTCGTGCCGGAGGGTGGCTTCGACCTCGAGGCCGCGCGCCTCGAGCCGGGGGAGCTCGCTGGCTGGCTCGCCGAGCACGCAGCCGGCGATCGCACAGGTGTCGACATCATTGGGCACTGGGGTTCGGGAACCGGCGATGTAACAGCCCTGTCGCTGGCCGCGGCTGACGGGGCAGCGGCGTACGTGGTGGTGTCCGAGCTTGGCACGGCGGATGAGAATGCGCTCGCGGACTGGCTCGCCGATCCCGAACGCCACAAAGCGATGCACGACGCCAAAGGTGCGCTGCTGGCGATCTGGGCTCGCGGCTGGGATCTCGGGGGTTTGACCTCTGATACTCAGCTGGCCGCCTATCTCACCCGGCCTGATCAGCGCACCTTTGACCTCGCTGATCTGACCATTCGCTACCTGAAGCGAGAGCTCAGGGTCGAGGGTGCGCCAGAACTCGATGACCCCAATCAGCTGGCGCTGGACTTCGGTGATGACGACTCGGGTGCCAAGGTGGCGGCCGAGGCGTCGATGGTCCGTGCCCGGGCGATCATCGATCTGGCCGACGCGCTCGATGCCGACGTCGAGCAGCGCAATGGCACCAGCCTGCTCTACGGTGTCGAGCTGCCACTGCTCCGCACCTTGGCCCGGATGGAGCAGATCGGCGTTGCTGTCGACGTTGACCATCTCGAGACGCTGGAGGCCGGGTTTGCCGCCACCGTCAACCGCGCCGCGAGCGACGCGTACGAGGTGCTGGGCAAGCAGATCAACCTCGGCTCGCCCAAGCAGCTCCAAGTGGTGCTGTTCGACGAGCTCGGGATGCCCAAGACCCGACGCACCCGCACCGGTTACACCACCGACGCGGACGCACTTCAGCAGCTGTACGTCAAGACTGAACACCCGTTCCTGGCCCACCTCCTGGTGCACCGGGACGCCATCCGCCTCAAGCAGACCGTCGAGGGCTTGCTCAAAGCCGTGGCTGACGACGGCCGGATCCACACCACGTACGTGCAGACGATCGCTGCCACCGGACGGCTCTCCAGCACGGACCCGAACCTGCAGAACATCCCGATCCGCACCGAGGAGGGGCGACGGATCCGGCAGGCGTTCATCGTGGGCGAGGGGTACGACGCCTTGATGTCAGCGGACTACTCCCAGATCGAGATGCGCATCATGGCGCACGCCAGCGAGGACGAGAGCCTGATCGAGGCCTTCAAGTCGGGCATGGATTTCCACACCGTCACCGCATCCCGCGTTTTCGGCGTCGAGCCGAATCAGATCACGCCGGCCGAGCGGGCCAAGATCAAGGCGATGAACTACGGCCTGGCGTATGGGCTGAGCGCGTACGGGCTGAGTCAGCAACTGAACATCGAGGTGTCCGAAGCGAAGGCGCTGATGGATGAGTACTTCGAACGGTTCGGCGATGTGCGCACCTACTTGCATTCACTGGTGGCCGATGCGCGGCGTACGGAATACACCGAGACCATCCTCGGTCGTCGGCGCTACCTGCCGGATCTGATGAGCGACAATCGGCAGCGTCGGGAGATGGCCGAGCGGATGGCGTTGAACGCACCGATCCAGGGCTCGGCGGCCGACATCATCAAAGTGGCCATGTTGGATGTCGAAAAGGCGCTCGACGACGCCGGTATGCGCAGCCGGATGCTGCTCCAGGTCCATGACGAGCTCGTCTTCGAAATCGGGCCGGGGGAACGCGAGGCGCTGGAGGAGGTCGTGCGTACGAAGATGGGCCTGGCCGTAGCGCTGAACGTGCCGCTCGACGTGTCGGTAGGCGTAGGACGCTCCTGGCATGACGCAGCTCACTGATGGACTCCGACAACCCGTTACGGCCCAGGTTTGACCCTGTTTGGTGGGCGGCGCTAACCTGAACCGTCGCTGTGGCCTGCGCGACTTCGGACGGAGTAGGTCACGCTCGTACGGGCTCGGATTGTCGTCAGCTGCTGGTTGAACCTCTTCGTGTGTACGGATCGGGTCACAGCCACGCCGATCACAACACCAACCATTTCCGGAGCCCTGCTACATGACGTCCTCCCTCGAGGCCCCACCACAGGTTGCTGTCGACGACCTGGGTTCGCCCGAAGCCTTTCTTGAGGCCATCGACAAAACCATCAAGTACTTCAACGACGGCGACATCGTCACCGGCACCGTAGTCAAGGTGGACCGTGACGAGGTGCTACTCGATATCGGCTACAAAACCGAAGGGGTGATCCCCTCCAAAGAGCTTTCCATCAAGCACGACGTCGACCCGTTCGAAGTGGTCAGCGTCGGCGATCAGGTCGAAGCCCTGGTTCAGCAGAAAGAGGACAAGGAAGGCCGCCTCATCCTCTCCAAGAAGCGCGCCCAGTACGAGCGCGCCTGGGGCACGATCGAGAAGATCAAGGAAGAGGACGGTGTCGTTACCGGCCACGTCATCGAAGTCGTCAAGGGCGGCCTGATCATCGACATCGGTCTGCGTGGCTTCCTACCCGCATCACTGGTGGAGATGCGGCGAGTGCGTGATCTTCAGCCCTACGTCGGAATGGAGCTCGAGGCCAAGATCATCGAGCTCGACAAGAACCGGAACAACGTCGTGCTGTCACGTCGTGCCTGGTTGGAACAAACTCAGTCCGAGGTCCGCCAGAACTTCCTGACCCAGCTGCAAAAGGGTCAGATCCGGCGCGGCGTGGTGTCCTCCATCGTCAACTTCGGCGCGTTCGTCGATCTTGGTGGTGTGGACGGCCTGGTGCACGTCTCCGAGCTCTCCTGGAAGCACATCGACCATCCCTCCGAGGTGGTGGAAGTAGGCCAGGAAGTCACTGTCGAGGTGCTCGACGTCGACATGGACCGCGAGCGTGTGTCGTTGTCGCTCAAGGCCACGCAGGAAGATCCGTGGCAGGCTTTTGCCAGGACGCACCAGATCGGCCAAATTGTGCCTGGTCGCGTCACGAAGCTCGTACCGTTTGGTGCCTTCGTTCGGGTGGAAGAGGGCATCGAGGGTTTGGTCCATGTCTCCGAGCTGGCCGAGCGCCATGTGGAAATCCCGGAGCAGGTCGTCCAGGTCAACGACGACGTCATGGTCAAGATCATCGACATCGATCTGGACCGCCGGCGGATCTCCCTCTCGCTCAAGCAGGCGAACGAGGGTGTCGATGCGACTGCCGACGACTTCGATCCGACGCTCTATGGCATGGCAGCCTCCTACGACGAGCAGGGCAATTACCTCTATCCGGAGGGCTTTGACCCAGAGACCGGCGAGTGGCTCGAAGGCTACGAGGAGCAGCGGGCAGCCTGGGAGCAGCAGTACGCCGAGGCGCATGCTCGTTGGGAGGCGCACAAGAGGCAGGTCGAGGACGCCGATGGCGTCTCGTCCTCGTCGAGCTACTCTTCCGACGCCGCATCATCTCCGACGCCAGTCCCCTCCGAGGGCTCACTGGCCTCCGACGAGGCTCTGCAAGCGCTTCGGCAAAAGCTCACCGGCGGCAGCTGATCTCTACGCCAATCCGAACCTGAATATGGCCCGAACCTGAAGAGGGATCGGGCCCTGAAGAAGGATTGGGTATGGTGCGGGTCGGCTTGACCGGCGGTATTGCGTCCGGAAAGAGTCTGGTCGCCGCGGAGCTGGCGGCGCGCGGTGCGATCGTCATCGACGCTGACGTGCTCGCGCGCGAGGTGGTTGAGCCTGGCACTCCTGCGTTCGGCGCTATCGTCGAGCGGTTCGGAAGCCAGGTACTCACCGATGGGGAGCTCGATCGGTCGCGGCTCGGCGAGATCGTTTTCGCCGATGCGCTCGCCCGCCGGGATCTCGAGCGGATCGTGCATCCGGCCGTACGCGCACGGGCCATCGAGCTGGAGCGAGCCGCTGAGGGCGCCGCCGTCGTGGTTCATGTCATCCCATTACTGGTCGAGACCGGTCAACAGCAGAATTTCGACTTCGTGGTCACCGTCGATGTTGATCAGGAAACTCAGATTCAGCGGCTGATGGCGCGCAACGGGTTCAGCCGGGCCGGGGCCGAGGCCAGGATCGCAGCGCAGGCCACTCGCGAGGATCGCAGGGCTGACGCAGACGCGGTGCTGGACAACACCGGAACCCTGGCACGAACTGAGAGATCAGATCGCTGCACTGTGGGCCGTACTGACTTCCGCTGCCGCCCGGCAATGACATACTCGCAGTGCTCAAGGTCGTCAGGGTTCTTGAGCCGAGGGGGCTTGCCGGCGCAAGGCCCACTCGCTGCTTGCAGGGTCAAGGAGGTCAACGTTGCAATGCCCACGGTGTCGGGCTGAGCTCCCCGAGGTTGCCCACTTCTGTCACGTATGCGGCCAGGACCAGCGCTCAGCCGATCTCACTCGAAGGAAATCCTTCGCCGCCAAGCCCGACGAACCGGTCGCCTCTTTCGCGCTGATCTCATCGATCATGCCCCGAGGCGCGGGGCAGCGTCCGCAGACGTACCGGATCGCCTTGACCATCGCGCTTGTCGTCGCGCTGGTTGCGGCCATCTTTGGCGCCATGCCGATTGCGGTCCTGGTGGCCGCGTTCGCGGTTCCAGTCGTCTACATCGTCTACATCTACGACGTCAACCTGTGGGAGGACGAACCCCTCCTCGTGACCGGGCTCGCTTTCTTGCTGACGGGCGCGCTCACCGTTGCCGTCACGGTCTTGTGGACCCAGCTTCGCGGGCCCGTGCCATACGGCACTACTACGTACGAGGGTTCGCTGAGCGCGGCACCCACCGTCAGCACGTTCCTGCTCGTCGCATTGGTCGTACCGATCGTGGGTGAGGTGATCCGCGAGATCGGTCCGGTGTTGCTCGCCAGTCGTCCCGAATTCGACGACCTGATGGACGGTTTGACCTTTGGTGTGATCAGCGGGGTTTCCTACTCCTGCTTCGATACTCTGGTTCGCCAATGGGATCTGCTCACCGGCGGGCTGCAGGGGAGTGATCCGGGCCTGTGGGTCTCGCTGATCTTCCTGGAGGGCTTCGTGAAGCCCTTGATCATCGGTACCGCCACCGGAATCGCCGTGGCCGAGTTCTCAGGCCTGGGCCGCGGCTACGACGGGTTCACACCGCGTTACTTCCGCGGGGTGGGCGAGGCCGTCCTGGCCAACGCCGCATATCAAGCCGGCACGTACCTGTTCTCTTTCGTCGGCAATGCCACGCTCGGTGTGATCTTGAGCATCCTGTGGGGGTTGATCATCCTGGCGATCTTGATCCTGAGGGTACGCAATGTGCTTGCATTCCGGCCTGATGGAGGCCGCGTTGGAGCGATCTGCCCGGGCAGGGTGGGTCGGGCCGTCCGGTGAGCTCCAGTTCTGCGCGCAATGCGAAATGCCGCTGCTCGACCATGCCGCCTTCTGCACAGCTTGCGGCACGGCGGTAAGGGTGCAACCGAAGCCGGCGCGGCCGAAGGTGGGGGCGGTGCTCACCACGGCTGGTCCGGGTGAGTCGATCGTTCCCGGCTTTGACACACCGCTAGCCGGAGAGCAGCAGGCGCGGCCGGGTGATCCGAAGGAAATGGGTGGTCCGCGGGACACGGGTGGTCCGAGGGAAACGGGTGGTCCGCGGGACACGGGGACTTCCGATGAGACATCGGTCCGCGAAGACACCCGCAACGCGGATGAGCCGCGACGGTCCTACGACGACGAGGAGGACCGGCCATGACGCAGACCCCCGGAGACTGGGGCCAGCAGGGTCAGCAGGGCGGCTATCCGCCCCAAGGCCCGGGTGGTTACCCGCCCCAGCAGCCTGGATCCGGCGGCTATCCACCTCAGCAGCCCGGACCCGGCGGAGGCTACCCGCCTCAGCAGCCTCCGGGATATCCGCCCCAGCAGCAACCGGGCTATCCACCTCCGGGCTACCCCCCGCAGGGCGCGTACGCCCAGCAGCCACCTCCCGGCGGATACCCACCTCAGCAACCACCGGGAGGCTTTGGGCCCCAGGGTCCGGCGGGCGGCGCCCCAACCACGCAGGGCGGACCCACCAAAAAGAGCCCTGTGATGATCATCGCCATCGTCGCTGCAGCCATCGTGCTGCTGGCAGCCATCGGTGGCATCATCATGGTGCTGACCCGCGGAGGCACAAGTCAGCCGGAGGTCACCATTACTCCGAGTCAGCCCGCACCCCCGACAGAGCAGCCGACTCCGCAGCCGACGGGGCAGCCGACTCCGGAGCCCACACCGACCCAATCGCAACCCCCGACCGGTGGCAGCATCGATCTCGGCAATGGGGTCGAACTCACCCCGGCCGCAGGCTGGCAGGTCAAGAAGACCGGCAAGAATGTGGCTCAGCTGTCTGACGGCAAGAGCGTGTTCCTGGGGCAATCGCTGCAGATCTCACCGTCCACTAACCCGGGCCAGCTGTGCGATGCGTGGCACCGAGACGTCGCCGAGGGTACGTCGAACGGGAAGTTCCAGGATCCCAAGGACGTCGACGTCAGCACGACAAGGCTCAAGGCTGCTACCTGTGTCGCTCAAGTGACTGTCAGCGGGGGGCAGGGCTCGACAAAGTTGTACCTGTTCTCGCTGGTCTCGGTCCGGCAAAGCGACGGTGTGACGGTCATCGGCACCGCGTACTTCACGCCCAACACCGAGACCGATCAGCTGAACAAGGACTTCACAGCAATGATGAACTCAATGCTGAGGACTCAGGCCGCCGGGGGCTGACTTCACCACGGCTCGAGGGCGAGCGTCGGCCCTGCGCGAGCCATGGCAAGAAAATCGTCGGCACGTCCACGTAGGCTCGCGCCATGCGTCCGATTGAAGACCTTCAGCGCGCGGTCGCTCCCTTCAAGGTGGAGAGCGACTTCGCGCCGTCCGGGGACCAGCCCCAGGCAATCGACGAGCTAGAGGAGCGAGTCACTCGGGGCGAGCAGCATGTCGTCTTGTTGGGAGCAACCGGCACCGGCAAGACGGCCACCGTCGCGTGGCTGGCCGAGCGGGTACAGCGGCCGGTTCTGGTCATGCAGCCGAACAAGACCCTGGCCGCCCAGTTCACCAACGAGCTCCGGCAGTTCTTTCCGCGCAACGCCGTCGAATACTTCGTCTCCTATTACGACTACTACCAGCCTGAGGCGTACGTGCCCCAAACCGATACCTACATCGAAAAGGACTCCTCCCTCAACGAGGAGGTCGAGCGACTACGGCACTCTGCGACCAACTCCCTGCTCACCCGGCGCGACGTCATCGTCGTCGCGACAGTCTCGGCCATCTACGGCCTGGGTACGCCGCAGGAATATGTCGGCCGCATGATCAAGCTTCAGGTCGGGCAGGAGATCGAGAGGGACTCCCTGCTGCGCCGGCTGGTCGGTGTCCAGTACGCGCGTAATGATCTTTCCGGCAGCCGCGGCACGTTCAGGGTACGCGGCGACACCCTCGAGGTGTTTCCGATGTATGAAGAGCTAGCCGTCCGGGTCGAGTTCTTCGGCGACGAGATCGAGAGGCTGAGCACTTTGCACCCGGTCAGCGGCGAGGTGGTGACAGAGGACCGCGAGATCTATCTGTTTCCCGCCAGCCACTACGTGGCCGGCCCCGAGCGGATGGAGCGCGCCATCGCCGGGATCGAGGTTGAGCTGGCTGATCGGCTGGCCGAGCTTGAGCGTGAACACCGCCTTCTCGAGGCACAGCGGCTGCGGATGCGCACCAGCTACGACATCGAGATGATGCGGCAGATCGGCACCTGTTCCGGAATCGAGAACTATTCGCGGCACATTGACGGGCGGGTGGCGGGCAGCCCGCCGAACTGCCTGCTGGATTACTTCCCGTCGGACTTCCTGCTGGTCATCGACGAGTCACACATCACGGTGCCGCAAATCGGAGGCATGTACGAGGGCGACATGTCACGGAAGCGCACGCTGGTGGAGCACGGCTTCCGACTTCCGAGTGCGATGGACAACCGGCCGCTGCGGTTCGAGGAGTTCGTGGAGCGCATCGGCCAGACCATCTATCTGTCTGCCACGCCAGGCAATTACGAGCTGGCCAGGTCCGCGGGCTTCGTCGAGCAGCTGATCCGGCCCACGGGGCTGGTGGACCCCCAGGTGATCGTCAAACCAACACATGGCCAGATCGACGATCTGATGGCCGAGATCAGGTTGCGAACTGAGCGTCGCGAGCGTGTCTTGGTGACAACGTTGACGAAGAAGATGGCCGAGGATCTCACGGACTATCTGCTCGAGAACGGCATCCGTACGCGATACCTGCACTCCGAGGTGGACACGCTGCAGCGCGATTCAGTTGCTGCGGGAGCTGAGGACCGGGGATTTCGACGTTCTCGTCGGGATCAACCTGCTCCGCGAAGGTCTGGACCTTCCGGAGGTATCCCTGGTTGCCATCCTCGATGCCGACAAGGAAGGGTTCCTGCGGAGCGAGAAGAGCTTGATCCAAACAATTGGCCGGGCCGCCCGTAACGTCTCAGGCGAGGTTCACATGTACGCCGACTCGGTCACCGACTCAATGACGGCCGCCATCGATGAGACCAACCGCCGCCGAGAGAAGCAGGTGGCGTACAACCTCGCGAACGGCATTGATCCACAGCCCATTCGCAAGAAGATTGCCGACATCACCGACATGCTGGCTCGAGAGGATGTCGACACTGACGACCTGCTCGGCGGCCGACAGCGACGCGGCCGGGCACCGGTTCCGTCACTCGGGGCGAAGGAGACGACTGCGCAGGCGCGGAGGCTGGCGGGACTCCCCGCTGGCGATCTCGCCGATCTCGTCCAAGAGCTGACGACTCAAATGCATGCCGCGGCAGCCGATCTGCAGTTCGAACTCGCGGCCCGGTTGCGCGATGAAATAGCAGACCTCAAAAAGGAGTTGCGCCAGATGGTGGAGGCCAACCGCTGAGTGCTCAGATGAAGCCTTTGGCCAGATCCTGACATACTGAATGGCGGAGGGGAGTATTCCTTCGCGGGGGCATCGTCATCACGGCTCGTTCGGGCAGGAGCTATTTCTTCCCAACGCGCCCGGTGCCCTCGGCCGGTGAGCCTGGCGGAAGAGACCTCCGAGACTGACTCGTTCGCCGAATCCCGTCTCGGAAGGACCCCGTATGGAGGTTCACCTCTACGCATGGATCATCACCGTCGTCGTGATGGTGATGATTCTGGTCATCGACGTGCTCATCCTTGGGCGCCGCCCACACGAGCCGTCGATGAAGGAGGCCGGCCTCTTCATCGGCATCTATGTCGCCTTGGCGGTGATGTTCGGCCTCGGCGTCTGGGCTATCTCCGGCCCGCGCTATGCAGGTGAGTTCTTTGCCGGCTGGATTACCGAGTACAGCCTCTCGATCGACAACTTGTTCATCTTCATCGTGATCATGACCAAGTTGGTGGTTCCCCGGTCGCTGCAGCAGTTCGCGCTCCTGGTCGGCATCATCTTGGCGCTCATCTTTCGCGGCATCTTCATTGCGCTCGGTGCAGCGGTGATCAATGCGTTCAGTTGGGTGTTCTTCCTTTTCGGCGCGTTCCTGTTGTGGACGGCGGTGAAGATCTACCTCGACTACCGCAAACACGACGAGAACACCGACGCGCCGCCTGACAACGCGCTTTTGCGGTACGTCAGGCGGCACTTCAACGCCACAAAGGACTACCGCGGCACAAAGCTGACCGTGATGGAAAACGGCAAGCGGCTGATCACGCCGATGCTGATCGTGATCATCGCCCTGGGCAGTACCGATCTGCTCTTCGCCCTGGATTCCATCCCGGCGATCTACGGGCTGACCCAGGAACCGTACCTGGTGTTCACCGCGAACGTCTTCGCGTTGATGGGGCTACGGCAGCTCTACTTCTTGATCGGTGGACTGCTCAAGAAGCTTGTCTACCTCTCTGTTGGCTTGTCGATCATCCTGGGATTCATCGGCGTCAAGCTGATCATGCACGCGCTGCATTCCTACCATCTGGCGGACTGGGCGCCCTTCGATGGAGAGATCCCGATCTGGCTGTCGTTGACAGTGATCGTTGTCACTCTCACGATTACGACCGTGGCAAGCCTGGTCAAATCGAAATACGACGAAGATCAGCTTGCCGCGCGCTCAGATCCCCAGTAAGGGTCAGGCTGCAGCTCTGGCTCCCTGCTCCCCGATGGCCGGCTCGATCGCCTGAGCAACCAGCTCTGCCACATCCGTACTCGGAACGACACTGATCGTTTCGAGCACGTCTGCCGGGACATCATCCAGATCGGGCTCGTTCCGCTTCGGCACGAAAACCGTCGTCAGCCCTGCCCGCTGAGCCGCCAGTAGCTTCTGCTTGACTCCGCCGATCGGCAGTACCCGCCCGTTCAGCGTGACCTCACCGGTCATACCGACATCGGAGCGCACCGGCCTGCCGAGTGCCATCGACGTGAGCGCCGTCACCATGGTGACTCCAGCCGAGGGGCCGTCCTTCGGGACCGCGCCAGCGGGAACGTGGATGTGGATATGCCGGTCCAGGACCGACCTGTCGGTGATGCCGAGCTGGTCAGCGTGCGCCCGTACGTAGGAGAGCGCGATCTGAGCCGACTCCTTCATCACGTCACCCAGTTGTCCGGTCAGCGTCAGGCCGCCTGGT
Organism: uncultured Actinomycetota bacterium; assembly: GCA_963712625.1. Taxonomy (GTDB): domain Bacteria; phylum Actinomycetota; class Actinomycetes; order Propionibacteriales; family Propionibacteriaceae; genus Microlunatus. The sequence goes on from CAVQIU010000013.1 coordinate 17,402, forward strand.
CCGGAATTCGGCGACGTACCTTCCAAGGCAGACGCCTCGATGAACAGCACATCCCCACCAAGACCGGTGACAGCCAGGCCAGTCGCGACGCCAGGGAATCGAGGTCCGCTCGTGCGCGTCGGGGGTGAACCGCGGCCTGCCCAGGTATTCGCGCAGGTTGGCCGACTCGATCACCAACCCAGGCTGAACAGTCCCGCCGGCGAGCTTGGTTGCCGCCTTGCGCAGCAGCTTTGCCAGCGACCGCTCGAGCTGGCGTACGCCCGGCTCGCGCGTATAGTTCGCGGCGATCTCCCGCAAAGCATCATCGGAGACCGTGACCTCCTCAGGAGTCAAGGCCGCGCGTTCGAGCTGCCGCGGCAGCAGGAACTGCCGAGCGATGGCGATCTTGTCGTCCTCGGTGTAACCGTCGAGGCTCACCAGCTCCATGCGGTCCAGAAGCGCCTGTGGAATCGTCTCGACAACGTTTGCTGTGGCGAGGAAGAGCACGTCGGAGAGGTCGAGATCCACCTCGAGGTAGTGATCGCGGAAGGTGTGGTTCTGCGCCGGGTCCAAGACCTCAAGCAGCGCAGCCGCCGGGTCGCCTCGATAGTCCGAACCGACCTTGTCGATCTCGTCGAGCAGGACGACCGGGTTCATCGACCCGGCTTCGGTGATCGCCCGGACGATCCGACCCGGCAATGCGCCTACGTAGGTACGGCGGTGACCCCGGATCTCCGCCTCGTCGCGTACGCCGCCGAGGGCGACGCGCACGAATTTGCGGCCCAATGCCCGCGCGACCGACTCGCCGAGCGAGGTCTTGCCCACACCGGGCGGGCCAACGAGCGCCATGACCGCACCCGAACCACGTCCGCCGATGACCTCGAGACCACGCTCCGCACGGCGGGCGCGGATGGCGAGGTACTCCACGATCCGATCCTTGACGTCGTCCAGGCCGTGGTGATCGGCGTCCAACACTTCGCGCGCAGCAGTGATATCCGTCGAGTCGGTCGTTTTGGTATTCCAAGGCAGTTCGAGGATGGTGTCCAGCCAGGTGCGGATCCAGCCCGACTCGGGGCTCTGATCACTGGCCCGCTCGAGCTTGCCGACCTCCCGAAGCGCAGCCTTGCGAACATCCTCGGGGAGATCGGCCGCCTCGACACGAGCTCGATAGTCCTGCGCTCCGTCCGGCTCGTCTTCGCCGAGCTCCTTGCGGATCGCGTTCAACTGCTGACGCAACAGAAACTCGCGTTGGCTCTTCTCCATGCCCTCACGGACATCGTCAGCGATCTTCTCGTTGACCTCCGTCTCGGCGATGTAGGCCTTGGTCCACTCGATCAGCATGGTCAGGCGCGCGAGCACATCCGGAGTCTCCAGCAACTGGCGCTTCCGTTCGTCACTCAGCCACGGCGCGTATCCGGCCAGATCGGCTAGCGTCGAAGGATCGGTGACTCGGTTGACCGTGTCGATGACCTGCCACGCATCACGCCGCTGCAGGGTCGCAATGACCAGGCTCTTGTACTCGGCGGCGAGCTTGCGGATTTCATCGGTCTCGTGGTCAGCCTCCGGGAGCTCCTCGGCCTCGACCCACAGGGCCGTGCCCGGCCCAGAAACCCCAGAGCCGATCTTGACTCGCCGTTCGGCCTTGATCACCGCGGCCGGCTGACCGGTGGCCAGACGGCCAAGTTGCACGATTTCGGCCTCCACACCGTAGGAGGCATAGCGGTCCTCAAGTCGTGGGGCCACCAGCAACGTGCCGTCGCTGTGGGCCTTTGCTGTGTCGACCGCTGCGCGAGCGGCATCATCTAGCTCGATCGGTACGACCATGCCCGGCAGTACGACGAGGTCAGTAAGAAACAAGACAGGCAGTCGGGTTGTCGACATCGAATTTCGCCTTCCAGAAGTGTCGCTCCTAAGTTGAGCGTCATAGGCTCAAGGCTTTGGCGGGCCGATTTCTTCCCGGCAGTCGGATGTTCTCCGAGGGCGAAAAGTGTGGGATTCGTTCGGCCGAGCCGAGGTTCAAAGCGAGGCGGTTAGCCGGCGCACCACGTCGCCGATGTAAGCGTCTTCGACGTATTGCAGGCCTGCCGCCTCGACCTTCTGCCGCCATTCCTCGGAGTCGGGCGTTGGTGCGCACCCACGCGGATCGCGTTGTCCTGCCGCATCGAGCCCTGACTGACGCCAAATCGTCGAAGCGCTCATCCGCTTCGCGTCATCGAGGATGCGCGGCAGCTCCGCCAGCGGGCGAAAGACATAGACGAGATCCGCCGATTCCGGCGGCACTCCGATCTTCCGTGAAACGACCTTGCCGTCGATCACCTCACTGCGAAAGACGTCGTCGAGCGCGGGGCCGCCAGAGACGATCACATCTAAGCCACCTAACGCGAGCGCGTCCGGCACGTCCCGATCCGGCCAGTCGTACAGCACAACACGTTCGGCCCGCCGGAGAATCTCGATCGGGTCGTCCATGTGGTCATCATGCCTGAGCGCCCACTCGCGACATCCAAGCGGCACACAGAGTGGGCGGTCTTAAAGATTACATGCCTTGACAAGTATATATCTTGACAGGTATATACGTTAATAGTAATATGACAGCTGTGGACGGTTTCAGTGTGTTGGCCGAGCCGACACGCCGCCGCATCCTCGATGAACTGCGCGCCGCCCAGGAGCCCGATGACATGCAATCGGGCAGCGACGTCGCAACGCTGGTCAGTTCGCTTGAACTACCACAGCCAACAGTGTCGAAGCACCTGCGGGTGCTGCGTGACGCAGGAGTGGTCGTGGCAAGAGTGGACGGGCCACGGAGGATTTACCGGCTTTCGACACACGCGCTGGGCGATGTCGCGGCCTGGCTCGAGCCGTACAGACAGATGTGGGTCGAACAGCCTCGATGCTCTCGAGCGGCACCTCGACACGCTGGCCGACCAGGGAAAGATCAAGGAGGACGAATCATGACCGATCAACTACCCGCCTATCCGCTCCAGGCAAATGTGCAGTCCGACTGAGGTCGCTGGTCGCTGCAGATGGAAAGGGACATACCACACTCAGCCGAATTGGTCTGGGCTGCGCTGACCAAGGCAGATCAGGTACGCCGCTGGGCTCCCTATGCTCCAGCTCGAGACCTTGATGTCGTCGGCGATGTGGATCTCCCCCAATCCGAGCGCGGAGAGCCTGTCGAAGGATCATCCGTGCCGGGGCAGGTCCTGGAGGCAGACCGGCCGCGATTGCTCGTGCTGCTGTGGGGCGGGCACATTGTGCGTTACGAACTAACCCAGACCGACTCCGAGCACGTTCATCTCGTGCTGACTCACACCTTCGATCAGCGCGAAGAGGCACCGGACTATGCGTCCGGGTGGCACCTGTGCCTCAGCGCACTCCTCGGGCGCCTCGACGGAGACGATGTGCCAGCTGTCGCGGGCTCGGTCGCTCGGGAATACGGCTGGCAAGCTCTTCGCGACGATTACGCCGAACTTCTGAACTGAATAGCGGGTCAGTTTGCGACATACTGCTGCTCGTGGCCCGCAACGCCGAAACTGGTGTCACGCCACTGCGATTTGCGGCTCTGGGTGGGTTGCTTGCGGCGGCAATCGTTCTCGCTGCGTGCGGTGGTCAGCCCGCTGGTTCGGCGGGCTCAGACGGTCCGGGCGAGTCCGGTCATTCGGCGCTCACGGCGGGTCCTCCACCGAAGGCGGTGACGCTATCGGAGTTGGGGGCCTCCCAGGTCTCGGTGCGTGGAGCCCCCGACTGGATGGCCGATGATGGCAGCACTCTGTACGTAAAGACTGATAGTGGGTCGGTTTCTGTTATCGATCCGGCCAGGTCAGCTGAGGTGCGGAGACTGCAGTTGGGCGCTGCCGGGCTGTGTCAGGGGATCGGCGTAGGCGGCGGCGCGGTATGGAGTTGCAGCCCCACACCTGCCGGCACCGATGATGTGCTGCGAGTGAATCTGAGGTCCGGCAAAGTGCAGCGCTTCCAGGTTGGAAAGCGAGCCGATCAAGGTCATCTCGATGTCGCGGCCGACCGGGTGTGGGTGATCACCGATGCCGGCTTGGTGGGCTTGAATGTGAAAACGGGTAAGCCCGATCCGCCGATTGCGCTGGGCGTGCCGGGAACCGATCTCGCCGCCAAAGACGACCGCGCGTATGTGGTGAGCCGAGGAGCCGGCGCTGTTGTCGCGGTCGACCTTGCTGAGCGTCGCGTGGTCGCACAGTCCGCTGTCCCGGACGCCCGCGCGGTCGCAGTATCAAATGAAGTCTGGGTGGTTACGGGTAGCGAGCTTGTCGCGCTGGATAAGGAAGGGCTGCAGGAGACTGCGCGGATCCCCATAGCCGGCGCACCCTGCGCTGTCGCCGCGGACGGCGACAGAGTCTTCGTCAGCGGCACCTCGCCGCTGCAGACCGAGGCCAGCGGGACGACCCACCAGGTGAGCCGAGTGATCACCGACACCAATTCCCAATGCGGCGACATCCACGTTGGCTTCGGTTCTAGCTGGGTGAGTGCCAATGAGGGCGACGTGGTCCATCGAGTACCGCTTTGAGGCTGCTACGGCCGCGTACGCGACCAGGTGCTCGGGCCGTCTCGGTCGTCCTACGACGCCAGCTGGACAGCGCTGGCGTAGCGCTTGGCCAGTGTCACCAGATGTTCGAGCAGCTCGGGTGGCTCGGTCACGGTGAAGTCCAGTCCGAGCATGCCGATGTAGACGGCCACAGTCTCGACGCTGTCGGCTCCCGTGACCAGCACGCAGGTGTTGTCATCAATGGCTTCGACGACGCCAACCGCCGGATTGATTCGACCAAGGACCTCGGCGGCCGGTGCGTACACGGTGATCCTGACGTGCACCCGCCAGCCGGCGAAGGCCGTGGTGCGAAGCACGAAGGCTGGGTAGTCACCGCCAGGGAGCTCCACCGGGGGTGAATCGGCGTCCGCCCGGGACTCGCAACTGCATCCAGTCAAGCCGGTAGGTCGACCAGCTGTCGCGCGCGGCATCACGTGCCACCAGATGCCAGCGACGCTGCCAGCTGACAAGCCGGTAAGGCTCGACCTGGAGCCGCTCGTCGTCGCGGTAAACAAAACGGATCTCCTCACGATCACGGATCGCCGCCGCTACTCCCATGAGGAGACCCGCGTCGACCTCAGGGTCCGGAACGTTGGTGCCGGTGTTCTCCGGTCCGGCCTGTACGGCATCGCGAACAGCGTTCACCCGCAGCGTGAGCCGGTGCGGCAGTACAGCCTCCAGCTTGGCTAGCGCCCGAGCGCTGGTGTCCTCGACGCCACTTACTCCGGTGACCGCGCGTAGGCCGACGGCCACCGCCACGGCCTCGTCGTCATCGAGGAGCAGCGGCGGCAGCTTCGCGCCGATCCCCAGCCGGTAATGACCGCCTGGTCCGCGTATGGCCTCGACCGGATAGTCGAGCTGCCGCAGGCGTTCGATGTCGTTACGCACGGTCCGCCCGCTGACCTCCAGTCGCGCGGCGAGTTCGGCACCGCTCCATGTCGTGCGGGATTGCAGCAGCCCGAGCAAAGCCAGCAGTCGACCGGAGGTTTTATACATCTGCTGTGGATCCTTCCTAAAAGCGGAAAGAAACTGTCCTAAACCAACCCTAACGTCTGGGATATGACCACCACATCAGTCGCCGGCGAGACCGGCACCATCCGTCCATTCACCATCGCCATTCCGCAAGCGGCAATCGACGACTTGCAGCACCGCCTCTCCCACACCCGCTATCCCGTCGCGGCGCCCAGCGACAGCTGGGATTACGGCACCCCGGTGGCGTACCTGCAGAAGATGGTCGCTGCGTGGCAGCAGTTCGACTGGCGGGCGCAGGAGGCCCGGATGAACGCGGTCCCGAATTTCGTCACCGAGATCGACGATCAGACAGTTCACTTCGTACACGTGCGATCCAAGGAGCCCGGCGCCACTCCGTTGTTGCTCGCGCACACTTATCCGGGATCGTTCGCGGAATTCCTCGACATGATCGGTCCGCTGACTGACCCAGTCGCTCACGGCGGCCGAGCTGAGGAGGCCTTTGACGTGGTGATTCCATCGATGCCGGGTTTCGGCTTCAGCACCCCGCTGGTCGGCGAGGGCTGGACGATGGCTCGAGTCGCCCGAACCTACGACACGCTCATGCGGAGGCTTGGGTACGAATCGTATGGCGCCCACGGCAGTGATGGAGGCGCGATGATCTCCCGCGAGCTCGCGGTCTTGGACCCGCCCGGCTTTCTCGGCGCGCACGTGCTGCAACTGTTCTCGTTTCCGTCCGGCGACCCGAGTGAGTTCGAGCAGTTCGGGCCCAAGGAGTACGCGGCCCTGGAGTTTCTTGGTTGGTTCCAGTCGGTGGGCGGATACAACCAGATGAACGGCACCCGTCCGCAAACCATCGCTGCTGCGCTGTCGGACTCGCCGGTCGGTCAGCTCGCTTACAACGAACTGTTCGAGAACTTCGGCAACGGAACCAGTCTGGTGACGGTGGAGCAAGTCCTGACCCAGGTGACGCTTTACTGGCTCACCAACACCGCCGCAACCGCAGTGCGCTATCACTACAGCGAGGGCCACTCAGGAGCCAAGCCGGTAGTCAGCCAGGGACGCATCGGCGTTGCCGTGTTCGCTGATGACTTCCAAACGATTCGACCGCTCGCCGAGCGGGACAACGCCAACATCGTGCATTGGTCGGAGTTCGATACTGGAGGCCACTACGCCGCCCTTGAGGTTCCCGAGCTCGTCGTTGCAGATCTTCGGACTTTCTTCAGCGAGAGCGGAGGTGGCGAGTGATCACCTTGATCACTCGAGCACCCACCGAATGATCCGTCTCGAAGGTCAGTAATGTCGGGCCATGATTGCGCGGATTTGGAGAGGCGTGGTGCGCCGCGACGACGCGGAGGCGTACGTGAACTACATCGTCAACACCGGCATGGCTGAGTACCAATCGACGCCTGGCAACCAGGGCGCCTGGATGCTGCGTCGCGACGACGGTGATCGCTCAGAGATCGTCACGTTCTCACTTTGGGATTCGCGCGACAGCATCCGAGCGTTCGCCGGCGATGACATCGATCAAGCTGTCTTCTATCCAGAAGATGATCACTTTCTTCTCGAACGTGATCTCACCGTGCGACACTACGACGTCGTGGGTTGATGCACTTGCTGGCATCATGATCATCATTTCTCGCCGTGCCACATTTCAGAGAAGCTACCGTGAACTGGACCCTGGTTGCCCACATCGTTTGACCAGTGGAGGCCGAGACTGATGGCGAGCATTTGGGAGGTCGATGATGCCTGCAGGGCAACCTGAACACACCGGAATACTGACCAAAGATATGAAGCGGGTCGTGCGTGAGCAGCGGCTGGGGTTCGTCGCGACCGTATGCCCCGATGGCACCCCCAATCTCTCGCCCAAAGGCACCACCAACGTCTGGGACGACGATCACCTCGTCTTCTGCGACCTGAACTCGCCGCAGACCGTGGCGAACCTCCGCACGAAGCCGGCGATCGAGGTGAACGTCGTTGATCCAATCGCGCGCAAGGGATACCGGTTCAAGGGATCGGCTGAGGTGTTGAGCGAGGGTGCCCTGTTCGAGGAAATTCTGGCGTTCTACCAGGGCGGGGAATCACCGATGCGGGACGCCCGCGCAAGAGTCCACCACATTGTTCTTGTGAAGATCGAAAGGGCCCTCCCGCTCGTCTCGCCGGCTTACGATCTCGGCTTGACCGAGAGCGAGATCAGGAATTCCTGGTGGGAGCACTTCAGTTTGCTCCGAAGCCGACATGTCGGAGATGTCGGTTGATTGAGATCGATCGCGAGCTGCGGGTCAACGTCAGTGGTCCGGCAGTCGTGTCAGGCTCAGCCTGGGGTTGATATTGCTGCTTGACGTTGTTCCTCCCGGACGACCGGCGGGAAAGGAGACATCCGTGAACCTCCCGACTTCTCATCTGCACATCGCGCATGACACGAGGACAGCCTGATGGCGCCCGGCCGTGCGGCACAGGTTGGCCTATGGCTCTTGCCCGCATACGGAGTCCTACTCGGGCTGGGTACGCTGACTCACCAGCCGCCGATCTCGGACTTCGACGCGTACGCCCGCTACATCACCACCGGCGTGTTCCTCGCCAGTCACCTGGGAGCGAGCATTCTCGGTGCGGCGTTGGCTGTCTTGGGTGTCGTTGCTGTCGTTGCCTACCTCGTTGCTCGCCGTCCGGCTCGACTCGCCGTGACTGGACTCGTGCTGACGACGCTGGCGCAGATCTATTTGTCCGCAGCTTTCGGCAGTGCCGCATTCGTCCAGCCAGGCATTGGACGTGCCTATCTTGCCGGCGTCCAGGGCATGCCAGAGTTGAACACCGACACCGCGTACGGTCCTGCGCTTGTAGCGACTGCGGGTGGCGCGACTCTGTTGTTCGTGGCTGCCGCGATTGTGCTCGGCATAGCGATCGCACGTGCTCACCGTCGACTGCGCGCAGTCGGAGTCGCGTACGCCGTGCTTCTCCCGCTGTTCGCGATCTCCGGCTTCTTACTGCCGGTCGTGCAGTCTGCAGCAGGATTCGCCGTGGCAGTCGCCACGGCGGTACTGGCCATTCAGTTGCCGCGCGCTCTTGGTTCGGCGGCTTCCCAGGTGCCGGCGGTCACTGATCCAGCAAGCCAGTAACGCAAGGAACCTACGTCCTCCCGATCATCGCCTCAGTCCCGGAGCTTGGTGAGATGTTCTGGTTGAACCGGAAGGCGTTGTCGGGGTCGTACTGGCGCTTGACGTCCGCGAGTCTCGAATACGTCTGCGGTGGATAGGCGACCCGCTCTGCGCCGCTCTCGCCCGTGAAGTTCACGTACGTGCCGCTCCCGAATCTCGACATGGTCTCCCGCGTACGCCGTGCCCAGTCCTCGATCGGCGGCATGTCGGCCGGATCCTGCGTGCGAGCAAGGCAGTTGAGGAGGAACGGCGACTGGCGATGCGCGAAAGCCGTGGCATCAGTTGTCACGCGTCCCATTGCACCACCCAGATGATGGATGTGCAGCTCGCATGTTGCCGGCGGCAGCGATGAAACTCCGTGCGCCTCCACCAGCGTGTCTACCGCGGGATCCGGGACATCATCCAAGAAAACAGAGGTGAAGTAGTTCGCGGCTCCGGCCTCCCAGAGCGGGTCGACCAGCTGTTGAAGAGCAACGTAGGGCATAGGCGCCAACACGTCGGCGATGGGATTCCCAAGGCGACGTAGGGACGCGACTGCTGCTTCGCCGCTGTCGATATCACCGGCGTAGCAGGCGATCACCACCGCGACCCGCTTGCCGTGTACGGCTTCGGGCAGGAACGGCAACGGCGGCGCAGCGGTGAGGTTGATCATGGAGGTGAGCTCATCGGGGGCATGGGCAATCGCCTCTCGCCAGCCGGCGACTACCTGCGCAGCCTGGTCTCCTGGATAGAAGATGACGCCGCCGAGGATGGTCGGGCCGACATGGTGAACGGCCAGCTCCAAAGACGTCACCACACCGAAGTTGCCGCCGCCTCCACGGAGCGCCCAGAACAGTTCCGGGTTTTCGTCGGCCGCGGCTCGCACCATTTGGGCATCGGCAGTGACGACATCGGCCGAGATGAGGTTGTCGCAAGTGAGGCCGTGCTTTCGTACCAGATGCCCGATCCCGCCGCCGAGGGTGAATCCGCCCAGTCCGGTCGAGGAGACCAATCCACCCGTCGTCGCCAAACCGTAGAGCTGAGTCTCGCGATCGAACTGCTTCCACGTGGCCCCGCCCTGGACTCGCGCGCGGCTCCGGGTGGCATCGACGTACACCGCACTCATCGGGGACAGGTCGAGAACGAGACCGTCGTCGCAGGTAGAGAATCCTGCGACGCTGTGCCGGCCGCCCCGCACCGCAATAGGCAACGCCTCGCTCCGGGCGAACTGGACGCCGGCCAGTACATCGGCCGTGCCGGTACACCGCATGATCAACGCCGGATGGCGATCAATGGCATGGTTCCAGGTCCGCCTTGCAGTTTCGTAGTCAGGATCCCCGGGGACGGTCACCGTTCCGGTGATCGTCGAGCGCAGCTCGGCAAGTGTGGCGTCTCCGAGCGTTGTTGTCGTGGTCATGTGGGCACCTCCGTGTTGCCGCCGATGTTCGTCTAAAGAGGCTAAATGTCCGCCGCTTTGCAACCACTTAGCGTGCTGCATCGGCGTTCTCGACGGCTGCGAGGCCTCGCAGCTCGCCGATCCGACCGAATACCGCCGTGGCCGCGCGGAGGGCGGCCTCTGCACCGACCCTGTCGCCCGTACGCTCGCGCAGCTGTGCTAGCAGCAGGTGGTTCCAGCCGACCGAACGGTGAAGGTCGGGAACGGCCCGCAACGCGAGCAGCCTTTCCACAGTCTGGACCGCCTGGCCATATCGCCCGGCGATGATCTCGATGGCCGCCACATTGTTGAGCGCGCCGCTCAATCCAGGGCGATCGCCGGAACGATCAAGCATCTGAGCGGCTTCTCTGGCGAGGCTCCGCGCCGTGGTCACGTTGCCGCGTACTGCCTCGGTGAGTGCGATTCCAGTCAGCGACATCGCCGAGCCGCGCTGGTCGGGGATGGCAGCTCTGAGATCGGCGGACTCGTGAAAGCAATCGATCGCCGCAGCGACTTCGCCGAGTGCCCGATGCAGGTGCCCACGTTGTGTCAGCGTGAACGCCGCGCCGGCCCGATCGCCGAGCGAGGAGAAGATGCGTAGGGCGCGATCGAGTGCCTCGGCGGCGTGGCTGAACCGTTCAGCTGCGCGAGCGGCGAACGCAATCGTGCAACTGACGTACGCCTCGGCCTGTGCGACTCCGACCCGGCGTCCGACCAGCATGGTCTCTTCGAAGATCGGCATGGTGATGCCCTCGTATTGCCCGATTGAGAAGGCGAGGGTGCAGACCGAGAAGAAAGGCGGAGCACCGTTCGACGTTGCGCTCAGCCAGTGGAGAGAACGCTCGAGGTGGGGGAGTGCGCCGCCGGAGTCGCCACGTGAGAGAGCAACCAGTGCTCGCAGATGATCATGAGACGCGCGTACGGATGGCACGTTCCGCAGATCGGCGTCTGCCGCGTCGAGGAGCCGATCGATCGTCTGCCACTCCGCGGCGAGCCAGTTGAGCACGCATTGGAGATGTGCTGCCTCCGCTCGCTGGATCGGATCGGTTTCACGGCGGCCGATGTCGGCAATCGCGCGACCTAGTGGAACTGCCTCCTCAACTCTTCCCAGGCGGACTTCAAAGACGGCGGTCGCAAACAGTGCTCGGACGTGCACCGCAGACACTTCTGGGCACGCCGCGAGGGCGCGACGCAGCCACTGCAACCCTTCGGCGTGCATCCCCGACGCCATCCATGAGCGCCACGCGGCGACCGCCGCGACCAACGCTCGCTCGGGACGCTCCTGGAGCGTATTGGCCATCGCAAGACGCAGGTTCTCCCGCTCGATCATGAACCACCTGCTCGGTTCGCCTACGAGCGGCTCGCCCCTGTCGGGATCCAGCGATTCCGCCTTATCGCAGTACCAGGCAGCATGTCGGCTCTGCCGACTCGGCCCCTCGCCGGACTGCTCGAGCCGTTGCGCCGCGTACTGCCGGACGAACTCGTGCAGCCGATAGCGAACCTGATCGGTGTCCAGAGTGCCGGCAAGCACCAGCGACTTGTCGACGAGTGTGGCGAGTACGTCGGGCAGGCGTCTGTGCAGGTCACCTGATGCGATTGCCTCCGCGGCATCCAGAGTGAATCCACCGGCGAACATCGAGAGCCGGGGGAACAGCACGCGTTCATCGGCATCGAGGAGGTCGAAGCTCCAGCTGACCGTCTCCGCCAGCGTTGCCTGCCGATCCGGAGTACCTCGGATGCGTGAGGCGAGCGTCGTCAGCGCGTCGTCGAGCAGTGCTGCGATCTGCTTCGGTGTCAGGTAGGCCGACTGTGCTGCCGCGAGTTCGATCGCGAGGGGCATTCCGTCCAGGCGATGGCAGATGTGGGCGACCACGGGCGCGTTGTCGCTCGTGAGACGGAACGTCGGCGCAGCCTCCTGGGCGCGTGCGACAAATAGCTGCACGGACTCATAGATGATCAGGCGGCTGGCATCGATGGCCTCGGACGGATCCGGCAGCCGCAGAGACGGCACGCGCCATGCGACCTCGCCAGGCAGATGAAGTGGCTCTCGGCTGGTCGCGAGAACGGTCATGCCGGGGCAGTCGTTAATGATCGACTGAACGACTGCGGCCGCCGCGTCGATCACGTGCTCACAGTTGTCCAGGACAACCACGAGCTCACGCGCGGCGAGCTGGGCGGTCAGCGCCGCGACGGTCGGTCGAGCTCCAGAAAGGGTCAGCCGGAGCGCGGATGCGGCCGTCGTGAGGACCAGCCCGGCGTCTCGGACGCCGGAGAGGTCTATCGTCCATACCCCGTCGGCGTACGAGGAGGTCTTCGCGAGCGCTCGGGCGACCTCAACCGCAAGACGTGTCTTGCCGGCACCGCCCGGCCCGCAGAGGGTGACAAGGCGGTGTCGCGCGCAGAGTGCGACCAGTTCGTCGATCTCTCGATGGCGCCCGACGAACCGTGTCGCCGGACTCGGCAGGTGTACGAGCGCGCCCGGTCTGGCGTCGGCCTGGCCGGAAAGCACGCGGCGGTAAAGGGTCGTCGTCTCCACCTCAGGCGCCGCGGCGTATTCGTCATCCAGTCGGCTTTGCAGCGCCTCATAAACCGCCACCGCCTCCCAGCGCTGTCCCGCGGCGTCGTACGCGGCCATGAGGGCACGATGCACCTCCTCGTCTGTGGGATGAGCGTCCGCCACTGGCCCAAGAGCGCGAGTCGCCTCGTACGCCCTGCCCTGCGCGATGAGGTGCGGCGCGGCAGCGAGGACCGCACTGCGGCGCATTCCCGCTACCTGATCTTGGTACGGACGGCACCCAGTCCTCGTAACGATCCTCGGGCAGCAGTCCCGCGGAACAGCGCCCAGCAACGCGAAGAAGCTCGTCAGGATCTTCCGCGACGCCGAACGCCGCTGCAATGTCTTGGAGATCAGTCTCCAAGCCGCCGTCGGGGCACAGTGCAACGACGCCGTCCCGCAGTCGAAGGACATCTGGCGGCGCGTGGACCGTCGCTAGCGCGCGACGAGCCGAGTGCATCGCCTGATGCAGGTTGTTGGTCGCCGCGGCCGCTCCCAGGTCGGGCCACAACGCCTCGACGACGGCATCGCGATGCATGCTGTTGCCCTCGACGAGAGCCAGCAGTTTCACCAGCGAGCGCGCCTTGCTGAGCCGCCAGACACCTGGTGGCACGGACGTGCCGTCAACCTGCACGTCGAATCCGCCCAGCAACGTGATGCGAACCTGCTGTGGCGTCATGCGCTCAGTGTCTCCCGTGGCGGCGGGCGGTGAACGGGTGCGCCCTGGATTCTGAGGAACCCTCATGATCAGTCCTGAAATACTCACGCCCATGAGCATCTTGGCGTTGAAGCTGCTGTTGGCGCCGATGCTGGTGGTCGCTTCCTCGCTCGCCGGACGACGCTGGGGTCCTCGGTTGGCTGGGATTCTGGTCGTCCTGCCCATTGTCGCGGGCCCGATCTTGCTGATCTTGTATCTGGAGCACGGCAGCCGCTTCGCTGCCACCGCGGCAGGCGCTGCGACTTTGGCGATCGTTCCCTTGGCGCTGTTCGCGTTGATCTTCGCCTATCTGTCGAAACGTCACGGCTGGCTTCTTACCTTGCTGGCCAGCTGGGTCGCGGTGCTTCTTGCCGATCTCGCTCTGTCGCGCATTGTCGTGCCGCCGGCTGTTGCACTGGTCCTTGCGTTACTGGCGTTGCACGGAGCCGGTGCATTGCTGCGTCGATTTGATGAGCCGCCTCCACCGCCGGCGCTGACGCCCTGGTGGGATCTGCCCGCCCGGGCGCTCGCTACGGCGCTTCTCGTCTTGCTGGTGACAGGGCTTGCAAGCTGGCTCGGTCCAGCGCTGACCGGTGTGTTGGCGCCCTTTCCGATCGCGTTGAGCGTGGTCTGCGCCTTCACGACGGCACAGGCCGGTCACGCGGGGGTCCTCGCGCTGCTGCGCGGAATCGTCCCCGGCCTGGACGGTTTCGCCCTGTTCTGCTTTCTCGTCGCGATCTTGATAAACAGTGTTGGTGGCGCTGTCGCGTTCGGCGTGGCTACTGCCGCTGCAGTGACCTTTGCGATCATCCTGGCTGTCTGGACGCCGGCTCGGACTGCGTAACGGGGCGAGCGTCATGATGTCGGTCGGCGATGACGCGGGCGCGCCACATTCCCGCCAGGCGTGGCCCCGATTAGGGTCGAGCCCATGACCGTTCGACGCCTGCGGACGTCATCGCCGGCCATCTTGATCGCGAGTGCCCTTCTCGCCGCCGGATGTCACGCCACTCCACCCAGCAGTGGCACTGCTTCTCCCGTTGTGGTGTCACCCGCGCCACCGCCGGTTACGCCGTCCGCAGCCGAGACGTCGATCCTCCCTCACACCGTGGAGCATGAGGCGAACGATGACGCCGACAATCCGATCGATCACGTGATTGCCATCTCCATCGATGGCCTCAATCCGGACGCGATCAAGCAACTAGGAAAATCGGGCACTCCAGCGCTTCACCGGCTGATGCGCGAAGGCGCGTACACCCTGAATGCCCGTACGGTGCGCGAGAAGACTTCTACGCTGCCCAATCACACAGCGATGTTGACGGGGCGCCGCGTGGACTCCAAGCACGGCGGGCACGGATATTCCGAGAACTTCGACAATGGCGGGACAGTTCATAGTGCGGCCGGGCACTACATTGCGAGCGTCTTCGACGTCGTACACGATCATGGTGGCTCCACAGCTCTCTTCGCCGCCAAGACCAAATTCAAGCTTTACAAACGCAGCTGGAACACCAAAGGCGCCCCCGACCGCGTCGGACGTGATGACGGACGTGCCAAGATCGATCGATTCACAATTGATCACAACAACACTCGTCTTGTCTCCGAGCTGGACGCCGAGCTGCGCCACAAAGCGCGAGAGTTCACCTTCCTGCACATTTCGCTACCGGATCGTGCCGGACATGCTCACGGCTTCATGGGCCCGCAATACATCGCCGCCGTCAAACGCACTGATGTGCTTCTCCGGCGCGTGCTGAATACGGTGGACAAGCATCCTGGCTTACGCAGCCACACACTTGTCCTCCTCACAGCTGATCATGGCGGGCGAGGCGGATCGCACTATGCGGCCGGCAAGCTGCGGAACTTCCGAATCCCGTTCATGGCGTGGGGACCAGGTGTTCCGCCTGGGCTGGATCTTTACCGCCTCAACCCCCTGTTCCGCAGCCCTGGGCATAGTCGCACCAGCTATCGCGGCAAGCAGCCGATCCGCAATGGTGATCTCGCCAACCTGGCCACGGATGCACTCGACCTGCCTCGCGTTCCCGGCTCGCAGTTGGACAGCCCGCGCACCCTTGATCTGTTTCGCTAGGCCCTGGAACGGCACTAGCCGCCCTCCTGACGAGCGAAGCCAGCGAAGCGTGGGAGCTGATCGGTACGGACCGCGTACACATCGCCGGATCGATCATTGGTGGGGAACGCGCGCAATATCTCGATCATGGCCTTAGGGCCCCAGCCAGTCGGGCCCGGCCCAGCGGTGGGTCTCGACCCGCGAGTGTCGATAGCAATATTCACCGAGAGCGCTCGTTCGCTCCACACAGGCGATCGCGCGGGCGATGGCGACCGGAATGTATTCGAAGGACAATGCCGGGAGTGGCTGGCTGAGCCCACTCAGCACCTCGAGCTCGAAGCCTTCGACGTCGATCTTGCAGAATTGTGGTTCCCCATACCGCGCAATGAGCTCGTCGAGGGTTACCAACGGCACGCTGATGACGGTGTCCCACCGGATCCGCTGGAAACGTCGATCGGCTTGCACGTCGTTCATCCAGGAATCGGCGAAGGTGGAGACCGTCGGCGTACGGCTGCTCAGATGCAGTCTTCCCTCTCCGGTTTCGGCGGCGACTCCGCTGGCCTCGATCGTGACATCTGAATCACGCCCGTACAGCAGCCGCAACACAGTAACGAAGTCGGGCTGCGGCTCGATCGCGATCACTCGAGCACCGATTCGCCGGAACACGCGGACCCGGTTGCCGACGTGAGCGCCGATGTCGAACGACAGGTCACCCTCTTGCAGGAACTGCCGGTAGAACGCCTCGAAGCGGCGGCGACGCCACACCGGGCCGTAATAGGTGACCAGCGAGCGGGCAATCCCGGCGGCCCGGCCGATCATGAGGTTTCGCTCCTGCATCGGGCAATTCGTCGAATTTGCCGCTGGGTCTCGTCGATCACGATCCCATCGTGGTGGCCTGGCACGACCACCTATCAAACAGGATTGGGCTATCAAACGGGGTCGCGCGGGCCTACGCAAGTGCACAATGTCGATTGCGCACCAGTCAACGGGGTGGCCTCACCTTACCGCCAGCTGACGCCCGCAGCCCGGCGCGGACGTCAGTAGACCACCTGGCCGTCCACGCCCAGCGAGGCCACTACCAGTGGTAGTGGCGTGGCCCGTAGTAGCGCCTGCGATGCCGGAAAAGCCCGCTGATCAAGAACACCCAGAGGAAGATCCAGACGAGCCACGGGGCACTCAGAACGACCGCGGCAACGACCGCACAGAGGATGAAGACCGGCGCCAACCACATCATCGCCGACCACGCGAGTTGGGCCTCGGAGGGACGATTCGACCTCTGCTCAGCGACCGGCTCCACCGTGCGTGGCAAGTCAGCGAACAGCGGTTCGAGATCCTCATTGAAGCGGGCCTTGATTGCCTGCTCCATGCGCTGCTCGAACTCTTCATTGGTAAGCCGACCGGCTGCGAAGTGATCACCAAGGGAGGCGACTGCTCGGTCTCGCTCGGCGTCACCGATGCGGAGCTGGGGCTTCTGCGAGAGCCGGGATTCCACCTGCCCATACTCCATGAGCCCATGCTGCATGGGCCAGACCCACAGCACGTTCCCAGGGGAAAGACCTCTGCCCGGAATATAACGAGTCATGAGCCATTGTCCGGCGCAGTTTCGTCTTCAGCAAGGATCGAGTAGAGCTTCCTACGGAACTCGACCAAAGCGTCGCGACCTTTCGCCTGCTGGGCGGGGGTTCCGGTGGCCACGATCTGCCAGACGGCGGCCGCGACCTGGCCGATCAGGGGCTTGATTCCATCGTCATCTCCGCCGGCCTCACTCATGGCCTGCCAAGGAGCTGATACCTCGTCCGCGTGATCGGTCACGTACGCCCGGCCCTCGTCGGTCAACGTGTACGCGCGCCGCCCACCCTCGGTCTCTACCTGAACGAGACCCTCGTCCTCCAGCTGTTGCAAGGTCGGGTAAATCGAGCCAGGGCTCGGCTTCCAGACTCCGTTGCTACGGGTCGCGATCTCCTGAATGATCTGGTAGCCGTTCATGGACTGCTCCGCGAGGACGCCAAGAATGGCCGCCCGAATATCACCGCGGCGGGCCTTGGGACCGCGCCAGCTGCGACCTCCGCCCCACCATGGTCCAAACGGCGCACCAGACGGGGGGCCAAACGGGGCCCCGCCGAACGTTCCCCACTGGCCGAACGGGTGCTGACCGCGAGAGCCACGGTGTCCGGTCATTTTGGCCAGCCAGTCGCTGAGCGCACCCCATTCCGGACCGCAGCGGCCAGTGAAACGAGCCCATGGCGCACCCATCGCGTAGGCACCGGTCATGTCGATCACCTGCTTCCGTGACGTTTTCGAATCGATACGTCAACGATATATCGCGACAGGTCGGCAAACAATAAACAGCTGGTGCTTACCAACCGCGCTTCCACCACTCCGCCAGATGTGGTCGTTCGAACCGCCCATTCTGCTGGGTGAATCACATGCTGGTTGGGGTGTTGCATGTGTGCGCAACGGCGCAGGTGAGTCTGGCGCCTTTCGGTGGGCATCGCAACGCTCACACGGTCGCGTGGATAGCTGCGAGGCGGTCCGGCCGATTCTGCTCATCACTTACAACGTAGTCGACGGCATCAGGATGAGATCATGACTGACCTTGATACGAGGTTGGCGCAACAGCCTTCGCCGGCACGACGTCTTGGTGTTCATGCTGGCTGCCTGATTTTGACATGGGTGGTCTGGGTGCCACGCGCCATGGGGGCGCAGGTCGGGGTGATCGGTCAGTTGTGGACCTGGATTCCTGCGATGACAGCCTCGGTTGTGCGGCGGTGTTGTACGGCCGGGCTGGCGTACGCGATCTTGGTCGCCGATTGGTGTTGTGGCGGGTCAGGTGGTGGTGGTATCCGGTTGTCCTGCTGGGGCCGCTGGTGTTCGCGCTGATGGTTGCCGGGATAGCGGTGTTGCTCGGCGAGCCGTGGGATGTAGCGCGCCCGCCCGCATTGACCCTGTCGATTCCTGCGCTTGGGTTGACGTTGCTGATTTTGGCCCTCACCGACGGACTCGGCGAAGAGCTGGGCTGGCGTGGGTACCTCCTGCCAAGGCTCCTCATCCGCCACCGTGCTTTCGTTGCCAGCCTGATCCTCGGGCTCTACTGGTGGCTGTGGCATCTCCCGTCGGTCTGGACTCCGAGTGGCGCGATGGAGGGCCAACCGCCGTGGCTGCTGCTCGCTGACCTTCTGGCCAAGTCGTTGCTTTTCACCTATGTGTTTCTGGGCACGCAGGGCAGCGTGCTGATCGCGATCTTGCTGCACGCCTCGACCAATCTCTTCGGAGTGTCGCCGCCCATAGGCCCGGATGGTGACCTGACGGTGCCGCTCGTGGCGCTGGTCCTCAAGTGGGTGCTGGCTGTCGCGCTATTCGTTCGGCTACCCCGATCGTTTAGCGATGGATCGGCCGAGTTTCACTTGTCAGCTACTCCTGGGTAAGTCCCGCGAGCTCGGCGGAGACGGTGATTCTGGCGAATCCGGACTGCTTGGCGAGTCCGGCGAGTCGGGACTGCCGGTGAATCGAGGCATCACCAGCCTCGGGCGCGCCACTCCCCGAGATGCGGTCGTCAGTGCCAAGCGTGGTGTCGTCACCATGACCAGGGTGCACGACAGTGTCGTCGCCGAAGCGGTCGAAGATCTTGCTTTCAAGATCATTCATCAGCGACGCGAAATCTTCGGGAGTTGTTGTCCGCCCAGGACCTCCGGGAAACAGGCTGTCCCCGGTGAACAGATGCACCCGGCCGGCGCCTCCGTACGCGAGCGTGATCGACCCCGGCGTATGGCCAACCAGGCCGATGACCTCCAGCGACTCCGACCCCAGATCGATGCGATCGCGCATCCCAGACTCCGATCAAGCCCTCGACCCGGGCGTCGCTGCTGATGGCCTCGAGATCGGGCTGACCGCAGACCAGCCGCGCGTGGGTTGCAGTCGCGACGGGGGCAGCGCCTGCCAGTGATCAGCGTGCCGATGTGTGGTCACGATGGCGTCCAGCGGCAGATCCGAGATGATCTTCAACAGCCGATCATCGTCGTTGGCGGCGTCGATCAGGACAGCGCCACCGCGACTGTGCTGCAGCAAATAGGCATTGTTGTCCACCGGGCCGACACTGACCTTGATCATGGTGACCGAGTTGGACAGACGAGCGACCAACGGTGCGCCGCCTGGCTCGACGTGGTTGAGACCCATGATCAGAATGGCGGAAGTCGCAGCCCGTCGCTCCCCTTGACAGTGGAAGCATCAGTCCGCCCCGTCAACCAGCCAAGGAGATCAGCGCTGCTGCCGCTGACCGCAACGGGCTCTCCGACGCTGCCGATCGCCATCGTGAAACCGGAGTCGGAGGTCACCTGAACCTTCGGAAACTCTTCACGACTTCCCAGCCGGAAGGAGCACCATTCCAGCAGCCATTCAGCGGTCTGGTCGTCAATGTCGCTGATCTCGTACCCGATATCAAGATCAACGTGGTGAATTGTCACCTCGAGCAGCCGCGCCAGCGGCAGCAGCCGCGCCGGCACCCGCACGCCGCGGCTCATCTCGACGACGGCATCCCAGGCGTCGGCGGCATCAAGTTCCTCGAATGCCGAGCTGAGATTTCCTGCTGACGTATCGAGGTCGATCTGCAGGTCGAGACCAGATCGGCCGGAACCCGCCTCGATGTCGCTCGCCCGGTGCTCGGGGGAGGCGTACATGTCGTGGCGTTCGCCGGTGCGCGCCCACTCGGTGAGCCGGCAGATGCCATCGGCGTGACGTGCGATGTGCGTTGCCACGTGTCCGCGGGTCCAGTCGGGCAGCCGGCTGGGAGCGCGCCATTCGCCATCGCTGACCGAGATCGTGTCGCCCAGCAAATGCTGGGTGGCGGTCCTGACCAGCTGACGCAGCGTCTCCAGCTGGGTCGCGGCAGGAGATGCAGCGGCAGTCATGCCCATACCGTAGTGCCCGGCACCGACTCCGGGGCGCCATCGATGCCATTGCCTTTTCGGGTATCTCCTGCACCCGCACTATGACGGGCGGCCCGCTTCGCCGACAGCAGAAGCTCGCGGCTGGGCCACATGAAGGACTCGCCACGTTCGCGAGCGACGAAGGAGGCGAATCCGGCGGACGCCCGTCAGAGTGCAATGACGTCAGTTGTGGCACATACGATGTGCTCCGTGACCGACCGTCTCGTCATCCGGGGTGCGCGCGAGCACAACCTGCAGAACATCTCCCTCGACCTGCCGCGGGATGCTCTCATCGTCTTCACAGGGCTGTCGGGATCGGGCAAGTCGAGTCTGGCCTTCGACACCATCTTCGCCGAGGGTCAGCGGCGCTACGTCGAGTCGCTTTCCGCGTACGCGCGGCAGTTCCTGGGTCAGATGGACAAGCCGGACGTCGATTTCATCGAGGGTCTCTCGCCCGCGGTGTCCATCGACCAGAAGTCCACCAGCCGCAATCCGCGTTCGACGGTCGGGACTATCACCGAGGTCTACGACTATCTGCGGTTGCTGTATGCCCGGGCCGGGCGGCCACATTGTCCGATCTGCGGCGAACCGATCAGCCGGCAGTCGCCGCAACAGATCGTCGATCGCCTGATGGCGATGGAGGATGGGACCCGCTTCCAGATCCTCGCTCCGGTGGTCCGCGGCCGGAAGGGGGAGTACGTCGAGGTCTTTCGCGAGCTGGCCGCAGAAGGCTTCAGCCGCGCCCGCGTCGACGGCCAGGTCGTCCAGCTCACCGACCCGCCCGTACTCGACAAGAAGTACAAGCACTCCATCGACGTGATCGTCGACCGGCTCGTGGTGAAGCCGAACGTCAAGCACCGGCTTACCGACTCGGTGGAGACCGCGCTGAAGCTGGCACAAGGCGTCGTATCCATCGATTTCGTGGATCTCGACCCGAAGGATCCACAACGCGAACGCATCTACTCCGAGAAGATGGCCTGCCCCAACAACCACGACATCGGCATTGACGAGCTCGAGCCGCGGCAGTTCTCCTTCAATGGGCCATGGGGTGCCTGCCCCGCCTGTTCTGGGCTCGGGACGCGTATGGAGGTCGACGCGGAGCTCGTGGTCCCCGATGACGACAAGAGCCTCGTCGAGGGGGCGATAGCTCCCTGGTCATCGCCGCATGTAGCGGATTACTTCAGCCGCCTCATCGACTCTCTCGCCGAGAGCGCCGGTTTCTCGACGAGTGTGCCGTGGCGCCGGTTGCCGGCAGCGGCCCAGAAGATGCTTCTTGAAGGAGTGCCTGGGCTGGTGCATGTGCGGTACCGGAACCGGTACGGCCGCGAGCGCAGCTACAACGCCAAATACGAAGGCGTCATCCCCTATATCGAGACGGCGGCATTCCGAGGCGGAGAGTGACACCTCACGGGAGCGCTTCGCGGGCTACATGCGTGAGGTGCCGTGCCGGGTGTGTAAGGGCGCTCGGCTGAAGCCCACATCGCTCGCTGTCACCATCGGCGGCAAGAACATTGCGGAGCTGTCGTCCCTGTCCATCGATGCCACGGCTGAGTTTCTCGGCCAGCTCGAGCTCAGCGAGCGGGAGCGGCAGATCGCCGAGCGGGTGCTGAAGGAAATCAACGAGCGGCTCAGATTCCTGCTCGACGTGGGCCTTGACTATCTGTCGCTGAGCCGTCCCACCGGCAGCCTTTCCGGCGGCGAGGCACAGCGCATTCGGCTGGCCACTCAGATCGGCTCGGGACTGGTCGGCGTCCTCTATGTGCTGGACGAGCCCAGCATCGGGTTGCACCAGCGAGACAACCGGCGGCTGTCGAGACCCTGCTCCGGCTACGAGATCTGGGCAACACCTTGATCGTCGTGGAGCACGATGAGGAAACGATCAAGGCAGCGGACTGGGCGGTCGACATCGGACCCGGCGCTGGTGAGCACGGCGGCAGAGTCGTTCATTCGGGCACCGTCGAGGAGTTGCTGAACAATCGCGAGTCACTCACCGGTGCCTACCTGTCCCGCCGCCGCTCTATCCCGTTGCCGGCGTCCCGGCGCTCTCGTACATCCGGTCGGGAGATCACCGTGCACAAGGCAGCAGAGCACAACCTACGCAACATCACGGTGTCCTTCCCGCTCAGCCAACTCATCGCTGTCACTGGGGTGTCGGGATCGGGAAAATCAACACTGGTCAACCACATCTTGTACAACGCCCTCGCGAAGCGCATCTACAACGCCCGCGAGGTGCCTGGTCGCCACCGCTCGATCACCGGAGCCGATCAGATCGACAAGGTCATCCATGTCGATCAATCGCCCATCGGGCGGACGCCACGGTCCAATCCGGCCACCTACACCGGAGTGTTCGACCACATCCGGCGGCTCTTCGCCGAGACGCCAGAGGCGAAGGTACGCGGATATCAGCCGGGGCGCTTCTCGTTCAATGTCAAGGGCGGTCGCTGCGAGAACTGCACCGGCGATGGCACGATCAAGATCGAGATGAATTTCCTGCCCGACGTGTACGTCCCGTGCGAGGTCTGTCACGGCGCCCGCTACAACCGGGAGACGCTGGAGGTTCACTACAAGGGCAGGTCGATCGCCGAGGTCTTGGATATGTCGATCGAGGAAGCGCTGGAGCTGTTTGCCCCGCTGCCGGCAATCGCGCGGCATCTGAGCACCCTGGTCGATGTCGGACTGGGCTACGTACGGCTCGGGCAGCCGGCGCCGACTCTGTCCGGCGGTGAAGCTCAGCGCGTCAAGTTGGCGAGCGAGCTGCAGAAGCGGGCGACCGGGCGCACCCTCTATGTGCTGGACGAGCCGACAACGGGTCTGCACTTCGAAGACATTCGCAAGCTGCTGGGTGTGCTGGGCCGCTTGGTGGATGCGGGCAACACCGTCGTCGTGATCGAGCACAACCTCGATGTGATCAAGACCGCCGATTGGTTGATCGACATGGGCCCGGACGGTGGTTCGCGCGGCGGCTCGGTGATCGCCGAGGGTACGCCGGAGCAGATTGCGGCCAATCCCAAGTCCTATACCGGCGCGTTCCTCAAGCCGATGCTCAAGGGCCAGGCAGTTCCGATCAAAGCGAGTCAGCCGGCGCTCGTCGCCAGCTGAGAGAGACCTCGATCGAACCAAACAGGCGCCTAATTCGTGTGGCCTCCAAAGGCGTTTTCACGGTCGGAGGCTTCCTTGTCCGAGCTCGGCGACCAGCGGTCACCTCAGGAGACGTCCGCCGCCAGATCAGATTCTGAGGCACTGGTCGCGCAACCGGCGCTTGCAGTGCAGCGCCGGACGGTACTGCGGACCGCTGGACTGCTCGCCCTGGCCAGCGCGGGCGCCGCCGCGCTGGCTGGTTGCTCGGCCGATGTTGAAAGCGGAACACCTTCCGCCACGCCTGCGACAACGCCGGCCGCCCAAGAGACGCCTGCACCGACGTCACCGTCGCCAACCGCCCAGGCCACCTCGCCGAAACCGTCAGCGTCGAAGACAGCGAAGGCGCCCAAAGGCCCGAGCGTGGCGACTTCGAAGGTGCCGGTTGGCGGCGGTGTCATCTTGCAGGATGCCGACTACGTCATAACCCAACCGAGCAAGGGCAAGTACAAGGCGTTCAGCAAGATCTGCACTCACCAAGGATGCCCAGTGGCTGCGATCCGGAACGGGGTCATTCACTGCAACTGTCACGGCAGCGAATACTCGATCAAGGATGGCTCGGTGACCAATCCGCCGGCTCCCAAGTCACTTGCCGAAACCAAGACGACGGTCTTTGAGGGCAAGGTCTACGTAACCGGCTGACCGGCGCTCTTGACCACTTGGCATTACTTACTCGCACGTTGCATTAGCTGCAGATGATGCGGGGTCCGAGTTCCTGATGGGAAAGCGGGATCAAGCGCTCTGTCGTCCAGGTGCATGGAGCTCCACTGAGCGCCCCGGAGATCATATTGATCGACAACGTGCCCGTGACATCGCTGGCGCGCACAGTGCTCGACCTCACCCGTACCCTGCCCATGACGCAGGCGGTCGTGGCCGGTGATCGCGCATTGGCATTGGGTCTGCGTAGAGAGGACCTCGACGTCGGATTGGCCGCGATGGAACGCTGGCCGGGCATCCGCGCAGCCCGCCGGGTCGTCGAGTTTCTCGATGTACGCAGCGAGAGTGTCGGCGAGTCGGTGAGCCGGGTGCGCCTCATGGAAGAAGGGCTTCCCACTCCGGAGCTGCAACGCCAAGTCCTTGGACCAGCCGGTCAGCTCGTCGCCCGTGTTGACTTCCTTTGGGACGAGCACCAGACGATTGGCGAGTTCGACGGCAAGATCAAATACGGTCGTCTGCTCAAGCCTGGCCGGCGGATCGAGGATGTGATCTTCGACGAGAAGCTGCGAGAGGACGCAGTACGCGATCTCGGGTTGCAAGTTGTCCGCTGGATCTGGCAAGACCTTTATCGTCCAGGCATACTTCGGCAGCGAGTGCTCCGGGCGTTTGCCCGAGTCGAAGGAATTGATGCAGAGGTGGGGAGTGATCATGTGAGCGCGCAATAGACGTGTCTCAGCAGCGTCCTAGTCTGGGGCGCGTGGTACCTCCAGTCTCGTCTCGGCCGGCGGCGACGTATCGGCCCGCACCGGGATCTATTCCCGATCAGCCCGGTGTGTACCGCTTCTCCGACGCCGAAGGGCGGGTGATCTATGTCGGAAAAGCCAAGAGCCTGCGCTCCCGGCTGAACTCCTATTTCGCCGATCCCGCTTCCCTGCTGAGCCGTACCCGATCGATGGTCAACACGGCCACCAAGGTCGACTGGACAGTGGTGCACAACGAGGTCGAGGCGCTGCAGCTGGAGTACTCCTGGATCAAGGAGTTCGACCCTCGATTCAACATCAAATACCGCGACGACAAGTCGTATCCCTGGCTGGCGGTGACTGTGTCGGAGGAATTCCCGCGGGTCATGGTCGGTCGAGGCGCCAAGCGGAAAGGCACTCGCTACTTCGGCCCGTACTCCCACGCTTGGGCCATCCGGGAAACGGTCGATCTGCTGCTCCGGGTCTTTCCCATGCGCTCCTGCAGGCCAGGAGTCTTCAAGAATCACAAACAGCTCGGCCGGCCGTGCCTGCTCGGGTACATCGGCAAATGCTCGGCGCCCTGCATCGGCCGGGTGAGCGAGGAGGAGCATCGAGCGATCGTCGACGACTTCTGCCAGTTCATGTCGGGCCAGGCCGGCCCCATGATCAAGAAGTTGGAGCGGGAGATGCGCGCTGCCAGTGACGCTCTGGAGTACGAGCGCGCAGCTCGGCTGCGGGACGATATCGGCGCTCTGCAACGTGCCATGGAGCGAAACGCGGTCGTCCTCCGAGACGGTACCGACGCAGATGTCGTCGCCCTCGCCGAGGATCCGCTGGAGGTCGCCGTACAGATCTTCCATGTACGTGGCGGACGCGTCCGCGGTGAGCGCGGCTGGGTCGCCGACCGGTTCGACGATGGCGGCAGCGAGGAGCTGATCGAACAGTTCCTGCTCCAGCTGTACGCCGAGCCGGATCCGACTGCCAACGACCGCGATGCCGTGCCCCGCGAGATCTTGGTGCCGGTGATGCCAGCCTCGGCGGAGTCTCTGACCCGAATGCTCGAAGAGCGCCGCGGCTCACACGTCTTCATCCGGGTACCGCAGCGGGGCGACAAGCGGGCATTGATGGAGACGGTGGCCCGTAACGCTCAAGAGATCTTGATCAAGCACAAGACCACACGTGCTGGTGATCTTTCTACTCGCAACCGTGCGCTGGAAGAGATCCAGGAGGCGCTGGAACTGCCGACCGCGCCACTGCGCATCGAGTGCTACGACATTTCCAACCTGCAAGGCACCGAAGTGGTCGGATCCATGGTGGTCTTCGAGGATGGGCTGCCGCGCAAGAGCGAATATCGGCGGTTCGTGATCCGGCACGTCGACGGGCAGAACGACGTGGCTGCCATGCATGAGGTGATCACGCGGCGGTTCCGGCGACTCATCGATGATCGTGCTGCCATGGCGAAGACAAATGGCCAAGAGACAGCCGATGGACTGGGGTCCGCTGCCGAGGGCGATGAGGGCCCACTGTTGGTGGATCCGACGACTGGGGCGCCCCGCAAGTTCGCGTACGCACCCTCGCTTGTGGTCGTTGACGGCGGCCCACCACAGGTGGCCGCGGCCGCAAAGGCCCTCCATGAGCTCGGCATTGACGATGTCGCGCTCGTGCGGCCTTGCGAAACGCCTCGAAGAGGTGTGGCTGCCAGATATCGACGAGCCTGTGATCTTGCCGCGGACCAGCGAGGGGCTTTATCTACTGCAGCGGCTGCGAGACGAGGCCCACCGCTTCGCGATCACGCACCATCGAGCCCGACGCAGCAAATCGATGGTGGAGTCGATGCTGGATGAGGTGCCAGGTCTTGGCGAGGTGCGGCGTAAGGCATTGATCAAGTATTTCGGCTCGTTGAAGAAGCTGCGCGCGGCGAGTGTTGAAGAGATTGCTGCCGTACCTGGTTTCGGCACCAAGACGGCGACGGCGATCAAGGCCGCATTGCAGCAGGCACCCCGGCCGGAGGCGATCGATATGGCCACCGGCGAGGTGCTCGACACCGCCTAGGCTCGTCCACGACGCGCGATCTCGGAATAATCAACTCTGTGACCAGCCATCATCCCGGGGGATCCCGGGCAGGTCGTCCCTCGCCCGGGGGATCAGCAGAGCCCCGAGGGCCAGCTCGACGCCGAGAGCCCGACCAAGCCACTCCGGTTGGTCGTCGTCAGCGGCATGTCGGGCGCAGGCCGCTCGACGGCTGCCCACAGCCTCGAGGATCTTGGCTGGTACGTGGTGGACAACCTGCCTCCCAGCGTGCTTCCCGAAGTCTGTCGACAGGCTCGGGAGATCGACCTCACGCGGCTAGCCGTCGTGCTGGACGTTCGTACGCGGGGCTTCTTCGAGCAGTTGCCGACGATGTTCACCGAGCTGGCCGCCATCGGCACCCTGCCGGAGATCTTGTTCCTGGAGGCCGCCGACGACGTGATCGTCCGACGCCAGGAGTCCGTACGCCGTCCGCATCCACTGCAGGGGGATGGTCGGCTGCTGGACGGCATCCACCGGGAACGTGAGACGCTGGCCACGCTTCGTGCGGCGGCCGACCTGGTGATCGACACATCCTCGCTGAACATTCACCAGCTGGGCTCGCGGGTCGCCCACGCGTACGGCGGCAGCACCGATGATCAGCTCCGGGTGACCCTGCTGTCGTTTGGCTTCAAGTACGGCATCCCCGTGGATGCGGACATGATCTTCGACGTGCGCTTTCTGCCCAATCCGCACTGGATTCCCGAGCTCCGGCCGCAGACGGGTCTGAGCAAACCGGTGAGCGATTACGTGCTCGGGCAGCCGGGCGCCGAAGCCTTCCTCACCTCGATGCAGGACCTGATGTCCGTCGTCTCGGTCGGCTACGTCACTGAGGGCAAGCGGTTCGCCACCCTTGCTATCGGCTGCACCGGTGGCAAACATCGCAGCTCAGCCATGGCAGAGGAGCTGGCGCGCCGACTACGTGCCACGGGCCTGCCGACTACCGTCCTCCACCGCGATCTGGGTCGAGAGTGAGCACCCGCGATTTGGCACGCATCTTCCCGTCGGGCTCATTGGGTCCGACTCTTCCAAACGTCGTCGCCTTCGGCGGTGGGCACGGACTTGCCGCGTCATTGACTGCCTTGCGTCGGGTGACGGACCATCTGACGGCAATCGTCACCGTCGCTGACGACGGCGGGTCTTCGGGCCGACTCCGCGAGGAGCTCGACTGCTTGCCTCCGGGCGACCTTCGGATGGCGCTCGCGGCGCTGTGCGGCGATGATGAGTCCGGGCGCACCTGGGCCGACGTGCTGCAGTACCGGTTCAAGAGCACGGGTCCCTTGGATGATCACGCCATTGGCAACCTCCTGATCGCCGGCATCTGGGAGCGCCTCGGCGATCCAGTCGCAGGACTGGAGATGGTGGCCAAGCTGCTGGGGGCCAAGGGCCGGGTGCTGCCGATGTCCTCGGTGCCGCTGGAAATCGCGGCGGAAGTGATCGGCCTCGATCCGGAGAAGCCGGACGAGCTTTCCGAGATCCGGGGCCAGGCTCGAGTTGCCACAACGGCCGGGGAGGTGTGCTCCGTGCGACTCATTCCGCACGATCCACCTGCCTGTCCAGAGTCGATCGAGGTCGTGCTGGATGCAGACTGGATCGTGCTCGGTCCCGGCTCGTGGTTTACCTCGGTGATTCCGCATCTGCTGGTCCCGAGGCTCGCAGATGCGATTCACGCCACCGAGGCTCGGCGCATCCTCACCCTCAACCTTGAACCAGCCGACGAGACAGCCGGGTTCTCGGCCGCCAAGCACATCGAGTTACTCGCCGACCACGCCCCCGATCTGCGGCTCGATGTCGTCCTGGCCGACAGCGCCTTTGCGTCCGACGATCCCCATCTGGCCTCGCGTGCAGAGGCTCTTGGAGCGCGCCTTGTGGTCGCCGACCTCGCCGCACGTGACGGCTCGCCGCGACACGATCCACTCCGCCTCGCCTCCGCGTACGCCGAAATACTCGGCGTCTAAGCGCTCGAGGTCTTGGTTCTGCGTGTCGTCGGTTTCGGTTTCAGGGAGCTGACGTAGGCGTAGCTGGTTCGAAAGTGCTGCGTCAGCTCGTCGACGTTGCGCAGCAGGCTGTCGGGCACCTCGACATACTCCTTCATGACCTTTCCGTACTGCTCACAAAGACGAGTGCCGTATCGGACCAAGAAGGCGTCGCGTTCCCGCTCAGGGAGTCGCAGCGCCAGGTGCCCGTCCTGGGTGACGAAGCTGAACATGTGCCCGTTGACGGACGTGTACGGCATCTTCGCGCCCTTGCGCCGCACATCCGGCTGAGTGGCAATGACCTGGTCGTAGAGATCAAGCACATCTGGAGATGTCGGCATACTCAACCAGCCTTGAACGCCATGAAGGCTGCGCTATCGACGACGACCTGGCGGACGACGTGAGCAGTGTCCCTGGTCGGAATAATCGTTCCTTCCTGGACGGGATGTTCGGACATGGAACGTGCGCTCGAGCCGCCACGTCACACGGCTCTACGTCGTCGGCAATCACCTGCTCTGATGCGTTTCGTCGGCCCCTCCCGCACGATCGGCGGCGCGAACATCGCGGGCGCGGATCGCGCCTGGCAGCCGCCTACTTCGTCGTCGCTCGGGACGAAAAGCGTGTCCCCTCACTCCTCCTCAGCACGGCGTCGCGCGATCCGGTGTTCGATTGCTCCGCTCGCTCGCGCTCGCTCCGCGCGGATCGCGCCTGGCAGCCGCCTACTTCGTCGTCGCTCGGGACGAAAAGCGTGTCCCCTCACTCCTCCTCAGCACGGCGTCGCGCGATCCGGTGTTCAGCAAAGCGCCAAGATGCATGGCCAGGCTGTGTAATCATTCAGCAATGGCTATGACCGCCCAGGTGAAATCAGAGCTGGCAACCATCAAGGTGACCAAGCCCTGTGACCGCAAGTCGGAGGTTGCCGCGACGCTCAGGTTTGCCGGCGGCCTGCACATCGTCAGCGGGCGGATCGTGATCGAGGCCGAGCTCGACACCGGCGCCGCCGCACGGCGACTGAGGACCGACATCATCGAGGTGTTCGGCCACCCGAGCGAGCTGGTCATCGTCAACGGCGCCGGCATTCGGCGAGGCACCCACTACGTGGTACGCGTCATCAAGGATGGCGAGGCGTTGGCGCGCCAGACCGGACTGATCGATTCCCACGGCCGACCGGCGCGCGGCCTCCCACCCCAGGTGGTGAGCGGTGGACTCTGCGACTGCGTTGCCGCGTGGCGCGGAGCCTTCCTGGCGCACGGCTCACTGACCGAGCCCGGTCGCTCTATGGCCCTCGAGGTGACCTGCCCAGGGCCGGAGGCGGCACTTGCTTTGGTCGGCGCCGCTCGACGGCTTGGGATATCGGCCAAGGCTCGCGAGGTACGCAACATCGATCGGGTTGTCATCCGCGATGGCGATGCCATCGCTGCGCTGCTGACCAAGCTCGGGGCACATGAGTCCCTCCTGATCTGGGAGGAGCGGCGAATGCGTCGCGAGGTACGCGCCTCCGCGAACCGGCTGGCCAACTTCGATGACGCCAATCTGCGACGCTCCGCCCGCGCCGCGGTCGCGGCGGGCGCCCGAGTCGAGCGGGCGCTGGAGATTCTCGGTGACGATGTGCCCGACCATCTCAGAGCTGCGGGTTTACTGCGCATCGAGAACAAGCAGGCCAGCCTCGAGGAACTGGGACAGATGCACGAACCGCCGCTGACCAAGGACGCCGTCGCCGGCCGGATTCGCCGGCTGCTCGCCACAGCGGACAAACGGGCGGCCGAGCTGGGCATACCCAACACCGAGGCCAACCTCAGCGCCGACATGCTCGACGAGGAATAGCCGCAAACAAGTCACCTGACCACCAGCAAAACCGGCCGTCACACGTGCCGTCGAAGTTCGTTAAGGTGGTCTCTGGCCCAATTGCCATGGGCCTTCCCCCGCCGAAGGAGATCGTGATCATGACCGTCCGTGTTGGTATCAACGGCTTCGGCCGCATCGGCCGTAACTTCTACCGCGCGCTGCTGGCTTCTGGTGCCGACATCGAGGTCGTCGCCTTCAACGACCTGTTCGACAACGACACTCAGGCTCACCTGTTGAAATATGACTCAATACTGGGCCGGCTGGATGTGCCGGTCGAGGTTGCCGAGGGTGGCATCAAGGTCGGCGACAAAATCGTCAAGTCCTATGCCGAACGTGATCCCGCAGCGCTCCCGTGGGGCGAGATCGGCGCCGACGTGGTGATCGAATCCACCGGCTTCTTCACCGATGCCACCAAGGCCAAAGCGCACATCGATGCGGGCGCCAAGAAGGTGATCATCTCCGCGCCGGCCAAGAACGAGGACTGGACTGTGGTGATGGGCGTCAACGATGGCGACTACGACCCCGCCAAGCACCACATCATCTCCAACGCATCCTGCACCACCAACTGCCTGGGCCCTATGGCCAAGGCGCTCGACGACGGGCTGGGCATCGTCAAAGGCCTGATGACGACCATTCACGCGTACACCCAGGACCAGAACCTTCAGGACGGCCCGCACAAGGACATGCGCCGGGCGCGCGCTGCCGCGCTGAACATCGTCCCGACCTCGACGGGTGCAGCGAAGGCGATCGGCCTGGTGCTGCCTCAACTGAAGGGCAAGCTGGACGGCTATGCCTTGCGGGTTCCGGTTCCGACTGGCTCTGTGACCGACCTCACCATCGAGGCTCCGCGCGAGACCTCGGTCGAGGAGGTCAACGGCATTGTGCAGGCCGCTGCTGATGGCCCGCTCAAGGGATACCTGAGGTACAGCACCGACCCGATCGTCTCAAGCGACATCGTGAATGATCCCAGCTCGTGCGTCTTCGACGCCCCGCTCACCAAGGTCATCGGCACTCAGGTCAAGGTGGTCGGCTGGTACGACAACGAGTGGGGTTACTCCAACCGCGTTCTCGACCTGGTCGGGCTTGATCGGCAGTCCCTCTAGATCAAGCTCATCGGGTTAGTCGGTTTCCTACGTTCAGCGTAGGAAACCGACGATCTGCACAGGACGCGACGTGTGCAGATGGACAAGAACCTGTGCGAAGCTTCCATCTCCGCATCCAGTCGCCGATCGTGCTCGGGAAAGGATCAAGCGTGAAGTCAGTTTCTGATCTTGGTGACCTCGCTGGCAAGCGGGTGCTGATCCGCTGCGATCTCAATGTGCCGCTGGACGGGCAAACGATCACCGACGACGGACGGATCCGTGCCTCGCTGCCGACGCTGAACCAGCTCCGGAATCATGGCGCCAAGATCATCGTCCTCGCCCATCTGGGCCGTCCGAAGGGTCAGGTCAATCCGAAGTACTCGCTGGCCCCGGCCGCGAAGCGGCTGTCTGAGCTGCTGGATGCCGATGTGCAGCTGGCCAACGACGTGGTGGGGGAGTCGGCACGAAGCGTGGTCAACGGACTGAGCGATGGCGATGTGGCGATGCTGGAGAACGTTCGCTACGAGCCGGGGGAGGAGTCCAAGGACGACGCCGAACGCGGCGCTCTGGCAGACCGATATGCCGCCTTCGGTGACGTGTTCGTCTCGGATGGTTTCGGCGTCGTACACCGTAAGCAGGCGTCCGTGTACGACGTTGCGCAGCGGTTGCCGAGTGCGGCCGGCGAGCTGGTCAAGGCCGAGGTCCAGGTGCTCGAGCGGTTGATCGAGGCACCCCCGCGCCCGTACGTCGTGGTGCTTGGCGGCGCGAAGGTCTCCGACAAGCTGGCGGTGATCGCCAACTTGATCAAGATCGCAGACACCCTGGTGATCGGCGGCGGCATGGCCTTCACCTTCCTGGCCGCGCAGGGCTACCAGGTGGGCAAGAGCCTCCTCGAGGAAGATCAGATCAAGACCGTTCGGGGCTACCTGAACGATGCGGCCTCCGGCGGCAAGCAGATCCTGCTGCCCTCCGACATCGTCATTGCGCCAGAGGTGGCTGCGGACGCCCCGCCCACCGTGGTGGCCGCCAACGCGATGCCGCCGGATCAGTTCGGGTTGGACATCGGCCCCGACTCAGCCCGGGTCTTCGGGAGGGTGATCGCCCACGCCAAGACCGTTTTCTGGAATGGGCCGATGGGGGTCGCGGAGTGGGAGAGCTTCGCGGCCGGAACCAAGGCAGTGGCACAGGCGCTCACGCGAAGCGGATGGGCTGACGGTCGTCGGTGGTGGCGATTCGGCCGCGGCAATTCGCGATCTTGGCTTCAGCGATGACCAGTTCGGTCATATCTCGACCGGCGGCGGCGCGAGCCTGGAGTACCTCGAAGGCAAGACATTGCCCGGCTTGGCCGTGCTTGATGGAAAGGGCTAGCCGATGCCCCGTACGCCGCTGATGGCCGGCAACTGGAAGATGAATCTCAACCACGTCGAAGCCGTTGGCCTGTTGCAGAAGCTCGCGTGGACGCTTGAGGACAAGAAGCACGACCCGGACAAGTCTGAGGTGATCGTGCTACCGCCCTTCACGGATCTGCGGACCGTACAGACGCTGGTTGACGGCGACCGGCTGGAGATCGGCTACGGCGCGCAGGACGTGTCGGCATTCGACGCCGGGGCGTATACCGGAGACATCTCGGCGGACATGCTGGTGAAGCTCGGCTGCCGCTACGTGGTCGTCGGGCACTCCGAGCGGCGGCGCTTCCATGGCGAGGACGACAACATCGTCAACGCGAAGACCCTGAAGGCGGTCTCGCGCGGCATAGTCCCGATCGTCTGCGTCGGCGAGGGTCTCGCCGTCCGGCAGCAGTTGCGCCAGGTGCCCGATACGTTGCACCACGTGGAGGGCGCGCTCGCGGGCCTCACGCCGGAGCAGATCGGCAAACTCGTCATCGCATACGAGCCCGTGCTGGGCGATCGGCACCGGGCGCGTGGCCACGCCGCAGGATGCCGAGGAGGTGTGCGCGGCGGTCCGCAACTGGATCCGGGAACGTCACGGCGGCCAGATCGCCGACGAGATCAGGATCCTCTACGGCGGATCTGTCAATGCGACCAACGTCGCGGCCCTGATGGCCCAGCCGGATATCGACGGCTGTCTGGTCGGCGCCGCCAGCCTGAAGGTCGACGAGTTCGCTGCCATTGCGCGGTTTTACGAGATGCCTATGATCTGAGCACGCCGAAATCCAACGCTCATTGAGATTTTGACTTGTTTGCGAATCCGTGAGTTAGGCTACGTGGGTGCCTCTCGTCCCGATGATGACCGTGCCGATTCTGATCTTCTCCATCATCTTGGTGATCACCAGCGTCGCGCTCGCATTGTTCGTACTGATGCACAAAGGCCGCGGCGGCGGTTTGTCAGATCTCTTTGGTGGTGGGATCTCTTCCTCCCTTGGTGGGTCCTCAGTCGCAGAACGAAATCTCGACCGGCTCACCGTCATCATCGGAGTGGTCTGGCTAGCAGCAATCGTGGCGCTCGGCTTGCTCTACAAGCTGGGTGCCTGACTGCTGACGACCACCGGCCGGTCGCCTGAACTCAATAAACGCTGACTCAGAAGACACCGACTCATCCACAGCTAGGAAGGGCGAGGGAGAACGAACGTGGCTGGTGGAAGTGCCATTCGTGGCAGCCGGGTGGGCGCAGGTCCGATGGGGGAGGCCGAGCGGGGCGACGCCGCGCCGCGCCTCTACGTCACCTACTACTGCGCACACGGTCATGAAACGCGGCCCGCGTTCGCCGCGGACGCGACGATCCCTGAAACGTGGGATTGTCCCCGCTGCGGGTTGCCGGCGAACCTCGATTGTCTGAATCCACCGCCACCGCCGAAGATCGAGCCGTACAAAACACATTTGGCCTACGTCAAGGAACGCCGCACCGACAAAGAGGCGGCCGACATCTTGACCGAGGCGCTGCAGGCGCTCCGCGCCCGGCGCGAACGCGGCGAAGTCATCTATTAATTTGGAGCTGCTCGCGCATCGCGCGCATGGGTCCGCCTACTTCGTCGTCCCTCGCAGAGGGAAAAGCGCCTCCGCTCACTCCTCCTCAGCACGGCGGGCGCGCGATTCCCGACGCTCGCAGCTGACCGAAGCACGCCTCGGGGGTCCAAGGGGGTCGTCCCCTTGCTCTCAGCTGCATATGACTGGGTAACGCCGGCATGATCCGGCACGCGCATCAGGCTGATGTCCCGGCGATCGTGGCCGCGTATGACTGGCTGTTTGCACCTCCTGGGGTACGCCCGCCGGACTGGTCACCCGCCACTGCCACTGATCGTCTGAGTGCGGCCATGGCGGATGATCGGGCAGCCATTCTGGTGGCGGATGACGACCACATAATCGTTGGGTTTGCGACGGTCTATCTGGACATCATGTCCGTGCGCTTCGGGCAGCGCGCTTGGGTCGAGGACCTTGCCGTCGCGCCCCACCGTCGCTCCAGCGGGATAGGAAAAGCATTGCTCGATGCGGGGAAGGCCTGGGCCCGTGATCATGGCGCTGTTTGGCTTGGCCTGGAATCGGGATCGGCGCGCCTCGATGCGCATCGCTTCTACGAGCGCGAAGGTCCGGACGGCTGGTCCCGATCTTTCAGATGGACGCTCTAGGCAGCGCTAAATGCGGCCGCGCTGCTGCAAATCAGCCGGCAACTCGGCCGCCGCGTCCCGGTCCAGCAGCCAGAGGGTTCGTTCCACCCCCGACACGCCGGCGGCAGGCACCTGCACCGGCCCGGCGCCAAGGAGCGCCATCTTTGCGGCTGCGGCCTTGTCCGCTCCGCTGACTACGAACCAGACCTCATGCGACCGGTTGATCACTGGGAGGGTGAGGCTGATTCGCTCTGGCGGCGGCTTAGGAGAGGCTCGTACACCGATGACATCCCCTTCGGCGTACGACGAGGGATGCTCTGGGAAGATCGAGGCCACATGGCCGTCTGGTCCCATGCCCAGCAGGCAGATGTCGAAGACGAGATCGCCAAGCTCCCGCGCATACGCCTCAGCGGCCTCATCCAGATCAAGGCCGCCGTCGCTGGGCGGCATCTCGTGAATCCGATCAGGGTTGAGCGCCAGCGGTTCTGCGAGCAGGTCAAGAGCCTGCTTGGCGTTCCGGTCAACGTCGTCGGCCGGGACGAACCGCTCGTCTCCCCACCAGAACTCGACCCGGGACCAGTCCACGGCGGAGTTGGACCCCTCATCGGCGAGGCGCTGATATGCCCTGGTGGCGATTCGACCGCCGGTAAGCGCGACCTGCGGGATCCTGAAGTCGCGCTGGATCTCGGTGAGCCGCGCCATGAGCCGGGCGGCCAACGCCTCGGCCACCTCGTCCGGCCCAGCGTGTAGCAAGATCTCGGGGCTGACGCCGCCGTTGGCCGCGCCCATGCTAACGACCTCTTGCTGTCGTCTTGGCGGTCGTTCGTGGCCTTCCTGTCTTCTTCTCCCGCTTGCCGGAGGTGCTCCGAGCGGCGGCCGTCTTGGTTGTCTGCTTATCGCCATCGAGCAGCGACTTGACTGTTCGCTCGTAAACCTGATCAGGATCCATCCGACGCAGTTCCTCGGAGATCAGCTCGGTGAAGTTGCGACGCTTCAAAGCAACGAGCCGTTCCGGCTGGCCCGGCACGGCGTAGGAGGCGAGCAGGCCATCGGGCCGAGTGAGCGCAATATCTCCCGCAGCGGTGCCCATCCGCACCGCGGTGAGTCCGGGGCCGTCGCTGATCTTGCGGACAACCTGGATCCGCAGCCGGGAATGCAGCCAGGCCGCCAGCAGATCGGCGGAAGGATTGCCCCGCTCAGACTCGACGACCACAGATTTGATCTTGGCCGGGTACTGGTCGAGGGCAGCAGCCAACAGCGCCCGCCACGGAGTCAGCCGGGTCCAGCTCAGGTCGCTGTCGCCCGGGGTGTACTCCCGGGCGCGTGCCTTCAGGGCGGCGAGTGGACGTGAGGAGGCCGCGGCATCAGTCATCCGTCGCATTGCCAGCTGTGCCAGCTCGTCATCAGGCCGATTGTTGGGCGCCTTGCCAGGCCACCAGATCACAACGGGGGAGTCGGGCAACAACAAAGGTCTGATCACCGAGGCTGGATGTGCTGCAACCGCGCCTCGCATCCTGATCACGACGACCTCGCCCGGCGTGCCCTCACCCATGTGCACCTCGGCATCCAGCGAGGCGTGTCGTCCCGCCGCAGTGACCACCAACAAAATCCGTGACGGATGCTCGCGGCCGGCCGCCATGCTGGCCTCCAGCGCGCTGGAGTACTCCGACTCGTCACAGACGACGATCAGGGTCAGCACCATGCCCTGGGCCGGGCTGCCCATGCGGCGCCGAGCGCGAAGAATCTCCGATGAGATCCTGGCCGATGTGGTGCCCTCGAGGGTGATGATCATTACGGCCGCCTCCAGGTGAAGCCGTCGCGGGCCAACATCACGTCGGCGCTCTTCGGTCCCCACGAGCCCGGTTCATACAACTCAGGCTGCTCCGGCAGGCTCGCCCAGTAGTCCAAGATCGGATCCAGGATTTCCCAGGACAGCTCCACCTCCTCATGCTGCGGGAACAGCGGCGGATCACCCAGCAGCACGTCCAAGATCAACCGCTCGTACGCCTCCGGTGAGGACTCGGTGAAGGATTCGCCGTATGCGAAGTCCATGTTCACCTCACGGATCTCCATTTGAGTGCCCGGCACCTTGGCACCGAAGCGCAAAGTCACGCCTTCGTCCGGCTGGATGCGGAGCACGATCGCGTTGTAGCCCAGCTCTTCGGTGTCGGTCTTGGTGAAGGGCAAGTGCGGTGCGCGCTTGAAGCCGAGTGCGATCTCGGTCACCCGCCGAGCCAGGCGCTTCCCGGTCCGCAGATAGAACGGCACGCCGGCCCAACGGCGGTTCTCGATGTCGATCCGGATTGCTGCGTAGGTCTCAGTCTTCGAATCCGGAGGAATCCGCTCTTCCTCGAGGTAGCCCCTGACCTTTTCGCCACCGGCCCATCCGCCCGCGTACGCCCCCCGCGCGGTATGCAGATCCATCCGATTCGGCGGTCGGGCGGCGGCGAGCACCTTCTGCTTTTCCACCCGAAGCTGGCTCGCCTCGAATGAGTTGGGTTCTTCCATCGCTGTCAGCGCGAGCAACTGCAACAGGTGATTTTGGATGACATCGCGGGAAATGCCGATGCCATCGAAGTAACCGGCGCGGCCGCCGATTCCGATGTCCTCGGCCATGGTGATCTGGACATGATCGACGTAGTTGTTGTTCCACACCGGCTCGAACAACTGATTCGCAAACCGCAGCGCCATCACGTTCTGCACGGTTTCTTTGCCGAGGTAATGATCAATGCGAAACACCGAGGATGAGGGGAAGACGCTGGAGACAATTCGGTTCAGTTCGCGAGCGCTCTCCAAATTGTGGCCGAACGGCTTCTCGATCACCACCCGACTCCAACGGCCAGGGTGCTCCTCGGCCAGCCCGTGAGAGCGCAGTTGATCGATGACCGTCTGGAACAGCCCCGGCGGGATGGAGAGGTAGAACGCGTGGTTGCCACCGGTACCGCGGGCCTCGTCAAGATCGATGATCGTCTCCGCCAGGTTGCCGAAGGCTTCATCGTTGCCGATCTCGCCCGGTACGAACCTGATGCCCTCCGATAGCTGCTGCCAGACTTCTTCTCGGAAAGGGGTTCGCGCATGCTGCTTCACGGCAGCGTGGACGACCTCCGCGAAGTCCTGGTGCGCCCACTCACGCCTCGCGAATCCGACCAGAGCGAAGCCCGGAGGCAGCAGACCGCGGTTTGCAAGGTCGTACACCGCCGGCATCAGCTTCTTGGTGGACAGGTCGCCGGTGACGCCGAAGATCACGAGCACACAGGGCCCGGCGATCCTCGGCAGTCTCCGATCTTCGAGCTCCCGAAGCGGGTTGGGACGAACTTCCATGAGCACGTGAATCCGCCTCCGGTTTTCTTGAGCTATGGGTCAGAGCGACGCCTTGGCAGCGTCGAGTTCTTGCTTTACGTCGACGACCAGTTCGTTCCAGGACGCTTCGAACTTCTCCACGCCCTCCTTCTCCAGCACGTCGACTACGTCGTCGTAGGAGATCCCGACCCGCTCCAGGTCGTCGAGCACCTGCTGCGCCTCGGCCTTGGTCCCGCTCACCATGTCGCCTCGCACCTCGCCGTGATCGGCAAAGGCCATCATGGTCTTCTCCGGCATGGTGTTCACGGTGTTCGGTACGACGAGCTCGGTGACGTACATGGTGTCTGGGTAGTCGGGGTTCTTGACTCCGGTCGAAGCCCACAGTGGCCGTTGCCGGTTGGCTCCCTTGGCCTCCAGGGCGCCAAACCGCTCGCCGCTGAATTCCTCCTCGTACAACGCGTACGCGAGCCGGGCATTCGCGATGGCCGCCTTGCCGCGTAGCGCCAATGCCTCGTCGGAGCCGATAGCTTCGAGCCGCTTGTCGATCTCGGTATCCACCCGGGAGACGAAGAAGGACGCCACCGACTGGATCTTGCTCAGGTCGTGGCCCGCGGCCGAGGCGCGTTCCAGGCCCGTCATGTAGGCATCGATCACCTCGCGGTAGCGCTCAAGGGCGAAGATCAGCGTCACGTTGACGCTGACACCCTCACCGGTGACCGAGGCGATCGACGGCAGGCCGGCCTTGGTGGCTGGGATCTTGATCAACACATTGGGCCGATCAACCACCTTCCAGAGGTCGGTTGCCTGCGCGGTGGTGGCGTCGGTTTCGTTGGCAAGATCGGGATCGACCTCGATGGAGACCCGACCGTCGACGCCGTTGGATGCCGCGTAGCTGGCCGCCATGATGTCGCACGCATTGCGTACGTCGTCGGTTGTCAGCTCCTTGATGGCATCGTGGAGATCCGCGTCGCGCGCCGCGAGCTGCTTGATCTGCGCGTCGTAGAAGTGCTCTTGGGACAGCGCCGCTGCGAAGATCGTCGGATTGGTCGTGACGCCGCTGACGGAATAGTTGGACACCAGGTCGGCGAGGTTGCCGGAGGTGATGCGCTCGCGAGACAGGTCGTCCAGCCAGATGGATACGCCAGCGTCTGCGAGGGCCTTGAGTCGTTCGCTCATGATCAGTTCTCCTGGATGAGTGGTGGTGGCGTCAGCTGGGCTCAGCTGATCGTGACGCCCGGATGGGCCTCTTCGTCTGCGGGCCCGATCGGCCCGCTGGCTGCCGGATGCGTGGGCGCGGTTGTCCCGGTTGCTGCATCGAGGCTGGATTGTGCGGCTGCCACGACTGTTTCGGGAGTGAAGCCGAACTCCTCGAACAAGAGGCTGCCTGCCGCGCTGGCTCCGTAGTGATTGATGCTGATGATTCGCCCAGCGTCACCGACGAGGTCACGCCAACCGATGCCGACTCCGGCTTCTATCGAGACCCGCGCCTTGATGTTGGGCGGGATGACGGAGTCCCTGTAGTCCTGATCTTGCCCGTCGAACCATTCCCGACACGGCATGGACACCACGCGGGCAGCGATCCCCTGGTCGGCCAGCCGCTGCTGAGCCGTGACGGTGTACTGCACCTCCGAGCCGGTCCCGATCAAGATCACATCCGGGGTACCGTCACAGTCCTTGAGGATGTAGCCGCCCTTGGCGACTCCCGAGGTGTCGGCGAAGCCATCCTCCCCGCGTGGAAAGATGGGCAAAGCCTGCCGGGTGAGGGCCAGCCCGGCGGGTCTGTCTTTGTTCTTCAAGATCGTCGCCCATGCGGCGGCGGTCTCGTTCGCATCGGCCGGCCGTACCACGTCCAGCCCCGGAATCGCCCGCAGCGCCGCAAGATGTTCGATCGGCTGATGCGTTGGCCCGTCTTCGCCGAGACCGATCGAGTCATGAGTCCAGACGTAGGTCACCGGCAGTTTCATGAGTGCAGCGAGTCGTACGGCCGGCCTCATGTAGTCGCTGAACACCAAGAAGGTGCCACCGTACGGCCGTAAGCCGCCGTGCAGCTTGATGCCGTTCATGATCGCGCCCATGGCGTGCTCGCGGATTCCGAAATGCAGCACGCGACCGTACGGGCCGCCAGGGAACATCTTCGTTTGCCGATCGGCGGGGAGGAAGCTGGGCTCGCCTTCCGGGGTGGTGTTGTTGGATTCGGCGAGGTCGGCAGAGCCGCCCCACAGCTCAGGCATTCTGGGAACGATCGCGGTCAGCACCTTCCCGGAGGCTGCCCGGGTTGCCACTCCTTTGGGATCGGCGGACCAGCTGGGCAGGACTTCCTCCCAGCCGGGGCTGAGGTCGTTCCTCGTCAGCCGATCATGCAGTGCCTTGCCTTCCGGATTGTCCGCTGCCCAGCTGTCGTAGGCCTGCTGCCACTCCTGCTCGGCTTGCGCACCGCGTTCGACCAGCTTCCGCGTGTGCTCGATCACCTCATCAGCGACAGCGAAGGTCTTGTCCGGATCGAAGCCCAGCACCTTCTTGGTGTCAGCAACCTCTTCGTCACCCAATGCAGCGCCGTGCGCCTTGCCAGTGCCTTGCAGGTGGGGTGCCGGCCAGCCGATGATCGTGTGCAGGCAGATGAAGCTCGGCCGATCCGTGACTGCTTTCGCGGCGGCGATGGCATCTTGCAGCGCAGCAATATTTTCCTGATAGTGATGAGCGTCGCCGTGAGTCCAGTCGACGGTCTGCACGTGCCAGCCGTATGCCGCGTACCGGGCGGTGGTGTCCTCGGTGAGGGCGATGTTGGTGTCATCCTCGATCGAGATGCGATTGCTGTCATAGATCAGCGTGAGATTGTCGAGCCGCTGCGTAGCCGCCAGCGACGACGCCTCGGAGGACACGCCCTCCTCGATGTCGCCGTCGGACGCGAGGCAGTAGATGTGGTGGTCGAACACCGAGGAGCCAGGTGCGGCATCCGGGTCGAGCAATCCGCGTGCCCGACGAGCGGCCATAGCCATTCCCACGGCGTTGGCAACGCCCTGGCCCAGCGGCCCGGTGGTCACCTCGACGCCCTTGGTGTGCGCATGCTCCGGATGACCCGGCGTCAGCGATCCCCAGAATCGGTAGGCCTTGATGTCGTCGAGTTCGAGGCCAAAACCGCCGAGATAGAGCTGGATGTAGAGCGACAGGCTGGAGTGTCCGCAGGACAGCACGAAGCGGTCCCGTCCTGGCCAGTTGGGGTTTCTCGGGTTGTGCCGCATCACCTTTTGAAACAACAGGTAGGCGACGGGTGCCAAGCTCATCGCGGTGCCCGGATGGCCGTTGCCGACGTGCTGCACAGCATCGGCGGCCAGCACTCTGATGGTGTCGACGGCTCGGGAATCAAGATCGGTCCACCAGTCCGGAAGGACTGTGCCAGAGAGGTCTGTGTCGG
The DNA here is from genome assembly GCA_963712625.1 of uncultured Actinomycetota bacterium. Taxonomy (GTDB): domain Bacteria; phylum Actinomycetota; class Actinomycetes; order Propionibacteriales; family Propionibacteriaceae; genus Microlunatus. The sequence continues at coordinate 59,479 of CAVQIU010000013.1, forward strand.
TCACGCTCACCTATGAAAGATCCTTCCGTGACGCCTACATCTGAAGTGCACGTACGGGCTGCTGATCTAACTTGCCCGGGACAATGCGAGCCTATCGGGGGCGAGTCGGCCGCGGACATAGGGTCGGGCCGAGAACCGGAGCCTGACATGCGAGGATCTGCGAGAACTCCACGTCATGAAGTGTGAATCCCAACACCGAGCCCTAGACTGCCATTGACCTGGGCCGACTAATAGTGAGTGAGTAGAGCTTGTGACGAGCATCGACGTGCCAGATCGGGTGGCCGCCGACAAGGTTGACATAGGCAGGCGTGCAATTCGCGTCGATCTCGGGGTGAGGGCCGTTGGTCGCAGCCGTCAGCTCACCCGGGTACGCGACGTCGCCATGGCGTACCTCGGGCTTACCAAACCTCGCATCATCGAGCTTCTTCTGGTGACCACCGTGCCGGCGATGTTTCTTGCCGCCGGCGGGGTCCCACGGCTCACGTTGGTGTTGATGACGATGATCGGCGGCTGCCTGGCCGCGGCCAGCGCTAACGCCTTCAATTGCGTGCTCGATCGGGATATCGACGAACGGATGCGGCGCACGCGGCGTCGTCCGCTGCCTCGACACGCCGTTGGTCCGCTGGGTGCGACGGTGTTCGGAATGATCTTGGGGATTGCCGCAACGCTGTGGCTGGGCTATTTCGTCAACTGGCTGTCGGCTGCTTTGGCGCTGGGTGCGAACGCCTTCTACATCGTCGTCTACACCATGTGGCTGAAACGACGGACTCCGCAGAACATCATCTGGGGTGGCATCGCGGGCTGCTTTCCACCGCTGATCGGCTGGACAGCGGTGACTGGCAGCGTTGCGCTCACTCCCTTCGTGATGTTCCTCATCGTGTTCTTCTGGACCCCGCCGCACACGTGGGCTCTCGCCATGCGCTATCGGGAGGATTACGCTGCGGCGAACGTGCCGATGCTGCCGGTGCTGCGATCAGCCCCGGTGGTGGCTCGACAGATCATGGCTTACTCGGCGGTGACAGTATTGGTCTCACTCACGCTGTGGCCAGTGGCACACACCGGCTGGTTCTATCCGGCGGTTGCGGTGGTCCTCGGCGTCGCGTTGCTGTGGCAATCAGCTCTGCTGCTCGCCCGAGCACGGCATGGCCTGACCGATGCGGCACTGAAGCCCATGCGGCTCTTCCACTGGACGAACTCCTATCTCGCGTTGCTGTTCGTGGCCGCTGCGGTCGACACGCTGCTGCGCTGACCCGCGGCTTACTGGCCCAGCGACGCGATCATGCGCCGCCGTACCGGCGGTATCGAAGCGATAGTGCGCAAGGCAGTACGGAACACGCCACGCGCGAGCCGGTTGGCCGAACCAGCCTGCCGGGCATTGTTGAGCGACTGCTTGACGGCGGCGAAGCCGTAGTCAAGCATCCGCTCCTCATATTCGTGCAGCGCCGGCACCAGGTCCTGTTTTCCGGACGCGACATCGATCAGCTGGCGCCGTAGCAGGTCGGCGTCGCGTAGCGCGGTGTTGGCGCCAATGCCGGCCATCGGCGTCATGTTGTGGATGGCGTCGCCGAGCAAGGTGACTCGTCCGGTCGGCCATGGGTCGACGGGCGTTGCGCTGCGTACCCGAATGGCGTTCACGGTCGCCGGGTCTGAGCCGCCGATCAGCTCTCGGAGCGCGGGCGCCCAGTCGGACGTGCGTTGCAAGCACGAGGGCCTGCAGGTCCTCCCCGCTCAGCCTCTCGGTACCGCTCGGGAAACGGCGGGCCTTGTCGGCGTATGCCCAGAACGTGTACGCGGTTGCGTTGTCGAGCAGGAAGCCATCCGGCGCTGTGTCGTCGCGGATCGTCTTGGCGATCCGGCTGCCACACTGCGGTGAACAGGAAGCCGTTGCGGGCGGGAATGATCATGTTCGCGTCCGCACGGAGCACGCGCCGGCAGGTCCGCGCCATCCAAGCGGTACTTGCCGGCGATCGCCACGATGCCGGTATCGATCCGTTCGGCATGCGGAAGCAGCTGGCGGCGGACCCGTGAGTTGGCGCCGTCCGCGCCGATCAATACATCGGCCATGGCGGACGTGCCGTCGGAGAAGTGCGCGGTGACCAGGCCGTCGGCGCCGATCTCGTAGCGCTCGAAGGTCTTGCCGAGGCGCACCACGTCGTCGAGGTCGGACAGCAGCACCTCGCGCAGACTGATTCGACTTGCGCCGTAGTGCCCGTCGGCCGGCTCGGCGTCAGGCAAGATCTCCGAGCCGGAGAACCGCAGCAGATCGTCCAGTTGCTCGGTGGCGAATCCAAAGCCGCCGCCGTTGACCGATACGGAATCGAGGAATTGCTGCCAAGCGGCGGGCGGCAGGCTGTCATGCAGGGCGCGGCTGCCGTGCGGGTTGATGTGGATGCGGTAGCCCTGCAGCCAGTCGGTACGAGCTTCGCTGCGCTCATAGACGGTGACCGGCATTCCGGCGCGGCGCAGACCTTGTGCCAGGCAAAGACCGCCGATACCGCCGCCAATGATCATGACGTGAATCTTCTGAGGAGCAGTCATGCCTTGAGTCTTACTCGGGAATGTAACTTTATCAAGTAGACATATGACTATATCATTTGAAAATATGACTATGTTAAAGTGGCGGCTGTGAACCAGCCTCGCCGATCTCCCCGTGGTCAGGAGCGCAAGCGCGACCCCGAGCGCACCAAAGAGCGCATTCTGGATGCCGCAGTGGTGGAGTTCGCCGAGCACGGCTTTGCCGGCGCTCGGATCAGCGCGATCGCCTCACGGGCGGGTGTCAACGAGCAACTGATCTCGTACTACTTCGACAGCAAGGACGGCCTGTACCGGACACTCCAGCAGCGCTGGCGGATGACGAGCGCCGACGCCAGCCGGCCCGAGTTGCCGATCGCCGAGGTGGTCGCCACCTTTCTGCGGTTGGGCGTCGAACAACGCGCCTTCGCTCGGCTGCTGGTCTGGGAGGGCATGGCCGACGATGGCGGCGACGCCAGAAGAGCCGGACGCCTATTTCACTGACATGGTCGCGGATTTGCGGCGCCGGCAGCGTGCGGGTGAGCTGGCCGTCGATCTGGATCCGGCGTACGTGCTGCTGATGCTTTTCGCGGCGGCGCTCGCCCCGACCGTGATCCCGCAGATTGCCCGGCGTTTTACCGGCCTAGCGGCCGACTCACCGGAGTTCCAAGCCGCTTACGCCGAGCAGCTGCGACGTGTGATGGAGCGGCTGGCCAACTAGGTTTGAGTGCGTGGCCCAGTCGGTGGAGCTGACGTTAGATGCGGCAGCGGAGGCCGCACTGGTGGCTCAGTGGGACCGTTTGGCGGCAGCCGGTCTGGCCAGGCCCAGGCGTCCGGAGCGTAACGGGCAACATCTGCCCCATGTCACTTTGTACGCAGCCGACGCCATTCCCGAAGCTGCGGAGTCCGCTCTTCCCAACATCGTGGCCGGGATCGAGCTCACCGTACGCGTCGGTGCGGTAATGATCTTCGGCCCTCGCAACGGTAGCTGCATTCTGGTGCGCCAGGTGCTGGCGTCGATGGAACTGCTGGAACTCCAGCAGCGCGTCGCGCTCGCATGTGGCGCCGATCATCGGGGCCAGTTCGGACCAGGGCGCTGGAGCCCGCACATCACTCTGGCACGCCACGTCCCCAGTGATCACGTCGGAAACGCGGTCAGTGTGCTGGGATCACGCGGGGAGCTCGACGCGACGATCACGCGTTGTCGCCGCTGGGACGGCCGACGACGCATCGCGTGGTGGCTCACCTGACGTGCCGGACGCGACGCACTAGCGGGCAGCAGCAATTAATGCCCGGAAGATGTCGCGCTGACGTGGGTCGGTATCGGCGAAGTCCTCCAGATGCCACTGCACCCCCAGAAACCAGCCCTCATGGCCGGTCAGAGTAACCGCCTCGATGGTGCCGTCGGCTGCGTACGCGGCCGGTAGCAGATTGTCGCCCAGCCGGTCGATGCACTGATGGTGCGAGCACGAAATCGTGATCCGATCGTCGGAGACGACCTCGCGAAGCGGTGAGTCGTCGGCGAGCTCGATGTCGTGCACCTTGCCGCGATGAGCACGCCCCTTCGCCTCAGTCATGTCCTGCACCAGGGAGCCGCCGAGTGCCACGTTGACGACCTGGTTTCCCCGGCAGATCGCGAGCAGTGGAATTTCCTTCGAGATCGCCCAACGAGCCATCGCCAGGTCGAAGGCATCTTGATCTTCGTCCACACCACCCAGGGTCGGATAGCGGATCCTGCCCATACCAACGCGGCGACATATCACCACCGCCAGGCAGCAGGATCGCGTCGGCCATCCAAAACCGGTCTGCCAGCTCCTCGATCTCCGGTTCCGGTGCTGTGGGATGGACGACCAGAGGCTCACCGCCCGCCTCCCACACTGCCTGCAGCAGCTTGGCAGCTGCGACCTCGGCGCGAAAGCGCAGCGCACTCGCGCCCTCAGAGAACCGCGCTGGAATGATCACCAGCGGTCGGGCGTCGGGCGTCTGTTCAGCCATCGTGCATCAATAGATGTTCGGGCCGTCAGGCGCTCCGGCCACCGGGCGCCACCTCACGGAAAGCATCAGGTTGGTGACAGTGGCAATGGCCAACGAAGCGCCCAGTAGGTGCAGTGCAACGAGCCAGATTGGCACTCCCGTCTCGTATTGAGCTATGCCGATCGCCACCTGGACCAATTCGACCAGGAGCAACAACAGCACGGCCCGGCTACGCAGCAGGACGAAGCAGATCACGCTGGCGGCGACGGTCGCGTAGACCACGCTGGTGTGCAAGCGGGTCAGCAGCATGCCGTCGAGGGCGTTCCGTGGAGCGTTCTCATCGCCGGCATGCGGCCCGCTGCCGGTGACCAACGTGCCTAGCCAGACCGCCAGCCACAGCAGAACGAAGGCGACCCGGGTCGCGATTACCGAAGGCCGTGACGCACCTGCCGGTGCAAGATGCCAGGTCTTCCGCACGAGCCAGACCGCGAGAGCGATCAGCACCATGGACAGTAGGAAGTGCAGGCCCACCACGTACGGGTTGAGTTGAGTGAGAACCGCGATCCCACCGATGACTCCTTGGAGCGGGATGCCCAACGCGAGCCCGCCGGTCAACCAGCGCAGGTCCGGTCGCGGTCGCCCATTTTCCTTGTAGAGCAAGGCGCTGACGAAGGTAAGTACCGCCGCGGCAACCAGCACCAAGGTCAGCAGCCGGTTGCCGAACTCGATGGCGCCATGGATGCCCAGTTGGGGATGCGAGACGTAGGAGTCCTCGGTGCACCCCGGCCAGGTCGGGCAGCCAAGCCCAGAGCCCGTCAGCCGAACCAGCCCACCGGTCACCACGATGACGATGTTCATGATCAACGAGACGACTGCCCAGCGGCGCAGCGCGTACGGGCCCGCGGACGATCCGCAGCAGCGACGGGCCGCTGCTGTGCGCTGCTTCGGCCTCGGGGCTCAGCTGCTTTACGACGTCCAACGAAAGCCCTTCCATGCGGCGAGTCCAGCGGCCACGAGCCAGGCTAACAAGACCAGCACCGGCCAGCCGAGGACCTGTCCATTGGCGGCTGCGCGCAGTCCCTCACCCAGTGCAGCCGTTGGCAGGGCCTCGATCACCGGACGCAGCACTGCTGGGTAGCGGGCGAGGGGAATGATCAGAGCGCCGCCGATAAGCAAGATCACGTAGATCAGGTTGGCAAGCGCTAGCACGGATTCGGCGCGAAGCCGGCCCGCGAGCAGCAACGCGAGGCAGACGAATGTCGCCGTGGCCAAGATCACCAGCAGGACGGCGAGCAAAGCCGAAAGCGGCGTAAAGGCGGGGCGCCAGCCCAGGCCGAGTGCCGCACCGGCCAAGATCACCAGCTGACCGAGCATGATCATGATCACCGCCAGCGCCTTGCCGGCGAGCAGGCCGTGCTTTCCCAGTGGGGTCGTCGCCAGCCGCTCCAGCACCCCGTATCGACGCTCGAACGCCGTGGTGATCGCAGTCGAGGTGAATGCCGAAGACCAAACAGCGAGTGCTAGCACTGACGGCCCAAGGACTTCCATGCTGCCGATCGAGCTCGTCGCGAACCGGCCGGCGACGAGGATCGCAAGCGGAATCACCAAGGCCAGCAGGAGCTGTTCGCCGTTGCGGATCAGGAGTCGCGCCTCGATGAGTCCGTGCCGGATGATTCGCTTCGCGGGCGGCGCCGGGGCCGGTGCGGGGGAGAGGTCGAGTGCTGTCACGACGCGGCTCTCGCGGTGGTATGGGTGAGGAAGACGCTTTCCAGGGTTCCGCCGGACTTTGTGAGCTGATGCACCGTTCCAGAGATGGTGACTCGGCCGCGATCCACGATGAACACTTGGTCGGCGAGAGCTTCCGCCTCATCCATGGCATGAGTTGTCAGCAGCATCGTGACGCCGTTCGCGCGAAGCTCGCGCATCAGCAACCAGGTGGCGCGCCGGGCATGCGGGTCCATGCCGGCCGTGGGCTCGTCCAGGAAGACCAGCTCCGGCCGTCCAACGAGCGCAGCCGCCAGATTGACTGCCTGCTGCTGGCCGCCTGACAAGCGCCGGTATGGGGTCTTCGCGCAATCGGTGAGCCCCAGGCGTTCGACAAGTGCTGGTACGGGCAGCGGATTGGCGTAGAGGCCCGCCAGATAGTGCAACAGCTCGATCGCCCTGATTCCTGACCAGGATCCGGCACTTTGTGGCATGAGCCCGATCCGTCCGGCAAGCTGCCGAGAGGCGGCGGGCAGGCCCAGCACGTCGATCGTTCCTCCGGCCGGCGGAATCAGACCGGTGCAGCAGCGGATCAGCGTTGTTTTGCCTGCACCGTTAGGACCCAGGACGGCAGTGAGTGCCCCAGTTCGTGCGTCCAGGGAAAGCCCGTCGAGAACTGCGCGGCCGCCAAATCTCACGATCAAGTCGGTCACCCGAACGGCGCTGTCGGGACTGGGCACCGATGAATTCTAGACGGGCTGACTGGGTGGTTGAACGGTGCAGTATGAGCCTGGCGAAGATCGCCCTTCGATAACCTCTGGGCCGCAAAGTTTGGGACCTCGGGCACAACAGCTTGCGACCTAAGGGCGCAGAGTTTGACAGCCCAGGGCGCCCGAAGTTTGACAGCTCAGGGCGCAAAGACGGTGCGTGCCAGAAAGGCCGTACGGAAGATGCCTCGGGGGTCGTACGCCTCGGCGAGCCGGCGGAAGTCTCCGAGCCGTGGATACAGCTCGGACCAGTTGTGAGCATCGCCGAAGACCTTTGCCCAGTGCGGCCATGGCTGGAACGGCTGCAAGGCTGCCTCAATTCTGTCGACGAATGTGGCTACGGCGGCAGCGTCGGGTTGCCAGGTGAAATGGACCCCGAACACGTCTTGCTGGTAGGCCGAACTGAGCCAGAGCTTGTCGGCCGCGACCGTACGGATTTCAGCGCTCTTCACGAGCGGCGCGATAGCGGGTCCGAGCTCGCGGAGAGCTTCGATAGCCGAGCTGGCGTACCGGCGGTCCATCAGATATTCGCTTTGGATCTCCGCGCCGCTGCTCGGGGTGAACTCGAGCAGGAAGTGGGGCAGCCGCTCATACCACGGACCTGGCTCGCCAAGCTGAGGCGTGCAGTGCAGGGGATCGTTGCCGCGCGTCACATGCAGCTTCTGGGTCGCCGCCCGCGCCCCGAACAGGTCGGCTGGCATTGTTGCCGGCTGACCATCGTCAAGCCGCGACTTGACCCAGAGCATGTCGAGGTCGTCGCCGGCGAAGTCGGTGATCGCGCTGACGCTGTAGCCGGTGCTCATGACGTTGTCGAATGAACTGGTCAGCTGATGCCATGGCAGGTGTTCGTAGACGTCTTGGCGTACGTCGAACGTCGGCTCGATGGCGAGCGCGAGCTCGGTGACCACGCCGAGTGCGCCCAGGTGAACCACGGCACCGGCGAAATCGGGCGATGTGTGCTCGATTCGCACCTGATCGCCGGTCCCGGTGATCAAGTTCACTGCCGTCACCGCGGAGGCCAAAGACTGATTGGCATTGCCGGAACCGTGCGTTGCCGTTGCTACCGAGCCGGCGACCGAGATATGCGGCAGAGACGGGAGATTGCTCACGGCCCAGCCAGAGTCCTGGAGCCGGCGCGCCAGGTCGCCGTAACGCGTGCCCGCCGGAACCGATACGGTGCGGGCGTCCTCATCGATCGTGATACTGCCAGGCAGCCTCTCGAGCGTGATCAGCCCGGCGGCGTCGGCGACGCCATTGAAAGAGTGCCGGGTTCCGAGCGCATGCAGCGACGGACGGGCGGTCGCGATCAGCCGTTGCAGCTCACTGATCGTTTGCGGCCCGTAGATCTGCTGCGCTGCGTAGGTGTAGGTGCCACTCCAATTGCGCTCTGGTGTCGTTATGGAAGCCATGACGCGATCATGCAGTATGCGCCGTGTGATTCTCGCGGCTAGCTGTTGGCGGAGAGGATGTCGGCGAGGTCGTATTTGACCGGCTCCTCCAGCTGCTCGTACGTGCATGAGCGCGGCTCACGATCGGGTCGCCAGCGATTGAACTGGGCAGTGTGCCGAAACCGGTCGCCCTCCATGTGCTCGTAGCGGACCTCGACGACAAGCTCGGGCCGCAGCGGAATGAATGAGAGATCTTTGTTCGCGTTCCACCGGCTGAACTCCGAGCTGCGCGGGTTGCGGGTAGTTCCTTCCTGCAGTTTCGCCCAATCCCATGGGTGGTTCTCGAAAGTGGTCACCAGCGGTTGCAGTTCGTTGAACAGTTCCTTCCTTCGGGCCGCGGGGAAAGCGCCGATCACGCCGACGGAGGCGAGCGACCCGTCCTCCTTGTAGAGCCCGAGCAGCAGCGAGCCGATACTGTCCGGTCCGCTCTTGTGCACGCGATAGCCCGCGACGACGCAATCCGCCGTGCGCTGGTGCTTGATCTTGAACATGGTGCGCTTGTCAGGCTGGTACGCGCCGGCAAGCGGCTTCGCCACCACTCCGTCCAGCCCGGCGCCCTCAAATTGGGAGAACCACTGCACGGCCATCTGGTGATCGCGGGTGGCCGGGGTGAGATGGATGGGTGCATTCGCGCGGGCCAGGCTTTTCTCGAGAGTCGCCCGGCGCTCGTCGAAGGGCCGCTGGGTGTAATCGGTGTCGTCCAGCGCCAGGAGGTCAAAGGCTATGAAGCTCGCCGGCGTCTCCTGCGACAGCAGCTTGACGCGGCTAGCGGCCGGGTGGATGCGCTGCTGCAGCACCTCGAACTCCAGCCGGTCGCCGATCACGACGATGATCTCCCCGTCGATGACGCACTTCTCGGGCAGATTCGCTTGGACCGCCTCGACGATTTCAGGGAAATAGCGAGTCATCGGGCGCTCGTTGCGAGAGCCGATCTCAACCTCTTGTCCGTCGCGGAACACGATGGAGCGAAACCCGTCCCACTTCGGCTCATAGCTGAAGGGACCCTCCGGGATTCGGGGCACCGCCTTGGACAGCATCGGGGCAACGGGCGGCATAACAGGCAGCTGCATGCTCGCCATTGTCGCCCACGGTGCCAGTGCGGCCGGCTCGGAGTGTCAGTGCCGGATGGGAGGCTGATTGCGCATGTCGGATCCAACATTCGCCGTGTCCGATGCGGAGTGCTGGACGATCTTCGGGTGCGGCTGCAGAACACGCGATGGCCATCAGCCATAGCGGGTCAAGGCTGGGCGAGAGGAACCGATCTCGACTACTTGAGCAAGCTTGTCGACTACTGGCAGACCGGGTTCGACTGGCGAGCGCAGGAGGTCGCGCTTGGTCGATTTACCCACGAGCGCGTACCCGTGTCAGGCCTGGTGCTTCACCAGATCCATGAGCGCGCGGCGGATCCGAGGGCACTCCCCGTCGTGTTGTTGCACGGCTGGCCCGATTCCTTCTTGCGCTACACCAAGGCGCTGCCGCTGCTCGACAGCTTCCACCGGGTCGTGCCGTCCCTTCCTGGGTACGGCTTCTCCGACCGGCCGACGAGCCCGGTTGGTCGTCGGTCCGGATGGCGGACGCCATTGCCGAACTGATGACGGCCAACGGCTATCAACGCTTCCTCGTCTCCGGCGGGGATGTCGGTTCGTCGGTGGCGGAGAATCTGGCTCGACGTCATGCGGATCGGGTCATCGCGCTCCACCTCACAGATGTGCCCTACACGCATCTGTTCTCGGTAGATCCAGCTCAGTTGACGGAGCCGGAGCGGGCATACCTCGCTGCGGGCCAGGCATGGCAGATGAGCGAGGGCGCGTACGCGCTGATCCAATCCACCAAGCCCACGACCGCAGCGGCAGCCTGCCGATTCGCGGGCCGGATTGGCTGCTTGGATCGTTGAGAAGCTGCGGTCGTGGAGCGACTGTGACGGTCAGCTGGAGCGGCGCTTCAGCCGCGATGAGGTCCTCACCTGGGTCACGCTCTATTGGGTCACCAACACCATCGGGTCATCGTTCAACTCTTATGCCGAGACGACCCGGCGGGGGCGAAGTCACAGTGCCGACCGGCGTGACGATCTTCCCCAAGGACCTGGTACCGGCGCCGCGAGAATTCGCTGAGCGCTTCTTTCCGATCATTCGGTGGGCCGAGCTTCCCAGGGGTGGTCATTTCACGGCGTGGGAGGAACCCGAGGCGTTTGCCCGCGAACTGACCGCCCTCGCACAGGAATGCGGCAGGTGCTGACCACAATCGCGATCGCGAACTATCGATCATTGCGCGACCTGCGCCTCCCGCTGGACCGGCTCAACGTCGTCACCGGTGCAAACGGCACAGGCAAGTCCAGCCTCTATCGCGCGCTGCGATTGTTGGCCGACTGCGCATCGGGTCGGGTCATCTCATCTCTCGCCCGTGAGGGCGGCCTCGATTCGGCCTTGTGGGCCGGTCCTGAGCAGCTCGCCGCGTCCGTCCGCTCCGGACGGCATCCAGTTCAGGGCACGGTACGGTCGGGACCGATCGGTCTCCAGCTGGGCTTCGCCTCCGACGACTTTTCATACTTGATTGATCTTGGCTTGCCTACTCGCCATCAGTCGTCGGCGTTCAATCTCGATCCTGAGATCAAACGAGAGGTGGTCTGGAGCGGGCCGATCATGCGGCCGGCCAGCGTGCTGGTCAAACGAAAGCGGGCTCTTGTCGAGCTCCGCGGGACCCCGAGGGCTGATTCCTGGGAAAACTTCGAGAGTGCGCTGCGACCGTACGAGAGCGTGCTTACCGAGGTGCTGGATCCGGTGCGCGCCCCCGAGCTGGTGGCGGTCCGGGAACAGATTCGCAGCTGGAGGTTCTACGACCAGTTCCGCACCGACGCCGACTCCCCAATCAGACAGAGCCAGATCGGCACTCGTACGCCGGTGCTCGATGCCGAAGGCCGAGACCTCGCGGCCGCCCTGCAGACGATCGTCGAAATCGGAGACGCCGATGCGCTCCATGGCACGATCGATGACGCTTTCCGCGGTTCCCAACTCGAGGTGGTTGAGACGCGCGGCCGATTCGATCTCGAGTTGAGGGCCCACGGTCTGCTGCGGCCCCTCGCCGCTGCTGAGCTCTCCGACGGAACCCTCCGCTACCTGTTGCTGGTCGCCGCGCTGCTGAGCCCGCGACCGCCATCGCTGATGGTGCTCAACGAGCCGGAAACCAGCCTGTACGCCGATCTGCTGCCTGCACTCGCTCGTCTCATCGCCCGCGCGAGCACTCACACTCAGATCGTCGTGGTCACTCACGCGAAAGATCTCGTCGCCGCCCTATCCACAATCGGTGCCCAGCCGCTGTGCCTGGTCAAGGAGTTTGGCGCGACAACGCTGGAGGGCCTCGGACCACTGGAGCAGCAAGCATGGAACTGGGGTTCGCGTTGAGCGGCTTCACGGGGAGGATCAGTGAGCCAGTGATAGAAGTCGATCATGCGCGAGGTTGATCTCACGACGACTGATGGTCGGGTGCTGCACGCGTACGACGTGGGCTTCACCGGCCGGTCTGATGAGTTGGTCGTTTTGTGGCATGGCGGCACGCCCAACACTGGTGCCCCGCCAGAGCCACTGTTCGAGGTTGCGCGTTCTCTGGGCCTGCGCTGGATCGGCTATGACCGACCAAGCTACGGAGGCTCCAGCCCTCATCGCGGCGCGACCGTCGCCTCAGCCGCGGACGACGCCGCCCAGGTTGCTGATCTCCTAGGCGTCGAACACTTCGCGGTCGTCGGCCACTCAGGTGGAGGACCTCGTGCCCTGGCATGTGCCGCATTGCTCCCCGGCCGGGTGCCAGGTGCGATCAGCATCTCTGCGCCGGCGCCATGGCCCGCCTCAGGTCTGGACTACTTCGCCGGAATGGCTGACGGCACAGCTCGGGAACTGCGTGCCGCGGCGCGAGGCCGCGCGGAACTCGAACGGGTCCTCGCTGAAAACGAGTTCGATCCAGCGGCCTTCATTGAGGCCGACTACGCAGCACTTGACGGCAACTGGTCCTGGTTCAACGGCATTGTGCAGGCCGCGATGGTCGATGGGCCTGACGGCATGATCGAGGATGATCTTGGGTCAATGGCACCGTGGGGCTTCGATCCGGCAATGGTCACGGCACCGGCGTTGATCATGCACGGGACGGATGACCGGATGGTGCCGAGCTCACACGCGGAGTGGATCGCCGCTCACTGTCCGGCTGCTGAGCTGCGGCTGGTCCCGGAGCGAGGGTCACGTCTCAGTGCTCAACTCCGCGTCTGATGCACTTACGTGGCTACACGAGCGGTCATCGCGGAGTCAGAGATAGGACGAGAGGAGCGAGCGAGCGAGCGCTCGCTCAGCGACTAAGGCGAGCCTTATTTGAACCGGCTTGCTGAATTAGGGCACACTGGCGTTGTGAAAAAAAACCAGCGAGTCACCTCGGGTGCCGCTGGGGTTCCTCAGAGCGTAGAGACCGACGCATCTACGCGGCAGCGGGTAGCCAGTTCCATTCTCGAGCACGGGCCGTCTACTGCTGCGGAGTTGGCCGAGCGGCTGGGGCTGACCCCAGCCGCGATCCGTCGGCATCTCGACGTGCTGCTCGCTGCCGGGCATCTCGAGGCCCGTGAGCGGCGCATCTACGGCACTCGCGGTCGTGGTCGCCCTGCCAAGGTCTTCGTGCTGACAGATGCTGGACGTTCGGTCTTCTATACCGCTTACGACGACCTGGCTATCGAGGCTCTGGAGTTCCTTGCAGCCTCAGCTGGCCCAGAGGCTGTAACCCTCTTTGCAGAATCGAGAATGGCTCAGAGCGAGAGGCGTTACCAGGAGCGGATGGCCAACGCCGCACCGGACAGCACACCGGCGCAGGCTCTCGCCGTCGCCTTGTCCGAAGACGGCTACGTCGCGTCCACACTGCCTTCGGCGATCGGTGAACAGCTGTGCCAGCATCACTGCCCGGTTGCACACGTGGCCGAACGCTTTCCCAAGATCTGCGAAGTAGAGACCGCCGCGTTCTCGCGGCTCCTCGGTGTCCATGTGCAGCGCCTCGCCACCATCGCGCACGGCGATGGTGTCTGCACGACTCATGTTCCACACGTGTCCCTGCCATCTGGGCGCAGCACGACGACCGATATGACCACATCCGAAAGGCCATGATCATGACCCAAACTCAGGATCCCACTGTCACCCGACCGGTCGGTACCGGCCAGACGCAAGATCAACATCTGGCTGCCCTCGGTCACTATGAGTGGGGCTGGGCGGATAGTGATGTTGCCGGAGCCTCGGCGCAGCGTGGCCTGACCCCTGAGATCGTCGCCAATATCTCCCGGCTCAAGAACGAGCCGAAATGGATGCTCGATCTGCGGCTCAAGGGCCACCGGCTCTTTGGCCGCAAGCCGTTGCCCACCTGGGGGGCCGAGCTCGGCGACATCGACTTCGACAACATCAAGTACTTCGTGCGCTCCACAGAGAAGCAGGCGACGTCGTGGGACGAACTGCCTGCCGACATCAAGAACACCTACGACAGGCTGGGCATCCCCGAGGCGGAGAAGGCACGGCTGGTGGCTGGTGTGGCGGCTCAGTATGAATCAGAGGTGGTCTACCACAAGATCAACGAAGAGCTCGAGCGCCAGGGCGTGATCTTCCTCGACACCGACACCGGGCTCAAGGAGCACGAGGAGCTCTTCAAGGAGTACTTCGGCACCGTCATCCCGGTCGGGGACAACAAGTTCGCGTCCCTGAACACCGCAGTCTGGTCCGGTGGCTCCTTCATCTACGTGCCGAAGGGCGTCCACGTCGAGATCCCGCTGCAGGCCTACTTCCGGATCAATACCGAGAACATGGGCCAGTTCGAGCGGACGCTGATCATCGTCGACGAGGGCGCGTACGTGCACTATGTCGAGGGCTGCACCGCGCCGATCTACTCCTCCGACTCGTTGCACTCGGCTGTGGTGGAGATCATCGTCAAGAAGAACGCGCGCTGCCGCTACACCACGATCCAGAACTGGTCCAACAACGTCTACAACCTGGTGACCAAGCGGGCCACCTGCGAAGAGGGCGCGACCATGGAGTGGATCGACGGCAACATCGGATCCAAGGTCACCATGAAGTACCCCGCGGTTTACCTGATGGGGGAGCATTCTCGCGGGGAGACACTGTCGGTCGCCTTTGCCGGCGAGGGTCAGCACCAGGACGCCGGGTCGAAGATGGTGCATTGCGCGCCGCACACCTCGAGCTCGATCATCTCCAAGTCCGTCGCTCGGGGTGGCGGGCGTACGTCGTACCGCGGCCTGGTCCAGGTGCAGGAAGGTGCCCATCACTCAGCCAGCACGGTGAAATGCGACGCGCTGCTGGTGGACACCATCAGCCGCTCCGACACCTACCCCTACGTCGACGTACGCGAGGACGACGTATCAATGGGTCATGAGGCGACAGTGTCGAAGGTCAGCGAGGACCAGCTTTTCTACCTGAGGAGCCGAGGGCTCGGCGAGGACGAGGCGATGGCCTTGATCGTCCGCGGCTTCATCGAGCCGATCGCGCGTGAACTACCGATGGAGTACGCGCTTGAGCTCAACCGGCTGATCGAACTCCAGATGGAGGGTGCGGTCGGCTGATCACACATCGCTGAACACCCACCAGACGGAACCAGAAAGAGATCTCTCGACGTGACTTTGCTTGATCAGGCTGCCGCACGCGTGGCCGATGCGGTGGAGAGCCGCCAGAAGGTGGCCAGCCGGCTGCACCCTCCCGGCTCCTTCGACCTCGCTGATCATCCTGTGCCGACAGGCCGGGAGGAAGCATGGCGGTTCACTCCGATAAAACGGCTGAAGGGCTTGCACGACGGCACATTCGTGCCCGGCGGTGGCGCGCGGGTGGAGATTCAAGCGCCGCCGGAGGTTGTGGTGGACATGGTGGGACGCGATGATCCGCGCTTGGGCAGGATCTACATCCCCAACGACCGTGTCGCAGCCCAGGCCTGGGACTCTTTCGAGCAGGCCCGGATCCTCTCGGTGCCACCCGGCGCAGAGTTGGACGAGCCGGTGGTAGTGAACGTCTTCGGCACGGGCAGCGAGGCCGCGGTATTCAACCATCTTGTCCTGGACATCGGCGCCAACGCTCGAGCCACCGTCGTGCTGCAGCATCAGGGCTCGGCCGTGCGCGCCGGCAACGCCGAGATCATCGTCGGGGACGGCGCCTCGCTCATTCTGGTCTCGGTGCAGGACTGGGAGGACGACGCGGTCCATCTCGCGCACCTCCATGCCCGGATCGGACGCGACGCGAGCTATCGCCAGGCGCTGGTGAGCATCGGCGGCGACGTGGTCCGGATCTCGTCCTCTGTCGACTTCGCAGCACCGGGCGGGGAGGCAGAGCTGTTAGGCCTGTACTTCGCCGACGCCGGTCAGCATCTCGAGCACCGGCTGTTCGTCGACCACAACGCCCCGCGCACCCGCAGCAATGTGGACTACCGGGGCGCGTTGCAAGGGCAGGGAGCACACACCGTCTGGATCGGGGATGTCCTGATCCGGAAAGTCGCCGAGGGCATCAAGACCTACGAGTCCAATAAGAATCTGGTCTTGACCGACGGTTGCCGCGCCGACTCGGTGCCCAACCTGGAGATCGAGACCGGTGAGATCGAGGGTGCCGGCCACGCCTCGACAACCGGCAGATTCGACGATGAGCAGCTGTTCTACCTGCGCAGCCGGGGAATCGAGGAGGCCGAGGCCCGTCGCCTGGTTGTGCACGGGTTCTTCGCCGATATCATCCGCAAGGTCGGCGTACCGGAGATCGAGAAGCGGCTGCTTGAGGCCGTCGAGGCCGAGCTGGCGATCAACATAGGGCTTCCGTCGTGAGCACGCTGGTTCGTGTGTGCTCCGTCGCGGACGTCGCGCCTGAGTCGGCTATACCGGTCGAGGTGCCCCGGAACGGCAGTCGTTTCGAGCTGGCCATCGTGCATAGCAAAGGGAGCTTCTACGCCATCGCCGACGAATGCTCGCACGCCCAGATCCCGCTGTCGGAGGGAGATGTTGGCGACGGCGAGATCGAGTGCTACCTTCACGGGTCGCGCTTCGATCTCCGCACCGGAGAGCCGATCGGCCTTCCGGCGACCGAGCCCGTTCCGATCTACCGATGCGTCGTCGACGGCAACGATGTGCTGGTCGACGTCTCCGGGCCCCTGGATCCCACCGATGCCGATCCGACCGCTACACCCACCTACGCACAGGAGTTCTGATTCTTCTATGTCCACTCTCGCTATTCGTGATCTTCACGTCTCGGTCGACACCGAGACGGGTCCGAAGGAGATCCTCAAGGGGGTCGACCTGACGGTCAGCAGCGGTGAGATCCACGCGATCATGGGACCCAACGGCTCTGGCAAGTCGACCTTGGCGTACTCCATTGCCGGCCACCCGAAGTACCGGATCACCTCCGGCAGCGTGACCCTCGACGGCCAGGACCTGCTCTCACTTACGATCGACGAGCGGGCCCGCGCTGGCCTCTTCCTCGCCATGCAGTATCCGGTCGAGGTGCCCGGTGTGTCCGTGTCGAACTTCTTGCGTTCGGCCAAGACCGCGCTCGACGGCCAGGCGCCGAAGCTGCGTACCTGGGTGAAGGAAGTCAACGCTGCTATGGAACGGGTTCAGATGGATCCCGACTTCGCGAACCGGAGCCTCAATGAGGGCTTCTCAGGAGGGGAGAAGAAGCGGCACGAGATCGTTCAGCTCGAGCTGCTGAACCCGCGGTTCGCGATCTTGGACGAGACGGACTCAGGGCTCGACATCGACGCACTGCGCGTGGTTGCCGCCGGCGTGAACCGCTTCTCCGCGCAAGGCGACCGCGGGGTGTTGTTGATCACTCACTACATCCGGATCCTGCGCTACATCAAGCCGGACTTCGTGCATGTGTTCGTAGCCGGTCGGGTAGCGGAGCAGGGCGGTCAGGAGCTGGCCGAGCGACTCGAAGCCGAGGGTTACGACCGCTACGTACGAGCGGCTGCGACCGCTGGGGCGGAGTAGCAGTCATGTCGGTCAATGGTGGGCCGGAGTACCCCGCCACCACAGATCTCTCCGACGTCGCGGTCGGCAACCTGGCGCTGGCCGAAGAGCCGATCGCGTTTGACGTCGATGCGATCCGTGGCGGACTTCCCGATCTTGGAACGCACCGTCGATGGCGGGCCGCTCATCTACCTCGACAGCGCTAACAGCTCGCAGAAGCCGCGAGTCGTCGTCGAGGCGATAGAGGATCACTATCTGAACCACAACGCCAATGTCGCACGTGCCATGCACATGTTGGGCGCCGAAGCGACCGAAGCATTCGAAGGGGCGCGCGCTCAGCTGGCGCATTTCATCGGTGCTCATCGCTCGGAGGAAGTGGTGTTCACCAAGAACGCCTCCGAGGCGCTGAACTTATGCGCGTACACGCTTGGTGCCGCTCTGCGACCGGGCGACGAGATCGTCATCTCGGTCATGGAGCACCATTCCAACATCGTTCCGTGGCAGCTCCTGGCACAACGCACCGGAGCGGTGCTGCGATGGTTCGATGTGACCGATGCTGGGCGGCTGGACCTGGACAAGGCAGCAGCTGAGGGTCTGCTGAACGAACGCACCAAGATCATCTCCGTGGCGTACGTGTCGAATGTGCTCGGCACGGTCAATCCGATCAGCCAGATCGCCGCGCTTGGTCATGCGGTGGGCGCCACTGTGGTGGTCGATGCCTCGCAGGCCGTTCCGCAGCTGGCAGTCAACATGGCGACGCTTGGGGCGGACCTGGTCGCCTTCACCGGGCACAAGATGGTCGGCCCGACAGGCATCGGCGTGCTCTGGGGACGCTACGAACTGCTGGCCGGGCTGCCGCCGTTCCTCGGTGGTGGGGAAATGATCGAGATCGTCACCATGGAGGGATCGACGTACGCCCCGCCGCCGCACCGCTTCGAGGCGGGAACGCCACCGATTGCTCAGGCTGTCGGTTTGAGCGCCGCTGCGCAGTACCTGACCGCGATCGGCATGGAGCAGATCACTGCGCACGAACGTGACATCACCGCGTACGCGCTGGAAGGTCTGCGCAGCGTGCCCGGGCTGAGGCTGCTGGGACCAGCCGAGCCTGTTGATCGCGGCGGTGCCGTTTCCTTCACACTCAGCACTCCGGACGGGCAGCCGATCCATCCGCACGATGTGAGCCATCTGCTCGACTCGCGCGGCATCGCAGTACGGGCTGGACATCATTGCGCTCGGCCGCTTCATGAGCGGTTCGGGGTGCAATCGTCTACTCGAGCCTCGTTCTACCTCTACACGACACGGGCGGAGATCGACGCGTTGGTCGACGGTGTGGATTACACGATCTCTTTCTTCGGGGGGCTGCGATGAAGGTCGAGGATCTCTATCAGGAGATCATCCTTGATCACTATCGGGCGAAGCATCACAGCGGACTGCGGGAGCCGTACGACGCCGAGGTCCAGCACGTCAATCCCACCTGCGGCGACGAGGTGCGGCTCCGGGTGCACCTGGTCGGGGAGACTGTGGCCGATGTGTCATACGAGGCGATGGGTTGCTCGATCTCGCAGGCGTCCACGTCGGTGATGACCGACTTGGTGATCGGCCACGACGTCGCGTATGACTTGGACTTGTACGAAGAATTCTTGGCAATGATGCAGAGCAAGGGGCAGATCGAGCCCAATGAGGAGCGTCTCGAGGACGGCGTCGCATTCGCAGGCGTCGCCAAGTTCCCGGCGCGCGTGAAGTGCGCCTTGATCGGCTGGTCTGCCTTTCGAGACGCAGTCATCCGCGCCCAGAGTGCGAGTAGTTAAGGAGATAGAGAAATGACCGACACTCGCAGCTATGAGGACGTCTCGGCCAATCCATCCGAGCCGCCGTTTCGGCCGTCAGACATGGTTGCCGACGATCTTCCAGAGGTCGATCTTGATGAGACGATCGGAGCAGCCGGATGATCAACAACTGTTGGAGGACATCGAAGAGGCGCTCAAGGACGTCGTCGATCCCGAGCTCGGCATCAACGTTGTTGATCTCGGCTTGGTCTACGGTTTGCACTTGGAGGACGACGACTCTTTGACCATCGACATGACGCTCACCTCGGCGGCATGCCCACTTACGGACGTCATCGAGGATCAGACCCAGACCGCGCTCGAAGGGCTGATCGATCAGTGGGTGATCAACTGGGTTTGGATGCCCCCGTGGGGCATGGAGATGATCACCGACGACGGTCGCGACCAGCTGCGCGCTCTCGGCTTCAACGTCTGAGCGTTTCTTTTTTCCTGAACTCCGGTTCGGGGAGCGCTCGAGCAGCACGCACCGAAAGTTGATGGTCGACTGGGCGGCACGTTGGAGTTCGTTGTGCCCTGAGTCTCAGGCATCTTAGCTTTCTGCGCGTGCTGCTCGAGCCTCCCCGAACCTTTCAGCGCAGGGCGCTCAGGCGTTGTAGCTGAGCGCGGTTGGCGCGACTGCCCTGGTGATCATCTTCAGCTGGTCGCGGCTTGTGCCGTGGAAACCTAGTCTTCCGACAAGGCCTTGAAACTTGGGAATCATTGAAGTCTCTTTTGCGCTCAAACTAACCGCGGTGGTTCTGAGCCGGCCCTACCGCACCGCTCCCGACCGAGATTCAAAGCAAAGCGATCTTTGGTCGCCACGAGTCACGTACGGAAGAGTGAGTCCGATGCTGGTCGCGAGGGATGTGGAGGTGCGCGCGGGTGCGCGTCTTCTGCTGGAGCATGCCTCGTTCCAGGTGACTCCTGGTGACAAGATCGGGTTGGTCGGGCGTAATGGTGCCGGGAAGACAACGCTGACGCGGATCCTGTCAGGCGAGGCACAGCCCGCAAGCGGAACGATCAGCAGAGGCGGCACCGTCGGCTATCTGCCACAAGATCCCCGCACCGGAGACCTCGATGTCTTGGCGAAGAATCGGATATTGTCGGCGCGCGGTTTGGATGCCGTAGTTGATCGGCTGCGTCGCGCCGAGCTGGCGATGGGTGATGACTCAGCGGCGGTCCGAGACAAAGCAATGGCGGCGTACGCGCGCGCGGAGGCCGAGCTCGCGGCTGCAGGCGGCTACGCCGCGGAGGCGGAAGCGGCGCGAATCGCCAGCAATCTAGGGCTGCCCGAACGGGTGTTGCATCAGCCGATCGGGACGCTCTCGGGTGGTCAGCGCCGGCGAATCGAGCTGGCCAGGATCTTGTTCTCCGGGGCGCAGACGATGTTGCTCGACGAGCCGACGAACCACCTCGACGCGGATTCGATCGTCTGGTTACGCGATTGCCTGGTTGCCCATACGGGCGGTCTGCTGGTGATCAGCCACGACGTAGGCCTGCTGGAGCGATGCGTCAACAAGGTGTTCCACCTCGACGCGAACCGTGCCGAGCTCGACATGTACGCGATGGGCTGGAAGCGCTATCTGCAGCAACGTGAAACCGACGAGAAGCGTCGCAAGCGCGAGCGGCTGAACGCTGAGCGGAAGGCCGACCAGCTCCTGAGCCAGGCCGACAAGATGCGAGCCAAAGCCACCAAGGCGATGGCGGCACACAACATGGTCCGGCGTGCCGAGCGGTTGCTGTCACAGACCGATGGTGAGCCCACTCGAGATCGGGTCGCCAAGATCAAGTTCCCGGACCCGGCACCGTGCGGCAGGACGCCGCTGACTGCGGCAGACCTCAGCAAGAGCTACGGATCACTGGAGGTCTTCACCGATGTCGATCTCGCGATCGACAAAGGCAGCCACGTCGTGGTACTTGGCCTCAACGGCGCGGGAAAGACCACCCTCCTGCGGATTCTCGCGGGCTTGGACGAGCCCGACACCGGTGAGGTCGTCGCTGGTCATGGTCTGCGCATCGGCTACTACGCCCAAGAACACGAAACCTTGGATATCGGCCGAAGTGTGCTGGCGAATATGAAGACCGCAGCGCCGGAGCTGGGAGATACCCAAGTTCGCAGGATTTTGGGCTCGTTCCTGTTCTCAGGTGACGACGTCGACAAGCCGGCAAGCGTGTTGTCGGGCGGTGAGAAAACCAGGCTGGCTTTGGCGATGCTGGTGTCCTCGAGCGCGAACGTGCTGCTGCTTGATGAGCCGACCAACAATCTTGATCCAGCCTCACGTGCAGAGGTGCTCTCCGCGATCAAGCGTTATGGCGGCGCCATCGTCCTGGTCACCCACGACGAGGGTGCCGTCGATGCCCTAGACCCAGATCGGGTACTGCTGCTCCCCGATGGTGTCGAGGATCTTTGGAACCCGGAGTATGCCGACGTCATTGCCCTAGCCTGATCACGCAGCATCGCATCGCTTCACAGGGCGTACTGGCAACTGCAGAGCGTTGATCATCCCGCATTGATCAGTGGATTCGGGCAAGAGATCATCTGGTCTCGTCGCGGTGATCAACCGGTCATGCCAATTGATCAGCGAGAAATTGCCCAAACCCACCAGAAACGTGCTAGAAATGGGTGATCAATGATCTTGGACTGTCGATCTTTTTCTGGAAACACTGTCTGAAACACCGTCTGGAAACACTGGTCTGAAAACCATTGGTCTAGCAAATATCGGTCTGACAACGTCGTCGCCCAACGCGATGACCTCAAGACAAGGGAGGCGCAGTGGCCAAGGCATTGGCTAAAGGTTCACGCATCACCGGGGCGCAGCGGACAACGCTTGCTTCCCAGTACGCCAAGCGGTACGCCGCTGGCGAGAGCATCCGGAAGATCGCTGAGGACGCCGGTCGTTCCTTCGGGTTCGTGCATGGCGTCTTGAAGGAAGCCGGAGTTGAGCTGCGCGGTCGCGGAGGAGCCACCCGCGGTGTGAGGAAAGCAGCGTCCACGAGCGCAGCAAGGAAGACCACCACGGCTGCTGCGAAGAAGGCACCAGCCAAGAAGGCACCGGCCAAGGCTGCAGCGAAGAAGACGCACCGCGAAGCAGACGCCTGCGAAGAAGACCACCGCCAAGGCAGCCAAGACATCCAAGGCTCCGGCGAAGAAGTCCGCGGCCAAGAAGGCGCCCGCGAAGAAGACCACCGCCAAGGCAGCCAAGACATCCAAGGCTCCGGCGAAGAAGTCCGCGGCCAAGAAGGCCCCCGCGAAGAAGACCACCGCCAAGAAGGCACCCGCAAAGAGGCGTTGATCGCGACTCATACCCGAAGGCCCGGACGCAGTTACCGCCGGGCCTTTGTGCTGTGTCCATAGCGCCGCCGGCCGTCTGCGGTCCGGCATAGCCTGGGACCGCCGAGCGTTCCCAAGCCCCGGAGGAAAACCGTGTCGATGTACATGTTGATGCGGCGCATGTCGCAGGATCCCGAGATCGCCCAACATCAGCTCAGTGCCGGCGTTGTCTGGCGCGTCCTGAAGTTTGCCAAGCCCTATCGAGTTCTGATCACGATATTCGTCGCCTTGGTCATCGTGATCGCCGCGCTCAATGTGGCGCCGCCGCTGATTTTCAGGCAGATCATCGACGAAGGTATTTTGCAGGGCGATCTCCGAGTCGTGATCATCCTGAGCCTGACGGTCGCCGGCCTGGAAGTGTTGCAGGCCGTGCTGAACGTAGTGCAGCGCTGGTTTTCTGCAACTATCGGCGAGGGTTTGATCTTTGACCTTCGTACGCAGGTTTTCGACCACGTCCTTCAAATGCCGGTCGCATTCTTCACCAGAACCCAGACAGGAAAGCTCGTATCGCGGCTCAATTCCGATGTGATCGGCGCACAACAGGCATTCACCTCGACACTGTCGACAGTGCTGTCCAATTTGATCAGCCTGGTACTCGTGCTTGCCGCCATGATCGTGCTGAGCTGGCAGCTCACTCTTGCTGCGCTGATCATGTTTCCGGTGTTTCTCATCCCGGCCAAGATCGTTGGCCGCAAGTTGGCAGATCTGACGCGTGATCAGATGCAGCTCAACGGCGACATGTCGGCGACCATGACCGAGCGGTTCAGCGTCAGCGGCGCTCTGCTGGTGAAGCTGTTCGGCCGGCTTCCCGAGGAGCACGACCGGTTCGCAGAACGCGCCGGAGCGGTCCGCGATGTTTCGGTCAAGATTGCCATGAACGGCCGGTTCTTCTTTACGTCGTTGGGTTTGGTCGCAGCCTTGGCCACTGCCTTGGTCTACGGCGTGGGCGGGTCGCTGGCGATCGACGGCGTCCTCACCGTCGGTACCCTGACGGCCTTGGCGGGACTGCTCGCGCAGCTCTACGGGCCACTCACTCAGCTCACAAACCTTCGGATCGACGTCATGAACGCCCTCGTGAGTTTCGACCGGGTTTTCGAAGTGCTCGACCTGGTGCCCATGATCGGCGACGCCAAGGATGCCGAGACCGTCGCAGGGCCGGCCTCGGTCAGTTTTGAGGATGTCTCGTTCAGCTACCCGACTGCGCATGAGGTCTCGTTGGCGAGCCTGGAATCGATTGCCTCACTCGACCAACGGCCAAGTGGCGAGGTTCTGCACGATGTGACCTTTGATGTTGCGGCCGGCCAAACCGTGGCTCTCGTGGGCCGATCCGGCGGGGGCAAGACGACGATGACGCACCTGATCGCGCGGCTGTATGACGCAACCTCGGGAACGGTGTCGGTCGCCGGCACGGACGTCAAGGACCTGAAGCAGGAATCGCTCCGCGCCGCGGTTGGCTATGTCACCCAGGACGCCCACATGTTCCACGACACGATTCGCGCGAATCTCAGATACGCCCAACCCGACGTCACTGACGCCGAGCTGTGGGAAGCGCTGGATGCCGCACAGCTCAAAACGCTGGTGGAGAGCCTGCCCGACGGGCTCGAGACAGTCGTCGGCGAGCGCGGCTACCGGCTCTCCGGTGGCGAACGGCAGCGGCTGGCGATCGCCCGGCTGCTGCTCAAGGCCCCGCCCATCGTGGTACTCGACGAGGCAACGGCGCACCTCGATTCAGAGTCCGAAGTCGCAGTCCAGCAAGCACTTGATCGAGCGATGGAGGGCCGCACCAGCATCGTGATTGCGCACCGCTTGTCCACTGTCCGCAATGCCGACCTGATCGTCGTCGTAGACCATGGCCGAATCGTGCAGCGCGGCAGGCATGACAAGCTACTGGCCGACGGCGGCCTCTACGCGGAGCTCTACCACACCCAGTTTGATCAGAGTCCGCGTTGGGCGCCGCCATCAACCGGTATCACCGAGCCGGTGAGATAGGACGCAGCAGGCGAAAGCAGGAACGCCGCAACCCGGCCGAACTCCTCGGGTCGGCCTGATCGGCGCAACGGAATCGCTGCTTCTGCGCTTGACCGCGCTGCCTCCGGATCATCGTTGAGCGAGTCGAGATACTTGATGCGCTCAGTCTCGATCCGACCCGGCATAAGACCAACGATTCGCGCGCCCTGTGGCCCTAGCTCATCGGCCAGTTGCTTGACCAGCATTGCCAGACCGGGCCGCAAGCCGTTCGATGCAGCGAGTCCGGGGATGGGCATTTTCACCGACGTCGACAGCACCCAGGCGATACAGACGTCCTGGGATGTGCTGTTCCGCAGAACCGCGCTGCTAACTCGCAGCGCCGCGAGAAAAACTGCCTCGAACGCGCCGCGCCACTGCTGCTCGCTGGTTCCCAGGACAGTTCCAGCCGGTGGGCCGCCAACACTGATCAGTGCACCATCGAGCCGGCCGAAGGCATCCAGAGCAAGGGCGCATGCTGTGTCAGCGGTGTTGGCATCGGTGAGATCGGCCGCCAATGCAACGGCGCGATCCGGTCCCAGCCGGCTCACCGCTTCGGCCAACAACTCGGCACGTCGAGCCACGAGGACGACGCGAGCACCCTCGGCGACGAGCTGCTGAGCAGTGGCCCGCCCGAGCCCAGTACTGGCCGCTGTCACCACGAATGCGCGGTCCGTCAAGCCAAGATCCATGATCAGATCCTCACACCGTCACCTGCGCCCCCGCAGCCTGGTCTCGCTCTTCGCGCCGGGCTTGGAGATCGCTTCTGATGAAGACAACGATGCCCGCTGCGGCAACCGCAGTGAACATGAACCACTGCACGGCGTACCAGAAATGCGGACCCTCCGATAGCTCGGGCAACTGGATCGGCTGAAAGCCGCCTTGCTGCTCGGGCTGCGCGGTCAACAGGCCTATGTAGCCCGATGTGATCGGATAGGGCAACGTCGGCCCGATGGCATCTGAGTTGATCAGGCGCAGCTGATTGTTGACCGGTGTGGTCGCGACTCGCCGCCCCTTCTCGTTGCGGCGTACGTGTCCGACAACCGTCACCTCGCCGGCCGGCGGAGCCGGAGCTGCTGATGGGATCTGAGCGCCGTGTTCGAGCGCAATGAAACCTCGATCTACCAGTACCGCTCCAATCGGCTGTACGCAGGGGCGTGACGACCTCGTAGCCGTCGGCGTCACCGTTGCTCCGGTAGCGCACCACGAATTGGTGATCAGCGTCGAATGTGCCGCGTGCCTCGACTCGCTGCCATTGATCAGCGTCAGTGATCGGACGAGTGAAGACTTGCTCGTACGGCTGAAGTGGCTTCTGCTCGTTGGCGACCGTCGTGGCGTTGCGTTCCTTGCGTTGCGCCAATCGATCAAGCTGCCAATCGCCCAGGTTGACGAAGACGAATCCAAGCATCGCAACGAAGATGATCAGCAGTGTCCAGCGGAGCCACAAGCGGCGCACGGAGCCAGGCTAGTCGGCTGCGTCGTCGTTCATCAGCAGCTCCGTTGCCGCCGCGGCGGCGCTGCTAAGCGTGGCACCCCGCCCCACCGCGACCCCGACCAGGAACGTTGTCAGCGGTGCGGCCGGCCGCTCCACCTCATGAGCTGAATCCCGAGCCAGGTCCAGCAGAGTGTGGATGGCGTCGTCGTCAAGCGTGACGTCGCTGGTTTCCAGCTCGGCGGACAGGGTGGTCAGCCATTGCTTGAGTTCCATAGGCTCGGTGCTCCTGGCGAGGGTGGATTGTCTGACCCTGCCACGATGATGGTATGGGCAAGATGATGCTATGGACGAGTAAATATGGGACGAGTAACCCGTCGCCACGCGGTGCTGCGAGTAGGGCCTGAGGAGACAATCCGCCGCGTCGACAGCTTGGCGGTCGAAGAGCCTCTGGAGATCCGCCTGAACGGTGAGCCCTACCTCGTGACCATGCGCACACCAGGCAATGACATCGATCTGGTACACGGCCTGCTCTATAGCGAAGGCATCATCAGCGAACGGTCAGACATCGTGCTCGCCCGCTACTGTGCGGGGTCCGATGCTGATGGTGTCAACAGCTACAACGTGTTGGAGATCACGCTCCAGTCGGGTGCCTCTGCGCCCGCAGCGGCACGGCGCAACGTGGTAACAAGCAGCGCGTGTGGCATCTGTGGCGCCACCTCAATCGAGCACGTAATGCACGAATCGCCATATGCTGCGGATCCCGAGATACGCGTCGAGACTGGGCTGATCCTCTCGGCGCCGACGCTGCTGCGGCAATATCAGCGAGCGTTCGATCAGACGGGCGGGCTGCATGCCGCAGGGTTGCTTGGCCTTGATTCCTCAATGGTCTGCGTTCGGGAAGATGTCGGCCGGCACAACGCTGTGGACAAGGTCATCGGCTGGGCTATCCGGGAACAACTGCTGCCGCTGCGCCGGAGGATCTTGGTGGTCTCGGGACGGGCGTCCTTCGAACTCACTCAGAAGGCCGTAATGGCCGGCATCCCGGTGTTGGCGGCTGTCTCCGCCCCGAGCTCGCTGGCCGCCGAACTTGCCGAGGAGGCGGGGCTGACTCTGGTCGGATTCGTGCGCGGCGAAACCATGAACGTCTACACACATCCGCAGCGCATCGTTGGCTCAATGAACGGCGAACTTAGACTGCAAGCATGACCACGCTGCTCCCTATCCCGCGGACTGCGACCAACCGTTTCCGCGGATGCGATGTCAGCAAAGCGTGATCAACTCGTGCTTGCGGACGCGTACGGTCGAGTAGCCACCGATTTGCGGGTATCACTGACCGATCGCTGCAACCTGCGGTGCACGTATTGCATGCCGCCAGAGGGATTGGATTGGCTGCCCGGCGCGGATGTCCTGACCGACGAGGAAATTCTGCGGCTGATCGCCATCGGCGTGCAGCGGTTGGGTATCAAGACCGTGAGACTGACGGGCGGCGAACCGCTGCTGCGAAAGAACCTCGAGCTGCTTGTGGCCGATATCGCGGCTCTGTCGCCCGATACCAGAGATCGCGTTGACCACCAACGGCATCGGCCTGGCTGCCCGTGCCGAGAAACTGGCGGCGGCAGGGCTCAGGCGGATCAACGTCTCGCTCGACACACTTGACCCGGATACCTTCGCCCGGCTCAGCCGGCGGCGACGGCTGCCCGATGTGCTTGCCGGAATCGTGGCTGCGCGCGAGGCCGGCCTTGCCCCCGTCAAGATCAATACTGTGCTGCTGCGCGGCATCAATGATCATGAAGCGTTCGACCTGCTGAGCTGGGCAATGGCCGAGCAGGTCCAGTTGCGGTTCATCGAACAGATGCCACTGGATCCGCAACACGGTTGGCAGCGCAACGAGATGATCACTGCGGCGGACATCATGCAGCAGCTCAGCCGGCATGTCGAGCTGGTCGAGGATCCTGAGGACGCGCTAGTCCGGGGGAGTGCTCCGGCCGAGCTCTTCCGGGTAGTGGGCACGAGCTATTCGGTCGGCATCATCGCCGCTGTCACCAAGCCTTTCTGCGGCGCGTGCGACCGAGTCCGCCTGACCGCCGACGGCCAGATCCGCAACTGTTTGTTCGCCCGCACCGAGTCCGACCTGCGTACGCCACTGCGCAGCGGTGCGAGCGACGCAGAGCTAGCCGCGCGTTGGGTTGCGGCCGTGAAAGGCAAGCAGCCCGGCCATGGCATCAACGACCCGAGCTTCCTGCAGCCGGATCGGCCGATGTCTGCGATCGGCGGCTAGACGGGCAGCACGTCCTTCAGGAACCCGCGCGCTGAGAGGAACTGCGCCAGCGATTCGCGATGATCATCGCAAGCCAGCCAATGCTTGCGCCGATCAGGCGTATGGATCTTCGGGTTGTTCCACTGCAGGTCGTACGAGGCAGACTGCCGGCAGCCTCGAGACGAGCACACCAGGTCTTTGGGATCTGTAGGTAGCGGGTCCACTCCGCTAGGCGACACGCTCGTTCCGTCGGTATTGACTGCCGTCCTCCTCGACAACTTCGTGCTCGTTCGATTCGTCGTCGTGACCGGTAGTCAGCTCTGGACGATCAGTCGGCAAGGCGTGCGTCATCTTCTTCTTGCCAGACCGGAAGTGCTGGTCCACCTGGTTCGCGGCGATGACTGCGATAAATGGCAAGACCACAGCACAGGCGAACAATACCCAACGGAAAATGCCATGCACGAAGATCATGCTGAGGAAGCAGGCAGCGCGAAAGGCCATGGTGATCGTGTATCGGCGGATCCGCGACGACATCTCCTCGCTGGTCCCCATGCGGGCATCAGTGATCAGCGGGGCTGAGCCTCGACGGCTCGACTCCGCGACTGTTGAGGTCTGTGTGTCCGCCTGGCGATCGGTCACCACGTCAGCCTACGCCTGCTCGCCGATGATCTGGAGCACTCGGTAGCGTGACCTGAGTGAATCCATCGCGCGTTGTTCTGGTGACCGGCGGCAGCAAGGGGATCGGTCATGGAATCGCAGTTCGGTTGGCCAAGGCCGGGCATCGCGTGGCAGCCACATACCGCAGCGGAGACGTCCCCGCCGACGTCCTGGGCGTGCAATGTGACCTGACCGAGCCAGCCCAGGTGGAGGCGGCATTCGCCCAGGTGGAGTCGAGCCTGGGCAACGTCGAGGTACTGGTCGCGAACGCCGGGATCACCCGAGACACCTTGCTGATGCGGATGTCGGACGACGACTGGGACCAGGTCCTGGCGACCAACCTGACAGGGGCGTTCCGGGTCGCGCGGCGGGCGGCGCGGGCGATGATTCGGGGCAGGTTCGGGCGGATCGTGTTCATCTCTTCCGTCGTCGGAATGATGGGTTCGGCAGGACAGATCAACTACGCCGCGTCCAAGTCGGGTTTGGTCGGCATGGCCCGTTCCGTCGCCCGTGAACTGGGCTCACGCGGCGTAACGGCGAATGTGGTGGCGCCGGGATTCATCGAGACAGACATGACCGCCGCGCTCGGCGAAGACCTGGTCAAGAAGTATGCCGAGCAGATCCCCCTTGGCCGATTCGGATCCGTGGACGACGTAGCGGGCACGGTGGAGTTCCTCACTAGCGACGCGGCCAGCTACATCACTGGCGCGGTGATACCCGTCGATGGCGGCCTTGGCATGGGCCACTGACCAGCAACAATGTGTCCTGAGCCTGTGGACGGCCGCATTGCATCGCACAACATTTCAAGAGCAGAACATTTCTAGAGCAGAACGGAGACCTGTGGGCATTCTCGAGGGCAAGAACATCCTTGTTGCCGGCGTCACCTTGGACACCTCCATCGGCTTCCACGTGGCGAAGATCGCACAGGCCGAGGGAGCGACGGTGCTCGTCTCCAACTTCGGCCGGGCGATGAGTCTGACCGGTCGAGTGATCAAGAAGCTCGACCCGGTGCCGCCCCTACTGGAGGTCGACGTCACGAACGAAGATCACCTCGCCGGTCTGGCGGCAGAGCTTGGGGAGCACCTGGACCGACTCGACGGCCTGGTGCACTCGCTGGCTTTCGCCAATCCCGAGACGGCGCTCGGCGGAAAGTTTCTCAGCACGCCGTGGTCTGATGTCGGCACCGCGTTGCAGGTGTCGGCCTACTCTTTGGCGTCGCTGACGATGGCATGCAGGCCCCTGCTCGCCGAGTCCGCTTCGGTTGTCGGGCTGACGTTCGATGCGACTGTCTCGTGGCCGGTTTATGACTGGATGGGCGTAGCAAAGTCGGCCCTGGAAAGCACCTGTCGCTACCTGGCGCGCTATCTCGGGCCGGAGGGAATTCGCGTCAATCTGGTTGCTGCAGGCCCACTGGAAACGCTGGCGAAGAAGGCGATCAGCGGCGCCGATGCATTCAACGATGTGTGGGGTCAGCGGGCACCGCTGGGCTGGGATCCCAAGGACCTGACTCCAACTGCCAAGGCGGTCGTCGCGTTGCTCAGCGACTTCTTCCCCAAGACCAGCGGAGAGATGATCCACGTAGACGGCGGCCTGCACTCCACTGGCGCCTAGGAGCACGATGGAGACCGCACCCGCCCGATCGCTGGTCGAAGTACGCCTGCTTGATGGGCCCAATCTGTACTTCCCGCGGCCGGCGGCAAAGGTCACGCTGGATCTCACTGAACTGCTGGGTCTACCGACCGCCGCAGCACGTGATCTTGGCGCCGAGCTGGGACTGGGTACGACGCGGCCCGGGGCTGCCGGTACGGTGTTCCGGCAGCGTTTCGCAATACGCCTGGTGACCCAGATCGTCCGGCGGCTGGCCCGGGCCGCCGGTGTGACCAGGTTGGCGGTGCGTACCCGGACCGGGCAGTCCGTGAACGAGCTCGTCGTGGCGTACCCGTGGCGCAACTCTGGGCGAGCAGAGACGCTGGCATACGCCGTGGCGCAGGTGCTGGACGGTGTTGCCGCAGGACCAGATGCGGTCTCGGCGATGATCTCCGCCGAAGGGGTTGCGCTTGCCGCGGCTCCGCTTGGCTCGGCTCCGCGGCTGATCAGGCCGCAGATTCCCGTTGTTGCGATCACTGGCACGAACGGCAAGACGACGACGGCGCGGATGATTGGCCATGTCGCACGCCAGGCCGGCAAGCTGGTGGGCTGGTCGAGCACCGACGGCGTCTACATCGACGGTCGTCTGGTCGAGGCGGGAGACTTCTCTGGGCCCAGTGGTGCCGGTCAGGTGCTGCGCCATCCCGGCGTCGAGCTGGCAGTCACTGAGACCGCCCGCGGTGGCATCCTGCGGCGCGGTGTCGGGGTCGCGTACAACGATGTCTCGGTGGTGACCAACATCAGCGCCGACCACCTTGGCCTGGGCGGTATCGACACTCTCGACCAGCTCGCCGAGGTGAAGGCGGTCATCACCAAGATCACCAAGCCGGACGGCTGGTGCGTACTGAACGCCGATGACCCGCGGACCTTCGCCATGCGGCTCGGCAGCAAAGCTCAGATATGGGTGTTCACTCGCGACCCGGACTCGCCGTCTGGGCGCAGTGTGCTCTCCGAGGGTGGGCGGGTGACTACGTTGCTCGAAGGCTGGGTTTGCGTGCTCAGACCCGGTGCCGACCCGGTTCAGGTCGTCGAGCTGATCGACGCGCCGATGACGTTGGTCGGATTGAGCAAAGTCAATGTGGAGAACGTTCTTGCGGTTACATCCGCGACACTGGCGCTGGGGTTCTCGATCGAGCAGGTAGCCAACGGCTTGCGATCCTTCGATCCGAACCAGAGCAACCCCGGTCGGATGAATATCTGGACCGTCCCGGTAGCGGGCGGAACGATCAGTGTGGTGATCGACTTGGCCCACAACGAGGCGGGATTGGAGGCGCTGCTGGAGATCATGGACGGCATCCGGCCGCCGCATGGACGGCTGCTGCTTGGAGTGGGGACAGCCGGTGACCGCGGCGATGATGTCTTTGTACGCCTTGGCGAGATCGCGGGTCTGGGCGCCGATGTCATCGAGATCGTGCACAAAGCGAACTACCTACGCGGCCGAAGCATGGATGGGATCAACAAGCTGATCGCCGAAGGTGCCGCCCACGCCGGTATGACTATCGAGCGCGCGCACGATAGCGAGCTGGATGGTCTGGTGTCGCTCGTCGGTCAGGCACGAGACGGTGACGTGGTCGCGATCATGACTCATCAAGATCGTGAGGAACTGGATCGTTGGCTGCTCGCGCGCGGAGGCACCAGAGACATGGCCGGAACGTTGCGCTCCAAAGTAATGCAAGCGGGTTGAACCTTGACCTCGAGTCAGGTTGAGATGCTGAGTCACCTGGTCGATGGGTGGCCCGTACACATCACGACTCGTCGAGACTCATTCCCGACCTACGGAAGCCTCTGCGTAGTCTGCAGTGCGGGCTCGTCATGGGTTGCCTCTGGGGCGAAGTCCGGATCTGGCACCGCATTGCTGAATTCCCGATCGTCGTCTGGCCGTGCTCCCGGCTGCGCGTGATGACCGTACGACTCCAGTACCGCCATGACCGCCGCGTGCTGCTCGACACAAATCACCACCAAGTCGCCAGGGTTGGACCGTGACATCGCATGCCGGACGCTTGCCAGCTCGTCGAGAACCACCTCCACCTGCTTGCAGCGCGAACCCTCCGCCATCGCCTGCTGCGCACCGCTTACCAGCAGCTCGGCGACCTCGCCCGACGCCCGACCGCGCAGATTGGCGTCTTCTCGGATGATCACGACGTCGAAATGCTGAGCCGCTTCATGGCCGAGCGCCAGCATGTCATCGTTGCGGCGGTCGCCCGCAGTGGCGATCAGACCGATGCGGGAAACTCTCCCTAGATCATTCGTGCTTTCCAGAGCGTCGCCGGTCTTGTCCACGAAATCGCCGAGCATGATCATTCCGGGAACGTTGTGACAGTAGTCGATGATCACCGTTCGGCCCTCCACGCTGACCTCGTTGAGCCGGCCGGGGGCGAGGTAGTAGTTGGTCGAGAAGGTACGCAGCCCTTGCCGGATGTCGTGCAACGAAGCACCGGCAGCGAACGCAGCCGCCGCGGCAGCCATGGCGTTCTGCACGTTCATGGTGGCCCGGCCTCCGAAGGTGGCGGGCAACAGGTGTGTCCACGCCAACTGCATGGAGCGCCGGCCCTCCTTGACCACGATCATGTCGCCAAGATCGCTGTGCTCCAGTACGACCGCGCGACCACCGCGGCGGCAGTGATCATCCACGGAGTCCCGGATTTCGCTACCTGGCTCGGCCATGCTGAACCACACGATGCGGCCGGAGCAGCGCCGCCGCATTGCCCGAGCCAGCGGATCATCGGCATTGAGCACAGCGAAGCCGTTACGCGGGACTGCCTCGACGATCACCGCCTTGACGTCGGCGAGTTGCTCCAACGTGTCGATCCCGCGTAGGCCCAGGTGGTCGGCCTGCACGTTCAGGACGACGCCGACGTCGTTGCGCTCGTAGCCGAGGCCTTCGCGCAGGATGCCACCCCGCGCGACCTCGAAGACGGCAAAGTCGACGCGTGGATTCTGCAACACCATCTTGGCCGACCTCGGCCCCGAAGCATCCGAGCGGATGACGAGCCGCTCATCGATCACGACCCCGTCGGTCGATGTCATGCCGACTTTCCGGCCGATGCCCTTGAAGATGTGCGCGATCATCCGCGACGTCGTTGTCTTGCCGTTGGTTCCGGTGACGGCAACGATCGGGATCCGACTCGGCGTACCTGGCGGAAACAGCATGTCGACACCAGGCTTCGCCACATACTGCGGGTCACCGATCGTCGGATGCGTGTGCATTCGGAAGCCGGGTGCGGCATTCACCTCGCAGATGCCGCCGCCGGTCTCGCGTACGGGCTGGGTGATATCGGGCGCAATGAAGTCGATGCCCGCGATGTCCAGCCCGACGACCTGCGCGGCCTCCTCAGCGATTTCGATGTTCTCGGGGTGGGCCTCGAACGTGCGGTCGATGGAGATGCCGCCGGTGGACATGTTCCCGGTGAGCGTGAGCTTGATCATGGTGCCCTCGGCAGGCACGTCCTCAAGGCTGTAGCCCTGAGCGGCCACCAAGTCCATGGCGGCCTGGTCGATCTTGATCCTGGTCAGGACCTTCTCGTGACCCACCCCCCGGCGCGGATCGGCGTTGGTCTTTGCGACCAGTTCGTTGATGGTCAGCACGCCATCGCCAATCGACATGTGCCGGCACGCGCTCCGCAATGGCGGCGATCTTGCCGGCAATCACCAGGCATCGGTAGTCGCGCCCGGTGACATAGGTCTCGACGATGATCAATCCGCTCCGCGACTCGGACTTGGCAGCATCGAAGGCATGGCGTACGTCGGTGTCAGTGCGCAGGTCGAGCATGACGCCCCGACCGTGATTGCCGTCCAGCGGTTTGAGGACCACGGGGTAACCGATGCGGTTGGCGAGCCGGACCGCATCGTCGACCGTGCGCACCGACTGTGATCGCGGAACCGGCAGACCAGCAGCCGAGAGCAGCGAGAGAGTGAGCTCCTTGTTGCTGGCGATGTCAACCGCAACCGAGGGAGTTTGAGAGGTCATCGTGGCCCGAATCCGCTTTTGATGGACTCCCTGGCCGAGCTGCACGAGCGAGGCGGTGTTGAGCCGCAGATAGGGAATGTCGCGGCTGACAGCCTCCTCGACGATCGCCTGGGTGGACGGGCCGAAAGCGGTCCGCTCGCCGCGTACGATGAACCGCTCCAGCTCTTCGTCGAAGTCGAAGTCCGGATCGTGGGCGATCAGGTGATTGATCAACCGGACGGCCAGCTCGCCCGCTGCCAGCCCGACCGATTCGTCATAGTAGGCGTAGATCACGTTGTAGCGGCCATGCTCGCCCTTGATCTGCCGCGTCTTTCCGCGGCGCATGTCGTGGCCGACGGTCTGCTGCAACTGCAACGCCACGTGCTCGGCGACGTGACCAACCCATGTGCCCTCGTGTAGTCGCTCCACGAAGCCACCCCGTCGGCCGCGACTACAGGTGTGGTTCATCAGCCCCGGGAGCCGTTCCACCAGCGCATCGGCGAAGCCGGGCAGCTTGTTGGTTGGGAACTCCTCCAGCACACCGAGGTCCACGACGAGCTGGATGGCTGGTTCGTAGTGCCAGACGTTCGGACCGCGGAAGACCCTGCTAGAGATGATCTTGAGATCCGGGTGTGGGGTTGGGGCAACGCTTTGGCTCACGAATGCTCCTCACAGGATCGGTTTGCAGCGATCCTGCCACTGATGAGTTCGGGCAGCCATCCTCGGCCGCTACTGGCCGCCAGCCAAGCTGACGCAGCGTGCCAAGATCATCGGCGTTCACCCAAACGGCTGAGATCTTTTCGTCAGTGAGGGTCAAGACGTCGATGGTCCGGATCTGCACGTCAGCTCCGGTCGGCTGAATGATTCCGAACGGCGTTTCGTACGGCCCGGGATGCCGGCCATGCATCACGACGGCGACGGCGAGGGCGTCGGTCTGTGTCGGCCACAACCTGCAGCACCTGGGAGCGTAGGTCGGAGAAAGCTGCATGAAGTCCTCGGGCCCTGGCGGCGAGATCGGCCAACGAGAGGTCTGAGCCATTGACCCGGGCAGGATCGGTATAGAAAGCAGCGAGCCGATCTTCGAGCTGATCGAGGCGACTGGAATCTGTCCAGACCTGGAAGAGCCGATCAAGGAACGAGTTCATACCCCGGAAGTCTTCCGAATGCCGCCCATCTTTGACATGTGACTAAAAGGTCACATATTGTAGTATGATGTGGAACAGGGCGGTGAAGTCTTTCGGGCGCTCGCCGACCCGACGAGACGGGCACTCCTGGATAGCTTGTTCAACCGCGACGGGCAGACACTCAACGAGCTGTGCGAGATGTTTCCTGAGATGACCCGCTTTGGAGTGATGAAACACCTCGCCGTGCTGGCAGAGGCCAATCTGGTGATCACTGCGCGGGACGGACGCACGAAGCGGCACTACCTCAATCCAGCGCCCATCGAGCAGATTGCCAATCGATGGATCAGCAAGTACGCGGCTCGATTCACGGCCGCGCTCGTAGCCCTGGACGGCCAAGTGGCCGCCGATCAGCACAGCACAACTTCGAGGAGGGCAGAACCGCATGAGCCTCGGCGCTATGACGTCGGTTCGCATCCGGCGACTGCAGGAGCTTTCGGATACAGATTGAGACACCTGCTCGAGCCTCGTACTAACCGAAAGCGACGAAGGAGCCGGACCTCAGTGAACCGACGTCAGAGTGCCATTCAATACACTGCGCACATCTACCAGATCTACATTGCCGCCGCGCCAGAGCAAGTCTGGTCGGCGATCACCGAGTCAGAGTGGACAATGCGCTACTTCCATGCGACGGAGTTCGTCGAGCCACCACAGCCGGGACAGCCGTACCGCACCATTGTTGCCGACGGGCAACCGGCCGTCGACGGCATGATCGAAGAGATGCAACCACCCACCGGTCGAGTTCCTGGTCGCTTCGTCCAGACCTGGCACACCCTTTACGACCCGGACTTGGAGCGTGAACCGCCAAGCCGCGTGGAATGGACCGTCGAGTGGGCCGGCGACGGGCTGACCCGAGTCCGGCTGGTCCACAGCAACCTCGAACAAAGCCCGCTGACGTGGGAAAACGTCAGAGATGGGTGGGTTTGGATTCTGGACAGCATGAAGACCCTGCTGGAAACCGGCCGCCCGTTGCCGCGGGTGAGCGAAGAGGAAGATCTCGCCCGAGCTGACACGGCCTAGGTGGCGTCAGGCTGGTATCAGCGCCGTCTGCTACGACGCAGCCGACGGGCGTAGTTAGCCGGCGACACCTCTTCTGCCGCTATGTCGCGCGCAACCTCACGGATGGCAGCCTCAGCCGCTCGCGCATCCAGCACCTCTGGATCAGGAGCCGGTGTGTGATGAGCGATCAGGGTGCGGCTCGTGAGGTCGAACTGACTTCCGGCTGGCAGCACGTGGACCACGGCGCCCGGATATCAGGAGGGGAGCGGTCCGCTTCGCCGCGAATGCGTTGGAAACCACGTGCTGTCCGTCGACGACCGTCACTGCGCCTCGGCCGATGACCTCGAGTCGGCTGCCCTCGTGGACGACTGCGGCGGTATCTTCATCGATCCCAAGGCCGAGCAGTGAGGGGGACTGGGCGATGAGCGAGAGCAGTCTTCCGTAGCGGTTGCGCTGCTCGAAGTGTTGATCGATCACCACACCGCGCAGCAGGCCGAGGCCTGCAGAAAGCTGACTCATCCGCTGCTTGGGTGTGGATCCGCCGGCGCCGAACGCGATCATGTGTTCGGCCATGATGCTGGCGCCTGCCGAGGTACCACCCACGGCAACGCCGCGCTGATACGCCTCCTGGATCGCATCCCCGAACGGTGTGCCGGTGATCAAGGAGCTCAACTTGAGCTGGTTGCCACCAGTCATGAAAATGGCGCTGACCTTGCCCAATGCATCGACAAGATCAGGATCATGTGCCTGAGCGCGGCTCTCGGGCCGCAGCGGCGTGACCTGCCGTGCTCCCAGCGAGGTGAAGACGCGGGTATAGACCTCGGCGACCTCTCCACCGAGCGATGAGGCCGAAGACACTACCGCTATCCGCGCGTCTGAGGCGCCCGCTGCTGCAACGAACGCCTCCAGCACCGTCCGGCGTCGCAGCTTGGCCTCGGCACCGCCGATCGCGAACAAGATGCCGAGCGGCGGACTGGGTGGATGCATGTCCACAGGATACGGAGCGGGCGCCGGAAGCGGCCGCGAACAGACTCTTGAGGAGGCGGGCGGGAGTGGGCTGCGGACTTCAGGGGAGCGGGCTGCCGTTACGGGTGCGCCCAATCGGCGATGGCCTGGTCGAGGGCCCGTCCCATGACCTCACGATCGGGGTCGACGCCGGTCCACAGCTCAATGTTGATTGCGGCCTGATTGAGCAGCATGCCGCGGCCATCGATTGTTGTCGC
Source organism: uncultured Actinomycetota bacterium (assembly GCA_963712625.1). Classification (GTDB taxonomy): domain Bacteria; phylum Actinomycetota; class Actinomycetes; order Propionibacteriales; family Propionibacteriaceae; genus Microlunatus. The sequence continues at coordinate 97,348 of CAVQIU010000013.1, forward strand.
GCCCGCCTGCCGCGCCCGCTGCAGAAAGGACGTGTCCGGCGGATTCGGGATCACGTCGCAGACCACGAGCCCGGCCGGAATCTGATCGAAGGAGAGCCGGACCTCACCCGAGCCTGGCAGCCCCAAGGAGGTCGCGTTGACGACGAGGGTGGCCGACTCCGGGACCGAGAGGTCCTCGCGCCACTCGATTGCCGAGCAGGCGCTGTTCGTCTCGGCGTTCACCAGATTCGCAATGTCGGTCGCCTTCGCAACGTTTCGGTTTGCCACCCAGAGTTCTGCCGCGCCTGCCAGCGCGAGCTCCACGGCGATGGCGCGCGCCGCGCCGCCGGCGCCGAGAATCAGAGCTCGTTGTGCCGCCGGGTCCGCCACGGTGCGCAACGAGGCGAGAAAGCCCTGGCCGTCGGTATTCTCCCCGATCCATCGACCGTCGCTGCGGACCGCGCAATTCACGGCGCCGATGAGCCGCGCCGACTCGGCAAGTCCGTCGAGCAACTCGATGACGGCGACCTTGTGCGGTAGCGAGCAGTTGAAGCCGATCCAGTTCATGGCTTTCGCACCTCGCACCGCATCACCGAGATGGTCAGCAGAGACATCGCAGTTCACATACCGGGCGTCGATGCCGTGATGCGCGTATGCCGCCTCCATCAGCGCGACGGTCGGGTTTCCGGCCGCCGGCGTTGAGAAGGAGCCGGTCAGGTCGGGGAGCAATGACATGTGGGCAGCGTAGTAGACGCTCTCTGATGTGCTCGCTCCGCTCGCTCGCGCGCTGGCGATGCTGCTCCGCTCAGCGCAGCCAGCTGACGGCCGAACCGAGCGCCTCACCGGCCCGTCGCGCGTACCCGCCGCAGCTCCTGGGCCCGCCGGTCGGCCTCGAAGGAGGAGATGCTGGCCCCGTCGTGAAGCAGGGCGGCATCACACGCCGCGAGCAGCTGGGTCGCTCGCTCGACCGTTGCCCGCTGGTGAGAGCTGTAGCCAGGCGCGAGGAGCGCGGCAGTCGGCGGTTTTGGCCGCTCTCCGGAAGCGACATCAAGTCGGGACAGCGTCGCGGCCGCATCGATGACAATCTCGTTCAGCGCTCGCTCCGCGTCGTAGGGGCTGCTAGGCGCCAGTGGTCGCTCGGCTGGGTAGATCCGCCACTGAACGGCCTGACCGACCTTGATCGGCACGAGGCCGAGACCGGCGGCACTGGCGACCGCGGCTTCGCCTTGTTCGAGCGCGGCGAGGTTGAAGTCGGCCGGGCCACGCAGTGGGGCAAGGGATCCCGGTATCGGAAGAGCGAGGAACCACCCTTCGTGCTCGGCGTTCAGCAGCGCCTCCAAGGCCTCATCCAGTGTCGAGGCCTGCAGCGGGTCCAGGCCCAGGGCACCGGCTGGGTCGATCACATGATGGGCGACATCGCCACCCAGAATCGCCCGCTCAGCTTGCTCAATGGACTGCTGACCCCTGATCATCGAGTTCAGGTTCGCGGTCATCCGGACCGAGGGCAGCGACTCCATCGCCCTAAGGTATGTCAGCGTTAAATTGCCTCGCTCGCCAAGCTCGCTCGGCGCGGATCGCGCTTGTAAGCCGCCTCGTTCGTCGTCACTCGGGGACCAAAAGCGCGTTCCCTCGCTCCTCCTCACACGGCGGCGCGCGATCCGAGTTTGATTGCCCTCTCGCTCCCCCCGCTCGCTGCGCCAAACTGTAGGTTGAATCCATGGCGGCTGTCGTGGAACTGGCTGACGTGAGCATCGTGCGCAACGGTTCCACCTTGATCAACAACATCAACTGGGACGTGGACGAGTCGGACCGCTGGGTGGTCATAGGTCCGAATGGGGCGGGCAAGACCACGCTGCTGCAGGTCATCTCGGCACAGATCCATCCCACGACCGGAGTTGTGGGGCTGCTCGGCGAAGTCCTCGGCACAGTCGACGTTTTCGAGCTACGACCGCGCATCGGATTGACGTCGGCGGCACTGGCGGAGCGGATCCCGCGAGGGGAGCGGGTTCATGATGTCGTGGTCTCCGCCTCGTACGCGGTGGTCGGCCGGTGGCGTGAGCAATACGACGAGCTCGATCACGAACGTGCCTCCGAGCTGCTCGCGCAGCTGCGGATCGAGCGTTTGGCGGATCGCACCTTCGGCACGCTCAGCGAGGGCGAGCGCAAACGGGTTCAGATAGCTCGAGCCCTGATGACCGATCCTGAGCTGCTGCTGCTTGACGAGCCGGCCGCCGGCCTGGATCTAGCCGGTAGGGAGTCCTTGGTCAATACCCTCAGCGAGCTCGCGCAAGATCAATACGCACCCGCAACGGTCCTTGTCACCCATCACGTGGAGGAGATTCCCAACGGCATCACCCATGCGATGCTGCTCAAGGAAGGGGCGATTGTCGCTGCTGGTCCGATTCGAGACACCTTGACGGCTGAAAACCTGACGAAGACGTTTGACATCGAGCTGACCTTGACCGAGGCCGACGGTCGATGGAGCGCTCGCGCTCTTGCTCTTTAGCCGACTGGCACCATGGGAGTGCACAGATAAGTCACACAGATAACCGCGTCTGGAGAATGTGATGGAGGTGAACTTGACCGACTGGCTGGGTGAGAATTCCTGGGCGATCTGGCTGAGCCTCGCCTTCCTGCTGGGCATCGCCGAGATCATGTCGCTCGACCTGGTTTTGATCATGCTTGCCGTAGGAGCACTGGCTGGGGCGGCCGTCGCCGTGGTTGCGCCGACACTGTGGTGGCTGCAGATCTTGGTCGCCACTGGCATCAGCGTCATGATGCTCTTGCTGCTGAGGCCAACCCTGCTCGCCAAGGTCCGCAATATGCCGGGCTACCGATCCTCAGCCGACAAGATGGTCGGCAGCAGTGGGGTGGCGATCTCGCAGATCGACAAGTCAGGCGGCGAGATCAAGGTCGATGGCCAGAGCTGGTCGGCACGTCCCTATTCCTCAGACGTGGTGATCGAACAAGGCACCGAGATCGAAGTTTATGAGATCGACGGAGTCATTGCTGTTGTGTACCCGAAGTACGGGCAACTCCCTTAGAGAGAAGGAAGATCGTGGATCTCGCGTCGTTGATCGTCGTCTTGGCCATCGCGCTGGCGGTGATCTTCTTCATAGGCAACGCTGTCCGCGTGATCCGCCAACAACGAGTTGGTGTGGTCGAGCGGCTCGGCAAGTTCAGGCGCACATTGGAGCCGGGGCCCCATCTGGTTGTGCCGCTGTTTGACAAAGTCCGCTACAACATGGACATGCGGGAGAACGTCGTACCGTTCCCGCCGCAAGGAGTGATCACCGAGGACAACCTGATGGTCAACATCGACTCGGTCATCTACTTCCAGATCATCGATCCCGTACGCGCCGCGTACGAGGCCCAGAACTACATCAAGGCGATCGAGCAGCTGACGATGACCACTCTGCGCAACATCATCGGTGGGCTTGATCTTGAGCAGGCTCTGACCAGTCGTGAGGAGATCAATCAGAAGCTGCGGGTAGTGCTTGACGAGGCAACCGGCAAGTGGGGCATCAAGGTCAATCGCGTCGAGCTCCGTGCGATCGAGCCTCCGGCCACGATCCGGGATGCGATGGAGAAGAGTGCTCGGGCCGAGCGGGACAAGCGGGCAATGGTCCTGCTCGCCGAGGGGCAACGGCAGTCACAAATTCTGTCCGCCGGCGGCGAGAAGGAATCCGCGATCTTGCGGGCACAGGGCGATCGCGAGGCTGCAGTACTGCGAGCCCAGGCCGATCGGCAGGCCAAGATGCTCCGCGCGGAAGGCGAGGCGCAGGCGATCACCACGGTCTTCAGCGCCATTCACGCCGGCCAGCCGGACCAGGCGCTGCTCGCCTACCAGTACATGCAGATGCTGCCGGCGATCGCACGCGGTGACGCCAACAAGGTCTGGGTCGTGCCGAGCGAGCTGAACGATGCACTCAAGGGTCTAGGTAGCGTGGTCGGCAAGGCCGCCTCAAGCGCCATTCCACGTAGCGCTGAGGGCGAGTTCACTGCACCCGCCAAGATCGATGTGCAAAAAGAGGTGGAACGGCAGAACGCGGCAGAGGAAGAGGCAGCGCGGCGCACCGTCGAGAAGGCAATTCAGGAGGCCCAGGAGATGGAGCGCCCGATGCGACCCGAGATCCCGGCAGTCTTGAGCACCCCCGGGCAGCCATCGGCTCCCGCCATCCCGAATGGCCAGTATGAGCAGGAGGGCCAGCCGAACCTGGCCCAGTGACCTGGCTCGACCTCCTGGCGCTGTTCGGCGCCGGGGGGGTTGCGGGCTTGATCAACACCGTTGTCGGCTCGGGGACGCTGATCACGTTTCCTACGCTGCTCGCGCTCGGCGTGCCACCAGTGATCGCCAACGTCTCCAATACGGTGGGACTTGCGCCGGGATCGCTCTCCGGCGCCTGGGCCACCCGGCGCGAGCTCAACGCCGATCACCGGCGCCTGCTGTGGTTGGGGACCGCCTCACTCCTGGGCGGAATTGCCGGCGCTCTACTGCTGCTGTGGCTGCCCTCGGCAGCGTTTGACGCTATCGTCCCGGCCTTGATCGGGTTGGGCTGCGTGCTCGTCATTCTGCAGCCCTTCATTGCGAAGAAACTGGCCCACCGGCGTGCCCGGCTCGGCACGGAAGCTGGGCAGATCCCGGGTCGATCTTGTTGTGGCTGGCTGTCGCGTTGACCGGCGTCTACGGCGGCTATTTCGGCGCCGCTCAGGGCGTGTTGTTGATCGCGATCTTGGGCATTGGATTGGTGGGCTCCCTGCCCTACATCAATGCGATCAAGAACGTGTTGGCGACGATCGTCAACAGCATCGCGGCGGTGGTGTTCGTGATCGTCAGTGAGGTGAACTGGCCTGCGGCGATCGCGATCGCCGTGGGATCGGTTCTTGGCGCCCAGGTTGGTGGCAAGGTGGGCCGGAGGATCCCGCCGACGATCTATCGGGTGATCATCGTGGCCGTCGGCATTGTTGCGATCGTTAGTTTGTTGAGCTGAGCGCCAGTGCCAAGATCTCGGCGTTCGGCAGCCTGGCCGCGGATTGGCCAGGCAAAGCGATCTTGCTGCCGCGGATACCGCTGCCGATGACGATCATGTCCAACGCGGCGACCGCTTCGTCGACCAGGATGGGCCAGGTGGGCGGGAGTCCGATGGGAGTGATGCCGCCATACTCCATGCCCGTTTCGCGTACGGCGTCGTCCATCCCGGCAAAAGAGATCTTGCGAACATCGAGTCTTTGCGGATGACTCGATTGACATCTGCTCTGTCGGTGGCTCGCACCAGGCACGCTGCCATCATGGACACCTCGGCGCGCCGCCCGGCGACCACCACACAGTTCGCGGAGGCGTCCAACGGCACCTCGTACGCCGCACAGAACTCAGCTGTATCGGCATTGCTGGGGTCGATGGGAGCGACGAAGCAGTCCAGCCCGAGTTGGGAGATTGCATCCTTGACGGGCCGTGCCAAGAGCTGGGGATGGTCACGTGCCGGTTGCCAGTCCAACGTTCCGAGGATGCGCATCAGGGCAGGATCATAGTGAAACTGATTATTACCGACCCCGACGACCCACGCCTGGCCGACTATGTCCGGCTCCGGGAGACCTCGCTGCGTCGCCACCTGGAGTCCGAACACGGGCTGTTCATCGCCGAGGGGGAGAAGGTCATCCGCCGCGCCGTTGAAGCGGGCTACCGCCCCCGATCATTCTTATTGGCCGAGCGCTGGCTGGATGGCCTGAGCGACATCCTGCGACGGTGGCCGGCGGTCCCGGTCTTCGTCGTGACGGAGGATCTGGCCGAGCAAGTGACGGGATTCCACGTACATCGGGGCGCGTTGGCATCGCTCCATCGCGAACAGAGGCATGGGCTCGACGAGCTTCTCGCGCTTCGCCGAGTCGTGGTGTTGGAGGACATCGTCGACCACACCAACGTGGGGGCGATTCTGCGGAATGCGGCCGGCTTGGGGTGGGACGGCGCCCTGCTGTCGCCACGCACGGCCGATCCGCTGTACCGCCGATCGATCAAGGTGAGCATGGGAGCGGTGTTCTCGCTGCCCTGGGCGCGACTTGAGGATTGGCGCGGTGCGCCGGAGCTGTTGGCCGCGGCGGGCTTTCGTACGGTGGCACTCACTCTGACGCCGGAGGCCCTCGAACTCAGCCAAGTGGCCGCCGAGATCAACTCCGAAACCAGGGTTGGGGTCATGTTGGGCACCGAGGGTGCCGGCCTCTCGAAGCATTGGTCGGATGGCGCCGCCATACGAGCGCGCATTCCGATGTTCGCCGGCATCGACTCACTCAATGTCGCCGCCGCCGCGGCTATCGCTTGCTACGCACTGTCGGCCCGCGGCGTGACGGGCCAATCGTCGGGATAGAGGTCAGCTGCATCCTGGTGCAGTGAGTAAAGCTTCTTGCGAGCCCGTCCGGAAAGCCGGTCGCCGAACACGATGCCATTGAGGTGGTCGGTCTCATGCTGCAGGCATCGAGCTAGCAGACCAGTCCCGGTGACCTCGACGTTCTCGCCGTTGTGGTCCTGGCCCCGGCAGATCGCGTGATCTGGCCGAGCGAGCTCGATGTAGGCGCCGGGCAAGGACAGGCACCCTTCATCGGAGGCATGCAGCTTGCGCTCCTTGCCCTCGGGCACGACCACCTCGGCGTTGCACAGCACGCCGACATGCCTGACTTGGTCTTCGTCCGGGCAGTCGTACACGAACACCGCGAGATCGACACCCACTTGGGTGGCGGCCAGCCCGACACCTTCCGCCGCGTACATCGTGGCGAACATGTTCCTTAGCAGCTCGAGCAAGTCGTCATCGAAGGCAGTGACCCGGCGAGTGGGCCGGTGCAAGATCGGGTTGCCCCAGCGGATGATCGGCAACACGGTGCCGCCGGTCCGCAGCTCGTCGACGGTGCTGATCTGAGATGGCACGCCGGTGAGGGTACCGCGTGGGGTGCTTGGAATGGGCGCTCGCGTGTCTCAGAGTGGTCACGTGGCCGAGAACGGCTTGCCGCCGCAGTTCGAGGTGTTGCTGGCGGACTACCTGCGTTACCTACGCGTGCGACGAAACCTGGCTCAGCACACCGTACGCGCCTACCGCACCGACCTGCTGGATCTGTTCACTCATCTTGATCGGCTCGGCATCGACTCCGTGCAGGCTGTTGACCTGAGGGCGTTGCGCAGCTGGCTCGCCAAGCAGCACGCAGTCGGGCGTGCGCGCAGCACCCTGCAGCGGCGGGCGGCCGCCGTGCGGATGTTCTTCTCGTGGGCTCACGAGGCCGGCCACATCACCACCGATCCAACGACGAACCTGCGCTCTCCCAAGAGCGCGCGGGTCCTTCCGCCAACTCTGGAGCGTGCAACAGCGGCTCAGATGCTCGACGATGCGATCGCCGCCGCCAGAGAAGTTGGGGGACCGGTCGCCGCCCGGGACGTCGCCGTGTTGGAAGTCCTGTATGCCAGCGGAATCCGGGTTTCGGAGCTGTGCGGCCTCGACTTGGATGATGTTGATCGGGAGCGCCGCGTTATCAGGGTTTTCGGCAAGGGCAGCAAGGAGCGAACGGTGCCTCTTGGTGCACCGGCTTTGCGCGCTGTTGATGCCTGGCTCGCGACGGGTAGGCAGCGGCTGGTGAACGCCGACTCAGGTCAGGCCATGTTCGTCGGCGAGCGCGGCAAGCGGATTGATCCTCGAGTGGTCCGCCGGATCGTCCATCGGGCCCTCCGGATGACCGATGGGGCACCCGACCTCGGTCCGCACGGCCTGCGGCATGCGATGGCGACTCATCTACTCGAGGGTGGTGCGGACCTGCGCAGCGTGCAGGAGATGCTCGGGCATGCGTCGCTGGCCACCACCCAGATCTACACCCACGTAACCAACGAGCGGCTGCGTGCAGCCTTCGAGCAGGCCCACCCGCGAGCCTGAACTCGCCGAGCGACGGCACCCGCCTCCAGGGGCGCCGCGCGAGCAGCTGAAAGCGCGTCATAGCCAACTCATTGGATTGCTGAGCCGTCCATTGAGCCACACCATCAGGTGCAGGTGACAGCCCGTCGCCCAACCTGTCCTTCCGGCCAGACCGATCACTTGCCCCCGACTGACCCGTTGACCGGGCCGGACCAGGTAACGGGTGGCGTGATTGAAAGCCGTCTCGACCCGTACTCCATCAACGCGGCCGTGGCTGAGAAACAGCCGATTGCCGTATGCGGGGTTGTAGTAGGCCCGGGTCACCACTCCGGCGTACGGGGCTCGTATCGCGGTGCCGCAGGCGGCGCCAAAGTCCGTGCCATCGTGGAGCTTCCAGATCTTGAGCAACGGATGGAGCCTCATGCCGAAACCAGACGTCACCGGACCCGCAACCGGATGGAGGAAGCCGTGGCTTCCCAGTCGTCCGACTGAGGTGGTTGCTCCGGCCTGAGCCGTCGGCGCAGCCGCCGCGCGAGCCTCAGCTTCACGCTTCACGATCTTGCGTTGAGCCTCCGCGACCAGGCGCAGCCGACCACCGCGATTGCCGAGGAGGAGCAGCGGGTCGAGATACTTCTTGCCCTCGCGCAGTCCCCAGTGCAGGCAGTCGTGACAATGTCCACCCAAGCCGGGTCCACCCAAGCCGGGCCCACTCAAGCCGGGCCCACTCAAGCCGGGCCCACTCAAGCCGGGCCCACCCGAGCCGAGCTGGCCGATCACCTGCCCCAACGCGACACGGTCGCCGACATGAAGCGTGCTAATTACCGGCTCGTAGGTGGTGCGTACCGAGCCATGGTCGATGCTGATGACGGGCTTTCCGGCGATCGAACCAACGAAGCCCACCGCGCCCTCGGCGGCCGCCAGCACCGCCTGCCCAGGCTTAGCAGCAAGATCAACTCCGCGATGGCCGGACGCCCACGCGAGCGCCGGCGGATCGAACCCTCGTTGCACCACCGGAGATCCGCTCAATGGCCAGCCGGCCGGTGTCGGCAGCCGAGCAGCTCCCACAGCCGGAGCCGGAATCGCCAACACCCAGAGGCAGACCACGACGAAGAGCGGCGGCTGGATAAGTCGACGGAGGGCTCCCATGCCGGCAGTCTCCGGATGTCACGCCAAATCGTGCGCCCGGACGCACATCTGTGGATGACTGTCGAAGACCCGCTGGCGTTTGTGGATAGACTCGTCTGTGCAGATCTGCCATCAGGTCTGACTTCGCATGCTTGCGTACCGGCCTTCGGGCTAGGCGGCACATTCGGTCTCGATCTTTGACTGACCAAAGTCGAGTGCGTGTCGCGCAGGCATCAGGCAGTGCCGAAAGGTTCGGTGCTGGACAACCGGACGCCGGCGCAGGCATACGCCGGCAAGGAAGGAACGCGGCCATGGCCGTCGTCACAACGCGACAGCTCCTCGAGAGCGGCGTCCATTTCGGACACCAGACCCGCCGTTGGAATCCGAAGATGAAGCGGTTCATCTTCACCGAACGCAACGGCATCTACATCATCGATCTCCAGCAGTCACTGACCTACATCGACCGCGCGTACGCGTTCGTCAAGGACACTGTGGCCCGCGGCGGCCAGGTGCTCTTCGTCGGCACCAAGAAGCAGGCCCAGGAGGCCGTCGCCGAGCAGGCGACCCGGGTGGGAATGCCGTACGTCAACCAGCGCTGGCTGGGTGGCATGCTGACCAACTTCCACACTGTGATCAAGCGCATCCAGCGGCTCAAGGAGCTGGAGGGACTGGATTTCGACGACATTGCCGCCTCCGGTCTGACCAAGAAGGAGCTGCTCGGCCTACGCCGAGAAAAGGAGAAGCTGGAGCGGACTCTGGGCGGCATTCGCGACATGACCAGGCCCCCTCAGGCGGTTTGGATCGTCGATACCAAGAAGGAGCACCTGGCGGTCGACGAGGCCCGCAAGCTGCGGATTCCGGTGATCGGCATTCTCGACACCAACTGCGACCCGGATGAGGTCGACTTCGCGATCCCGGGCAACGACGACGCCATTCGTTCCGTCTCGTTGCTCACCCGGGTGATCGCTGACGCAGTTGCGGATGGCCTGATGGCGCGTTCAGGCGCGCAGACCGGTACCGAGGCCGAGCTGGAACCAATGCCGGACTGGGAACTCGAACTGCTCGGTGCGTCGCAGGAACCGGCACCGGCGACGCCGCATGACGTGCCCGCGTCCGACGCCGCCCCCGTGCCTGCTGACGAGCAACCAGAAGAAGCCGCGATCGAGGCCGAAGAGGCGGCGGACAAGCAGCTTGATGTGGAGCTTCACTCCGACGGTGCAGATCCTGAAAACGTCTTCAACCCCGACACCGGGTCGACGCACAGCTAATACGTCCTACCAACCAATACAAACGAGGATCACCTAACTCATGGCAACGATCACCGCTACTGAAGTCAAGAAGCTTCGGGATGCGACCGGCGCAGGCATGATGGACTGCAAGAAGGCGCTGACCAACGCCGACGGCGACTTTGACAAGGCCATTGAAATCCTGCGCGTGAGCGGCCAGGCCAAGGCGGCCAAGCGCGGCGCGGAACGCGCCGCAACCAACGGCCTGGTGGCCTCTACCGATGGTGCCATGCTCCAGCTCGGTGCTGAGACCGACTTCGTCGCAAAGAACCAGGCCTTTCAGGACTTGGCGGCCGACGCCGTGAAGGCCGTGGCAGCCAGCAAAGCCGGCAGCGTCGAGGCCGCCAACGCGGCCACTTTGCCATCCGGCCAGACCGTTGGTGAGGCTGTTGAGGAGCTTTCCATCAAGATCGGAGAGAAGCTGGAGGTGAGCGCGGCCGCCTACTTCGACGGTCAGACCGCGGTCTATCTGCACCGCCGGGCCTCTGACCTTCCTCCGCAGGTCGGGGTGTTGGTCGAATACGAGGGGTCGGATGCCTCGGCAGCTCGCGGCGCCGCCATGCAGATCGCTGCGATGCGGCCTCAGTACGTCAGCCGTGACGATGTCCCGCCCGAGCTGGTGGAGAACGAACGGCGCATTGCGGAGGCGACAGCGAAGGAGGAAGGCAGGCCTGAGCAGGCCCTTCCCAAGATCGTCGAGGGCCGCCTGAACTCATACTTCAAGGACGTCGCGCTGCTCGACCAGCCCTCGGTGACAGACAACAAGGTGGCTGTTGGCAAGCAGCTTGTCGAAGCCGGGATCAAGGTGCTGCGGTTCGTACGCTTCGAGGCGGCCGGCGTGTAGCACGCGCTCGGCGCCGAACGCCGAGCTGGGAGCGTCGCATCGCGCGAGCAGCTCCCGACAACCGAGCTGCGAGCGTCGCATCGCGCGAGCAGCTCCCACAACATGCAGAGAGGGGAACCCGACGGGGTGAATGGTCCGTACAAGCGCGTGATGCTGAAGCTTTCGGGTGAGGTCTTCGGTGGCGGCAAGGTCGGCGTCGACCCCGATGTCGTCGCCGGGCTGGCCAAGCAGATCGGGATCGTGGTCCAAATGCAGGTCCAAGTAGCCGTGGTCGTCGGAGGCGGCAACTTCTTCCGCGGCGCCGAGCTTCAGCAGCGCGGTATGGAGCGTGACCGCGCGGACTACATGGGCATGCTCGGCACGGTGATGAACTGCCTGGCTCTGCAGGACTTCTTGGAAAAGATGGGCGTTCAGACGCGGGTGCAAACTGCGATCACCATGGGACAAGTCGCCGAGCCCTACATCCCGCGCCGCGCGGAGCGCCATCTGGAGAAGGGCCGGGTGGTCATCTTCGGGGCCGGATCGGGAATGCCGTACTTTTCCACCGATACAGTGGCAGCTCAGCGGGCCCTCGAGATCAGCGCAGAGGTGCTGCTGATGGGCAAGCAAGGCGTTGACGGTGTCTATTCAGCTGATCCCCGGAAGCACCCTGACGCGATCAAGTTCGACGAGTTGACCTACGACGAGTACCTGGCGCGAAACCTCAAAGTCGCTGACGCGACCGCCATCAGCATGGCTCGCGACTACAAGCTGCCGATGATCTTTTTCAGCCTGGACACCGACGGCACAATCGTGCGTGTGGTGTCGGGTGAGAAGATCGGTACGATCGTCCACGCCTAAGGAGAAGAACACTTGTGATCGCCGACATCATGCGCGACGCCGAGATCAAGATGGCGAATGCGGTCGAATACACCAAGGAGGAGTTCGCGGCCATCCGCACCGGTCGCGCCCATCCCGCGATCTTCGCCAAGCTGAACGCTGACTACTACGGCTCGCCGACCCCGCTGCAACAACTTGCCACCTTCCACGTGCAGGACGCTCGTGTCGTACTGATCACCCCTTACGACAAGTCCGCGATGGCCAGCATCGAGAAGTCGATCCGCAACTCCGATCTCGGAGTAAATCCATCCAACGACGGCACCACCATCCGGGTCACACTTCCAGAGCTCACCGAGGAACGGCGCAAGGAGTACATCAAGTTGGCCAAGCACAAGGCCGAAGACGCGCGTGTCTCCGTTCGAGGTGCTCGGCGTACGGCGAAGGAAGCTTTGGATCGGATGGTCAAAGACAAGGAAGTCGGAGAGGACGAGGTGGTGCGAGCCGAGAAGCAGCTCGACGTCGCCACCCGAAAGCACGTCGACGAGATCGACGACGTCCTCAAGCACAAGGAAGCCGAATTGCTAGAGGTCTAGTGTTGACTGAGCCACCGGCCGCGCCGGCGCAGACGCACGGCCGCGCCGGACGCAATCTGCCCGCTGCCATTGGCATCGGTGTCGGACTTGGCGCGTACGTTGTGCTCAGCTTGATCTACCTGAAACCGGCCTTTGTCGTGCTGGTGGCCGTGGCGCTGGTGCTGGCGGCGGTCGAGCTCCATGAGGCGCTGAAGAAGCAGGGCATGACGTCGACGATCATTCCGATCGCGATCGGCAGCGTTGCCATCGCATTTGGCTCTTACTTCGCCGGCCGCCAGGTGCCGGTGGACTTCTCTACTCCCAGCGTGTTGCTGGGGTCGCTAGCCCTGACCGTGCTCGCGAGTCTGATCTGGCGGATGCCAAAAGGGGCAGCCGGATATGTACGCGACGCCGCGGCCAGCCTGCTGATCATTGCCTATGTGCCGCTGCTCGGTTCATTCGCAGCGTTGATGCTCGCCGAAGGACATGGCGTTGCACGAATCGTGACCTTCCTGCTCGTTGTGGTGATGAGCGACACCGGCGGCTATGTCGCGGGAGTGCTTTTCGGCAAGCATCCAATGGCACCGAAGATCAGCCCGAAGAAGTCCTGGGAGGGTCTAGGCGGGATCGTTGGTGTTCGCGACCGCCGCTGCTATCTGCATGGCCATCTTCGTTCTTGACGTCCCGTTTTGGGTTGGCATCATCCTCGGCGTAAGCCTGGTGGTTGTTGGCACCTGCGGCGATCTCATCGAATCGATGATCAAGAGAGATCTCGGGATCAAAGACATGAGCTCCTTCCTGCCTGGGCATGGGGGAGTCATGGATCGGCTTGATTCCCTGCTCGTTGCCGCGCCGGTCGCCTGGTTGATCATGTATCTCCTGGTTCCGGGCGGATGAATTCGATCCAGGAGTTCGAGGGCGGGACGACGCCGCCTGACGTCCCCGCAGGGCTCGTTTTCGAGGCGCCTCGGCGGGGGCGGCCTCCCCGTCATTGGGCCGATCTAACCCCGGTGCAGCGTCGCGAGCAGGTCGAGGCAATGGGTCATCGCGCCTATCGGGCCAGGCAGCTCTCGGCCCATTATTTCGAAGGCTTGCGTGACGATCCGGCCGAGTGGACCGATCTGCCCAGCGGCGTACGCGGTGGATTCGCCGCGAAGTTCATGCCGCGATTGCTGACGCCGATCCGCGAGCTCAGTTCTGACGGCGATACGACCGTCAAGACGCTATGGCGGATGCACGACGGTGCGCTGGTCGAGAGTGTGCTGATGCGCTATCCGGATCGGGTCACGATGTGCGTCTCCAGCCAAGCTGGATGCGGTATGGCGTGCCCCTTCTGCGCCACTGGTCAGGCCGGCTTGCAACGCAACATGAGCACCGCAGAGATCGTCGAGCAGGTCATGGACGGTGAACGGAAATTGCGCCGCGGTCGCATTCCGGGTGGCAGCGGACGGGTTGGCAACGTCGTCTTCATGGGCATGGGCGAGCCCTTGGCCAACTACCACGGCGGTGCTCGGAGCTGTTCGCCAGTTGATCACCCCGACTCCGGATGGTCTCGGACTCAGTGCGCGCGGCATTACTGTCTCGACGGTCGGGCTGGTGCCGCGAATGCAGCAACTTGCCACCGAAGGGATCCCACTCACGCTCGCCCTCTCGCTGCACGCCCCGGATGACGAACTGCGTGACGAGTTGGTACCGATCAACACCCGCTGGAACGTCGAGGAAGTCGTCGACGCGGCGTGGCAGTACGCGAAGGCGACCAAGCGCCGCGTCTCCATCGAATACATCCTGATTCGCGACATCAACGACCAGCCTTCCCGCGCCGAGCAGCTCGCGAAGGTGCTGCGGCGCCGCGGCAACTGGGGTTGGGTGCACGTGAATCTGATCCCGATGAATCCCACGCCGGGCTCAGTGTGGACAGCGTCTCGACGGACCGATGAGGCGGAGTTCGTGCGCCGACTCCAAGCGAGGGGCGTGCCAGTCACCGTGCGAGATACGCGGGGCCGAGAGATCGACGGTGCGTGCGGACAGCTTGCTGCTCATGAGGTCTGACACCTGCCAAGATTGGCGTCGTGCCAGATCTCGACCGCACCGCACTGGACCCAGCTCTCCACGAACTGGCTGAGGCGTTCGGCGTCGCCACCGAGTACTGGGACTGGCAAGGCCATCACGTCCAAGTCGATCGGGCCACGATCGTCGCTGTCCTCGCTGCACTCGACATTGACGCGTCGACGCCTGAGGCGGCCGCCGCCGCCGTAGCAAGCCATCATCGTCATCCGTGGACGCAGACATTGCCGCCCTGCATGGTGATCCGGGAACACCGCACGGCCTCGGTGTGGGCGCATGTGCCGCATGGTGATCCGGTCAGCGTCTGGATCGAGCTGGAGACGGGCGAAAGCCGGCATGACCTGCGACAACTGGAGAACTGGACACCACCACGGCAGATTGACGATGGCTGGGTGGGTGAGGCCTCGTTCGAGATTCCGGACGACCTGCCATTGGGTTACCACACGCTGAGGGCGGTCAGTGGCGAGCGCCGAGCGTCGATGTCGTTGATCATCACGCCGGCGTGGCTGGGATTTCCGGAGCGCATGGGACGGCATCGCGCCTGGGGATTGGCGACCCAGCTCTACAGCGTTCGCTCGCAGCAGTCCTGGGGAGTCGGAGACCTGACCGATCTCGAGGACCTCGCAGTATGGTCGGCAGCCGAGCATCAGGCGGGTTTCGTGCTGGTCAACCCTTTGCATTCGGCCGAGCCCGTCGCGCCGATGGAGCCGTCGCCATACCTGCCGAGCAGCCGTCGCTTTGCGAACCCGCTCTATCTGCGACTGGAGCGGATTCCCGAGTACGCCGTGGCGAGCCCCGAGCAGCGAGAGGAGATCGACAAGATCAAGGCTCAACTGCTTGCCGAGCTTGCCGACTCCACTCAGATTGATCGAGATCGATCATGGACAGCCAAGCGTGAGGCCCTCAAGATCATCTTTGCGGTACCGCGTACCGCGGGACGGGACGCATCTTTTGCGGCGTATCGGCGTCGCGAGGGAAGTGGTCTGGAAAGGTTTGCGACCTGGGCTGTGCTAGCCGAGGAGTATGGGCTAGCCGAGGAGTATGGGCTAGCCGAGGAATATGGGCTAGCCGAGGAGTATGGGCCGAGCTTTCAGGACTGGCCGATCGAGTTGCAGGATCCACAGTCTCAGGCTGTAGTCGCCTTCACGGAGACGAATGCCGCCAAGATCGAGTTTCAATGTTGGTTGCAGTGGCTGATGGATGAACAGCTGGCGAGTACGCAGCAGGCGGCCTTACGCGCCGGTATGACGCTCGGAGTGATGCATGATCTGGCCGTCGGCGTGAGCACCCGCGGCGCGGATGCCTGGAGCCTGCAAAGCAGTTATGGGAAAGGCGTCTCGGTTGGCTGCCCGCCGGATCCCTTCAATCAGCAAGGCCAGGATTGGAGCCAGCCACCGTGGCGGCCCGATCGGCTCATCGCCACCGCGTACGCGCCCATTCGCGACATGATCACTACGATCTTGCGGCATGCTGGCGGCCTGCGCATTGATCATGTCATCGGCCTGTTTCGGCTCTGGTGGATTCCCAGAGGTGCGCGTCCCACGCAGGGTACCTACGTGCGTTACGACCACGAGGCCATGATCGGAATCCTGGCGCTGGAGGCCTATCGAGCAGGAGCCGTGGTAGTCGGGGAAGATCTCGGAACGGTCGAACCGTGGGTGCGGGATTATCTGCAAGAGCGGGGAATTCTGGGCACGTCGATCTTGTGGTTCGAGTTCGACTGGGACGGCGATGGCAGGCCGCTACCACCAGAGAAGTGGCGTGAGTACTGCCTGGCGTCGGTCACGACCCATGATCTTCCGCCCACGGCCGGCTATCTCGCCGGTGATCATGTCAGGCTCCGTGATCAGCTGGGCATCCTGACCCGTTCCTTGGACGAGGAACTCCAAGCCGACGAAGCGGACCGCAAGGCATGGCTGGACAACCTGCGACATCACGGAGCACTGCAGTCTGAGCCGGATGTGGAGGAAACGGTCGAAGCGTTGCATCGCTATCTGACCTGGACACCCTCGAGACTGCTGAATCTGTCCCTCGCCGACGCGGTGGGCGAACGTCAGCTGCAGAACCAGCCCGGCACGATCGATGAATACCCGAACTGGCGTGTGCCCCTGACCGGTCCTGACGGCGCATTGGTGATGTTGGAAGACATCTTCACCAACCAGCGCGCCGCGAACCTCGCCACGATCATGAGTGGCGGCCGCTAGACCAGGGACTCACCGGCCTCACCAGGGACCGAGGTCAGATCCCGCCCTGCTCGACCATTCTGCGCAGAGCATCCGCTTCATCTTGGGTCAAAATGCCTGCCTGGACCGCCTTATCCAGCCAAGGGTCCAAAGCGGCCGGTCCTTTTGCCGCATAATCCGCGCGGACCTGGTCGAGAGCCGCCCTGACCTCCGCCTCGTCGACGCCGAGCATGCTGGACAAGGTCTTGACCACGACCTCCTCCTGCTCAGGGCTCATCGGCCATGCCGGGGCTCCATTTTGCGGGGCAGGATTGCCCGGCGCGGGCGCAGCCGGATTGCCCGGCGCGGGCGCAGCCGGATTGCCCGGCGCGGGCGCAGCTGGATTGTCCGGCGCTGTCGGGGCAATAGTGGGCGCAGTCGTGGGGTTCGGCACACCTGGTATGTCTGCGTACGCGGCGCTTGTAACTCCCATGCCGGCGCCAAGCACTAGCAGTCCTGAGCCTATTGCGACTGCAGTTTTTATCGAGACTGCCACGTTTCTTGGTACTCCTTGTCGTCAGTTCGGAAGCGTTGCCGAAAATAGCGTGGATCGAGTACCTAGCAATCACCTTGGTGGAACCTGGCAGCCAGCTGGCAATCTGAGTCGGCATGCAGGCCCGGATAAGGTCGAGACATGGCCGGTGAGGTCGTAACGACAGAGAGCCCACGGGAATCGAAGCAGGTCGATCACAGCCTGCTGACGGTGCTCGTCGCGTTCCTCGCCAACCTTCTGATCGCCATCGCCAAGTCGGTTGCGGCCGTTATTACGGCCTCGGCATCCATGCTCGCCGAAGCTGTCCATTCCTGGGCGGATGCCGGCAACGAGATCTTGCTGTTGATTGCTGACCGGCGATCCGATCGTGGGCGGGACAGCGGGCACCCCATGGGATTCGGGCGGGAGGCGTACGTCTGGTCGATGTTTGCGGCCTTCGGACTTTTTACCGCCGGCGCAGTGGTGTCGATTTGGCACGGTATCCAAGAGTTGTTCAAACCCGAGGAAGCGTCGAACTATCTGGTCGCGTACGTGGTGCTGGCCATTGCCTTCGTGCTCGAAGGGATCTCGTTCATCCAGGCCATGACTCAGGCACGGCGGCAGGCGGCGGCGCGGGATCGCAGCGTGCCCAGCTTCGTGTTGAACACATCCAATCCCACATTGCGGGCGGTTTTTGCCGAGGACGCAGCAGCCCTGATCGGCATCGCGATCGCGACTGCTGGCGTTGCGCTTCACCAGGTCACGGGTTCAGTGATCCCGGACGCAATCGGGTCAATCCTGGTGGGCGTGTTGTTGGGGATCGTCGCGGTCGTACTGATCGACCGCAACCGCCGCTTTCTCGTTGGAGAGACCGTAACCCCCGAGGTCCGGCAGAAGGTGCTCCAGAACCTGCTCGACCGGCCTGAAATCGACCGGATCACCTACCTGCACTTGGAGTATGTCGGTCCTGATCGGCTGTACCTGGTTGCCTACGTCGACATGGCCGGTGACGATGTGGAGCATGACCTCGCCGTACGGTTGCGGCATGTCGAACAGGAGTTGGAGGAGCATGAGGCCATCGAGGAGGCCGTGCTCACTCTTGCCACGCCCGATGAGGCATCGCTGACGCCCTGATCTGCGAAACGCTCACTCGGCAAGCAGATCGGCGGCTTCCTTCACGTCGTTGACGCAATAGATCAACTCAGCCATCGGCCGGCCGGCACTCAGCCTCTGCAGCAGTTGCCACGCCGGGTAGACCTCTGTCCAATATTCACGACCGACCAAGATCAATGGAGCGATCAGACTCGGATCGGCGGCGTAGAAGTTCTCCGTGACGGCTTGAAAGATCTCCTCCACCGTGCCGGCCTGCCCCGGCAGATAGACAACTCCACCGCCGCAGCGATGCAGCAGGGTGTCCTCCCGAAGCGCATTGGAGAAGTACTTGGCTATCCCCGTCGCGAAGACGTTGGTGGGCTCGTGACCGTAGAACCACGTCGGAATGCTCAGGCTGCGGCCTGCGGAGGGGATGGGCCAGTGAGCCCGCACCTTAAAGGCGCGGCGCGCCCACGCATCGATGTTGGGCCGGTACCCGGGCGCTCGGGTCATGATCATCAAGGCATCCTCGAGCGCGCCCGGCCATGGACTCAGGTAGGCACCGAGATTCGCTGCCTCCATTGCACCGGGACCCCCTCCGGTGAGGATCGTGCGGCCGGCAGCTGTGAGGCTGGCTCCCAACCCGGCGGCAGCGCGATAGGTCCCCTCGCCGCGAAATGCCGCATGACCGCCCATGATTCCGACGATGGCCTGCCGGTCCAGATCTGAGATCGCATCGTCGAGTTCGGCGGTGATGGCGTGATCATGAAGCGTCATTCCCAGCTCGCCGGTGAGCGACCGGGCTGGGTGGGAGTGTGACCAGGCATAGACGGTCGCATCCAGGCTGGCCGCGTAGTCGCCCGTGCCGTACAGCTCGGCCGCGTCGTACAAATGTGTTCGGTATGGGTCGAAGGGCAGGTCAGGTAGCTTCGGAAAGAGCAGCGCGCCCGAGCTGCGGAGATGCTTTTCGACAGACGGGGCGAACGCGCAGCCGAGGAATACTGCACCTTGGGGATCGACCCTGAGCAGCGCGTCCGCTCGTTCAGTAAGATCAATGGTTTGGACGAACCATCCGTTGAGTCGCTGTGTCTTCTCTATGTGAGCATCGAAATCGGCCAGGCTCTCGATGTCGATCAGGCGTCGAGTCACAGGCATGCTCGCGGACTTCTCATGGTGTGGGCATTCTGCCAGGCGTCACAATTCCGACGTGTTGCTCGGAGAGATCATGGTCCCAATGACTCGTGTGAGCCGCGACCTGGTGGCCTGGTTGCTGGAGGGCGACCCGTCGATTCGCTGGCGGGTGCATCGAGACCTTCTCAGCAGCTCTCAATCGAGAACAAGTGCCGAGCGAGCCAAGATCGCAACCGAAGGCTGGGGTGCCAAGCTGATCTCGCTGCAAGATTCCGACGGGCGTTGGGGCGGTGGAGATTACACACCGAAGTGGATTTCGACGACGTACACGCTGCTTCACCTGCTCTGGCTCGGCCTGCCGCCCAGAAATCCTGCGGCGCTGGCCGGGTGCGAGCGCCTCTGGGAATGGCAAAGCCAATGGCGGGTCCCCGAGACGTGCATTGCCTCGATGCTGGTGCGGCTCACCGCCGCTCACCGATACGACGCTGACCGCCTCGGTGACCTCATTGACTATCTCCTCAGCCAGCAGCTCGACGACGGCGGCTGGAACTGCGCGGCGCGCGGCGAGCGGGGGAAGCACAGCTCCTTCCACACCACTATCCAGGCACTCGAGGCTCTCCACACTTATCAGCAAGCCGGGGGAGCAGCCAACGCAGATGCGCAGGCCCGAGGGCGGGAGTTCTTTCTGCGGCACAAGCTGTACAAATCCCACCGGACAGGCGAGGTGGCTATCCGCGGCAGCACCCGCTTTCCTCAGCTGCCGCAATGGCACTTCGACGTGCTGCGAGGGCTCGAGTACTTCGTCGACGTGGTCGCAGAGCAGGACGAGCGACTCGAGGACGCCATTACTGTCGTGCGGCATGCGCGTCGGGCCGACGGCCGTTGGCCGACGTACTCCGGCTATCCGGGCCGTACGTGGTTTCGGATGGAAGAACCGGGTCGGAGCAGGTGGAACACCGTGCGAGCGCTTCGGGTCCTGACGTGGTGGGAGTCGGCCGGCTGAACGCCCGGGATCGGTGAATCCAAAGCTCCGCAACCGCGAGGCTGATCGCCGAACTGAGCAGCAGTCCCAGTGGGTACACAGCCGTGCGGGGCAGCCCAAGGTTTGTGAATGCGGACCTCGAGAGGTCGAAGGTCATGAACACCAGCGCCAAGGCGAAGCTACGCAGCATCCATTCGCGGTGCTCGCCGTATCGGCCCGCCCTGACGCGCTGGACTGCGACGGCAGTGGCGGTGGACCACGAGATGGCCCAGGCCGCGAAGACCACCTTGCCCGGCAAGCTCATGTCGAAAAACGCGACGGTGATCAGTCCGCCCGCGCTCGTGATCCATGTGGCAAGGACATATGTTCGGCCAATCGCCCGATGCACCCACGGCCTGCTATTGAGCAGTCGGGATGCGAGCCTGAGCTGGAGGGCGGCGCAGACAAGAGCAACGCTGCCGGTCAGGGCATGGAGAACGAACATGGGCGGCGCAGCCCGACCCGTCGGCGCCGGGGCCACCATCCCGGTGAGTGAGAGTAGTTCGAGGATCGCGGTGTATCCGCCGAACCCGGCGTACAGCGTGCAAACCGCCACGCCGGCCCAGCCGAGAAACGGACCCAGCGTTCGGACCCAGGACGGTCGAGCGATCGACGGGAATGCAGACGGCAACGGCATTTTTAACCACCTTCTCCGGGGATCCTCTGTAGATAAGTAGCTTAGTTACTAAACTACTTATCCACAAGGTAGCATTCTCGCTATGAGAGATTTGTCATCGGAGGATGTGGCGGGCGCGCTTCACCGTTTCGGCCTGGAGCGCGACCGGCTGCGCACTGCGCAAGCCCGTCGGCTTGGCATCGCCCTGGCCGATCTGGACGCCCTGGAGCATCTCGAACTTGCCGGGCCGCTGACTCAACGAGACCTGGCGATGAGGCTGCTGCTGTCTTCAGGCGCGGTGACTTTCCTGGTCGACCGCCTGGAGCAGGCCGGATTGGTCCGCCGGCAGCCCCATCCGACGGATCGGCGTACCACACTGGTCTCGCTTGCTCCTGGGGCGGAGCTGCCCGAGGTCCCTGAGCTAGACCAATACCACCAATCGATGCGGCGCGAAGCTGCTCAGCTGCCGGCGACCGCCCGGTCAGTTGTCGCGGGCTTCTTGTCGGCTGTCACAGCTCATGCGGCAGATGCCACCGCAGAGTTGCAGAGACGCAAAGCACAGCAGGCAAAGTAGCAGCTGCGACCTGTCACACTTGGCCCCGTGCGTGACGTGGTGATCTTGGGTAGTACCGGCTCGATCGGTACCCAGGCCTTGGAGGTGGTAACGGAGCATCCCGGTGAGTTTCGGGTGGTTGGTCTAGCTGCCGGGGGTTCGCAGATTGCGGTGCTCGCCCGCCAAGCGCTGGACACCGGGGCGCGTGTGGTCGCGGTCAGTCGCGCCACGACCGTCCAGGATCTGCAATTGGCTCTCTATGCCGAAGCAAGCCGACGGGGGTGGGCGGAGGGAAAGGTACAACTGCCTCGCATCCTCGGAGGCCCAGATGCAGCAGCCGAATTGGCGGCAATGCCGTGCGACGTGGTTCTGAACGGCATCACCGGTTCAACCGGTCTGGCTGCGACGCTTGCCGCATTGCGAGCGGGACGGGTCCTAGCGCTGGCCAACAAGGAGTCGCTGGTGGTAGGCGGAACGCTCGTTACTCGAGCCGCACGGCCAGATCAGATCGTCGCCGTCGACTCCGAGCACTCGGCCCTTGCCCAGTGCCTTCGCGGCGGCACCGCCTCAGAGGTCGATCGACTGATTCTCACGGCAAGCGGAGGGCCGTTCCGCGGACGAAGTCGCGAGCAGATGACCAACGTCACGCCGGAGCAGGCCATGGCGCACCCCACCTGGAACATGGGCCGGGTGATCACCACCAACTCCGCAACGCTGGTGAACAAGGGTCTGGAGTTGCTCGAGGCGCACCTGCTTTACGGCGTGGAGCTGGACCGGATCGACGTCGTGGTGCATCCGCAGTCGATCGTGCATTCGATGGTGCAGTTCGTCGATGGGTCGACCCTCGCGCAATGCTCGCCGCCGGACATGAAACTCCCCATCGCGTTGGGTCTGAGCTGGCCTGATCGGCTGCGGGGGGTGGCCTCGGCCTGCGACTGGCGAACCGCATCCAGCTGGACCTTCGAACCGCTGGACCATGCTGGCCTTTCCGGCGGTTGAGCTGGCCCGGCGGGCAGGCCGGCTGGGCGGGACTGCTCCTGCGGTGTACAACGCCGCGAACGAGGTCTGCGTGGACGCCTTCCACGACGGCCGGATCGGTTTCACTCAGATCCTCGATATCGTCGCTCTGGTGCTAGAGGCACACATCGGTTCCGACCGCGACGTAGGCTCGAAGCTGGTCGCGAGTGATCAGCTCACGCTGGAGCTGGTCCTTGCGGCCGACGCCTGGGCGCGCGCCCGGGCTACGGACCTCGCGCAACCAACGGAGCACACGCACTAGATGGACGTCTTGATCTACATCGCTGGCGCCGTTGTCTTCTTCGGGCTGGTGATGGCCTCAATTGCGCTGCACGAGATCGGCCATCTGGTTCCAGGCAAGGTGTTCAATGTCAAGATCACCGAGTACTTCGTTGGCTTTGGCCGGAAGCTGTGGGCGCGGCGCCGTGGCGAGACAGAGTACGGCGTCAAGGCGATTCCGGTAGGTGGCTACGTCCGGCTGGTGGGTATGTTCCCACCGGCAAAGGATCATCCCGGTCAGGTTCGGGCGTACAGCACGGGCCCGTTTCGGGCGCTTGCCGACAATGCAAGAGCTGTCGAGTGGTCCGCGATCCGTCCTGAAGATGAGGGACGGCTCTTCTATGAGAAGCCGTTCTGGCAGAAGTTGATCATCATGGCCAGTGGCCCGGCGATGAACATTTTGCTGGCTTTCGTGATTTTGCTGGGCGTCTCGGTCACGTACGGCGTGTATCGCTCTCAGCTGACGATTTCCAAGGTTCAGGAGTGCATCGTCGTCGCGAACGCCGCCGACCAGAGCTGTGCCGGAAAGCCGCCGACCCCGGCCGCTCAGTCGGGCATCCAACCTGGGGACAAGATCGTGGCGTTCAACGGAACCCCGGTCTCATCCTGGGACGACGTTTCGCGTCTGATCCGGGCAAACCTTGATCACCAGGCAATCGTGACGGTCGAGCGTGGTGGCCAGACTCTCGACCTCAAGCCGGTCAATACCGTGATCACGGGCGTACCGGACAGGTACGACCCGTCGACGCGAGTTGCCGCGGGGTTCTTTGGGGTTGAACCCGAGATTGTCCGGCAGCGTGGTGGTCCAGTCGCTGTCATCGGCGATATGTGGCAAATGACCAAGCAGACCGTCGTGGCACTCGTTTATTTCCCGGTGAAGGTCTTCTACACGGCCTACAACCTGGCGACCGGCAAGCCCCGAGACGTCTACGGACCGATGTCGATCGTCGGCGCAAGTCGGGCGGCAGGGGAGATTGCGGCGACGAACCAGATCAGTCCGGCGGCCAAGCTCGCGAGCCTGTTCACGGTGCTGGGCTCCGTCAACCTCTTTGTCGCGCTGTTCAACTTCGTGCCACTCTTGCCGTTGGACGGCGGGCATGTGGCAGCAGCAATGTATGAGGCGATACGACGGGGCCTTGCTCGTGTCTTCGGGCGGCCCGACCCCGGTCATGTCGATACGGCAAGGCTGTTGCCGATCGCGTACGTGGTCGGCGGGGTGATCCTGATCTCTGGTGCCGTGCTGATCTTGGCTGACATCATCGATCCGATCCGGCTCTTCTGACGCTCGCCCGTGCTCGATGTCCTCAGCCTGCCGTTCGGGCCGGTCTGGGCTCTGCATGGATTCCATCTCGGCGCAACGGGACTCATGCTGTTTGGTATGCCTGACTTGGACCTTGACTCAGCCTGCGTAATCGAGCTGGGCCGTAAAGACCCAACGGAGGCTGGGCCGCTGCCACCTCGCGGAACTCACGTTAGGCTGGGTCGTTGGTGAGCCTCGACATGACGGCCTGCCACACTTCGCCACGAAAGGCCATATGAGCATCGACCTGGGTCTGCCGACCCTTCCCCCTCCCACACTCGCGCCGCGTCGCAAGAGTCGACAGATCAGAGTCGGCAAGGTCGCCGTCGGCGGCGATGCGCCGATCAGCGTGCAGTCGATGACCACGACCCTGACCGCGGACATCAACGCCACGCTGCAGCAGATTGCCGAGCTGACAGCGACCGGTTGCGACATCGTCAGGGTCGCCGTGCCGAGCCAGGACGATGCCGACGCCTTGCCGATCATCGCCAAGAAGTCCCAGATCCCGGTGATCGCCGACATCCACTTCCAGCCTCGCTACGTCTTTGCGGCGATCGATGCCGGTTGTGCCGCCGTACGCGTCAATCCTGGCAACATCCGCGCCTTCGATGATCAGGTGAAGGAGATTGCCCAGGCTGCTCCGACGCCGGATGCTCGATCCGAATCGGAGTCAACGCCGGGTCGCTCGACAAGCGCCTGCTGGCCAAGTACGGCAAGGCCACTCCGGAGGCGCTGGTCGAGTCCGCCCTTTGGGAGGCCAGTCTCTTTGAGGAGCACGGTTTCCGGGACTTCAAGATCTCGGTCAAGCATCACGACCCGTCATCATGGTGCGCGCGTACGAGCTTCTTGCGGACGCCTGCGATTACCCGCTGCATCTCGGTGTCACCGAGGCGGGACCAGCTTTTCAGGGCACGATCAAATCTGCGGTCGCCTTCGGTGCGCTGCTGTCCAAGGGAATCGGCGACACGATCCGGGTCTCCCTGTCGGCGCCCCCGGTCGAAGAGGTCAAGGTCGGCATCAAGATCTTGGAATCCCTCAACCTCCGACCGCGGCATCTGGAGATCGTCTCCTGCCCGTCGTGTGGTCGCGCCCAAGTGGATGTTTACAAGCTCGCCGACGAGGTAACCGCCGGATTGGAAGGGCTTGGAGGTCCCGCTGAGGGTTGCCGTGATGGGCTGCGTGGTCAACGGGCCGGGGGAGGCACGTGAAGCTGATCTTGGCGTCGCCTCCGGCAACGGCAAGGGTCAGATCTTCGTTCGCGGCGAGGTGATCAAGACGGTCAAGGAGGCCGACATCGTCGAGACGCTCATCGATGAGGCGATGCGGCTCGCTGAGGAAATGGGTGAATCGATGCATGCCGGCGACGGCGTGCCCGAGGTCAGCGTGCACTGAGCATGCGCAAGGTCGCCGGCACGATTGCGTCCCGACGGGCCCGCGAGGGCTCGGTGCGGGTGCTGAATCGTAGCGACCTACCGGCGGCCATCCGGCTTCTGTCTGCTAACCCGATCGAGAACGTCTTCGTCGCCTCTCGGGTGCGTGCGGCGGGAATCGAACAGGCAAGCCTCGGCTGTCCCGTCTGGGGATACGAGCGAGGTGGGCTGCTCCGTGCGATGTGCCATGCCGGTTCCAACCTCGTTCCCGTCAATGCCGATGAGCATGCACTCGACGCGTGGACCGAGTTCGCCGGTCCGGACCGAATGTGCGCATCGATCATCGGTCCGTCGCATGTGGCGCTGGAGCTGTGGAGCAGGCTCTCCGAACGCTGGGGCGCCGCCTGGAGTGAGGTCCGCGATGTGCGACCGCACCAGCCGGTGATGGCTATCAGTTCGCCGCCGGCCATCCCGGCCGACCGGCGGGTCCGTCGCGTCACCCTTGATCAATGGGACGCCTACACGGAGGCGGCGGTGAAGATGTACACCGAGGAGATCGGCGTCTCACCGGTGCAGGGCAATCCCGCCGGATACCGCTTCTACGTCCGCCAGCTGATCTCGTCGGGTCGCGCGTTCGGCATCTTTGACGGTGATCGGGTGCTCTTCAAGGCCGATCTCGGCTCGGTGTCGGGCTCGGTCTGCCAAGTGCAGGGAGTATGGCTGGAACCTGAGCTGCGTGGTCGAGGGTTGGCGGCTCCCGCGATGGCGGCCGTCGTTCAGCTGGCGCGAAACGGTCGTACCGACCGTGTCGCTCTACGTCAACGACTACAACCTGCCCGCGCGTGCGACCTATGCCAGGGTGGGCTTCACCGAGATCGGCGAGTTCGCGACGGTTCACTTTTGAGAGCTACTCGGATGCGGGTGGCAGCAGCGGTCTGTTTCGCGCTCTTGATCATTCTCTGTGGTTGCGCGAATGATCAGCCGGTTGGCAACCGTACGCCGGCAGCGAGCCCGACCTCCGAGTCCGATCGCAACGTCGAGCACGCAACCGCCGTCCCCAGTTCATCGGCTCAGTCGACGAGGCCGCCGCCGGCCAAGCCGCAACGGACCAGCGTCACCGTGGTGATGAACGGCGATCTGCTGTGGCATAACACCTTGTGGTACGGCGCGAAGGAGGACGCCCAGCGACGCGGACGTGGCGGCTATGACTTCGCACCGCTGTTGGCTGGTATGAAGCCGGTCATCGCATCGGCCGACTTGGCGATCTGCCACGAGGAGGTGCCACTCGCGAAGCCAGGCGGGCCCTATCGGAACTATCCGATCTTCGCCGCACCGCCCCAGGTCGTGAAAGCCATCTCCGCAACCGGCTACGACCTGTGCACCACGGCCTCCAATCACTGCGTCGATCAAGGCTTCGCGGGTCTCACGCGCACCCTCGATGATCTTGATCGGGCCAAGATCAAGCATGTTGGCACGGCTCGTACCAAGGCCGAATCTGAACGTCCGACGATCTTCACCACGAAACAGGGCATCAAGATCGCCGTCGTCGCGGCGACCTTCAGCCTCAACGGGCTGCCCGATGCCAAAGGGCAAGCCGTGGGCCGTGCACCGGCTGAGTGCCAAGGACTTGCTCGGTCAGGCGCACCGTGCGAGGGCCGCTGGAGCAGACATCGTGCTCGCGGCGGTTCACGTAGGCACCGAGTACTCCACGAGCGAAAACGCGCAGCAGGTCAAGCTCGCGCGTGCACACTTACGGCCTCACCCGATATTGATCTTGTGTACATGCATCATCCGCACGTCGTTCAGCCATGGACCATCGTGAACAAGAAGTGGGTGCTCTATGGCGTCGGAAACACGGTGGCTCAGCAGCGGAGCCGCCACGGACCTACGAAGGCGCGACCGGGCGGTTCACATTTACTCGCGTCGGGAATGGGCGATTCACCGTCAGCAAAGCTGAGTACATTCCGACGCTGGTTACTCTCTATCAGCCCGGCAGGCCGGTGCGGCTGTATCAGGTCTCAACTGCACTGAAGACCGCCAAGGGATCCTTCCGCCAGCGACTGCTGGATGCGCAACGGCGCACCACGCGCCGTCGTGACGCGCAAGCATCCGGACGGGCTGACGCGGGGCTAATTGGTGATCGAGCTATCGCGCGAGGCGTCCCACATTGGTGATCGTGACTGGGCCTGCCGGATCGGGGAAGACAACGCTGGCGCACCGGTTGGCCGCAATGATCGGCTGCCCCGCCCTGTGCCGGGATGAGATCAAGGAAGGGATGGTTGCTGCCACGCCAGGCTTCGTCCCTGGGCCTTCCGATCCATTGACTGTGAAAACCTACGATCTATTCTTCGCCGCGATCCGGCTGTTCCTGGAGCATGGCGTTACCCACGTTGCTGAGGCCGCGTTCCAGCATGCGAACTGGGCGCGAGGGCTCGAGCCGTTGCTGCCGCTCGCCACGCTGCGGATTGTCCGTTGCCAGGTCCCAGCTGCAATTGCGCGTTCCAGAGCCGAACGACGGGTACGCGACCAGCCCAGCCGAGCTGCACACGACGACACCGGTCACTTCAGCATGGAACGGCCGTTCGATCCAATCCGGCTCGACGCGCCCACTCTCGACGTCGACACCACCAACGGCTACCGTCCGGACCTCGATGCGATCGCAGCCTTCAGTCCGCATGTGAGGTAGCGAGCCGTTTGCGTCAGCACCCTGATGATCACCCGAGGCCGGATCGACGCGCGGACAATGGCGATCATGATCACACTTGTCACGACGAGCATGACCCCGCTCACGAGCGCACAATGCGACATGCACGTCGATCACATCGTGATGGCCGGTGGCCGCACAGATGACGCCCAACAGCTTGGGGCAACGTCGAGATCCATGACAGCAATCTCGACATCGAAAGAACTGCCATAGCTAATACAGTGCTCGGGTGATCACCCGACTGTCGGAGCTGTTTGTCCGCACGTTGCGCGAGGATCCGGCCGATGCCGAGGTGCCCAGCCATCGCTGGCTGGTCCGTGCCGGCTATATCCGCCGCGCCGCTCCAGGCATCTACACCTGGCTGCCGCTGGGCTACCGCGTGCTGCGCAACGTCGAGCGCATCGTACGCGAGGAGATGGACGCGATGGGCGCCCAGGAGGTGCACTTTCCGGCGCTGCTGCCGAAGGAGCCGTACGAGGCCACGGGGCGCTGGACCGAGTACGGCGAGAGCGTGTTCCGGCTGCACGACCGCAAGGGTGCCGAATACCTCCTCGGTCCGACGCACGAGGAGATGTTCACCCTGCTGGTCAAGGACTTGTACTCCTCCTACAAGGACCTGCCGCTTTCGCTCTACCAGATCCAGACGAAGTACCGCGACGAGGCGCGCCCGCGGGCCGGGCTGCTGCGCGGCCGCGAGTTCGTGATGAAGGACTCCTACTCCTTCGACATCGACGACGAGGGTCTCGCCAAGTCGTACGCGGCCCATCGCGACGCCTACATCAAGATCTTCGACCGGCTCGGCTTCGAGTACGTCATCGTGCACGCGATGTCGGGAGCGATGGGCGGCTCCGCAAGCGAGGAGTTTCTCGCCATAGCCGAGAACGGCGAGGACACCTTCGTACGTTCGCCCGGGGGCTACGCGGCCAATGTGGAAGCCGTGCGGACAACGCCGCCAGCAGCCGCTGGCCGTACGACGAATGCGCCTGCGGCTCACGTCGAGGACACGCCGAATACCCCGACCATCGAAACTCTGGTCGACCTGGCCAACGCGCGCTTCCCGCGCACCGGACCGGCCCTGGCAGGCCAGCGACACCTTGAAGAACGTGGTCGCTCATGATCACTGAGGTCGATCGGACACGTCATCCGCTGGTGATCGGCGTGCCAGGCGACCGGGAGGTGGACCTGAAGCGACTCGCAGCCCAGCTCGAGCCCGCCGAGCCGGAGCCATTCAGTGACGAGGATTTCGCCGCGCATCCGGAGCTGGTCAAGGGCTACATCGGACCGGTTCGGCTCGACCAGCGCTGCCGAGCCTGAGGCAGTGCTTGGCGAGGAATCGATCACCAAGATCAGGTATCTGGTCGATCCGCGGGTCGTGGCCGGAACTCGGTGGGTGACCGGCGCGAACGAGCCCGGTCGGCACGTCTTCGACCTCACCTGCGGGCGGGACTTCACCCCCGACGGCATCATCGAGGCGGCCGAGATACGCGAGGGCGATCCCGCTCCCGACGGCTCCGGCCCGCTCGACGCTGGCTCGCGGCATCGAGATGGGACACATCTTCCAGCTGGGTCGTAAGTACGCCGAGGCTCTTGGCCTCAAGGTGCTTGATCAAAACGGCAAGCTGGTCACGGTCACCATGGGCTCCTACGGCGTGGGCATTTCGCGAGCAGTCGCGGCTGTAGCCGAGGGTACCTGCGACGAGAAGGGACTGTGCTGGCCGCGCGAGCTGGCACCGTTCGATGTGCACATAGTGGCGGCCGGCAAGGACGAGGTGGTGATCACGGCAGCGGCCGATCTGGCCGTTCAGCTGGACGAGGCCGGCGTCTCGGTGCTGCTGGACGACCGCTCGGTGAGCCCGGGCGTCAAGTTCGCCGACTCAGAGATCATGGGCATGCCGACGATCGTTGTGGTTGGTCGCGGCCTGTCGAACGGCGTGATCGAGGTGCGCGATCGAAGGAGCGGGGAGCAGGTCGAGGTCGCCGTCGAGGATGCGCTCGACCGAGATCCTTGCGGCGGTGCATGGCCGACCTGGCTGGGCTTAGGGCCTCGTTTGCTGGACCTCTCCGACTCTGTCGCTGGCGGCGCTGATCGTCGCTGCCTTCGTCGCGGGATGGGTCGATGCGGTCGTCGGCGGCGGTGGGCTGATCCAGTTGCCGGCACTGCTGATCGGGCTGCCCAGCAGTACGCCACCGGCAGTGATCTTGGGCACGAACAAGATCTCCTCGTTCTGCGGGACGGCGACCAGCTCGCTGACGTACGCGCTCAGGATCCCGCTCGACTGGCGGACCGTGGCGCCTCTGGTCGTCGCCTCAGCCGTCGGATCGGCAGTTGGGGCATCGCTGGCGAGGCTGTTGCCGAGGGACGCCTTCACTCCGATTGTGCTGGTCGCGCTGATCGGGGTGGGCATCTACATCTGGCGCCGGCCGCAGCTGGGCATGGTCTCGATGCGGAAGCATGCGGGGCGAAGACACTACGGGCTGGACTGCGGTGATCGGACTGGTCGTCGGCGCGTACGACGGGTTCCTGGGGCCTGGCACCGGCTCCTTCTTCGTGATCTTGCTGGTGGCCGTGCTTGGCTACGGATTCCTGGACGCGAGCGCGACGGCCAAGATCGCCAATCTGGTCACGAACCTGTCGGCAATTGTCGTCTTTGGGTTGTCCGGCTCGGTGCTGTGGGCGACTCGGGCTGATGATGGGCGCGGCCAACCTGGTGGGGGGCTACCTCGGCGCCCGGACAGCGATCAGCCGGGGCAACTCGTTCGTCCGCAAGGTCTTCCTGGTCGTGCTCTCCGGCCTGATCATCAAGCTGGCGTACGACGTGGTGGTCCAGCTGCTGCAGTGATCAACTGCTCCAGCCCGGCCAGGCGTCCAGCGGCGCGCCCCAGGATCGGGCGGTTTTCATGGCGGTGGCCAGCGCATCAGCGCTTGTTGGCGGTCTGGCTGAGCTGGCCGCGGCAGCCAGCCAGAGCCCGCAGAAGGGCTGCAGCGCGGTCTGCATTCGCATGATCAACCTGCCGGCCGTTGCCGCATTGCGCGGGACCACCGACGGCACGTACGCCGGCTCGGCGGCCGGGACGTCCGCGGAGTGTTTCCGCAGCCAAGCGATCAGCCGATCCCGGAAGATTCGCTGCGGCAAGCAGCTCACGTTCGGCTTTCGGTGCGTTGCTTGCTGAGGACCTTAATCTTGCCGATCGCCAGCTGGTAGCCGTAAACGATGGCGTGCAGTTGGCGAACCAGCTCCTGGACCGCGGCGACCTCAGGGAGGACCTCGACCGGCTGCCGATCTGCGACCGGACTCGACGCGTGGCTGGTGGGTCACTGGAGCCAAGCGCCGCACGCGAAGCCTCCGGCAGCGACCGACAGCGAGCCCCAGAGCAGCGCATCCGACCCCTTGGCTTTCAGCGCTGCGCGTCGGTAGCGCGCCAGCAGCGGAGTCTCGCGACGAGACAAGCAGGGCGAGCGAGCCGTTCAGTGACATTGCCCGCCGATCTTGACCGGGGCAGGCGTTGGCAGAGGATTGGTGATTGCGTGAGCGTGTGCCGTATGCGCGTTGCGAAGAGAACGTCAGCAGCTGCTCGGCGGTCCTTCGAGAGCTGCTGGCGGTGCGGTCCGACCAAGGATCGCCGCCGCGAGCGCCGCCAGAGCCTGCTCGGGAGCTGCGGCCGCGGGCGGATGGATTCGACGCGGCCGCGGTCGGGCTGGGACTCGCCGTCGGACGTGGCTGCAGGACTTGACATGCGGAGCCGCTGGCGTCTCGGCTGCACGTATCGGACTGTCGACAGCGGGATCGCTCGGTGCTGCATCCGGCGAGCCAGGGCACGGCCAGTGTCGGGGCAGCGAGGCCGAGACCGATGATCATCCGACGGGTCAACTGGGCTGGCGGAACCGGCGCCACGGGTGCATCTGAGTCGGCCACCCGCCGACGGTACCTCAGCCGAACGGTATGCTGCCCCACACGCGCTGCTGAGATGTTTCCATGATCGGCGCCGCCACAACCGAAGGACCTAATCGGATCGAAGGACAGCGCGATGAAAGAGAGCCAGATTGCTGGTGTGCTGACCCCGATCCTTGCCCAGTTCGGCCTCGAGCTGGAAGCGGTGGAGATCATTCCGGCCGGCAAGCGTCGGCTGCTGCGTGTTGTCGTCGACGGCGATGGCCCGCAGGGCACCGGTCCGCTGCTGGACGACATTGCCGAGGCGAGCAAGGCGGCATCGGCGGCGCTGGACAGCGCCGATGTGACCGGTGCCGCGGCGTACACGCTCGAGGTGACGTCCCGAGGGGTGAGCCGGCCGCTCGAGCTGCCTCGGCACTGGCGGCGGAACGCCGGACGCTTGGTCGCGGTGCGACTGTCTGAGGGGGACACAATCACCGGTCGGATCGTTTCCAACAGCTGAGGACGGCGTACGGCTCGACGTCGGACGGTGAGACGCGTGAATGTCCGCTTCGCTGACGTCGACCGCGCACTGGTCCAGGTGGAGCTGAACCGACCCGAAAGCGGCGCGCAGCGAGGATGAGGAGGGTTGAGATGGACATCGACATCTCCGTGCTGCGGCTGATGGAGCGGGAGAAGGACTTGCCATTCGAGGTCCTGGCCAGCGCGATCGAGGACGCCCTGCTCACCGCGTACGAGAAGACCGAGGGTGCGGTGCAGGGCGCCCGGGTCGACCTCAATCGCAAGACCGGCCACGTCGACGGTGATGGCGCCCGAGTACGACGAAGAGCGGACAGCAGATCGGCGAGTACGACAACACCCCGACAGGCTTCGGACGGGTGGCCGCCTCGACCGCCCGCCAGGTGATCATGCAGCGGCTGCGGGACGCCGAGGACGAGCAGAAGTACGGCCACTTCTCCGGCGTCGAGGGCGACATCGTCTCCGGAGTGGTGCAGCAGGGCAGCGACAGCCGTACGGTGCTGGTCGACCTCGGCAAGATCGAGGCGATCATGCCGCTGAGCCGAGCAGGTGCCCGGCGAGCGCTACGCGCACGGCACTCGGATCCGGGTCTACGTGGTCTCGGTTCGGAAGGAACTCCGCGGCCCGCAGATCGTCGTTTCGCGCACCCATCCGGGACTGGTGGAGAAGCTGTTCAAGCTCGAGGTGCCCGAGATCGCCGACGGGACCGTCGAGATCAAGGCCGTGGCCCGTGAGGCCGGTCATCGCAGCAAGATCGCGGTCGTCAGTCACAACCCCGACGTCAGTGCCAAGGGCGCCTGCATCGGGCCGATGGGGCAGCGGGTGCGGGCGGTCATGCACGAGCTGAACGAGGAGAAGATCGACATCATCGACTACTCTCCGGACCCGGCGACGTTCGTGGCTCAGGCGTTGTCGCCGGCCAAGGTGACCTCGGTGACCGTGGTCGATGAGAACCTGCGAGCCGCCCGCGTCGTCGTGCCGGACTATCAGCTCTCGCTGGCCATCGGTCGGGAGGGCCAGAACGCCCGGCTCGCAGCCCGGCTGACGGGTTGGCGCATCGACATCCGGTCGGACACCGCGCCGGCCTGATCTGGAGTCCAGTCCGCGTTTCTCAGACGTGCCGATAGTGCGACACGCGTCACCCTCGCGTCAGCCAACGGCGTGCGGAATACTCCGCAGCGCAGGGCCGCGTTAGCCTGTTTCGGTGCCCGCGCCTGTCCGCACCTGCATCGGGTGCCGGACGAGGGAAGAGAAGTTCGACTGCTTCGCATCGTCGCCCGCGACGGCGGCGTCAAGGTCGACTATCCCCAGATCGTGCCAGGCCGGGGGGCCTACTTGCATCCGCGACCCGAGTGCCTTGAGCAGGCGCTCAAGCGACGTAGCCTAGGGAGGGCTCTACGGTCGGAGATCGATGGACAGCGAGCCGCTGTCACGATCCGGCAGTTCCTCGGCGCGCTCACTTAGACACGCGTACGCGGCTGGGCATAGAGTCTCCAATGCATCTGCTCCGACTGGAGCGGATGAGACGAGCAAGCACTCGCGTACGCGAGAGCCGAACCAGAAGGTGGGCACACGCTCATGACCACTCGATGAGAACCGCTCAGTGAGCATGTTCGACAACTAACTGGTCCGGAAACCAGACCCGGACCGCCAACAAGGAGAGCAGTGGCAAAGGTCCGTGTCTACGAGCTTGCGAAAGAGCTCGGAGTCGAAAGCAAGACCGTCCTCAGCATGCTGAAGGACATGGGTGAGTTCGTACGATCCGCCTCCTCAACCGTGGAGGCGCCGGTCGAGAGACGGCTCAAGGAGAAGCTGGCAAGCGAGCCGCCTCCAGTCCAAGAAGACAGCAACGAAGAAAGCAGCCGCCGCCAAGAGCGGCCGATGCAGCGCCGGCGACGCCTGCCCCAGTTGCCGCTGAGGTGGCCGCGGAGGCACCGGCAGTGACCGCGCCGGCTGCGCCACCGGCAGCAGCCGCGCCAGCCGCGCCACCGGCAGCAGCCGCGCCGGCCACGCCAGCGGCACCCGCGGCTCCGGCAGCCCCAGCAGCTCAGCCGCCGGCTCCGCCGCTCCAGCAGCGACGCCGGCTCCGGCAGCTCCAACGCCGGCTCCGGCTGCGCCGCCGAGGGCGGTTCCGCGTCCGAGCGTGCCCCGTGCGCCGGGCCAAGCTGCACCCGCTGCCCGGACGGGCGACGGTGCCTCGCCGCGGCCACGTCCGGGGTCTACCGGAGGGCTTCCCGGCGCTCCGGGTGGGCGCCGTCCTGGCACCCCACGGCCGGGCAACAATCCGTTCGCCTCCTCGCAAGGAATGGGCCGGCCGCGCGCCGCCGCGGCCCGGTTCAGACGGCGCCGGACCGACCGCACCCCGACCGCCTGCCGGCCGCTCTCCAATGCCTGGTGGTCGTTCAGGCGTTCCTGGCATGCCGCGGCCCAACCCGGCGATGATGCCCAAGCAGAGCTCTGGTCAGCTGGGTAACGGCCCTGCCGGACCTGGCGCACGTGGCCGAGGTGCACCCGCCCGGTGGTCGTCGTACGGGGCCGGCGCCCCTGGTCGTGGCGGTCCTGGCGGCGGGCCCGGTGGTCCACCACCAAGTGGGCGTGGTGGCCGGGGCGGCCGTGGCGGCACCCAGGGTGCGTTCGGCCGGGCCGGGGGCCCGACCCGGCGTGGCCGCAAGTCGAAGAAGCAGCGCCGCCAAGAGTTCGACCAGATGGAGGCCCCGTCGATCGGTGGCATCCGCGTCAAGCAGGGCGACGGCCAGAAGGTCCGGCTCGCCCGGGGCGCCTCGCTGACCGATCTGGCCGAGAAGATCGGCGCCGATGCGGCCTCGCTGGTTCAGGTGCTGTTCCATCTCGGCGAGATGGTGACGGCGACCCAGTCGGTGAGCGATGACACTCTGCAGGTGCTGGGTACTGAGCTCAACTACAACATCGAGGTCGTCTCGCCCGAGGACGAGGACCGCGAGCTGCTGGAGAGCTTCGACATCGAGTTCGGCGAGAACGTCGGCGGCGAGGAGGATCTCGAGGCCCGCCCGCCGGTCGTCACCGTGATGGGTCACGTCGATCATGGCAAGACGAAGTTGCTCGATGCGATCCGCAAGACCAACGTGGTCGCGCGTGAGGCCGGTGGCATCACCCAGGCGATCGGTGCCTACCAGGTTTCCACCGAGGTCGAGGATGAGGAACGCAAGATCACCTTCATCGACACCCCGGGTCACGAGGCGTTCACCGCAATGCGTGCCCGTGGTGCCAAGTCGACCGACATCGCAGTGCTGGTGGTCGCCGCCGACGACGGTGTCATGCCACAAACCATTGAGGCGCTGAACCATGCCCTGGCGGCGGAAGTGCCGGTGGTCGTAGCGGTGAACAAGATCGACAAGGTGGGCGCCGATCCGACGAAGGTCCGCGGTCAGCTCACCGAGTACGGCCTGGTGCCTGAGGAGTACGGCGGCGACACGATGTTCGTCGACGTGTCGGCGATCACCGGTCAGGGTCTGGACTCACTGCTGGAGGCGATCATCTTGACCGCCGACGCGGCCCTGGACCTGCGTGCCAATCCCGACATGGATGCTCAGGGCGTGGCGATCGAGGCGCACCTGGACAAAGGCCGCGGTCCGGTCGCCACCGTTCTGGTGCAGCGCGGCACGCTCAATGTGGGCGACTCGATCGTCGCCGGTCCCGCACACGGGCGGGTCCGCGCGCTGCTCGATGATCATGGCGACAACGTCACCGAGGCACCGCCGTCGTTCCCGGTGCAGGTGCTCGGCCTGACGGCCGTGCCTGGTGCAGGCGACAGCTTCCTGGTCGTCGATGACGACCGGATGGCGCGGCAGATCGCCGAGACGGCGCGCGGCGCGGCTGCGGATGGCGGCGCAGGCGGCCGGCACGCGGCGCAAGACCCTCGACCAGCTGTTCGAGCAGCTCGAGAAGGGCGAGACCCAGGAACTGCGGCTCATCCTCAAGGGCGACGGTGCTGGTTCGGTCGAGGCGCTGGAGGACGCGCTGTCCAAGATCGACGTCGGCGACGAGGTCAGCCTGCGGGTGATCGACCGCGGTGTCGGCGCCATCACCGAGACGAACGTCTCGCTGGCCGCGGCCTCGGATGCGGTCATCGTCGGCTTCAACGTTCGGCCGCAGGGCAAGGCGTCGGAGCTGGCCGACCGCGAGGGCGTGGACATCCGCTACTACTCGGTGATCTACGCCGCGATCGACGAGATCGAGGCGGCGTTGAAGGGCATGCTGAAGCCGATCTACGAGGAGGTCACCCTCGGGCAGGCGGAGATCCGGGAGATCTTCCGCTCGTCCAAGGCGGGCATCATCGCGGGCTGCATGGTCATCAGCGGGTCGATCCGGCGCAATGCCAAGGCGCGACTGCTGCGGGAGGGCGTGGTGATCACCGAGAGCACCATCGCCTCGCTGCGGCGCGAGAAGGACGATGCCACCGAGGTGCGCGAGGGGTATGAGTGCGGCATGACGCTTGCCAACTACTCCGACATCAGGATCGGCGACATCATCGAGACCTACGAGATGCGGGAGAAGCCGCGCTCGTAACCGCAGAGTTGCCAGAACTGGGTTGACCTAGAGGTCGACTCGGTTCTGACAAGTCGGCGTGAAGGAGGAGCAGATGGGCTCGCCACGCGTGGTCAAGCTGGCCGACCAGATCAAGGTGATCGTCGCAGAGATGCTGGAGCGACGGATCAAGGATCCGCGGCTGGGTTTCGTGACGATGACCGATGTCCGGCTCACCGGCGACAGCCAGGATGCGACCGTGTTCTACACCGTGCTCGGGTCGGAGGAGGAGCAGGCCAGCACCACCGCCGCCCTTCGCTCCGCCACCGGTCTGATCAGGTCTGAGGTCGGCAAGCAGCTCGGCCTGAGGTTCACCCCGACGCTCGAGTTCGTGCCGGACGCCGTGCCAGAGAATGCCAGGCAGATCGACGATCTGCTCGCCCAGGCCAGGTCGATTGACGCGCGGGTGGCCGAGCAGGCTGCAGGCGCGGCGTACGCGGGGGAGGCTGACCCGTACAAGCGCGACGAGGTTGTCGAGGAACGCGCATCGCGCGATGATGACGAGCCAGCCTGAGGCCATCCCAACAGTCCGGGGTGTTGGTGATCGACAAGCCGGCGGGCTGGACCTCTCACCAAGTCGTCGGACGGATCCGGAAGCTTGCTGGCACCCGCAAAGTCGGGCACGCCGGCACGCTGGATCCGATGGCCACTGGTGTCTTGGTGATCGGGATCGAGCAAGGCGACCCGTCTGCTTGGGCATCTCGCGTTGACGGACAAGGTCTACGAGGCGACGATTCGGCTCGGCGTCTCGCACGGTGACCGACGACGCCGAGGGTGAGGTGACGGCACGACTGCCGGCGCGGCTGAGCGTGACGATGATCGAGATCGAGGCTGCGCTATGGCAAGGCTTCGTGGCGAACATGCTGCAGGTGCCGTCTGCGGTCTCGGCGATCAAGATCAACGGAGTCCGCTCGTACGCGCAGGGTGCGTGCTGGTCAGGACGTGAGCTCTCCGCCGCGGCCGGTGACCGTTGATCGGCTCGAGGTGCTGGGCCGCCGGGAACTCCAGGTCGATGGACGTCGACGTGTGTCGATCTTGACGTGGTAGTCGAGTGCTCGTCGGGCACGTATGTTCGGGCGCTGGCTCGAGATCTCGGGGCGGCGCTCGGAGCCGGCGGTCACCTAACTGCGCTGCGGCGGACGCGTGTCGGGGCCGTTCACGCTGGAGCAGGCTCAGACCTTGGAGGAGGCCGAGCGGGGACTCAGGATCGTGCCGCTGGAGCGACGTCGTCCGCAGCAGCTTCGCAACGTTGACGGTCAACGAGACGCAGGCAAGCTACATCCGAAACGGTCGGCGGTTGGCTGGCGTGACCTTGCCAGACCGAAACGACGGCATTACTGGATGAGGCCAACTCACTTCCTGGCGCTTTACCGCCAGGAAGGACCGGATGCCGTTGCCGAGGCCGTGTTTGTCTGAACTTGACTAGCTCAGTCGACGGTGACGGGCTCAGGGTCCCACTCAGGCACGTCGACAGCGGGAAGCAGGCTTGCCTGGGCACCAGCCGCGCCGGTCATCGGATTGTGGGCCCTTGGTGAATCACGATGGACATCACTCGCCGTCATGCCGTCGGGACATCCATCGGCACAAACGGGACCGTGGTCGTCTGACATGGCCATGCCGTCCTCATTGGGCACGAGAGTCGAACCACACTTCGGTCTCGCTTCCGAGCGTGCTGGAGTCGGCGCTCCATGGCGACCACGTGCGTGTTGTAGTGCGGCCGCCGCGCATGCCCGGTTACCCGTCGACGCACGGACCCGTGTGGAGGTGAGCGCCGAACTCCTGCCCGTCGTACCGATCGATCGATTCCCGTCACTCGGATGGCAAGAAGTAGTGGTGCCGTCGTGGTCTTGATGATCGTGAGCTTCGCTTTGGCCGAATCGAAGGTCTCATCGCGCCGGCGTTGAAGACGTCGCCGAGAGATCCACGAGACAAGCCTCTGGAGTACTTGAGGATGCTTGATAGCGCCCCGCTCGCGACTCTGGTTCCGCCCAGAACCAGCGCGCAGCCCGCAAGGCCGCCGAGCGCGGCCTTAGTAATACGCCTCACTGTCTCCCCCGAAAAGTCAGATGCCTGCGTGTGCTCGGGCAAGTCTTACATGACTGTGCCTTTCCTGTGGGAATTTGGCATACACGACCCGCTCGGCATCAGCGCTGACTGGTTCGGCTGGATCTGCTTAACTGTTCGAGGTTCCGATGCGGAAGACCAGGAGGCGGACGGTAATGAGCAGGCCGACCGTCGTAGTGATCGGCAACTTCGATGGAGTCCATCGAGGACACGCCGAGCTCATCCGTACCGCCCGGGCGGCCGAGCCGGGAGCCCGCCTCGTTGCGGTGACCTTCTGGCCGCATCCGATGTCGGTGATCCGACCAGATCAGGCGCCCCTCCTGCTCACCTCGCTGGAGCGTCGCAAGGAGTTGCTTCGCAACGCGGGCGTCGACGAGGTCGTCGTCGTGCACTTCACCGCAGAGGTTGCCAGCTGGAGTCCAGCAGAGTTCGTCGACACCGTGCTGCGGCCGCTGCATCCCTTGCGGATTGTTGTGGGAGAGAACTTCCGGTTCGGGTTCCGAGCTTCTGGCGATGTCTCGACCTTGGCAGAGCTTGGGGCAGGGGAGTTCAAGGTGCAGGCGTTACCGCTCGTTACCGATGGCACCCAGCCGGAGTCTTCGACGCTGATCCGGCACGCGGTGGCCGAGGGGGATTTTGGTCGCGTCCGGGAGCTCAGCGACAACATCTTCCGATTCTCTGGTGTTGTCGTCCGCGGTGACCGAAGGGGTCACGAGCTGGGCTTCCCGACGGCCAACGTACGGGTGCCACCTGAGATGGCGGTGCCTGCCGATGGCGTCTATGCCGGCTGGGTCACGCGGCTGGATGTTCCTTCCCCGCGCTGGCCGGCTGCGATTTCGGTCGGCACGAATCCGACGTTTGATGGTGTGGAGAGGCGCGTCGAGGCGTACGTCCTCGATCGCGATGATCTTGAGCTTTACGACGTGGAGATTGCGATCGACTTCTATACCCGGCTGCGCGGCCAGGTGAAGTACGCGGGCAGGGAAGCGCTGATCAAGCAGATGCATGCCGATGTCGAGGAGGCGCGGCATCTGCTGCATGCTGCCTGAGCCATCACCGAAAGGCGGGATGGCGTGGCCCGAAGTCTGTATCGTCAGCGCGTCTTCGACGTATTGGACGAGTCTTGAAATTAGCTGCTACCGCTCAGCGCTGGTAGATTAGGCGCGCCGTTTGACCGGCCGCGGATTTCAAGAGCTCCCACTCACACCGTGTGAAAGACCCCAGGGGTATCCGGGAGCGCCGCGCAACGGGAAACCGAGAGGAGAATCAGTGTCGATCGACGCTGCAACCAAGAAGAAGATCATCGATGAATACGCAACCAGCGACGGCGACACGGGTTCCCCCGAGGTCCAGGTCGCCATCCTCACCAAGCGGATCGCGCATCTCACCGAGCACCTCAAGGAGCACAAGCACGACCACCACAGCCGGCGTGGCTTGATGCTGCTCGTCGGCCAACGCCGTCGGCTGCTCAATTACGTCGCCAAGACCGACATCGAGCGCTACCGGTCGCTCATCGAGCGCCTTGGGCTGCGTCGCTGATCACCACAACTGAATAAACCACTCATCACGTTCGAGATCGCATCTCGACAGACGCTCGACGAGGAGAGACTCGGTCCTCGGTAGTGGTTTTCGGGAGGAGCGTTTCGCTCTGGCCCGCGGACCTCGATCGAAGACCGGCCTCCAGTTCGGGGACTGACGCGGGCATGTTCACCGCGCCACGGCGAGCCTCATCCAAGTGCTGATGCGATCCACGGCTCAGGCACTGAGCTCTACGCCAGCGCGACAGAAAGGAATCCCGTGGAGGGACCAGATCTTCAATTCACTGAGGCCGTTATCGACAACGGCGATCTCGGACGACATGTCGTCCGCTTCGAATCCGGGTTACTAGCCCGGCAAGCTGCTGGATCGGCAACCGTCTATCTGGACGGGGACACCATGGTGCTCTCGGCCACCACTGCCCAAAGCAAGCCACGCGAGGCCATCGACTTCTTCCCACTCACCGTGGACGTCGAGGAACGGATGTACGCCGCTGGCCGCATCCCCGGCTCATTCTTCCGCCGCGAGGGGCGCCCCTCCGAGGGCGCGATTCTCACTTGCCGGCTCATAGATCGTCCGCTGCGTCCGTGCTTCGTCAAGGGCCTGCGCAACGAGGTCCAGGTCATCGTCACCGTGATGGCGCTGAACCCGAACAAGATCTACGACGTGGTCGCGATCAACGCCGCCTCCCTGTCCACCCAGCTGGCCGGCCTGCCCTTCACCGGTCCGGTTGGCGGCGTACGCGTCGCACTGATCGGTGATCGCTGGATCGGCTTCCCCGACGTCGATCAGCTCGAGAACGCCGCGTTCGACATGGTCGTGGCCGGCCGGGTCACGGCATCCGGCGATGTGGCCATCGCCATGG
The DNA here is from genome assembly GCA_963712625.1 of uncultured Actinomycetota bacterium. GTDB lineage: Bacteria > Actinomycetota > Actinomycetes > Propionibacteriales > Propionibacteriaceae > Microlunatus. Next base: position 139,134 of record CAVQIU010000013.1, read on the forward strand.
TCGAGGCCGAGTCGACAGAGCACACCTGGGATCTTGTGAACAGTGGCAAGACCGCCCCCACCGAAGAGGTGGTGGCAGCCGGCCTGGAGGCCGCAAAGCCGTTCATCCGCGCCTTGTGCGCGGCTCAGGCTGAGCTGGCAGCCAAGTTCCCCAAGCCGATCGCAGACTTCCCGATCTTTCTCGACTACGCCGACGACGTGTACGAAGCTGTCGCCGAGGCCGCTACCGCGGAACTGAGCGAGGTCATGTCGATCGCCGACAAGCACGACCCGCGAGCAGGCCACCGACACCCTGAAGAACACGATCGTCGAGCGTCTGGCACCTCGGTTCGAGGGACGCGAAAAAGAGATCACCGGCGCGTACCGAGCGCTCACAAAGAAGTTGGTTCGGCAGCGGATTCTGACCGACAAGATCCGTATCGACGGTCGAGGTGTCACTGACATCCGTACCCTCTCCTGCGAGGTCGGCGTGGTACCGCGGGTGCATGGCTCAGCGCTCTTCCAGCGCGGTGAGACCCAGATCCTCGGCGTCTCGACGCTGAACATGCTGGGCATGGAGCAAAGGCTCGACACGCTGGCGCCGGAAACCACCAAGCGCTACATGCACAACTACAACTTCCCGCCGTACTCCACCGGTGAGACCGGCCGGGTCGGATCTCCCAAGCGGCGCGAGATCGGTCACGGTGCATTGGCCGAGCGGGCGCTGATGCCAGTGCTGCCGACCCGTGAAGAGTTCCCGTACGCGATCCGGCAGGTCTCGGAGGCGCTCGGGTCCAACGGCTCGACGTCGATGGGCTCGGTATGCGCCTCGACCGTGGCGCTGCTCAATGCCGGCGTGCCGCTCCGCGCGCCGGTTGCCGGAATTGCGATGGGCCTGGTCTCCGACACGGTCGACGGTCAAACCCGCTATACGGCACTGACCGACATCCTGGGCGCCGAGGACGCGTACGGCGACATGGACTTCAAGGTCGCGGGCACCCGGGACTTCATCACCGCTCTGCAACTGGACACCAAGCTCGACGGGGTTCCGGCGTCGGTGCTGGCTGAGGCGCTGAACCAGGCCAAGGATGCCCGCAACACCATCCTCGACGTGATGCGTGAGGCCATCGACGGTCCCGACGAGATGAGCATGTACGCCCCGCGGATCATCACCATGAAGATCCCCGTCGACAAGATCGGCGAGGTCATCGGTCCGAAGGGCAAGGTGATCAACCAGATCCAGGACGACACCGGTGCGGATATCAGCATCGAGGACGACGGCACGATCTACGTTGGCGCCGACCAGGCCGATAAGGCGGAGGCCGCACGTGCCATGATCAACGCCATCGCCAATCCGACCATGCCGGAGAAGGGCGAGCGCTACCTCGGCACGGTCGTCAAGATCACGGCGTTCGGCGCGTTTGTCTCGCTGCTGCCAGGCAAGGACGGCCTGCTGCACATCTCCAAGATGCGCCCGCTCTCTGGGGGACAGCGAGTTGAGAATGTGGAGGACGTGCTCAGCGTCGGCCAGAAGATCCAGGTAGAGATCAACGAGGTCGATGATCGCGGCAAGCTGTCGCTGATTCCGGTGGTGGAGGAGACGGTGTCGGCGTAACAGTCGTCGCCACCTCTCACCACACCGATGCCTATGGTCCCGCGCGGCCGGCCCGGCCGGCGCCCGCTGCAGCTGGACGGCGCTGTGCGGCGCACGGTGCTGCCAGGCGGCCTTCAGGTCGTGACCGAGGACATCCGGTCCACCAACACCTACTCCTTGGGGGTCTTTGCCGGCGTCGGCTCGCGGCACGAGACGTCGAGGCTGCATGGCGCCTCCCATTTCTTGGAGCATCTGCTCTTCAAGGGGACCTCGACTCGCAGTGCCGAGCAGATCTCGGCCGCGATCGAGGCGGTGGGTGGCGAGCTCAACGCGTACACGGCCAAGGAGCACACCTGCTTCTACGCACGCGTGCTGCACAGCGACGCAGAGCTGGCCCTCGATGTACTCACCGACATGATCACCAACTCGTTGATCACTCCGGAAGATGTGGACGCCGAGCGAGCGGTGATCTTGGACGAGATCTCTATGCACGCCGACGATCCAACAGAATTGGCGGCAGAAGCGGCAGCCGCCGCGATCTTCGGCAAGTCGGGACTCGGTCGTTCGGTCATCGGGTCGCGCGGCTCGGTCGCGATCTCTCAGCCGACGGCAGATCGTGCAGCACTGGAGACGGCACTACCGTCCCAGCTCGCTGGTGGTTGCCGCCGCCGGCAAAGTCGATCATGATCGGCTCGTGCAGCGGCTCAGCGCCGTCGATGGCCAACCAGCCCCGCCGCCGGCTCTACCGCGGCCAAGCCCCGCCATGATCAACCGCCGCCGGGCGAGCGCTCGCGGCGGGCTGATCATGCACCGGCTGCCACTCGAGCAGTGCAGCGCGGTGCTGGCTTTCCCGAGTTCCGGCATCTTCGACCCACGTCGGTATGCGCTTGGGCTGCTCTCCCTGATCGTCGGCGGCGGTATGGCCTCCCGCCTCTTCGTCGAGGTGCGGGAGCGGCGCGGCCTGAGCTACAGCATCGATGCCGGGGAAACGGCCTATTCCGACGGCGGTCTATGGAGCGTGGAGTGGCAGTGCGCGCCTGGCAAGCTGACGGCGATTCTGCAACTGGTACGCATCAGCGCTCACCGAGGTTGCCGAGCACGGCGTCAGCGAAGATGAGCTTGCTCGAGCCAAAGGTCAGATGCGTGGCCAGACGGCGCTCTCCTATGAGGGCGCAGGCAGCCGGATGAGCCGTCTCGGGGTAAATGCGGTGCTCGGCGACGAGCGCACGCTCGCAGACCTGTTGCGCAGCTTCGATCAGGTGACCGCCGATCAAGTACGTGCTGAGGCGGAGCGTCCTTTTCAGCCACGCCCCGACACTCGTACTCTCCGGGGCCCGGGTGCCGGCTCGAGGTATCGAGTCGTTGCTCTCTCGGTGGTAAAGCTGAGTTGTCAGTGCGTCAGCGCCGATTTGCACTCTGACGGCTGGCCCGCCAGATTCGCCTCCTTCGTCGCTCGCGTGCGTGCACGCCAGCTGTCTTCGCAGCCGAGCCGCGAGCTCCTGCAGTCGGCGAAGCGGGCCAACGTCATAGTGCGAGTCGCTATAGCCTGCTGACAGTCTGACAAGTCGGAAGGCGGTCGTTGATGACGAGGGTCGGGGTGTTCGGATCCCGTGGCCGAATGGGTGCCGAGGTGTGCCGTGCGGTGGAGTCCGCCTCGGACTTGGAGCTGGTTGCGGCGATCGACTTAGGAGATGATCGTGCGCTTGCTGAAGCGGCGCAGGTCATCGTCGATTTCACTCACCCAGAGGCGGTGATCGACAACATCTCGTGGTGTATCGATCACGGAATTCACGCTGTAGTGGGCACCACGGGGTTCACCGAGGAGCGATTGGACCAAGTGCGTACGATCCTCGCCGGGCATGATGATGTTGGCGTACTGGTCGCTCCCAACTTCTCCATTGGAGCTGTGCTCATGATGCGCTTCGCCGAGCAAGCAGCTCCTTTCTACGAGAGCGCTGAGATCATCGAGCTGCATCACCCCGGCAAGGTCGACGCCCCATCGGGCACCGCGGCGAACACGGCGCGCAGGATTGCGTCCGTGCGGAGCGCAGCCTCCCTCGCGGCTCCGCCGGATGCGACGAAGCAGGAACTGCCGGGAGCCCGCGGGGCGCAGGTCGACGGAATTCGGGTTCACGGCGTCCGGTTGCGCGGTTTGGTTGCGCATCAAGAGGTGCTGTTCGGCGCCGAGGGTGAAACCCTGACCATCCGGCACGACTCGCTTGATCGAGTGTCGTTCATGCCCGGAGTGATCGCGGCAGTCCGGGCGATCAGTACGAGGCCGGGGCTAACCGTTGGGATCGAATCCATCCTTGGGATCGGATGACGTGAACCGCATCCGGACCCGCCTGGGACGGGCCACGCCGCTGATCGGCGTACTGATCATCGTGATCATTGTCGCGCTGCTCTGCGCTGGCCTTTACGTCGGGGATCGGTACGCAGAAAGCCGTGCCGAGAAGCGGGTGGCGACGACGCTGCAACCACACCTGGGGACGCCCGGGCCACCCCAGGTCAACATCGAGGGCTTCCCATTCCTGACCCAGATTGCGTCCGGCTCGGTTGGCAAGGTAGAGATCGTCGCCGACCAGCTCGGCGAGACGAACAAGGCGCCGGTTCCTTTGGCACACGCCGATCTCGTGATGAGCGACGTCGTCACCAATGACTGGTTCAAGTCGATGAAGATCACTCACACCGAGGGCACAGCACTGCTGCTTTACCCCAAACTTTCCTCACTGACCAATGCACCGCTGACCTACGGCGGCGAAGGCAGGGTGGAGATTGTGGTCAAAACCACCATTGTGCGCCGCGAGGTCGATGCCGTGATCACCGGTACACCGCGGCTGAACGCCGACGAGCAGACGATGACCTTGAGCGACGCCAAGATATCGGTCGCCGGCGTGAACCTGCCGGACTTCACCGCGCAGGCGTTGCTGGCAGCGCTGCTCAAGCCGATCCCGCTCAAGGGGCTGCCACTCGGCCTGACCGTTACCGGGATCAGTGCCGCGGAGGACGGCGTGCATCTTGCGGTGGTAGCGGAAAACCAGACGATCTCGTCTTAGGGCGCGGCTCCAACGTCATCTCCGGCAGCAAGGTCAGTGTGGAGCCGCACCTGCTTGAGGCGTACGGATTCATCCTCTGGGCCGATCTCCCGGGTAGCCCCATCGGCAGCCCAACCCGCAGCGGTGAGAAACCGGCGGAAAGCGTCGTCGGCTGCATTCACCCAGCAGCACGCCCTGACAAAACCATCAGCGCGCAGCGTGTCGGCACAGGCGTTCAGCAGCCGAGATCCATGGCCCTGATGCTGGGCCGCCGGATCAACCACGAACTGATCAATCGCGCCCTCGGCGCTTCGGTCCGCATCATCGTCCTGGTTGGGCATGGTGGTCGCGAATCCCACCACACGCTGGCCATCAGTTGCGACAAGAACCCGGAACGCCGCCTCGGGCGGCTTCTCGATCGCTTGACGCCAGGTGTCGACCATCTCCGCCAGCGATACCGAGTTGAGCATCAGCTCCGCAAGGTCGGCAGGCCACTGAACGGCCCATGAGCGGCGCTGCAGACTGGCAATGTTCGACGCCTCGTCGGGCCAGGCGAGGCGTACGGAGGCGGCAAGAGGTTCACCAGAAGCTGCACCCACGGCCGCGATGCTATCGGGCCTGTACCCTTTCCTCCCGTGGTTGCCGGTAGCTTGCAGATTCCGCCCTTGCTGGTCCCGAATGCGATGCGCATCGTCTCCTTGGGCGGTCTGGGAGATGTCGGGCGCAACATGGCAGTCGTCGAATTCGACGGCCAGCTGCTGCTGATCGACTGCGGAGTGCTGTTCCCCGAGGATGATCATCCCGGCGTCGACTTGATCCTGCCTGGCTTCGATGCCATCAGCGAGCGGCTTGACGATGTGATCGGCCTGGTGCTCACCCACGGCCATGAAGACCACATCGGCGCCGTGCCATACCTGCTCCGCCAGCGAGGAGACATCCCGCTGATCGGGTCCAAGCTGACTCTGGCACTGCTCGCGGAAAAGCTGCGGGAACATCACTTGCGCGACGTGCCGCAGCGGATCGTCACCGACGGCGACAAGATCACTGTCGGCAAGTTCGAGTGCGAGTTCGTTGCCGTGAACCATTCGATCCCTGACGCGCTGGCCGTTGCGGTACGGACTCGGGCCGGTCTGATCCTGCACACCGGCGACTTCAAGATGGACCAGCTGCCATTGGACGGCCGTATCACCGATCTCCGTGCCTTCGCCCGCCTTGGTGAGGAGGGTGTCGACCTCCTCATGATCGACTCGACCAATGCGGAGGTGCCCGGATTCACAACACCTGAGCGGGACATCGGACCCGCTCTCGAGCGTGTGTTCGCTGCCAGCCGACAGCGCGTCATCGTGGCCTGCTTCGCGTCGCACGTGCATCGTGTGCAGCAGGCCCTGGATGCAGCGGTTGCCCATCAGCGCAAGGTGGTCTATGTCGGCCGCTCGATGGTGCGCAACATGACCGTCGCTCGGGAACTGGGCTTCCTCAGGGTTCCTCGCAATACCTTGATCGACCAGCGGGAGATCGACGACTACGCACCCGAGGACGTCGTGATCATTTCCACCGGATCCCAGGGCGAGCCGCTGTCGGCGCTGTCACGGATGGCGAATCGTGAGCACCCGGTGATCCAGCTCAAGAGTGGCGACACCGTGGTGCTCGCCAGCTCGCTGATCCCGGGCAACGAGAGTGCGGTCTATCGCGTGATCAACGGCTTGACCCGGCTCGGCGCACATGTCATACACCGCGGCAACGCACTCGTCCATGTGTCCGGGCACGCGAGCGCCGGCGAGCTTCTCTTCTGCTACAACATCCTGCGGCCACGAAACGTGATGCCGGTGCATGGCGAGATCCGGCACCTGACGGCCAACGGCAATCTGGCGATCGCCACCGGCGTTCCCCCGGAACGGACGATCATCGCTGAAGATGGCGTGGTCGTCGATCTCGAGGACGGCAAGGCCAAGATCGTCGGCAAGGTCGACGCCGGCTACGTCTTCGTCGACGGCACGACGATCGGCGACATCTCCGAGCTGTCGTTGAGCGACCGGCGGATCCTCGGTGAGGAAGGCTTCATCTCCGTGATCGTTGTGGTCAACACTCACGCCTCCAAGATCGTCAGCGGGCCCGACATCCACGCCCGCGGGTTCGTCGAGGACGACGCGGTGTTCGATGACGTACGCCCGCTGATCGTGTCCGCCTTGGAGGAGGCACTGCGGGAAGGCGTGAACGACTCCCACCGTCTGCAGCAGGTGATCAGACGGCAGCTCGGTAAGTGGGTAAGCGATACCCACCGTCGCCGACCCATGATCATTCCTGTGGTGATTCAAGCCTGATTGGCCAGGCCGAGTGCTGATGCCCTAATGGGGCGCCGGCTCGTTCAGTCCGCTTGGTCAGCGGGTGACTTTGCCGGCCTTGAGGCATGAGGTGCAGACGTTGAGCCGCTTGGGGGTGCCTTCAACTACAACGCGTACGCGCTGGACGTTTGGATCCCAGCGCCGGTTGGTCTTCTTCTTCGACCAGGGGACGTTGTGGCCGAATCCGGGCCTCTTGCCGCATACGTCACATACCGCAGCCACTGGAGCTCGCTCCCAAATCACATCTAAACCGGTGTCGTGCCCGATGTGGGCAACCGGAAAAGAGTACCTGACTAGCGCCAGCGCGGCCAATTTGGAGGTGGGTCAACGGTATTGCCAGTGCCGACGGTTGGCGTCGTCGGAAGCCTCAATGAGTAGCAGCGATTTGTCAGGCGGCCATTCCGGTGGGTAGTGGTTCGTCGGTGCATCGGTAGTGTTCGGCGTCGGGCATGGTCCAGTCGACGCTGTGGTCGTCTCGGATGCAGGCGAGCCAGGCGAAGGTTTTGCCGCGGTGGTGTCGTCGGCAGAACGGATCGATGTTCGTCCCCGATGTTCGACCGCGGGGGAGCGGTTCGTGGTGGTCGAGGTCGCAGCGGTTGGCGGGGACGGTGCAGGTCGGGTAGCGGCAGGTTCCGGCGCGGATGGTGATGGCTTCGGCTAACCGGGTGGAGGGGTAGCGGCCGAGTTCGGTGGTGTTGAGGAGCCGGCCGCGGTCGTCGGTGAGGAGCCGGGTGAACAGCACCTGGTCGCGGCTGATCGGAGTTGATGGCGTCGGCGATGTGTTGCCGCAGCGTCTGCTCCGGGGATGAATCCGGAGCGGTCGGCGAGTTCGGCTGGGGTGTCGCAGTCGTTGAGCAGGCTGGATAGCGGCACCACACACCGATCCGGATTGTGCGGGGCCGTCGCACCAGCTTGGGTGCTGTGAGTGCGGGTGGGCGGTGGGCGACAGCGTCGACGGGTTGTCCGACTGGGTTGGCCGTTGGCGTCGATGGGTTGCAGGTGGGTGCCGAGGAGTTCACCGGTGTCGGGGTCGATGTTTTCGATCTCCAGCCACTCGGTGTCCACAGCCTGCGCCGGCTCGTGGTCCTCATCGAGGGTCGTCGTCGCTGTCGTTCTGGTCGGTGTCGTCGTAGGTGAGCCGGCCGAGGAGCAGGTCGGCGAATAGGTCGGAGCGGCGTTGCGGTCGGTGCGTGGATCATCGGCGCCGAGGCTGCGGGCCGTGGCGGCGAGCATGCCGTCGATGGCGGCGGCGTCGGGTGCCGATATTTCGCCGGTGACGTAGCCGATGCCGTCGGCGCCTTGTATCACGGTGACGCGGCGTTCGGCGAGGGCGCGGCGGTGTCGTTGTTCGAAGGCGAGCGGTTCCAGCCGCACGACTAATCGCAGCAGCCAGACTTGGAGTTGTTTCGGGGTTCGGGTGTGCGCGGCATCGATCACTTGGTCGTCGATGGCGGCGAGGGTGGCGGCTTCGGTGACGCGTCGTGCGACCCGGTCGATGATCCGGATCTGTTCGGCATCCACATCGCCGCGCCGGAACGCTTCCCAGACGGTGGGCAGACCTGTGGCGAGTCGGCGGGTGCGGGCGAGCAGGCACCGCACCGCATAGGGCTGATCCCAGCAGCAGCGACAACTCGTCGGAAACAAACTCTCCGGGTTTGGCTCGCTTAGGTCCCGTGCAATCGGATGCGGGTGCATCTGTGGTGTCTTCGGCAATCCGTGCATCGGCGTACCGCACCGCCGCCTCGGCCAGCCGAGCGCGGCCGCTGCGGCTCCCGGCGCGCATCCGCCACCGCTTGCCGGGCCGCAGCGTTGTCGTGTGGGTCATCGTGTCTCTTGGTCATCCCCCGTCATGGATTCATCGTCCCAGCCACCACCGACACTTTTCGAACGTATGAGCGAACGGTGTGACGCGGACAGCAAGCATGAGGACGCATTCCAATGACATGCTCGGCCGACGGGTTGTCACAATCGAGGTCGCGGAGGCACCACGGCTGCTGTTCGTTGCGAACATAACCTGCACCAAATGGGGGCACAGGTGACCCAAGTCACAGCACTGCCAGTCTGCAGCTCTTGCACTCAACGATGGTCGGCAGCATCGCGAGAGCCCAACGTGATCGTCCTTTGTGAATAAGGTGGGCACGTGTCTGCCCAGCTCGGCGAGCAGGCGTCCACAATTTGGGAGGCCTACGACGGCTGGCTGCGTCGAGCGACCAGCGTCATCACTGACTCAGCCGACGCCTTGAATGCGATAAACGTCTTCCCGGTGGCTGACGCCGACACCGGATCGAACCTCAAGCTCACCATGACCGGCATTGCGCAGGCGGTACCCAGAATCGATCCGGCAAGCCTCGATGCAGCCGTACAGGCTGCAGTCTTGTCCGCACACGGCAACTCCGGAGCCATTGTTGCGGAGATGTTCGTGAGCGTTTGTCGGGCGCTGCAACACCACCTGCCGAGATTGCAGTCCATGCCGTCGGGCACCCTGGTCGCGACATTGCTGCGACTGGCGGCCGTTGCAGCGCGCCGCGCTGTTGCCCGCCCTGTGGCTGGCACGATTCTGACGGTGGCCGATGATGCCGCGAGGGCGGCCGAGGAGGCGGCCGGGCGCCAGGCTGGCAATGCATTGGCGGTCGTGCAAGCCGCACAAGACGGCGCTCGTCAGAGCCTGGCTCGTACGCCGGAGCAGCTCGCTGTACTGGCCTCGGCGGGGGTGGTCGATGCGGGCGCCCACGCGTACGTGCTCTTGGTGGACGCTCTGGTCGAGATGCTCGGCGGCGCGCCCGCTCGCCCGCTGATGGCCGCCACACGTTCAGCAGCAGGAACTCGACCAGAGGCGCCGCGGATCGCGCCTGAGTACGTGGCACCTGAATATGAAGTGATGTACGCCCTCCGTGGCGCCGCGCCTTCCGACCTCGACGCGCTGCGCGAGCACCTGTCAGGGCTCGGCCATAGCGTTGTCATCGTGGGTGACCAGGCCATCGCGCAGGTCCACGTCCACCTCGATGAGGCGGGCGCGGCGGTCGAGGCTGCCCTCTCACTGGGCGAGCTGAGCCAGGTCCGGATCACCGCCGTCCCGTCAAGTCCTGCTGTCGTACGGCGAAGCCTGTTGGCCGTCGTGGCAGGTGCAGGGCTGGCCGCGGCAGTGGCCGCGCACGACGGTACGCCAGTGGTGACTCGGGGCGGTGACGTGACGGTCGATCAGCTGCGCGCGGCGGCGAACCAGACCTGCGGCGACCTGGTGATCTTGCCCAACGGCCCTGCAAACCTGGAACGGGCGAGCAGTCTCGCGGCGGAGCTGCTGCTGGCGGGGCGGCGAGTCGGTGTCATCTCCACGCTTAGCCAAACGCAAGGACTGGCGGCCATGGCCGTGCACGAGCCGTCGGCAGACTTCGAGTCAGCGGTCGTGGCGATGAACAGCGCGGCCGGCCACACGAGGGATGGTGCGATCACGGTGGCGGAGAGTGCCGCGATGACCGAGGCCGGGCAGTGCCGAACCGGCGACGTGCTGGGGATTGTCGGTGGTCACGTGGTGGTCGTCGGAACGGCGATGGCCGAGGTGGCCTGGCAAGTTGTCGAGCGGCTGCTGAGCGCCGGCGGTGAGTTACTGACACTGGTCCGCGGCAGCGGTGCTGACGACGACCTGCTGTCCCATCTCATGGCTCTGGTTCGCGTGCGATTTCCCGCAGTCGACGTCGAGGTGGTGGACGGCAACCAGCCGCGCTATCCGCTGTTGGTCGGAGTGGAATGACCACACTCCGACTCGTCGGTTCACCATGGCGTACCGACACCTTCCAGCGGCTGGCAACTCGTCTGGAGAAGATCGTCGGTTCGAAGACCGCCAAGCAGTTCGAGCCGCTGAAGATTTTTACAGTCGGCGACCTGATGCGACATGTGCCACGGCGCTATTTCTCCGGTACCGAGCTGAGCGATCTTTCCCTCCTCAGAGAGGGTGAGGAGGCTGCGGTGATGGCAGAGGTCGTCGACTCCCGCACCTTCAACCTCCCCCGCGGCTCGAGCTATCGGCCGGCGACGAAGCCGCGGCTGGAGGTCACGATTACCGACCATCAGGGAACCCTCACCTGCACTTTCTTCGGGCAACCCCGATTGATCAACTACTGGCACAGTCAGCTGCTGCCCGGCGCCAGAGGCATCTTCGCGGGCAAAGTGACCAGATTCAACGGCAGATTGCAGCTCGCGCATCCCGACTTTGTCGTCATCGACGAGCACGGTGTCGTCATCGGCGGTGCAAAGCACAACGCGTCGTTGGCCTCGGCCGCGAGGGTTCCCTTGGTCGGCCTCTACCCGATGGCGGGCAAGTTGCGCACCTGGACCATCGCCGACTGCGCTGCGCTTGCCCTGGAATCGATCGCGGGGGTCGAGGATCCCCTTCCACAGTGGGTTCGAGAAGCGGCAGGGGTGATCAATCTCGAGACCGCCTTCCGAGCAGTCCATCAGCCGACCGACAAGTCAGTCATCGACCCGGGCCGTCAGCGGATGCGGTTCGACGAGGCGTTTGCGCTGCAGCTGACGATGGCGTATCGGCGGGCGGATGCGGCCTCGCACCGAGCAGTGCCGAGACAGCTGCGGCCCGGCGGGTTGCTCGACGCGTTCGACGATCGCTTGCCGTTCATGCTCACCGACGGTCAGATCGCAGTGAGCGAGGAGATCATGACCGAGTTGGGCCGCGCCCAGCCAATGCAGCGACTGCTGCAGGGCGAGGTCGGCTCCGGCAAGACAGTGGTCGCGTTGCGAGCGATGCTGGCAGTGGTCGACGCTGGCGGCCAGGCTGCCCTGCTGGCGCCAACCGAGGTGCTGGCCGCTCAGCATTACCAGACCATCACCCGCATGCTCGGCGAACTCGCCAGTGGTGGCACTTTGGGCGCGCCTGAGCACGCCACCGGCGTTGTGTTGATCACCGGGTCGTCGCCGGCAGCTCGTCGTCGCGAGGCCACGCTCCAAGCCGCTTCGGGTACGGCCGGGATCATCATCGGCACCCACGCGCTGCTCAGCGCAGATGTCCAGTTCGCCGATCTCGGCCTGGTCGTCGTCGATGAGCAACATCGGTTCGGTGTCGAGCAGCGCGCTGCATTGAGCGCCAAGGCGAATCTCCGGCCCCATGTTCTGGTGATGACGGCTACTCCAATCCCACGATCGGTGGCGATGACGGTATTTGGTGACCTGGAGACCTCCACACTGCGGGAAATTCCGGCGGGGCGGGCCGACGTCAGTACGGTCGTCGTCGACACGGTTCGCCAGCCGTCCTGGGTGCAGCGGGTTTGGCAGCGCGTTGTGGAAGAGGTCGGCCGCGGACGCCAGGCGTACGTGGTATGCGCACGGATTTCCTCGGCCGCTTCGGCAGGACGGGATGCAGAAAACCTCGATGGTGATGGTGAGGCGGCGCGCCCCCGCGGTTGCGGTCGAGGATCTGTTTGCTGAGTTGAGCAGCGGCCCGCTTGCCGGTCTGCGGGTCGAGATGGTGCATGGCCAGCTGCCGAGCGAGGTGAAGGACGACGTCATGAGCCGCTTCGCTGCGGGCGAGGTCGATGTGTTGGTCTCGACGACGGTGATCGAGGTGGGGGTCGATGTAGCCAACGCCTCGGTCATGGTCATCGAGGATGCCGACCGTTTCGGCATTTCCCAGCTGCACCAGCTGCGCGGCCGAATCGGCCGAGGTGCCTACCCCGGCGTATGCCTGCTGCTCACCACGGCGAGTGAGGACAGCTCCGCGCGCGAACGTTTGGACGCGGTAGCCGCAACCCGAGACGGTTTCGCTCTTGCCGAGGTTGACCTCGAGCAGCGACGTGAGGGCGATGTCCTGGGCGCAAGCCAGTCGGGGAACCGGTCGAGCCTCAAGCTGCTTCGCGTGCTGAAGGATTCCGATCTGATCGCGCAGGCGCGTAGCCTCGCGGAGCAATGCATCGCCCGAGATCCCGAGCTGGGCGAGCCTGCGCTTGCTGACATCGTGACCGATATGGAAATGGATGCGGCAGGGGACTGGCTGGAGCGCACGTGAGCCGGATCATTGCCGGGTCACGCGGGGGGCGGCGGATCGCGACACCGCCCGGCGACCGTACGCGTCCGACCACCGATCGCGTACGCGAGGCACTGTTCTCTGCGATCGCTGCCTGGGCGGGCACCGCGGCTGCACCAGCTGAGCAGTCATTGGCAGGGCTGGCATTCTGCGACCTGTACGCGGGGTCCGGGGCTGTGGGTCTGGAGGCGGCCAGCCGTGGCGCGCGTCCGGTGCTGTTGGTCGAGCGGGACCCGCGTACGGCTCAGCTCACCAAAGACAACGCCAGGGCGCTCGCGCTGGAAGTCGACCTGGTCATCTCATCCGTCGAACAGGTGCTTCGGCGGCGACCGGCTCGGCCATTCGACGTCGTATTCGCCGACCCGCCGTACGAGATGGAGACACGGATCGTCAGCGGCCAACTGGAGCAACTCGTCGTCAACGAATGGGTAGGTTCGAGCTCTTTGATCGTGGTTGAGCGGTCACGCCGAACGGCGGATCTCATTTGGCCGGAGATCGCTGCGCACCGATGGAGTCGCGCTTACGGTGAGACCATCTTGCATTTCGGTGTCGCTCGAGCCGGATGCCGGAGGCCCCGAACACGGATCGCGTTGCTAGGCCCGATCCGCGCGCGATGTTCGCGCCGCCGATCTGCAGGAGGAACCGACGAAACGCATCGCGAGGACAGCGGAATTTACGAGACAGTGGTTTCGTCGGATCCGACGAAGACGGCGGCTCCGAGCGAACATCGCAGCGAGCGCAGCGAGCCATCAGACACAGCGAGCGGAGCGAGCAATCGCGCGGTCGAGTGAGGAGGAGTGAAGGGATTTTCGTCCTTGAGCGACGACGAAGTAGGCGGCTGCCAGGCGCGATCCGCGCGGGAGCAATCAAATCGAGGAGGAGCTATGACCCGAGCCGTCTGTCCGGGGTCCTTCGACCCGGTCACTCACGGGCACCTCGACGTCATCGAACGGACCGCGCGGATGGTGGATCACGTGGTGGTCGCGGTCGGCACCAACGTCTCCAAGAACGCTCTGTTTGCGCCCAGGGAGCGGGTCGAGATGCTCACCGAGGAGTGCGCGCAGTGGGGCAACGTTGAGGTCACGCTGTTCCGTGGCTTGCTGGTCGACTTCTGTGCGGCCAACGGTATCGATGTCATCAGCAAGGGTTTACGCGGCGCCGATTTCGATTACGAGCTTCAGATGGCGCAGATGAATCGGCAGCTGACCGGCGTGGACACGCTCTTTCTGCCGACCGCGCCGGAGTGGGCCTTCGTCTCCTCGTCTCTGGTCCGGGAGGTTGCGACGCTCGGCGGCGACGTCAGCGCCTTCCTGCCAGCAAAAACTGCGGCACGCACGATGGCTCGGATTGCGTCTCGGAGTTCAGGAGTGGCCGGCGATGTATGAGACAGGGCCCATCTGCGCGACACTAGGGACCTGTGCACACTCGGAAAGGGGACGAGCGTGGTTGCTACGGGGGTAGGAGCGTCCATGATTGGGCGGGGAACGGCTGAGGAGAAGCTGGCGTATCTGCGTGAGCTCATTCACAATGCGCGTGCGATGCCAATGTCGGCGTCGTGCGTCATCAACCGGGGCGAGGTCTTGGCCGCGATTGACGATGTGATCCGAAACCTGCCGGATGAGATTGCCGATGCGCAGCGGGTGATCCAGATGGCGGCGTACAAGGTCGCGGAGGGGGAAGCAGAGGCCGGCCGGATCCTGGCCGAGGCCCGAGACCATGCGGCCAACCTCGCGCAGCACAGCGAGGTCATCCGGATGGCGGAGCAGATCGCTGCTGGCATGCGCGCCGAGGCCGGCGAGGAGGCCGCTGCTCTGCGGCGGGAGACCGATGAGTTCATCGACGCGCGCATGGCGAGCTTCGAGTCGGTGCTCCACAAGACGGTCAGCCAGGTGCGGACGGCACGCGCCCGATTGGCGGAGCGCAGTGGCTTGGATGCAGGCGACACGATGAAGCTGGACAGACGCACGTACGCGGAGTAGTTATGGCGATCGCGGCTGCCTGCTGGCACCGGTCCGGTTGGCCCCCGCCTTTTTGGCTTAGGGGCCTACTCGCCGGTAGGGTTGGGCGTCGGTCACGACGAAGCTCGAGGCCGCTCGGCTTGGAAGGATTGCGATGAGTTCGCCGCATCGCCCGCTGGACCCCCGCTCAGGACTGGTCCTCGACACTCATGAACTGGGCCGTCGTGCGGGCGCGATGAAGCTCATTCGAACGACTGTCGAAGCTCCTGCGGACCTCGGAATCGCCGTGATCGGGGTACCACCTGGTTCGCCGATCGAGCTGGATCTGCGGCTCGAATCGGTGGTCGAGGGAGTGCTCGTCAGCGGCACCGCCTCGGTTCAGGTCCGCGGAGAGTGCGTACGGTGCCTGGGTGAGGTCTCAGATCAGCTCGAGGTCGACATCCAGGAGCTTTACGTCTACCCGGGCGTCGAACAAGACGATGACCTGGCAAGCCGACTCGAGGGCGATCTCATCGACCTCGAGCCACTGCTCCGTGACGAGGTGGTTCTCGATTTGCCATTCCAGCCCTTGTGCCGGGATGACTGTTTGGGCCTCTGCGTCGAGTGTGGTGCCAACCTGAACGATGATCCTGCTCATCGTCACGGGGCGGCCCTCGACCATCGGTGGGAGGCCTTACGCGGTCTTGAGGGCGGAGGCGGCGAATCTTACGATGTTTTACAAACAGCCCCACGGGCAATGAAATTTCCGGGCAAAAGTGCCCGGAGGAACCAGGAGTGAAGTCGTGGCCGTTCCCAAGAGGCGAATGTCGCGCAGCAACACGCGCCACCGCCGTTCCCAGTGGAAGGCATCCGTGCCCGCGCTGGTGACTTGTGCGAATCCCGCCTGTCGTGAGAAGCACCTGCCACATGTGGCTTGCCCATCGTGTGGACAGTACGGGCCGCGCGCTGCCCGTCGACAGGTTCTCGCGTCCTGATCCGGTCAGAGGCGACTGCAATTCGCCTGCCCGCGGGAGAACTGTTAGGCGAGCTCGGGATGAGTGTCGATCCTGAGCTGCTGGACCGCGCCCTGACCCATCGCTCCTATGCCTACGAGCAAGGCGGCCTGCCCACCAACGAGCGTTTGGAATTTCTCGGTGACTCGGTGCTCGGCCTGGTCGTGACCGAGCACCTTTTCGTGACCTACCCAGACTTGTCCGAGGGCCAGCTCGCGAAGTTGCGCGCCGCCGTGGTCAACTCCCGAGCCTTGGCCGACATCGCGCGCGAGCTCGACCTGGGCGCCGTCATCCACCTGGGTCGCGGTGAGGAGAGCACCGGAGGGCGCGACAAGTCCTCGATCCTCGCCGACACGATGGAGGCCGTGATCGGCGCGGTTTTCCTCCAACATGGCGTCGATGCGGCGAGAGCCTTTGTGCACCATCTGTTCGACCCCTTGATGGCGGAGGTCGCCACCCGCGGAGCGGGACTGGACTGGAAGACCAGCCTCCAAGAAATCGCCTCGACGAATGGCCTCGGCGTACCGGTCTATGACGTCGTTGAGTCCGGACCTGACCATGCCAAGACGTTCCAGGCCATGGTCAACATCGATGACCACAGCTACGGACCGGGTGCTGGCCGGAACAAGAAGGAGGCTGAGCAGAACGCGGCAGCCATGGCCTTCGCCGCGCTGAAGGGCAGTCGCGGTTCCGGACCGGTCGTGTCCCGATAATTCACCGTGTTTGATTGCTCGCTCCGCTCGCTGCGATCGCGCTTTGAAGTCCGCCTACTTCGTCGTCGTTCGCGGACGAAAGGCATGTCCCCTCACTGGTGTACATTGCTCGCTCCGCTCGCTGAGGCTGGCGCTTGTGAGCCGCTGCCTTCCTCACTCGCTCGCAGACGAAAAGCGTGTCTGCTCCCTCGCTCGTCCAGTACAGCGGCACGCCAGCCCCGCTCAGCACGCCGGAGCGCGATCGGTGCCCGAACTTCCTGAGGTCGAGGTCGTGCGCCGTGGCCTGGCCAGCAGTGTCACCGGGCGCCGAATTGCCGGCGTACGCGTGCTGCACCCTCGGCCTGTACGTCGCCACCTGACAGGCCCCGCAGATTTCGAGCTGCAGGTCGCGGGCCGGACATTCGCTGAGCCCCGCCGGAGAGGTAAGTATCTTTGGCTGCCCTTCACCGACGGCGACGCGATATTGGCTCACTTGGGGATGAGTGGCCAGTTTCGCCTGGCTGATGCCGACGCGCCACTCGCTCCGAACACCAGAATCATCTTCGCTTTCGCTGACGGTGAGCCTGGCCTTCGCTTTGTCGATCAGCGCATGTTCGGTGGTCTTTCCGTCTCGGAAGGAGGTGCGGAGCTGCCACATGAAATCGCCCACATCGGGCGTGATCCTTTCGATCCAGAATTTGATCTGGCCGAAGCCGTTGCGCGGCTGCGGCGAAGGAACACCGTGATCAAGCGAGCACTGTTGGATCAGCAGCTGGTGTCCGGCATCGGCAACATCTACGCCGACGAGGCGCTCTGGGTGGCTCGCGTGCATTACGCCCGCCCGGTCAAAACGATGTCCCGCGCCCAGGCCGCGGGTGTGGTCACCGCCGCGGCGAGTGTGATGAGCAACGCGCTGGACAACGGTGGCACCTCTTTTGATGCCCTCTATGTCAACGTCAACGGATCCAGCGGCTACTTCGATCGCTCCTTGGCGGTGTACGGCCGCGAAGGCGAACCGTGCCCGCGTTGCGGAACACCGATCCGGCGGGAACCGTTCATGAACCGTTCGTCGTATCGCTGCCCGCGTTGCCAGCGCGCTCCGCGAAGGTCAAGCGTTCTCTAAGCAAGCACTCAAAAGAACTGGGGTATTAACTGAACCATGATGGAACGCCTGAGGCACTACGTACTCGTACGCCACGGGCAGAACTGGATCCAGCTGTTCCGGTTCGCTCTGGTGGGCGGATCCGGCGTCTTCGTCAATCTGTTCGTCGCGATCATGTGCAAGAAGATCGGCCCGGACGAGAACGGCATCTTCTTCGACTTGCCGTTGACCGACTTCAACGTCCGCTGGTACCACGTCTACTCGACGATTGCGTTCCTGGTTGCCAACCTGTGGAACTTTCAGCTCAACCGGCTCTGGACCTTCCGCAGCGCAAAGCACGCCGGATGGTTCCAGGAGTACTTTCCCTTCCTCACGGTCGGCATCCTCGCCCAGATTGTCGGTCTCGGCATCCTCACCCTGCTGATGCACCCGAATTCGATCTTCTCGCTGTCGCCGACGTTCTTCGATGACTCCACCGGCTTCCGTACCCGGTTCTACTGGGCGCAGCTGATCACGATCGCGATCGTCACTCCGCTCTCGTTCGTGCTGAACAAGTTCTGGACTTTCTCGTCAGTGCGCGGGAAGCAGAAGGTCACCGAGCCTGTGGAGGAAAGCTTCGAAAGCGAGCATCCGACGGCTGGCGTCTGATCCTCGGTCGGGCCGGCAATCACCGGACCCGCCCAGCGACGTACCCGGACTCTGTGCCCCTGTCGGTTAAAGTGAGGTCGCCTTCGCACAGCCGGATCTTCGCCTGAGCACACCGTCGAGAGGTGGGACGTTGTACCTCAAGAGCCTGACCTTGCGCGGATTCAAGTCCTTCGCGTCGGCCACGACTCTCAACTTCGAGCCTGGCATCACCTGCGTCGTCGGTCCCAACGGCTCTGGCAAGTCCAACGTCGTCGACGCTCTCAGCTGGGTGATGGGTGAACAGGGCGCTAAGTCGCTGCGCGGCGGAAAGATGGAGGACGTCATCTTCGCCGGCACCTCTGGTCGGGCGCCGCTGGGCCGCGCGGAGGTCGTGCTCACGATCGACAACTCCGACGGCGCGCTGCCGATCGACTACTCCGAGGTCACCATCTCCCGGACGATGTTCCGCAACGGTGGCTCTGAGTACGCGATCAATGGCAACACGGCACGCCTGCTGGACATCCACGATCTACTCAGCGACTCCGGAATCGGCCGGGAGATGCACGTCATCGTCGGTCAGGGACAGCTCGACTCGATCTTGCAGGCGACTCCGGAGAGCCGTCGCGGCTTCATCGAAGAGGCGGCGGGAGTGCTCAAGCACCGCAAGCGCAAGGAGAAGGCGGTCCGCAAGCTCGAGGCCTGCGAGGCGAACCTGAACCGGCTGTCGGACCTGATCAAGGAGATCCGACGGCAGCTCAAGCCACTCGGTCGGCAAGCCGAAGTGGCTCGCAAGGCGGCAATCATCCAGGCTGAGGTGCGCGACGCGAAAGCGCGGCTGCTCGCCGATGACCTACTGCAGGCTACGCAGGCATTGGAGTCCGAGCTCGCCGATGAGCATGCGATGAACGAGCGGCGACGTGCCCTTGAGTCGGCGCTGGAGGCTGCCCGGTCGGCCGAGATAGCCGCCGAAGAAGCTGTACGGGACGGGGTACCGAGACTGGCGGCAGCCCAAGAGACCTGGTACTCGCTTGCCGCGCTGAAGGAGCGCGTCGCCACCACGGTCTCGATAGCGCGGGAGCGGATGCGGCAGGCCGAGGATGATCCAGGCGAGCTGCTCTTTGCCCGCGACCCCGACGAATTGGACCGGGAGGCGGCGCGGGTCGCCGCCCAGGAGGAGGAGCTGTCGAGCGAGCTGGAACTGAGGGCGCGTGCTCTTGAGGAGGCAACGACACATCGGACCGCCTGCGAGGACGCGCAGCGAGGTGAGGAGAACCGGCTGGCCGCGCTCAGTCCGTGCGGCTGCTGATCGGCGGGAAGGGCTGGCCCGGCTTACCGGACAGGTCAATTCGCTGCGGAGTCGGGGCGAGGCCGCGGCCGCCGAAATCAGCCGACTGACCGCTGCTCAGGGCGAGGCCGCTGACCGGGCCGCACAAGCCTCCCGAGCGTTCACGGCGCTGGAGACCAAGGTCGCCGGCCTCGACGCGGGTGAGTACGGCCTCGACGCAGAGCACGAGGCGGCGTTGGAGGTTCTGGACGAGATTGAGAAGCAGCAGGCCGACCTGCGACGTCAGGAGCAAGCCGCGACACAGGAGCGGGCAGCCCTTGCGGCGCGCGTCGACGCGTTGCGTGTGGGGCTCAACCGCAAGGACGGCACGTCTGCTCTGCTCGCAGCCACGGATCGACTGAACGGGCTGCTGGGGTCAGTCGCGGCACTGGTCCGGGTGCAGACCCCGTACGAGACCGCAATTGCAGCGGCGTTCGGTGCGGCAGCCGACGCGGTGGCTGTCACCGGAATTGAGGCGGCAGTTGCGGCCTTCGACCATCTCAAGGCCGAGGATCTAGGTCGGGCCGGACTGCTACTTGGCGGCGTGACGGAAACCGAGCGGACCGAGCAATGGCCGGCGCTTCCTCCGCAGGCCCGGTACGCGGTTGAGGTGGTCGAGGTACCGGAGCGGCTTGCACCCGCGGTGCAGCGCGTGCTGCGCAAGGTTGCCGTCGTCGAGAACCTGCCAGCAGCCCGAAGCCTGATCGCGAAGCTGCCCGATGTGGTTGCCGTCACCAACGATGGTGACGTACTCAGTGCGCACTTCGCTGCCGGTGGATCGTCTGCGACTCCAACACTCATCGAGCTGCAGTCCGCCGTCGACGATGCCGAGCGGCGGTTGACCGACGCCAGTCATGCATGCGATCGGCTGCGCTTCGTTGAGAGTCAGCTGGACGAGCAGCACCGTCAGGCGAGCGCCACGGTCGAGGTCACGTTGGCACGGCTGCATGAGTCGGACGCAGCGATGGCGGCGTTGGCCGAGGAGCTCGGGCAGCTGAGCTCGACAGTCCGCTCGGCCAACGCCGAGGCCGATCGCGCTCCGGCAAGCCATTGCCGAGGCCGAAAAGGCGCGTGACCGCGATGTCGCCGGACTCGCCGACCTGGAGTACCGGCTGGAACTTGCCGCCGAAACGGTCGACGAGGCCGAGCCGAACCCCGCAGAACGTGACCGGCTGGCCGAGCAGTCCAGGCTCGCGCGTGCCGCGGAGATGGATGCGCGGTTGGCGATGCGCACTCTCGAGGAACGGGCTCGGGCCCTGGCTGGTCGAGCCGACGCGTTGCGGCGAGCGGCCGAGAGTGAACGTCAGTCACGGATTCGCGAGATTGCCCGGCGCGAGCGAATGTTGCGCGAGGCGCGTACGGCGGCTGCAGTTCATGCTGGGGCGACGTTCTTGGCGCAGCATCTGGAACGCTCCCTCGCCCTGGCCGCGCGTGAGCGCTTCGAAGCCGACGCCGCGCGCGGCCGACGCCGAAGCCGCCCTGGGCGCCGCGCGCGCATCCGTACGCTCCCTCACCCGCGACTTCGAGTCTTTGGTCGATGCGGCCCACCGGGACGATCTCGCCCGAGCCGAACAGCAGATGAAGGTTGACGCCTTGGCGGAGCGGGCCATGGCCGAGCTTGGTTTGGAACCTGCGGCGCTGCTGGCCGAATATGGCCCGGACCAGCTGGTGCCGGTGCTCACTCAGGCCAGTGACACCCCCGAGTCCGGTGTCGCTGAGGATCAGCCCGAGCCTGTGCGCTACGTGCGCGACGCACAGCTCAAGCGGCTGCGGACCGCCGAGCGTGAATTCAGCCTGCTGGGTCGGGTCAACCCGCTGGCGCTGGAGGAGTTCGACGCGCTCGAGGAGCGACACCGGTTCCTCTCCGAGCAGCTGGAGGACCTGAGGAAGACTCGGCGGGACCTCCTCGACATCATCGTCGAGGTCGACAACAGGGTCGAGCGGGTCTTCGCCGAGGCCTATGCCGATATCGCGGCAGCGTTCGAGCGCGTGTTCGCGCGGCTCTTCCCGGGCGGTGAAGGTCGGTTGATCCTGACCGAACCCGAGCAACTGGCTGACGACAGGGGTGGACGTCGAAGCGCGGCCACCGGGGAAGAAGATCAAGCGGCTCTCGCTGTTGTCCGGAGGGGAACGCGCTCTGGTGGCGGTCAGCTTCCTGATAGCGCTCTTCGTCGCACGACCCAGCCCGTTCTACATTCTTGGACGAGGTCGAGGCGGCTCTCGACGACACGAATCTCGGCCGCCTGCTGGAGATTTATGAGGAGCTGCGGGCGACGAGCCAGTTGCTGGTGATCACTCACCAGAAGCGGACGATGGAGATCGCCGACGCACTGTACGGAGTCAGCATGCGTGGCGACGGTGTCTCAACCGTGATCTCTTCGCGACTGCGTGAGGCCGAGTCGGTCGCCTGAGCTGCACCATGACGGGAACCCCGCTTCGCCGACCCAGGAGCTCGCTGTGACGTGGCCCGGAGCTGAGCATCTGTTCGCGAGCGACGAGGCAGGCGAATCTGGCGGGCTGCCGGTCAGAGTGCAATGTCGTATCGGAGGTCAGCGCCAAAGTTGTGATGAAATCGAGAGCAAGAAACCGGCATTTCGATGCCGACATCGTGATCTTGGTTTGGCAGACTTGGCGCCCAGAGCTGTTCCACCGGCCTTCCTGCAAGACCCGGCTGCGATCCACGCGTAGCAATCAGCACCGCTTGCATCGCAGATCCGGCTGTACGACCCGTAAGACAGTTCCTTCCCCAGCACGTAACCCATACATGTTCTCAACTGACACATGTTCTCAACTGACTGTCTGAAAGGAAGTCGTGACCTCCATCGTCGTCGCAATGATTGTGATCTTGGTCGTTGCCGCCTGCACAGTGGGTCTGGTCCTGCTCGGAATCGAAGGCCGCGGCAAGCAGCGCGCACCGAAGATCGCCGCCCGAGCGGCCCGTGCCGCACAGCATCTCAATGGCGATGGCGAGCCTCCCGCACGCCTCGTCAAGCTGATCGAGTCCACCCGCGGTCGCTGAGCGGGGCCGGGCTCTCCTCGCCTAGGATGAGCCGGTGGATGCGACAACTCTGTGGTTGGTCGTTGGCGTCATTCTGCTGGTGGCTGTTGTTCTCGTCGGTTTTGTCGCAGTCGGCCGGCGCCGAGCGCAGCGGACAGCTGAACAGCCACCCAATCTAGAACAGCAGAGTCTAGAAAAGCCCAGCGCGGGGACGCGATCGCCCGGATGGGAAAAGTCGGCCGAGGATTCCGGGGATGGCCCCTCCGCAACCCGGGTTGACGTTGCGCCGCCACCACCTCCAGACGTCGAAGTTCCAGACATTGAGCTGGTGCCGGAAGCGCCGGAGTTCGAGCAGCCCGAAGCTCCAGAGAGCCGGCTGATCCGTTTGCGCCGCCGGTTGGCCGGGTCTAACAGCCCGCTCAGCCGCGGCCTGCTGCTGCTGATCACTCGTGACCGGATCGACGAGGATACGTGGGAGGAGTTCGAGGAGACTCTGATCACCTCCGACCTTGGTGTGGCGCCGACTACAGAACTGGTGGACTCGCTGCGGAGCAAGCTGCGGGTCGAGGGGATCTCAGAGCCAGGGAGAGGCGCGGGCCATTCTGCGGGCCGAGCTGATCAAGCTCGTCGATCCCACCATGGACCGCAGTCTCAATGCGGACCGAACTGACCAGCCCGCCGTGGTCATGGTGGTCGGCGTCAACGGCACGGGCAAGACCACGACCGTCGGCAAGCTTGCGCGGGTCTTCGTTGCCGAGGACAAGGACGTACTGCTCGGTGCCGCTGACACCTTTCGCGCGGCTGCCGCTGACCAGCTGGAGACGTGGGGTAGCAGGGTCGGAGTGCCGACCGTACGAGGGGCTGAGGGGGCCGATCCAGCTAGCGTTGCTTTCGAGGCTGTCAGAGCTGGCATCGAGCAAGAGGTTGACGTTGTACTGATCGACACTGCCGGGCGGCTGCACACCAAGGTCGGGCTGATGGATGAACTCGGCAAGGTGAAGCGGGTGATCGAACGTCAGGCGCCGGTTGGTGAGGTGCTGTTGGTACTGGACGCGACCACCGGTCAGAACGGTCTCACGCAGGCTCGGATTTTCGCCGAGGTGGTGGATGTGACGGGCATTGTGCTCACCAAGCTGGACGGTTCCGCCAAGGGTGGGATCGTGGTTCAGGTGCAGCGCGAGCTTGGCGTACCGGTCAAGCTCGTAGGACTCGGCGAAGGTGCGGATGATCTTGCCCCGTTCGACGCGGAAGTCTTTGTCGATGCCTTGTTGGAGGCAGCATGATCAGCATTTTGCATCCGCCTGTCGAAGGCGCCGCGTTCGACGCGTTCATGGACACCTCGGCGCCGGCCAGCCGTGATCATCAGCGGTGGCGGCCTGAGGACGGGACCATGCCAGCGCTCTATCTCAGCCACGGTGCTCCACCGGTGTTCAATGATGCGCACTGGATGGATCAGTTGTTCGACTGGTCGCGATCTCTGCCGAAGCCAACGGCGATCTTGATCGTGAGCGCCCATTGGGAGGCGGCCCCGCTCGCCCTCTCGTCACCAGCGCTCGGAACCCGGCTGGTCTATGACTTCAGCGGGTTTGGTCGGCGGTACTTCGACATGACCTATCAGACGCCGGATGCATCGGTGCTCGCCGCGGACGTCACCGCGCTGATGTCGGACCTCGAGCCGGTGCACGAGCATCCGAGCCGCGGTCTTGATCATGGTGCCTGGGTGCCGCTGAAGGTGATGTATCCGTACGCGGATGTGCCGGTATTGCAGCTCAGCATGCCGACCCATGATCCAGACCGGCTCTTTCGGATCGGGCAGCAGCTGCGGCCCCTGCGGGAGCAGGGAGTGTTGATCATCGGCTCGGGCTACATGACACATGGCCTGCCTTTTCTGGGGCGCGACAGCTGGGAACACAATGTGATCCCCGGTTGGTCGCGCGACTTCGATGCCTGGGCAGCGGAGGCCCTCGCAGCAGGCCGGATCGACTTGTTGGCCGACTTCCGGCATGCACCGGGCATGCCGTACGCGCACCCTACTGTCGAGCACTACACGCCGATCTTCGTCACATTCGGTGCGGCGACCGATCCCTCGGCGCCACCGACAGTGGTGATCGACGACTTCCAGATGGGCTTGGCAAAGCGGTCATTCCAGGTGGCATAGTCGCAAGCGCCACCTCGCCGAGGACGAACCGGGCTATCAGCCCGGGGAGACCGCAGAGGTGTTTCAGTTCGGCTCCGCCAAGTTCGGTGTCACCATTTGCGCCGAGGGAGAAGTGGATTTTCCTTGGAACGACGCAGTCGCCGGCGGGGCAGAGGTGGTGTTCTTCTGTTCAGCGCATTGTCTACACGGGCGGCGTCTACACGGGCGGCGCACCGACGAGCACAGCTGGAGCAGGGAGCCTGGTAGTCGAGGTCGCCGTCGATCTCGCCGTGGTCCCGATCCGGGAGGCCGTCCGTTGTCTGGTCGTCGACACGAGTGGTCATGCGCTACTCATCCGTTACGCCGACAGCCGGGTGACCCCCGGACGAGTCGGCATCTCAGTGCAGGGGTCGGCCGAGGTTCAAAGCCGTTTCAGAGTTGGCGTAGTGGCCGAAGCGCTCGACATCGATGTATCCGCTGGACCGGTACAGCGCGACAGCGGCGACCTGCGGTTGGCCAGTCTCGAGCAGCATCCAGTCGGCGCCGGCGGCCGCAGCGCTCGCTTCCAGGGCCGCCAGCACGATGCGGGCGAAGCCGCGTCCTCGTACCCGTTCCCGCACGAACATCCGCTTGATCTCTGCGGGCCGCTGTGCCACACGTGGCACTCCAGGCTTTCGAAATCGCCAGCCGCCCATCGCAACGGCTTCCTCCGCGAGATAGCCAACGAGAAACACTCCATTCGGAGGACTGAAGTCGGCCGTGGTGAATGGCGTCTCGTCAGGTCCCCCGTAGATCGTGACGTAGAACTCCTGTGCTGCAGATGTCAGCGCCGTCACGTCCGGATGCTCGTAAGGCACCTGCTGCAGCCGAAACGCCTCAGACACCAGCCCAGCGTAGGCAGCCGGACCCCAAGTGCTTTCCGGACCCGAGACACCATGGCAGGTTAGTAGGCTGAGTCAGTCCAGCCACTGACGTAAGGACGCTCGTGTTCGACACCCTGCAAGATCGCCTCGCGGCGACGTTCAAGAACCTGCGCGGCAAGGGCCGGCTGTCCGAGGCCGACATCGACGCGACGGCTCGTGAGATCCGCATCGCGCTGCTCGAGGCCGACGTCAACCTGGCGGTGGTCAAGGACTTCATCGCCGCGATCAAGGAGCGAGCCCGCGGCGCCGAGCTCTCCGGCGCCCTGAATCCAGCCCAGCAAGTCATCAAGATCGTCAACGACGAACTCGTCGGCATTCTCGGCGGCGAAACCAGAGCTGCTGCGTTTCGCCAAGCGCCCGCCGACCGTGATCATGCTCGCCGGTCTGCAGGGTTCCGGTAAGACCACGCTGGCCGCGAAGCTCGGCTTGTGGCTCAAGGAGCAGGGCCACTCCCCACTGCTGGTCGCGGCCGACCTGCAGCGGCCCAACGCGGTCAACCAGTTGCAGGTGGTCGGCCAGCGAGCCGGCGTTCACGTCTTCGCACCCGAGCCCGGGCAACGCCTCGTCGCGGAGCGACATCGATCAACCGAGCGGCGACCCCGTAGCGGTGGCCCGATCCTCGATCACGCGAGGCGGAGCGTCGGCTCTACGACGTCGTCATCGTCGACACCGCCGGCCGGCTGGGCATCGACGCCGAGATGATGCAGCAGGCCGCGGACATCCGCGACGCCGTCCATCCCGACGAGGTGCTCTTCGTCGTCGACGCCATGATCGGCCAGGACGCGGTCAACACGGCCAATGCGTTCGCCGAGGGAGTCGGCTTCGACGGCGTCGTGCTCACCAAGCTCGATGGTGACGCACGCGGCGGTGCCGCCCTCTCGATCGCCCGGGTCACCGGCAAGCCGATCATGTTCGCCTCCAACGGTGAGGCGCTGAAAGACTTCGATGTCTTCCATCCCGACCGGATGGCCAGCCGGATCCTCGGCATGGGCGACATGCTCACCCTGATCGAGCAAGCCGAGAAGACCTTCGACGCCGAGCAGTCGGCCAAGGCGGCCGCGAAGCTGGCCGGACACGGCGGCGAATTCGGGCTCGCAGATTTCCTGCAGCAGATGCAGATGGTTCGCAAGATGGGCCCACTGTCCAAGGTCTTCGGGATGCTGCCCGGCATGGGTGAGCTCAAGGACCGGATTGCCGGCATCGACGAGCGTGACGTTGATCGGATCGAGGCGATCATCCAGTCCATGACCCCAGCCGAACGTGACAACCCCAAGATCATCGACGGATCGCGGCGCGCGCGTATCGCCAAGGGATCCGGGGTCGAGGTATCTGAGGTCAACACCTTGATCAACCGCTTCTTCGAGGCCCGCAAGATGATGACCTCACTCGCGACCGGTGCGATGCCTGGAATGCCGGGGATCCCAGGCTGCTCGCACGGCAGCCGTCGCGCTCGCAGAAGAAGAAGGGTGGCCGCGGCGTCTCGGGTAACCCTGCCAAGCGCAATGCCGTGCAGCAACCAGCCGCGCCAGCGTGAGCCGGCTGCCGCTTTCGGTGGGGGAGAGTTCGACCAGGCTGCGTTGGAGAAGGCGATGGCCGATTTCCAGCTGCCACCTGAGCTGCGCAGCCGCTTCGGCAAGTAAACCAGTCATGGGCCCGGAGCCTCTGTCATGCGCGCTGAGCCTGTTGAAGGGCAACGCCTTCACTTCGCTGGTGTGGTGCTGCCGGAGGGTGAACATCGGGATCTCTGGGTGGTCGACGGGGTAATCCGCACCGAGCCGATCCGCGACGCACGAGACCGTCGCCACGAGCGTCTGGCTGATGCCGGGCCTTGTTGACGCGCACTGCCACGTCGGGTTGGAGAGGCAGGGCGCGGTGCCCGATGAGCGGGCCGAGGAGCAAGCCCTCAGCCGACCGGGACGCCGGGGCGTTGCTGCTGCGAGATGCCGGAAGCCCCGCCGACACCCGCTGGATCGACCAGCGCGCGGACCTGCCGAAGATCATCCGTGCCGGGCGCCATATCGCCCGGCCCAAGCGCTACCTCCGCAACTACGGCGAGGAAGTGGAGCCCGAGGAGTTGATCGCCGAAGTCGAGCGGCAGGCCGCTCGCGGTGACGGCTGGGTGAAGCTCGTGGGGGACTGGATCGATCGGGACATCGGGGACCTGACGCCGCTGTGGCCGACTGATGTGGCAGCAGCGGCGATCACCCGGGCGCACGAACTCGGCTGCCGGGTAACAGCGCACGTCTTCGGTGAGCAGGCGGTCGCCGAGTTGGTCGCAGCAGGGATCGACGGCATCGAGCACGGGACCGGGATGGACGAAGCGACCATCGCACTGATGGCCGAGCGCCAGGTCGCGCTGGTCCCGACCATGATCCAGCTCGACAACTTCGAGCAGTACGCCCAGTCCGGCGAGGACAAGTACCCCGCGTACGCCAGCCATATGCGTGCTCTGTACGCCGGCCGTCTCGAGAGGTTCGCAAAGGCCCTGGACGCGGGCGTCCCGATCTATGCCGGAACCGATGCCGGCGGCTTCCTGCCGCACGGCCTGGTCGGCAAGGAGATTGCGGCACTGGCGCAGTTCAGCTCGCCCGAGTACGCCCTGGGCGCCGGCTCCTGGCGGGCCCGCGAATGGCTCGGCCACCCGGCGACCGCTGAGCTGAGGGCGCGCCGGCCGATCTCGTGGTCTTCGACGCGGATCCGCGTGTCGATCTCCGGGTACTGAGTGCCCCACGCCATGTGATCTTGCGTGGGGCACTCGTCGGCTGACCTAGCAGATGCCTCAGGGGGCGATGGTGATCACCAGTGTCGCCGTACGCTGACCGGGCTCGGCCTTCGCAAGGGCCTCAAGCCCGCGCGTTGTCTTCACCAGCATGAGCTTCACCGGTGACCCGTTGAGCGTCGCCGAGGCGACCGTGGCCCCGTCCGGAAGAACGGCACCGATGCGCAGGTCTATCCGGCCGTGCCGGGTGACGGTGGTTGTGTACGTGAGCCCTGGTGTGCGGCAGCCGCATCGACGGCGAACACGCCCAACTTGATCTTGTCGGCCGACGCCTCGGTCTGCCTGGCAGGCAATTGCGGCACCACCGCGACCCGGCCGCGACCCAGTTCGGGCGACACGCCGAGCCACTGGTGGATAACCGGCCAGAGCACCCCGTACGCGCCCCACGAATCGGCGATCCGAGAGCGTGCTGGTCTCGGACAGCTCGGGTGACCGAGCGACGGCTGGATCGACGACCGGACTGGCAGCCGCCTGGGCCGGCACTGTGAGGGGTGTCGTGATTAGTAAAAGGGAACATGCTGCGGTAGCACAGGCAGCGAGACTCCCCGAGGAGTGCGATGCACGATAAGCCTCTCCGTTGAGCTGGGTGCACAGCGCGCCCCTCGAGAGGGAAGTAGGTGCGCTCAGCGCACAGATCGAGGAGATGGGGCGCGACTTGCGCACAAGAACCTTGATCTTCCTATCGGCTTGGCAATGCGCCGCGCAAAGGGTGAAACGGAATTACCGAGTCGGAACAAATTTGGGTCGCAAAGGAAGCCATCTGTAGGTGCGAGCGTCGGCAAAATCGCGCGCCCGACGATCGGAGGAGTGATGAGCGAACACGCTTTTCGTTCGCGAAGATCGACGACGACGTAGAAACCAAGCGCGCGATGCGCGAGCAGCAGGCTTAGAAGTTGCATGGTCGAGCAAGATGGGCGCATGCGCGGCGCTCGGGCAGCACTAGGGCTGATCGTCGCGCTGTTGTCTGTGGTCATTCCCGATACCGGCGTACGCGCAAGAGCATGTCATCGAGACCGCTGTGAAGGTGCCGGGCACGCCTGAGCCGGACGGCAAGCCGGTAGAGCTCGACACGTCGATCCTGACCACTGACCCATCCACGCCGCGGCCAGCCATTGTGCTGGCACATGGGTTCGGCGGCACCAAGGCCGACAGCGAGCCCACGGCGCGTACGCTCGCGCTGGCCGGCTACACAGTGATCATCTACACCGCCCGCGGCTTCGGCGCGTCCGGCGGCCTTATCCACCTGGACAATCCCGCGTACGAGGGAGCGGACGCCCGCAAGCTGGTCGACTTCGCCGCCAGCCGCCCCGAGGTTGCCAAGGACGGCGATGATCCTGTGATCGGCTTCGCCGGCGCCTCGTACGGGGGCGCGCTCTCGTTGCTTGCCGCCGGGCTGGATCATCGTGTCGATGCCATCGTCCCGGCGTTCACCTGGCACAGCCTGCGGCAGGCGCTCTTCCCGCAGTACCAGGTGGCCGGCGCAGCCAGATCGCCGGCCGACGTCACGCCCGCGAACCGCCAGGGTGTCTTCAAACAGCGTTGGGCCTCATTGCTGTTCTCCAACGCCGCTGGGCGACCGGATCCAACCAACCCAGAGTCGCAAGATCACGATGGGTTGTGCGGTCGATTCGATCCGGCTCTGTGTCAGGGCTATCTGCGTGCAGCTGAAACCGGTGAGGCGAGCCCCAAGCTGACTGCGCTGCTGGATGAGTCTGGGCTCGAGAAGATCTTGCCGACGATCCAGGCGCCGACGTTGATCATTCAGGGCGAGGATGACACGCTGTTCCCCCTCGACCAGGCCGATGCGAACTTCCGGGGCCTGCCGGCCACTACGCCGGCGAAGATGGAGTGGGTAGCCGGCGGTCACGATGGCGATGTCTCGGTCGATCCACTGATCGATGATCTTGAGGAATGGTTCGGTCGCTACCTGAAGCACGACGCCAGCGCCGCCGACACCTCCTTCTCGGTGCTCGTGCCGGAGACCTCACTACTTGGGGAGAATCGTGGCACTCGTGATCCCGAGACTCTCGTCGCCCAGTCCTATCCCGGCCGCGGTTCCGACCTCACGCAGCAAGAGCTCACCCTGTCTGGACAGCGCCAGAGCATTCTGGCGCCGCCCGGTGGGGCGCCCGCGGCCCTGACCAACCTTCCGGGAACCGGCGGTGCTTTCGGCCAGGCATCGAGCGTGGCCGGTTACGCGCTCGGCGTGCTGCCTGGCCAGTCGGCCCGTTTCACCAGCGAGCCGCTCATGTCGCCGCTGACGCTGATCGGCAGCAGTCGGATCGACCTCGACGTGACCGCCACGACGCCGGCAGGCAACCCTGTTCGCATCGCTGTGGGATCTCGGACCCGACATCTCACGCACCGACGGTGGTCGCACGAGCGTTGGTCCGAGCTCTGCGGTGCTCCCGCAACTGGCAGTCGCGCCCGTGAAACTCACGCGGCCTGGATCCCGACCAGGCGCAGCACGTGACGATCGCGCTGCCCGCGATATCCCACAAGGTTCCGGTCGGCCACCGCCTGCAGCTGGTCGTCTCCACGACCGACCAGGCGTACGCGAATGCCGTGCAGGCTGCGAACTACACCGTGACACTTGCGGGCGGCGCAGCCGTTGCGATCCCCGTGCTGGCGACCACGGCACTGAACGCCAACACCTTGAACG
Organism: uncultured Actinomycetota bacterium; assembly: GCA_963712625.1. Taxonomy (GTDB): domain Bacteria; phylum Actinomycetota; class Actinomycetes; order Propionibacteriales; family Propionibacteriaceae; genus Microlunatus. The sequence goes on from CAVQIU010000013.1 coordinate 170,308, forward strand.
TGCCACTTCCGCTGGTCATCGTGGTTGCCGCGCTGGTCGCCGCCTCGCTGATTGCTGCGTTCGTCCTGTGGCGGCGGCACCGGGAGATTCACGAGGTGTCCTGAGCTGGCCGGCATTCCGCTGGTCGTGAACGACGTCGTCAAGACCTACGGCGACGGATTCCGTGCGGTCGACGGCGTGTCCTTCCGCGCCGAGACCGGCCAGGTCGTCGGGCTGCTGGGCCCAAACGGTGCGGGCAAGACCACTGTGATCCGCATGCTGCTCGGTCTGATTCGGCCAGACTCGGGTTCGATCTACATTCACGGCCAGCCGGTGCACGCCGGTGCGGACGTGCTCGGCTCAGTGGGTGCCTTCATCGAGGGCCCCGGCTTCCTGCCGCATCTCAGCGGCATGGCGAACCTGATGGCGTACTGGCATGCGACCGGCCGGCCATTGGAGGAGGCTCATCTCGACGAGGCCTTGGAGATTGCCGGGCCTGGGCACGGCCATCGACCGCAAGGTGCGCGGCTACAGCCACGGGATGCGGCAGCGGCTGGGCATCGCCCAGGCCATGCTCGGATTGCCGCCGCTACTCGTACTGGACGAGCCGACCAACGGCCTCGACCCACCGCAGATCAAGGCGATGCGGGCGGTGCTGGCTGACTACGCCGCCGCCGGGCGTACGGTCGTCGTCTCCTCCCACCTGCTTGTCGGAGGTGGAGCACACCTGCAGCCACGTCGTGGTGATGGACAAGGGCAAGGTCGTCCTCACCGGCGCGGTCGAGGAGCTGACCGCGAGCGACACCGTGACGTTGATCGGACTGACCAATGTCGCCGATGTCAGCTCTGCTGGTCAGAGGTTGCAGGCTCGGGGTCTGCGTGCCGAACCAGAGGGCAAGCTGCTCCGGGTCACCGGCGATCTGCCGCGTCAGGCGATCGTGGCGGAACTGGTCGCAGGCCGGGTATGGCGTCGAGTCAGTGGACGGCCATCGGCAGCTCGAGGAAGTGTTCATGAGCCTGGTCGGCACCTCTGACCAGCAGGCCGAACACAGCGACGACGGTGCGTCGTGAGTATCGACACCGGACAGCGGAACCGGCCCAACGCGGTGAGTGCCGGCCCGCCCTTGCCACTCTGGGCCGAGATCGGACGCCAGCTGCGACGACGCCGCACCATCGGCATCTTCATCGTGCTCACGGTGCTGCCGCTGGTGTTGCTCCTGGCCTTCTGGCTGGGCAACGATAGGGGACGGCAACGACTCGGGGGAGCGCGGTTTCGTCGACCTCGCCCAGGAGAGCGGAGCGAACCTGGTGATCTTCACGCTCTTTGCCTCGACCAGCTTCCTGCCTGATCGTCATCGTCGCTTTGTTCGCCGGCGATACCGTGCCATCGGAGGCGAGCTGGGCCAGTCTGCGATACCTGTTGGCCGCTCCGGTACGCCGGGAGCGCTTGTTGCGGCAGAAGCTGGTCGTTGCGGCCTTGTCTTCGGTGGTGGCTCTGGTCTTCCTGCCCGCGTGGACGCTGGTCGTCGGTGGGATCGCGTACGGCTGGGGCCCCTATGTCGGCCCGACCGGTAAGCCAGATCGGCTGGCCGGAGTTCGCCTGGCGGCTGTTGATCATCGTCGGCTACCTGCTGCTGGAGCTGTCCGTGGTGGGCGCATTCGCTTTCATGCTCGGAGTGCTCACCGACGCGCCGCTCGCCGCGGTGGGCGGCGCAGTGCTGTTGATGATCTTGTGCGCGATTCTCGACTCGATCACCGCGTTGGGCAGCATCCGGGACGGCCTGCCTGGTCATTACGCGTACGCCTGGGCCGACGCGCTGGCGCCGACCATCGACTACTCGGACATGATCACCGGTGCACTGTGGTCGATCGGTTACGCGATCATCGCGGTTTGGTTCGCCGTTCTGGCACTTCCTGCGCAAGGACATCACGAGCTGAGGTGCTCGGCGAAGAAGGCCTCGATTCGCCTCCAGGCATCGTCTGCCGAGGCCGGCTCCGGTCCAGCATGGGTCAGCTTCATCATCGGGCGGAACGGCAGTGGGCCGTTCGGCTTGTCGTTCAGGAAGCAGTGGCCGGCCGCTGGATAGACCTCGACATCGTGCGGTACGTCGTGAGCACGCAGGGCTTCGCGCAGCGCCGGCACGCCCCTGGTCGTCCAATCCCTGCCGCCGTAACTGGCGACGATGGGGCACGAGCGCTGCCGCCAGCTCGCCGATGTCAGACGGCACCAGGCCGTAGTTGACTGATGCCGCGTGGTAGCCCTGCGCCGACAGCAACAGTGCGAATCCGCCGCCCATGCAAAAGCCGATGACGCCAACCTTGCCGGTGCAGTCGCGGTCAGCTCGCAGCTGTCTGCGGCAGGACTCGATCAGCTCGAACGGCTTGCCTGCGCGGGCCTGGAACGCCTTGAACGTGACTCTGATGCATCGCAGCCACGCGCCCTCGCCGAGCAGATCCGGAGCGTGGACCAGATATCCGGCAGAGGCTAACCGGTCCGCATGGCGGCGGAGCACGTCGTCGATACCCCAGCCCTCGTGCAGCATCACAACCCCCGGCCAGGGCCCGGCAGCAACCGGCCGCGCCGTCACGACGGTGCGGCCATCGACGACGACGTCAACCGCCCGCGTTTCCACGTGCGCCACGCTAGCGACTGCATCTCCAGCTACCCGGAGTGACATGCAAAACTCACCGAATGGACGTCCTCCAGGTCGCGCAGCACGCCGATGACCTGCCTCGTGCGAGGGCCTTCTACCAGCGCTTGCTCAACGCACAACCGGCCGGCTTCTTCGATCCGCCTGGCCTGCTGTTCTTTCGGGCGGGTGCGGTACGCCTGCTGCTCGAGCAGGGGGCGACGAGCGCGCTGATCTACTTCAAGGTCGATGACGTACGCGCGACGATCGAATCTCTGCGCGCCGATGGTGTGGAGATCGTTGCCGAGCCGCATGTCATCTTCAGCCACACCGACGACAGTCTGGGACCTGCGGGCATGGATGAGTGGATGGCGTTCGTCAAAGACTCCGAGGGCAACACGGTCGGTCTGGTCAGTCACCACAAGCCGGAGCATTCTTGAGTCGATCCTCGCCTCACAGGTCCGGACGGCGTACGCGACTGTCAGTTCGCGTCTTGACGGACGGTTCTGGCAGAATGCATGCGCATTCGTTTGTCGTTCGGTGCCCTCTCACGCCGTACGACGCGGATCCACTGAGATCATCGCGTGCGCGCCCCACCGCGTGGGATGGGATCACCCCAACAGACGACCGGCAGCATCCGGTCGCAGTATCACTACAGGAGTAACCACACACGTGGCTGTCAAGATTCGTCTGAAGCGATTCGGCAAGATCCGGTCGCCGCATTACCGCATTGTCGTCGCCGACTCGCGGACCAAGCGGGATGGTCGCGCAATCGAGGAGATCGGCATGTATCACCCCAAGAATGACCCATCGGTCATCGAGGTCAATTCCGAGCGGGCGCAGTACTGGCTGTCAGTGGGCGCCCAGCCGACCGAGGCTGTCGTCGCGCTGTTCAAGCGCACGGGTGATTGGCAGAAGTACTCGGGCGACACCTCGCCATCTGGAGTCGTGCCGCAACCGGAGAAGCCCAACAAGACCGAGAGCTTCAATGCCGCGCTGGCGGAAGCAGGCCAGGAACCCACGGCGGCTGCCGGCAGAACCGCGAAGAAGGCAGCGGCCAAGCCTCGGAGCAGCAAGAGTGCGGAGACCGCAGTCGAGGGCACTCCAGCAGAGGCTCAGCAGGCTGCCGACGCCGGTGTCGCCGACGCGGAGTCCAGCGGGTCCTAATGCTCGCCGACGCGCTCGACCATCTCATCCGAGGCATCGTCTCGCATCCTGACGATGTCACCGTCAAGGACAAGGATCTGCGTCGCGGGCGGATGCTCGAGGTTCGAGTCAATCCGGACGATGTGGGCAAGGTCATCGGCCGCTCGGGCCGTACCGCGACAGCGTTGCGTACGGTGATCGGCGCGCTCGCGGGCAGCCAGGACGTACGCGTCGATTTCGTCGACGTTGACAAGGGCACTCGCCGCGGCTCCGGTGGCCGTCGCCGGTAGGCGGGTTCCGAGGCCGATTGCCCGCGAGCAGGTGAGCACGGACACCGTCGTGGTTGGCGTCATCGGACGGCCGCACGGCGTACGCGGCGAGGTTGCGGTTGAGCTTCGCACCGATGAGCCTGAGCGGCGTTTTGCCCCCGGTCAGGTCCTTTACGAGGATGAAGGCACCCGGCTCTTCACGGTGCAGTCGGTTCGTGATCACGCCGGCCGGCTGCTTGTCAGGTTCGCTGAGCTGGCCGACCGGGCCGCGGCTGAGGCCGTACGCGGGACGCTCCTCGTTGTCACCGTCGATCCCGACGAGCGGCCAGCGGAGTCCGGGCGAGTTCTATGACCGGCAACTGATCGGTCTGCGAGCGAGGACACGTGACGGCGCGGACATCGGGATGGTCGGTTCGGTTCTGCATCTTCCGGCGCAGGACGTTCTGCAGATCGAAACGGCCGCCGGGACTCGGCTGGTGCCGTTCGTGGAGGCCCTGGTGCCGCAAGTTGATCTTGACGCCGGCTACCTGACTGTCGCCGACGTTGCCGGCTTGCTCGACGATGAAGCCGATCGTGGCGACGATGAAGGTTGACGTCATCTCGATCTTCGTCGAGTACTTCCAGCCGTTGCGTCTTTCGCTGGTTGGCAAGGCGATCGAGAACGGGACTGTCGATCTCCACGTTCATGATCTTCGCAACTGGACCTCTGATCGACACCGAACCGTGGACGACACGCCGTACGGGGGAGGTGCCGGCATGGTGATGCGTGCCGAACCCTGGGGAAGGGCGCTCGATGACCTGACTGCTGGCCAAGCTGACCCGCGATTGCTGGTGCTTTCGCCATCCGGCCGGAGGTTCGATCAATCCTTCGCAGAGGAGCTTGCCGCGGAGCCGCACTTGATCTTCGCTTGCGGCCGCTACGAGGGCATCGACGCCCGTGTCGTCGAGGATGCATCACGACGGATGCGAGTTGAGGAGCTGAGTATCGGCGACTACGTGCTGAGTGGCGGAGAGGTCGCGGCGATGGTGGTCATCGAGGCGGTGGTGCGCCTCTTGCCGGGAGTGGTCGGCAATCCAGAGTCCTTGATCGAGGAGTCTCACGGCACACGGCACGAAGGTCTACTGGAGGGTCCGGTGTACACCAAGCCGCCCAGCTGGCGTGGACTGGACGTGCCGGAAGTGCTGCTCAGCGGCCACCATGAAAGGATTGCCACCTGGCGTCGCGAACAGGCACTGGCAAAGACGCGACTGCGACGTCCAGAGCTGCTGGCCAAGTCAAAGAAGTTGGAAGGGCCGGGCTGAGATGCGAGACGAATCTGCCGTGGACAGCTGCGTCGTTAGATGCGCTGATCGGTGGCGCTACCGAGCGAGTTCCGGTGCACTCAACCGATGGTAAGTCGGGGGCCTCATTCGAGAAGTTGATCATCGATGGACGGCCATGTTTCCTCAAGGTGGTCTCGCCCGAGGTGGACTGGATCACGCGCGTGACCGGCAACACGTTCTGGGAGTTCCGGGTGTGGCAGGCGGGAATCTACCAGCGCGTACCTGCCGTCATTGATCACGCAATGATCGGCATGGCGCTCGACGATTCAAGCGGTGTCACGCGGCTCGCGATGTTGATGCATGATCGGTCCGCGGACCTGGTGCCATCTGGTGATGATCGCATCGCTACGTTCCAGCACGCCGGTTTCATCCAGCACCTGGCACGGATGCATGCAGCCGAGGTCGGCTGGCGCGACGATCTTGGTCTCTATCCGCTGGAGCGCCGCATGTTGTTCTTCGCACCAGCCACCATTGCCCCGGAGCTCGCCGGCGACGACGTGCCGATGACACTGCAAGTTGCCGACCGCGGCTGGACCATGCTCGCCGAGCGTGATGCGGCACTTTTCGAACTTGTGACCGCCGTACACCGGGATCCCTCGACATTGGCTGGGTTGTTGGCGGAAACGCCGCAAACCTTCATCGCGGGGGATTGGAAGATGGGCAACCTCGGCACCCGGCCGAGTGGTCAAACCGTGGTGCTTGACTGGGCCTATCCGGGAGAGGCGCCGCCGGCCTGGGAGCTTGCGTGGTACCTGGCCCTCAATCGGGCGCGGATACCTGAGAGCAAATCCGACACCATCGCGCGCTACCGCCGAGCACTCGAGAACGCCGGGGTTGTCACAAACGCATGGTGGGACCGACAGCTTGATCTTTGCCTGCTCGCCATGACAGCCACTATCGGCTGGGAGAAGGCCGTTGGGGATGCCGACGAACTGGCATGGTGGTCCGAGCGAGCCCAGGAGGCCGCAGGGCGCTGGCTCTAAGGCGCGCAACGCCAGAGGCACAAAATGGCCCTGGCGCAAAAATGACCCAGGCACAAGTGACACTGGCACAAAATGACACTGAACAAGGACGCCACCATCTGGAGGAGCCATGTCCGATCAGTCTGTTTCACGCGACTATCCCCAGGCGATCACGCCGATCAATCACATCGAGCCAGTGCCGCGTCGGATCCGCGGCTACCTCGCTGGGCGGACCGTGTTCGACACGGTCTCCGCTCACTATGTCTGGGAATCGGTCAAGTATCCCCAGTACTACATCCCGCTCGTCGATGTGGACCAAGCCCTGCTGGTCGACGAAGATCAGCCACGGAAGACCAGCCGCGGCACCGCGAGACGCTATGCGCTTGAAGTGGGTGACATCACTCGTCCGGATGCAGCCAAGGTCTACGGCGCGGATGCGCTTCCAGGACTGGCCGACACCGCCCGGTTCAATTGGGCTGCCCTCGACGCCTGGTTTGAAGAGGATGAGCAGGTCTACGTCCACCCACGCAATCCTTACGTCAGAGTGGATGCGTTGCGCTCGACACGACCAGTTCGGATCGAGCTGGACGGCACGTTGCTGGCCGAGTCCACCTCACCGGTCATGGTGTTCGAAACCGGGCTTCCTACCAGGTACTACCTTGAGCCGACCAATGTCAGCTTCGACTGTCTCTTCCCAACCGACACCGTCACAGCCTGCCCGTACAAAGGCACCACCGGCGGTTACTGGTCGGCGCGGATCCACAATCCAGGGACGGAGTCGGAGACAGTCCACCAGGATCTCGCCTGGATGTATGCCTTCCCAACTCGTCAATTGCTGCCCATCAGCGGACTGATCGCCTTCTACAACGAACGGGTCGACATATTCCTCGAAGATCAGCTGCTGCCGCGCCCGAAGACCCACTTCTTCCGGTAGTCGACGGCCTCGGCAGTGCTGGACTTTGCAGCCAGAAAGATCGTGCGCGTTCCACATCTGAGTACGCGTATGAAACGCGCACGATCTGGGTCGATGACGAACTAGCGAGCGTCGGCATTTGCGCGAGCAGCAGTAAGCCTGGGTATGCCAGTTGACGCATGCTGCGAGCGTCGGCATTGCGCGAGCAGCAAAGCCCAGAAAACAACGTGTCGAAAAACACCAGTGACCAGGGTGGCCTTAAGTCGCAGTTGAGGCCACCTGGGTTCTAGTGTGGCTGCGTGGCGACAATTTCGTTGACCCCCGCCCAGCAGGCGACCAGGTCAACCGTTGCGCTCAAGGCTCTGATGGCCATCACTGGCCTCATCTTGATCGGCTACTTGCTGGCCCACATGTACGGCAACCTCAAGATCTTCGCCGGGCCTGAGGCATTCAACGCTTACGCCCACCATCTGCGGACCTCGGTGAGCCGATCCTGCCGCGTACGGCGGTGCGCTCTGGATCATCCGGTCGTTCTGATCGTCAGCGTGCTCGCCCACATGTACGCCGCATTCAGCTTGTGGTCGACGGGCGCACAAGGCGCGCGGCGGAGATGAGGCGCTACCACAGCAACAAGTCACGGAGCGGGGTGCAGCGTACCTATGCTTCGTTCACCCTGCGCTGGGGCGGCGTCGTCATCCTGCTCTTCGTGATCTACCACCTGCTGCACCTGACCTGGAACGTCATCCACCCGGGCGGCGCGGCCGCCGAACCGTACGAGCGTGTGGTGAACGGTTTCCAGATCTGGTCGGTGGTCCTGGCGTACACGATCGCGGTGATCGCGGTCGGCTTCCATGTCCGGCACGGTATCGTGGAGCGCCCTGACAACACTCGGAGCCAATACCTCGAGCCTTGCCCGACAACGCCTGAACGTCGCTTGCGTACGCGGTGGCCGGGGTGCTCGCGGTTGGCTTCCTGCTTCCTCCCTTCGCCATTCTGTTCGGGTTCGTGGGCTGATGGGCGATTGCATGTCCGAGCCTGATGAGGTGCACGTGACCAACTCCGAAATGCTCGACTCGCTCGATGCCAACTCGTTCTACGTCGAGGGCGCCGATATCGCTGATACCAAGGCGCCGCAGGTGCCCATCGAGAGGCGATGGGAGGAGCGCCGCTTCCGTGCCAGGCTGGTCAATCCGGCCAACCGTCGCAAGCTGAGCGTGATCATCGTCGGCTCCGGATTGGCCGGATCCTCCGCGGCAGCAACTCTCGGCGAGGCGGGCTACAACGTCGCCTGCTTCTGCTACCAGGACTCACCGCGGCGCGCCCACTCCATCGCCGCCCAGGGCGGCATCAACGCCGCCAAGAACTACCGCAACGACGGGGACTCGGTCTATCGGCTGTTCTACGACACCGTCAAAGGCGGAGACTTCCGGGCCCGGGAATCCAATGTCTACCGGCTGGCGGAGGTGAGCGTTGAGATCATCGACCAGTGCGTCGCCCAAGGAGTGCCGTTCGCGCGCGAGTACGGCGGCCTGCTCGACAACCGGTCGTTCGGCGGCGTGCAAGTCTCGCGAACCTTCTACGCTCGCGGCCAGACCGGCCAGCAGCTGCTGATCGGTGCGTACCAGGCATTGGAGCGCCAGATCGCCGCCGAGCACGGTCGAGATGCACACCCGGCACGAGATGCTCGAACTGATCGTGGTCGACGGCAGGGCCCGCGGCGTAGTCATCCGCGACATGGTGACTGGAGGCAATCGAGACTCACTTCGCCGACGCGGTCGTGCTCGCCACCGGCGGCTACGGCAATGTCTTCTATCTGTCGACCAACGCCATGGGATGCAACGTCACAGCCACCTGGCGGGCCCATCGCAAGGGCGCGTACTTCGCGAATCCCTGCTTCACCCAGATCCACCCGACGTGCATTCCGGTGAGCGGTGAATACCAGTCCAAGTTGACCTTGATGAGCGAGTCGTTGCGCAACGACGGCAGGATCTGGGTGCCCAAGAGCGGGGAGGACAAACGCGACCCCCGGGAGATTCCTGAGCAAGATCGCGACTATTACCTGGAGCGCATCTATCCGTCCTTCGGCAACCTGGTGCCACGCGACATCGCCTCCCGTGCTGCGAAGAACGTCTGCGACGAAGGCCGCGGTGTCGGGCCTGGCGGGCTCGGGGTCTACCTCGACTTCGCTGATGCGATTGCGCGGCTCGGTCGGCCGAGCCGTGGAAGCCAAGTACGGCAACCTCTTCAGCATGTACGCCCAGATCACCGGCGAGGACCCGTACCAGACGCCGATGCGGATCTACCCGGCCGTGCACTACACGATGGGCGGGCTCTGGGTCGACTACGACCTGCAGGCCAGCATTCCCGGGACTCTATGTCACCGGTGAAGCCAACTTCTCCGACCACGGGGCGAACCGGCTGGGCGCCAGCGCCTTGATGCAGGGCCTGGCCGACGGCTACTTCGTGCTTCCGAACACGATCAACGACTACCTCGCGGACGGGCCGTTTCCCAAGGTCGACGCCTCCCATCCCGCCGGCGGTCGAGGCGGTTGAGGCGGTCCGCGCCACGGATCGACAAGCTGCTGTCGGTGAACGGCAGCCGGACCGTGGATTCCTTCCACAAGGAGCTCGGGCGCGTCATGTGGGACTACTGCGGGATGGAGCGGAGCGAAGAAGGCCTGCGCAAGGCGCTTACCCGGATCCGAGAGCTGAAGAAGGAGTTCTGGTCCGACGTCAGGGTGCTGGGCACGAACGAGGAACTCAACCAGGCGCTCGAGCGGGCCGGTCGGGTTGCGGACTTCTTCGAGCTCGGTGAGCTGATGTGCATCGATGCGCTGGTCAGGCGTGAGTCGTGTGGCGGCCACTTCCGGGTCGAGAGCCAAACCCCAGACGGTGAGGCGCTGCGGGATGATGATGAATTCGCGTACGTGTCGGCCTGGGAATTCGGCGGCGACGACAGGCGGCCGATCCTGCACAAGGAGCCGCTGGTTTATGAGTACGTCGAGATGAAGCAGCGGAGCTACAAGTAGGGGTTCGTCGTGGACATCACTCTGCGGGTCTGGCGCCAGGCGAACTCGCGCGCTAAAGGCAAGATGGCCGTCTACCGGGTCAACGACGTCTCCGAGCACATGTCCTTCCTGGAGATGTTGGACGTGCTGAACGAGCGACTGACTCTCCAGGGCGACGATCCCATCGCCTTCGACAGCGACTGCCGTGAAGGCATCTGCGGCATGTGCGGTCTGGTGATCAATGGCGTCGCGCACGGCCCGCAGCAAACCACGACATGCCAGCTTCACATGCGCTCCTTCACCGACGGCGACGTGATCGATGTCGAACCATGGCGAGCCGATCCGTTCCCGGTGATCAAGGACCTGGTCGTGGATCGCAGCGCATTCGATCGGATCATCCAGGCCGGCGGATACATTTCCGCGCCGACCGGCACCGCCCCAGATGCGCACGCCAATCCCGGTGCCCAAACGGGATGCCGACCGCGCATTCGACGCGGCGACCTGCATCGGCTGTGGTGCCTGCGTCGCCGCCTGCCCCAACGGCTCAGCGATGCTGTTCACCGCCGCGAAGATCACCCATCTCGGCCTGCTGCCGCAAGGCCAGCCCGAGCGCTACTCCCGGGTGGTCGGCATGGTGGCCCAGCATGACGCAGAGGGATTCGGTGGCTGCACCAACATCGGTGAGTGCACAGCTGTCTGCCCGAAGGCAGATTCCGCTGGAGACGATCTCCCGGCTCAACCGGGACCTGATCAGCGCCCTGACCCATGGCGGCTCACACTGGCCCAAGGCCGCTCCCAGAAGGGACGAGCTGGAAGAAGAAGAACCTGAGATAATCGGATTCTGATAGGTCAGCCGGACGGACCTGCCGGTCCGCGCGAGCTTCGGGGAGCTTGTCGTCCGGCGGACGCTATCGACTGGCGGCGCAGCGATCAGACAGTTAAGACGATCAGCAGCGCGGCGAGGGAGCCGACCAGCGCGCCACCGTAACAGAGCACAGCGATCGGCCTGTCAAGCCGCCTGAGCTGGAGTCCGTCGTCCAGGGTGAAGCGGAAGCGGTGTGCCCAGTGAAACAGCATGAGGACGACCAGGCCCAGAAAGACCAGGCGGGTGAGCCAATGGCTGACCACGGCGTGCAGATGGTCGTAGTCAGGCTGGACCCAGCCCAGCGGAATGGCCAGCCCGAAGAGCACGATCAGGATGGGCAGGAACACTGACGCGACTACTCCGCCCCCGCTGAACAGCAACCAGAGCGATCGGTTCGAGGTGCCGCTTGGTCATCGGAGCACCAACCAGGCGATAAATGCCGACACCACAACGAGTCCCACGTACTGGGATGCGATCACCAGCGCCGGCCGGCAGCCGGCCACCGACGCGAACCACCGTCGCCGCCGGTACCCACCGGCCAGCGACGTTAACCTCCTTCATCGCCCGGCACCTGCCGGCCACCTGGCCCCCGAACCACCATGGCCTGCGGAGTGAGCGCGAACCACGTCACCGTGTGCAGCAGCGAAAAGGCAAGTGCCACGACGTTGATCACCACTATGACGGGTGACGCGGCCCAGTCCAGGAAGCTCTGATACGACGCCTCGCCACGTCCGATGGCAACAGACCATCATCATCAGAAACACCGCGAACCACGCCACGAAGACGCTGCTGAGCTCCCGCATCACGAACAGGAAGTAGGTCCGCTTCTTCAGCCACCACAGCCTGGACACCGGCTGCCGGTAGGTGGTCGGCGCACTCATCGCGCACCCCGGGGGAGCAGGAACGCCCTCACGTTCTCCTGCGCGGCCTTGAGCTTGTATCGCTGGATGGCACCTGCCGGGTCGACGTGCTTGGGGCATACCCGGGTGCATTCACCGACGAAGGTGCAGCCCCATACGCCTTCCTTCTCGATGAGCACGTCGAGGCGTTCTCGCTGTCCCCGATCGCGGGAGTCCAGGTCGTACCGCTCAGCGAGGGCAATGGCGGCCGGGCCGATGAAGTCCGGATCGAGGCCGTAGATCGGACAGGCGGCGTAGCAGAGCATGCAGTTGATGCAGTTGCTGAACTGCTGGTACTCCTCCAGCTCCTCCGGGGTCTGCAAGTACTCGCCGTCGATCACCGTCACGTCGTCGTCTCGGATGATCCACGGCTTGACCCGCGGGAGCTTCTCCATGAAGTCCTCGATATCGACAACCAGGTCACGAACGACAGGGAAGTTGGTCAGCGGCTCGACCCGAACCGGCCCAGGCGCATAGTCGCTGAGGAAGGTGGCACACGTCAGTTGCGGCTCGCCCTGGACGTTCATCCCGCAGCTGCCGCAGATGCCCATCCGGCATGACCAGCGATACGAAAGGCTGCCGTCGATGTGGTCTTTGATGTAGTTCAGTCCGTCGAGGATCGCCCAGTCCTTCCTCAGCGGCACGCTCGTACGTCGGCGACGTCTGGGCGCGGCGTCCTCGCCCGGGGTCGTACCGCGTTACCCGCATCTGGATGCTGTCGGCCATGTATCTGGCTACCTCCCGTACACCCGCTCGCCGGGTGGCCATCGTGTGATCGTCACCGGCGACCGCTCGATCCTGACGGCACCGTCCGACTCGCGGTAGGCCAGCGCGTGATTGAGGAAGCGCGTGTCGTCGCGTGCGGTGAAGTCGGTGCGCTGGTGGGCGCCACGCGACTCCTCGCGTTGCAGCGCGGACTGCAGGATGGTTTCGGCGATATCGAGCATGTTCGCCAACTCCAGCGCCGCGACTAGCTCGGTGTTGAAACCTGGGTCTCGTCGTAGAGCTGGACGCGCTCGAGTCGCTGCTGCAACTCGGCCAGCTGGTCGACGCCCTTGCTCAGCGAGTCGCCGGAGCGGAAGATCCCGGCGCTGTCCTCCATGGTCGACTGCATCTCTTCGCGGATGTCGGCGATCCGCTCGGTACCACGGTCGGCCGATCGCATCTGATCGATCCGCCGCACCTCGTCTTCGGCTTGGCGCATCACGACGGGGGGTGGCTGCTTGGCGCTGGTGGCGTACTCCGCAGCGGCCCTGCCTGCTCGGGCACCAAAGACCAGGCACTCCGCCAGCGAGTTGGAGCCCAGCCGGTTCGCGCCGTTGATGCTCACGCAGGCGGTCTCGCCGGCCGCGAACGAGCCCTTCGATGGGCGTCGCGCCATTGATGTCGGTGTGGACGCCGCCCATCATGTAGTGCACCACCGGGCGGACCGGGATCAGCTCCTTGACGGGGTCGATGCGCTCGTACTTCAGACACAGCTCACGCACCATCGGGAGCTTGGTGTCGATCAGCTTCGCGCCGAGGTGCCGCAGGTCGAGATGAACGATCGGCCCGTACGGCGACTCGATCGTCCGGCCCTTCTCGACTTCCTGCACGAAGGCCTGGGACAGCCGGTCCCGCGGTCCGAGCTCCATGCTGCGCAGCACTGGCGTGGGCTCAGGCTTGCCCAGGTCGTAGTCCTGGAGGTAGCGGTAGCCGTCCTTGTTGAGCAGCCAGCCACCTTCGGCGCGCGTCGCCTCGGTAATGAGGATGCCCGTGAACGGGAGCCCGGTGGGATGGTATTGGACGAACTCCATGTCCTTTAGCGGCGCACCTGCGCGGTAGGCCAACGCCATGCCGTCACCGGTGCAGATGTGTGGCGTTGGTGGTGAACGGGAAGACCTTGCCGGAACCGCCGTTGCACAGCACGACCGACTTCGCGGTGATGGCCTCGATCCGGCCGGTTCTCAGCTCGATCGCCACGACTCCGTGTACCCGTCCGTCGTCGACGAGGAGCCGGGTGACGAACCATTCGTCGTACCGAGTGAGGTCTGCATATTTCAGTGACGTCTGGAACAGCGTGTGCAGCATGTGGAAGCCGGTCTTGTCCGCGGCGAACCAGGTGCGCATGTTCTTCATGCCGCCGAATGCGCGTACGGCGATCCGCCCGTTCGGTTCGCGGCTCCACGGACAGCCCCAGTGCTCGAGCTGCAGCAGCTCGCGAGGAGCCTCTTGCACGAACGCCTCTACGGCGTCCTGGTCACAAAGCCAATCGCTGCCCGAGACGGTGTCGTAGGCGTGCTCGTCCAGAGTGTCGTCTTCTGCTATCGCGCCGGCCGCCCCGCCCTCGGCCGAGACCGTGTGGCTGCGCATGGGATAGACCTTCGAGACCACGGCCACGCTGAGACTGGGATTGCTCTCCGCGATGGCGATCGCGGCTCGCAGTCCGGCGCGCGCCGCCGCCCACCAGCAGTACGTCGTGGGCCGCAGCCGCGCCTTCACTCACCACGAAACTCCTCGTTCACCAGAGCTCCTCCCGGCATGCGTCCTGACACTTCGAGGTCACGCTGCCGTCGTGGAACTCTATACCCGCCAGATGCGGCAGCTGCGGCGTAGGAGGTGTGGGATGCGCCACGCGAGGCACGGGGTTTGGCTATTCAGACAACCGTTTGGCGGCCGCGTCGATCAGCCCGAGCTGGGGATGCGCGAAGCCCGCTTCTTCTTCGTCGAGACTCACCGAGTACGGCGACTCATCGGTGTAGAAGACGTACACCGTGATCATCATCCGATCCTCCAGCACGGTCAGTCCGACGCTCTCGAAGTAGCGATTCCCGCCCGAGGAGCCGTCACGTTGATACGCGACCTCCGCGACTTCGGCCTGGGCGGGCTCAACGATCACCGGAGTCCAGTCGACGCTGGCGGTCATCACGTGCTACCCCGGTCGGGAGATCCGTACGATCCGCGCAGCCGGTGACCCAGCTTTCATAGATCGACTTGGCCCGCTGAGCAGCGGCTGGATCACTGAATTGCAGCGCGACGGTATAGCGATCAGGCTCGTCATCCAGCGACGATCGGGGAAAGGGTCGGTCACCAGACCGATAGCGGGCATGGAAGCTGCGGCTCTTGATGGCCGTCGCGCCCAGCGCGCTCAAGGGTTCCGGCTGACAGATCGACAGCTGATCCAGCGATCTGGCGTTGCGGTCGTATTCGGTCACCTTCCCATCCCCGATGGCCGGAGGTAGGTCAGCGGCCGTGATCAGGTTCGCGTCGGTGATCGTCCGCAGCTGTGGCGAGGCGGTGCTGCTGGTTGGCGCAGCTGGTTCAGGAGGTGAGCCCAGCCACGCACACTGTGCTAAAACCAGACAACTGCCCAGCGCAGCCAACGCGACGCTCAGCCGGCGCAGTCGGATGAACGCTCGTACCGGAAAGCGGACACGAGCCAGACTGAGACGTCATGGGCACATTCTGCGCGAGCTTCGCGCAAGGTTTTGGCGATTTCGTCTTGCCGTCGCGGATGTGGCAGACTTGACCGCTGCCGTCCTGCGTACGACACCTGCCACAGGGGGAACGTTCGCTGCGGGACGGACTCAACTGGATGTACGACCGTGGTGACCTGTGGCACTGGCGAGGACGTCTCATGAGCAAGCTCATTCACGAGCTCGATCAAGTCATCATTGCGCAGCGATCTTCCCGCCTTCCGTCCCGGCGACACCGTCAAGGTGCACGTCAAGGTCGTCGAGGGCACTCGCTCGAGAATCCAGGTCTTCACCGGTGTGGTCATCTCCCGGGCCGGCGACGGCATCCGTGAAGCGTTCACCGTCCGCAAGGTGAGCTTCGGTGTCGGCGTGGAGCGTACCTTCCCGCTGCACAGCCCGATCATCGACAAGATCGAGGTGGAGCGCCGCGGCGACGTACGCCGCGCGAAGCTCTACTACCTGCGAGGCCTGCGCGGCAAGGCAGCCAAGATCAAGGAAAAGCGCGACGCCAGCTGATCACCGGTAGTCCCAGATGGCCGCACCGGTGGAGCGAGCGCGGTGCCGCGGCGCGCTTTGCAGCCGGTGGACGAGACCGGAGCCTGATCAGACCGAGATCCGAAGCGATCGGACGCAGAGCAGCTGACGTTTCGGTCAGCACGTGCTGGCCTTCTTCAAGGAACTGACGGCCGTCGTCGTCGGCGCGGTCATTGTTGCCTCACTGTTGCGCGGTTTCGTCGGCCAGATGTTCCTGATCCCGTCAATCTCGATGGAGAACACGCTGCAGGTCGACGACCGCGTCGTCGTGGAGAAGCTCAGTGCGATCAAGCGCGGCCAGGTCGTCGTCTTCAAGGACCCAGGCGGCTGGCTCACCGGCGTCACCGCGCGCGAGCGAGGTCCGATCGGCAAGGCTGTTCCAGTTCGTGGGTGTGCTGCCCGACACCAGCACCGAGCACCTGATCAAGCGGGTGGTCGGCGTGCCCGGAGATCATGTGGTCTGCTGCGACGCAGCCCATCGCGTCACGGTGAACGGACAAGCCCTCGATGAGACCTCCTATCTGGCCACCGGGCCGGACGGAGCGGCGGTGCAGCCATCAGCAATCACGCTTCGATGTGGTCGTTCCCACCGGCCACCTCTTCGTGCTGGGTGACAACCGCGATCACAGCCGCGACTCGCGGTGCCACCTCAATGACGTGCAAGCCGGGCGCGATGAAGGGTCAGAATGCATTCGTGTCCCAAGATCTGGTCGTTGGCCGCGCCATTGCGGTCGTTTGGCCCTTCGACCGGCGGCACCGCTTGCCCATTCCGGATACTTTTGACGACCGTCCCGTCCGGCAAGCAGCCGGCGCCAGACGTAGCAACGATCACCGCCGGACCTGAGGCCAGCTGTTGACCACACACAAGAGTCCTGCCGCGCCTCCGACGTTGGCGCGGCGACGAGAGCCGACCGCGGACAAAGCCAGCCGCAGGACGATCGGGCGGCGTGCTTGGGCGTTCACCCGCGAACTGCTTATCGTCGTGATCGGCGCGATGGTGGTGTCGTCCCTGCTCCGCGCCTTCGTCGGGCAGATGTTCATCATCCCTTCGCAGTCGATGGAGAACACGCTCTTGGTCGGTGACCGTGTGGTGGTCAAAAGCTCACCGACTTTCAGCGTGGCGACGTGGTGGTCTTCTCCGACCCCGGCGGCTGGTTGGAGGACGACCCGTCGCTGATCCGGCTCCCTGGGACAAGGTGTTGGAATTCATCGGGCTGCCGACCAAGAGCACCCCCGGCCACCTGATCAAGCGGGTCATCGGGATGCCAGGAGACAAGGTCATGTGCTGCACCAGCAAAGGCCGGATCACCGTCAACGGCTATCCCCTCGACGAGCGCAGCTACCTCTACACCGATCCTGACGACGAGCAGGTCAACCCGTCCGACGTCAGGTTCGAAGTGGTGGTGCCCGAAGGACCGGATCTTCGTGATGGGTGACCACCGCGACCTGAGTGCCGACTCGCGCTGCCACCTCTCCGACCTCTCGACGAATCAGGGCGAAAGGCCAGGTCGCCTTCGTCCCGATCTCGCTGGTGGTCGGGCCCGCTTTCGCGATCGCGGCGCCCTTCGATCGAGCTGAGCGCCTGCACCGACCCGCGACCTTCGCCAAGGTTCCAGCCGCCGACACGAACCTGCGCCCGACAAGAGCGGTGATCAAGCCCGCCGGGGTGAACTGCTGATGCCCGTGACCAGGGCCGCAGCCCCGGTCCTTGTCAAGCGCAACAGCGGCATCTACGGGTACGAACGGGCGCTCCAGCGGATGGGTCTCCACCCGGTCGCCGGCGCCGACGAGGCCGGTCGCGGCGCCTGTGCAGGACCCCTCGTCGCGGCCGCGACGATCCTGAGCGACGCCAAGTCACGGCAGATCGCCGGGCTGAGAGACTCCAAGCTGCTGACCGCGTTGCAGCGTGAGCGGTTGTACGCCGAGATCACCGAGAAGGCCATCGCCTGGTCGGTGGTGTGCATCGAGCCGGGGGAGTGCGATGCGCTCGGCATGCACGTCGCCAACGTGATGGCCCTGCGGATGGCTTTGCTGCGCCTCGACGTGCGCCCCGACGTACGTGCTTGACCGACGGATTCAGCGTGGATGGGCTGGGTACCCCGGGCTTGCCGTCTGGAAGGGCGATCAGGTCGTGGCTTGCGTCGCGGCGGCATCGATCATCGCCAAGGTGACCCGAGACCGGATCATGTGCGAGCTGGACCGGCTGTACCCGCGCGTACGAGTTCACAGAGCACAAGGGCTACTGCACGCCGCTGCACCAGGAGAAGCTGGACGCGTACGGGCCCTCTGCCACCCACCGGATGCGCTTCATCAACGTGTCCCGAACGGCTAGAGTCGATGCGCCATGGGACACAGAGTCGAGACGACTAAGGAAGTGCAGGGCGATGAGCGCGGAAGACCTCGAACAGTACGAGAGTGAGCTGGAGCTTCAGCTCTACCGCGAGTACAAGGACGTCGTCGGCATCTTCACTTATGCGGTGGAGACCGAGCGCCGGTTCTATCTGTGCAACGCCGTTGACCTGAAGGTGCGTACCGAGGGCGGCGACGTCTACTACGAGGTCTCGATGGGCGACGCCTGGGTCTGGGACATGTACCGTCCCGCCCGTTTCGTGAAGAGCGCCAAGGTCCTGACCTTCCGCGACGTCTCGATCGAGGAGATCGCCCACAGCGACCTCGAGGTGCCGAAACCCTCTTAATTGGCGCCTTCGCGCACATCGCCCTGAGCGCGGTTTCCACAGACGGCCATTGAGTGGTTTCCACAGATTTCGTTGGTCCCGCACGATTTGCCACGGCGTCCGCATGCTTACGTGCGGAGGTGGGCGATGCCGGCGACGGAATCCAAGAAGCAGATCGGCGTACGCGGGGAGGACCTGGCTTGCGCCGAGCTTGAGCGGCAGGGCCTGCAGGTGCTGGAGCGGAATTGGCGGTGTCGGCTCGGAGAGATCGACATTGTCGCCGCCGAGGCGGGTCCGACCGGGCTCACGCTGGTCTTCTGTGAGGTGAAATGCCGAAGCGGGCTCGGCTTCGGTCATCCGCTGGAGGCCATCACGTACGCGAAGATGCGAACGCTCCGGCAGCTGGCGGCGGTGTGGATGCGCGAGCATCGCATCAAGGCGTCGACCATCCGGCTGGATGCCATCGGGGTCGTGTTGCGACCCGGGCTGGAGCCATCGCTGACTCATGCGCGGGCGGTGGGCTGAGTGGCCTCGGCCTGCGCCTGGTCGGTGGCGCTGGTTGGCTTGGAGGGTCGGATCGTCGAGGTGGAGGCCGACATCGGCGCCGGGCTGCCACGAACCGTGCTGGTCGGACTTCCCGACTCCGCTCTTTATCAGGCGCGTGATCGCTGTAAAGCGGCGGTCAGCAACTCCGGGCAAGAGTGGCCGATCTCGCTACTGACCATCAACCTCAGCCCTGCGACGCTGCCCAAGGCTGGCAGTCACTACGATGTCGCGATCGTCGCCGCTGTACTGGCGGCACAGCGCGTCTTCAGGGCCGAAGAGCTGGGCCGAACAGTGCTACTGGGCGAGGTGGGGCTGGACGGTCGCCTCCGGCCGGTACGCGGGATTCTGCCGGCTACGCTCGCGGCTCAGCAGGCAGGCTTCGAGCGGGTGATCGTTCCGTTGCGTCAGGCCGGGGAGGCGAAGCTCGTTGCAGGGATCGAGGTCTTCGGTGTCGGCTCGATCACTCAGCTGGTCGCTTTTCTGCGAGGCATCCCGATGCCGCCCGTCGATCCGATTGAGGTGATCGGTGAGCGGGCTGGCAACCATGCGCAGCGTCGTCTCGACCTCGCAGATGTAGTTGGCCAGATCGAGGCCAAGTGGGCCTGCGAGGTGGCTGCGGCGGGCAGGCACCACATGCTCTTCCACGGTCCACCGGGTGTCGGCAAGACCATGCTCGCCGAACGAGTTCCGGGCCTGCTGCCTGACCTTGACGTACCCGACGCGCTCGAGGTCTCGGCGGTGCACTCTCTCGCCGGCTTCAATCTCGCGGACGAGCTGATCAGCAGACCGCCCTACAGCGACCCGCACCACTCGGCGTCTGTGGCCAGCATCGTCGGCGGCGGTCAGCGAGTGGCCAGGCCGGGCGCGATCTCGTGCGCCCACAAGGGTGTGCTCTTTCTTGATGAAGCACCGGAGTTCCAGCCCGCAGTCATCGAGGCGCTCCGCACACCCTTGGAGTCGGGCATGATCACGCTCGGCCGCAGCGAGGTGCATGCCCGTTTTCCGGCACGTTTCCAGCTCATCTTGGCCGCCAATCCCTGTCCGTGCGGACAGGCCGCGACGCCAGGCGGGCAGTGCCAGTGCACACCGATGGCGGTGCGCCGGTACGCGGAAAAGATCTCTGGTCCGATACGCGACCGGATCGACATCAACCAGGCGTTCCTGCCTCTGCGGAGGGCCTATTTGAAGACCACGCTGCAGCCCACCGAGTCCTCGGCGGCGGTAGCCGAGCGCGTGCTGGAAGCTCGTGATCGGCAACGTCGGCGCCTGGCCGGCAGCGGCTGGCAGACCAACGGCGAGGTATCCGGGACCTACTTGCGCCGGCATCTGCCGCTTCCGCGACGGTCTGCAGAGCGTCGACGAGGCGGTGGACCGTGGTCGGCTGAGCGCCCGCGGCGTGGACAAAGTGCTGCGTCTGGCCTGGACCGTCGCCGATCTTGCCGGGAGGGACGTGCCGGGCCGGGATGAGCTGGCTATCGCACTGGCGATGCGACGAGGCGAGCAGCCAGGCGCCGCCAGACGGGAGGCGGTCGGACCATGATCAGTTCGGATCGCAGGGCGCGGATGCTGCTCTCCTGCGCCATGGAGGGCGGTGATCTCGCAGTCGCGGAGCTGGTGCAGAATATCGGTGCCGAAGGCGCCTGGGCCAAGATCATCGAGGGTGTGCTGGGCGAGCCGGCTGCCGAGCGGGCGGCCCGGATCAAGATCGATGTTGTCGAGCGGCTGGCCAAAACAGACGGCGACGCGATTCATCATTCCCGGCAGCGACGAGTGGCCGGCCGGGCTTGATGATCTTCGACATGCCGAAAGCTGTCCAGCGCCGCGGCGGCGAGCCGGTGGGGCTGTGGCTGCGCGGTCCCGGACATCTCGCCCACCTCATGGAGCGGTCGGTCGCGATTGTCGGGTCACGGGCGGCAACCGCGTACGGAAGCGGCATTGCGACCGATCTCGCCGCCGATCTGGTGGAACAAGGTGTGACCGTCCTTTCCGGTGGCGCCTTCGGCATCGACGTGGCCGCGCATCGCGGTGCTCTCACTGCTGGAGGACCGACCGTGGGTGTGCTGGCCAATGGCGTCGACGTGGCTTATCCACCTGGTCACGCCTCGCTTTTTGACGCCCTGTCCAAGGAGCAGCTATTGGTCTCGGAGTTGCCGCCTGGGGCTCATCCCACGCGGGTGCGGTTCCTGGCCCGTAACCGGCTGATCGCCGCGATGTCCCGCGGCACGGTGGTTGTGGAGGCGGCGCTTCGTTCCGGCGCACGCAACACAGCAAGTTGGGCGCTGGGTTGCGGACGCCCGCTTATGGCGGTTCCGGGTTCGGTGTACTCCCGGGCGTCCACGGCCACGCATTTGATGATTCGGAACGGGCAGGCGGTACTGGTTACGTCGGCAGCGGAGATTTTGGAACTGATCTCTGGCATGGGTCAGGCAATGCTCCCGTTAA
The DNA here is from genome assembly GCA_963712625.1 of uncultured Actinomycetota bacterium. Lineage (GTDB taxonomy): Bacteria > Actinomycetota > Actinomycetes > Propionibacteriales > Propionibacteriaceae > Microlunatus. The sequence goes on from CAVQIU010000013.1 coordinate 191,954, forward strand.
CTCAGGGACAGAGCCGGGCGACTGATGCACTCACCGAGTCTCAGCTTGCGGTGTTCGAGGCAATCCCGGCTCGCCGCCGAGCCTCCGTGGGAGATATTGCCCTTGCCGCCGGCGTCAGCGTTCCAACCTGTCTGGGTGCGTTGACCGGGCTTGAGACCGCCGGACTGGTGGAAGGCAACGAACGGGGCTGGCTCGTCACCGTCGGCAGCCGATCGGGCACAATCAGCAATGCGCCCTGAGCCTGTTGACGGGCGGGTCTCTGCGCGGGCGCCGCCCTGGATTCTCTAGCGAGCACTGCTTGCCTAGCGAGCGTTCTTCAGGAAGGTCCGCAGCAGGGGTCCAGCCGTGGCCGAGCCGGTCTTGCCATCGTTGACGAAAACCGCAACCGCGAGATCGCCCTGCGCCGCGATCATCCAGGCGTGCGTCTTGAGCGGTTTGGAGGCGCCATACTCTGCGGTACCGGTCTTGGCCAGCACCGCGGGTCCGGGGAGATTGCCAAGCACGTGGCCGCTGCCCTCCGCTACCACGGCGCGCATCATGCCGCGCAGCTGACGAGCCTCTTCACTGGTCAGCGGCTTTGCCTTCGAGGTGGCCTGGGTTCCATCGATCAGGTGCGGTACCACGGTCTCACCTGCCGCGACCGATGCGACCACGCCGGCCATAGTCATCGGTGAGGCCTCGATCTTGCCCTGACCGATGATGGCAGCGGCGCGGCCGGTGGGGGTCGGATCGTCTGGTACCGAGCCGAAGAAGGACGGGAAGCCCACGTCGTAGTCGATGCCGACGCCCAAGGAGCCGGCGGCATCCGCCAGGGCAGACCCCTTGAGCCTGCCTCGTTGGCCGATGAAGGCCGTATTGCATGACTGTGCGAGTGCGGTCTGGAACGGGATGGTGCCCAGGTGGTTGCGCGGATAGTCGCTGTAGTTGCTGAACTTCCGGCCATTTACCGTCACTGTCAGCGGGCATTTGATCGATGACTCCGGAGTCAGGCCAGCCCGCAGCAAGGCAAGCGCGGACACGACCTTGAAGGTGGACCCCGGAGCCGCCCGACCCACCGTAGCCAGAGACTGCCCGCGATTGCCTTCACCATTGGCAGCCGCGACGATCGCCCCCGTCGATGGGCGGATGGCGACCAGCGCACTCGCTGGCTTAGTCCTCCCCAGAGTCTTTTCCGCAAGCTTCTGCAGTCCGATGTTCAGCGTGGTCGTCAGCGGCTTGCCCGGCACGGGCTTGACCTCGAATAACACGATCGGTTCGGCTTCGGCAACAGTCGATGGAGTCGGGGAGGGGCTTGCCGAGCTGCCGCTCGGCTTCGCGGCCACCAGTCGCACCCGTACGCCCGGCGTTCCGCGTAGCTGCGCGTCGTACCGCTGCTGCAATCCGGAGAGCCCGACCTGGTCCCCGGCCACGACGGCGCCGCCGGCCTTGTCGACATCGTCTTTGGTGGCGTCGCCGACGGTACCGATGATGGGCCGGGCGAAATCTCGTGTCGGAGCAAGCATCTGGCTCGTGCGGATGGAAATCGCCCCCGGGATGGCGCGGATCCTCGAGCCGATGGGCAGGTCAGCCGCGTCCATCCGAAGCACGATGGCGAGAACAAAGGCCTCGTTGCTCGCAGCGGCCACCTTCGCTGCGTACGCCTTCGAGTCGATCTTGACCACTTTCGCGAGCCGGATTGCCGACGCCTTGGCCTTGTTGCCGCTTACCTTCGACTTGTCGATTCCGATCCGGAATACAGTGCGGTCCTCGACGATAGGGACGCCGTCCTCCCCGAGCAGCTCACCGCGTTCGGGATAGAGGCGCCGTTGCGACAGTCGGTTCGAGCCGTCGAGCTGGGGCTGCACGATGCTGGGTTGCCAGGTTGTCTTCCATTGACCTGACTCCTCGGCCAGCTTGGCGTCTGTCTCGTACGTCCAGCTTTCAGGTACGCCGGGGAAGGTCCATGCGAACGACAGCCTGGCCGTTGCGATGGAGCCGTCACGCGACACAGACCGGACGGCAACGGTCGGCTTCAGCGGGCCCATACCGGCGACGAGCGGTTGGAACAGCTCGTTCACGGCTGGGCCGGAGGAGCCGACGAACGGTATCGGCGAGAGATCCTTCGCACTGAGCGCTGTGGCGAGTGCGGCTGCGGCCTGGTTAGGAGCGTTGCCGTTGCGGTGCGGACTCGGAAACGGGAGAGAGATTCCGCATCCGGCCAGCGCCACGGCGAGGACGAGCAGCAGGCATCCAAAGCGGATGGATCGAACCGTGGTATTCCGGTGGGCCGAACTCTGAGACACCGAGTCATCCTGCCACTTGCCTCGACCATGGGTAGTGTCGCGGACATGGGCATCTACGCTAAGCGTCCGGCCAGGATGATTGGCCAGCTCCTTGGAGACGGCTTCGTTCTGCTCTGGACGATCGGCTGGGCCATCGTCGGAATCTTCGTCCACCGAGTGATCGAGGTGCTGGCTACCCCCGCCCGGGAGACGGCGAAGACTGCAGCCCGATTGGCCGATAACTTTCGACAGGCCGCGGAGGAAGCGGCAAAGGTTCCAGTCGCCGGTGACCAGCTGCGGCGGCCCTTCGACTCTGCCGCGGTGACTCTCGGCAATCTGATCACCTCTGCCAACGAGCAGGTCCAAAGCATCGAACAGCTGGCGCTACTCGTCGGCTGGCTGGTCTTTCTGATTCCTGTGACGATTGTGATGGCCTTTTGGCTACCGCGCCGGATCCGGTTCTATCGACAAGCTCGGGCCTCTCAGGTCTTCTTGGACGAACTTGCCGACCTCGACCTCTTCGCACTCCGTGCGATGGCGGTCCAGCCGCTCTACGTACTGGCGGAGATCAGCGACGACCCCGTTCACGCCTGGAGATCCGGCGATCGAGAGGTGATCAACAAGTTGGCCGAGCTCGAGTTGAAACGCGACGGACTCCGCCTCCCTGACACGTTGCGTGTCTCGGCCAGCGAGGCCAGTATTCAGGTGACAAGGAGTGACGAGGGGATGGTCAGGTGACCGCAGCACCTACCACGCCGCGCATGCAATGGTGGCAAACGCCAACGAGCTCACCACCTACCGAGTTTCTGCTAACCAGGGAGGTCGAGTATGTCCGTCAACCGCCACCTAGTCGGGCTGCTGCTTGGTGCCGAGGAGGACTGGCCGCAGGCTTTCGAGGCCATATCGAGTCGTATTGGAGTTTTTCAGTACGCCGGTATTGATCATGTTCTGGACACGGAACGAGTGCGCATCCACCCCTTCAATCTGCGGGATCGGGCCCGCCATCAGGTGGTGATCGACCGTTTGGCGTATTGGTACTACCATCCGCGCGAGTGGCTGAAGAAGATCGCGTTGATGGACGACGTCTACCTGATGAACTCTCCATTCACCTTCCAGTCGATGGAGAAGCACTCGGCGTACTGCGCCTTGATAAGGCTCGGCATGAACGTGCCGGACACGGTCCTCGTGCCCTACAAGAACCCGATCGACAACGTGCGTTGGGCGTACACATCGCGCAACTACAACGACCCCTTCGATCTCGTCGCGATCGCCGATGAGATGGGTTATCCGCTCTTCATGAAACCTTTCGACGGTGGTGGCTGGCGCGGGGTGTCCCGGGTCAAGAACGAGGCCGAATTGATGGCGGCGTACGACGACTCCGGTGAGATGCTGATGCATTTGCAGAGGTCTGTCGAGCCCTACGACGTCTTCGCCCGAGCACTGACCATCGGGCCCGAGACGATGGTCATGCATTTTCGCCCAGACCAGCCGATGCACGACCGCTACGTCGTTGACCATGAATTTCTCTCTGCCAAAGTCGGCGATGAGGCGACCACGATCGCCCAGACCGTGAACGCCTTCTTCCGCTGGGAATTCAACTCCTGCGAGATGCTGGTGCAAGGCGACACCGTGATACCCATCGACTACGCCAACGCTTGCCCTGACGTGGCGGTGACCTCACTGCACTACTACTTTCCGTGGGCCATGAAGTCGTTGATCAAATGGACTGCGTTCTGTGCCGCAACTGGGCGTCGCGCGAAGCTGCAGGTCGACAGCGAGCCGTGGTTCGCGATCGCCGATGATCAAGATCTGGACTACGAGGCAAAGCTCGTTCGCTACCAAGAGCTCGCAGACCAGCACTTCGACAAAGAGCGCTATCTGGAGTTCTGTGCCACTGCGCTGCCGGACATCGATGACCTGGTGCTCGAATGGGTGTCATCGGCCGACTTCGACCGGATGCTCCTCGAAACGATCACCCAGACTTATCCCGAACACGAGCGCGAGCGGTTCATCGGCCACTTCCGCGGCCTGGTCGGCATGTGGGTCAGTGATCAAAAACAGGTCACTGTCTAGGATTCGATGCGTCTTGCCCTCGCTGGGCTCCTCCTCCTCTGCGACGACGAATATTCGCCGGAACGGCAGCACCACCGTGCCGTAGTGTCCTGTCGGATATGCCGCGTTCAAGAGGTCCTGATACTCAGCTACGAAGTGTGCCCGGAGGTCATCGGGCAGCGCCTGCAGTACCGGCCGGGCTCCGGTCCCTGATATCCAGCGGAAGACCGGATTCGGCCCGCTCAGTAGGTGAACGTAGGTCGTTTCCCAGGCATCAACCGAGCACCCCATGCCGGCAAGATCATCCAGATAGGACGCAGCATCGGCTGCGTCCGGCCAGGCGACGTCGATCAGCAGTGGCGCATAGCGCGGGTCGGCGGCCAACTGACGAAGCAACCGATGGCTCGGCTCGGCAAAGTTTCCTGGCACTTGGAAGGCGATCCATCCACCGGGGGAGAGCGTTGAGACCAGGAAGGGCAGCAGCTCGCGGTGTCTGGGTACCCACTGCAGCGTCGCATTGCTGATGATCACATCGACGCGTGTCTCGGGCCGCCAGTCACGAAGATCCTGTACCTGAAAGCTCACCCGTGGCCCGGCGAACTCGGCGGCCCTGGTGATCATCTCTGGGGATGAGTCCAGCCCGAGGATCTGCGCGTCGGGCCAACGATCGGCCAACGAGGCGGTGAGCTGACCAGGCCCGCAACCAAGGTCGACCACGACCGTCGGATGAGCGGTGTTGACCCGGCTCAGCAGATCGACGAATGGACGAGATCGCTCATCGGCGAACTCCAGGTAAGTCGTGGGATCCCAGCTGGTCATCAGTTCCGGCGATGGTAGGCATCACGCCACGTCGGCACGCTCGGCTTCCACGCGAGAGTCATCGCAGCCTCACGGGGAGTTCGGTTGGCCTTGCGATTGTTGCAGCGAGTGCAGGCGGCCACGGTGTTCTGCCAGCTGTTGGTGCCGCCTCGGGACTGGGGCAGCAGGTGATCAACAGTGTCAGCGGGGCCCTGACAGTAAGCGCAGCGATGATGATCACGACGTAGCACACCACGCTTGGACCAAGCGGGCGTTCGGGCGTACAGGAAAGTCGTTTTGACGTAGCGGATCAGTCGTAGCACCAGGGGCCACGGGTAAGGGCCGATGTGATGTCCATCGCGGGCTTCCTCGACGATGGCAACTTCGCGGACCAGCATCAGAATGGCGTGCTTGATCGAGACCGTGTGCAGGGCCGTGTTGTCGGTGTTGAGAACAATCACCGCTGACATGACCGCACCTCCGTCCGCGTTCATCGGTAGGGCCAAGAGTGCACAAAGCCAACTCTGCTGACATTTTTAGGGCTGTCATTGGGATTATGGCGGGTCAGGTCAAGAAAGAGCGATAACGAAGCTGTGAGTGTCACCGGCTCCTGGCGAAGCGACAGTATGGAATGTCAGTCGTCTTGACTATTCTCGAATACATGTTCGATTATAAGGGAGTGTCATCGCAACCCGCATCGCACATGGCTTTGCCCGAGCTGCGAGCGTCGGCATCACGCTCGCGCTCGGCAGCTCCAAACAACACCGAGCTGCGAGCAGCTCCAAACAACACCGAGCTGCGAGCAGCTCCAAACAACACCGAGCCGCATTCACGAGCTGCAGCAGCGTGTGCAACGGATGCAGGGCCCTGCGGTCTCCCGCACCTTGGAGTCGTTACC
>CAVQIU010000014.1:0-278197 GCA_963712625.1 uncultured Actinomycetota bacterium
TATCCGTCAAACTGAATGAAGGGAACCGAGATGTCGTCCTCACCCATAGCGTTACAGCGCGATGTGGAACTGCAGCCTGGCAAGCCTCCAATTCTGCGGGCTGAGGCCACGAGTGACGCACCCGGCTGGGCTGCAGAGCGCCGGGACGCATTGCGCGCTGTCGTGGCAGAGCACGGTGCGGTTCTGGTCCGTGGCCTCGGGCTGCGCGACGCCGCCGAGGTCACCGCAGTTTTCCGGCGGCTGGCTACCGCCTTGATGATTGAGAAGGAGGCGTTCGCTCGTCGGCAGGTTTATGCCGACGGGGTGTATTCCTCAGCGACGTGGCCGGCGAACCAGCCGATGTGCATGCACCATGAGCTGAGTTACCGGCTCGAGGTTCCCGGCCTGATGCTGTTCGCCTGCCTGAGCGCCCCCACTCGCGGTGGAGCGACGGCGGTGTCGGATTCGCCGACCGTGCTGGACGCACTGCCCGCCGAGTTGGTCGCGCGGTTCGAGCGGGACGGTTGGCTGCTGACCCGGAGCTACAACGACGAGATCGGGGCGACCCTGGAGGAGGCGTTCGGGACCGAGGATCGTGGCGCCGTCGAGAGCTACTGCCGCGCCAACGCGATCGGGTTTGAGTGGCAGCCTGATGGTGAACTGCGGACCCGGCAGCGCCGTAGCGCCGTGGTGCGTCATCCGAGCGACTGGAGAGCGTTGCTTCTTCAATCAGATCGCGTTCTTGAACGAGTGGACGATCGATCCTGAGGTACGTGAGTACCTGGTGGACATGTACGGCGCCGACGGGCTGCCGTTCAACACCGGCTTCGGCAACGGTGAGCCGCTCACCGAGGAGATCGTCGAGCTGATCAACGCGGTCTATGAGGCCAATACGGTGCGGGAGCCGTGGCAGGCCGGCGATTTGATGCTGGTGGACAACATCCGCACCGCGCACAGCAGGGAGGCCTACGAAGGACCCCGCGAGATCCTGGTCGGGATGGCCGAGCCGGTACGTGTTTCCGATGCGTCGCCCAGTAATGAGGTGACGCCGGGATGACCACCACGCTTTCCGATACGACCGCGCGCGAAGGGGTCGAGCGAGCAACGGTGCCTGCCGTTCGCGGTGATTTCTGGTGGGCAGGTTCAGGGGGTGCTGCAGGGCCGGGAGAGGGAGGTGGTGGAGCTGGTTGAGGCGACCTATCGGTTGCATGGTGCTGGGGATTCGGTGAATCCGCCGTCGTATTTTCTGCGGTTCCCGGATCGCCCGTCGTCCCGGATTATCGCGTTGCCGGCCTCGATCGGCGGGCCGGGCCGGGTGGATGGTGTGAAGTGGGTTTCGAGTTTCCCGGAGAATGTGGCGGCCGGGGTGCCGAGGGCGTCGGCGGTGTTGATTTTGAATGATCATGACACCGGGTATCCGTTCGCCTGCCTGGAGGCCTCGATCATCAGCGCTACGAGGACGGCGGCGTCGGCGGCTTTGGCGGCGGATTGGCTGAGCCGTGGCCGGCCACGCCCGACCCGGGTGGGGTTTGTCGGGGCGGGTTTGATCGCCCGCTATATTCACACGTTCCTGGCCGGGACGGGTTGGTCATTCGACGAGATCGGGGTGCATGACCTGTCCGCCGACAGCGCGGCCGGCTTCCGGCGGCTATCTGGAGCAGTCCGGCACCGCCGGCCGGGTCAGGGTCTATGACAGCGCCGAGGAGCTGATCCGGTGCAGCGACCTGGTCGTCTTCGCTACCGTCGCCGCCGCAGCCGCATGTCAGCGACCTGTCCTGGTTCGAGCATAATCCGTTGGTGCTGCACATCTCGCTGCGCGACCTCGCGCCGGAGGTTCTGCTCGCCTCCACCAATGTGGTCGACGATGTCGATCATTGCCTGAAGGCCAACACCTCACCGCACCTGACCGAGCAGCTCACCGGCAGCCGGGACTTCCTGGCTCGGCACCTTGGATGATGTGATGGCCGGCCGGGTGAGAGTGCCGGCGGGTCGGCCGGTGATCTTCTCCCCGTTCGGCCTGGGCGTGCTCGACCTGGCGGTCGGCAAATACGTCTACGACAAGGTGGCATCCTCCGGCGACCTGCACATCATCGACGACTTCTTCCACGAACTGCGCCGCCACGGCTAAATCATGCTTGAGGTGATCCTGCCGGCTGGGGTGGAGAGCCAGGAATGCTTCGGCGAGGCCCACGGCGGGGTCTTGTTCCGGGAGGAGGAGCAGGTCATCGCTCACGCCGTGGCGGCACGGCGCCGTGACTACGCCGCGGTCAGGAGCTGCGCCCGGGCATGCCTGCAGCGGTTGGGTTACCCGCCGGCCCCGATCCTGCCCGGTGTCGGCGGCGCACCGACCTGGCCGGCGGGGATCCGGGGCAGCATGACCCATTGCGCCGGCTACGCCGCGGCCGCGGTCGGCCTCCGCACGCGGATCTCCGCGATCGGTATCGACGCCGAACCCGACGAACCGCTTCCCGACGGTGTGCTAGGCCTCATCGCCACCCCCGCCGAACGAGACCGACTCGCCACCACCCACCAAGAGTCCGACAGCCCGAACTGGGACCGGTTGTTGTTCAGCGCCAAAGAGGCGGTGTATAAAGCCTGGTTCCCACTGGTCGGTAAGTGGCTCGACCACCACGACGCCGAGATCATCTTCGACCCACACAACCGGACCTTCACAGCCCTGCTGTCCCGCGACGACCTGATCCTCAACGGCCGCCCCATCCACCAACTCCACGGACGCTGGACCCAGAAGCAAGGGATCTTCGCCACCGCCATAATCCTGCGCACTCAGCGTGAAGACACCAAGCCCGAACGCCTCCCCTGAGGAGGATCGCTGACAGATTTGAGCTCGAGTCAGCGCAGATCGGCTGTGGACGTTGCGAAGTAGGCGAGGGTGCCGGCGATTGCCCGCAGGTAGTGCTTGAGCACGTCCCGATTGACGTTGTCGATGTTGTCGCAGGCGTCGTGGTAGCAGCGGTCATAATGCTCGCGAGCCTGCCCGCCCCAGGCTTTGGCTTCTTGTGGCCGTCTTCCTCTCCTCGTCGCCGTTCTCCGCGCCGCCGACCGGGATGCCCGCGTCGATGAACGGCGATTCGTCGTCCCCCACGAACTCGATGAGTTTCGGGTCTGTCACGCCGGCCTTGGTCAGCTGATCGGCGAGCACCCGCCCGATCATGGCCGAACCCGCCGGTCCCGCGGCCTCCGAGTCCCTGCCTTTGCCGCCCTGGACGAAGTAGCCGCCGTTTGGCGATGCCACCATGTCCACGTTCAGATACAGCTTGATCTTGCTACGGTCGGCGGCGGACAGGCCATCCACATAGCCGGTCGAGCCGTCGGCGTCGTTCTCCTCACCGCCGAAGAACGCGAACCGCACCGTGTTCTGCACCGACGGCTTGGCCCCGAGCTCGGTGGCGATCTCCAGCAGGGTTGCCACGCCGGAGCCGTCGTCGACGATGCCGGGGCCGTCCTCGACCGAGTCGAGGTGGGCGCCGATCATCACGACGTGATTGGGGTCTCCGGTACGGGTCTGCGCGATGACGTTGCGTTGGGCACCGCGCTCGCCGCTCCGACCGGACGCACGAAAGGTCGGGGTGCTGGCCTTGAACCCAATGTCGCGCAGTACGCCGACCACATAGTCAACGCTCGCGTCATAGCCGGGGGTCCCGGCGGCCCGGTTGCCGCCGTGCTCGTCGGCGATCTTCTGCAGCGCCTGAAGATGCTTCAATGCCCCGGCATCGCTCACCTCACCGGTTAGTTGCTGCACCAATGGACCATCAGGCGCGATGGGCGGCGCGCCCACTGCTGCGGACCCGCAGGCCGTGGCGGCAAGAGTGACCAAGATCCCAACGAACGCGAGTCTGAGACGCGACCCGATCAGGCCCAAGGTCGAAATCAGCACGAGCACCCCCATAGCGTTGCTTGCCTAAGGACCATAAGTAACCGCGACGGCGCCGAGCGTAATGTCGCCAGCTCCCGAGGCCTGATGCCCCTATTGGGACTCGATTCTTGGGCATTCAACCGCTTCGTCGAGAAGGCTAACTCGCTCGGGCTTGAGGTCGCGTTGGACGCTCCTTATATCCCGACTAACCGTGACGCCCGCTGCGAAGTTCCCGATCTGCCAACTAGGCCCAAGCGTCATCGACAGGGTGGTAGCCGAGACGGCTTACGGTCTGCTCGAGGTCGGCGCGGCGAAAACGGTTCGCCGAAATGCCGTTGGCTACGACGAACGTCAGTCCTTCGGACTCGACGGCTGCGCGTACGAGCTCGGCGGCGTCGCGCGCACTCAGCCAGGCTGTGAGATCTCGCGTCGCAACCTGCTCGAGATCCGGCGGCTCGATCGCAAAGTAGCCGATCCGTAGCGCCACGACCGTCGTCGAGGTCGTGGCCGCCACCCACGCGCCCAATGCCTCCGCCCATGCCTTGGTTGCCCCGTAGAGGTTTCCTGGCCGAGGAGCATCGTCCCCACGGACCTGCGTTGTCTCAGGCACTGCGGAGACTGCGTGGAGGCTGCTGGCCAGTACGAGCCGGCGGACTCCGACATCAGCTGCAGCATGTGCGACGTGATATGCGCCGATCACATTGGTCGGAAGGAGCCGGTCCCACGAGGCCGCGGGATCGGGTACGGCGGCGAGGTGGACGACGGCATCGGCGTCTTGGAACACCCTCTCGCAGGCCGTCGGGATCGGTGATGTCCAGCGCGGTGATGCCTTCCTCGGCCGCGACGTCGGTCAGGTGCAGCTGCCACTGGGGCGGCAGCAGGGGAGCGATCGCCCTGCCGATGTGACCGGCGGCTCCCGTGATCACTACGCGAGGTCCCGGCTGGATCACCCTCGTACGCTATCCGGGCCTACACACCTAGCCTGCGGCAAGCCGCAGCTTGAGGAAATCCGCGAGGTCACCCGTGTCGCCGTCGCGGCCACCCTTACCGACGATCAGCGGCGGTGGACTCGGCTTCAGCTTCACACCGGAGAAGCGTTCGCGCAGGCCACCAGGAACGGCCAGTACGTAATAGGAGCCGTCCTCGCCGACGGCAACACTCTCGTTCTTGCGGATGTACCAGCCAATCTTGTCGGTCTTTACCGACTGGCCGCTGTACAGCGTCGCACGCAGTCGATGCGGCGCTATGCCCTTGGCGTTGGCCGCGGCAACGAACTCATCGATGAGCTTCTGTGCCTGGAGCGACTCGCCTCGCGCCTGAGCCGCCGCCAGCTCGGCGCGCCGGGCGGCGTCCTCGGCCCGTGACATATACGGATCGTAACGTTCGTGACAATGCGAGGCGTTGGGCGACTCGGCTGTAACGATCGCCCACCCTGCCGGACTAAACGAGCTCGGCCGCATAGACTTCGGTTGCTCTTTGCCCAAACGAGGAAGCCGATGGCCCAAACCACCACGACGCTAGAGTCCCCACCAGACGACGGTGCTCCAAAACCCAAGAGGCGGGCTCGCCGGCGTCTATTGCCGGCGATCTTGATCGGCATCGCGGTGCTGCTGGTCGCGGTCATGGGCGCCGGAATGTTCTACCAGAGAACCATCGATCGCAGCTTGACCGAGAATCTCAATCGAGGCGTCGAGTTGCCCAGCGGCGAGCCGTCCGCCCGTCCGCCCAAAGAACAGCTGGAAACGGGCACCTTGAACTACGTGCTGCTCGGCTCCGACAGTCGCGATCCCGGCAATGAGGGCAACGGACGCAGCGACACGATCATGGTGGTCCATCTGAATGCGAAGCGGAATCGGGCCTACATCACCTCCTTCCCGCGCGACATGTACGTGAACATTCCGGGCTACGGCAAGAACAAGATCAATGCAGCCTTCGCCTTCGGTGGCGCGCCGCTGGCGGTCCGCACGCTGGAAAGCGTCACCGGGGTACGCATGGACCATGTGGTGCTCGTCGATTTCGAAGGGTTCATCAAACTCACCGACGACCTGCACGGAGTCACGGTGACGAACAAGACCGCTTTTAGCTCACACGGTTTCAACTACCCCAAGGGCAAGATCACGATCTCCGGCGAGGAAGCCCTGTGGTTCGTACGGGAGCGCCACCAGCTGCCCGGCGGTGATCTTGATCGCGCAGAGAACCAGCGCAATGTCATCAAGGCCATGGTGGAGAAGGGCCTCAGCGCGGGAGTGGTTTCTGATCCGGCCACCTTCATCAATTTCATCAGCAATGTGGCCAAGCACATGACGGTCGACAACGAGCTGAGCGATAGCGAGATCCTGCGTACGGCGCACTCGCTCCGGCTGACCGGAATGAAAATCGAACTGCTGCAGGCCCCGATCTCCGGTTTTGCAACCACGCCGGACGGGCAGAGCATTGATGTTGTGGACACGGCCAAGATGGCCGAGCTGGCCAGTGCCCTGAAGAAGGACAAGCTCTCGGAGTACATGAAGAAGTATCCGCAAGGTTGATCCGCAAGGTTGGGCATGGAGTTCGCTAGCACACCGCGCGAGCACAGCGAGCAGCAAACCCGTCACGAAGCGGGCGTGAGCGAGACGACCTCCAGTCCCGGCGGCGAGCCGCGCCGGCGAGCAGTGCTTCGGAGCTTCCAGCAGCTTTGGCGGCATCGGTACTTCCGGCGGCTGCTGGCCGTCCGGGTGGCAGTCCAGTCCAGTGATGGAGTGCTTCAGGTGGCCCTTGCCGCTTATGTGCTCTTCTCACCGGAGCGGCAGCCGGATGCGGCGTCGATCGCCATCGTGCTTGGCCATCACCTTGCTGCCGTTTTCGATCCTGGGACCTTTTGCCGCAGTGGTGATCGACCGGGTGTCTCGTCGGCAGGTGCTGGTCATCGCCAACCTCGCTCGGGCCGCCGTGACTCTTGGCTTGGCAGTCCTGGTCTGGTCGGGGTTGCAGTCGGTAGGCGTCATAGTGCTGGTCTACGGCGGCCTGCTGCTTGCCATGAGCCTCAACAGGTTCCTTCTCGCCGCGCTGTCAGCATCGCTTCCGCACACGATCGATCCGAGCGAGTACCTGGTCGCCAACTCGATTGTTCCGACCGTGGGTCCGGCCGGCCTACTGATCGGGGTCGCCGTAGCCACGCCGCTACGCCTGATCTTGGGGCACATGATGCCCGACTACCGCGCGAATGCGATCTTGTTCCTGATCGCTGTCGCAGGGTTCGTGGTGAGCGCAGTGATGGCACTCTGGATTCCCCGGAAGCAGCTTGGGCCTGACGGCACAGAACCAAAGATGAAGGCGCGCGACGTCGTCGGTGGTCTGGTCGAGGCTGTGGCGCATCTGCGAAGCCGACGTCCCGCTGGCGTCGGGCTGCTGACCATCGCTGCACACCGGCTTGTTCAAGGCATTGTCACGGTCGCAACGATCTTGGTATTTCGCAACTACTTTCACAGTCCTGATCAGCTCGACCCGGCCATCGCCGACCTCGGGCTGCTCGTTGTGATCACCGGCGCCGGATTTGTCCTCGCTTCTGCGGTAACACCCTCGATGAGTGCCCGGGTGGGCCTGCGGGCCACAATGATCATCTGCTTGGTGGCCTCAGCGGTCTTCCAGGTGATGCCTGGCGCGATCTATACCTGGGCGACGCAGATGGTGGCGGCCTTCCTGCTGGGTCTGACCGCACAAGGCATCAAGATCGGCGTTGACACCCTGGTGCAAGCGCACGTCGCCGATGAGTTCAAGGGCCGCGTGTTCGTGCTCTACGACATGATCTTCAACATCGCGCTGGTGCTTGCCTCGGTGATCGCTGCCGTGATCCTGCCGCCCAACGGCAAGTCTGTGATGATCCTGATCATCATGGCCGTCTGCTATCTACTGATCAGTGCGGGGTTCACGCTCGTCAGTCGCGGAATCAGCATGAACGACGGCACCGAATCACTCAAGGTGGTTTCCTAGAGGTCTCGCCATTCCTCACTGCTCGAGAGCCGAGGACTCGGCGCAGGTAGGCGTTGTCGAATGTGTGGCCGGGATCCAGTCGATCGCGGATTCGTACGAACTGGTCAAATCGGGGATACAGCCGACGCAGTTGATCACCCTCGAGGGTGTGCATCTTGCCCCAGTGCGGCCGGCCCTGGTGCTCGGCGACGATCGATTCGAAGGCCGCGAAGTAGCGCCGGTGATCGACCTTGAAGTAATGGTGTACGGCGATATAGCCGGTCTCGCGCTGGTAGGCCGTGGAGAGCCAGATGTCATCGGGCGCGGCGACGCGGACCTCGACCGGGAAGCAGATCCGCTCGTCGTGATCATCGATCCAGCTGCGCAGAGCCCGCAGGACCGGTGCAATTGCGGCGCGCGGCACGGCGTACTCACTCTCCTTGAACCGGACGCGTCGTGGCGAGGTGAACACCGCGTACGAGACATCGGTGAACTCGCGCGGTGCGAGGGCGCGTGCTGAGAGCTGATTGATGTGGGGTATCAGGGACGGGCGGAGCTGACCGAGTCGATTGATCCCTTCGAACAGGCCGTTCGAGAGCAGCTCATCGTCGAGGAGATAGCGCCATCGAGGTAGTCGCTGATCGGCGTAATCGTGGGGCACCCGGTTGTTGCGTTTGGTGAGCGTACGGTCGGTGTGCGGGAACCAATAGAACTCGACGTGATCATTTTCGGTGATCATGTCCTCGAAGCCGTCGAGCATGTTTTCCAGCCGCGCCGGTCCCTCGACCGCCTGCAGCCGAAACGTCGGCACGCACTGCAGGGTGACCTCCGTGATCACTCCGAGCGCACCGAGACCGACGCGTGCTGCCATGAACAGGTCCGGGTTCTCTGCTGCCGAGCAACGCAGCTGCGATCCGTCAGCGGTGATCATCGTGAGCCCGCGCACCTGAGTCGCAAGGCCTCCGAACCTCGCTCCAGTCCCGTGCGTTCCCGTAGAGATCGCCCCCGTAATGGTCTGCCGGTCGATGTCGCCCAGGTTCTCCAGTGCGAGACCGTGGGTGGTCAGGCGCACATTGAGCTCAGCAAGCGAGGTGCCGCCGAGGACGGTGACCAGACCGGTGTCGTAGTCGACGTCGGTGATGCCGGTCAGCTCACCCAGACTGATCTGGACGCCGTCGGTGGCAGCAATATCGGTGAACGAATGGCCGCTGCCCACCGTCTTGACTGGTCGGCCGGCTTGCGACGCGGCCGTGATGTCGTGCACGAGCTCCTCGACGGTCTCGGGATGGGCCACGTGCCGTGGCTCACTGGTGACATTGCCGGCCCAGTTCTTCCATTCCGCGATGGTCTGCTGACTCACCCGAAGTTCCGCCCCTCACCCCGGTAGGTGGGCACCTCGTCGATGATCTGTTCACCCTGCACAAGGTGCAAACGGTCGAATCGTTCGCACAGTTCACCGGCCTTGGCGTGTCGGAACCAAACCTGATCGCCGACCCGGAGTGCTGCCGCGGCCTGACCTTGCAGCGGCGTTTGGACCTCGCCGGCACCCTCGGTTCGAAGCAGCCGAAGCTGTCGCGGCACCCACGGCTGCGGTTCTCGCGACCAGCCCGGTGGTCCGGAAGCGATGTAGCCGCCGGAATACACGACTGCGTGTCGCGCGCTCGGCTTACGCACCACGGGGCTGACGAAGTACGCCGCAGGCGTCGGTGGGAAGCCGCGATAGTGATCAAACAAGGTGGGGCCGTAGAGGCCGGAGCCGGCAGCGAGCTCGGTCAGTTGGTGATCACGGGAGACGATATGCAGGCTGCCGGTGCCGCCACCATTGATCAACTTCAGATCGCAAGATTGCGGACCGCTGCGATCACCTCCCGACGCCGAGCGCGGAGCTCCCGTGCGGACAGGCGCTTCACCGTGCGGACCGCCGGTGAGCTGTCCGGCAGACCTGCGATCTGCGCGTCGTAGAACATGAGGCCAGTGAGGGAGAGCATTGGCCGCTTGGTGATCTCGGCGGCGAGCGCGTACGCCTGGCCGGGTGAATGCACCGGAGACCGCCTGACGCCTAGGTGCAGTGGACCGATACGAAGTGAGGCGTCGACGTCAATGCACACCTTGATCGGTTGGGTGGCCGCCGCGTTGGCTATCAGGTCGCACTGCTCGATCGAATCGACCATGACCATGATCGATTCGCGCAGTTGATCATCTTGAGCGAGATCAACAAGGGCGTCGCGATCGACGGTTGGATAGGCCAGCAGTATGTCCTGAATCCCCGAGCGGGCGAGCCAAATGGCCTCGGCAAGGGAATAGGCCAGGGCGCCCTGATAGCCGCTCCGGTCTAGCACTCGGTTGATGATGGCCCGGCATCTGATCGACTTGGTCGCTAGCCGAATGGGAAGCCCGCGAGCTCTGGTGATCATGGCTTGAGCGTTCGGATCTAGCGCATCAAGATCAACAACTGCGTACGGCGGCGTCAGGCTGGCCGCGGCGGCCTGGAGCCGCTCCGCCACCATGTCCACCCGCTCACCCTAGCTACTGACAACACCCAGCTCAGACGGGCAACACCTTCGGTGTTGCGACCAACACATCCGACAACACCCGCTGGGCAAAGTCCTGCCATGACCAGCGCATCCCATCGGCAGCGTGGGATGGGCATCATCAATGCGCTTGATCAGGAGTGGCGCGAGCTGGTCAATGGACGATCGGAGACGGTGATCAGATGGGCCGAGCGACACACGGTGCTGACGCCGTGCCAATCGCTCGATGACGTCCTGGCGGTTGCCAGCCTGAACACAGATCCCGTTCTTGCCGCGCTCCTCACCGAGGTCTCGGCCGGTGACCAGCTCGCTGGTCGTGTGGTGTTGCAGGCGATGCTCGGCCGGATGGTGCGGATGGCGCAGCGCGACCCACGCTCGAGTGTTGATGATTACCTCGCGTGGCTGTGGTGCGTGATCAACGGCTATCCGTTGGATCGGCGTCCCGTACGGATCGCGGCAAACCTTTCGATGGACACCCTGAACGCTGTCTGGCGAGATCGCACCTGGCTGGCGAGAGGCGAGATCACATTATGGCCATCCGGTGACGCGTTGGAGGAATTGCTGCAACCAGCGGGGCTGGATGGGAGTTCCTGTGACGCGTCGCCGCCGATCGATGTCGAGGTGCATCGGGTGCTTGAGGCGGGCAGCTTGCTGAGGTTGATCGACGATTCCGACGCGGCACTGCTGCGCGGTGTGTATGCCGACGGCATGACTGGTGATCAGGCGGCCCGGCGATTTCATACGAGTGCCGGTGTCGTCAGGGTTCGCTGCAGCAAGGCGGTGCGGCGGCTGGCGGCATATGCAGTCGAACTGGCCAACGCGGCCTGAGGTACGCCTTGCCCAAGGGCCAGGTCAGCCGGCCCGATGTGCACCCACGGAGCCCATCGGCGATCGTCGATCCAACTCCAGAACTCTGGGTCGCAACGAGGGATTGAAGAAGGCCGACCGCTACTCCCTCTTGGCCGTCCCCTCGCTAGGGGCAGCTGTCATTTCGAAGAACGGGCCGGTGAAGCTCAAGGCTTGATCCATTGCAGCCGCTTGCTGCATCAACAAGTCCCCGGCCTCTTTGAGGGCCTCACCAGCAGCCCGAGTCGTCTTGGCAGCTTGCCGCAGGCCCTCCAATACCTGTCGCATGGGGGCTAATGCTTGTTGGGTTAGCTTTCGATTGAACTCTGCTTGGGTCTCAAAGGCTTCCTGGAGCAGATCCAACTGTTGCTGCATGGGAGCGAACATCGTCTGCAGAACATCCGGCGCATTCCAACCAAGTCCAGCCTTCTGAAACTGCTCGATCATGTCCTGCCAGGCTTTCATCGGATCATCGACATTGGCCACTTCATCCACCTTTGTGATCGCTTCTTCGTCGTGCCACCGGCGGAGCTCAGTTTAGAGTCCACCCGACGAGCTTGGAGTCGGTCACCAACACGCCTGGCCCGGCGTAGCGCCGTGAGCACTGCGCGAGGAGATCGAATGGCTTGATCCACCGGTGACGACCGTCTGCACCACGTGCGCGATCCGACCGTGCCGCCGTTCCTTCACCCACCTATCCAGCTGGCCACCTTGCGATCGACCCTGCTTCCGCGCCGCTGTACCAGGTCGTCGCTGAGATCCGCGAACTTCGTACGCACGACCCTTGATCAACGTTGACGCCCGTATTCACGAGATGCAGGCGTACGCTGTCCCATTGGGCGCCGAAGACCGACGCTCTTGACCGACGGATCTTGGAGGTGCTCCGCAGGCTGATGACTGTCTGCGACATGACGGGGGTCGGATCTCCTCTCGAAATCTCCCCGGCAGCGCGACCCTGCGGCGCGGGTCCGGGCATCGTAAGCCGAGGTGAAGGCGCTATTGTGCGGTGCCGATGGTGAAGCTTCAGCGGCGGCCCTTCGGCGAGCCGGACGATGTCCGCGAGATCCCGTACGGCCGCCTCGAGACGTACGACATGGGCGATATCCGCATCGGCCGCTCGGTCCTCCAGCCCGGCTGGCGCTGGAGCGAGTCGATCAAGCCGATCGCGCGAACCGAGCTGTGCGAGTACCACCACATCGGCCTATGCGTCTCCGGCAGCGCACGGATCCGGATGCGTGAGGGTGCCGAGCTGCTGATCGAGGCCGGCCAGTTCTATGAGGTTCCGCCCGGCCACGACGCCTGGGTCGTGGGCGATGAGCCGTGGATCACGATCGACTGGCAGCCGAGTACGGCGTTCGCGCGTACGGAGGGCGGTGGCTTCGACCGAGTGGTGGCGACGCTCCTGGTAACCGACATCGTCGACTCCACCGCCCGTGCCCTCGAGCTCGGCGACGGCAAGTGGCGCGACCTGCTGGCCAGGCACGACCAGGCGGTGAGGGCCCTGCTCGACCGATTTCGGGGCCGCGAGGTCGCGACGACCGGCGACGGGTTTGTGGCCGTGTTCGACGGCGCTGAGCGAGCCATCCATGCCGCTCAGGAGATCGGTCGGGCGGCGTCTGGCATCGGCCTCGAGGTCCGGGCCGCGGTCCACACCGGCGAGATCGAGCTGGAGGGCGGTAACGTCCGCGGCGCGGCGATTCACATTGCGGCGCGGATCGTAGACCTGGCTGAGCCCGGCCAGGTCTACGCCTCATGGGCGACCCGGGAGCTCCTGGCGGGCTCGCCGATCGGCTTCACTGATCGCGGCCTGCGCGAGCTGAAGGGACTGTCGGAAGGGCGCCGCGTCTACCTGGTCGAGCCGTCCGGCTGAGCAGCCACCCCCAACCCGGCGGCGCATGTCCTCTAGAACAAATGGCCAATACCCCCATGGGGTATACCGGGTCAACTATATCGAAGAACTAGGTGACGAAACGAAGCGCTGCCGCGTCGCGGCGACTAAGCACCCACCTGTGCGAGGGAATGGGAGCCTATTTCCATGAGGTCCTACGCCGCCAACGTCACTCGGCGAGGCTGCAACGGATCGGTTTCGCGCGGACTGCGGAACCCGGCACAGCAACTAGATACTGATGGCCGTCGGCCCCGGTGATCACGATGTAACCCTCACCCATCAGCACACGATCGGTATAGATATCGGCAAGGAAGATCAGCCCGGTATTGCAGGTCACAAGCTTTGGCTCCTGGCCCTGTGTCGATGTTGCCAAACCGGCAGCCAGGACTAGACCGGTGAAGCCGATCAACATCTTTCTCATGGAGGTTGACCGTTCAAGGTGGTCACTGCTCCGTTCACTGGTGCCCCAGCCCCAGGTAGGGGTTAACCCGCCATTCGGGAGTGCTTTGCCGCGATTGTCACTCCAAATTGATCAAAAAGCTAGGGGTGCATTGAATCCCCTTCGTTCACGCTGTCACGACACCGGGGGCAACGATCGTTAACCGGGGCGCCACCTGCCACTCCAAGATCAACAGGGCTGGTACTGGGATGCCTTGGACACGGGTCGCAGCAGCCGGAACCCGCGAGGCGCCGTTCTAAGCGTTTGGACCCGGCCCAGCTAATCAGGGCAGACCCGGCCGGGAGGCGCCGGGTCGCGCGGGAATGCTGCCGCTAACGCCACTCTGGTGATCATGATCCATGGGTTAGGTCAGAAACACCCGAGCGCGGCCTGATCGTCCGAAGGCGCCAGAGACCGGCGCGAACGTCCTCCATCGTGACGCCGTAGCGCTCGACGAGGTACGCGCGCGACGCCTCGCCGTCGCGAGCCAGCCGGTCGTAGTCGACGCCGACGAGCTCGCCGCCCCACTTCCTGACCTTCCGGTCGATGAACGCCATATCGACGGCCGCCATGCCCCGTGTTGACGACGGTCGCAATGTCGGACCCGCACAGCCTCGTCGCGACCTCGTCGAGTGCGATCAGCACCAGATCCGCCTTCCTGCCGACCTCGATCGTCCTGATCTCGTCCTGGCGTCCGGCGTTGATGGCGCCGCCGACGGTCGCCGCGCGGAGCACGTCCTCGACGCCGTAGCGACGAGGCACGTCGGCGCCGCCCGCGTACTCGGCCGCGAACGAGAGACCTCGTTGCACGGTGAGGAGCGTGCGCATCTCGGGAACATGTCGTGTCCATAGCTGAGTTCGTTGTCGGAGCTGATGCCACGAGGCCCCAACATCGGCAGCTGGCTCAGCCATGATCGGTGCTCCTCTCGACAGCGCCGGTCATGAGGCGGCACCGCCGCATCACCCAAAGCCGGTCCTCGTGCCCGTCACCGTCGTGAGCGGCGGGTCGACGCCATCAGCTTCGTGAGGATGTTGGAGGCATGGTTGCGGACGGTTGGCATTGAGCACAAGCAGCAATACCAGCATTCCTGCGTTCTGCGCGGCCGCCATCGCCGGCCGTGCCGGTCGACGCGAGCCGGCAGGGCAGGCTGCAACCACATACCCAGAGCGATCTGATTGGTCAGCGGCACACGTTTCGTCATGTCATTTTCCGTGATTCCTGCAAGCTCGGTATTCCTCCCGCTAGCGTTCGTTCGGTGAGTGAGGTTGGGCAGACCGAGCTGGTCACCTCAAAACGTAAGCGGTGGCAGCCCAACGTGACGCCAATCATGGCGCGGCGGTGGACTGCACACAGAGGGCTTCTTGAACCGCCGTGGACGTTGCAGCAGTTCCACGATGTCCGCGACTACACCCATTCCGGTGGCCGACCAGGGGGATCCGGGGCAGCTCACGACATGGAAACGCGATGGACGCAAGGCTGCAGCTGCGACCGATGCCGCAGGAGGAGGCACATCCGCTGACGATTTCATTGGCAGAGCGGGTGCGGTGGCTGCCGCTACCGAGTCCGACATTCCGGAATCCGGGACGTCTTTTACCTAATGGATACCGCCGCCCTTAAGAGCAGCTGGGCGAACGTCGCGGCCGCTGGCGACGATGTCCCGCTGTACTTTTACTCTCATCTGTTCTTGAGCCACCCCGAGGTGCGCTCGATGTTCCCGATCCAGATGTCGGGGCAGCGCGACAAGCTGGTGGCCGCATTGGGCGCTGTCGTCTCGAATGTCGACGAGCTCGACAACGTGATGCCACTCCTCGAGCAACTTGGGCGTGACCACCGTCGCTTCGCGGTGGTGACTGCGCACTATGACGCGGTCGGGGCCAGCCTGCTGGCGACCTTGAAGAAATTCCACGGGCCCCTGTTGGACGCCTGAGCTGGCCGACACGTGGGCCCAGGCGTACGGGACTGTCGCCAAGGTGATGGTTGCCGCCGCCGAGCAGCACGAGGACATCGCGCCGGCGTACTGGGAGGCCGATGTGGTCTCGGTCGAACGACGCTCGGTCGAGGTTGCGGTGATCGAGGTCGCGCCGCGGCAGAAGTTCCTTTATCGACCTGGCCAGTCGGTAGCCGTTGAGATCCCGCAGCGGCCTCGCCTGTGGCGCTACTTCAGTCCGGCCAACGCTCCCCATTCCTCGGGGCGGGTGCAGTTCCACGTCCAGCCGATCGCTGGCGGTCTGGTTTCGACTGCGGCAGCTCGCCGGCTGAGCCAGGGCGACACGGTCAGACTGGCTGCCCCAGTAGGCGAGCAGCTCACCCTGCCCGAGAACGGGCGGGTGCCCGATCTTCTCATGGTCGCGGGCGGTACCGGCCTGGCGCCGCTGCGTGCCGTCCTGGAGCAGATCGACCGGGGTTGGGAGGCCACCGGTTCGGCGCCGCGGGTGCATCTGTACCACGGCGCGCGGATGCCGTGGAACCTCTACGACCATGAGTACCTGGCCCGGCTTGCGACGAAGCCGTGGTTTGCTTACACGCCGGTGGTGTCTGAGGATCCCACCTACCAGGGCATCCGGGGGCTTGTCGGTACGGTGGCTGCCAAGGCCAACGACTGGTCCGACCGGACAGCCATGGTCTGCGGCTCGCCGGATATGGTCCGGCACACGGTGCAGGAGCTCAGGGCTGCCGGCTTTCCTGCCGCCTCGATCCGCCGCGAGCAGTTCGACTTTCTTCAAGGCACCGAGTTAGACGACACCGTGGAGATCCCGGTAGTAGCGGGGATACCTAATCATGCGTAGAACGGACCCAGCGCGCTACCCCGGACCAGTGCGCAAGACTTACGCCGCAAGAATTTCAGCGTACGCGTCCGCGGCGTAGACCAAGACGAGGTCCGTGTCTTCGTGGCTGGGCTCGCCGACGACCTGGAAGGGCTGCAGACGCAGGGGTTCGACTTTTAACCCTTGAGGACGTGTGATGAGTCGAGACATCGTTCATATCTGAGTCGGGTCATCGTTCATATTGGCTGTAGCCATCGGCCGGGTTGTTTGTGTTGGTTGCGCCAGTAGCTGCGGTCGGGGTCGATGGTGTGGGTGCTGAGGACTTCGCCGGTGTCGTGGTGGATCACGGTGACGGTGTCTGGGTCGATGAGGATTGTCACCGCTTGACCTGTGTGGACGGCGCCGACGCCGAGGTGATGCATGCGGCCGGCGCGGCGGAGGCTGATCGCCGAGGCGGACGACGTGGTCGTTACGGACGCGATAGTGCGGATTGCGGCGCTGAGCCGCTGGAGCGGCCTTGATGGTGGCGGCATAGGCGTTGGCTGGGGTGGCGCCGTGCAACGCACGATGGGGCCGGATCTGGTTGTAGATGCCGGTAAAGGTGTCGAGTTGGGTTTGCAACTCCGCGATCGTGGCGGCGGCTGGCTGAGCGGCTAGCCAGCGTTTCAGGGTTTGCTGGAACCTTTCGATTTTGCCCTGGGTCTGCGGATGGCCGGGGTGGCCGTTCTTTTGTGTGATGCCGAGGTCGGCGAGCAGGTATTCGAAGCCGTTGCGGCCGCCGGTGAAGCGGGAAGTGTAGACCGAGCCATTGTCAGTGAGTGTGGATTGCGGCAGGCCATGGACGCCGGCAGTGGTCAGGAAGGTCGAGATGACGATGGGCCCGGTGACTCGTCGACAGGCGAGGCTGGCGAGCAGGTAGCGGGAGTGGTCGTCGAGCCAGCTGATGATCTCCACACCGGTGCCGTCGGCCAGCTGCCAATGGGTGAAATCAGACTGCCAGCACTCGTTGGGCTGGTCGGCCTCGAACCGCCGATAGGAGCTTTTGGGTCGCTTCTTCGGTTCCGGGCTGATCAACCCCGCAGCGGTGAGAATACGACGGATCGTGGAGGTTGCTGGTGGCCGAATCCCTTCATGATCAAGTCGAGCCGCGATCGAGATCGGGCCATGGTCCAGTCCCGACCTCTGCAGCTCCCGCCGCAGGGTGAGGATGCGTTCCCGCAGCTCAGCGTTGACGGCCCGAGAGTTGCCGTGGGGGCGCCGGGACTTGGGCTCCACCGCTTCCAGCCGCCGGCTGGTAGCGGGTCACCAGGGTGTGCACCCAGCGCCACGACACCTGGTATCGGCGTGCTGTTTCGGCCTTGCTGAGCTGCTGCTGTACCACCGACAAGACCATGACCCGTTCCTTTGACACGGCTCATCGTCAAAGCCGGGCTGCTATGAACGATGTCTCGACTCACCTATGAACGATGTCGTGAACCTGGACTTTAACCCTTGAGGACGATGCGCTTCGGCCGAGCTCTCGGAGGCTCCAGCGGACGTGATGGATCAGAGCATGAGCGTGCTCAACCAGGCCCAGGGCGGGTGCGGATGCATGGAAACACCCAACACCTCATGGGCGGTGGCGAGGTTCCCCGAAGCGGCGAAAGCGTACGCCCTCCTAGCGTCGAAGCACCAGGCCCAAGGAGGTCAACCATGGCGCAAATCAGTTCCCACAGTTCGGAGGCCCAGGTTGCGGTCCGCGCGCCTAAGCGTGTCCGGTCACAGGAGCGCGACCTCCACGGAAGACGGCAGGTTGAGCTGCTCACCGAGCCGCCGCCGGCGGAGGCGATCGCCAAAATGACAGCTCTCGAGGGCGTGCGCATCGTCCCGACCCTACTCACTTCGCAGCAAGGACCCGACCGCCAGCTCGGACCCGAAGGCGCGGGTGCCGTGCTGATCTTGCAAGCGACGTTCGTCGATGAGCGTGGGTTCCAAGCTTTCTGGGTACGAGCGGCCGCGCTCTTTGAGCAACTGGCGGAGGCACCCGGGTTCATCCGCCGCTTCAGCTTCGCCGATGGTCCGCTCGGCTATTTGATCGCCTTCTGGCGTACGCAGGCCGACGCCGATGCGTTCTTCTCCAGCGATGAGCACCAGGCGGCGATGCGCGACCTTTACCGCGAACGCTGGCAATACACCCACTTCGCCGGGCTCTGGGAGATGACGACGCCACGGCAACGCGTCATCTTCTGCCAGCACTGCGACGGCGTGACGCCCGCGACCGAGGATGTGTGCAGCGGTTGCGGCACAGAACTCTTCGATCCCTTTGCGATCCCGAGCCACGCCGAACCCTGAGCTCGCCGCTGCTGGAGTTATCGATCGCGGCAACGTCAGCACGGGCCAACGCTGATCATGTCCAGGAACATGATCTTTTTGCCCTGACCGATGCTGGTTTCAGCACCGTGATCATCAGTCAGTCGGTGAGCCTGATCTTGATCGTGATTGGCGAGTTGCGTCAAGACAACATCGAGCTGTGAGCGATCAGCAGATCCGGGGCCACGTCGTCCTGCGACCTGTTCGATCGCGTTGAAATGGGTGGGCTAGTCGTCGGCACATGAGAATGCGGCTTTGGCGTAGGCCTTGGTGCGCTCTGTGCCTAGGCCGCCGGGGGAGCTCATGCCCATCTTGTTCATCACATAGGCAAGGTCATTTGCCGGTCGAGATCGTTCACGACGATGGCCCGCCCCATCCGAACCAGAAACAACAGCGACCATCGGGTATGTGCGGGACCAGGACCCGGCCGGGGCAGGCCATAGCCGATCCCGAACCGCGCCGGTACCCCAACCGCAAGGTCAACGCCGTCGGAGTGCTGATCGAACGCCACCTCGTCGAAAGGTGGGCCGTCAGTCTTGGCCGGCACGCTGTCGGGATCCTGCGGCTCCGCGAGCCGGTCTTCTAGGAACGGATAGCCCGGAAAGACGACGTTGGAGACCCGAGGAAAATCCTTTTCCGGCAGACGGCAACCGAACGGAATTTCTTGCGCAGTACCGACAGCTGCGCTCAAGCGCCACCCGGTAGGGAGACCAGGCTGCTTGGGAAACGTCGGCGAAAAAGGCAACGCCACAGTTCAGGTCACGAAAGCGGTGAGCCGGTTGAGAAAGTCCTTGCGTCCAGTCTTGTCGTTCGCGGCCTTCGCGAGCTGCTGGTCAAGCCATTCTTTCCAGAGTCGCTGGTGGTCGATGTCAAGCGTGCCGTGGTACTCACGGAGCCGAGTGAGTGCCTCCGCCTGCACGGCCGGGTCGGCCTGCGCCCATGTGTAGAGCTTGCGTGTCTCGACCGCGCCGAGCAGTTCGAAGAATGCAGGGCCGGCCTGCGCGGCCGTGGCAGGTCGCCGGTGGAAGTCATTCGTGAAACCCTCGACGTAGCCCAGTACCTCGGTGTTGGCTGCGCCATTTTTCGCGCCTTTGCCGATCAGTGCGACGTCGAGTGCGGAAATTGGGTTCTTCCTCCGCTTCGCCTGCTCTTTGAGCCATTCATCGAAGCCGGGCTGCCCGCGTCCTGTGGAGGACTGCCAGTCCTTCACCGCGTCGAGCACTTTCATCTTGTGCCGGGCGTGCACCATCTCATGCCGCGCGGCGCGTAGCGACAGTGCCTTGTCCGGACCCAGTGCCCGCGGCGACAAGATAATGGCGATCGAGACGTCGGGGGGCGTGCGCCTGTCTAACTTGAGCGGCAGACCGAATACGCCGTTCTTGTTGACCCAGCCGGTATGCCCAGGCTCGTCGGAAGTGTTCAGCGTCATGTTCAGGCCGGCCTTGGCGGTCTTGCCGTCACTCACCGGCACCGTGCTCGGTACGAACCCGGCAGCCAATCCCGCCATCCCTGCCGTCACGGCGATATCGCGGAACAGTGGCTCGTAGGCCTCCACCGACGGCTTCGCCACCGCCGCCCCGTAGGCCGCCGTCCACTGCTCCTCGCTCAGCGTGCCGGCCGGGTGCAGGGTCGCTACCGGCGGATTCTCCCGGTGGCTGCCAACGTCGCGCTGGACGGTGCCTTCTCTGGCGTGACGCCGGCTGCCCGGGCTTCCCACCGGAGCAGGCTCAGCACCGCCTGGTTACCGGCTTGCCTTTGCAGCTGCAAGTACCGCTCTGTCAGAGTGACCGCACCGGACGTCCGCGTTGGGTCGCGCCCTGGCGCTACGCCCAGGCGTCGCAGTTGCCGCGAGCGGCGCGCGAACAGCTCACCACCCATCAGACAATCATGACCCATCCAGGAACTCTGTTTCGCGTGGTGCGGACCCTTGATTTGCGTCTCCGATAGCGTGCTGCTGGCCGGGCCAAAAATGCGGCCGATTTCGCACGAGTTCGCTCAGGCCTTGACGAGCTCTACGGCCGGGACGATCGTAAGAAGTGGCTGCTCGTACGCCATCAGCGGCATGTATCCCGCGCCTATCGAACGTGGACGCCGTCACTACCGCCGGGGTTTCCCGCAACCGGCTTAGACGTTTCGGTCATTGCGGAGGGAGCTGGTCATGTCGTCGATAGATGTCGCGCCGCCTCGGCTTTATCCCGCTCCTTCTCCGCATGGAAACCTGCAATTAACGGGGTTGAGAGGTTGGCTGGCCCGGCGGCCTCTGACCGGGTTCTTGGTGATCGTGCTTGGCCTCAGTTGGCTCCTCTTCTGTATTCCGGTTCTTGCCTTCTATGGTGTCATTCCCGGTGCCAATTTGCCGGTGGAGGTTTTCGCGCTGGCGTCGACGCTGTTGATCATGCTGCCGACGGCTTTGTGGGTCACGTCGATCACCGACGGGCGGGCCGGTGTGCGCTCCCTGTTTGCCCGGGTGTTTCGTTGGCGGTTCGGCATTGGCTGGTGGTTGGTGGTGCTGTTTGGCCTGCCGGTGATCGCGCTGTTGCTCGGCTTGATCTTCGGAGGCTCGTTGCACACAGCGGACCTCGGGCTGGTGTTGCTCAAACAACTCGGCTCGATCGTGCTGGCTGTCGTGGTGATCAATCTGTGGGAGGAAACGGTGTGGGCTGGTTTTTTCCAAACCCGTTTGGAGGCCCGCTTCAACTTCGTCGTGGCCGCCGTTCTCACCACGCTGCCGTTCGCGGGTGTCCACGTCCCGCTGCTGCTCCTCGAGGATCACGTGACGCCGCTCTCGGTACTGATCGGCATCGCTGGCTTGTTGATCTTGGGTTTTGTCCTTCGGCTGCTGATGGGTGTCATGCTGCGCGCCGCCCTGGACAGCGTGTTGGCGGTCGGGGTCTTGCATCAGATCTTCGATGCCAGCAACAACAACGGCGGCCTTGTGGATTCCTTACTGGACGGCGTCGATGCCGGCAACATGACCCAACTTGCCGCCGTCATTCTGACGATCTTGATCGCCGCTTGGCTGCTCTGGCGACGTCCTGGCGCATTCGCCAAACGCCATACACTGCGCGCAGCGATTCGATCGCGCATCGAATAAAACGCTCTCGGATGGCTTGGGCCAGTAGGACCCATCCAATGATTCGCCTCAGTCGTTTGGCTGTTCATCGGAGGGGTACGAGCGTCTTGTCGAGCGCAGTGTAAATAGCTGGCCGGAGAGGTGGCTGGCTGCAGAAGGGAGACATCGTGGAAGTCATCGGAGTGATCGTTGCCGGAATCATCATCGGCTTGCTGGGCAAATTCGTTGCGCCGGGTAGCCGAGACAACACTCCCATTTGGCTCACGATCCTTTGCGGGATTGGCGGCGTTCTGATCGGCTGGTTCATTTACACCGCCCTTGGCGGCAACGGCAGCCCTGGAATTGATTGGGTGCGCTGGCTCATTGCAATCGCGGTGGCAGCAGTACTTGTCGTCATTGCCTCTACCGTGACCGGCCGCAACACCACCACCCGGGCCTGAAACCGTACCGGCCTTCTGTCGAGCCCTACTTGAAGGGCCGAACAGAAATCTGGTGACCCACGGCAAATGGATTAGAGCGACGATGCAAATGGTTCCATCCGATCCGTACCACGGCGGAGGTCGAACCTCCTTACGTCCGAAGCAGCGACACCGCACGGCGCTGACCACGCACATAGTTTCAGCTTCGGGAGTGCAAGCGACGACGGGCAAGGTTGCGCAGGCTCCTCAGAGCCGATATCAAACTCGCGAGCTCCTGGGCCGAGGAGGGATGTCCGAGGTCTACCGCGGTTTCGATACTGAACTCCGGCGCCCTGTCGCGATCAAGCGACTGCGGCCCGAGCTAGGGAACAATCCCGGCTTTCGGGCGCGTTTTCGCCGAGAGGCCGAGGCAGCCGGCAGGCTCAGCCACTCGGCGATCGTGGCCGTGTTCGACACCGGCGAGGAGCGCGATGAGACGGGCTCGTCGATTCCATTCATCGTGATGGAGCTGGTGGAAGGACGCTCGCTTCGCGACGTGCTGCGTCAGGCGGGGAAGGTTCCGCCCTGGCGAGCGCTTGAGTTGACGTCCGGCGTGCTGGACGCGCTCGCCTGCAGTCATGCAGCCGGCATCATCCACCGCGACATCAAGCCCGCCAATGTCATGCTCACCAGCGCCGGCGGGGTCAAGGTCGCCGACTTCGGGATTGCGCGACCGGTGTCAGATACCTCAGGCACCGTCACATTGGCTGGGACGGTTGTCGGCACTCCGCAGTATCTGTCGCCAGAACAGGGTCGAGGTGGAGCCGTCGACGCTCGCAGCGATATCTACTCGGTCGGATGCATGCTCTACGAACTGCTGGTCGGGGAGCCACCCTTCACGGGCGACTCACCGGTGAGCATTGTGGTCCAGCACGTCTCCGACGCTCCAGCTCGGCCCAGTGCCGCGAACGGCGACATCTCCACAGATATCGATTCGATCGTCCTGAAGGCCCTGGCGAAGGACCCGTCCGGTCGCTACCAGACCGCGTCGGAGATGAAGGCCGACGTCGAAAGGGTCCTCAGCGGGCATCAACCGGCAGCAGCCACCGCGCTGCTCGAAGTGGCCGTAGCCGGGTCACCTGACGTGCTGGATCGCGATATCGCGACAGCGCCCCGATGGAATGCGGCTCGCGTGTTCGCGATCATGATCGGCGTCCTCGTCATAGCAAGCGCCTGCGCATTCGGTGGGTACCAATCCGGCCGACCTGCGACCGCCGCACTGAGCACCACCGACGTTCCTGCTGTGCTGGGCCTGGGCAGGGTCGGCGCCGAGAGTCTGCTGCGCAATGCTCATCTGGTGCCACAGTTCGAGTTCGTACACCGCGCGGACGTCGCATCCCTCGGCACCGTGGTCAAGCAGAGCCCCGACAGCGGAGAGACCGCAGCCATCAACAGCACCGTGGTTGTCATGATCAATATTGGCTCCGGGCGGGACGATCTCGCTATGCCGTACGCCGGAGTAGCCAGGCGACCGCCGACCTGGCCAACCAGCGTCACCATCCGCGACACATTCAGTCCTGATATCGGGTCTCGGGATTCATCCGACCGGCACGCACAGCGACGCGACATCTCGGCTGGAGCATCTATAACCCATCGGGACAAAGATCCCGATACCGACAAGAAATCCGGAAAGTCCGAGAAGAAATCCGGCAAACCCAAGAAGCATAAGAAACCTCGTTAGCCGGGCATCCGATCAGTGGGTGGCGCCTGCTTCCAAGCTCCGCAGCCGTCGGAATTTGAGCACCAGAGCCGGCGGACCAGGTGTCGAGGTGGTGAAGTAGATCGACAGCCGGCTTGGGGTGTTCACCAAACCCGATGGGCAGCCCCGTGACGGTGGGCATGATGCGAATCTCGCCCGACATCTGGACCTCGCGCTCCGCCCACACAGCAGGCCGAGCATGATCGGCTAGCCGGGGTCGAAGCTTCCAGCATTCCGGGGTGTCCGCAGCATCCGATCCCGCTGACCCGGCGAACCCTTCGACCTCCACGCATGTGTCCAAGCCCGCGTTACCTCAAACTGCTCGGACTTGTTGTTACAGCAAGATCGTCAAGCGGCGTAGCTGCTCAGGCCTCGATCGCCGCTGGCCGTTGACAACACGAGCGCCATCAGGACAACACCCTCGGCGGGTCGGACAACACACTGGACAACACCGGATTGGCAGATTTGGGCTCCGACAGATGACGTCGGAGGCGGATCTATGGACGACTCGGTTCACCCGAGGCTCTCGACACACGGAGTTGTCGGGTCACGTCGTTCTGATCCCGTTCCACTTTGCTGTGCAATGACCCACCTGGCGCAGGCGCTCGCAACCTGCGTCCCACGGACTGAAATGCGGATGGACTTACTCCGAGGTCTCTGCGAATGTCGGGCCTTTCGGACTGAGGAGATCGGGTGGCGCTCAGGGGACGGG
Source organism: uncultured Actinomycetota bacterium (assembly GCA_963712625.1). Taxonomy (GTDB): domain Bacteria; phylum Actinomycetota; class Actinomycetes; order Propionibacteriales; family Propionibacteriaceae; genus Microlunatus. The sequence continues at coordinate 24,563 of CAVQIU010000014.1, forward strand.
GCTTCATGAGTGTCGGAGCCGCCGTGGCTTGCTGCGCGCTCGCTGCCGCCTGCACTTCCGAGCCCGCGCCGTCCAGCACTCCCTCGCCGAGCCCGGCCGCAACGACGCCTACCGAGTCTCAAATCGAGCGCCAGATACGTCTCGACTATGAGGCTGCCGAAGAGGCTTATCGCGGCAACATGGCAGAGCAGGATCAGCTCTATCAAGCTGGCGGTTCCGGTAAGACGACTCCTGCAGCTCAAAGCTACCGCCACCGGCTCTTACCTTAGGATCACTCTCGATTCGCTTCGTGAGGTCCGAAGGCTCGGCTGGCATGCAATCGGCGCGACCAAGATCGTCGGCGTGGTGCGAGACCAAGGCTGGACGGCAGGCCGAGTCGGCCTGACCAGCTGCGAGGACAACGAGACTGTGAGGTTCGTCGATCGAGTCAGGACGTGACGTTACGCCAAAGGGCCGTGCGCTCTATGTCCAGGCGCTAACCGTCATCAAAGAGAGCGGACGCTGGAAGGTGTCGACGGCACTCACAACGAAAGTAAAGACTTTCGAGGGCCAGCCGTGCGGGGTATGAAATTGACTGCAGCATTCGGCTTCGTTGCGGGGCTGGTCGTCGTACTTGTAGCGGCACCCGGTGTCGGCAGATGAACCTGATGTCACTTGCACCCGAACCCGCTCCTGCACTGTGACCGCCCAGAAACCGGTGCGGACGACGCGCCCAAGTCCTAATGTTGGCCGCCAGCATGATCATCAGCAAGGCGGAAATGATCAGTTCAGGAGGCGCGAAGGAAGTTCTCCGCAGCGATGGCTACCTATGATCGTCAGCTCGCTCGCTACAACCGCTGCATCCTGACGTTCAATCCGAGCACAAACCCAGCTGGCTGCGGCAATCTGCCGACCGCACCAAACCCTCCTCAGTTTCGAACGGATACGTTCTCCGGCCCTGGAAACCAGCCGATCACCGCTGGCCAGGCCGCAGCGATCGCAGTCGCTCGGCTTCAACTGCCCACCATCGCGCCTGGCATCGGCCCGTCGCCCGACCTCAATCCATGGAAAATGGCAGCAGTTGGGTACCCGTTGTGGCTGTGGGCCGATGGCGCTTCGCACGTGGGTCCAGTCTCGGATTCGGTTGCAGGCCTATCCGTGTCTCTGGATGCAAAAGTGAGCAGCCTCACCTTCCGCATGGGTGATGGCCACACAGTCACTTGTGCCGGATCGGGCCGTCCGTGGACAACGGCTGTGCAGCCTGGCACCAAGTCCCCGACCTGCGGCTACTCCTACGCCAAACCCTCGTTGCCAAAGGACAATTACACGGTTGCAGCCATTGCCAACTGGGCTGTCACCTGGACCAGTAACGGCCAATCGGGCGTGATCAACGTTCCCGCTGTTGATACCACCGAACTCCCGGTCGGCGAGCTTCAGGTGCTCGTTCGATGATCATTCCAGACCAGCCGCGAGAAGATGCCCCTCGCGGTCTTGTAATCCCCCTAAGGCTTCATGATCATGAAGTCTGCGCGAAAGGAAGCCCATGAAGGTTCAGCATTACGCCGCCGTCATGGTGGGACTATTCGTCCTGCTCAAGGATCCTCCACCACGCGACGAGCGTGGCCTCAGCCAGTCGGCTGAGAATGCGATTCTGCTCGCCGGTGCTGTTACGGTCGCCGGGATCGTGATCACTTTGATCACGGTCTACGTCCGCGCCAAGCTCCCCAAGCTCTGACCCGTGCAGTTCACGGCCCGCGATGAGCGCGGCCTCAGCGAAAGCGTGCAGTGGGCGGTCCTCTGGCCTCTCCTGATGCTCCTTACTCTCGGGATCATCCAGGCCGGCATCTTTCTGCACGGTCGCAATGTCGCGCAACGAGCAGCGACTGCGGCAGTCGACGCTGCTCGCGGAAGCTACGGCGCGGTGGCCGACGCCGAGCATCTGGCTGAGACGATCGCCGGCGCCGGAGGCTTGAAGGACATCTCCGTACGCGTACATCGGACCGGTACCACGGTGAGTGCCGACGTCTCGGCATACGCACCGATGATCTTCGATCTCGATCTTGGCCGGATCAACGAGACGGCCGCGGCGCCGCTCGAACGGGTGACCCAGCCATGATCATCAACGGACGCGAGCCTGCACGCGACCAGCGTGGAGCCGCCGCGGTCGAGCTGACGCTCCTGGTACCTGCCCTACTACTCGTCCTTGGGTTGCTGGTAGCCGGCGGGCGGCTCTGGTTCGCGCGTACCACGGTGAACGAGGCCGCTCAGACTGCCGCTCGTGCCGCATCTCTGGCTCGATCCTCGGACGCTGCCGCGAGTGCGGGACGAGATGCCGGATCGCAATCGCTCGCCACCGCGGGGCTGCACTGCAGCTCGACGTCCGTCTCGGTCAGCACAGCCGCCTTCGCCGTGCCAGTCGGAACGCCCTCGACCATCACCTCGACGGTGTTGTGCGTGGTCGACTTCTCCGACGTCTTCCTTCCGGGCTGGCCCGGCTCCATGGAACTCACCGGCCAGCGGTTCGGCCGCCCTCGACACCTATCGAGCCGATGATCATTAAGAAATTGATCACGGACTCCATGGTCGCTCGCAGGAGCGAACGTGGCCAGTCGATCAGCCTCTTCGCGTTGGTGATCATGGGCGCGTTGATCACTACGACCGGACTCGTGATCGATGGCGGCCAGAAGGTCACCGCGACCAGCCGTGCGGAGTCGGCAGCAGCCGGCGCGGGCCGTGCGGCTGGTAATGCGGCGGCGACGCAACAGCTTGGTGGTGCAGATCCTGCCGGAGCCGCGGTGCTCGCCGCGAAGACATACCTTGCCGGCCAGCCCGGCGTGGACGGCACGAGTCTCCATCTCCAACGGCGTCGTTCAGGTGACGACCAGCGCCAAGAGCCAACGATCTTGCTTTCGATCATCGGCATCGGCTCCGTCACCGGACGAGGGTTCAGCCCGGGCCAACATCGTGCCCACCGGAGACTCCCGATGATCATGCAATTCCTCCAGCGTTCGGGACCAGACAATGACGATCTGACATCGAGCCGCGCACCGCGACATCGTCCGGGAGAAGACGCGAAAGCCGAGGGCCGACCGGCAGCGGCGTCACCCGCTACGCCGCAGCCACCTCGAATGCCGGGCCGGCGCAACCCGAAGTGGATCGCGCTCGGCATCGTCGCGCTCTGCCTCGGCGGCCTGCTGTCGTACATGATCTACGCCCGGGTCGCCAGCGAAACTGCTGTCGTGGCGGCGGCGCACACCGTCTACCGCGGCGAGACGATCGAACAGGGCGACCTTACAACGATCACGCTGCGCGGCGGCTCGCTGCCAAAGGCAGTTCCCGCGACACAGCTTGAGTGATCTTGTGGGCAAGCGAGCTGCTTTCGATCTCATCGAAGGATCGGTGATCCTTTCGACCGCAGTCGTTGAGGAAGCAATTCCGGCTGAGGGCCGCGCCGATCGTCGGCCTGAAACTGGCGCCGGGCCGGGCGCCGGGCAATCTGCTGCTTGCCCGTCCTCGCGCGTACGCCTGATCGCGATGCCGGCTGCGGCCGACGGTTCCACATCCGACAAGCTCGCTGGGCACCATCTTCGTCGGCAGGGTGATCGACCAATCGCCGGCAGCCGACGGTACGTCGATCTTGGTCAATGTCGACGTCGACGCCGGCGCCGCTCCGACCATCGCCATGTTGGCCGCCCAAGATCGGATCGCCATCGTACGGGACGCAGGCAGGTGATCGTGCATGTGTCGATACTCCTCCTGACCTCGACGAGTGGATCACCTGGCGTCACCACCTTGGCCGTCGGGCTGGCCCTCACCTGGCCGCGGCCGATCTTGCTCGCCGACTGCGATCCGGGAGCGCATCAGGCCATCCTGGCGGGCTATCTCGCTGGTCGTTCGGCGAGCGGCAAAGGCCTGCTACGAGTGGCCGAGGCACACCGTGATCGTCGCCCGCTGCGGGAGGTGGTTCTTGACCAGACGCTGTCTCTGTCGAGCTGAGCAGGACAGTCGCCGGCTGTTCCTGCCCGGTTTCACAAAGCCCGGCAGCGCCGTGCATTTCGGCGCGGTGTGGGAAGACCTGGCTGAGGCTTTGGACCGGCTGGGCGACGTGGATATCGACGTGATCATCGACTGCGGTCGCATGGGGCCCGCAGGGACCGCCCGCGGCCCTGCTCGAGCGCAGTGCACTGACCGCGGTGGTCGTTGCACTCGACTCTCCGCTCGATCATGAGCGCCCGGGTTCATCTGCCGACGCTTCGTGATCACCCACTGCTCGGCTTCGACCGACCGGGGACACCTGGGTCTGATCGTCGTCGGCGAGGGACAGCCGTACCGACGCGGTGAGATCGCCAAGGCTTTGGACGTGCCGGTGATCACCAGCATTGCCCGAGACCCGACAGACGGCCGCTCATCTCTCCGACGGACGTCCACGCCATCGGCGGTTCGACTCCTCGCCGCTGATCCGCAGCATTCGGGATGCTTCCTCGCAATTGTCGAGCACGCTGCAGCGATCGGCTGAGCTGGTCGGTGGCTGATCATGACGGAGCACACCGCGACAGCCCGCCGCGCTTTCCGACATCCCGATGCTTGCCGAGTACGACGAGGAATTCTCCAAGCCGGACGCCGGCTTCGACACTGACCACGCCAGCGAGCGACAGTCGGCCATTCGGGATCTACAGTCAGCAGAGCTGCGTTCCAGCCGCGGCCAGATGCCGACCGATGATCTTGACTGGGCTCAGGTGGTTGACCTCCGCCGACGTGCGTCGGAGATCATCACCGACGAGACCGAGGAGCACGCCCGGTCGACGTGGCCGTCCACTCGGTAGCGAAGATCGGCTGTTGCTGGGGCGCGCAATCATTCGCCGCGTTGTCGGTGATCATGTTCGTTCCTTGCATCGGAGCGGAGCTGAGCTCTGGTCGCCGACTCAGGAAGAGGCGTACGTCACGGCTGTCGAGAATGCGGTGTTCGGCTACGGCAGACTGCAGCCGCTTCTCGAAATGCCTGACGTGGAGAACATCGAGATCCACGGCTGGGACTCGGTGGTCGTCCAGTACGGCGACGGGCGCCGCAAGCAGATGTCGCCGGTCGCCGAGAGCGATGCCGAGCTGGTGGAGGCGATCCGCTTTCTGGGCCAGAACAGCGAACCCTCACGGCCATTCGACGACACCCATCCCACCATGACATTGGCTCTCGGCGAGCGATTTCGCCTGCATGCCATGGCTTTCGGCTTGTCGCTACCGCCCGAGCATCGTGATCCGCCAGCACACGCTCACCGACGTGTCCTTGGCGGATCTTGCCGACGGTGGCCTGATGCCGTACGAGGTGGCGCAGTTCCTGGATGCTGCGATCTTGGCGCGGAAGTCGATGGTGATCTCTGGTGATCAGGGTGCCGGCAAGACGACACTGCTGCGTGCCTTGATCAATTCCATCCCGCTCAACGAGCGCTTCGGCACCCTGGAGACTGACTACGAGCTGATGACTCATCTGCAGCCCGGCCGGGAGAACATCCTGGCGCTGCAGGCGCGTGTCGGCCATGGCGAGACGTCCGGACGGCAGCCGGGTTGGTGACTTCACCATCTCCGATCTGGTGCCGGAGGCATTGCGGCAGAACCTTTCGCGGCTGGTGATCGGTGAAGTCCGCGGTGGCGAGGCGTCGGCGATGTTCGAGGCGATGCAGGCGGGCACCGGAACGTTGAGTACGACCCACTCGCACTCTGCGGAGTCGACCATGGATCGCCTGGCGTCGCGCGTTGCCCAGGGTGGCGTGCTTACGGTCGAAGAGGCCTACCGACAGATCGCCCACAACATCCACCTCTTCGTCTATGTGAAGCTGGTCGACGAAACGTGGAAGGGCGGGACCCGTCGGCGCTACATATCCGAGATCCGGCAGGTCTCTCGTGCGATCGAGAACGGTCGGCCGGTAACTCATCTGACCTACCACGCCACGGGCACTCCGGAGCCAATCAGCCGGATACTTTCCCGATGCCGACTTCGAAGCGGAGCTGCTCCCCTTTCGCCGGGATCTCCCGCGCTCGACCCAGCGCCGAAGCCAAGTGGGTCGCAACGCGTGACCGGTGTACTTGCGATCACTGCCGGCTTGTTGATCATCGGCGGGCTGCTGGGAATTGCGCACGGCTTGCGTAAGTGGCCGCAAACAGCCGGCCGGCGAACCGAATCCGTTGCCGAGCTGGTGGACCCGCCTCAGCCGGCGACCCGCAGGCTCGCGCGGGCGACGCCGAGACGTGATCTTGCTGCTCAGCGTTGTCGGTGGTTGCGTCCTGGCGGCACTCACCGGGTGGCTGATCTTGATCGTGATGCTTCCGGTACTCGCGCTTGCGCTGCCCTATCTGCTGACCCTTCCGAAGCCGCGTGACATCGAGCTGCTCGAGGCGTTGGATCGCTGGGTGCGCTCGCTCGCGGCGACGTTGGCCACCGGAAAATCGATCACCGACGCGATCCGCATCTCCCGACGCACGGCTCCGCCATTGATCGCTGATGAGATCAACGTCCTGGTAACCAGGCTGAACAATCGCTGGGAGACGCGTGATGCGTTGATGCGGTTTGCTGACGCGATCGACTCACCTGATGCCGACGGCGTCGTCGCCGCACTGATCTTGGCATCAAGCCGCGGCGCCAACGGAGCGTCAGTCACGCTGCAAGCGCTTGCCGACTCGATTCAGGCGCAACTCAAGGGCCGTCGAGCAGTCGAGGTCGAGCGATCCAAGCCCTATGTGGTGGTCCGCCAAGTGACTGTCATCTCGCTGTCAACCTTGGTCCTGGTGTTCACCCTCTCGCCCGACTTCTTCGCGCCATACCGCACTCCACTGGGTCAGACGCTGCTTTCGCTGCTGTTGATCATGTACGTTGCCTCGCTGATCTTGATGCGGCGCAAAGCGCATCAGCCAGATCGACCGCGCATCCTCCTCGGAGAGCATCGATGATCATGAGCCTGGTGCTGATCTCCGGCATGCTGTTGGCTGCAGGCATCTGCTGCCTCGTGGTCGCATTCGCCCGGCCCACTCCACGGCTGGAGGCTGCGCTGGAGCGAATCGAGCGCCGACAGCGCGGACCGCCAGCCGATCAGCGACGTAGGCCCCGTCAGGAGCCGATCTGAGCGCATGGGCGCCTTCCTGTACCGCGTCGTACCCATACCTCTGTCCAACGGACAGCGTCGTGCGTTGCGGCTCCAGGACAAGTCGATCGCGGAGTTCTATGCCGACAAGGCGGTGATGGCGATCATCGGAGCTGTGCTCCCGGCGTTGGCGGGCGGCGTGATTGCCTACCTCACGGGACACCTCAGCCCGGTTCCAGCGATCGCCGTCCTAGTTGGTGGCGTAGTCGGCTTCTTCATGCCCGACCTACTGCTACGGCGAGCCACCGCGAACGTCCGAACGGGTGCCGCCGAGGCTCTTCTGGTCTACATCGACCTCGTAACTTTGGAGCGGCTGACCAATGCCTCAGCGACCCAAGCACTCCACAACGCCGCCACCCTCAGTGACGTACCGCTGTTCGCCCAGATCCGAACAGCACTGGAACGCTCACGGCTCGAGCAGCAGTCCCCGTACGCCGAACTCCGCAGGCTTTCGGACCAGCTCAGGCTCCCTGAGCTAGCCGACATCGCTGACGTGATGCAGCTGGACGAGACCGGTGCCGCGCTGTCCGGAACCCTGCGCGCCCGGGTTCGCGAGCTCCGCGATGCCCATCTGACGCGAGAGCAGATCAAGGCCAGTGCTGCAGCCGAGGGCATGACGATCTACATGACGTTGCCGGCCTTGATCTTCGGTCTGATCTTTCTCGTCGCAGCCATGCTCAGGATTCTGGTGGCGTGATGGCTGCGCGGTCGGTGTGGCGAGATGATCCGCAACGGACAACACCCTCGGCGGACGGACAACACCTGGCCATTCCCTTCGCTGACCGATCTCGGAAAGTAGGTGAGGAGTCGATGGGAAGGGGATGGGCATGGCCGAGCGAGTGATCCGTTGATGGCTCGACTGATTCGCGGTCTCGGGTCACTCGCGGTCTTGCTGCTCGGTCTTGCCGGCGTTCCGCTCGCGTTGATGTTCCTTGGCGGCAATCCGCTGCCTGACGAGCTGACCTGGAGCGCCGTGCGGGCCGCGCTGCTGACGCCGTCGGACGGCATGATCCTGGTGGGACTGATCACGATCGTCGGCTGGCTTGCATGGTTGGTGTTCGCGCTGTCGGTGATCAGTGAACTGCTGGCGATCGTTTCCAGGCAACGCATCCAGATTCATCTGCCTGGACTTGACGTCCCGCAGCGCTTCGCGGCCGGCCTGTTGATCTCGGTGGTCACCATGATCTCGGTGCCGCTGTCCGTGCAAGCCGACGCACCTCCCGATCGCCAGATCGTGGCCACAGCCGCGACGGCGGAACCGTCAGAGCTGATCATGGAACCGGTCGACGCGCAACCACCAGAACCGGCCGCGGCGCCCCGGACTGCGCGAGTCGATCACGCGGGACATCAGCATGTGGTGCAGAGCAGGTGATGACCTGTGGTCCTTGGCAGAGCGGTACTACGGGGATGGCCGAGATTGGCGCAAGATCGCCGCGGCGAACCCGAAGGTGCTGACCGGGGGGCCGGACAGACTGCAGGTCGGCTGGCGACTCAAGATTCCTGATCTTGACGAGGGCATCCCCGAGGCAGGTGGGCGTATCGTCACCGTGCGCCGCGGCGACAGCCTCTCCTCCATTGCCGAGCGTGAGCTCGGCGCCTCGGCTCGGTGGAAAGAGATCTTCCACGTCAACCGAGCCCAGCTGAGCGACCCCGACGAGATAGCCGTGGGAATGAAGCTGGTGCTTCCCAAACCGAAGAAGTCCACGGCGACGGCGACCTCCAGGGCCCGCGATCATCAACATCGGCGGCCGGACGCTCCCGACCAGAAGGATCGGGATTCGGCCGCGCCCACCGAGTCATCAGCCTCACCACGCCGGCCCACACCCGAGTCGTCTGTTACCTCAGGTCAACCATCGGCTCTGCCATCGCCGTCATCCGACGGATCACATCGACGGCGCCTACCGACAACGGTTCCGACTGTTGAGGTCTCCCCGCTCTCGCTGGCGGGAGCGGGCGCTCTGTTGGCGGCCGGTGTGATCGGCGGGCTGGCCTGGCGGCGACGCATCCAGCTGCAAACCAGGCCACAGGGCCGACGCATCGTACATCCGCCGCCGCCCACCCGGGAGGTGGAGGTTGCACTCGGGCAGCGGCAGCGGCCGATGAGCTTGCGTACGCTCGACCGCGCGATGCGAGCGATCGCCGCTCACTGCAAGGAGTCCGATGTCGCGCCGCCGCCACTACAGCTGGCCTTGGTCGGTGATGGTGAGATCGAGCTCCGGATGCAGCAGCCCTGCTCGTACGCTCCGGTCGGTTTTACCGTGCGTGGCCGCTCCTGGTTCGTCGAGCCGGCCGACGTGGAGTACCTCAAATCGGTGCCTGGACTGAGCGAGGCTGCGCGCCCGTGGCCAGCTCTGGTCACGTTGGGCCGTGACGAACACGAGCGGCTGGTGCTTGGCGATCTTGAAGCCTTCGGCATGTTGCAGCTCGGGCCTGACGCGGGATTCCCGGTGGCCGATCTTGTTGCCGCTATGGCTGTCGAGCTCTCCTTTTCCCCATGGGCCGACGAGATGATGGTGACACTGCGTCGGTGGTGGAGAACGGCTGCCGGACGCGCTGGGCAAGCACAATGTCACCCGGACCGATGACTGCTGACGCCCTGATCGACCGACTTGAGCAGCGCGCCGCCCTGCAACGTGAGCATCGTCGGTATCCAGGTGTTGAGTCAGCACCGCATTGACCCGGATCTGGCTGACCCGTGGGCTCCCGAAATCGTTCTCGCGGAACAGCCATTGACGATGGCCCAGAGCGCCCGGTTGAGCGCACTGGTCAATGCGGAGCCCAAGGTGGCCCTGGCGGCCGTCGTCGTGGGACCGGTTCCGGGTGCTGCGTGGTCGCTGGGTGGCGATCGATCTTCTTCCGACAGAGCGACGGGTCGTATTGGAGCCTGCCGGCCTCGCACTGTCCCCACAGTGGTTGGAGCCTGAGGAACTGACCGCAGTGGTTGATCTCATCGAGACGCACCGGTAGCGAGGACACGACTCCAGCTCCGTGGTGGAGCGAGGTTGGAGTGCAGCCGGATCCGCCGCCCGACAACGTGACCTACCTGGACAGCCGATCGACGACGTGGGGCACAGCAAGCACAGAAAGGGCCTTGATCATGGAGGCAGCGATGGACCCGGACCGCGCGGTCCACCATCCCATGCTCCAGCTACTAGGTCCGATCGAGCTGCTCGGTGCCACCGGTACCGTGCCCGCACGCGCTGCCAAGCAGTGCCTGGAGTACTGCGCCTGGCTGCTGGAGAATCCCGGCAGGACCGCACAGGCCATGGTCGGCGCGCTGGCGGTCGCGGAAGGCACTCGCCGTTCCAACATGAGCAGGTTGCGCAGCTGGCTCGGCGCCAGCCCGGACGGGAGAGGCGTACTTGCCCGACGCGTACACCGGCCGGATCACACTGCATCCGGCAGTCAGCTCCGACTGGCAGCGGCTGCAGATCCTCACCTCGACCGGGGTCAATCGGGCCAGCGATGACAGCCTGCAGGCCGCGCTGGAACTGGTACGCGGTGCTCCGCTCGCCGATGCGGCGCCGGGCCAATGGCATTGGGCCGAGGAACTGCGAACCGACATGATCTCGTGCGTACGCGACATCGGACTTGAGCTAGCTGACCGGGCCTTGCTTGCTGGGGACGTGGAGCGGGCTCGCTGGGCGGCGCGCGGGCGCTGTTTGCTGCGCCCGGCGACGAGCTGTCTGCTGGCCGCCCGGATCCGCACCGAGCACACAGCCGGGAACGCGGCTGAGACAGAACGGCTCACCCTTCAGCTGGCGGCGCAGGCCCGGACGCTCGGGGTCGATCTTGATCCCGAGACAGTCTCGCTGCTGCAGCGAGTCATGGAAGGACAGGTGCGGGCGCGGCTGGCGTAAGGCTTCGAGCTCTGCATGCACGGCACTATGACGGGCAGCCCGCTTCGCCGACTGCAGGAGCTCGCGGCCGCGGCTGGCGTGGATGAGCAGAGGCTGTTCGCGAGCGACGAAGGAGGCGAATCATGCGGGCTGCCCGGTCAGAGTGCAAATAGACGATGAGTGATAACCTCACGCCGCCATGCAGATCCAGCCACCATCGGGCTTTTCCGCCAGCCTTGAGCTGGACGGGCTACCGGTGCTGGTCTGCGGCGGCGGCCCAGCGGCCCTGTCGCGCAATCCGGCGGTCTGCTGGACTCGGGCGCGGTGGTGACGGTGGTTGCGCCCGAGATCGGGGCGACCGTCGCCGACCTCGCGGCGCGCGGACTGTTGATCATGCGTCGCCGCCCGCCGAGCGCCCGAGGACTTCCGGGACGCCGCACTGGTGGTGCCGGCCACCGGTGTCGCTGATCGTGATCAGATGATCGCGGCGGCCGCTCGTGATCATGGTGTGCCGGCTGTGTCGCCCGCTCGCAGCCACGACCGAGCAGTCTCACAGGCGCTCGGATCTGTGATCTTGGTCGGCGGCGGCCCGGGAGACCTTGGCCTGCTGACTGTCGCAGGGCTGGAAGCGATCAACGAAGCAGACGTGATCGTCTGTGATCGGCTGGCTCCGCTGTCGGCGCTGCAGCACGCCAGGCCGGAGGCGTTGATCATCGAGGTCGCCAAGATCCCGCGAGGCGCCTCCACCTCTCAGGAGCGGATCAACGAGATCCTGATCGAGCACGCTCGGCGGGCAAGACCGTCGTCCGGCTCAAGGGCGGCGACCCCTTCGTGTTCGGCCGCGGCGGTGAGGAGTGGCAGGCCTGCGCGGCCGCAGGGCTTCCCGGTCACGGTGATCCCAGGCGTCTCCTCGGCGATCGCGGCGCCGGCGTTGGCGGGCGTGCCGCTGACCCACCGCGAGCTCACCCAAGGGTTCACGGTGATCTCCGGCCACGCCCCGCCCGGCGATCCCGGCTCAACCCTCAACTGGCAGGCGCTGGCCACCGCCAACACCACCCTGGTGATCATGATGGGCGTCGCCACGCTGCCGGCCATCACCGCCGAGTTGATCAAGCACGGGCTAGCCGCCGACACTCCAGCCATGACCGTCGCCGACGCGGCAATGCCGAGCCAGCAGGCCGTACGCGGCACCGTCGCCGACATCGCCGCACTGACCAAGGACGCGGGCATCAAACCGCCCGCGATCACCGTCATCGGCGCGGTGGCTGGTTTCAGGCCGAATGCGAACCGGCTGATGAGTACGGCACCGCGGATCTGAGCTCGGCTGGCCGAGCTACACCAGGCTCAAGCCTGGCGAGCCGCCACGCCCTCTGACTCCGACGATCAGCGAGGCTCGGCCGAGCGGTGCCATGTCGATCCGAAAGATCACCTCGGGCGGCGCTCCGAGCGCGTGCACCAGGAGCGCTCGGGCCACCAGCGGTGTCACCACCGCGACGCTGCGGCCATCGGGCCACTGATGATCGTCAAGCACGCCACCCACCCGATTGATCAACTCAGCAAGACTCTCGCCGCCGTGCGGCGCGGCACGCGGGTCGCGCAGCCAGGCGTCGAGCCCGGACGGATCCTGGGAAGCAACGTCGACCAGGCTCCTGCCGGTCCATGCTCCGAAGTCACAGTCACGCAGCTCCGGATCGCTTCGGCCGTTCCGCCAAGACGCGCCGCAGTCGCCTGGCATGCCTGTCTCGGGTCCGCTGACCCAAGACGCGACGCGACCCACTGAGCCGCCGGAACCTCTCCCGGGAGCAGCTCGCCAGGCTCGCCGAACACCAATGCCTGTGTTGCCGGCGTTGGGGCGTGGGCAACCACGAGCAGCCGCTGAGCCATCAGCTGTTGCCGGGTCGCTTGTCGCTGCGCGGAGGTCATCTGCCAAGCGATGGTCAGGCCGACCAGCCGCGACACGAACAGCGCGACATAGCCGAGACCGGCGAGCTGCTCGATCATCACCACTGAGCGGGCTTGCGCCGTGATCGGGACGACGTCGGACAGACCGGTGCTGGACAGGTTGGTGAAGCTCAGGAACAGCAGCTCCATCCAGGTGCGTGGTTGCGTCGGGGTCCACCGCCGCGATGAAGGAACCTGGTTGGAAGATCTGCAGGAGCTCGAAGACGTACGCGAACCCCCACGCGACCAGGGTGAACGTGGCGCCGACCGCGTACAGCTCATCGGTGGTGACGGTGCGGTCCGCCAGCATGTAGACCATCAGGCTGCCCGCGGCCCAGAAGTAGAAGAGCGCATGCAACACCGCCGAGGCCGCATCCAGCGCCGGGACTGGGATGTATCGCATCGACGATCGACAGTCCCGACGCAACGACGCCGAGGGTGACCGCGATCCACGTCGGTCCCGGCGACTCACGCACCGACCAGATCGCCAGTGCCAGCACGAGTGCGCCGAAGATCTCGAAGACGAACCGCTCCGCGTGCCACCCGTCCTCCATGAACGGGTAGACCAGGACGCCGAGCAGCTGGACGACAAGCAAGATCGCGGAAGGGTGGCTCGGCACCTTGCCCATCACTCCACCGGCTGGGCACGCTCTCATGCGGCGCACGATACCCAGATCGAGACCGGGATTTGCATCACGTCCGATCGGCATATCGGGCATGCCACGCGCGCTCGTGATGCAAACCGGATTCTGACAACTCAGCCGTGTGACGATACAGTGCAGAGGTTCGCGGAGGACCTGGAAGTTCGGTGAGAATCCGGCACGGTCGCGCCACTGTGTGAGCTGGGCTACTGCTAATCTCTGACTGCGTTGCCTAACTGCACTGCCACAGCTCGAGTCAGACCCTGCCTCCGACGAGCTCCGTCAAAGCGGGTCGCAGGAACCCGAAGGAGGAATTGATGTCAGAGGTCACCCACACCAAACCCGTCGCCGTCGCGGCTCCGCCTTTCTCTTTCGGCCAGGTGCTGCCCTGGCTGATCTTCGCGGCGATGCTGTTGCTGGTCGCCATGTACTTCGTCTCCGCTGAGCAGGGTGCGACCTCGCTCTTCTCCGGCACCGGCAGTCCATGAGTGGGTCCACGACGGGCGTCACCTGCTCGGCTTCCCCTGCCACTGAGCCGCAGTCATGACTCCGCACGCAGCTTCCTGGTCAGAGGTCTGCTCGCAGGCCTGGTCGCCGGGCTGGTTGCCTTCGGCGTGGCGTACGTGGTCGGTGAGCCCGCCATCAATGCCGCCATCGCGATCGAGGAAGCTGGCGGATTGGGCGATCACCATGCCGACCACCCCGCAGCGAGCGACGGCTCAGCTGCCGCCGAGGTGCCGCGCTCACTTCAGTCGACCGCGGGCTTGTTGACCGGGACGCTGGTCGCCGGTGTCACGCTCGGCGGCCTGGTCGGGGTGCTCAGCGCGCTCGCCCTCGGCCGCTTCGGTCGTCTCGGCGTACGCGGTGTCAGCCTGTCCTTGGCGGCGATCGGCTTCGTCAGCGTCTAGCCTGGTGCCCTTCGTGGCCTATCCGCCCAACCCGCCCGCGGTCGGCCATCCCGACACCATCGGCGCTCGCACCGCGCTGTACTTCATCATGCTGGCCATCTCGGTCATTGCCGCCGTCACGGCGGTGCTGGTCGGGCGCGAGCTCGCAGAATCGATGGGGCGCCTGGTACGCGACGCTGGCCGCCATCGCCGGCTATCTGCTGGTGACCGTCAGCGCCATCGGCGCTGCTGCCGAGCTACTCCGAAGTGCCGGCCGACTTCCCGGCCACCGTCCTGTACGAGTTCCGGCGCGGCCAGTCTGATCACCCAGCTGGCGCTCTGGGCCACCCTCGGGGTCGCTCTTGGCGAACTGCTGCACCGGCTGCAACGTCGCTACCGATCTCGAGCTCGTCTGAGCCCGACTACGCAGAGCAGCCGTTCTGACGTGATCAGCCCGCCCTCACCCGGCGTGTACGCCGAGGCCCGCCGCCGTCTGGACGCGTTGGCGAAGCCGGTGGGTGCGCTGGGCCGGCTGGAGGATCTGGCGGCGTGGGTGGCGGCCTGCCAGGGCGACCTGCCCGCCACGGCCCTTGGACCGGGTACGGGCGGTGATCTTGGCCGGTGATCATGGCGTCTCCCACGACGGCGTCTCCGCCTATCCGCGGGAGGTCACGCCGGTGATGGTGCGGGCCTTCGTCGCGGGCGTCGCCGGCGCCAACTGTCTGGCTCGTCAGCACGGCGTGGCGCTGCGGGTACTCGATCTGGGTGTCGATGATGATCTTGAGGACGTGCCGGCCGAGGTTTCGGCGTACCACCTCGGTCCTTCCCAGCCGATCGACCGGGCCGATGCCCTGACCGCCGACGATTGCCGGGCAGGCGCTGCGCGCCGGCGAGGCGATCGCTGAGGTGGAGATCGCGGCCGGCGCGGATTTGTTGATCATCGGCGACATGGGGATCGGCAACACCACACCGGCAGCCGCCCTGGTTGCCGCGACCTTCGGACTGGCGGCTGAGGAGGTGGTCGGGCGCGGCACCGGTGTCGACGACGATCGGCTGCGACACAAGACCCAGGTGATCGCGGCTGCGCTGGATCGGGTCGGTGAGCGCGCCGCAGATCCCTTCGATCGGCTTGCAGCGCTGGGATCGGCCGACATCGCCGCAGGTGTCGGCTTCCTCTGCGCGGCGGCACGCAGCGGCGTACCGGTGCTGCTCGATGGGATCGTCTCGCGTCGCCGAGGCCTGCGTGGCCGAGGATCTCGAGCCGGGCGTGGTCGCATGGTGTGCGGCCGGCCACCGCTCGACCGAGCCGGCTCAGCAACTGGCTCTGGACAAGCTAGGCCTGGAGCCAGATTCTTGATCTTGGTCTGCGACTCGGTGAAGGCACCGGGGCTCTCACCGCGCTTCCGGTGTTGCGGTCGGCCGTGCTGATGCTACGGGAGCTGGCGCTGCTTGCCGATCTCAGCCCCGCTGCGGGAGCGGCTCACAATCAAGTCCCCAGCTGAGGCGATCATGCTCGACGCGCTACGGCTCTCGGTCGGGACGCTGACCATCGTGCCGTCCGGGGCGATTCCGAGATCGACCGCCGTACCGCCGCCCGAGCCATGATCATCGCGCCGCTGGCCGTGCTCCCGTTGGCCTGCGTCCGTCGCGCTGGTGGGCTGGCTCGCCCGACTTCGCCGGTCTTGCCGCCTTTGGCGGTCGGCCTGCTGGTAGTCGGCGGCCTGGCGCTGGGCAGCCGGGCGTTGCACCTGGACGGCCTGGCCGACACCGTCGACGGATTCGGCTCCGGCTGGACCGCGGAACGGTCGCTGATGGTGATGCGGCGCGGCGACGTCGGACCGATGGGTGTGGTGGCGCTGATCATTGTGCTGGGCCTGCAGGCGGTCGTGCGTCGGCGAGCTGGTCCAGGGCGCTGCCGGGTGCCCTGCTCGTCGGCGTGGCAGTCTGCTGCTCCCGGGCGGCGCTCTGTCTGACCTGCGTACGCGGCGTACCGGCTGCCCGGGACGACGGCCTTGGTGTCGCGGTCGCCGGCTCGGTGCCCCGCTCGGCAGCCGCCGGCTGCTGGCTCGCGGTGCTGCTGATCATGAGCTGGGCCGCGTGGCTGATCGGGCACAGCCCGGTCAGCGGAGCGCTGGCCGCCGTGGCGGCTGCGCTCGCGTTGTCGGCGTTCTGGTCTATCGCTCGCGTACGCCGGCTGGGTGGCGTCACCGGCGACGTCATGGGCGCCGCGATCGAGATCGCGTTCACGGTCATGATCATCTGTGATGATCATATGAAGTCACAAGCGCAGGGCCCGCCCGGCAACGACCAAGATCACCTCGTCGCTCGCCGCGGCCATCTCCTGGTTGACCCGTCCCAGCAGCTCGGTGAAGACCCGGCCCGATCGGTACGGCGACACCAGTCCCCAGCCGACCTCGTTGGTCACCGCGACCGCCAGGCCGCGACGGGCCTGCCAGGCCTCGATCAGGTCATCCAGCTGATCATGGAAGTCCGCTTGCCAGCTGCCAGCGGCTCGTCCCAGGTGCCGAGCCGGTCGATCATGGCGGTCAGCCAGGTGCCCAGGCAATCGATCATGATCGCCCCCGATACGCTGCGCAGCGCTCCGGCGACGTCGCTGGTCTCGACCGTGCTCCAGTGCGCCGGCCGCCGCGCTCGATGATCGGCGATCCGCGCCGCCCATTCGGGGTCGGTCGCGGGGTCGGGCACCGGTCCGGTTGCGACGTAGGTGACCTCGGCGACTGTCGGCGAGCAGCGTCTCGGCGTAACGGGACTTGCCGGAGCGCACGCCTCCGGTGATCAGGATGCGGTGATCAGGGCTGGTGAGGTCAGGATCGATCAGCGGGGTCATCGCCGATGACTCTATCGAGGCACTGGCCGTCCGCAGTGGGGCTTGCGGTGGGATACCTGGCCGACCGAGTCTTCGGCGACCCACGGCGCGGCCATCCGGTCGCCGCGTTTCGGCGCAGCCGCCTCCTGGCTGGAGGCCCGGTGCTATGCGGATCGACGGGCCGCCGGCGTGCTGCACACCGGCGCCCTGGTCGGAGCCGCGATCGCATTCGGCGCGGCGCTCGAGCGGCTCATCTCGAATCGCTCGCTGCCGACCGTCATGACGACCGCGGCAGCCACCTGGGCCGTCCTCGGCGGCCGCTCGCTGAGCCGGGAGGCCGCAACAGTTGCCGGGCAGCTGGCTGGCGGGAAGCTGGCGCGCAGCGCGGAGCCAGGTTCGAAATCTGGTGGGCCGAGACACAGCCGAACTGTCACCGGAGGAGGTGGCGCGAGCCACCGTGGAGTCCGTTGCGGAGAACGCGTCGGACGCCGTCGTCGCTCCGCTGCTGTGGGGCGCCGTCGCCGGTCTGCCCGGACTTGCTCGGATATCGGGCTGTCAACACCTTGGACGCCATGATCGGTCACCGCTCGCCGCGCTATCTGCGGTTCGGATGGGCGGCCGCCCGGCTGGACGATCTGGCCAACTGGGTGCCGGCGCGACTGGCCGCACTGGCAGCCGCAGCCTGGGCGCCGCTGGTCGGTGGCAACAGCCGGAAACGCGATCGGCGTGGTACGCCGCGACGCCGGTCAGCATCCCAGCCCGAATGCTGGCGTTGTCGAGGCGGCGTTCGCCGGCGCGCTCGACGTCCGTCTCGGCGGACGCAACGTCGTACCACGGCACGGTCGAGGATCGCGGCATCCTGGGCAACGGCCGGCCGGTCGCAGGTCGCTGACATCGCCCGGGCCAGCCGCCTCGCCGGCGCAGTGTCGCTGAGCGCTGCTGATCGTGGCCGTCGCTGCGTTCGTGGCTGGCGACCATGACGATCCTGATCTTGGGCGGTACCGCCGAGGCGAGGCAGCTGGCGGCGGCCCTGGTCGCTGACGGCGTCGATGTGATCTCCTCGCTCGCTGGTCGGGTCAGCCATCCAAGCCTGCCGGCGGGCCGGGTTCGGGTCGGCGGCTTCGGCGGCGCCGACGGACTCGCCGACTACCTGCGCCGAGCAGCAGCATCGGCCGTGGTGGACGCGACCCATCCATTCGCGGCGAAGATCACCAAGAACGCGCTGCAGGCGGCGAGCGCTACCGGTACGCCGCTGGTTCGGCTGGAGCGTCCCGGCTGGAGGGAACATCCGCACGCTGGCATCTGGACCTGGGTAGCCGATGCCGCTGCCGCACGCGCCGCCGCCGAGTCGGCCCGCCGGCCATTCCTGACCACGGGACGGCAGTCGCTGCACGACTTTCGCTGCCTGGGCCGATCGGGACGTGCTGGTCCGGCTGGTCGATCCGCCCAGCTACTCCAGTTGCCGCAACGCTGGAACAGTGATCACGTCCCGAGGGCCGTACAGCTACGCCGGCGAGCGCCAGATCCTGACCGAGCACGCCATCGATGTGCTCCTCACCAAGGACTCCGGCGGTGCTCATACCGTCGCCAAGCTGGACGCCGCAGGCGATCTCGGCATTCCGGTGGTGATCATTGCGCGCCCCGAGCAGCCGCCGATCCCGCTGCTCACAACGGTCGCCGAGGCCATCGCCTGGTGTCGTTCCATCGAGCTGTTTTGCGACGCTTCCGCGTCGCGCGGATCGCGCTTGTGACGCGCTGACGTCGTCCTCGCTCGGAGACTGAAGAGCGTGTCTCCTCACTCGTCCTCCGATCAGCGCGGCGCGATCCGAGTCGTTTTGCGACGCTTCCGCGTCGCGCGGATCGCGCTTGTGACGCGCTGACGTCGTCCTCGCTCGGAGACTGAAGAGCGTGTCTCCTCGCTCGTCCTCCGATCAGCGCGGCGCGATCCGAGAATTTGCGACTCGTGGGACGATCGAACTCATGAGGTGGATTTTGAGACTGGTGGCGAACGCCGCAGCGCTGGCGATCGCGACGTGGATCCTGAGCGGCATCACCCTGACCGGGTCGAGCACCGCAAGCCAGATCATGACCCTGTTGATCGTCGCGTTGATCTTCGGCGTGCTGAACGTGATCATCAAGCCGATCTTCGCGCTCTTCACCGCACCGCTCATACTGCTGACCCTGGGTCTGTTCTTGATCGTGATCAATGCCTGCATGTTGCTGCTCACCTCATGGCTGGCCGGCCTGTTTGATCTCGGCTGGAGTGTCGATGGGTTCTGGACGGCCGTGCTCGGCGCCATCATCATCTCGATCGTGAGCTTCGTCTTGAATGTCTTCCTGCCCGACCCGGACGACAAGAGACGTGGCTGAAGGAACGACCGGTCGTCCGCTGCGCGTCGTCTTCGTCTGCCTGGGAAACATCTGCCGTTCGCCTATAGCCGAGCGGGTGGCGGAGCGCGCTGCTGCTGACGCTGGCATTACCGGCGTCGAGTTCTCCAGCGCCGGCACGATCTCTGAGGAGTACGACGACCCGATGGACCGTCGGGCGGCAGCGGTACTCAGAGGAGCACGGATACCGGTACGCGGACCATCGGGCGCGCCGGATCACTGCGGCCCAGATCGAGTCAGCCGACCTCGTCGTCGCGATGGAGGACAGTCATCTGCGCAGCGTATTGGCGCTGGCGCCTGATCCGAGCAAGGTGAGCCTGCTCACCGAATTCGATCCCGCGGCCGTGCCTGGGTCTGGCGTGCCGGATCCCTGGTTTGGGTCTCCGATGCGGGCTTCTACGACACACTCACCGCGATCGAATCCGCCATGCCTGGCCTGCTCGACCGCATCCGCGAGCTGCATTCGCGAGATGAACTAAGACCTGGTCAACGGGTATTGACAGTTGTCGAGTCCCAATCTCGGCTCTCTCACAGGTTTTTCATCGGCTCGGTGCAATGCTCGCCGACAAGGGGACTCGGGGAGGAACTCCGATGATGAAACGACGTCACGCGTGGCCGCTGGTTCTGGCGGCCACGCTCGCTTGTGCAGGCTGCACAAGCGGCGCGAACGCTCCTTCGGCCGCCAATGCATCCAATACGCCAGCGCTCGGCGCTGGAATCACAGTCCGGCAAGCCGGCTCAGCACCGGCTCCACGCTGCCGACCGGCGCGGATCCGGTCAACCTCGATCCGGCCGATTTCAGCGCCGACATCACCAACCCCTACTGGCCGATGAAGCCCGGAACCCGATGGACCTACCGCAACGTGGAGAGACGGGCGAGCCTCCGCAGGACATCGTCGTCGTCGCCACGACGGCCACCAAGAAGCTGGCCAACGGCGTCACAGCGCGGGTGGTTCGTGATACGGCCCGAGCAAAGGCCAGATCTCGAGGACACAGTCGACTGGTACGCGCAAGACGCAGACGGCAATGTCTGGTACATGGGCGAGAAAACCGCCGAGTTCGAGAACGGCAAGATCGACACCCGCGAAGGTTCCTGGGAGGCGGGCAAGGATGGCGCGATGCCGGGCATCATGCTGCCTGCCCAGCCGCAGGTCGGCCAGAAGTACCGCCAGGAGTACAAGAAGGGCGAGGCCGAGGACAACGGTGAGGTACTCGCGACACAACCATCTGGTCGAGGTCGCGGCCGGACGCTACAAAGACGCGCTTGGTGACCATGGACACGAGCAGCCTCGAGCCGACCGTCGTGGAGTACAAGTTCTACGCGCCCGGCGTAGGGCCGTTGCTCGCGCTGGACATCTCCGGCGGCGCCGCGCGTGAGGAGCTGGTCAAGATCGACAAGGCTGCTCCGAAGGATGGCACCGGGCCCATCGGTAAGCCGAATCCGTAGTCTGCGTCGGGCCTTCGAGCTATGGTTCGCCGTCGATGATCGTGAAATCCTTGATGCTGTGCGAGTCCTGATTGTCGAGGACGAGCCCAAGCTCGCGAAGCCTGCTGCGGAAAGGTCTGACCGCAGCAGGGATTCGCGGCCGACCTGGCGACCAACGCCGATGAGGCGATGTGGATGGCCACGGCCACCGCGTACGATGCGATCACCTTGGACGTGATGCTGCCTGGCACTGACGGATTCACCCTGTGCCGCGATTTTCGCCGGCTTGGAGTCAGTACACCGGTGCTGATGATCACCGCGCTCGACACCATCCATGATCGGGTGACCGGGCTCGACAGTGGCGCCGACGACTACCTCGCCAAGCCCTTCTCCTTCGAGGAGTTGCTTGCGCGGCTGCGCGCGCTGGCGCGTCGACCGCGCGAGGTGCGGATGCCCGTGCTCACCGTCGGGAAGCTTCGGCTCGACCCGGCTGCGCGGACGGTGGCCTACGGCGACACTCCGATCGAGTTGACTCGCAAGGAGTTCGCGCTGCTGGAGGCGTTGATGCGACGGCCCGGTGAGGCGGTGTCCCGCTTCGACCTGCTGGAATGCGCCTGGGACGACAGCTACGACAATCGGTCCAACATCGTCGACGTCTACATCGGCTACCTGCAGGCAAAAGGTCGATCGGCCGTTCGGCACCGAGAGCATCGAGACCGTACGCGGCTTCGGCTACCGGCTCCGCACCGAGGAGACCGGATGAGCCGGCTGCCCATCCGCTGGAAGCTCACCTTGGCCTTCGCGCTCGCATTGACAGTGGTGCTCACCGCCGTCGGCGTCTTTCTTGCACGCCCAGCTCAGCACCGACGTGGACGTCGACATCGAGCGCGACCTCCGCACGCGCGCCGACCAGCTCAGTGGAGCTGCTCATGCGGTAGCCGATATCGGCGTTGCCCACCTCAGCTGCTGAGCAGCTGGAGCCGGACGAAACGATCGCCCAGATCCTCACCCCGGCAGGCGGGGTGGTGGCTGCCACGCTCGTACGCCGACGTCCGGCTGCTGACCCCGAGCAGCTGCGAGATGCAGCCAGTAAGGGAGCTGTTCGTCGACCGGCCGGGCGATGCGATGCTCGACGAGTCGCTCAGGATCTTCGCGATGCCGGTGCACGCCCGGGGCGAAAACTTCGTCGTGGTGGTCACCGACTCCCTCGACGAGCGGGCCCAGACGCTGGCCTCGACCCTGGGTGTGGAGATAGTCGGGCTCGCTGCCGCTCTGATCGCCTCATGCGGTGTCGGCTATTGGGTGTCCGGGCTTGCCCTGCGCCCGGTCGAGGAGTTGCGGCAGCGGGCGGCAGCGATCAGCGGCGATGATCTGGCTGACGCCCAGCGAGCGCCGCTGCCGGTTTCGCCGGTCGCCCGACGAGGTCGGGCGGCTCGGACGCACCCTGAACGACATGCTCGACCGAATCGGACGAGCGCAGGCCGCGCAGCGTGACGCCCTGGAGCAGCAGCGGCGATTCCTGGCCGACGCCAGCCACCAGCTGCGTACGCCGCTGGCGATCATCAAGGCCGAGGTCGAGCTCGCCCAGTCCGGGACGACCAAAGGTGATGATCTTCAGCGCGGCTCATGGCGTCGATCGGTGAGGAGACTGACCGACTCAGCGGGCTGACCGAGGAGCTGCTGCTGCTGGCGGCAGCAGATGAACAGCGGTTGAGCCTCAGCCGGGAGTCGGTGAAACTTCGTGATCTGCTCGCAGAGGTGGCCGAGCGTGGCCGCGGTCGAGCCCAGCTTCAGGGCCGCACGATCACGGTGCAGTCCGACGAGACCATGATCTCGGCGGACCGTCAGCGACTGGAGTACGCCCTGGGCAACCTGCTGGACAACGCGCTGACCCACGGTGCCGGGGAATGTGGAGCTCGATCGGCAAGCGCGACGGCGAGGTTGTTGAGCTGCACGTTCGTGATCATGGGAGTGGGTTCCCGGACAGCTATCTCGCCCATCCGTTCGTCCGCTTCGCCCCAACAGCGAGCACCGGACGGGGCACCGGGCTGGGCCTGGCCATCGTGCAGGCGATCACCGAGGCCCACGGCGGCGTCGTGAGCCTGGCTAATGATCATGGTGCCTCGGTGACGCTTGTCACTACCGACTGACCCGACCCGACCGGTTGCCGCACCTGGTAGTGGCCCGAGCGCGCCAGCAACGGCCATTGATCAAGAACGGCAGTGGTCTTCGCGCTGAAGCCCTGGCCGGCCGTGAAGCGAAGGAGAATAGTCACCGATCCAGAGTTCAGGTGAGCCAGCGCAAAGCGCTGGAATTGCTTGTTCTTGTTGCGTGACACCAGGCGTCCGGCAGCGGCCGCCATGTCGTGGGAGTGGCCGCCGAGATCGGCGATGAACCGGCAGCCACGGCTGATATTGCGGCTCAAGGTATTGGTCTCCACCAGCGCCGTCGCGTCATCCGTCGTGACGCATCCGGGTGCGGAGGCCGCTGGCGCTTGGAACTGAGCCGGGAACCGTCGACCGAACTTGATGTCCGACCAACCGCTCGTGTATACCAGCAGCGCACCAGCCGCGGCGATGGCGACAGCGATCCGGGCCGGTCTGGCCCTCGCGAGAGCGATCATCCGGGCGATTGCGGCACCAACCGTGAGTGCAACGGGTCCCGCGGTGAAACCGGCGTAGTGCGGGAACCAGGTCGGCGTGATGAGCAGAAACGCGCCTTGGCCGAGCAACAGAACAACAGCTAGCCGGGCCTCGCCGTAGCTCCAGGCGAGGGCCGCCGCGCAGAGCAAGCCAACGGCGGCGACCACAGCTACGGTCATGTGCGGACGGCCGACAATGCCGAGCCCGACGATTTCATCGAGCCGACCCAGCAGTGTGACGCCACGGTTCGCGTGACGGACGACCTGGTCGCGAACTAGCTGGTGCCACATTGCCGTCGGGGCTGCGGCGAAGAACGGCAGGCAGATCAGTCCGGCGACGGCAGCGCTGCCGATCATGACCTGCAAGGCGGCCCGGAAGCGGCGGATGATCAGCAACCAGCCGAGGACGACAACGACCGTAACAAGCCCCCAGATCTTGATCGTCACCGTCAGTCCCAACAGCGCTCCGGCGGCAAAGGCTCTGCCGCGTGACAACGCGCCGGCCTTGCTGAGCGGCTCGAGCAGGAGGATGGCAATCAGGAGAGCTGTTGTGGCGGGGCCTTCCAGAAGTGTCGTGTGATCGGTATAGACGGCGGGGTAGAACACCGCATAACTGAGTGCGCCGAACAGGGCGGCAACCAGGCCAATGGATCTGAGGATTCTCCAGATCAGCAAGGCGTTCGCTGCGCCGAGCAGCATCCACGCTATGCGTGCGGCGGCGAACCCGTAAGAGTCGCTCGTTATCTGCGCCGCGGCCGCAAATGGCGACAGCAACAGCAGCGCTCCGGGTGGATGAAGCAGCAGGAAGTCGCGGTAGGGGAGCAGGCCGTGCACCAGCCCGGTAGCTCCGGCGTAGTACACACCATCGTCATAGTTCCCAAGACCGAAGAGCCCTCCGCCGCGTACGACAGGAACTAGCCGGAGCGCAAAGGCGATCGCGGCAATGCCGATCGCCCAGATCCAGTGCAGGTTGGAATGGCGATCTTCGGCATGAGTTTGGGCCGGCGCATTGCCCACGCTGTAACCATGCCCACCGACTGCTGTGATGAAACTGAGCGATCCGATGTGGTCCCGCGGATTACTCTTCCCGAGTGGCCGCCGAGAGCAGGTGGGGGATCCGGAAGCGCTCAGTGCTGAGTGCCGTGGTGGTCGTCACCTTCTCGTTGCTCGTCGGTGGCGCGTTCTTGCTGCTGGTGCTGCAGTCATCGTTGATCTCCGCGACCTGGAGCAATCTCGCTGTCCGTGCCAGCGATGTCGCCCGCCTCCTCAACGAGGAGGGCGTTCGGGAAACCCAATCGACCCTGGCCGAGGATCGCCGCAGCGGTGAACAGGTTCAGATCATCGACCCGTCCAATCACGTTGTTGCGTGGAGCATTCGGGGACTGCGCGGCGATCCGATTTCGGCGCTGAGGCCGGCCCCAGGCAAGACGGCTAAGGAGGAGCTGCAACGCGTGCCCGCGCTCGGCGGCGACGATGAAGTCCTGGTCAGCGCCCGTGGCGTCGAAGTGCACGAGCAGCACTACGTCGTGCTGGTTGCCGCGCCCCTCGAAGTGCAGACGGACACGCTGAGTACGGTCGGGCTGCTGCTGCTTGCAGCCTCGCCGTTCCTCGTTGCGCTCGTTGCGCTGGCAGTCTGGGTGTTGGTCGGCCAGTCCCTGAAGACCGTGGAACGGATCCGGCGGCAGGTTGCGGAGATCGACGGTCGTCGGCTGCATGAACGAGTCGAAGTACCACCGAGTGGAGACGAGATCGCGGCACTGGCTTCGACCATGAACCGAATGCTCGACAAGCTGGAGGATTCGGACAACGCGCACCGGGCGTTCTTCTCCGATGCGAGTCACGAGCTGCGCAGCCCGCTGTCTACGCTGGTGACGACTGCCGAGGTGGCCAGCCTGGACGAGTCCGGCAAGACGTGGCTCGACATGCAGCAGACCGTGCTGAACGAGTCGGGCCGCATGCAATCACTGGTGGAGGACTTGCTTACGTTGGCAAAGGTCGATGCCCATCAGCTGCAGCTGGACATTCAGGACGTTGATCTTGAAGACGTTTTGGACTCGGAGATCAAGCGGCTGCGAACCGTGTCCAGCATGCAGATCACATCCGAGCTGCAACCTGTGCGGGTGCATGGCGACGAACGGCGGCTGACTCAGGTGTTCCGCAACCTTCTCGACAATGCTGCGAGGCATGCGGAGTCAATGATCAACGTTCGGATCCAGCGGCGCCCAGGCGAAGTTGTGGTCACGGTCGACAATGACGGTGAGATCATCAGTCCTCAAGATCGCGACCGCGTTTTCGAGCGGTTCGCCAGGCTCGATGCGAGCCGCTCCAGCGATGGTGGCGGGAGTGGGCTTGGCCTGGCGATCAGTCGGGAGATCATGGTCGCGCATGGCGGGACAGTGGTAGCCACCGAAGGAGACGGGCTGTGCCGCTTCCAGGTGATCTTGCCCCTTTGATTGTGATTGCTCGCGCAATCGCGCTGACAATCCCCTGTCTTCCTCACTCGCTTCGCAGACAACTCATGTTGGTTGGACGGTGGTTTCCCTCTCGAATGGGTTGCCTGCTCGCTCGCTCGTCCAGACAGGGGCGCGCGATTTTCCGACGCTCGCAATCGTTTGATTGTGATTGCTCGCGCAATCGCGCTGACAATCCCCTGTCTTCCTCACTCGCTTCGCAGACAACTCATGTTGGTTGGACGGTGGTTTCTCTCTCGAATGGGTTGCCTGCTCGCTCGCTCGTCCAGACAGGGGCGCGCGATTTCCGACGCTCGCAATCGGTATCAGACGACGGTCCGCGTCGGCATTGCCCGGATCGGCATCGAGCCGGTAGCCCATGCCGCGGACCGTGCTCAGCGTCTGCAAGCCGTATGGTGCGTCGATCTTCTTGCGCAGGTAGCCGATGTAGACCTCGACGACGTTCTCGCTGCCCTCGTACGCCGCGTCCCAGACATTGCTCAAGATGTCGAACTTGCCCACCACACTGCCGGCGTTTCGCATCAGGTAGGTGAGCAGGCTGAACTCGCGCGCCGTGAGCTTGATCAACTCGTCGCGACGAGTGACCGTACGCCGAGCCGGATCCAAGACCAGTGAGCCAACCGTGAGCTTGTTGGGACGCTCCGGCGCGCCGCGGCGGATCAGCGCTCGTAGCCGCGCGACCAAGACTTTGAAACTGAACGGTTTGGTCAGGTAGTCATCGGCGCCAAGATCGAAAGCATCGGTTTGGTCGTACTCGCCATCCTTTGCAGTGAGCATGATCACTGGAGTCCAGATCTCCCGCTCCCGAATCTCCTCGAGCACCCGATAGCCGTTCATGCCCGGCAGCATGATGTCGAGGATGGCTACGTCATAGCTGAACTCGGAGGCTGCCCAGAGACCGCTGACTCCGTCGTGGACGACGTCGACCACGAAACCCTCGCCGACAAGTCCACGTCGCATGGACTCCGCGAGGCCCTTTTCGTCCTCGACGATCAACACCCGCAAGGTCGTCTCCCTCGATTCGTGCTCCTCCGCCACAGTATTCAAAGCCCGAGGTGGCCGCCTCGCGTTCTCAACTCTCAGGTTCGGCACAGCATGCATCGACCACATTGGAACGTGGACGGCCTAATGAGGGAGCAACAACCGAGGGGAGCAGCGCGATGCTCAAACCGACCGTCCCACACCTGCGGCGGTTGAAAATCCGGCCTGGCCACTGGGGGCAGTGGCTGGCGACAGGTACCGCCGGGTTGGTCGGCTTTGTCGTCCTCGCGCTGCTTCTAGTTTTCGAGACCGAGATCGGTCAGCTCGACCAGAGGTTGCTCTCCGGAGTGATCAGCCTACGCAGTCCGGGTCTTCACGGCCTTCGCGAGCGCCGTGACACGGTTGGGATCGGCCACGGTGGTGGTGCCGCTGGGTATTGCCGCGGCCGTGATACTCGGGCTTCGATCACGCAAGATCCTGCTGCCCATCGCATTGCTCGCAACTCTGGCAGCAACCGCGAGCCTGGTCACCATCCTCAAGATCGCGCTCGACCGCCCGCGACCGCCGGCCGAGTTGGTGGTGGGCGTGCCACTCTCGAGCGACGCATTTCCGTCGGGTCATACCACAGATGGCTCAGTGCTTGCCATTCTCACCGCCGCCATGTTCGCCCTGACCGTAGGAAATGTTCTGGTACGGCGGCTCCTGGTGATCAGTGGATGTCTGCTGGCGCTGTTGATCGGCTGCAGCCGCACCTACCTCGGTCTTCATTGGCCCAGTGACGTGCTCGGAGGGTGGCTGCTGGCAACGACGATGGTCTCGGTGACGATGGCGCTGGTGAATCTGGCGTTGATACCGTATCCGGGGGGTGAGACAGTGCCTGACGTTCTTGATCCGGATGCCATTGACGATGCAACAGGGCCAATGACGCTGCAACAGGCTGGCCATGCGAAGGATTAGCGCGCTCGCTCAGTGACCGCACCCGGGCCGCGCGACGTGGTGATCGTCGGCGCGAGCCTCGCGGGCCTGTTCGCCGCCGCTGCGGCAGCTGCATCCGGGTCACGGACCATGATCATCGAGCGCGATGTGCTGCCGGATCGTCCCGTTGCGCGCAAGGGTGTGCCGCAGGGCCGGCAGCCGCATGTCTTGTTGCATCGGGGCTTGCTCGCCGCCGAGAAGTTGATACCCGGCATACGCGAGGATCTGCTGAGCCACGGCGCCGTACCCTTCGACACCGGCACCATGGCGTGGCTGGGCGAGTACGGATGGCTGCCCACCTGGATCCCGGCGTACGAAACAGTCTCGGCGACGCGGCCGCTTTTGGAACATCTGGTACGCAAGCGGGTGGGCGAACTCGACGGCGTCGCACTGCGCGAGGGCGCACGGGTCACCGAGCTGCAGCGCGACGCCGGCGGCTGGCACGTGGTCTGTGACGACACCACAACCGTGCGGGCCGATCTGGTGATTGACGCGTCCGGGAGAGGCTCACGACTCCCGCACTGGCTGAGCGACCTCGATGTCCCGGCGCCCGAGCCGCTCATGGTCGATGCTCACCTCGGCTATGCCTGCCGGACCTATCGAGCCGTCGGGGAGTCGCCGATAGAAATTGCCGTCGTGATCGCCGCCACCCCACGGACGGGCCGTGGCGCTCTGGCGATTCCCGTTGAGGACGGTGACTGGCTCGTCGTGGCCGGCGGTTACGGCGACCGTCGACCATCGCGTGAGCCGGCAGAGTTCGACGAGTTCTTGGCCACGCTGCCCGATCCCGCCATCGGGGAACTGACCCAGCACCTCGAGCCGGTCAGCGACGTTGCGATCCACAGGCAAACGGGCAACCGGCGCAATCGTTACGGGCGGTCTCGAGCATGGCCGGCCGGCCTGCTGGCGGTGGGCGACGCATATTGCGCCTTCAATCCGGTCTACGGCCAGGGCATTACGGTGGCCGCCTGCCAAGCTCTGCTGATCCGGGACACGTTGAAGCGCGACCGCACGCCGACTGGGGGAGGGCCGATGGAGACCAGGCGGCTGCAACGCCGGATCGGCGCGGCCACTGAACTCCCCTGGCTGGTTGCCACAACGGAGGACCTGCGCCATCCCAGCAGCTCCGGCTCGCAGAGCACGAGTGCAGCGGCTTATCGGTCTGTGGACCGGTCAGCTGGCGCGGCTCGCCGCCCATGGCGACCGCGGTGCATATCTTGCGTTCGCTCGCGTCTACCACCTGATGGCGGCACCGGCGTGCTGTTCCATCCATCAGTCATCATCTTCCGCTTGCCGGGCCGCCTGCGCGGGATGCCCGAGGAGAATCCGCGCCCGCGCGCAGCGCTCGCGTCGGACGGCGCGCTGAGCCCTTCGACAAGCTCAGGGCGCATGACGGCAGCTCGATCTGCCGCACATCTGGCACGCTGGGTGCATGCACATCCTGGTCGTCGACGATGATCAAGCCGTACGCGACTCCCTGAAGCGGTCCCTGGAGTACAACGGCTATGAGGTAAGCGCCGCCGAGGACGGCGTCCAGGCGCTCGCCCGGCTGGCCGCCACTCGACCGGACGCGGTGATCATGGACGTGATGATGCCGCGGCTTGACGGCCTGGAGACGACGCGGATGCTGCGCGCGGCCGGCAACGACGTGCCGATCCTGGTGCTCACCGCGCGTGACGCGGTGGGTGACCGGGTCGATGGCCTGGACGCCGGTGGCGACGACTATCTTGGCCAAGCCGTTCGCGCTCGATGAGCTGCTGGCGCGGCTTCGCGCTCTGGTGCGGCGCGCCGGCACGGTCGCCGACTCGATCGATCCGTCGGCGCAAAGTCTCTCCTTCAGCGATCTGGTGTTGAACACGCAGACCCGCGAGGTGTTGCGCGGCAACCGTTCGATCAACCTGACCCGGACCGAGTTCGCCCTGCTCGAGTCCTTCATGCGGCATCCGCGCCGGGTGCTGGAGCGTAGCTGGTTGCTGAACGAGGTGTGGGGCTTCGACTTTCCAACGACAGCGAATTCATTGGAGGTCTACATCGGCTATCTGCGCCGCAAGACCGAGGCCTCCGATGAGCTCTCGGCTGATCCACACCGTACGCGGGGTCGGCTACGTGCTCCGCGAGACGCCACCGTGATCAGCCTGCGTCGACCGCGGAGAGTCCGTGCTGCGTCGGCTGAGGGCCTGGCTGCGAGCACTGCCACTGCAGCGCCGCGTCGCGTACCTGACCACCGTCGCGGTTGCGCTGGCCGTCGCGGTGACGAGCGTGGCCGGCTACGTGACGCTGCGCATCTCGCTATACCGGGCGCTGGATGCCGAGATGGTCCAGACCGCGAGCTCGCTTGCTGCGGTGCCGGTTGCGCCAGGACATTCGGACCCTCGGCGGTCTGACCGAGCGCGCGTTGCGGGCCGGCAATGTCAGCGTGGCCGCGATCCGGAGCGACGGCGAGATCTTCTACGTGCCTGATGAGCGTGATCATCTGGTGCTCGGGCCCGAGGAGCTGCGGTCGCCCGGCTGCAGAGCGGCTACTCGGCGCGTTCCGGCGTTACCACCGGAGGCGAGGACTACCGGATCGTCGCGGTGCCGATCACTGATCTGGGCAACTACGCCCTGGTTCTGGGCCGGCCGCTGCAGCCGACCAACGACATCCTCAGCTCGCTGTGGTTGGTCTTGATCATCTTCGGCGTGGCCGGCGTGATCATTGCCGCAGTGGTTGGCGCGTACGTGGCGCGCTCCAGTCTGCGTCCGGTGCGCGAACTCTCCGCCGCCGTCGAACACGTCACGCGTCACCAAGGAGCTGACACCGATCACGATCAAGGCCACCGGTGACATCGCGGTCCTCGCCGAGTCGTTCAACCAGATGCTCCGATCGCTCGCCTCGTCTCGGGAACGCCAGGCGCAGCTGATCGCCGACGCTGGCCACGAGCTGCGTACGCCGCTGACCAGCCTGCGGACCAACATCGAACTCCTCGCCGCCGACGCGCGCGAGTGGCATGTTGAAGCAGCAGGATCGGATCGACATCCTGGCCGACGTCAAGGCTCAGCTGGTGGAGTTCACCGACTCTGATCGGTGACCTGGTGCAGCTCGCCCGGGACGAAACGGCCGCCTCGCCGGAGCCGCTGGACTTCCGCAACGTCGTCAACTCGGCGCTCGATCGGGTCCGGCCGACGGGCCCACGGGCTGCTGTTCGACGTCGAGCTCAACCCGTTCTACGTCGTGGGCGACTCCGACATGCTGGAGCGGGCGGTGACCAACCTGCTGGACAACGCGGTGAAGTGGAGCCCGCCGGGTGGCACCATCCGGGTGCAGCTCGAGGGTGATCGGCTTCGGGTGGCCGATCAGGGTCCGGGCATCTCCGAGGCGGACATGCCGTTCATCTTCGACCGCTTCTATCGCGGCGAACTGCGCGGCAGACCCCGGGAACTGGGCTTGGTCTGTCGATCGTCGCGCAGACGATCACCCAGCACGGCGGCTGGGTCACGGCCGGTCGCTCGGCTCAGGGCGGTGCGGAGTTCACCATCCAGCTGCCGGGCGCGACCAGCCTCGAGGCGCTCACCAAGCCGTCGGCACAACCTCCTGGGGGCCAGTCCCACTCGTCCAACGCCGGCCTCGCCACCTGCTGCCGTACCCTCAACGCCGTCCGCCGGGTCACGTCCCGGCTCACCCCTTGCTGAAAGTGGTCGCAAGAGGCAAGCCTGAACCGGGGCGGATTCAGCCCTGTCGTATCGTGACTAGTTTCCGGGAAGAGATGAGCGCCGGCAGTCGGCGCAGAGGCCCAGCAGGGCAGCATGATGCGGCTCGAGCTGGAAGCCGACCTCGCGATCGACCCGGCTGACCAACGAGTCCAGGACGTCCACGGGGAGGTCGATCACCGCCTGGCAGTTGGTGCACTGCAGATGGGCGTGCGGACTGGCGGCTTGGCGTCGGCGCGGGCAGCGGCGAGGTGGTAGACCGTGGCCGAGCCGCCGACGTGGGTGTGGGTGACCAGCCCAAGCTCGCCGAGGGTGGACAGGGCGCGATAGACCGTGGCCCGGTGAACTCCCGGAGCCGATGCTTCGGCGCGGGCTGACGATCTCGTCGGCGGCCAGATGCTCCTCGGTGCCGTCCAGAACCTCGATGACGGCCTGGCGTGCTCTGGTCACCCGCTCGTGCCGATCGCGCAGCAAGGCCAATGCCGCTGGCACGCGGCGGGACGCCGACATGCTTCCACTCACCTTCTCGGCTCGTCACCACATGATTCATCTCTCGCCGACTCGAGCAATCCGATAGCAGTGCGACGCATCGCATCTGACTCGTTGCGATGCTGTCGCATCTGCGACGGGCCATGATTCGGACGAGGGAGTCAGCCTTGTCACGACGCAGTATCTCGCCGAGCAGGATGCGCCTGACCGGGCTTCCGCGGCCGGCTGAGTGCCGCAGGAGTGGCGATCGATCGTCGGCATGGCAGCGTTCATCCTCGTGCCTCCACGTCATCGGCTGGGGCGTACTCATCGGGATCGTCGCACCCGCAGCACTACCAGGTCAGCCTCAGGCCAGGTGCTGGGCGTCGGGCTCGGTCTGACGGCGTACACGCTGGGCATGCGGCACGCGTTCGATGCCGATCACATTGCCGCGATCGACAACACCACCCGCAAGCTCATGGCGGACGGCAAGCGGCCGGTCTCGGTCGGGCTTCTGGTTCTCCCTCGGGCATTCGACGATCGTGTTCGGGCTGGTCGCCTTGCTGGCGCTGGGCGTACGCGCCTTGGCCGGGCAGGTCGAGAACGACTCGTCGCTGCTGCAGCAGATCACCGGCGTCGTCGGCACCGCCGTCTCCGGGGTATTCCTCTACATCATCGGGATCATCAACCTCGTGATCTTGGTCGGCATCATCAAGGTGTTCCGCAGAATGCGCAGCGGCGCGTACGACGAGAAAGCTCTCGAGGAGCAGCTGAACAACCGCGGCTTCATGAACAAGATCTTGTCCGGCGCGACCAAGACGGTAACCAAGCCCTGGCAGATGTACCCGATCGGTGTGCTCTTCGGGCTCGGCTTCGACACCGCCACCGAGGTCGGGCCTGCTGGTCCTTGCCGGCGGTGCGGCGGCGTTCGCTCTGCCGTGGTACGCGATCCTGACGCTGCCGATCTTGTTTGCCGCCGGCATGAGCCTGCTGGACACAATCGACGGCTGCTTCATGAACTTCGCCTACGGCTGGGCCTTCTCCAAGCCGGTTCGCAAGGTCTACTACAACATCACGATCACCGGGCTCTCGGTCGCGGTGGCCTTGATCATCGGGACCATCGAGCTGATCTCGATTCTGACCGAGAAGACAGGCATCACCTCCGGGCCGCTGGCCGCCATCGCGAACGTCAACCTGGACTACGTCGGCTATGCGATCGTCATTTTGTTCGTGCATGACGTGGCTGATCGCCCTCACGATCTGGAAGTACGGCCGCATTGAGGAGAAGTGGTCCGCAGGTCTCCAGGGATGATCAGAATGCTCGATCGCTAAAGGAGACTCAAGCAGCGGTCTTGTCCTCGGGATTGAGGGGAAGTACGAGGCTGAATGTGGTGGGCGCTTCGCTGGCGAGATTGAGGCGGCCGCCGCACGCTTCGGCAAGTGATCGGGCAAGGCCCAGCCCAATGCCGTGCCCAGCGCCGGTGCCGCTCTCCCGCGTGAAGAGATTTGTCATCGGTGTCGAGAGGAAGCCTTCATCGGCAACGTCGATGGCGACGGCATCTCCAATATCTCGGGCGGTGACGGTGACTGCGCCCAGCCCGTGGCCCGAGGCATTGTCCAGCAGTATGTCGAGGATCTGCCCGACCACCCGGCCGGGGACCTTTGCTATGGCCATATCTTGAGGGCGGCGCAAGGAAAGCCGTCGCCCCTGCTTGGCGAGCGGGCCGTGCCAATGCCG
Source organism: uncultured Actinomycetota bacterium (assembly GCA_963712625.1). Classification (GTDB taxonomy): domain Bacteria; phylum Actinomycetota; class Actinomycetes; order Propionibacteriales; family Propionibacteriaceae; genus Microlunatus. The sequence continues at coordinate 58,582 of CAVQIU010000014.1, forward strand.
TTCCGTTTCGGCCAAAACGTCGTCAAGCGGCACCGGTTCGGTCGCTGCCCACTGATCAGAAGGAAGGCGGGCGACCTGGAGCAGGTCGTCGATGGTGCGATGCAACTCCTCGGCCTGATCGTTCGCCTCTTGCAACGCTGGTCGCAGGTCGAATCCGGGGTCCTGCGCGGCGTGCTCTTGGGCTGTCTCGAGTCCCAGCTGGAGACCGGTGAGCGGCGTACGGAGCTGATGCGAGGCATTGGCAGTGAAGTGGCGTTCCCGCTCCAGCATGTTGCCGAGTTCGTCGACCATTGCATTGTGTGTCTCAGCGACTCGGCCGATCTCGGGGATGCTGCTGGGTTCGGCCCGTACCGTGAGATCCCCAGCCGCGATTCGCACGGAGGTTTCCGCGAGCGCTTCCAAGGGTGCGCTGAGGTGTCGAGCCTGGCGCCGCGCAACGAGTACGGCCACACCGAAGGCGGCGCCGGCGAGAGCCGTAAGCGCGAGCCAGGCGAGCAGCACGCGGTTCCAGATGACCTGGACCGGCTGCGCGGCTCGAACGACTCCCACCACCTTCTCTTGGGACGTTACGGGAACTGCCACGATCAGCTCTCCACCGATCTGACCGTCAGCAACCGAGCCGTCGGCGGCGCGCTGCACGACGGCGTCTCCGGTTTTGGGCCCGTGACCAAACCGCAACCGCGAACCGACGTCGTAGACGCCAACTTGTTGTTCGTTGGGCGGTAGCTCAACGGGATCATCGTGTGCGAAGTCCGGGTCGATCCGGACCGCGGCTTGCAAAGCCGCACCTTCCAGCTCGCGCCTCTCATCGTCGAACAGTGCGGTGCGTATGATCACCGCCAGCGGTACGGCGAATAGCAGTAGGGCGATCGCGACGGCAGCAATCGCAACTCGGACAATGCGTTCGCGCACGCCTTCCATCATGGCTGCTGCCATGACAGCGGCAAGACCTGATGGATATGGCTCAGCGCCTTGATCTTCATCAGCCCAACCCAACCGCCGGGATTACCTCCGCGACAGGTTTTGCCTTCCCTTTACTTCCCGCTGACCGGCCGTTAACTATGCCGCTCCTAGCGTCGAAGACGCACCAAGTTCCGGCGGAGGGGTCATGAAATTGGGAGCGAACAAATGGGTGGGCTTGGTTGTAGTGAGCCTGACCGCGCTGCTCACCGGATGCGGCGCGGTGACGGCCACGCCGATGCCCAACCAGCCGACCAATGCCCCATCTGAACGCGTGCCCAATTCCGCAGCATCCGCCCCCAACGCCGCTCGAGACGGAGTCGAACCCGCCCGGAGACATACCTGACAACCAGGTGTATGTGCATTTCGTTGCACCAGGCGGCAGGGTGTCGGTCAAGGTGCCCGAGGGATGGGCCCGCTCCAGCACGAGCACAGCGACCGAATTCACCGACAAGCTGAATCGGATCGAGATCGCGCCGAGCACCTCGAGCTCCGCGCCCACGGTCGACTCAGTCACCAGCAGCGAGGTTCCCAAATTCCGGTCCGATGTGCCGAACTTCAACCTCGGGAAGATCACCGCCGAGAAACGAGCAGGCGGCACAGTCGTGCTGGTTCGCTATCAGGGCGACTCACTACAAGACCCCGTCACGGGGAAGGTCGTGCGAGACGCCTTTGAGCGCTACGTCTACTACCACGGCGGCCAGCGCCTGGATCTGACACTGTCGGGGCCGACCAACGCCGATAACGTCGACCCCTGGCAGATCGTGTCGGATTCGGTCCGGTGGCAATCATCATGACTGCCGCTGGGGACACTCCCGCCTTGGAAGCTCGGAACCTCTACAGGTTCTTTCGCGCCGGTGAAGAGGAGACTCTCGCCCTGCGCGGGGTGTCTTTGACCGTTCAGGCTGGAACCATAGTTGCGGTGTTGGGTCCGTCCGGGTCCGGCAAATCCACCCTGCTCAACTGCCTTGCCGGCTTGGATGAACCAGATGGCGGCACGGTGTTCGTTCGCGGTGAGCGGCTCAGCCACCGACCCGAGACCGAGCGGGCCAGAATCCGAGCACACCGGATTGGGGTGCTGCTCCAGGCCGGGAACCTGCTCCAGCATCTCGACGTGCGCGGCAACGTACGGGTGGCGCAGCTGGCGCACGATACCGACGCGCCTCGCCGCCGCGTAGACGATCTGCTGGAACAAGTTAGTCTCGCCGCCCGCCGGCACGCGTACCCGACGGAGCTGTCCGGAGGCGAACTGGCGCGGGCTGGGCTCGCCGTGGCGCTGGCGAATGACCCTGACGTGGTGCTGGCCGACGAGCCAACCGGCGAACTCGATGGCGACACCGAACGGCAGGTGCTTCAGCTGCTCGCAGACCGCGCCGGGCGCGGGGCGGGCCTGGTTGTCGTCACTCACAGCCTTGAAGTGGCGCGGATGGCCGACCTGAATCCTCACTTTGACCGACGGGCAGATATCGCCATGACCAGCGGCGATGCACTCGTGATCTGCGAGCGAGTCTCCCGTGTGTTCGGCAGTGGCTCGGGTGCTGTGGTGGCGGTGCACGGCACCAGTTGTGTCATTGAGACGGGTGCCCGGGTGGCAGTCATCGGATCCTCCGGCTCGGGCAAATCAACCTTGCTGCACCTGATTGCCGGGCTCGAGCAGCCTACGGTCGGATCGGTGACCTGGCCAGGCTTGCCGCTTGCACCGGACCGAGCCTTCGAGATCGGCGTGGTGTTTCAATCGCCGAGCTTGGTGCCGGCCCTCACTGTCGAGGAGAACACCGCGCTGCCTCTGATCCTTGCCGCCGTGCCGGACGAGGAATGGCGGTCTCGTGCGGCCGAGGCGCTGGCCGCCGTCGGGCTGGACGATCTCGCCGGAAGGCTTCCGGAGGAATTGTCTGGGGGGCAGGGTCAACGAGTCGCGGTCGCCCGGGTGCTCGCTCAGCGGCCGCGACTCGTCTTGGCCGATGAACCCACCGGGCAGCTGGACAGCGCTAGCGGGCAACACCTGATAGAGGTGCTGCTGCGCACCGCCACGCTGATCGGTGCCGCTGTGGTCGTGAGCACCCACGACCGGGCGGTCGCCGATCGCCTCGAGACCCATTGGTACATGGACGAGGGCCGGCTGCACACCTCCTCCGGAGACCGGATCCTGTCATGATCATCACGTGGCTCGGAGGCCTGCTCAGACGCCGTCTCGGTCGGTTGCTCGCCGTCTCGGCCGGTATCGCCCTAGCCGTCGCATTGATCGCGGCACTGGGCGCGTTCTTGGCAGCGTCTCAATCCACCATGACTGCTCGTGCCCTACGGTCGATCGCCGTCGATTGGCAGGTCGAGATTCAGCCTGGCGCCAATCCAGCCGAGGTTTTGCGGCAAGTGACCGCCACCCCCGATGTGACAGCCGCTCGGCCAGTCCAGTTTGCTTCGGTCAAAGGCTTTCAAGCCACTATTGGTGGTACGACGCAGACCACCGGTGCCGGTGTGGTGCTCGGCTTGCCCCCCGACTACCGGAGTATTTTTCCGCAGCAGATCCGGACGCTGACCGGGGCCGACGCCGGAGTGCTGCTGGGACAGCAGACCGCCGCTAACCTGCGGTGCCGGCCCGGCGACACGATCCGCATCCAGCGGGCCGGTCGGCCCGCGGTCATTGCCACCGTGGCCGGTGTGGTGGATCTGCCGCTCGCGGACACGTTGTTCCAGAAGGTCGGTTCACCACCCCAGTCGCAGCCGACGGCTCCCCCGGACAACGTATTGCTGCTGCCATCCGCCATGTTCAGCCGGCTGCTTGGCAACAGCGCCTCCAAGGTCCAGATTCATGTCGCCCGCCACCTACCGGCGCAGTCAAGTCCCGGAGCTGCATACAAAACCGTTGTCGGAGCAGGCCGTAACCTCGAGGCGCAGCTGGCCGGGGGTGCGCTGGTCGGCAACAATGTGGCAGCCGCGCTCGACGCTGCGCGCAGCGATGCCGCGTACGCCCAGATGCTGTTTCTGTTCCTCGGGCTGCCGGGCGCCGTGCTCGCCGCGCTACTGACAGCCGCTCTTGTCGGAGCCGGCGCCAGCCGGCGGCGCAATGAGCAGGCACTGCTGCGCACGCGTGGTCTGGCGCAGCGGCGGATTGGGCAGCTCGCCGTCGTCGAGGCGCTTGTCGTCGGAGTTGCGGGCGGACTACTTGGGCTCGTCGCTGTGCTGATCGCCGGGCGGATCGCATTCGGGCCGGCCAGTTTCGGCATCAGTGCGGCCGCTAGAGCGATGTGGTTCGCCGTCGCGTTCGTCGTCGGCCTGCTGATCGCCGGACTCGTCGTGTTGGTGCCCGCGCTGCGGGACCTGCGCGGTCTCACCGTCGCCGATGCCCGCCGTAGCATCCGCGGACGGACCAACCCATGGTGGATGCGGGCGGGGGTCGACCTGATTCTGCTGGCCGGGGCGGTCGGCGTGTTCATCGCCTCCAGCCGTAACAAGTACACACTCGTACTCGCGCCCGAAGGCGTTCCCACGATCTCGGTGTCGTATTGGGCCTTCCTCGGCCCCGCCCTGCTCTGGCTGGGTGGCGCACTGCTGCTGTGGCGGCTGGCGATCATGGCCCTCGCACATGGCCGCCGGCCGCTCGCCCGGCTGATCGCCCCGCTGACCGGTCGGCTTGCCCAACCGGGTGCGGCCGCACTGACCCGGCAACGTCACCTGCTGGCGAGATCCATCGTGCTGCTCGCTCTCGCTGTCTCCTTCGCGGTATCCACGGCTGTGTTCAACGCGACTTATCGGCAGCAGGCCGAAGCTGACGCAGAGCTCAGCAACGGTGCTGACGTCACGGTCACACCTGCTCCGGGGACCCACACCAGCCCTCGCGAGGCGGCAGTACTCACAGCGACCCCCGGTGTGCGGCAGGTCGAGCCGTTACAGCACCGGTTCGCCTACGTCGGTGCTGATCTTCAGGACCTGTATGGCGTGCAGCCCGCCACGATCACCGGCGCGACCGCGCTGCAGGACGCGTACTTCCAGGGGGGCAGCGCTGCCCAGCTAATGAATGTGCTGGCCGCGAACCCCGATGCGGTGCTGGTAAGTGCCGAGACGGTTCAGGACTTCCAGCTGAATCCCGGTGACCTGCTCAATCTCAGGATCCAGGACGACACCACGAAGAAGATGCGCACCATCCCGTTCCACTACGCAGGCATCGTCAACGAGTTCCCAACGGCCCCCAGGGACAGCTTCTTAGTCGCCAATGCCGACTATCTGGCGCAACAGACCGGCTCCGACGCCGTGGGCGCTTTCCTAGTCGATACCGGCGGTCGAAACCAGCCCGCTGTCGCGGCAGCACTTCGCCACAAGGTTGGCACTAGGGCGACGGTCACCGACATCAGCCAAGTTCGCGCCGAAGTCGGTTCCAGCCTCACCTCAGTCAATCTCGCAGGCCTGACACGGCTCGAGCTGACCTTTGCCGTGCTCCTTGCGGCCGCCGCCGGCGGTCTGGTGCTCGCGGCAGGGCTTGCTGAGCGGCGACGTAGCCTCGCGATCATTTCCGTACTGGGCGGCCGCCGCCGTCAGCTTCGCGGCCTCGTGCTCTCTGAGGCCGCAGTCGTGACGATCGGCGGCCTGGCCGGGCGGAGCGCTGGTGGCATGGGGGCTGTCGGTGATGCTCGTCAAGGTGCTTACCGGGGTGTTCGACCCGCCGCCTTCGGCCATCGCCGTGCCCGTCGGCTACCTGGGCATTGCGGTGTTCGCCGTTGTCGCAGCTCTTACGGCCGCCGCTCTTGCTGCCGCCCGTACGTCGACCAGACCCCCCGTCGAAGAGCTCCGCGAGCTATGACCGCCGCCGCCTCCCGGTCGGGCACCTCCTCCGCGGATCTCGCCGAGGCCTTCGCTCACAGAGCGCCACAAGCCGCGGCCGCCGTCACCACCCCCACTGGCGGTGGCCGCACGTTCCGCCCTGTCATGTCATCGAGCCCGCTGCCCGCGTGGGCGGCCCGAGTCGTGTTCCTGCTTGGGCTGCTGAACATCGCGTCCGCGCTGGTGCGCAGGTCGCCCAGGCTGCTGGACTGGTCTCAGGACTACCTGCCGCCCTTCGGGGCCGTCGCCTCGGTTGCGGTTGTCGGGATTGGAGTCGGGTGTGGGCTGCTGGTCATGGCTCGCGGCTTGCGGCGGCGTAAGCAGCGGGCCTGGCTGGCAACGCTGGCGTTACTCTGCACAGCGATCGCGGTTCACCTGCTACGCGGCACGGAGCTGATCCAGGCGACACGTGTCGGCCGCCGTAGTAGCAATACTGCTGCTGGGCCGCCGCCAATTCGTCGGCCGACCTGAGCCCAGGTCTCGCGCTGCGATCCCGCTCAGTCTGTTCGTGGTCGCGGTAGCAGGCTGGCTGTTGGGTGCCATTGCCATAATCGCCGATCACCACGAACTGGTTCGGCCCTGGACCAGAGCGGAGGTATTACAGCAAAGCTTCTTCGGATTGGTCGGGATCCCGGGACCCTTACGGTTCGTCACTGCCGACTCCGGCAGCAGAGTCCAGATACCTGCTGCTAGGGCTGGGGATCTTGGTCGGACTCGCGGCCCTGGCCGTGTTGCTGCACAGCTCGGGCCCGTCGGAAGGTGCCCATGAAATCGACCGTGATCGCATCCGCGCCCTACTCGCACGGCACGGCCAGGTTGACTCGCTCGGCTACTTCGCCACCCGCAACGACAAGTCCTACGTTTTCTCTCCTACCGGGAAGGCAGCGGTCGCGTACCGGGTAAAGGCCGGGGTGTGCCTGGCTGCCGGCGACCCGATCGGGGACATCGAGGCGTGGCCGGGCGCAATCGAGGCCTGGCTGCAGCTGACCCAGCAGCGGGCCTGGATCCCGGCGGTCCTGGCGGCGTCCGAGACAGGGGCCGAGGCATACCACCGGGCCGGTTTTGATGCCTTGAGATTGGCGACGAGGCGGTGGTAGAAGTCGCGGACTTCACACTCCAGGGACGCGCCATGCGGTCGGTGCGGCAGGCCGTGAATCGGGCCCGGCGGGCCGGCTATCAGGTGCGGATCGAGCCCGTGTGGGACCTTGATCCAGCTCACCGGACACAGGCTGAGCAGTTGTCACAGCGCTGGCGCCGCGGTGGCGAGCGGGGATTTTCCATGGCTCTGTCTCGGTTTGCGGCAATCGAAGATGCCGACTGCCTGATCGTTCAGGCCCACAACTTCGTTGGAGAGTTAGTGGCGGTGCTGCAGTTCGTGCCTTGGGGCAAGGACGGACTGTCCCTCGACCTGGCGCGCCGTCACCCCGATCTCGAGAACGGGGTGATGGAGCTGATGATCGCCGAACTGCTCGCGGCCGCACCCAGCCGGGGTGTCAGCCGCGTCTCCTTGAACTTTGCCGTGTTTCGCTCGTCCTTGGCGCGCGGTGAACGCATTGGCGCCGGCCCTCTCCTGCGGGCATGGGTTGGGCTGCTATTGGTCGCGTCCCGGCGGTGGCAGATTGCCTCTCTGTACCGGGCAAATGCCAAGTTTCGGCCGGCCTGGGAGCCTCGCTTCATCTGCTTCCGGCTGGCACGCGATCTCGGGCCCATCATCGGCGCCGCTCTGGCCGTCGAGGGGTTCCTCCACTGGCCGCGAATCCCTCGACACCGTACGACCTCAACTCTCGCCGGTTGGTCATGCTGAGTCTCACAGGCAACCCGCTGCTGGTGGCTGCGATCTCGCTTGTGGTCGCCGCACCGCTACTTTTGGCGTGGTGGTGGCGGCACAAAACCAAATCCGGTTGGTTGTCGGCGCTTCGCCCGCTTGCGGCCGTTCTCGCCTGTCAGGTGTTAGCCATGTCTGCGCTCTTTTTGTGGGTGAACAACCAGTACGGCTTCTACAGCTCCTGGTCGGACCTTTTTGGGGTGCGAACTGAGCGGTCCACCATCCAGACCAACGCACTCGCCCGGCCAGGCGATGGCCGCCTCGAGGTATTGACCGTGCCTGGACGCGCAGCCGGTGACCACGCCCGGAAGATCCTGGTGTGGCTTCCACCGGAGTATGCGCAGCCCCGGTTCCGCACTGCAAACTTCCCGGTACTGATGGTGTTGCCCGGCCAACCTTCCACGCCGGAGGTGATGTACCGGCATTACGACTTTGGCCAGGTCGCGTCGACCCTGATGAACGCCGGGCGCATCAAACCGTTCATCGCCGTGTTCCCGCCACTGATGACAAACCCGCCTCGGGATACCGAGTGCACGAACATTCGCGGCGGCCCGCAGGCGTACACCTGGCTTTCGTCGATGGTGCCGAACGCCGTACACCGCCAACTACGCGCCCAACCAGGCCCGTGGTCCCTAGCCGGGTGGAGCACCGGTGCGTTCTGTGGCGCGAAGCTCATGCTCACCCAACCGAAGAACTTCCAAGCTGCCGTATCCTTTGGCGGCTACTTCGCCCCGATTACCGACCGTACGACGGGCGATCTGTTCCACGGAGACGCCGCCGCGCGGCAACGCAACTCGCCGCTGTGGCTCTACCAGCATCTTGGGCTGCGCGGGCGGAAACTATTGCTGATCTGCGGTCGGCAGGACAAAGGGTCCTGGAGAGCCAACCAGCAGATGCTGGCCGCGACCCGCGGCGATCGCGGAGTGTCCTTTCTCGACTTCACGACCGGCGGTCACAACTACCGGAACTATCGCCGCTACCTGCCCGACGCTTTGCAGTGGCTCGACCATGTCCATGTGGCCCAAGGACACTGACTGCGGCACAGACGTAGGCTCGCCGCATGAGCCGGACGGACCAGCTCCCGCTCCCGGCAGTGCTGATTGTCGAAGACGATCCCACTATTGGGCACCATCTCCATCTTGGTCTCGAAGGCCACGGCTATCCCGACCGCCTGGTGCCGCACTGGTGCCGCCGCGCTCATCCACGTCCAGGAAAACTCGCCCAAAATTGTGTTGCTGGACCTTGGCCTTCCCGATCTTGACGGTGTCGACCTGGCTCGCACCATCCGTCGCGACAATCCTGAAACTCTGCTCGTCATTCTTACCGCCCGCAGCGGCGAGATCGATGTCATCGTCGGCCTCGACGCAGGCGCTGATGACTATCTCGTCAAACCGTTCAGCCTGACCGTGCTGCTCGCCCGCCTCCGGGCGCATCTTCGCCGTCGCCCGATTTCCCCAGCGACGGACACGGTTCTCCAGCTTGGGGCGCTCACCATCGACCTCGCATCCCGACGGTGCCACCTCAACGATCACGAGGTGGCACTGCGACCGAAGGAGTTCGATCTGCTCTCTGTGCTCGCCGCCCACACGGGCGCGGCTGTCAGCCGAGATGAGCTCATGAGCGAGGTGTGGGACGAGCACTGGTACGGCCCGACCAAAACACTCGATGTCACAATGGCGGCGCTCCGCAGACAACTCAGCGACGCCGCCCAAGATCAGCACATTCCCGATCTCGCTTTGCCGACCGTTACTACTCTCCGCGGCTATGGTTACCGCCTCGATCCACCCCGATATGACCAGGGGTCGAGCCCAAACCCAACAGTCATAGCGTCACGCCCTCGGACGCGCATGCGCTCCGGATGCGCACTCTTCGAGCTGCAACTGCCGGAGGGCGGCACGGGCGGCCTGTGATTCAGACTCGCCCGCGTCCGCCCGCATAGCCGTTCGCGCGATCCTCGACGGCTAGCGCTTGCGGCAAATGAACAGCAGGTACTCCCAATCCACGACGTGGGAATCAGCGCCCTGGTCAAAGCGCCGAGCGAGCGCCGCGAGGTCGCGATCCAGTGCCTCGACCCGATCCGGATCGTCGGCAAGTCCTCGATAAGCCGCAATCGTCGGCCCGTAGTTGGTCTTGAAGTAGTCGCGGAATTCCTCTGGAGCAGCGAAGTGGGTGATCCGCACGGTTCGGGCTTCGGTGTGTACGTGCTCGACGCGATCACCGAGCAGCTCACGTACGTGGTCTTCGGCGCCCCACAGCGGTGGGGGTTGTGCTCCGGGAGGCGGCGGTGCCGCGTACGGCTTCATGGTGGCGAACATTTGGCCAATGAATCCACTCGGCGTCCAGGAGGCCAGACCGATTGTGCCGCCAGGACGGCAGACGCGTAGCAGCTCGTCCGCGGCAGTCTGGTGGTGCGGCGCGAACATGACGCCGAGCGTGGACAGCACAGCATCGAACTCGCCATCGGCGTACGGTAGCGCTTCGGCGTCAGCGGCTTCCCACGTCAACTCGACCCCGAGCTCCTGGGCCTGCTTTCGGCCAACCTCCAGTAGTTCAGGTGTGAGGTCAGAGGCTATTACCTCGGCGCCGGCCTGAGCCGCCGGAATAGCGGCGTTGCCCGTCCCGGCAGCTACGTCGAGTACTCGATCTCCAGACTTGATCCCGGCCGCGCGGACCAGAATCGGCCCCAGCTCGCCGACAAGATCAGTGACAACGGCCGCGTAGTTGCCCGAAGCCCACATCGATCGATGCTTGGTCTTCAACGCACGATCAGCCTCGCCAAGATCGGCTGGCTCGACGTGTGTCAGCTGCGTCATGTGCACGTTCCTCCTTTGGATGATGCTCTTCTGTGAGGAGACGTTAGGCCGCCATGTTGAGCTCGCTCTAGTACGAGATCTGTACTAGCCGCAATGCGCGGCTTACCGTAAACCGCATGGGCTCCTCGTACCACCAGTTCTGTCCCGTCGCGAAGGCGATGGAGTTGCTCGACGAGCGGTGGACGCTGCTCATCATCCGCGAACTCCTGCAAGGTAGCCGCCATTTCAATGACATCCGACGTGGCGTACCGAAGATGTCGCCGAGCTTGCTGTCCAAACGGCTGCATGATCTGACGCGGGCCGGCATCGTTCAGCGGCACGATGATGGACGTCAGGTCGCCTACGGGTTGACTGCAGCAGGTGAGGAGCTCAGACCTGTCGTCGAGCATCTCGGGGCCTGGGGAATGCGCTGGATCGGTCGGGTCGGCGACGAGGATCTCGACCCCAAGTTGCTGATGTGGGACCTGCACCGTCACGTCGACCCAGCCACGGTGCCTCCGGGCAGGACAGTGGTCAGTTTTCGGTTCGTCGATGTTCCGGCCAAGATCCGCGATTGGTGGCTGGTGATCACCGCGGACGAAGTCGACGTATGCGACTTCGACCCCGGCTACGACGTTGCCGTGTCGGTTACCGGGCCCCTCCGGCGGATGGTGGAGATCTGGCGTGGTGATCTTGGTTGGTCGGCTGCTATCCGCTCCGGGTCGATCGAGCTGCAAGGTCCGGAGCGGTTGCGGCGGGAAGTACCGAAGTGGTTCCCACCTTCGCAATTTTCGCGAGTACCTCGATCAACAGTTGATATCACTGCGTTGGCTGGCTAGCCAGGAGCTCCGCGACCGTGATCAGGTTGCCCTCGGTGTCCGCAAGCTCGGCGACGCGAATCCGCTCCTCAGGCCTGCTACGCGGTGGGCTGGTGATGCGCCCGCCCACCTCGGTTGCCCGTTGCAAGGCAGCGTCGAGGTCCTTCACCTCGAAGCCGAGGCCGGTGCGGGTTTCGCTGCCGCTCCCGCCGGGATGCAAGGCGATGTTGGTGCCCGCCACGGTGAACTCGCTCCAGTAGGGCGAGTTGATCCCCACATTCACCGCGAAAGCTTCGGTATAGAACCGCATTGCACGACGTCATGTCCGCGACCATGAGCATCACGTAGGTCTTGTCAACCGGTGTGGCTGTCATATCTGGACCCTACTCATCCAGACCTGGGCTACGACGGCGCTGCACCAACACGACCGCGCCGGCTCCGAGGTATGCGCGCGATGCCGGCTGGAATGATCAAGATCAACAATGTGGCTGCACCAGCCCAGCCGGCCGGTGACATCTGGTAGGGCAACGGAACCTGGGCCGCGAGGTAGATCGCGTGCATGGCAGCAAGGGAGCCGCCGAGAACGAGCGCCGCCAGCCACGCCCACCGAGGTGCAGCAATGCCGAGCGTCGCCGCGCCGAGAATGAGCACGAGCAGCGACGCTTGGTTTGCGATGTCAGAGGGAGAGTAGTCGACGAAGATCAGCATTGCTGCACTGGCAAACAGGCCGAACGTGTAGAGGGCAGGACGCACGATCATCACCTCGAAGCGGCCATCACTCTACTCGGCCGCACTCACTCGACCGGTGCTGCCGTTAACGGTGACGAGCTGCCCGTCCGTAAGGGTGGTCGTGCCGGTGCCCGTGCCCATGACCGCAGGGATGCCGTACTCCCTGGCGACGATAGCGGCATGCGAGCCTGGCCCTCCGGAGTCGACGACCACGGCGGCCGCGCGCTGGAACAGGGTTGTCCAGGCTGGGTTCGTGTACGGGCAGACCAGCACATCGCCCGCGGCGAGCCGGCCGAACTCCGCAGGGCCATGGATCAGCCTTACCGGCCCGGTCGCCGAGCCGCTGCTGGCCGGGGTGCCCGTAATGAGTGCATCGCCGGCATCGCGCTGCGGGAAGACTGCGGCCGGGTCTATCAGCCGAACCCCCGCCAGCTCCTCGCGGCGGGCCGATCGGGTGCGCACGGCCGCGCGCAGCCTCTCTGCGTCCTCGAGCGTCGTCGGATCGTTGATCGCCTCGAGCTCCTCCAACCGGAGGTGAAAGACGTCCTCCGGCTCCTCGAGTAGTCCGACATCGCGCAGCCGGCGACCCATCTCCAGCAGAGACCTGCGCAAGATCGGCAGCGGCATGAGGAAGTAGAAGTGACTGTCCTCCCGGAAAGCCATGCCGGCGCGCGCCGCTTCAACCCAACGCGTAACGCGAGCGCGTCGCCGGCTACCGCGTAGCAGCGGGTGCTGGAGCAGCTCGTGCAGAACGCGTTCGTGGTCCTGCGGCGGACGTGGCGGCTCCGCGGCAAGCACCTTGATCAAGGCCAGCACCGTGTCGGGCGCGTCACGCTGCGTTGGCGGGGTGACCAGGACCGGGGTCACCGTCTCCCGATGACCGTACTCCGCAAGGTATGCGCTGAAGTCAGCCTCGAACGTCGGGAATGCAGCTAGCTGCTTCGGGTCGAGAGTACTGACTGCGTCGTACAGACGCGGGTCATCTCGCACGCGAGCCGCGAGTGCCTCCAGTGCGTCGGTTGGCATCGCTGGTCCGTGTATGCGTGACAAGTAGGTCGGCAAGCAAGGCCGAACGTCCCAGCAGCCGGAGCACGATGAACAGGCGAAGCAATGACAGCATCGTGCCTGGGAGATAGTCGATCCGCAGGTCACCAATCGGCTTGATCAGGTCGAGTGCCTGCCGCGGGATTGTCTTGAGCCATGGCCATGGCATGGTCTTCAGATCCTGGGCCGCAAGGCTCCGAACGTGGTTGAGGAACGCAGCGAATCGGGGGTCGTCAGTCCAGCGCGCGGGATGGTAGCGGTGAGCCAAGGTGGCGATACGCCACGGCGCGAGCAACACCCTCGGGGTTGGGCGCGGTGCAACGGGAACGAACCGATCGACTACCCCGTACTCATCCTCAGGCAGGAACCCCTCGAACGCGTCGCGCAACCCGAAAGTCCCGACGACTCTGGCCATCAGCCCGGCCGGACCGTACGGCACCCAGGTGCTCATGTCGATTGGGTACGGGCGGACCGGCACGTAGTCGAGAAGGACTGAGCCGAGCACCCGTTGCCGAGCGTTGAGCTTGAGCGGTGGCGGCGGGAGCGCTGTCATGGGCCGTGCCTGCAGCAGCCATACCTGTCCGTCGGCGTACGCCCACTCGATGTCTTGCGGGCGCCCGAAGTGTCTGGCGACCGTCGTGCCCAGCTGTGCTAGCTCTGCGAGCACATTGTCGGACAGCCTCTGGGCATCGTCAGTGCCTCCGGCCTCGCTGCACGACTCCGCCGGCCGCTGCGCCTCGGATGACGACCTCGCGGCGTCCCTGCTGAAAATCCCTGACATTGCCCGCGCTCGTCCAGCACATAGTGATCAGGAGTAACCAGGCCGGAGACAACGGCCTCACCCAGGCCACTGGATGCATCGACCAAGATCGTCTTTCGGTCGCCGCTGACTGGATCGGCGGTGAACATGACGCCCGCGATCTCGGCGTTGATCATGCGCTGGACGACGACCGCGATCTTGACAGCTGCCTGTTCGACACCGATCCGGTCGCGGTATGCGATTGCGCGGTCGGTCCACAATGAGCCCCAGCATCTCCGCACAGCATCGAGCACGGCCGCTTCGCCGATGATGTTGAGGAACGTGTCCTGCTGGCCGGCGAACGCCGCTCCGGGCAAGTCCTCGGCGGTGGCGCTGGAGCGTACAGCGACCGGTCCAGCGCGGAGCGCAGCATAGGCATCGGCAATGGCCGCCTGAATGTCGGCGGGCATCGCTGCAGCCTCGACGCTTGCCCGAATTGCTACTCCATCACCACCGGCCACCCGGTCTGCGATCTTGAGATCGAGCAGATTGACCACCCTCGCGTAGGCGTCGGTAGTCACCACAAATCCATCAGGCACCTGCAGTCCTGCCCGCACGAGCTCGCCGAGATTGGCTCCCTTGCCGCCGGCGATGGCCAGGTCCTCCCGGTCGAGATCACGCAACGGCATCACGAATTCCATCGATCTCCTCGCCCCTTGCGGCGTGACCAGTTCGAGCCTTAGTGAACGCTCCGTTCTCTAAGTCTACGTCTTCAGCGTCGCCAGATCTCCGCGGCGATCTCCTGCATGTGTTCGCTGAACAGGTCGCTGGAGTTCGTCTCATGCAGCAGCTGGCGAAGATCGGCTTCGAACGCTTCCCGGCTATCTCCGAACAGGTACGGAGTCGAGCTCGAGAGCGAGAAGATCGCGGCCACAATCTGATCACTGGTGCGCGCGACAATTTCCCCGGGAACTTCGATCCGTTGGGGGCCGCGGAAGCCCGCTGCCCGCCAAACCTCCGCCTCACTGTTGACCTGCTGCTGCTCGAAGCAAGCCCTTGCCGGTGCGGTCGATGGGCCCGAGGTAATGCTCCACGAGCTCATCGATTGCCGCGCGTGGCGGTCTGGGGTGAGGCAGTACCGCATCGCTCTCGACGCCTTGATGAGTCCTGGCGTCCACGTGCACACAAAACCCGTCATCGTCCAACATGCTGAGCGCGGTGCGAGCCACGCGTGGCTGATCCATCCAATGGAAGGACTGAGCGAAACTGATCACTCGGAACGAGCCCAGACCAGCCGGTAGATCCTCGGCGCGCAGCTGCTGCCATTGCACGTTCTTGATCTTGGCCTGCGCTGCTTGCCGCGCTGCTTCGGCGAGCATCTCTCGATCGGCGTCGACGCCGATCGCCTGCTCAAACCATGGCGCGAGCAGCAGCGTGAATTTGCCGGGTCCGCAACCGACATCGAGCAGCCGGCCGGTCCCGTCGAGCCTCAATTGATCCGCGAGAGCGTCCGCCAGCGCAGCTCGGGTAGCTCACCCGACCCGTCGCGTAATAACGAGCACTCCCTGCATAGAGCTCTGGGTGCCACCGTCTGCGAGGCTCGACCACCTGCTCAGTATTGCTGAGGGTCGGCCGCTGACATGTGGCTTACAGGCGGGGGGTACGAACCTGGAGTCAAGGCCCGGTCGAGATCGGCCGGAGCTGGAGTGGTAGAGAGCCAGTCGGCTGCAGGGTTATTGCTGCGTGCACGCGAATCGACGTCAAGGGCGTTTCCAGGACGAACGACTGGAGAACCGTCGCGATCACGATGGGGATCTCCAGCATGGCGATCTGCATGCCGATGCAGGCGCGCGGCCCTGCGCCGAAGGGCATCCACGCATACCTGTGACCACCCGGGAATTGTCCCGCCGGTACGTCGAAGCGTCCCGGGTCGAAGACTTCAGGTTCGGGCCACACGGCCGCGGAATGGTGAATCCCCCACATCGACACCTCGACCCAGGATCCAGCCGGAATGTGATAGCCAGCGAGGATCTCATCGTTCCGGGTGCTTCGGTTCATGCCGTACGCACCCGGAAAGAGCCTCATGCATTCGCGCAGAAACCGGTCGGTCCACGCGCAGCTGTGCGACGTCCTCGGCCGTCGGCGCTCGTCCGTGCAGCCGTTCGACAATCTCCTCGCGCAGTCTCGTCTGCCACTCCGGGGTGAGCGCGAGCTGGGCGAGCGTACAGGCGAGCGTCATCGCGGTCGTCTCGCGGCCTGCAATAAGGAAGAGCAGCACCTGGTTGATGACTTCGGTTTCAGTGAGCCGGTCGGAGGGGTTCTCGGCGTCGCGCGCAGCCAGCAGTAGGCCGAGCATGTCGTCGCGACGGGCCGCTCCGCTCGTTCGGCGGATTGCCGCTCGGCAATGATCTCGTCCACAATGCTGCGGACCTGCGCCAGCTCGTGAGTCAGCCGCCTGTTGTGGGATGTTGGCAGCCATCGTGGCGTCGGGTGCGGGCTTACGGCGCGGCGCAGCAATTCCTCGTTGACGATGCTGAAGCGGGTGAGTTCTGGGAGTGCCCGCGACACGTCGGCTCCAAAGAGGATGCGGCCTATGATCCGCGAGGTAATCCCCACCATCTCGGGATAGAGGTCGACACTGCGGCCCTCTGATGCGGCCCCTTGCCAGCGCTCGACAAGGCGTTCCGCCTCTTCGGTCATGATGTGGACGTAGTCCCGAGCGATGCGGCGCCGGGTAAAGATCGGTGCCAGAAATCGACGTTGCCGATGCCAGCTCTCGTCTTCGCTGGTGAGCAGGTTCTCGCCCAACGCCTGCCGCAACTCTCGATAGCCAGGGCCATTCTTGCGGAAGCGGTCCGGCTGGCCGAGGATCTCCGCTGCCAGCTCTGGCGAGGAGACGCTGTATGCCGTGATACGCCACCCCGGCGGCCCCGCGGTGATCCTGGCAAGCCCGCCGATCTCGCGGTTGGCGCGCGAGATCGTGCCGAGGAAGTCACGACGCAGCTCGCGCATCGATCCGAGTACGGGCGAACTATTCAGCTTCGGGACGCGTTGCCTGCCGGCAGCGGCTCTCACAATCTATGAGGCTAGACCGGAACCATGATCGAAGTCGACCGGTCGGCCCGGCGAGATCGGCCCAGCCAATCGGCCCAGCCGAGATCGGGCGGAGCCGTGGGACAGTGACGACGTGGAGACTCTGCGCTGGCAAGTCGGCGATGTCACCGTGTTCGATATCGGCGAGCTGGACGCCACCGCGTACGAGGCGGCGCTGGTCGACCTGGTTGCCGATGATCATGTCGTCACCGACAATGTGCGACTGGCGCCGTCGCCCGGGCATACACCCCATCACGCCAGTGTGCTCATCGAGTCACGCGGCGAGTCAGCGGTGATCACCGGCGACGTCACGCACCACCCTTGCCAGATTGCCCATCCCCACTGGGGATCAACATCTGACTTCGATCCGGCTCAGGCTCGAGCTTCGAGGCGGAACTCGTGGAACGGTATGCCGATTCGGACACGTTGATCATCGGTAGCCATTTGGCTGATCCTGTCGCCGGACTAATTCGGCGGCAGGGCGCGACGTTCCGCCTGGTGCCTGCCGATGGGTAGCTGGAGCCGCTCGGAGTTATCGGATCATGGAGCGACGATCGCCAGCGCGTACGGTCTCGGAAGTCCGGCCCGGCGAAATGATCATGGTGGCTCGTGGGGAGCAAGGTCGGATCTGGCGGCTTGATACCGATACTGGGCGCCTTCGCGGTCAAGCAGCTGGTCGTTCGTCAGATGCGCCGCCGATGCGGTTGCTGATGTCGCCTATCAGGAAGCCGTGCTCGCGACGCGGGAGAGTGTGTATGCCGCGACCTATCCGCGCGGCTGATGGTCAAGTCCTTGTTGAAGTTGCTGAGCATCAGGTCCGGGTCTACGAGTGGGTCGATGTGCTGAGCATGGATCCCAACCTTGATCCCGGCGTGATCGGCGAGACGTTGGCCGCCATTCATCAAGTGCACTACGCGCCGGCGCGTCCGCTCATTGGCTGGTACACAGAGCCGGTTGGGGCGTCGCGATGGACCGAGCTGCTGCGAGGATTCGAAGGCGGCAGGTGCTCCTTTTGCCGAGGCTCTCGACGCGGAGATCAGCGAGCTGCTGCGCCTGGAAGCCTTGATCGAGCAGCCCACGAATCTCCAAAACTGTCATCGCGACCTGTGGGCCGACAACATCCTGCCGACACCGACAGGCGAGGTCTGCGTGATCGATTGGGAGAACTGCGGATTGGCGGATCCAGCGCAGGAACTACCGATGGCCATGATCGACTTTGCGTCTCGGTGATCATCGCCGGAGCATCGAGCTGTACGCGTCATACGTGGCGGCCGGCGGACCTGCGCGGATCAGCGGCTATCGGCTCGTTCACGATGGTGATCGCGCAGTTCGGTCATTTCTGGGAGGCAGCAATCACCGCCTACCTTGCTACGGACGCCCTCGAGGACAGGGCCCACAATCTCGATCGCATCGCCGAGTTGCTGAACCCGCCGTTGCGCGTCGTACAACTTGAGGAGATGCTCGACGCAGTCGCATCTATTCGGTGAGCCAAACGGAAGGGTCAAGATGGCGGAGACAACGATGCTGGGCCGCAGCGACGTTCGCGTGTCGCGACTCGGCCTGGGTGTCATGGTGTGGGGCGAGGCGAGCGGTCTGCAGCAGGTGATGCCGGCCAAGATCGCGTACGGAGGAACTGACGCCGCCAACGAGCAGGCAGCTTTCGAGGCCACCCTTGCTGCGCAGGTGAACTTCTTCGACACGGCGGCGATGTACAGCGGCGGCGCCTCGGAGCGCCGACTCGGAGAGCTTGCGCAGGGCAAGGAGATCGTGATTGCGACGAAGTTCCCGCGCACCCCGATGGCGCGGGCGCAAGACATGCCGTACGCGCTCGACGTCAGCCTCAGGAATCTGCAACGCAGTTCGGTCGAGCTGTACCAACATCATTTTCCGAGCCCTCGGGTGGACATTCCCGCGCTGATGGGGCTGATGGCGGATGCTGTCGAGGCAGGAAAGGTCAAGGCCGTCGGTGTCAGCAACTACTCCGCCGCGCAGATGCGGACCGCGTACCAGGCGCTGGCTGAACGCGGCATTCCGCTTGCCTCCAACCAGGTCCAGTATTCCTTGCTGCACAGGCAACCTGAAGCCAATGGCGTGCTGGACACGTGCCGCGAACTCGGCATTACCTTGATCGCTTACCAGCCGCTCGCAAGTGGTGCACTGACTGGGAAATATCTCGATGGCAGCCGACCTGCTGGCATCCGCCGCTTTCGTGAACCGTTCCGCGGTTCGAAGTTTCACGCACTGCAGCCGGTAGTGACACTGCTGAGGTTGATCGGTGATCGTTACGGCAAGACGCCAGGTCAGGTGGCGCTGCGCTGGCTGCTCGAGCAGGAGAATGTGCTGCCGATTCCAGGCGCGAAGAACGCCGACCAAGCCGCGCACAATGCCGGGGCCTTGTCCTTCGCTTTGACCCCAGACGAGATCAACTACCTCAACGATGCAACGAGGTCTGGCGCGAGTAGAACGTGAGCGGTCGTTCTGGCCCTAGTCAGACTGCAAGGCGCAGCAGTGCGCACACGATCGCTGCAACCAACATCGCGAGTACAGCGGGGACCCGAAACCACAACAAGATCGCGCCGGCCAGCAGCCCCGCGGCCCGGGCATCGATGACCAAGTGTTGGCCCTGAGTGAAGGTGCCCGCCACGATCAGTGCGCTGATCAGCGCCGGAGCTACCAAGGCGATGACTCTCGTCAGTGCCGCGGGTGGCTGCCGCCCTCCGGCCAACACCGGACCGATCGTCTTCATCAGCACAGTTCCGATGGCAAGCACGATGATCAGAAGCCACGTTCTCATGCGTCGTCTCCGCATCCTGCTGTGACTGGTGCGCTTGGGCGTTCGGAGCCCGATCAGCGCGGCCGACGCGGCGACCAGTACCGGCACTCCTGGCGGGGCAATGGGCGTCAAGATCGAGGGTGATGGCGGCGGCCAAGCCCGCGACGATGATCGGGCGGAGATTGCGCGGCCGCCAGGAGCGGCGACCACTGCTGGCCGCGCCCGCGTGCCCAGAACCGTTGCCGTTCGCCACGTCGGACACGCTCGGGGAAGAGTTCGGGCAGCAAGAGACTGAGGTAGAACACCGGAAACAAGACATCGATCCCCCAGCGGGTCGGATCACCGATCGCCGCGGCGCCAGCTGACGCCAGCAATGGTGCCGCCGACCCACCCGACGTACTGCGGCGGAGCTGCCCACGCAATTGCGCTGATATCGAAGCGGCCACCGTCGCGATGGCCGATGACGAAGGACGCGTCGGCAAGCAACGCCCCCGTCAGCAGCCGCCGCAGCGGTCTGCCGCTCATCGACGGAGCGATGGCGAAACCCATCGGCAAGAACCGCGTGTTGGCTAGCAGCCCGGCGCCGGCCGCGAGCGCAGTCCCGCCTCCCGAGGTCAGGATGGTGAGGGCGCCGAACTGAGCAGTTCCCGACCAGACCACCGCCGACATCACGATCGTGGGAATTGCGCCGAGCAGCGGACCGGCCAGCAGGCCAAAGCTCAGCCCGATCGCAGCGGTTGGCAACACGAGGGGCAACGAGGCACGCAGGCCCTCGGGCCATGCTTTGAGGCTCCATTTCAATGCGGTGCTCCTGCCTTGCCGACATGTCTGTGGTCTTCCGTCCCGGACATGGTCAACTCTGCGGAAGGTTTCGCTCGAGGAATCCACAAACGTTGCCGCGGGAACGTTCCTGCTGAGCCTGTTACGACCGGCCTCGCGTCGCGTACGGCGTATGCGTTGGCAGCGTCATCCGAGGGCCGCGCCGCGGCCGGCGTCGGCCGAGCATGGACAGCAGCATCTGTACTCGGAACCGGTGCCCGCGATAGGGCTCGAGGATCTCGAGGCAGGCGTCGTCGTCGAGCTCCTCGCCGGTCAGGGCGTACGTGATGTCTCTACCGACGTGATAGTCGCCGATGCTCCACGCATCCGGATCGCCGTGTGCTCGCTGTCGCACTTCCGCCGACGTCCATGCCCCAACGCCTGGAAAGCTGCGCAGCGCTCGATCGGCCTGCTCGTGCGACCACGTCAGGGTGCGCTCCAGCGCAGCAGCCCGACTGGCGGTCCGGACAAGCGTGCGGCTCCGGCGCTGCTCAACTCCGGCGGCGAGGAATCGCCAGCTCGGGACCTTGGCCCAGGCCTCGGGCGTGGGCGGCAGGTGCATGCCGTACGCCGCCGAGCCTGGCTCGCTCGCCGGACCCGGCGCCGGCTCGCCAAACTCGCGAACCAGCAGCCGCCACGCTCGAAAGGCCTCTTTGCCGGTGACCACCTGCTCGAGGCACGCCGGCGCCAGCGCTTCGAATACCGCCTCGGTCCGACCGACCCGATAGTGGCCATAGCGCTGCCATGCCTCGACCAGCGGACCGTGCTCGGGCCGCGGCTGGAACTCCCGCGGATCATCGGCGGTGCCCAACAGCCGGGCCAGTTGATCAAGACTCCACTCCGCCCCTCGGCCCCACGCTCGAGCGTCGACGTCGGCGCCGTGCGCGATGATCTTGATCAAAGCTGGTCCAGCCGGCGTACGCGTGGCCCGCAGGTACATGTCGCCGACGCGGCGATGAGTCGGATCGCCCGGGCCGCGGCGCAGCTGCGCAAAGATCGGCGCCAACATGACCTGATGCTCGAACCGCAGGTGGCGCGTCAGCCCATTCATCGTGACTCCGGACGCTTGATCATGAAAATCCCGTCAGATCGTCGGCGGAATCCATTGGCCAACAGCACCGCCTGCGATGCGACATTGTCATGATCGGTCTCGGCGACGACAGTTTCAGCACCGTCCTGCCACGCCTGCTGCAAGATCAAGTTGCAGGCCTGGCTGGCGACGCCGCGCCTGCGCCAGGCCGGCACCACGCAGTAGCCGATCTCGACCGCTCTCTCAGGACCTGGGGGGCCGTGGAATCCGATGTCACCGACCACCACGTCATCGACGATGATCTGATGGATCCACCATGCGGGCGACGCATCAATCCGGCCCGTCATCGCCTGATGGGCGGCGAAAACCATGCGATCGCGTCGATGCTGTCGGGCAGCGGATACTCAGGATGCCAGCGAGGCTGCGGCTCTGCGACAGGGTCCGCGTCGCCTAGCTGGACCGGCGCGGCTCGGACATGTCGGCGAGCATCCGCCGCGCCACCTCAAGTGGCACCGGCACGAGCCTCAGCTCATACGGCGCCTTGGCCGGCGACCCAGTCGAGCTCAATCTTGATTGCTGGCCTGCGGCCATGGGTTCTTCCTACACGCTCCGAGTCCCTTGGTCTGCTGCATCATCACCGGCGCCAGCCTCCCCGGCCCCGGGCAGTCCACGTGGTGCTTGCCGAGTGCGTGTCCGAACTCATGGTTGACCAGATAGCGTCGATAGTTGGTCAGGTCAGATCCGTACGAGTCGGCGCCCAGTAGCCAGCGTTTGGCGTTCAGTACGACTCGATTGCCGTTCTGGCAGGACACCTCGCCGCGGGTCAGGTAGGGCGCGCAGAGCCGGTCAGTCGTCTTCGGCGTCACGATGTAGGCGTGCAGGGTGGCCGACTCGTCCGACCGGCGCCAGCTCGAATCGCCAGCGACGGGTGCCGCGCCAGCTGCGCGGATCGTCCAGCACTCCCTGGATCAGCACGGCGGCCTTGTCAGGATCGACGGACAACCCGTCTTCAACCCGAACGTCGTACCGGATCAGAGTGCCGTATGAGGACCGTCGGATCGAACGGATTCCTTGGCCCCCTGGTAGGTCCCGGGCCCGCTCTCCGGCACTCTCACCTTTTCCTGACTCTTGGCCTTGCGCTTCGCTTGCAACTTGGCCGGCTTCATGCTCGGTTGCGACTCGGCAGTGGGCTCGATGCTGAGCGACGGCGTCGGGGCAGGCGCTGCGGGGGCAGTTCGGGGCGGCTGCGGACCGATGGGAATGCCGGTCAACGGCTCGGCGACCTGGGCGATGAGATTGGTCTCGGTGAGCACTGTCGGCACAGTCGCGCAGACACAGCCCGACGAGGCCCAGGCCGATGATGCCGGCGATGAGTCCGATGGCGCTGCGGCGCTGCTTGCCGGCCCGACCTGTCGGCCGAGTAGGACTCGGGCCTGATATGCCCAGGATGATGTGGGTTAGATTGTTTGCTGAGTTCGCTCCTGGATGCCTGGCGAGCCATTGCGCGGTGCGGCCGGATGCCGTCCCGACTCGCCCCAGGTAGCTGACTCACGGGGACTAAGACTAGGCGGCAACGTGGCTCACACGCACTCCAGCTCAGAACGTCTTTCAGATACTGGCCCACAGCCGTTGGTCAATCCCGACGAACTGCGTCGCCATCAACGCGCGCTCCGCATCTTGATTGTGGTTCTCATACCGCTGGCGATCTGGACGCTCGTCGGGCTGATCGCCTTCTGGCCGGGCGACATCTCCCGCCATGTGAACGCCGACGTTGCCGGATACAGCGTTCCGGGGGTCACCTATCCGACGGCTCGGATCACCGACGTCAAGGAGATCTCCTGTGAGGGACTGACGGGATCGACTCCGGGAGCGGGCAACGCCCGCTGCGCGGACGTGACGGCGCAGCTGCTGGAGGGCGCCGAGAAGGGGAACAGCGTCACGGTGCCGATAACCTCCGCGATCTACTCCTCGGGGATCAAGGCCGGCCAGGTCATCAAGTTGGTACGAGTGCCACCCGCTGCGGACCAGCCGGCCCAGTATCAGTTCTCCGACTTCGAGCGGAGTACGCCACTGCTGGTGGTCGGGGTGATCTTCGCGATCGTTGTGATCGGCGTTGCCCGTTGGCGCGGCTTCGCGGCACTGATCGGTCTCGGGTTTGCCGGCTTCATCCTGGTCACCTTCATGTTTCCGGCACTGATCGCCGGAACCAACCCGATCATGGTTGGCCTGATCGGCTCCTCGGCGATCATGTTCGTCGCTCTGTACGCCGCCCATGGATTCAGCGCTCGTACGACAACCGCTCTGGTAGGAACGCTCTTTGGGCTGATCTTGATAGCACTGCTCGGCTACTTCGCAGCCAATTGGGCCCACCTCACTGGCGTTGCCGCCGAGGACGACTACGTACTGGCGGCAGCGGCGCCCGATCTTCGGCTCACGTCGGTGGTGATCTGCGGAATCATCGTGGCTGGTCTCGGCATCCTCAACGACGTGACGATCACTCAGGCCTCGGCAGTCTGGGAGCTTGCTGATCAGGGCGCGAGCCACAAACGTCTGTTCTCCCGCGCGATGCGGATCGGCCGCGATCACATTGCCTCGACGGTCTACACCATCGCATTCGCAACAGCTGGCGCGTCACTCGGCGTGTTCTTGCTGATCAAGATCAATAACCGACCACTGCTCGACGTCTTGATGACGGAGCGCTTCGCTGCCGAGGTCTTGAGCATCCTGGTGGGTTCGATCGGGCTCGTACTGGCTGTGCCGTTGACGACCGCCGTGGGCGTGGCCGTCGTTCGCGCTAGCGGCGCCGAGTCGACGCAGCCGGCGGTGCGGCCGACCGAGTCGGTCGCCAGCGCACTGACCGGCGTCCGGTTGACGCCAGCGGCACCGCTCGGACTGCAGGTGCACGCCCCGACTCCGCCACTCGTTGCTGCCCATCAGCCGCCGAAGGAGCCGGTGGTGTCTCAGCCCAAGACCGTTCAGGCCGCTGAGGTGACGACGAGCTGCCGCAAGTGAGCCGACAGCCGCAACCCGCGGCCGCGAACGGCGGCGAGCCCGCAGCGGCGGAAAGTCAGGGAAAACGTCGCTGCTCACGTCGTCACGCCGACGACGACTTCGGTGACTTCACGTACCTGCACGACCCCAGCGAGACCGAGCCGGGCATACCTGGATCCCGTGGCGCCGCCGATTACCGCATCGCGCTCGCCGAACGCCGATGTAGCGACGCTACTTGAACGCCGCATGGCTACGGCGAATCATCGACGTGTCCATGGCCAGCCGGTCACGTGAACGAACCGACGCCGTCGCGGGTTGAATTCAAGTTCACTTTAAGTTGAACAATGGGTCCATGCCTCATGCACTGATCACAGGTGGCTCGCTCGGATTGGGTCGCGCAGTTGCCTTTGAACTAGCTCGTCGTGGTTGGACGCTCACCATCGACGCCCGCCACCCAGAGCCGCTGGCAAGTACGGCAAGGGCACTGTCGGAGCTACGCCCGTGCGCGCCATCCCTGGGGACATCGGCGAGGTGGAACATCGCGAGCAGCTGATTGCCGCTGTCAAAGCCGCCGGCAGGTCCTGACCTGGTGATCAACAATGCGAGTGATCTTGGTGGATCGCCGCTGCCTCGCCTACGTGATCTCGAGCCTGCGGCGTACGAGCAACTGCTGCATACCAATGTCATCGCTCCGCAGCAACTGATCCGCGCGTCTGCTGCCATCGCTGCAACCGCAGGCCGTGATCATCAATATCTCCTCCGATGCGGGCGTCGATCACTATGAGAGCTGGGGCGGCTATGGATCCAGCAAGGCCGCTCTTGATCACCAGACGCTGACCTGGGCGGCAGAGGAGCCGGACTTCAGCTGGTACAGCCTTGACCCAGGCGACATGCGGACAGCCATGCACCAGGCGGCATTTCCGGGCGAGGACATCAGCGATCGGCCCGAGCCGGAGTCCGTGGCCCCGATCGTGGTAGCCCTCATCGGGTCTGGCCTGCCGAGCGGCCGATACCGCGCCGCGGACCTGGTCGACGACGCTCGCGGCGCAGACGGTGTCGCAATGAGCGTCATGTTGGCGGCGCAACCGTACACGCATTTCTCCTCCGCTGAGGACCGGACTGCGACCGAACCGCCTGAGCTACGGGGTTTGCGACGCGACGGCGTCCGGCTGATGGTCGCAAGTCCGGCCGGCATCCGGCACACCGTCTTCTACCGCCTCGCTGACCAGCTTCGGCCCGGCGACGTACTCGTGGTGAATACCTCGGCCACGGTGCCCGGCCAGTTGGATGGCACCCTGAACGGTTCAGCGGTTGTCGTGCATGTCGCCAACCGGCTCCCTGACGGTACCCGGGTGGTCGAGCTCCGCACAGCGCCCGACGCCAGCGCCCCGGTGCTCGACGGGCGGATCGGTGGGCGCATCGGCCTCCCGGCGGGAGCCGTCCTTGAACTCATCGCGCCGTATCCGGAGCCTGGGTCATCACCCACCGGCGACGGCAATCGGCTCTGGCGCGGGCGGCTGATCGGGCCGCAGCAGCCTATCGAACTATCTGCGGGAGCATGCCCGACCAATCAGCTACGGCTACCTCATTGATTCGTTCCCCATCTCCGCGTACCAGACAATCTTTGCCCTGTACCCCGGAAGCGCGGAGATGCCCAGCGCGGCCCGCCCGTTCAGCGCCGAACTGGTGGCCCGATTGGTAGCGCAGGGCGTGATCTTCGCGCCTATCACCTTGCACACCGGCTTGTCGTCGCAAGAAGCGGGCGAGGCTCCGCAGCCTGAGTGGTTCGAGGTCAGCGAGACAACTGCCCATCTGGTCAACGCGAGCCGGGCTCGCGGCGGTCGGGTGATCGCGGTTGGCACCACGGCGACCCGAGCCATCGAGTCGGCGGCACGACCGGACGGGACTCGTGGTGGCCGCGTCAGGCTGGACCGATCTGGTGATCTCGCCTGAGCGACCGGTACGCGTCGTCGACGGGCTGATCACCGGATGGCACAATCCCGACGCGTCGCACCTGCTGCTCGTCGAGTCCGTGGCTGGAGCCGAGCTGACCCAGCGCGCGTACGACGCGGCCGTTGCCGAACACTATCTGTGGCATGAATTCGGCGACTCGTGCTTGCTGCTCAATGTGGCCGAATAGAGAGTTAACGTTCAGGTAACGCGGGCTTGAGTAGGCTCCGCCCTATGGCGGACGTGCTTTCCAACTACCGCACCGGCGACGCGTTCGACGAGATGATGGACGAGGAGGGCAGCGTCCGGCCCTCGTACAAGGCCGTCTACTCCGCCCTCTGCCGATCAACCTCAGACGACCTCCGCCTGATCGCGGAGTCCCTCGCCAACAATTACACCCAAGCCGGCGTGACCTTCGACGTCGACGGCGTGGAACGGCCCTTCCCACTCGATCTGGTGCCCCGAGTGATCGCGTCACCGGAGTGGGAGATCATCGAGGCCGGCGTCGCACAACGGGTGCGAGCACTCGAGGCATTTCTCTCCGACATCTATTCCGACGCTCGAGTGATCGCCGACGGGGTAATTCCCAGCCAGTTGGTCACCTCCTCCACCCATTTCCAGCGAGCCGTGTGGGGCATCCAACCCGGCAATGGGGTACGCATTCATGTCGCCGGGGTGGACCTCATCCGCAACCCTGCGGGCGATGTACGGGTGCTCGAGGACAATGTGCGAGTGCCGAGCGGGGTCTCGTACGTGATGACCAACCGGAACGCCATGATCACCGCCATGCCGGAGGCCTTTGCCAACCAGCGGATCCGCCCCGTCGCCGGTTACCCGACCCGCTTGCTCACCGCACTGCGCAAGGCTGCGCCGCCCGGCGTCGACGAGCCATCCGTGGTGGTACTGACTCCGGGCGTCTACAACTCCGCGTACTTCGAGCACACCCTGTTGGCTCGCACCATGGGCGTCGAACTGGTCGAGGGCCGTGATCTTGAATGCCGCCGTGGCAAGGTGTTCATGCGCACTACCGCGGGGTTGCAGCGGGTCGATGTGATCTACCGGCGCGTCGACGACGAGTTCCTTGATCCGGTGCACTTCCGCAGTGACTCGATGCTGGGGGTGCCCGGCCTGGTCAACGCCGTACGAACCGGCGGTGTCACGCTGGCCAACGCGATCGGCAACGGGGTGGCCGACGACAAGTTGATCTACACCTACGTGCCCGACTTGATCAGGTATTACCTGCGGGAAGAACCGATCCTCCCCAACGTCGATACCTGGCGACTCGAGGACGACGAAGCCCGCGAAGAGGTACTCGACCGCCTGGAGGATCTCGTCGTCAAGCCGGTCGACGGCTCCGGTGGCAAGGGCATCGTGATCGGCCCACGCGCCACCAAGGCCGAGCTGGATGCATTGCGCCGCCGCGTCACCGAGGACCCGCGCGGTTGGATCGCGCAGCCGGTCGTCCAGCTTTCTACAGTGCCGACCTTGATCGAAGATTGCCTGCAGCCGCGCCATGTTGATCTCCGGCCATTCGCGGTCAACAACGGCGAGGGCGTCTGGGTGCTTCCTGGCGGACTGACCCGCGTTGCCTTGCCCGAGGGCGAGCTCGTCGTCAACAGCAGCCAGGGCGGCGGGAGCAAGGACACGTGGGTGCTCAGTCCGCCGCCACATCGATCATCGTCCAATCGGGGGGCTATCGAGCATCACGACAATGGCGATGATCACGCAAAGTCGCCGACCGATGTCCCGCTGATCGTTGCCGCGGGCTCCCGTGACAGTGATGCCCAAGTTCGCCGAAACCCAGCGGCAGCAAGAAGGTCAGCAACAGCAGGCCAGTTACCGGAGTCGGGGATGCTGAGCCGGATTGCCGAGTCCATGTTCTGGATCGGCCGGTACGTCGAGCGCGCCGAGGATACGGCCCGACTGCTGCAGACCCACTTGCGATTGATCATCGAAGACACTGCGGCCGCACGAGGTCGATGCCTGCCGCAACCTGCTCGCACTGATGAGTGTTGATCATGTCGAGGAGCCGAATCTGACCGATCTGCTGCGAATTCTTGGCTACGACGCTGCCGAGCCAACCTCGATCTACTTCGCTTACGCCGCAGCGCGTGACAACGCCCGCCGCGCCCGCGAGGTGATCCCGCTCGATCTCTGGGAGTGCGTGAACACCACCTGGCATCAGCTTCCGACCGCGCCCTTCGGGACGAGCGGCGCCCATGTGTTCTTGAACTGGGCGCGCGAGCGCAGCGCGATGTTCGCAGGCATCGCACGCGGCATCATGGTGCGCGATGACGGCTGGCAGTTCATGTCGATGGGCCGATCCTTGGAACAGGTCGACATGACCTCGCGGCTGGTGGCGTCAGCCTCGCTGGCCCATGGAAGTACGCAGTGGCCGGCGGTGCTGCGTGGCTGCGGCGGACACGATGCCTTCTTACGGACCTATCGGGGTCTGTTTACCGATCGAGAGGCGGCAGAGTTCTTGGTCGTGGATGCCCGGTTCCCGCGTTCGATCATGCATGGGCTGATCTCCGCCGCCGACAGCCTGCAGCGGGTGGCACAGAACAACGCGCTCACCGCACCTCATGCGGAACCGGCGTTGCGCTCGCTTGGCCAGCTCCGTGCCCGATTGGAGTATGCCGATCTTGATGACCTGCTCGCGAACCTCAACCACGAGATGTCTGTGGTGCAAGATGTCATGGCCCAGGTGACCATTGCGGTCTCCACGAGCTACTTCGCCGCCGAGGAGCCGCGGGCCTGGACCACCGAGGGGACGCGTTGAGATGCGGCTGAGCATTGATCATCAGACCGGATTCCGCTACGCGACGCGGGTCAAGTCCTCCTACAACGAGGCCCGCATGACTCCCGCGACAACCGAGCAACAGACGGTCTGGAGCAGCCGGGTCAACATCGAACCTGCAGCGTGGAGCTTCAGCTACACCGACTATTGGGGCACCATCGTCACCACGTTCGAGGTGCACGAACCCCACGAGCGGCTGACCGTGCATGCCCAGGGTGTGGTGGAGACGCGCGGGGATGATCTTGCATGGGACACCGACCGGCGGGTTGCGCCAAATGATCTTGGCTGGCCGGCGCTACGCGATCGTGCCGTGGTGGACAAGATGACGGAGTTCCTCACGGTCAACGAGCGCACCCAGCCAACCGAGGAACTGGCTGCGCTGGCCGCCGCGACGACTGCGACAGCCGCCTCGCCTGGCGGCCATGGATGTGTGCTCTCTCATTCATGATCATCTGACCTATGAGCGTGGCTCGACGAAGGTCACCAGCACGGCCCGTGAAGTCTGGGAGCTGGGCCGCGGCGTCTGTCAGGACTACAGTCACGTCGCGGTCGGAGCCTTGCGTTCGATCGGACTGCCTGCACGTTACGTGTCGGGCTATCTGCATCCGGGCGGCGGTGAACCGAACAAGACCGTCGAAGGTGAAAGCCACTCCTGGATCGAGTGGTGGTGCGGCAGCTGGGTGGCGTACGACCCAACGCTGTGTCGGCGGCTTACCGACGGCTACGTCCGAGTAGGTCACGGCCGCGACTATGGCGACGTCGCCCCGCTGCGCGGTACGTACTCCGGCGGCCGTTCGCAGATGTTCGTCAGCGTGCAGATGACCGAGCTGGGCTGACCAAGTACCGCTGGCCGGCGCCCATGGTCGCCGGGCCTGCCGACCCGTGCAGGCTGCTGGGCCACTGATGTCCCGGGCCGATATCTTGTCGGCATGAGCAACTACGGGCAGCAGCCGCCTTACGGACAAAATCAGCCCAATCCGTACGGGCAGCCGCAGCCCGGGCCATACGGCCAGCCGCAGCAGCCGTACGGGCAGCCGTCGGCCGGGCGCCAACCTCAGCCGCCATATCCACCTCAGCAGGGCCCGTACGGTCAGCAACCAGGCCAGCAGTACCCACCGCAGCAGCAGCCTTATGGTCAGCCCGGCCAAGGCCCGTACGGGCAGCAGCCGACGCAGTGGACTCCGCAGCCGCCGGCCATGAAGCAGCCCGCTGTCGTGCCGCGCCCGCTCCCCGTCGTGACCATGGAGACGGTTCCGGGTCGCGAGATCTCCGAGATCGTTGGCGACGTGGTTGGGGTCGTGGCGCGTACCCGCGAACTGCGACCGGACCTGCGTGGCGGAAACCCGGTGGACGGATATGTCGTCATGCTGACCGACTCGCGTCAAGATGCGGTGGCTCGCATGGTGGAGATGGCCGTCGCCGCCGGGGCGGATGCGGTCGTCGGACTCAGGTTCGACTGCAGCGAGATCACCCAGTCGCTCAGCGAGGTTGCGGCGTACGGCACCGCGGTGAGGCTGGTGGCGCAGCAGGAGAACGCGGCAGACGACAGGTCAGACCAGCAGTCTGCGAGCGGTACCGACCGCGGCCAGTTGGCCGACGAGGAGACGATGCGAAACTGGCCGCCAAGCTCCTGGCCGTCGAGCGAGCCGCGGCAGCAGTCTGCTGGCTCGGAGGATCAGCGGTAAGAATTGGCTCATGAGCGCTAGCGACAAACCGGGCCAAGAACAATCACCCGAGGACGAGACCAAGCGCAAGTTCCGTGAGGCCCTGGCGGCCAAGCAGGGTCGTAAGGGCGAGGACCACATCGACAACGCTCCGCAGCAGGTGCATGCGCACGGTCCGGCTGAAACCAAGCGCGCCTTCCGGCGCAAGACGGGCTAGGCGTAGCCTTGCCCTGAGCCTTTAGGAGTCTGTGCCCGGAGCCTGTCGAAGGGCACCCGCAGGTTCATCGACCAGCTTTACGCGGATGCCCGTGTGATTTGTCTCGAATCTGACCTCGGATAGGTCGCTCACAATCGCGTCGGCATCGAGCGCTTCGCGTGGTGTTGTCGTGACAACGGCCAGCGTGAAGCAGCCGGCGGCCTGCGCCGCTTCCAGTCCCTTGGGGGCATCCTCGACCACGAGGCATCGTCGGGGATCGACGCCTAGCCGTTGCGCGGCCAGCGAGGAACGGCTCGGGATGCGGCTTGCCGTGCACCACGTCATCGGCGGTCACCAGGACCGAGGGCGGCACCAGCTGCGCCGCGCCCATCCGCGCTTCGGCCAGTGGCACCGTGCACGATGTCGCAATCGCATTCTTCGCGTCCGCCAGGGATGCCAGCGCCTCCACCGCGCCTGGCAGCACCACAACGTCGTGAAGGTCGGCGAGTTCCAGTTCTGTGATGCGCCGCATGCCGTGCCCGTGCAGATCCTCCGGCATGACAGCGCGTACGACCGATGCCGAGGGCGTGCCATGGTGCCTGGGCAGATCCATCACGGCTAGCCCAAACTCTCTCGCCCAGGTCGTCCACGCCCGCATCACTGCCGGGGTGGAGTCGATGAGTGTTCCGTCCAAGTCGAAGATGACAGCCTCGAAGACCTCGTCGGTCAGCCGTCCCAAACCCACCGCTATACTCCCTCTCTATCTGCACTCGATCCCTCGAGTAGCAACATTGTGCGTAACTGCGTAGCGACGCCGGATAATCCTGCCGGCCGCGGCACGGCTGTCTAGCTTGCATAATTCCTTGCTGAGTGAGTGCTCACTCATTAAGCTGGGCGCAGTGACTCGCGCTGCGCCTTTGCCCCTCGATGAGCGTCGAGCTGCGCTGATCGCGGCCACCGAGCCGCTGCTGGAGCGAATTCGGTCGCGAGGTGAGCACCAGGCAGATCGCGGAGGCCGCGGGCATCGCGGAGGGGACTATCTTCCGAGCCTTTGCCACCAAGGAGGCCTTGATCGACGCAGTCATCGAGGATGCGTTCGACAGCCAGCGCACCTGCGACGAGCTCGCCCAGATCGATCCCGGCTTGGGCGCTTGAGGAGCGGCTCGTTGCAGCTGTGACTATTCTTCAGGAGCGGTTGCGCAGAATCTTTGCTCTGTTCGGATCGCTGCGGCTTCGCAAAGAGGCGTCCGATCACGACAGCTTCCGAGCGAAGCAGCAGGCCGATACCGAACTGATCAACAGTGCAATCGCTTCGCTGATCAAGCCTGACCAAGATCAGCTGCGGCTCGATGCGATGGAGGCGGCCAGCGCTTTGCGGACCATCACCTTTTCAATCACCCATCCCATCCTTGGCGACCAGCGTCTCGCCCAACCGCGGCAAATCGTTGATCTTGTTCTGTACGGCATCTGCCGGCACCCGTCACCACACAGAGAACGGACATCATGCTGATCCGCCTGCTCCGCGCGTACCTGGCTCCTTATCAGCGGCCGATCGCGGGCCTGCTGGTGTTGTCGCTCGCGGGCACGATGGCCGCGCTGCTGCTGCCCAGCTTGAACGCGGCGATCATCGACGAGGGCGTCGCCAAGGGTGACACCGATTACATCTGGCGCACCGGTGGCATCATGCTCGCGGTCACGTTGGTGCAGGTCGGCTGCTCGATCTGGGCGACCTATCTGGGTGCCAAGACCGCGATGAGCTTCGGCCGTGACGTACGCGGGGCGATCTTCGAGCGCGTGCTGTCCTTCTCCGCCCGAGAGCTCAATCACTTCGGGGCGCCGTCGCTGATCACGCGCAACACCAACGATGTTCAGCAGGTGCAGACGCTGGTGCTGTTGAGCAGCACCATGTTCGTCGCAGCCCCAATCACCATGATCGGCGGCATCATCATGGCGCTGCGCACCGACCTCGGCCTCTCCTGGCTGGTTGCGGTCGCGATGCCGGTGCTCGCGTTCTCGATCTTCCTGGTCATCAGGAAGATGGGTCCGCTGTTCCGGCTGATGCAGACCCGAATCGATGTTGTCAACCGGATTCTGCGCGAGCAGATCACAGGCATTCGGGTGGTACGCGCGTTCGTCCGCGAACCGTACGAGACGGCGCGCTTCGCACGGGCCAACGCCGAGCTCACCGATACCACCACTTCGGTGGGACGGTACGTGGCAGCGATCTTTCCGATCGTGATGTTCATCCTGAACGTCTCCAGCGTCGCGGTGTTGTGGTTTGGAGCGCGACGCATCGATGCCGGCGATATGCAGATCGGAGCGCTGACGGCGTTCTTGACCTATCTGATCCAGATCTTGATGTCGGTCATGATGGCGACCTTCTTGCTGATCATCGCGCCGCGCGCCGCGGTCTGCGCGGAGCGGATCGAGGAGGTGCTGGGCACCGAGTCCTCGGTGTTGCCGCCTCTCCATCCGGTCAAGGATTTGTCAGCCACTGGCCTTGTGGCGTTCCGTGACACTGAGTTCACCTATCCGGGCGCCGCGTCTCCCGTGCTGCGCAATATCACGTTTACCGCGGAGCCCGGGCAGACGACCGCGATCATCGGTTCGACCGGCGCCGGCAAGTCCACGCTCATCTCGCTGATCCCGCGGCTGTTCGACGCGACCGGCGGGTCAGTCACGGTGGACGGGGTCGAAGTGCGGGACTGCGATCCGGAGCTGCTCTGGAGCCGGATCGGGCTGGTGCCGCAGAAGGCCTTCCTCTTCACCGGCACGGTCGCCAGCAACCTGCGATACGGCAACCCGGACGCCACCGACGAGGAGCTTTGGCGGGCGCTGCGGGTGGCCCAGGCTGAGGATTTCGTACGCGAAATGCCCGGACAACTCGACGCGCCCATCTCACAGGGCGGCACCAATGTCTCCGGTGGGCAGCGGCAGCGTCTGTCCATCGCGCGAGCACTGGTGAGGCGACCTGAGATCTACGTTTTCGACGACTCGTTCTCCGCGCTAGACGTTGCCACGGATGCGCGGCTTCGGGCCGCGCTTGAGCGGGAGACGGCCGAGGCTGCGGTGATCATCGTCGGGCAGCGGGTGGCGACCATTGCCGATGCGGACAAGATCGTTGTGCTGGAGCATGGCGAGATAGTCGGCATCGGCACACACGAGGAGCTCCTCGAGCACTGTCCAACGTATGCCGAGATCGTCGACTCGCAGCTCAGCGCAGAGGAGGCTGCGGCATGAGCACTGGTAACGGCCAGACCGTCCGCAGTAAGCGGCAATGGACAGTCAGCCCCGAAGGCTGCCAAGCAGGCTGCGCCCAAGGCGCCTGAGCGCCCAAAATACGGCCCAACTGCCGGCGGCGGCCGCATGTGGGGACAAGCGCCGCCCGGTAGAGAAGTCGCTGAACTTCCTCCCTTCGCTCAAGCGGCTGCTGGGACACCTGGCGCCCGAGCGGATGATCTTGAGCTTGGTGGTGCTGCTGGCGGTCGTCGGAGTCTTCATGAACGTGCTGGGACCCAAGATCCTGGGCATGGCCACGGATGTGATCTTCACCGGCGTTATCGGGAAGAACCTGCCGAGCGGAGCATCGAAGGAGCAGGTGGTCGCGGCCTTGCGTGCTCAGGGCAACGACACATATGCCGACATGGTCGAGCGGTTGAACGTCGTCCCGGGGCTGGGCATCGACTTCACGCTGCTGGGGGAGTTGCTGCTGCTGGCGCTTGGCCTTTATCTGGTGGCGTCGTTGTTCCTGTGGCTGCAGGGTTATCTGCTGAACGGCGCGGTGCAGCGCTCGATCTACCGGCTGCGCAGCCAGGTCGAGGAGAAGATCAACAGGCTGCCACTCAGCTACTTCGACAAGCAGAGCCGCGGCGAGCTCCTCAGCCGGGTGACCAATGACATCGACAACATCTCCCAATCACTGCAGCAAACGCTGAGCCAGGTGCTCACCTCGGTGCTGACCGTCATCGGTGTAACCGTGATGATGTTCGTCGTCTCGCCGGTGCTGGCGCTGATCGCGCTGGTGACCATCCCGGTGTCGATTGCTCGTCGTATCGTTGATCGGCAGGCGATCACAGAAGCTCTTCATCCAGCAGTGGAAGTCCACAGGCGAACTGAATGGCCACATCGAGGAGGCGTTTACGGGGCAGTCGCTGGTGAAGGTGTTCGGCCGGCAGAACGAGGTCGAGGCGGTGTTCGCGGAGCGCAATGGCACGTTGTACAGGGCCAGCTTCGGCG
Source organism: uncultured Actinomycetota bacterium (assembly GCA_963712625.1). Taxonomy (GTDB): domain Bacteria; phylum Actinomycetota; class Actinomycetes; order Propionibacteriales; family Propionibacteriaceae; genus Microlunatus. The sequence continues at coordinate 93,856 of CAVQIU010000014.1, forward strand.
CCCAGTTCGTGTCCGGTCTGATCATGCCGACGATGTTCTTCATCGGGAACCTCAACTACGTGGCGATCGCCGTTGTCGGAGGCCTCCGGGTAGCAAGCGGCACCATGAACCTTGGCGACGTGCAAGCGTTCATCCAGTACACCCGGATGTTCACCCAACCGCTGACCCAGCTGGCCTCGATGGCGAACCTGCTGCAGTCCGGTGTGGCATCGGCCGAGCGGGTCTTCGAGGTGCTCGACGAGGAGGAGCAGGTGCCGGAGGAGGCAAGCTCGCTCAATCCGACCTGCGGGCGGGTGGCGTTCGAGCACATCTGGTTCTCCTACGATGCCGACACCGCCAAGGGGGACGACCCCCTTGAACCCCCGGAAAAGACCAAAAAACCGTTGATCACCGATCTGTCCCTCGTGGCAGAGCCGGGGAGCACCGTCGCCATCGTCGGGCCGACCGGGGCAGGCAAGACCACATTGGTCAACCTGATCATGAGGTTCTATGAGCTGGACGGCGGCCGCATCACGCTTGACGGCGTAGACATTGCCACCGTGCCTCGGTCAGCCCTGCGATCCAACATCGGCATGGTGCTGCAGGACACGTGGCTGTTCCACGGCACCATCCGAGACAACATTGCCTACGGTCGGCCGACGGCCACCGAAGAGGAGATCCACGCCGCGGCCGAAGCGACCTACGTTGATCGCTTCGTGCACGCGTTGCCGGACGGCTATGACACCGTGCTCGATGAGGAAGCGAGCAACATCAGCGCAGGCGAGAAACAGCTGATCACCATCGCTCGCGCGTTCCTGGCCGACCCGGCGCTGCTGATCCTGGACGAGGCGACCAGCTCGGTCGACACCCGGACAGAGGTGCTGGTGCAACGCGCCATGGCGGCACTGCGGTCGGATCGGACTAGCTTCGTCATCGCCCACCGGCTCTCCACGATCCGAGATGCCGACGTGATCTTGGTGATGGAGGACGGCCAGATCGTCGAGCAGGGCACCCACCACGAGCTGCTGGAGGCACGCGGTCACTACTTCGATCTCTACAACTCGCAGTTCGCCGCTGCCATCGAGGAGCTGGAGGAGCTACGACCCGCGGTCCCGGTCGGCGCCGGACCGCGAGGTGGCCCGAGGCCGTTCTGAGCGGACGTCTCAGGCGCTCTTGGCGGTCAGCATCTCGATCGCCTCGAGCACCATGGCGATGACCTCCGCCGGACGCTCCTCGATCATGGTCCAGGTGAACCGCAGCACGCACCAGCCGTTCAGGACAAGGATGTTCTGTCGCCAGCGGTCGGTCTCAAATACCTCGGCGCCGGTGTGATACAAGCGCCCGTCGATCTCAATCGCAAGCTTGAGCTTGCGAAAGACAACGTCGACGTAGAAGGTCGAGTCAGCCAGGACAACCGGTCGGTTCGCACGCCATCCGGTGATTCCGGCGTCCCGCAGCAGGCCGTGGAACAAGCTTTCCGCCTTCGACCAGGGCTCGGCACGCGAATCCAGCAGCAATTGACGCTTCACTCGATTGCCGACGCGCGCCGCCGTCAGCTCCATTGCTCGGTGGAGCTGCGCGAGGGTTGTGGCGCGGGCTCGCAGCGCTTGATCGATGCCATCGCCGCCGATGGTCGCGCAGAGATCCAATGCCGTCAGCGCCGGTGACGTGTAGCGCAGACCGAACCGGTTTGCCACCAACTCGGGTGGAATCGTGCGCCGAGTGAAGCGGTAACCACGCTGTGGTGCTCTGTTGTGGCGGACGGCGCAGTCAACCATATCTACGTGTAGGTCCGGCCAGAACGACACCTGTGCCGCGATAGCGCCAACCAGCACCGCGTCAGGATCCCATCGCATGAGCGCACGGATCCGTGTACTGATCGAGCTGCATGTCCGTGGCGCGGCATACACGCCAGGAAGCACAGAGCGGAGGCCGCCATTGCGGATGAGCCAGTCGATTGCACCCCCGAGTTTGGGGTGGTCGCGGCGAACGATGACGCCGTCCGAGGCCAGAACTTGCTGAATGTCGTGCTGTAAAGCCCTCACACTTACTGAAGGCCTCAAAAAGGATCCCGATGTTAACGCTCCACACCAGATTCCCTGAAAACCTCACTCCAGCGGAACGTGGCGTGCCGAAGTCAGGCGTGAGCTGGATGTGGACGCTGCCGCTGGAGTGAGCTTTTCAGGGTGGCGGCTGGAAGCACCGGAACGTGAGGTTGATGCGCGGCCCGACCGCGCGCGATGTCTTGGGAACCGCGTGCGCGTAGTCGCTTTGCGACTCATCTCGCATGACCAGGAGGTCGCCCTCGCCAAGATCCCAGCTCCATCGCTCGCGACTCGCCCGATGTCGCAGCACGAAGCGCCGCCGATCCCCAAGGCTGACCGACGCGATGGTCGGTCGTGGACCGAGCTCGGGCTCGTTGTCGCTGTGGTAGCCCATTGAGTCTGCGCCATCCCGATAGAAATTGGCGAGGCAGGAATTGAACTCAACACCGAGCTCACCGCGAAGTCGTTCCCGAAGTTCGGCTAGCGCGTCCGGCCATGGGGCAGGCTCGTTCACGATGCCGGAGTAGCGATAGGCGCCGTCTCCCATCCACGCGGTGAGTCGCGGGGTGGGCGTGGTGCGCCCGTAGAGCGTGACGGCGTGCTGCTCCCAGGCAATCTCTTCCTGAAGCTTTCCGAACAGCCGGTCAGCGTCGTGCGCCCAACCCGGGTAGTAATCGACGCAAGGTGGCGCTGCCATAGTGATCAACAGGCGGCGCAGGTGCATGGCGCCAAGGTACGTGACACCGATCGGGCGGTCGCCAAAGGCCAAACGGCTGGCACTGCCCTCGCGAGCCAACCTTGCTCGGGCAGCGCCAGACGTGTGAGTGATGCGTAAGCGGACGGCGTTGTCCGGGGACCTGCACGAGCGGAGGATGGTGAGGTGCATAGGCGCGACGAGCGGGACGTGGCCCGCGCCACGCGATGGTGGGCGCGGCTCGCGGGAGTCGTCGCCGGCCTGGCGGGCTTCGCCATTGCCGGGCTCGCGGCATGGGTAGTCGCGCCGGTCGGCTCGCCCGTACCCGCCGTCGGCGAATTGATCATCAATGTGCTGCCCGCGTCCCTGGTCAACTTCGGCAAGGAGACCCTCGGCTAGGCCGACAAACCGGTGCTGCTCGCCATCATCGTTGTCGCGGTCTTGATCATCTGCGGCCTCGCCGGCGAGCTCGAGTTGCGGCGGCGTTTCGCCGGCGCCGCCATGTTCGCGATCGTGGCCGTGCTCGGGCTCGTCGGAGTCGCTGCGCAACCCGATGCGACGTTCACGGCGTACGTGCCAACGATCGTCGGGCTGCTGCTGGGCTACATGATCTTGAGCACGCTGATCGGCAAGCTGCAGCAGTGGCGCTCTCCGCAGGCCGCCGCCAAGGACGGCGCGGCTTCATCTGCGGCCCGGCGGAGCTTTCTGGCGTGGACGATCGTCGTCGGGGCTCGGCTCGGCGGTTGCCGCGATCACCGGTCAGCTGCTTGCCGGCGCATCCTCCGCTGTCAACACGGCGCGCGAGAAGCTGAGGCTCCCGACTCCCACGAAACCTCCGCCAGCGCCTCCGCCCGGTGCCGACCTGCACATCCCGGGCCTGACCCCGTACGTCACGGCGAACGAGGACTTCTATCGAATCGACACCGCACTGCAGGTGCCGGTGATCGATCCTGGAGAGTGGACCCTCAGGATCACCGGGATGGTGCAGAACCCGATTCAGATCAACTACGCCGAGCTGACCGCCAAGCCGCTTGTGGAGCACATGACCACGCTGACCTGCGTCTCCAACGAGGTCGGCGGCGATCTGGCCGGCAACGCGCTGTGGCTCGGATATCCGATACGCGAGCTGCTTGCCGAGGCGAAGCCTCTCGCCGGCGCCGACATGGTGCTGTCGAAGAGCGACGACGGCTGGACTGCCAGTACGCCGCTGTCGGCTCTTACCGACCCGAACCGGGAGGCCATGCTCGCGATCGGCATGAACGGCGAGCCCTTGCCCATCGAGCACGGATTCCCGGTCCGCATGGTCGTTCCAGGCCTTTACGGCTACGTGTCCGCGACGAAATGGGTGACCTCGCTGAGGGTCACCACGTACGCCAAAGAGCAGGCCTACTGGACACCGCTCGGCTGGTCGCCGCGCGGCCCGATCAAGCTGGCCTCGCGGATCGACGTGCCGCGCAAGTCGACCGTCGATGCCGGGACGGTTGTCGTCGCCGGAGTCGCCTGGGCCCAGCACACGGGCATATCGGCTGTCGAGGTGCAGGTCGACCAGAGCGGCTGGCAGCCGGCCCAGCTCGCGGAGACCGTCGGTCCTGACACCTGGCGGCAATGGAAATACGAATGGGCCGCCGTCCCGGGCACGCACACGCTCACGGTTCGGGCCACCGACGCGAACGGAAAGCTCCAGACGGCCGAGGTCGCGCCGCCCATGCCGGACGGCGCGACCGGGTACCACTCAATCCAGGTCAAAGTCCGCTGACTGCTGGCGAGTGTCGGAAATCGAGCGCCGCCGCACGGAAGAGTGAGCGGAGAGGTGCTTTCTCTGCGAGTGATGACGACGGCGGCGGATTCAAAGCGCGATGCGCGAGCAGGTCTGAAATCAGTGCATTAGGTTCGTGATGTGCGCATCGCGGTAGCCCGGGAACTGGCTCCCGGCGAGGCGCGTGTTGCGCTGGTTCCCGACCTGGTGGGCAAGCTCCGTGCTGCCGGTTACGAGGTCGCCGTGCAGGCGGGCGCGGGCGGCGGCGCCCTCCTGACCGACGCGGCGTACGAGGCGGCTGGTGCCTTGGTCACCGAGCACCCCTTCGATGAGGCGGACCTGGTGCTGAGCGTGCAACCACTCGACGCCTAATGCCTGGCCCCATTGCCATCTGGAGCTGCGACGATCTCGTTCTTTCCGCTGGCGGGGCGGCCCGTCGACATCGCGCTGCGCCGCGACCGGAAGATCACAACCTTCGGGATGGAGTACGTTCCGCGCATCTCCCGCGCCCAATCGATGGATGCTCTGAGCTCCCAGGCCATGGTGGCTGGCTATCGAGGAGCGATCGTCGCTGCCGAGATGCTGGGCCAGTTCTTTCCGCTGAGCATGACCGCCGCCGGTACCGTCCCACCGGCCCAGGTCGTCGTGCTCGGTGCCGGCGTCGCCGGGCTCCAGGCGATCGCGACCTGCCGGCGCCTGGGTGCGGTGGTCAAGGGCTACGACGTACGCGCGGCGGCCGCAGAAGAGATTCGATCGATGGGCGCGCAGGCGATCGAGCTGCCGCTGCCGACGCTCGAGGGCGCAGGCGGCTACGCCCGCGAGATGACCGAGGATCGCGCCCAGCGGCAACGCGAGCTGCTCGCCAGCTACATTGCTGCCGCTGACGCGTTGATCACGACAGCAGCCGTGCCCGGACGACGCGCACCGCTCCTGGTGACCACCGAGATGGTCCTGCAGATGGCGCCAGGATCGGTTGTGGTCGACCTCGCGGCCGAAGCCGGAGGTAACGTCGAGGGCGTGGTGGCCGGCAGCGTGGTGCGCGTGGGTTCGGTGCAGCTCTGGGGTGGCGCGAACGTACCCAGCCAGATGCCTGCGCCGGCCAGCCGGCTCTACGCCCAAAACCTGCTGAATGTGATCATGTTGATGACCCGTGATGGCCGTTTTGCCCCCGATTTTGACGACGAGATCGTCTCCGCGATGTGCGTGACTCACGATGGACAGGTGTTTCGCGATGGAGGCTAGTTGAAGACCAGATTCTGCGGAGCGAGCAATTGAGCACTGAACCGCATTATCTGGTTGACGATCTTCGTGCTGGCCATCTTCGTCGGCATCGAGGTGATCTCCAAGGTGTCCTCGACCTTGCATACTCCGCTGATGTCAGGCGCCAACGCGATCCATGGCGTGATCTTGATCGGTGCGATTCTGGTGGCCGGTACCGCTCAGTCGACACCCATTCTGGTCTTGGGTCTGGTTGCCGTGGTCTTGGCATCGATCAACATGGTCGGCGGTTTCGTGGTCACCGACCGGATGTTGATCATGTTCTCGCGGCCCCGCCAGGCGCTGGAGAAATCCGCACGCCGGGAGCTCGACCAGTGACACCAGCCTGGGCCCAGCTGGGCTACCTGGCGGCCGCGGTCTGCTTCATCGTCGCCCTCAAGGGGTTGTCCTCACCCAAGACCGCCCGCCGCGGCAACCTGATCGGCGCGGCCGGCGCGGTGTTGGCGTGCGTGATCGTCTTCCTGGTCTCCGATATCAACCATCTGCTGCCGATCTTGGCGGCCATCGCAGCTGGCACGGCCATCGGCGTGCTCGGCGCGTACCGCGTCCAGATGACCCAGATGCCGCAGCTGGTGGCGTTGTTCAACGGTGTCGGGGGCGGCGCCGCCGCCATTGTGGCGATCATCGAGCTGACCGAACTCGGCGGCGGCCCAGCGCCAGTCTTCGACCTGATCGCCACCGCCTTCACCATCGTGGTCGGCTCGGTGAGCTTCGCGGGCTCCGTGGTCACCTTCCTCAAGCTGCAAGAGCTGATGACGACGCGGCCAGTGGTGTTCCGCGGATACCCGATCTTGTACGGGCTGGGCTTGCTGGCCGCGGTCGGTTTCAGCGTTGGTCTGGTCCTCGCCCCGAGCATGCTGTTCGCGGTGCTGCTGGCCGCCATCGGCGCCGGGCTGGGCGTCCTGCTGGTGCTTGCCCGTCGGCGGTGCCGACGTACCGATCGTGATCTCGCTGCTGAACGCGTTCACCGGGCTGACCGTCGCCGCCAGCGGCTACCTGCTCGAGAACATCCTGCTGCTGGTTGCCGGCACCCTGGTCGGCTCCGCCGGCACCTTGCTCACCCGCTTGATGGCCAACGCCATGGGCCGGTCGGTGATCAACATCCTCTTCGGTGCGCTCAAGGGCGGATCGACGCTCGGCGCCACCACGGTCAGTGATCGGCCGGTGAAGTCGGCCGGACCGGCCGATGTCGCGATCCTGCTCGCGTACGCCCAGCGCGTGATCATTGTTCCCGGCTACGGACTCGCGGTCGCGCAGGCGCAGCACACGCTGCGCCAGCTGGTCGACCTGTTGATGGAACGCGGGGTACAGGTCGACTACGCCATCCATCCAGTCGCCGGCCGAATGCCCGGGCACATGAACGTGCTGCTTGCCGAGGCTCAGGTGCCGTACGAGCAGCTCAAGGAGATGGACGAGATCGACCCGGAGTTCAAGCAGGCCGACGTCGCGCTGGTGGTTGGCGCGAACGATGTCGTCAATCCGGCGGCCGAGACCACACCCGGCGCCCCGATCTACGGCATGCCGATTCTGCATGCCAACCAGGCGCGCCAGGTCGTCTTCATGAAGCGTTCGATGCGTCCCGGCTTCGCCGGCATCGAGAACGAGCTGCTGTACGAGCCGACGACCACGCTGCTCTTCGGCGACGCCAAGGACACCATGGGCAAGCTGCTCGCCGAGCTCAAGGCCCTCACTGTCTGACCCCGTGACGGCTCGGAGACCTACGTCTACATAGCTGCTGACACCGACCGAGGCTTAACGCTCAAGAATTCGCGGAAGGATGAGCCGCCGATCTTCGCGTCGGGATCCGGGAGGTTGCGTCCCGCCTCGTACGCCCGCAGGGTGCCACCGATAGGCGGGAATGCGTGATCAGCCGCGGCGTCGGCTTCCCTTCCTTGGCGCGCATCAGTGCTGCCGCCTCGGCGAGGCTGAGACGCTCGGGTCCGGCCCGATCAGCAGCCCGGTGGTAGCCCGACGGTGCCGGCCCGAGTGCAATGTCGGCGATCTCCGCGGCGATCCAATGGTGGTCGCACGGCTGGAATGACATGCCCCTGGGCAACGAACGCCAGCGGGCCGACCGTCGCTGCGCGAGCAACTGGCGCGACCAGGGTGTGGAACTGCGTGGCCCGAACGCACCGTCACCGGCAGCTTGCTGCGCTCCAGCACCAGCTCGCAGGCGTACTTCGCGCGGTAGTACCGAAGGGGCTACGGTCGCAGCCGACGATCGAGAGGTAGATGACGTGTGGCGGCGTCGGCCGATCGGCCAAGATCTTGATCATCCGGCGGGTGCCGTCCAGATTGACTTTGCGATGACGCAGCGAATGGCACGGCCGCATGGACCACGCAGTCGGCTCCCTGCAGCGCCGCCTCGAGTCCGGCGCCAGTAGCAAGATCAACGCCGGTGCGCCGGCTTGCTGAGGTCACGGTCACGCCGCGCGCTTCGAGCCTGCGCACAACCTCGGTACCGAGCAGACCTCGTGCCTCCGAGTCACCACGATCCTCATCCGGCGAGAATAGTTGTCCCAGATCCCTGCTCCTCATTGGTAAGGAGGGTCACCATGGCGGTCGCCAGTCGCGGTGCGGCGCTGAGCGCATTTCAGGAACTGATCCATGACGATCCGGTCGAAGCGAGAGCGATCTTGCGCCGGCCCTATCTTCCCGAAGGCCTGGAGCTGTCGCGCGATCCGGTAGGGATGGACCCTGCGACGCTGATCGGCGGGTACGGCAAGGAGACGCGCTACACGCTGGGCGCCGCGATCCTGCCACAATGCTTGCTATCGCTGGCCCGCCGGCGGATGTGCTGTCCGGCCGTCCGTCGATCACGCAGCGACACCGTCGCGGCGTACGCGAAAGCCAGCCTCGACCTCACCATGGAGGGTGGCACCACCTCAGGGGTGGTCTATCCATTGGCTGTGTGCGAACTGGCCACGAACTTTCGCTTCCGCAATGTCGGCGGCGCATCGGCCGGCGCCATTGCTGCCGCGCTGACCGCTGCGGCAGAGCTCGGCCGCAGCAGCGAGGTGCTGGCATCCGGCGGACTGAGCCGCCACGAGAGCAAACGAGAAGATCCCGCTCTGCAGACGAACGGCCATTCAGATTCGCCAAGGTTTCACCGGCATGGCCGACATCATCAGCTGGCTGGCCCAGACGCAGCCCGGCGATCAGGAGGCTGACGAATACCGCCTCGCTCAGCTCTTCCGGCCAGGACGCTGCTACCGCCGCCATCTTCCGCGTCGCAGTCGCGGTCATGCGTGGCCAGACCTGGCCGCTGCCGCTGCTTGCGCTGTTCGCCTTTGGATGGATCCCGCGGCTGTTCACGCTCGCCCTGATCTTCGGTGCCGTGGTGCTCACCGGATACCTGGAGTGGAAGTTCACCGGGGCGCCTCGCACGATTCCGGAGATCATCGGTCTGGGCTTACTCGGCGTGCTGGCCTACATCGCTACTCTCGTCGGTCTGGCACTCATCCTGCAGGGAGTCCGGTCTGGACTCCGCAAGCCGCCGACGCAACGAGGGTGCGACGCCACGCCGACTGGAGCAGCTGCGCCTCTATACGAGTGCGTACGCCACCCCACGCTCGACGACGGTCCGGCAGCTCGTCATCGGTGCTGTCCTGATCATCCCGCGTGATCGTCTTCGCGTTCGTCCGGCCGGCGCTCTACGCCAGTGCGCGTCCTCGTCGGCCTGGCCGCGAGCATCGTCGTGGCCGTCGGCTTGCTGACCTCGATCTTGATCTACGTCAGCAAGTTCCGGTCGCGGGCCTTCGGCTTCGTGCCAGGCACCACACCGCAACGGCAACGCAATCTGCTGGATGTCATGGCCGGCGTCCCGAAGCCGACTGTTGAGAAGTCCCTGGTGCCTTGGCTCAACGATTGCCTCAACGCCCTCGCCGGTCTGCCTGCTGATCAGGTGCTGCGTTTCGGACATCTGTGGTCGGGTCTGGACTACCACGAGCGGCGGTTGCAAACGAGCCCTGATGACCTTGCTGAGTGGCAGCTGATGTCAACCGATCCCGATCGTCGGCTGGTCAATCTCGAACTCATGACCACTGACCTCACGCGGCAACGTCCGTTCCGCTTTCCGTTGGACGCCACTGCTGATGACGATCCCGAGCAGTTGTGGGTCTGCGTTGATCACCTGCGCGACGGTGAGTCGCAAATGTTCCCCGAGCCGATCTTGCAGGCGCTGTCGGAGACCGACCATCGAGACGTGCAAGATCGTGACGGCGCCAGGCTTCGGCTTCACAAGCTGCCGCAGCCGTGGGACCTTCCGGTGATCTTCGCGGTACGGATCAGCATGTCGCTGCCCGCTCTCTTCCAGGCCGTCCAGCTGTATCGGATCCGGGAACCTATGCCGATTCAGGACGACTTCGGCCGGATGATCATCGACCACGGTGAGCCGCTGACGCTGCTCAGCCCGCTCGACTCCGCTCAGCCGCTGTGGTTCTCCGACGGCGGCATTACGTCCAACTTTCCCGTGCATTTCTTCGATGACGCTCTGCCGCGCTGGCCGACCGTATCGCTCAACCTCGGCCTTCATCCCGAAGACGCGCCACACCAAGACATCTGGCTTCCGCAGGACTGGGACGACCTCACCATTCCGGTCAAGACGCTCGGCGGCTCCGGCGTGGGATTCGGGCAGGCGATCTTCAATACCGCGATGTCGTGGCGGGATAGCCTGCAGTCCGCGCTGCCCGGCTACCGCAACCGGATCGCTCAGGTCCGGACGAGTCCCGGCGAGGGCGGCACCAACTTGTTCATGCCGCGGGAGATCATCGCCTCCATGGCCCTGCGCGGTGCCTTGGCCGGGGCGCGGCTGCGTACCCGGTTCGTGAACGAGGGCCAATGGGATCGGTTCCGGTGGCTTCGGCTACGCACTGCGATGAGCGACCTGGAGCAGCTGCGCGACAGCACCCACGCGCGCCGCGGGTTCTACGCGGACGCGCTCTCGGGCGAAGCCTGGCTCGACCAGGAGGAGGCTGACTTTGGTGAGAAGCCTTCGAACATGGCGATCTCCTGGTATCGGCCGTATCCCGAATTCTGGCCGAAGGCAGCCCGGCTCCTCAACACCTTCGCGGACAGCTATCGCCCGGCCGAGGACGAGGAAGACGTGATGACCTACGGTGTGCCGCGGCCCCAGCCTGTGATCCGCCAAGTTCCTCGCGAGTAGGACGGCATTGGGGGCCCTGGCGCATACCTGCGTCTCAAGATCGACCGCGATGAGCCGCTCAATGCTCGGGAACAGGACTTGCTGGCCGGGCCGTCGAGAAGAAGCGTGAGCAGTCGCCGGCCGCCTCGATCAGCTCGGTCGTTGTCGCTAAGGTGCAAATGAAGGCCCGAACGGGCCGACCGCTCGCTGCTTCGTGACACAGCATGGAGGCTCGCATGTCCGAATCCCAGGCCGATCAGGTCAATAACATTCCTGAAGGGCACATTCCTCAAGGGCGAATTCCCGAAACGATGCGGGCCGTCATTTGCCATGGGCCGGAGAATTACCAGCTGGAAGAGGTCGCAGTTCCGAAGCCAGGGCCGGGTGAGGCTCTGGTCCAGGTCGAGGCGACTGGCATCTGCGCCAGCGACCTGAAGTGCTACCACGGTGCCGCGAAATTCTGGGGGGACTCGAACCGGCCTGCCTGGGCGGAAACCGAGGTCATCCCAGGCCACGAGTTCGTCGGAAAAGTGGTTCAGCTGGATGACCATGCGGCCGATCGTTGGGGCATCGCGCTGGGCGACCGTGTTGTCGCAGAGCAGATCGTGCCGTGCTGGAAATGTCGTTACTGCGTGAACGGCGAGTACTGGATGTGCGCACCGCACGACATGTTCGGCTTCAAGCGTCGTACACCGGGCGGCATGGCCGAGTACATGGTCTACAACAAGGACGCACTGGTCTATAAGATCTCACCCGACCTGCCGCCGGCACACGCGGCATTCACCGAGCCGCTTTCCTGCGCGCTGCACGCCGTCGAGCGGGGAGAGATCAAGTTCGAGGACACTGTCGTCGTCGCGGGGTGCGGCCCTATCGGCCTTGGCATGGTCGCCGGGGCCAAGTCCAAGAACCCCAAGTCGGTGATCGCTCTCGACATGGCGCAAGACAAGCTTGACATCGCAAAGGAATGCGGCGCCGACGTGATCATCAACATTGGCCAGGAAGACGCCGTCGCGAAGGTCAAGGAGATGACCGACGGCTACGGGGCCGATGTCTATCTCGAGGGAACTGGACACCCGTCCGCCGTTCGCCAAGGCCTCAACATCCTCCGCAAGTTGGGCACGTATGTCGAGTACAGCGTGTTCGGTAGCCGACGTCACGGTGGATTGGTCGATCATCAGCGATGACAAGGAACTCGACGTACGCGGCGCCCACCTCGGCCCGGACTGCTGGCCGGCAGCCATCCGCATGCTCGAGTCCGGTCGGCTCCCGATCGAGCGGATCTGTACGCATCAATTGCCACTTGCCGACTTTCAGAAAGGTCTGGACATGGTCGCCAGTGGCAAGGAATCGATCAAGGTCTCGTTGATCCCCTGATCGCCGGATTGCCTAAAGAGCTGATCGAGCCGTCATGACGTCGCAGAAGAATCGCCCACTCTGGGTCGGTACCAGCTGGAAGATGAACAAGACGCTGGCCGAGGCCGACGGCTTCGTCGACGAGTTACTGACCTACCCCATTCCCAGCGGCATCCAGCCATTCGTGCTGCCACCACACACGGCGTTGGCGCGTGTCCGGGATCGGATGGCAGCAGATTCTCCGGTGCTGCTCGGTGCGCAGAACGCACACTGGGCAGCCGAGGGGTCGTGGACTGGCGAGATCTCCATGAGGATGGCCAAGGACGCCGGCGCGGACCTGATCGAAATCGGCCACTCGGACCGCCGGGAACACTTCGGTGAGACCGACCGCACAGTCGCCCTCAAGGTCGCGGCTGCGATTGCAAATGGCCTCGTCCCGTTGATTTGCGTTGGCGAGCCATTGGGAGTTCGTGAGGCCGGTGGCGCGGAGGATTTCGTACACCTCCAGCTAGAGGTGGCTATGTCCGAGCTCGGGCCGGCCGAGATCCGGCAGGTAATCATTGCGTACGAGCCGGTTTGGGCCATCGGCGAACGGGGAACGCCTCCGAGTGTGGAGCAGATCGCACCAGTGATGGCACTGATCGGCGATGTCGTCAGCACGGCGGGTAGCCCCGCCCGCGCAGTCCTGTACGGCGGTAGCGTCGACATCCAGAACGCCGGCGAACTGCTCGGCGTTCCGCATACCGATGGTTTGTTTGTCGGGCGGGCCGCCTGGGCGGCATCAGGCTTCATCGAGCTACTCAAACTCTGCGCACGCCTCGGTTCCACGGGTCCGCCTCGTCAAGCAGCTAAAGCCCAAGCGCGCCGGGGACCGGTCCAGCAACTCTTCTTTGAGGAGCACTGATGTTGGCGCCGGCAGCGCGAGGAAGTCCAGGCGCACCCCTTACCTACCTGTCCTTGGAGTAATCGTGTCAGCGCAGACTCACTTACCAGTCCGAGACACTTCCTGGAGGCTCCATGACGCACATCTATGACGACCCCGCCGAATTCCCGAACGACGTGCTCAAGGGCTTCGCCGCGGCCTACCCGCAGTACGTGCAACGCGTCGAAGGTGCTTCGGGCTTCGTCCGGGCGGGCGGACCGCTGGAGGGCAAGGTCAGCCTGGTCATCGGCGGCGGTTCCGGCCACTACCCGTCATACAACGGTGTAGTGGGCACTGGCTTCGCCGACGGAGCCGTGCTCGGTGGTGTGTTTGCGTCGCCCTCGGCGGAACAGGTCTACCGGATAGCCCGGGCCGCGGACGGAGGCGCCGGTGTGATTCTCGCGTTCGGCAACTATGCCGGTGACCGGCTGAATTTCGGTGTCGCGGCTGAGCGGCTGATCAATGAAGGCATCGATACCCGTGTGGTGTGGGTGACCGATGACGTCGCCTCCGCAAGCCGGGAGGAGCAAGAGAAGCGGCGCGGCATTGCGGGCACCTTTACGGTCTACAAGGTGGCCGCGGCCGCGGCGGAGAACGGCGTGAACCTCGATGAGGTCGAGCGCGTGATGCGCGCAGCCAATGCCGCGACGTACTCATTCGGCGTCGCTTTCCACGGCTGCACGCTCCCCGGTGCCGACAAGCCGCTGTTCACGGTTGACGAGGGTCATATGGATTTCGGGCTGGGTATTCACGGCGAGCCCGGAATCACCTCGGCTCCCTGGATGTCGGCCAAGGACCTGGCCGCAAAGCTCGTCGAGACCGTCCTTGCCGAGCGCCCGGAGGGAGCGAGCGGCCGCGCTGCGGTACTCGTCAACGGGCTTGGCGCTACCAAGTACGAAGAGCTCTTCGCGCTGTACGGTCACGTCAACGAGCTCCTCGAAGCAGCTGGAGTGGTGCAGGTGGCCCCGGAGGTTGGCGAATTGGTCACCAGCCTCGACATGGCAGGCTGTTCGCTTTCGGTCACCTGGCTCGATGAGGAACTCGAAGGCTACTGGGTTGCGCCTGCCGAAACCGCGGCTTTTCGGCGGGGCACCGCCGTCGTGAGCGAGAAGTTCACAACCCGGCGCACCGGTGCGGGGTATGTCGCCGAAACGGTGACGGCGGAGGCAAGCGAGGAGTCGATTGCAGCGGCCGCGGTGGCGCGTAAGGCAGTCGATGCGATTTACGCCACGGTCGAGGAAAACAAGGACTATCTCGGTCAGATCGACGCGATAGCAGGCGATGGTGATCATGGAATCGGCATGTCACGTGGCTCGAAGGCGGCCGCCGAGGCTGCGAACGAGGCTCAAGGGGGCGTCGAGACCGTACTCGCGGCGGCGGGTCATGCGTTTGGTGACAAAGCCGGCGGCACCAGCGGCATCCTGTGGGGGCTGCTGTTGGAGGAAGTCGGGAAGGGACTCGGCAACCGCGAGAAGGTGACGGCTCAGCGTTTGGCCGATGCCGTTCAGAGCTCGGCCAAGAATTTGCAGGGTTTCAGCAAGGCGGAGCTGGGCGACAAGACGATGCTGGACGCCTTGTTCCCGTTCGTGGACACACTGGTTGGAAAGGTCGATGCCGGAACCTCGATTGCCGACGCATGGCGATCGGCGGCGGACGCCTGCCGGACCGCAGCGGAAGCCACGGCGTCGTTGGTTCCGAAGATCGGGCGGGCACGACCGCTGGCCGAACGCAGCGTTGGTACGCCAGATCCAGGTGCAATCTCGCTCGCGCTGATTGTTACCGCAATCGGCGACGTGTTCGGGGACGCGGAGGCACGCCGGTGGCGAAGAGGATGCGGGGGCAATGGATAAGGAAGGACAAACGACATGAGCGATCGCATTCGGCTCTTGGTTGGAAGTGACAGTGCCGGTTTCGACTACAAGGACCACATATTGGCCGATATGCAGGCCGATGATCGCGTCGAGGTTGTCGATCTCGGTGTCTACCAGGGCGATCTCGACGCGTCCTCGTACCCATCGGTGGCTATCGCCGCAGGAGAGAAGATCAGGGCGGGCGAAGCCGACCGCGCGATCTTGGTCTGCGGTACCGGAATTGGCGTAGCGATTGCAGCCAACAAGGTGCCGGGCATCAGGGCGACCGTTGCCCACGACTCCTTCAGCGTCGAGCGCTCGGTTTTGTCCAATGATTGCCAGATTCTTACGCTCGGCCAGCGCGTGATCGGCCTACAGCTGGCTCGACGCCTGGCGAAGGAATGGCTCGACTACGTCTTCGACCCCACCAGTCCGTCCGGGCCAAAGGTCGCCGAGATCAGCGAATACGAGGACTCGGTCACCGGCTGATCTCTTGACAAGTCGGGGAGGCTCGGGCGCATACGGCAGAATCTCAGGGTGATAGAGAATCGGCTACCCTTAGAGGACTAGGGGAAATGGCATCTGGCTAGGCCTAATGGTGTGGAAATAAGTGGAATCGGGTTACATTGGTGACATGCGGAATTTGGCACACTTTTGGCACAAGTGAGGGGCTGACCAGGTGGCACGCCCGAAGAAAGACACATGCGGGGTGTGCGGGCGACGACGCCCATCCAGACGGCATCCGCCACCTCCCCTCGAAGCGCTACCAGGCACGATTCCTAGGTCCGGACGGCAAGTCCCACTCCAAGACCTTCCAGACCACGAAGGACGCCCAGGCGTGGCTGAACCGCCAGCACGCCGACATCTCGGCTGGCGAGTGGTCCAAGCGCGACACCCTCACGGTGGTCACCTTCAGCGACTACGCCGAGCGCTGGTTGGCGAAGAGGAAGGTGAAGGGCCGACCGCTCGCAGCTCGGACCCTCAGCAATTACCACGATGTCCTCGACCGGTTCATCCTCGGCACCTTCGCACGCCGGCCGATCCACACGATCACTCGTGACGAGGTGGAGAAGTGGTACGACCGCACTGCCGTCAACTCTCCGGCGTACCGAGCCCGTGCCTACTCGTTGCTCAGATCCATCCTCGACTCAGCGACCGATGACGGCTATCTCGCGGTGAACCCAGTCCGGATCAGGGGTGCGAGCCAGTCCAAGCGCCATCACAAGGTCCGCCCAGCCACGCTCTCGCGAGCTGGCGATCTTGACCGAGGCGATGCCGCCGCGCTACCGGCTGCTGGTGCAACTCGCCGCCTGGTGCGCGCTGCAGGTTCGGTGAGCTGACCGAGCTGCGGCGCGGCGACGTGGACACCCGAGCCGGGGTACTGCGCATCCGCCGGCGGTGGTCCTGGTAGATGGCCGGTTCCTGGTCAAGGAGCCGAAGAGCGAGGCCGGGGTGCGGGACGTGCGCCATCCCGCCGCACCTGCTGCCGCATGGTCCGCGAGCACCTGCTGACCCACACCGCGCCAGGGTCGGATGGGTTGTTGTTCCCCCGCAAGAACGACCCGACCCAGCACCTGAGGCAGAGCGCACTGACCAGCGTCTACTACCCAGCTCGCCAAGCGGCGGGACGCCCGGACCTGCAGGTTCCACGATCTGCGCCACACCGGCGCAGTTTTAGCCGCTCAGACGGGCGCGACGCTGGCTGAGCTGATGGGCCGCCTCGGGCACTCGACCTCGCAGGCGGCGATGAGGTACCAGCACGCCGCCCAGGATCGAGACGCCCTCATCGCCCTGCGGCTCAGCGAGATGACGGGGTGGGCGAGCCCAACGACTTCCCCCACGAGGGGGTGAGATAAGCGGCCCCGAGCGGTGCTACGAACACCGACTCAGGGCCTTGATCTACGACTACGAAGGAGTCGAGTCCATGACCCACGTTACCGAGCTGGCCAGTGGCCAGGTCACCGCCGTCCGACTCGATCACCATCGAGCTGGTCGAGGCCGATGAGACGCCAGCAGTGATCATCATCAGATGGCCTGGCTAAGCCGAGCGTGCTCCACCCGCGGAGGTTCGGTGCCGCTGCCGACGCGGCGACGCGCGCCTTCGCTGGCGCGGTCGTCCGGTTGGCTCATCATCCGCCGAGACAGGCGCGGACTGTGACTGAAGCGGCGCGACCGGCTGACCTCGAATGGTGGTTCCAGCCTCGCACCGACTTTGCAATGGACCTGGGCCCGGACCTACGCCAAGTCAGCGCCGCATCCGTACGTGGTGCTGGGCAAGACGCCGGGCATGGACTACGATGACTTCGCTCGCGCTGGGCGAGTGATCCGCGACTTTCGGAGAGCCAGGCCAGTTCTGGAACATGACGAACCTCTACCTGTTCAGCGCCGACCGGAGGATGAAGCACTGGTGCGTGTGGTCGTCGAGGCCCTTTCTGGGCGAGGGACGCTCCGGAACCCTGAACCTGAGATTGAGACTTTGGCTGGAGGTTCAGCATGGAACAAGACAGTCCGCCGCAGCGACGTCCACCAGAGCAAGAACGCGGCCCCAGGAGCGAGGTCAGTCATGCCCGACCTTCCACCAGAAAGCCTGCAGCCTTTCGCCGCCATCTCCGCGCGGCTGCCGCAAGGCCCAGAATCGGCGCCTGTAATGGAAGACGACGTCACGAGTGAGTGTGGAGCTGGTGGCCAGCTTCGCCAGTGAGCGGCTCGGCGCGTGATCGGGCCCCGATCGTGTAACCGGAGCTGTGAGGCTAGGAGCGGGCGGTGGGCGATGTCGCGTGCGAGCTGCTCGGGGGCCGATGATCCGGATGGTGAGGGATGCGGCAGCCACGAGGAACAGGGCTCTGCTTGAGGGTGGTTGCCTCGGCGGTCAGGCCGATCAGGGGCGGAACCGATCATGCTGCCGAGGTAGCTGATCATGACGACTTTGCTCAGGGCGGCACCGTTGGAAACGCCTGGAAGATTCCCGGTCAGAGGTGAAAAACGATGGGGGACAATCGCGGCCATGCCGATCCCGACAATGCTCGAGCCCATCACCGCGCCGATGACGGTGTTGGTGGCGAGGCCAATGGCCAAGGCAGTGCCCGTGGCCAGTCCGCCCCAGCGAAGCATGCTGTCATAACCAAGCGATGCAGTGATCCGGTCGGCGAGGAAGCGAGTGACGACCATGGTCAGGGAGAAGCACGCGTATCCGAAGGCGGCGACGCTGGCGGAGGAACCGAGGCTGTCGCGGAGATGAGACCGCGCTCCAGTCCGCGACAGCCAGTTCGGCGAGCATGGCCAAGAACGCGATCGTGGCCAGCAGGACCAGGGTCCGCGTCCACGGCGTGCGGTGCGACCCGGCGTAGCGGTCGTCCACGGGATGCGCGTCGGCCTCCGGCGGCAGCAACCAGCGGCGGACGATGAACCCCACGACAACGGCAACGGCGGCGACGGCCGGAAAGTACACCTGGATGCTGACGCCGAGATGGGCGCCGACAGCACGCCCGAGGGGCACCCGCGAGGGCGACGAGGCTGGCGTAGCCGTGGAACGAAGACATGATCGGTCGTCCGTAGCCTCGCTCGACGGTCACCGCCTGAGCGTTCATCGCGGTGTCGGTCAGTCCCAACCCAATACCGAACAAGATGAGAGCTGGCAGCAAGGTGGCGAAGCCGGTGGCGAACGACGGACCCGCCGTCGCGACACAGAGCACCAGCAGTCCAGCGAACGTGACCGGCGAACTACCCCAGCGGGCGATCAACCGGCCGGTGACCTGGATGGCGGCGAGGCTGCCCAGCGGCATGCCCAGTAACGCCAGCCCCAGCGTGCCGTTGGGCAGGTCTGCCCCGTCTTTGATGGCAGGCATGCGTGCGGCCAGCATTCCCTGTAGCACCCCCAGCAGACGAATACGGACCAACGTAGCGACTCGCAATAAGAACAGTCGCGGAAGGCTGTACGACACCACCTGGACACCCACCAGCAGACAGTAGCCGGGACTTGGAACGATTTTGCCATTCGGGAAGGCCAGTCCCCTCTGGTCGGCAACAGTAGAGGAGGCTAGAGGAGGCTAGAGGGACTCGACAAGATCAACACCCCAGACCCACCGCAAGTATGAAGAACCGATTTGGCAGATGCTTCTAGATGGGCGTCGGTGCTATTAAGCGGGGAAAGCTCGCCGAGCGTGTCGGTAACAAATCCGCGTAGAACGGCCGACTTCCCATGCTGTTCGCGAGTGATGATCCCGGCGTCGACGAGGACTTTGAGGTGATGTGAGACGGTGGGCTGGCTGAGACGTAGCTAATGGCCTCGTGCGTGTGCGCGCCGCGTGCGTGTTGGTGTGTTGCTGATCAAGTCCAAGAAATTCTGGGCACCGGGGGCGCGCACCGCGCATTAGGCCGTCACACTTGAGCTACGCTCTGCGGGCCCCTGGTCACGTACTACATCCGGCACCTCGTCTGGCTCCGCGCGGCCCGACTCCAAAGCCTCGATTTCCTTGCGCAAGTGGCCGGTGAGGTTCGTGTGGTACGCCGCCTCGAAGTCACGAAGGGCTCCCACGGCTGCCGTGAGATGATCACGCCGCCTCTCCAAGTGATCGAACATTTCAGCGCGGCGACTTTCAATCTCACTGATCGAGCTTCTCAGCGTGACTATGTGCATCGGCATTGAGACGCTCTGCATTGACCCGGGCTTCGGACTCGACCCGCGCGGCACGTGTATGGGCATCGGTGGTAAGCTGATGTGCGGTCCGGTTGGCCTCCTCTCGGATCCGCTTGGCATCCGCGGTGGATTCCTCGACCAGCCGTTCGGCCTGCTCGGTGGACAGCTCGACGAGGCGGACGACGGCCGCGCTGGCTTCCTTGCCCGTTGTCACCACAATTGTGCCGGACGCAGAAGGTTGCACCGGAGCAGGCTGCCGAGGCACAGGTGACTGAACCGTAGGAGCCTGCGCGACCGAGGCAGAAGTCCGAGCAGGAACTGTAGGCCCTGAATTTAGAGCCTCGATCTGCTTCTTAAGATTCTGGTTATCCTCGAGCAGCTGGGCGAACCTTTCCCGGACCTCGTCGACGAACTCATCAACTTCCAAGACCTCATAGCCGGCCTTACGGGCCACCCGGTACCGTTTGTTGCGAATGGTATTGCGAAGGTCATCGAGCGTAAGCGTCATGGTGCACCCCGACATCTAGGTGGAACTTCTAGTGTGGGCCGAGGCCTCACCCGGGCTTACCGTACCCAATCTGGTCGTTGCACAAAGCTGAATCAAAGCTTCGCTACCCGAATCAAAGCTTCTCCTCCCGGCAGGCAGGAGGTCCTCAAGTTGGACGGCTCGTCCCTCCCGCTTATCGAACGGCCGTCCCAACGCCGAGACAGCGGGGACCCCCTGATCTGACATCTATTGCTGTCTCGGGCTAGAACCTGCGCCCTGGAGCCTCCGCCAGGTGAGGCCAACGGCTGGGAGATGATGTGGCTCGCCGATCAGGGAGTATCCGGCGGGGTGCCGCCAGATCCGCCTATGTTCTCGCCAACGATATTTGCTGAATTAGTCCCTGCTGAGAGGACCTCGTGCGTGCGTGTGCGCGCCGCGTGCGTATTGGGGTTGGATGTTTGCTCGGAGACTCGAAGAAAATTTCTGGGCAGGTCCGCGCGTGACAGACGGGTGGGGAAGACGGGGATGGACTCTGTCGCTGAAGCAGACGGCACCAGAGTGCAACTTGTTAATACTCGGCGCAGCGCGCAGGAAAGAAATTCTAGGGACAGGTCTGTGTGTAAGCCCGGTAATTCTTCGACTTGAGTGGGGAAGTGGGAGCCGTTGGTCGACGGGTTATATCCGATGGACATGATGATTGACGGGAACCCGGAGATCAGCGGCCCGGTGAAGTACCCCGGAGTACTGCCGCCAGGGCCAACCAAGATCAAAGCCCCACCGTGATCATTCCCAATGAGAGCCGTTCGCACTTCAGCGAGCGGCTTTTGTTTGAGTTGCCATCCGCGCGTTAGACCGGGCAATAAAATTTGCTGTCACCCTAGTCAAATCGATCAATCGGGTGTAAGGCTGACAACATAAGCGCCCCCGGCGAGCGTGTCACCGCAGGCCGAGGGTGAACGAACCACCTGCCGGAACAGGAGGCCCGCTAAGTGACCAAATTAGTGCTGTCCGAAGGACACGTCAGCCCCGACTCACCGATCTCTGTGCAGTTGATCAAGAATCATCACCCCGGAGCCCGACCGGTTGTCGTGATGACATGGCCCAGCCATGTGACCGAGTGCAGCCCAGCAAAGCTAGGCGATGTGATGGAGTAATGCAGCCCGGATAATCGGCAATGCGAGCACCGAGCTTGCCGCGATCAAGGCAGGCAGGCGGTTGATGATCATCAACATGCTCTGAGCACCAATCGAGGCGGCTACTCCCCTATGTATCCCTGATGGTCCCCGAAGTGTTCAGCGAGGTCGTCGCTGTCGACATAGGCGAATTTGCGAGCCCGCTTGGTCACTTCGGCAAGGGTCGGCCGTGGGCTGCCGTCACTCCCCAGCCAGCAACGCTCGCTCCTCGTCAGCCACCCACTGCTCGAGCTGCCGCCGATCCACAACCACAGACTCACGCATAACGGGTCCCGCCCAGATCGATCTGGCGATTATTGGGGTCGGGCTAGGCGCGGAGCCAGTCGGCGGCACGCCTGGCTTCACAGTCGCCGGCTTCACTGCTGGTCGACGTCGAGCCGGTCGGCTGCGCGATGTAGCGGTGGCGCAACAAGGGCAGCGGCGCAACCACACCCAGCCCAACCCAGATGGCCAAGAGACCCAGGCCCCACAGCCAAGCACGATCGATGAGCCACACGGCACCAGCCACAGCGAGGGGAGCTACAGCCCACACAGCCAAGGCTCGAACGTTCAGAGATTTGGTCGCCATGATCCAGTTTACCGTCATGATCATGGAAGGGGAAGAGGCAAATCGTGATCAACAAGGCTCTGACTTAATAATAACAGCTCGTCCGGAAACCAACAGCTGTCCGGAAATAGACCGTTGATACGAAAAACAAATCGTGAACTCAGAGCGACTAGTTGATAGGTATCACCAGAGATCCCTCCTGCGAGGAGTTGAAATGCGCGACGACTTTGGAGTTGAGCGATGGCGATGACTTCTAAGCCGCGGCGGTCTGCGGCTCCATCGGGTTTGCAGCCGGCTGGTCGGGCGTTTTTGGCGGGCGATGCAGGGCGATAAAGTATTGTCTCGGTCCCATCTGGAGGGATCAGCGTGTCTGAGCTGCCAGCTCGACGGTGAGCTGAGCGCGGTTCGTCATCCACTCGTCATGCTGTCTTCATCTAGTGCTTGCCCAATCGTCGCTTCCTATACATATCCTTTGGGACTCAAGTCGAGGAGGCTCCGATCATGGGTCGGGCCCCCGCCACGGTCTTGATCATGTTGTTGTGGTGGTTCGGCACACAGTTCGTCGTGATCACTCTTATTGTGCTGATGTCGATAGGTGTCGACTGGGGCGTGGGACCGCTCGGAAGTGCGCGAGCGCGTGTGGTGCGTGGATGATCAGGACCTCTATGGCGTTGACCGAGGGGCCCCCTGGATCTCGTGATGAGGTGGGCTGGCAACCCCAATACGCGCGTAGGGCACTGGCACGCGCACCCACGAGGCGGTTCCTAGCCGGAGCCTCTGCCCGCTGAGGTGAAACCGTCGACGAAGGTTCCAAACCTTGGAAGCGCCGCCTTTCTGCCTGCACGATTGGGAAGTCCGGGAGAACCCGGAAACCCACGCTCACTTGTGGAGTGCGGCAAGAGTCGGATTCTTCAGGCGTCGGCGTCGCTCTTGTGGCCGGGGTGCTGGGACAGCCACTGCATGTAGGACCCGGATTCATCGAGGCCGGGTTCCGCACCGGGCAGGGGGTGGGTGAACAGGAGCCGGGCGGTGCCCTCGAGTGCGCTGCGGAGCAGATCGGCAGGTCCACTAGCCTCGAACCCCAGGGTCCACCAGGCTTGGCCACGGGTGCTGACCTCGGTGAGTTCCACGTCGCACTGCGGCTCCTGGTCCAGCCCCGGGGCGCCCGCCACGATCTGTCCGCTGGCGAATGAGAACCGGCTGATGCGTCGCCCTTTCGCGTACCGGCCGCCAACCGGCCGGGTCGCCGCTGTACTGGTCGAGCGGGCTTCCCGGAAAGGACCACTTCTGCCAGGACTCCATACGTCCGCAGGCGTGGCCCGCCACATCCAGGATTCCCGCGCCCCCGCGCAACAACATGACCTCTAGTGATCTACCCCCCGCGGACCTTCACCGAAAGACCATGCAGCCGCGGATCCAGCAGGTAGGTGTCCTCGCGTGACTCCATCTCGATCGGGAACCGCCCGAACCATCCGGCCACCGCGGTCTCCAGCCGACCCGGGAAGATCCAGCGGACCTCCAGGCTTCGGAATCCCTCGGTGACCTGGCCTTCGGACGGTTCAGCGGTCATCGACACACGCTCGTGAAGACGAGCCGGCCGATGCCCACATGCTCCCTCGTGCCCACGACGGCCAGCGCGGCAGATTGGGCATCAGCCATGTCCGGCTCCTGACGGGTGCTTTCTCAGTCAGTATGGGCAGTTGAGCGGTTGCGTTAACAGGGACCTCTGACCTGAATTTCCGGGCAGAAAGGAGCGGCGCGGCGTCTTAGTTGGTGTGCGCGCCCGGTGCCCAGATTTTTCTTGACCTGGAGGGTCGGATGTCCCTGGGCTCAAGAATAACTTGGTATGTGGCCGTGACCACAAGAAAATGACAAGAAGGTTTTCGCGCGCCCCGGTGCTCAGAATTGCTTGACCCCGTCAGCAACACCAATACGCACGCGGCGCGCACTCGCACATGTGATCTTGGAACCAAATGCACTCTACACGCGCACGGGCGCGCACGAGGCCATTAGTTAAGTCGAGGTCGTTCAAGATCACGCTTACAAATGTGATCTTGGAATGTGATTCTTGGAACCAAAACGCACTCTGACACTCCGCGCGCCCGCCCGGTTGCGAACAGTGGGGTGGAGTCGCCGACGCATGCCCGCGCTGCGGATGTCGCCTCGACGGCCTGAAGGATGAGCTCGGTTGCGGCTTCCGGCTGGGACACGAACGAGACGTGTGAGGCCGCCACCTCCACGATCGTCGCGTTTGCGCGCTCGGCCATGAACCGCTGCAGTGCCGGCGGGATGGCCTTGTCCTCGGTGCCAAGCAGATACCAGCACGGCAGTGTCTTCCATGCTGGTGGGTCCGACGGCGCAGCAGCGAATGCGGCGGCGGCATATGGCCGCTGCGCTGCGGCCATCACCGCAGCCGTCTCGGCATCGACGTCGGCGGCGAAGGCTTCGCGGAACGCCTCGGGGCGCGAGGTAGAGGTCGATGCCCTCGCTCCCGTCGGGTTTGGTGAACGAAACGGGCCGGATCGAAGGCCCAACGAGACTGCCCTCGAACCTTTCGAGGAGCTGCTGCTGGCTCTCGCCCACATTGCACATCCACCCGTTCAAGTAGACGAGCGCCCGAACCTGATCGTTACCGACGGCGGCGGCGGAGATCACAGTGCCACCGTAGGAGTGGCCGACGAGCACGATCGGGCCGGTCAAGATCCGCAGGAACTCCACTCGAGGAAGGCGGCGTTGCTCAGCGAATATCGCGAAGCGGGTTGCCGAATCCGATCACGGAGTACCCGCGGTCCTGCAAGGCTCGGATCTCCGCCTCGAAACCGGTCGCGTCGGCCCAGGCTCCGTGCACCAGGACGATTGTGGGGGTTTCAGCGGCCATCGTTGACACCGCTCTAACGTTGTGGGTGGGCCGATGGCGCGACTCTAGTCGGGTCGGAGTTGCCTCGCCAAGGCACGCGGCACGCGATGGTGGTGGGCTGGGTATGCAGCAACCCTTTAGATGACGGCAAGCGACATCCGTCGCCGACGTTGACGTGTGCCATCTGATGTGTGATGGATCTGTGCCACCTGATGTGCGACACCTTGGCCAAGAAAACCTTGGGTGGCGGTCCGCGGTCGCTGTCCCTTTGATGTTAGGCACTGGCTGGTGGTCCGCCGGACGGTGCGGGTTTCACCATCCTCGAGCTGGACGGCGATGCTGGTCTCGGACGCGGTCACGATGACGGTCTGGTGGCGGTATGCCCGGCCGAGGGCAAGCTTCTGGCCGGCGACCATAATCACGCCCGTGTCGGATGCGCCGCTCCACTCTGTCCGGTTCCAGGCTGGGTTGCCTACGGCACCTGGACCGGTGAGCAAGTCACGGCCGCCGCTCGCCCTCACGTCATCTAGGGAATCCAGATCAACCGCAGCGACGGCACCCGACAGCGCAACAGGCGCGGGCTGGACCCGAAGGCCCTCGCCCTGGCCGCGGCACACAGTGGCAGACGTACAGTCCGCCAGACCCCAGCGTCGTCCGTAGCGATGACCAATATTGGCAGCGGGTGAGTGAGTGGGAAGCGCTACCGGTAGCAGCACTGCTACACCACCCGCTATGCGTGGTGACTAGGGCGGTAGCAGGTAAGCGGCCCGGACCGGTCTTCGGCTCAAAACCGGCCTCAAGAGGGCTCAGCAGAGGCGAGCCGCGTACCGCTACACCCGGGTTTGCTCATCGAGCGCGCCTACCGCCGGAACGAAACTTGCGACGAGTCCACCACCATGACCGGCACAGTACCCAAGACGTTGCCTAGCGCCAGGAGACGAAGAACTGGGCTGGTTCGACTGCCTCGCCGAGCGCCCAGAGAGCGTTCGTCACGACAACGAGCGGGGTGATGTCGACCGACGTCCTCGCCGACCTTGCTCGGCCGAACGCCCAACCGCCATCGCCTGCAGCAACGAAGGGGCGCTCGGGCTGTTGCATGCCGGCCGGCGGCTCCCGGAGCCGTCTCACGCGCCGACCTCGCGTAGGCCGGTCACCAGTGGGGGTGGCGTCGGACCAGCGGGTGATCAGGCCTGGTCTGCGGATCGAGACGTGTCAGGGCGTGAGGATGATCTTCCCGTGAGTGTGGCGGCGCTCGAGCTCGGCATACGCCTCGCGCACGTTCTTGAGTGGATAGATGTGCGCGACTGGCACCTCGAGTTGTCCCGCGGCGATGAGATCGGCGAGTTCCGCAAGGATCGGCGCGCCTGGTCCGGCTTCTGCGCCTCCCGCAGTCTTGACCCGATACTTCGCGGCTGCCGCGTAGTCCGCGGTGGTATCGATGCGCTCCGGTTTGACGCCGAGTTCGAGGGCGAGTTCGACGTAGCCGTCGCCGTGGAAGTCGAGGAACGCTTCGACTCCTTCAGGCGCCACGGCCCGGATCCGATCTGCGAGGCCGTCTCCGTAGGCAATCGGGATGATGTCATGTCGGGTCAGCCACTCGTGGTTGTGTTCGCCGGCTACGCCGATGACTCTCGCTCCGCTTCGACGGGCGAGCTGCACGGCGATGGATCCGACCCCGCCTGCGGCTCCGACGATGACGACCGTGTCGTCGTGCTGTAGGTCGATGGAACGTATTGCACCGGTGGCTGTCACACCGACGACGTACAGACCGCCGGCAACCTCCCACGGGACGTTGGCCGGTTTGGGTGTGAGATGGTCGACGCCGACGACCACTAGTTCCGCCTGAGATGAGCGTCGGTCGCTGAATCCGATTACCTCATTGCCGGGCGCGAATTGCGTGACTCCTGGCCCGATCTCATCGATCACCCCCGCCAGGTCGCTGCCCTGTCCGGAGGGGAATGTCGACGGGAAAATGTTCGCGACTGCCCCCGTCCGGATGGCCGCTTCGCTGATGTTGATGCCGGCCGCCTTCACTTGGACGAGTACTTCGCCTTCGCTGGGCACGGGTCGGTTCACTTCCTCGACGCGCAGCACGTCGACTCCACCGAACTCGTCGTACCTCACTGCCTGCGGCATGATCTTCACCCTTCTTGTGGATTATTCGCCAGTTCTTGGTGCGGATTGTGAGCGCTGCAAACCACGCGGCGCCCGCGATGATGTGTATATGGTCGCGAACGGCTATCCGGTCGCCATCTGCGGCGCGGTGGAGGATCGGAACGACGACGGTCGCGGCCGCGTGAACGAGACCGATCCACCCAAACCACGTCCGCACGGCGGGCCGCGTGGGGCGACGAGCCATGTCGCGGCCCGGCCAGCGCGAGCGGAAACGCCGTGAGAGCCAGCACGGGCTCCGTGAGGACCATTTTCGTGCGGGCCGTCGCGACGATCATGTTTGCGCCGGCGGTGTTGACGATGTGGAACCCGACGGCATTGAGAGCGGCTGCGATGCCTGTGGCCATCAGACCTCGCCCCCAGAGAGAGGGCGCGAGGGTCTTGGGGACAGGGTTGTGCTGGTCATCAGGTATCCGATCGATCTGGACGGGTTTAGGCATGGAGCTGCCAGCCGGATGCGGCGAGCCAGGCAGGCAGATCGAGGGCGTCAGGGACGAGCGCATGCGTGGCTTCGAAGTCGGCCTGGTAGGCGGGAGTCTCGGCGAGCCAGCGGAACATTTCGGCCGCATCGCCGAAGGACGCGATGGCCTCCAGGGGGAGGGCCTCGTACCGTGCAGGAAGCCCCGCGTACGCTCCGATCGCCTTCGCGATCTGCGTGCCCGTCAGCGCATCTCCCGCGATCTCCACGCTCTCGCCCTCGACTCCCGCTCCGCCGTCGAGGAGGAGGGTGGCTGCGGCGCGGCCGATGTCGCGCACGGCCACCATCTGAAGCGGGATACCGTCTGGCAGAGCCATCCGCACCACGACCTGGCCGTTCTCGACGCTCGTCATGAATCCGGACAGGTTGTCCATGAATAGAACGGGACGCAAGAACGTGTGGTGGATGCCGAGGAGCTCGATGTGCTCCTCGACCCGCCGCTTGCTGTCGAAGTGCGGCACCCTGGACTCGCGCTCTGGTCGAGCAGCGCCTGGACGACGGACCCGCCCTGATTGCCGGTGGCGCCGACGACAGCGATCAGCGGGGCTGTGGTGGACGATGTGACACTCCACGGTGTACGCGGTGCAAGACCAATCCAGGGTCTTGTGGGGCGGCACCGGGAACTGGTCCCCTCAATGCAGCCAAACGACGTCATTGCCTGGGGCGATGCCGTGGACACCGAGGCCGAGGCCGTGGCGAACCTCGCCCTCGGCATCGAGGAGAACTATCAGACGAACAAGAAGATCATCGAGCGCTTGTTCCAGGCCCAGATTGACGCGGTCGGCTTCTTCGGGCTCGCTGTGCTGGCGTTGGCCACTCGAGCTCTAGGAGCGTGAAAGGCTTGTCGGACTCTCAGAAACCTGCTGTCAAGCCGGGCGGGCCGCCTCCGGCCAAACCGACGCCGTTGCCGAAGCCGCAGCCAACCCGTCCAAATCCCGGTCGGGAGCCCGAGCGTAGAGACGACCCTCGACCCCGGCCGCACAAGTGACCGGCGTCCAACTCCCTCACGGCTGCGATCGAGTTGATGTTTGAGCCGTGGACCGCGCTAGCACCTCAGGGAGTGGACAAGTTGGGCTGGGGCCACCTCGCGGTGAACGGCCTGGTGGGCTGGGCCATTCTCGTCGCTAAGGCTCGGCAGCAGGACTTGCCGGACCCGAAGCCCAACACCAAGCCGTGGCAGCATCTCGGTGATGATCTCGACGCGCTCAGCGAGCAGCTCAACGCCGCGTTGAGCTGAGTCCAGGGTCACTAATTGCATCTCCCGGACCCGTTGTGGGACGGTCTCCTTGGTTTTGGAATTTGGCGCGCATTTGGCACGCTGTGGAGTTGATCACGTGGAAATAGCCTCTGGCTAGGCGCATTGGAAGGGAGCGGTGCTAAGGGTGATCGAGTATCGAACGCCGACCGAGATCGACCAGATGAGGCCGGCCGGACGGTTTATCGCCGAGGTGCTCACCGCACTGACTGATCGGGCAGACGTCGGGGTGAACCTTCTCGAGCTCGACGAGCTCGCGCACAAGATGATCAGGGATCGCGGGGCAGAGTCCTGCTATATCGACTATCACCCGTCGTTCGGGGCGAGCCCGTTTGGCAAGGTGCTGTGTACGTCGGTCAACGACGCGGTGCTGCACGGGCTGCCCCACGACTATGCGCTCCGCGATGGAGATCTGGTGAGCCTCGATTTCGCGGCATCGGTCAATGGCTGGGTCGCGGACTCCGCGATCAGTCTGATCGTCGGATCTCCCAGTGAACAAGATCGGCAGCTCATCGCTACTGCCGAGGCTGCGCTTGCCGCCGGCATTCAGGCAGCGTTGCCCGGAAACAAGATCGGCGATATCTCATTCGCCATCGCTCGCATTGGGTCCCAGGCGGGTTACAAGATCAACACCGAGTTCGGCGGGCACGGTGTGGGACGTACGATGCACGGCGATCCGCACGTGCCCAACAATGGCCGGCGGGGCCGTGGGCTGCTGCTGCGGCCCGGGCTGGTGATCGCCATCGAGCCCTGGTTCCTGGCGGGCACCGACAAGATCTACACCGACGCCGACGGCTGGACGCTGCGCAGCAGGGACGGGTCGCGAGGGGCACACGCCGAGCACACGGTGGCAATCACTTTTGACGGCCCGCTGGTCTTGACTGCGCGCTAGTAGCCAGTGGTGGCCGATGACCCCTGTCGCCGACCCTGAACATGCTTGGATGCGGGGCTGGAGCTCTGACTGCCCGCTGAGGCCTCATGTGGCATCAGCCTGCATTCGGCGCTGAGCTCGCTCGTGGACCAGTTCAAGCAAGCGCTGGTGACTCTCGGCCTGCGGACCCGTTGTCGAGGCGATCATCGCGATCGCAGTGGCCGGGATTTCTGGTGGCGGCTGAGTATCGAGTTCTCTGAGTTGGTGAGTCCCGAGGTAGCTCGTGAGGTCGTCGGCGAGTTGCTCGAGCCGCGGGTCGTCAGGGCTCCATTCCTGGGCTTGATCAAAGGCGAGGTAGAGCCTTTGGAACTCGACGTCGTCGAGACTGGCAGTTTTCTCCTTGGCCCAGAGGCGCACGTGTAGTGGCGCCGCAGCGGCCAGGAGAATCCAGCCGTCTCGTTCACGTTGAACGGTCTGCTCATCAACTCCGATGGAGCGCAGCCGGTCGAGCAAGTCGGCGATGTCAGCCGGCACGTAGAGCCGGTCTCCCGCAGTGAGATGGGCGATCTGATCCCGGTGCCGTTGAAGTTGACCGATGTGATCATCGAGGCTTTGTTGGATTTCGGTGACCGCGGTCACCAAGCTGTCCGAGTCCGCGCTGAGTAGGTCTTTCACCCTGGAGAGAGGAACTCCGGCTTCGGCCAGCGTCTTGATCCGCACAAGCTCGATCACGTCCTGGGCGTTGTAACGACGGTAGTCGGAGGCGTCGCGCGGCGGCTCGGCGAGTAGCCCGCGTTGGTGGTAGTGCCGGATAGCGCGGATCGTGACGCCGACATAGTCGGCGAGTTGACCGATCGTGAGGGTCGGCGGGCGGTCGTCGGGCTGCTTCGGCATGGGTCATTGCCTAGTGTGCCCGACGATGCCGGTATCGATTGCGAGCCCAGAAGTAGCCGACCACTGCGATAGTGACGAACCACGAGACTGCGATCAGGGCCTGATGAGGTGGCACTGATTGGAAGAACAATCCGCGGAGTGTGTCGATCAAGGGTGTGAACGGCTGGTATTGCGCGAACCAGCGGATCCCGCTCGGCATGGACTCGGGCCGGACAAAGACGCCGCCGAGGATCGGCAGCAGCGCCACGGGAAGCACGATGTTGCTTGCCGATTCGGGATTTCTCGCCTGCAGACCTAGCGCGACGCTGATCCACGTAATGGCGAGCGCTGCGAGCGCGATCATGCCGATCACTGCTAACCAGTCGAGCAGCCCGGCGATCGGCCTGAAGCCGACCAGAACGCCGACGGCAGCGACCAGCAAGGCGCCAGCTGTGGTGACGAGGGTGCCGCCCACGACATGGCCAGTAAGCACCGATGACTGGGCGATTGCCATGGTCCGGAATCGATCAACGATGCCCTCCGTCATGTCCATGTTCACCCCCACTGCGGTGGAGACCGATCCCGACGTAATCGCGAGCACGATGATGCCCGGCACCACATAGTTGGCGTAGTCGCGAGGTGATCCGCCGAATCCTGCGGCCATCGTTCCTCCGAACAGGAACACGAACATCAGCAGCAAAATGATGGGCACGAGCAGGGTTCCCAATGTCGCGCCTGGATAGCGCATGGCGTGTTTGAGATTGCGACGCAGCATCGTGCCGGAATCACGGGCGGCGAGGGCAACGGCGCTCATCGTGCGGCCTCCATGGTCAGGGACCGTTCCCGTTGCGTGGCGCTGGCCGTGTCGTGTCCGGTAAGGGCGAGGAAGACATCATCGAGGTCCGCTGTGTGTACCGTCAAGGACGCGACGTCCAGCCCTGCGGCGGAGACCCGATCGAGCACGGACCGTAGCGAGTCCAGATCGCCAGAGGTGGGCACCGTAAGTGTGCGTTGGTCCTGGTCGACCGTGGCGGCCGCGAGAACGTGAGCGGCCGCCGAAAGCTGCGTCGTGTCAGCCAGGACGACGCGGACGTGGCTGCCTGGAATGCGGGCCTTGAGTTGCGTCGGCGTGCCCTCGGCCACGATCTGGCCCCGGTCGAGCACCGCGATCTGGCTGGCCAGGTGGTCGGCCTCCTCCAGGTACTGCGTGGTGAGGAACACCGTCATGCCACCGGATACCAGTTCGCGGATGATCTGCCAGACCGTACGCCGGCTGCGAGGGTCCAGCCCGGTTGTCGGCTCGTCGAGAAAGAGGACTTGAGGGTCGCCGATCAGGCCCATCGCCAGATCCAGGCGCCGCCGCATACCGCCGGAGTATGTGGCGGCTAACTTCCGCGCAATATCGGTCAAGCCGAACTGCTCCAGCAGGTCGCGCGTCCGGTTTCGACGATTTCGTGGAGTCAGATGGTGGAGATCTGCCATCAGGAGCAGGTTTTCCTCCCCGGTGAGCAGATTGTCCACGGCGGAGAACTGCCCGGTCAGACCAATTGCGGCTCGTACGGCATGTGGCTCTCGAACAAGATCATGTCCGGCCACAACGATCTCACCGGCATCGGCGGGAATCAGCGTGGTCAGGATGTTCACGGTGGTTGTCTTGCCTGCCCCGTTGGGGCCTAGCAGGGCGAAGACACTGCCGGCGGGTATGTCGAGGCTTACGCCGTCGAGTACGACGTGGTCATAGGACTTGCGCAATCCCGAAACGGCGATTGCACCCGGTGTTTTGATGCTCATACCTGCATGGTCCAAGGCTGACGTAGCGTCAAGGTCAAGAGACCCCTCCCAAACGCGCGGCCACCGTTTCGGCGGGTTGATGACCGGCGTCCCACGCCATCAGCGGTAGACGATGACCTTGTCGCCCATCTGAGCCTGCTCGTAGAGCGACTGAATGCCTGACAGGTCGCGTACGTTGACGCAGCCGTAGGAGGCACCGCGGTAGCCGCGTGCGGCGAAGTCGGCTGAGTAGTGGACCGCCTGGCCGCCGCTGAAGAACATGGCATACGGCATCGGCGTGTGATAAAGCGACGAGACCTGGTGCCGGGACTTCCTGGTGACCAGGAACGAGCCCTCTCGGGTGGGCGCCTCCAATGATCCGAAGCGAACATCCATCCGCAGCCTGGGCGTGCCGTCGACGACCCACACCAACTTCCGGGTGCGCTTGCTGATGCATATGGCGCGGCCGGTCATGCAACGGCGGTCGAGTCCTGACCGCTCCCGAATGCTGGGGTCGAGTTCCGCGGTGCCAGGCGAGCGAGTCGCCGATCGCAGCCGGTCGAGCGTGCGCTTATCGACCTCACCTGTTGCTGGGATCTTGCGCTTCGCCTGGAACGCCTTCACGCTCTTGGTTGTCACGCTTCCGTACGTGCCACTGACCCGGCCGTCGAACCAGCCGATCTGTTTCAGCCGCGCCTGAAGATCACGAACCTCTTGGCCCGACGAGCCGCGTTTCATGATCGCTGGACCGGCGGCCAGCCGCGGTTGGTTTCCATGCTCCAACAGGGATTTGAACTCAGGGATCTGCGATTTCGCCGCAGGCTTGCGATGGGTGCTCGCGTTCGACCCCTGCAGACCGTCGGTGGGCGACACGCCAGCGGTCGTCAATGGCTCGCAGCCGCTGGCCACGAACGCGGCGAGAGCGACTGCGACGATCACTGCCGCAGTTCGCGCCCCCGCCGCGCCCATGGGTTTCTCCTTCGACAGCGTTGACGGTGACCGGCCCGAACGCGAACCCGCCCGAGTCCCACTGATACCACCAGTCTCAGCAGTCCCAACCGTAACGCAGACACGCTCGTGACATCATGCCTGTTTCAGGCAGTGGATGCTTTGCGTTGAGGCACGAGGTCGCTCGGTACGCCTGCTGCCGGCAGATTGTGTGGAACTCGGCGATCCGAGGGCGTCAGCAACGACCGCAGGGCGAAAGAGAAACGCGTGGAGTGGCCGTCAGCGGCGTGACCTGGCGGCCTGCTGAACCCTACGGAAGCCCTCTTTGATCTTGCGCTGGTTCTCGGGCTTCGACAGTTCGCGCTGAGCGACCTCAGCCAGCTTGATCACCACAGCGGTCTTGATAATGCCCTTGATGAGGCTCATGAATTCTCCAAAGTGACGGGGACAGTGCCATCGACGATAGCTACGACGTCCAACATCTGTGATCGCGCCGGCGGTCCTCAGCGAACGCCGCCAGTGCCTGAGATGACACCGGAACGCGAGCTACCTGGGCACTGCGCATCCCTGTAGCAATGTCACCGCTCATGGCTCAGCTCAGTCCACGCGGCCACTGCGTGATTCGTCAGTCCTTCCAGTACGTCGTGGCGGCTCGCGGGCACACCGACTCGGAGCGCAAGCGATGGACCTTGGGCCGTCTCGCGCGCAGGTCGAGTGATCGAGAAGTCGAAGAACGAGCAGCACGCCGATTCACGCGCGACAAGGTCGGACACCTGCTCGTAAAGGTCATCATCGCCGGCGAGGGTGAACTCGACCCGATGTCGGTCGATCCAGAGCGGCGCTGCGGTCTGCTCCTGAAAGAGGTCATCGAACTCAGCTGCGCGCAGCGGTCGCGCGGCCGTTGGCAGGGTACAGAAATCCCCGGCAATCCGGATATCCATCCGTGTTCACCTCGCTTTCCCACGCCAATCCGAGGCTAACCCTGTACCTAGGTACAAGATGCAAGCTCGTATGCCTGAGCCTGCCGAGGGGCACCAACTAGCGCTACGACAAGCTCAGCGCACATTGTGCGACACGTCGAGCGTTGTCTAACGAAATCTAAGGTTCGCCCTATACGGGTTGATACTGTCCGAGACGTGGACCCGGTGCGGAATCCGTACGCGCCTGGAGCGGGCCAGCGCCCGCCAGAACTTGCCGGGCGTGACGCGGAGCTGGCCGCGTTCGATGTCGCCTTGGAGCGGGTAGAGCGGGGCCGGCCGGAACGCAGCCTGGTGCTAACCGGGCTGCGCGGCGTCGGTAAGACGGTTCTGCTCAATGCGCTTCGATCGAAAGCATTGGATCGGGGATGGGGAACCGGAAAGGTGGAGGCTCGCCCTGACACGAGCCTCCGCCGGCCGCTGACCGGGGCGTTGCACGCAGCCGTACGGGAGCTGTCCGTGCGACATCGCGCGCCGGATCGGGTCAGAGCGGTGCTGGCCACGCTCAAGGCGTTCGGGCTGCGCAGCAATCCGCGCGGCGGCAAGCTGATCGAGCGCTGGACACCTGCCATCGACGGGCCGCCGTCCACCGGACGGGCCGACTCCGGGGACATGGAGATTGACCTACTGGAGCTGCTGACGGATGTGGCCAGCTTGGCCGCAGACGTTGGCGTCGGCGTGGCGATCTTCATCGACGAGATGCAGGATCTGACGCCTCAGGACGTATCGGCGCTGTGCGCGAGCTGCCACGAGCTCTCCCAGACCGGCGCGCCGCTCATGGTGGTTGGCGCCGGGCTTCCCCACCTGCCGAGCGTGCTGTCGGCATCGAAGTCGTACTCGGAGCGATTGTTTCGATACGTCCGGATCGATCGCTTGGATTCCGCCGGCGTGGAGCGGGCGCTGCTGGCGCCGGCCGAACGCGAGGGTGCCACCTGGTCCGCCAGCGCGCTCGCCGCCATGGGCGCGACATCCGGCGGCTATCCCTACTTCGTGCAGGCGTACGGGAAAGCAGCCTGGGACCATGCCCCCGACTCGCCCATCACCGCGGCCGACGTGGCCGTGGCGGCGCCCGAAGCGGAGGCTGAGCTGGCCGTAGGATTCTTCGGCTCGCGGTATGAGCGCGCTACCCCAGCCGAGCGGGACTACTTGCGCGCGATGGCAGGCCTGACCACCGAGAAGGCCCCGGATGCTGCGGTTTCCACCACTGACGTAGCGGATGTTCTCGGCCGCAAGCCGTCCTCACTCTCGCCCGCCCGGGATGCCCTGCTCAAGAAGGGCCTGGTGTACTCCGCCGAGCGCGGCACCCTGGCTTTTACCGTGCCGCACTTTGCCCGTTGGCTGCGGACCCACCCACCTGCCTGACTGGGAAGCGCTCCCGTAGCGCGCGATGGACGGCGTCTGGTTGCGGATCTGCCAGTGTGATTGTCTCCTCCACCATCCGAAAGGCCTCCGCTGTACCGGCGCCGAGCACAGGCTTGGACGGCGTAAGCCTCACCAAGTCGGCAGCGAGCATCAGCTCGATCGCCAGCAAGTCCTCGAGCAGACCAAGCACCGTGTCGGTCTTGCGGACGCTCAGCGGTGCCGAGGTGCCGTGGTCCTCGACGCCGAGGTCCAAAGTCGGAGTGTCCAGAGTGGCAGGCGTAGCGAGTTGTTTGAGCTCCGGGAACAGCGCTGCGGCCGGATAGCGCAGTTGCAGCCCATACAGCGGGGATGTCGGCGGGCCCATCAGCTGTTGCATGCACCCATCCCAGAGATGCGAGAGTCGGCGTTCGCTGAGCTGCCCAACCTGGGCCAGCGCGATCCGCAACGCGTCGCAGGCGATGGCGAGCACCATCGGGTGGAAGTTGCCATTGCTGATCATGGCCTGGTCCGGCACGGAGACCAGCGGGTTGTCGTCGGCGGAGTTGAGCTCGACCGTTACGGCGTTCCGGGCGGCCTCGACATACTCGCGCAGCGCCCCATGGACCTGCGGTACAACTCGGAACGAGAGGGCGTCCTGTACGGATCGGGCCGCTCCGGGCTCGAAGAGACCGCTTCCTGACATCAGCTCCCGGATGTGATCGGCTGCCGCTGCCTGTCCGGGGATTCCCTTGGCGCGCGCCACGGCAGGATGCAGGATCGACGGGTTGGCGGCGGTTGCCTCCATGGAGAGCGCCGCTGCGACATCCGCGGCGTCGGCCGCCTGCTCGGCTCGAGCAACAACCAGCGCCGCGTGGCCGATGGAGACTCCGTTGGCTGAAACGAGCGCCAGCCCATCCTTGCCGCTGAGCACGAGTGGTGTGATCCCGGCGCGCTGCAGCGCCTCACCGCCGGGAAGCACCTCACCCTGATACTCCGCCCGGCCCTGCCCGATTGCGACCTGGGCCATCCCAGCCATCGGCGCGAGGTCAGCTGCCCCGACGGACCCGATCTCTGGGTACGACCGGATGGACGCCTGCATTGAGCATCGCTACCAGCACATCCGCGACCGCGGGCGAGGCGCCGGAGCCGCCGCGGGCGATCCCATTGAGCCGTACGGCCAGCGCGGCACGCACTTGACGGGTGGGCAGCGCACGCCCGACCCCGCCGCTGTGCGACATGACAAGAAACAGCTGCTCGCCGCGGATCTCCTCCTCGCTCAGGCGAGTGTCCTTGCCGTGGCCGACCTGTGTAGTCATGCCGTACACGGCCTCGTTGCTCGCCAATGCGCGGTCCACGACAGCTCGGCTGGTCGCGATCTTGGACCGTACGCCATCCGCCAGCTCCACCCGGGCACCGGCGACGATGGCGAGCAGGTCCTCGAGTCTCAGCGGTTCCTCGGTGATCGTGACAGTACTCATGGGACGTCACTCAATCAGAGATACTGAACGCCCAGAAATCTATGTCTCTCGAAAGGGTGAGCCGTGCATGAAGCGGAGCTAATGGCACGTGATCGCTGGGCCCGAGAAGATCTTCTGGCGTTCCAGCGGGAACAGGTCCGTGCACTGATCACGCATGCTGTCGCGCATTCGCCCTACTACCGGGAGACGCTGGGCCCAGATGCCGCGGAACGGCCGCTCGCGGAGCTGCCCACGCTGCCGAAGGCCACCATGATGGCCGAATTCGATCGGGTGGTCACCGATCCGCGGCTGCACTTGGACGACCTTCGGGCTCACCTCGCCGGTACCGATCCGTCGCAATCATTCCGCGGTGCCTTTCGAGTGGCGACGACCTCGGGCACGACCGGACGCCGCGCGATCATCGCGTTCAGTCACGACGAGGCCGCCGCGTGGCGAGCGGTGTCCGCGCGGCCCATGATGCGTCTGGGAATCGGATCAGCAGTACGGTTTGCTGGCCTCGGCAGTCCCAGTCCGGTACACGTGACCAGGCAGGTGATGGTCCCGCCTGGTGTGCCGGCTCCTTCCATCTCCGCCGCGACCCCGATCTCCGACCTCGTCACCGCGCTCGACGCCCAACAACCTGAGGTGCTCGTTGGTGCCGTCGGCGTCTGGAGGGCGCTCGCTGAGGAGCAGCTGGCAGGGCGTCTGCATATCGCGCCACGGGCAGCGTTGTTCAGCAGCGAGCCGCTCACGGCCGATGTCCGGCGACTGGTCCGGGACGCTTGGGGAGTCGAGCCGGTGAGCGGCTACGCCGCAACCGAGGCGCCGATGATGGCCACCAGCAGCCCCGAGCACCTCGAGCTGGAGATCGCCGAGGACGCCGCGGTGATCGAGATCGTGGACGAGAACAACGAGGTTGTTCCACCTGGACGGCCCGGCGCCAAGGTCCTGCTGACCAACTTGATCAACTACGCCCAGCCGCTCATCCGCTACGAGCTGACCGACTCCGTGATGGAATCCCCGCTCCCGAATCCGGCCGGTCGACCATGGCGCTGCCTGCTGTCGGTGGATGGGCGCACCGCAGACATCCTGTACCTCCACGGCCAGGATGGCGCTACAGTCCCGGTCCATCCTTCAGTGCTGGGTTCGGCGGTCGCGCCGATTGTCGAGGTGGGGGAGTATGCCTTCGTGAACGACGCGCGAGGACTGCATGCGACAGGTCGTCTTGGCGCCCGGAGCCGCCGCCGACGTTTCCGAACGGCTACGGCGGGCCTTGATCACCGCCATTGCGTCGACGGGCGCTGTTCCGCCTGTGATCGACGTGCAACCCGTGGCCGCCCTGCAACGCGAGCCGGGCGGGAAACTGCGCCTGGTCCGATCGGCATGATCAAGGGCACTGATGATCAACTACGAGAATCATCGGCCCGAACCGCTACGTCGTCTGACTCACAAGGCCGCGGAGATGATCCCGATCTCGTGGATCCGGCCACGCGTGTTGGTCGGCATCGACCGCGGAGTGTTCCGGCTGAGCCGCGGGCGTACCACCTTCTCTGCTTTGACGTCCGGTCTCCCGATCGTCATGTTGACGACCATTGGCGCGCGTACCGGCGAACCGCGTAGCCTTCCGGTACTCGCCCTGCCGGACGGTGATCGACTGATCGTGGTCGCTTCCAACTACGGCCGGTCGTCGAACCCCGGGTGGTACTACAACATTCGCGCAAAGCCGTACGTCAAGATCACTTGGAGAGGCTCCTCAGTCGAGATGCATGCTCGCGAGCTCAGCGGCGAAGAGCGGCAGCGATACCTCGACCCGCGGACTCGAGGCTTATCCGTGGTGGCAGCAATACGACCGCCGCGCCGCGCCCCGCCAGCTGCCGGTGATCATGCTTGAGCCGCTCCAGATCAGCTCGATGGACTTTGCTCAACGACCCTCTTGAGGCCGTCGAGCATCATCTGCCAGTTCGCCCCGGAATGCTCGGCTTCTTCTGCACTGCTGCTGTTGTCCTGGGTCAGCCGTACGGACGTTCCGCCGTTGCTCTGCTGCAGCTCGTAGCTCACCCGGTGGTAGTTCTCTGGTCGGTCCTCCTGGCCGGTGAGCGGGCTGAAGTGAGTAACCTCCAGTCGCCGACCCGGCTCGACAGCGATGATCTCCCCCTTGTCCTCGTACGCCCGGCCTTCGAACTCGCCCTTCCAGGTGATCGGGTTGCCCGGCTGCCAATCGGTCGTCACCTCCGAGCCGAACATGTACTTCTTGATGAGCTCTGGATCGGTCAGTGCCTGCCACACTTTCTCGGGCGGAGCATCGATCTCACACTGAGCAGTTGCAATATGTCCTGACATAGCAGGTCCTCCTCAATACATCAGGGAGCAGGTCTCCACGAGCGGCTGCTCAATGTGCCATACCCGTCCGCCCTCTCGGCAACACTCAGGCTGGTTGGAGTCAGCTCGTGCCTGAGGCGAGCGCGTCGACGAAGTTGGCGATCTCATCCAGCATTCTTGGGTCCGCCTCGAGCTGCGGCAGGTGGGCAACCCCGTCGAGCCAGACAAGTCGCGCATTGGCGATCATCCCAGCCGCGGGTTCGTTGATCGCCACAATGTCCTCGGCGTCGAGCCGCCCGACCATGATCAAAGTCGGTACCGCGATCTCACCAAGTCTTGGCCAGGCCGGGGCGATCGCCGCCATCGAGCCGGGATTATCGGCCCGCAGCGCACGGGCGTTCATCTCCAAGAAGAGCTCACGCGCCGGCCCGGTGACGCGCCCTTCACTGGCAGCTGGGCCGTCGAGCCACATCCACGCCTCCAGTCGGTTGATCTCGTCGACATCACCGGCCGACTCGGCGGCTTCGATCTTGGCATTGAGCTCGGCCGTCGGGCCCTGGAGGAGGTCTGGGTACGGCGCACCGCGTATGGCCGTGCCGATCAGCACCAGGGCAGCCACGCGGTCGGGATAAGCCAGAGTGAGATCGACAGCATCCCGGCCGCCCATCGAGGATGCGATAACCACGGCTTTCTCGATCTCCGCCGCATCGAGGACTGCCACGGCGTCGGTGACGGGAGACCAACCCTCCTGGGTCTCATACGTCGTCTGTCCGTAGCTGCGCACGTCGTATGCAACGCATCGGTGCCGCACAGCCAGCCGGTGTACGACATGCTGCCAGCTCCGTCGATCCGTGACTCCGGCGTGGATCAGCAAGACGTCAGCGCCGTTGGCGGCGCCGCTCATGTCGTACGCCAGCTGGGCTCGTCCCGAGGTCGCAAACAACTGCTGCGAACCCATCACGCCGGGCGATTCGTGGGTCGGTAGATGAGGAGTTGTACGTCCGGCCCAGCCTTCCGTGTCTCGATCAGCGCTAGATCGACCGGGGTGCTGCCCTCCTTGAACAACTTCTTGCCCTTGCCCAGGACCACCGGGTGAACCATCAGCCGGTACTCGTCTACCAGGTCGTGCGCACGCAGTGACTCGATGAGCATTGCGCTGCCGGGAATGAGGATGTCGCCGGCGTATTGCTCTTTGAGGCCGGCCACGGTGGTGGGAAGGTCGCCGCCTGCGACGATGCTGTTCTTCCACTCAGGGTTTGTCAGCGTCGTCGACACCACCACCTTGGGCATCGTGTTCATCTTGGCTCCGAAGTCGCCCGCGGCTTCCTCCATCGCCGGCCACGCCTGTGCGAACTCTTCGTAGGTCACGCGGCCCATCAGCTGCACATCACTGGCCATGAGCTCCTCGTACTTGAACTGCTGACCCTCCTCAGCCGGAAATCGAAAGCTCCAGCCACCGAACTCAGTGCCTTCGGCACCACCCGGGTCCTCGATGACGCCGTCGAGGGTGATGAACTCGCTGACAATAACCTTGCCCATTCGCCGATCTCCGTCCCTGGTTAATGGTGAGTGGTCCTGACAATCTCAGGTGGAACTTCTGGAATCCGCACGTTCAGCCGTGTGTCTCTGCCGCCAGCCGGATGCCCAGCCCCACCAGCACGGTGCCGGTAACGGCTTCGAGTGTGCGCCGCACCCTGGATCTCTGGATGAAGGATCCGACCCGATGCAAGACCACGGCATAGATCGAAAGCCAGCCGAAGGTCATCAGGCAGAACGCCAGCCCGAGTGGGGCAAATGCGGCAAAACCGGCTGAGGTGGGCGAGGCGAACTGAGGGAGCAGGCTGAGGAAGAAGACAGCCATCTTGGGGTTGGCGAGATTGCTGATCAACCCTTGGCGCATTGCGTTCCATGGTGACAACTGGTGCGGTCTCGACTGCTGCTCCGCATGAGCGGGATGGCCGCGAACCGCAGCCACAAGTGACTGCGCTCCGAGAAACACCAGGTATGCCGCGCCGATGATCTTGAGCGCGGTAAACGCCGGCTGAGACGCCTGCAGGAGGCCGGCCAGCCCGACGCTTGCGGCAATGGTCCATATCAGCTGCCCCGCTGCGATTCCGCCGGCGGTGAGCATACCGCCGCGTCGTCCGCCGATGATCGAGTTGCGGATGGTGAGGGCAGTGTCCGGCCCGGGGGTACAGATCACGAGTGTGCACACCCCAAGAAATGCCAGCACCTCAGCCATCAGAGGAGCACCTCTCTCGTTTCGTTGTGATCATTTGCCCCTCATGCGTGTCCACCGGCGCTGACAGCCCCGATCGTGAGCCGCGGCTCGCCCTCCAGGATCTCCCCAATCCGCTCGACCTGACTCTGCAATCTCTGATGCTGATCAGCGGTGAGCCGGCCGAGTGGCTCAACAGTCACCTCGATCTTCCGGCCCGAACGACGCTGGTGCCAGACTCCGGCAACCGTGCCGTCAATGAGCAGCACCGGATAGTTGCCCGCCTGGCCGGATGGCGCCAAGGCGCGCGCGGACGCTTTGCCGGGAAATAGCCGGTCTCGCGGATGGCTGCCGACGACGTACGCATCGAAATAGGGAAGCAGCACGATGCTCCCTGTTGCGTCCTCGGCGGGTGGCAACTGCGTGTCTCCACGAGCCACCCAGGCGGGCGTACCGTCGAAATCCACCTCGATCAACTCCTGCCTGTGCCGCTCGAACTGATCGCTTGCCCATACC
This sequence comes from uncultured Actinomycetota bacterium, assembly GCA_963712625.1. Classification (GTDB taxonomy): domain Bacteria; phylum Actinomycetota; class Actinomycetes; order Propionibacteriales; family Propionibacteriaceae; genus Microlunatus. Next base: position 135,791 of record CAVQIU010000014.1, read on the forward strand.
GGTGGCGCGCCAATCCATTGCGCGAACTGCTTCGGAGTCGCTGGCCCGTACGCATACAGATAGCGTGTGATCACCTCGGCAATGGATTCCTCTTCCGGAGCGGGTTGGAGCCCGTGGAACCAGCGCCGCGGATTGGTATAGGTCACACGACGTCCCCGGTTGCGGCCGAAGCACAGCACTCCGCGGTGGCCGGCCGTGCCGAGCGCCTGCCGCCATCGCGGCCATAACTCTTGAAAGGCCGGCATGACCCGCTCACCGGCCCATGCCCCGACCCGCTGCCCAACGGCGCGGTCCAGCTCGTCGATGATCAGCTCGGCATCCTCGAGCGCGTCGCCAATGGCAGCAACGATCTGCTCCGCCTGTTCGGACGTCAGCCGCACCCCATCCGGAAAAGGGGAGTGAGCCGGTACAGCGGAGAGCGCTGCAGTCCACATCGGAAGATCATCGAACGCGAGCAGGTGCACGGTGCCACGGGGACCGTAGGTCTTGATCAATCTGTGCTCATCCCACAATGCACGGCGGACCGTCGCGCGAGTGGCGCCCTCGATGCGCAACGCGATGGACAGCTCAGCAGCAGACAGCACCTGTGCGTGAGCGCCGCAGATCACGGCCGCGATTTCGGCAGGATCGGCTCCTGGCGGCGCCGACGGTAGCAGCGCATGCCGCTGCAAACGTCGGGCGTTGGCGGTCGACCAAGAAACCTGCAGCGTCATCCGGGTGGCACGGCCTCGTTTCGCTGTCGAGATGCATCAAAATTGCGCCACCGCTCATCGGACATTGCACAGATCGAGCGATGAAGCGATTCGTGCAAGATTAGGTGCTGGCGCCCACAACTCGTGGCAGATGAGGGAGTGGTCCGTGTCGACTAGTCAGCCGAAGCCGTCCGAGCCGCGCTGGCGAACCCGGACCGTGTGGGCACGCGACCGGTCCGCACCGCTGCGCGCGTTCCTGGTCACCGAGTCGGGCAGCGCTGTGCTGCTCGTCGCTGGGATCGCCGTGGCGTTGGTGTGGGCGAACGTGCACAACGTGTCATACGAGGCGTTCTGGGGCACCTCCTTCTCCATCCGGCTCGGCGGGGCCGGGATCTCCATGGACCTGCGCGAGTGGGTGAACCGCGGGCTCATGACATTCTTCTTCCTCGTCGTCGGGCTCGAAGCACGCCGCGAGTTCGACCTCGGCGACCTGCGCGAGCGACGGCGTTTCGTGCTCCCCTTCGTGGCCGGCCTCGCGGGGATGGCTGTACCAGTCGGCATTTACTTGGCGATCAACGCCGGCCGCTCGAGCGCGCACGGCTGGGGCGTCGCCATGTCCACAGACACGGCGCTAGCGCTGGGCCTGCTGGCCCTGTTGGGTCGCGACATCCCCGACCGCATGCGAGTATTCGTGCTCACCGTCTTCGTCGTGGACGACCTGGTCGCACTCGCGGTGATTGCGATTGTGTACAGCGACGACATCTCGCTCGCTCCACTGGTGCCCGCTTTGGTGGCGTTCGCCGTGCTGCTGATCGCGGCACGGCTGCGGCTGCAGCAACGGCTCGTGTATGTCGGTCTCGGCGTGGTGCTTTGGGGAGCGTTGTCGAGCAGCGGCATCGACCCCGTCGTGGCTGGCCTGGTGATCGGATTGGCGGCACCGGCGTACGCCCCAACACGCGATGACCTGCAACAGGCCACCGGGCTGGTCCGCAGGTTCCGCGAGGAACCGACGCCCGAGCTCGCCCGGTCGGCGCAGGTCGGCCTGGTGTCCGCGCTATCGCCCAACGCGCGGCTTCAGACCTTCTACCACCCGTGGACCAGTTACGTCATCGTGCCGCTGTTCGCACTGGCCAACGCCGGCCTCGTCCTCGACCCGGGCTTCCTCGCCGATGCGTATACCTCCGCGATCACCCTGGGCATCATCGTCGCTTATGTCGTCGGCAAACCCATGGCCGTGGTCGGCAGTTCCTGGGCGGTCACCCGGCTCAGCCGCGGTCGGATCCGCCCACCCATTGGCAACGCCGCGGTGCTCGCCAGCGGCACAATCGCCGGCATCGGCTTCACGGTCGCTCTCCTGATCGCCTCGCGGGCATTCATCGGTGACGACCTCGACAAGGCCAAGCTCGGGGCGCTGTCGGCTGCCGCCCTCTCCGCCGTCGTCACGTGGATGGTCTTGCGACTCACGGCGCTGTTCCCGGTGCAGCGGCGGGCCCGCCTGCTGCTCGGCGACAACACACTGATCCAGGACCTCATCCCCGCCGTCGACCCCGACCACGACCACATCCGCGGACCGCGCCAGTCGGTGATCACCGTCATCGAGTTCGGCGACTTCGAGTGTCCCTACTGCGGGCAGGCCGAGACCAGCGTCCGCGAGCTGCTCACCGACACCGAGATTCGGTACGTGTGGCGACACCTGCCGCTTGTCGACGTGCACCCGCAGGCCCAGCTCGCCGCGCAGGCCACTGAGGCTGCCTCCACCCAGGGCGCGTTCTGGCCGATGCACGACCGGCTGCTGCAGCACCAGGACGCGCTGTCCTTCGACGACCTCATCGAGCACGCTGCTGCCCTCGGCCTGGACGTCGAACGGTTCCGCGCCGACCTCGCGTCTGGCGCGTACAGCACCCGGGTCGCCCAAGATGTCGAGTCGGCAGATCTCAGTGGCGTGTCGGGCACGCCGACCTTCTTCATCAACGGTCAGCGGCATTACGAGGCGTACGACATCGAGACTCTGACCACCGCCGTGAGCGTGGAGCGACAGCGGCTGGCCGCCATCGCGCGCTGACGAGAGCAGATATGGCGAGCCATGCAACTCCGTCTGTCGGCCATGTGCGTAAACCTCGCGTTATGTGAGATGTCTCCGACCGACTGGGTTATGCAAGATTCGTTGCACCTCGGCAACATTCGCGCATCCGCTACGGCTGCATATCAGCGAAGCGGGAGTAATGACCCTGGAATGCGACAGTGATCATCTTCGTCGGGCCGTTGCGATGCTTGGCAACATCGAAGTCCGCCTCACCGGCACGATCAGAATCCCGATCGTGAAGATCAGGTCGGTTGAGCAAGATCACCACGTCCGAGTCCTGCTCGAGGCTGCCGCTCTCCCGAAGATCAGAAAGCATCGGCCGCTTGTCCGTGCGCTGCTCGGGGCCACGATTGAGCTGGGAAAGCGCTACCACTGGCACGTCGAGCTCCTTGGCCAGCAGCTTGAGCTGGCGGGAAAATTCTGAGACTTCCAGTTGCCGAGATTCCACCTTCTTACCCGAACTCATCAGCTGGATGTAGTCGATGATCACCAGCTTGAGATCATGCCGCTGTTTGAGCCGACGAGCCTTAGCCCGGATCTCCATCATCGTGAGGTTCGGCGAATCGTCGATGAACAGCGGCGCTTCGGAGACCTGACCCATCTTCGCTGACACCCGATTCCAATCTTGATCACTCATCCGGCCGCCGCGGATGTGCGACAGCGGGATGCTCGCCTCGGCAGACAGCAAGCGCATGGTGATCTCGATCTGGCTCATCTCCAGGCTGAAGATCACCGAGGTGAGTCCGTTCCTGATTGCTGCGGATCGTGCAAAATCTAGAGCCAGCGTTGACTTCCCAACGGCTGGTCTGGCCGCAATGATCACCATCTGCCCGGGATGCAGACCGTTGGTCAGCTCGTCGAGATCAGCGAAACCGGTCGGTACGCCCGACAGCCCAGCACCGCGGGACTCGATGGCCTCCATCTCGTCAAGGGTGGGCTGCATCAACTCCGACAGTGGCTTGTAGTCCTCAGAGACCCGCCTTTCGGTAACCGCGTACACCTCGGCCTGGGCGCGGTCCACGATGTCGTCTACGTCACCTTCAGCGGCGTACGACATCTGCCCGATCCGTACCGAGGCGTCGACGAGCCGGCGCAGGATCGCCTTCTCGTGCACGATCTGGGCGTAGTAGCCCGCGTTGGCTGCTACGGGGACGCTTGCCAGCAGTGTGTGCAGGTAGGGCCCGCCACCGATGCGCAGCAGCTCGCCGCGCTTGCCCAACTCGTCGGAGACAGTGACCGCATCAGCGGGCTCGCCGCGCCCGTACAGATCGATGATCGCGTGGTAGACCTGCTCGTGCGCGGGACGATAAAAGTCGCCGCCGCGTAGCACCTCGACAACGTCGGCGATCGCGTCCTTGCTCATCAGCATGGCGCCGAGCACGCACTGCTCAGCCTCGACGTCTTGTGGTGGCGTACGATCCGTCGATCGAGAGGCTTCGCCGCGGTAGGGCGGCATCACCTCAGCAACACTCACCCCGACTCCTTACAAATCCGCTGGACGCTGCCCCCGAGCCCCTCGGACACCCGCCTCAACACCAATCGAATACGTGTTCGGAACATTAGTGACATGCTCTGACACGTACGCCCGGATAGCGTCGCGACAGGTCAACGCGCGCAACCGTACGCCGCCTGCGGCCCCCTGAACAGCAGGTTGTCCACAGGGTCTGTGGACAACAAATCATGCGCTGTGGGGGACACGCGGCGCGCATGTGCAGACCCTGGGTATCGACCTGGGGACTGCCCGCGGGCTAAGGCTGCTAACTGGCCTCTGACTAGCGACAACACCTCTCTGGACAGAGTGGATGAAAGTTCCTTGGGGCCTATCTCACGACTTGGAAGGCCTCTGACGACGCAGCAGTGATTTTCCTGACGGGAACGTATTACCCACAGGTTCATCCGCAAGCTGTTGAAAACCACTCAGTCGCGTCAGGGCCCATTTGACCGGACATCACCACATGGCCATGAGGCATGATCGGTTTGACGCTCGTACGGCCGGCTGCTCGCGGACTTCGCCTTGAAATCCGCCTCGTTCGTCGTCGCTCGAGGAGGGACAACTCCTCCACTCTTTCCTCCTCACCAACGGCCGGGGGCCGCGATTCCCGACGCTCGCCGTCGCGGATATACCCTTAGGGGGTACCTAAAGGAGAGTTCAAGGAAGACAGATGCCTGATCACGAGAGCCACCATGGCTACATTGCCAGCAAGGACGACTATCTTAAGCGGTTGCGCCGCATCGAGGGCCAGGCCCGTGGCTTACAGAAGATGATCGAGGAGGAACAGTACTGCATCGATATCTTGACGCAGGTGTCCGCCATGACTCGCGCGCTGCAGTCGGTCGCACTCGGCCTGCTCGGCGAACACCTCAGCCACTGTGTTGTCCGCGCCGCCGCCGAAGGGGGCACCGAGGCTGAGATCAAGATCGAAGAAGCTTCCAACGCCATCGCCCGGCTCGTTCGGTCCTAGTCCGTCTCTCTCAACTAGCCAAGAAGGAAGAATTTTGCCCATGTCCGTCACCAGCGAGTATTTCGTGTCCGGGATGCACTGCCACCACTGCGCAAGTTCCGTCACCGAAGAGGTCTCCGCCGTCAGTGGAGTGACCGATGTCAGGGTTGATCTCGACAGTGGCCAGCTGATTGTGATCAGTGACACCGAACTCCCGTTCGAAAGCATCGAGGCCGCGGTGGACGAGGCGGGCTACGGCGTCGTCACCGCATAGGCTCCGCGTATCCACTTGACGATCATTTGCTGATCATGAACCCGCCTGCCAAGCTCGTTGCCTTCCTCACGTTGCTGGCGGCCATCTTCGGTGTGTCGTATTTCGCGGGCACTCAGTCGCAGGCCTTGCTGGCACCGGTGCAGATCCATAGCTCAGAGCTGGTCGCACCGGCGGACGTAGTCGACGGCTACACGCTGAGTGCGGTGCAGCGTACACAGAAGCCTGGCAAGGACGTCCCGGTCGAGTTCAGGGTGACTGCCCCTGGTGGTCAAGTGATCTCAGAACTTGACGAGGACGCCGGAGAGCACATGCACTTGATCGCCTTCCGCCGCGACCTCACGGGCTACCAACACATCGTCGCGCAGCAAGGCGAGAGCACATCGTGGTGGGCCTTGCTCGATCTGACGCCTGGTCCATGGCACGTGATCGTCTATTTCCAATCGACGGTGCTCGGTCGGGAGGTTGCCCTGGCCACCGACTTCATGACGAGCGGCGGCTATCACCCCGAACCGCTACCTCCGGTTGCTGATCAGGTTCAGGTCAAAGGCCTCACCGTGACGCGCAGCGGCGAGTTGACGACCAGCGTCAACAGCAGCAGTGCCGTCACTGTGACTGATCATGGCGTGCCGGTGACCGATCTGCAGCCAGCGCATGGTGCGAACGGCCACGCTGTAGTGATCCGGCCCGAGGATCTTGGCTATCTGCACCTGCACCCCAGCTCACAGGGCAGTGTTGGTTCAGTGCCTGCGGGGTCAGGTTCAGGGCCTGCGGGGCCACGGCTGGATTTCCTCGGTGGTGTGCCGGCGGCCGGCAGCTACCGGCTGTTCGTTGACTTCACTCGGAATGACAGGCCCTACGTGGCCGCCTTTACGGTGCAGGTGACCCGATGACTCAACTCGGTGTCCCCCTACAGACGATCGAGCTCGACGTCCAGGGCATGACTTGCGCGTCGTGCGCGGCCCGCATCGAGAAGAAGCTCAACCGGATCGAAGGCGTCAACGCCACTGTCAACTACGCGACGGAAAAGGCAACTGTTCATGTTGGCAGCAGCACCACGGCGCAGGCTTTGATCGATACGATCGAGAAGACCGGGTACCAGGCCACACTGCCGGCCGAGAGCCCGCGCGATCCCGATCTGGAACTGCGGCAACTGCGTCGTCGGCTGATCATCACTGCGGCACTGAGTCTGCCTGTGATCATGATCTCGATGGTTCCGGCATGGCAGTTCCCATGGTGGCAATGGCTGTCCTTCGCCCTGGCGAGTGTTGTGGTCGTCTGGGGTGCGTGGCCCTTCCATCGCGCAACGCTGCTCAATCTGCAGCATGGCAATGCGACCATGGACACATTGATCTCGGTCGGCACCCTGGCCGCATTCGGCTGGTCGGCGTACGCGCTCTTTTTCGGAGCGGCTGGCGAGATCGGGTTCACGCACCCGTTCGAGTTTCGACTGGTTCGGCACGCTCCAACCGCAAACCTCTACCTCGAGGCTGCAGTCGGCATCACCACCTTCATCTTGCTGGGACGGTACCTGGAAGCACGAGCCAAGCGCCGATCTGGTGCCGCGCTACGAGCGCTGCTGGAGCTGGCGCCATCCGAGGCCACCTTGGTCACGCCGAACGGTGAGACGGTGGTTGACATCTCACAGCTGCACGTTGGCGATCGCTTCGTCGTGCGACCCGGGGAGCGTGTGGCGACAGATGGGGTGATCTTCTCGGGCCACAGTGCGCTGGACACATCAACGGTGACCGGAGAGTCGGTTCCCGTAGAGGCGGGACCAGGTGACAGCGTGGTCGGGGCCACCGTCAATACCCACGGCCGGCTTGTGGTCCAAGCCACCCGGGTTGGTGCCGACACCCAGCTGGCACAGGTCGTTCGGATGGTCGGGGCGGCGCAAAGCGGAAAGGCCGCGGTACAGCGCCTGGCTGATCGGGTCTCGGCCGTGTTCGTGCCGATCGTCATTGCGCTTGCCGTCGCTACGCTCGGTTTCTGGCTGGGACAAGGGTCGGGAGTCTCCTTCGCCTTCACCTCCGCGGTGGCGGTATTGATCATCGCCTGCCCGTGCGCTCTCGGACTGGCGACTCCGACGGCTTTGCTGGTTGGCACCGGGCGCGGCGCCCAGCTGGGCATCGTGATCAGCGGACCCGAGGTATTGGAGTCCGCCCGGCAAATCGACACCGTCGTGCTGGACAAGACCGGGACGATCACCGAGGGTCGGATGGCTGTGATAGCCACGAGGGCCGGCGCCAATGCCACGACCGCGGATGTGATCAGAATGGCCGGGTCGGCTGAATCCGGTTCAGAGCATCCGATCGCGAAGGCCATCGCCGATCACGCTCGCAGCCACGGCTCGTTGGACACCGTGACCAAGCTCCACAACCGTCCCGGCTTCGGCGTCCTCGCCGAGTTGTCAGAGCCTGATACGCCTATGGGTCGACTGGATTCTGACGAGTCGGTGGTGGTGGGGCGAGTGGAGCTGTTGGAGGCGGAAGGCTTGCGGGTTGCCGGGCAGCTCAGGGAGGCGTACGCGGCCGAGCAGGCCTGGGGACGCACGGCTGTGATGGTCGGCTGGGACGGCGAGGCCCGGGGTGTGATCGCTGTCGCCGATGTGGTCAAGCCGACCTCCGCCGAGGCGGTCCGCCGGTTGTGCGCGCTCGGTCTGCGACCAGTGCTCGTGACAGGTGATCATGAAGCGGCGGCTCAGACCGCGGCGGCCGAAGTCGGTGTCGAGGATGTGATTGCCAATGTCCTGCCTCGTGAAAAAGTTGCCGAGGTCACGCGACTGCAAGAAGCCGGGCATCGCGTGGCGATGGTGGGTGACGGCGTCAACGACGCGGCAGCGCTGGCGCAATCTGATCTTGGTATCGCGCTCGGCACTGGTACGGACGCCGCAAAGCATGCCAGCGATCTGACGCTGATCAGCGGAGACCTACGTGTGGCGGCGGACGCCGTCCGCCTTGCCCGGGCAACGTTGCATACGATCCACGGCAATCTTTGGTGGGCGTTTGCATACAACGTCATAGCCTTGCCGCTGGCCGCGATCGGCTTCCTCAATCCCATGATCGCTGCGGTAGCAATGTCTCTTAGCTCGCTCTTTGTGGTCACCAATAGCCTGCGGCTACTGAGGTTCCGCTGAGCCTTCCCGCACGGTATAGCGCAACATGGCGAAATCCGCCCCGTACGCGGTGGCTTCGCGCAACTGCAACGGTGGCGTCACGATCCTGCGCGGTAGCAACGGTGCGCCAGCGCCTAGGAATACCGATGCCATGCCGATGATCACCTCATCCAGCAGGCCATGATCGTGGAATTGGCCGACCAGCTCACCACCACCCACCAGCCAGACGTTGCGGCGGTCCGCGGCCCGGACCATCTCCTCGTGCACTGGTACCACATCGCCTGACACGAACCGGATGTCAGGACCGTCGACGCGTGGCAGTTCCCGACTGCTGAACACCCACGTCGGCACGGTGTACTCCCACTTGCTGGGGTCGGCGAGGAAGCCGGTGTGATCTGCGATCCACTCATACGTCGTCGAGCCCATCGCCATCGCACCGACGTCCGCGATGAACCTTGGATATTGATCTTCCATCCCCGATTGCTCGCTGAACTGGAAGAGCCAGGTGAGGGAGTTGTCCGGGTCGGCGATGAAGCCATCGATACTGCTCGCCGTGTAGTACTGCGTTGCCATGTCTGTCAGCTTGACAGCTGCCCCTGACACCTCTGTGAATGCGCCCGGAGCTTCTCGAAGGTGCACTAGGGGTGATGCGCAGCCTCGTGCTCCTGGTGTCCCACCGGCTCCAGCTGGAAGGTGCAATGGGAAACATCAAAGTGTCCCCCTAGGCATTCGCCGAGCCGGTCGAGCACTTCTCCCGAGCGTCCCTCGTTGATGCAGGCGTTATCGACGATGACGTGCGCAGACAAAACCGGTACGCCGCTGGTGATCGTCCAGGCATGCAGGTCGTGAACGTCGACCACTCCGCGTACCCGTTTCATGTGGTCACGCACCTCTGTCAGGTCCACCCCGCGTGGCGTCGCTTCCAGCAGCACGTCCACCACTTCGCGCAGCAGCGACCAGGCACGCGGAATGATCAGGACCACGATGGCGAGTGAGGCGATCGCATCGAATGAGGTCCAGCCGGTGATCAAGATCAGTACGGCGGCGACGATCACCGCTATGGAACCGATGAGGTCACCGAGCACCTCAACGTACGCGCCGCGCATATTGAGGCTCTTGGCCTGTGCCGGTCGGAGCACCAGCAGGCTGGCCAGATTGGCGAGCGCACCCACGATCGCCACGACAAGCATGAGACTGCTGTTGATCTCGACGGAGTTGCTGCGCAACCGATCGACGGCCATGATCAGCACCCAGACGGCGACCCCGACCAGCAGCAGAGCGTTGCCCAGGGCTGCGAGCACCTCGGCACGCTGCAGCCCGAAGGTACGCTTCTCGGTGGCTGCCCGTGTCGCCAGAGAAGCGGCGATCAGCGCCAAAACCAGACCGGTTGAGTCGGTGAGTACATGGCCGGCCTCCGCCAGCAGTGCGAGCGAACCGGCGATGAGGCCACCGATCACCTCCGCGATCAGCACGGCGCATGTGATCACGAGGACGACGACGAGCCGCGAGCGGTGTGCGCCGGTCGCGGTCACCTCATGGCTGTGCCCGTCTCCTATGTGCCCGTCTCCTATGTGCCCGTTTCTCGTGTGCCCGCTTCGCATGTGCGCCACCTCCTCCACCACACCGACTTGTCAGAATCTGAGCGCCAAATGTGGTGCTCAGATTCTGACAAGTCGGCCAAGGGCCGCCACAAATTGGTCAGTGATCGCAGGCTCGCGCACCGCGATCCGGATCCAGTCTGGCCCCAGGCCGGGAAAGGTTTCGCCGCGGCGTACGGCGAATCCGTGGTCCCGTAGCGCGAGCCGGAGCCAGCCAGGTTCCTGATGGCCGCGTACGCCGCCGGTGTCAGCCAGGACGAAGGACCCCTGAGGGCGGTGCCCTGGGATACTGAGGCCCACGCTCGCCAGCTGCTCGACGAGGTAGGTCCGCCGCGCCGTGATTTCCAAGGCCGCCACGGCGGCCGCGTTCCGGGCCTCAAGCGTCAAGCAGGCAGCCATCGCCGCTAATGCCGGGGTCGACACGGACCAAGGTGGCTGCTGTCGCCGCAGTGCTTCGATCAGCCTTGGCTCACCGATCACATAGCCGGCGCGCAGCCCGGCCAGCCCCCAGGTCTTGGTCAGTGATCGAAGAACCAGCAACCCGGTCATGTCATCGCCGATCATCGTCTCGGTTTCTCCCGGCACGCAGTCCATGAATGCCTCGTCGACGACAACGACCCGCTCCGCGCGTCGCAGGGAGGTGATCAGCCGTGCCGGATGGAGCACGCTCGTCGGATTCGTCGGGTTGCCGATCACGACAAGATCGGCGTCTGCCGGGACGTGCTCCGCGTTGAGCCGAAAGCCTGCTGCAGGCGGCAAGATCAGCCGTTGCGGGCGACGTCGGGCAGCAATGAGTGCCACCTCGGGCTCGGTGAACTGTGGGTGAATGATCAACGGCCGTTCAGCACGGAATGCGCGCGCCACCAGGGTGAACGCCTCAGCGCCTCCGGCGGTTGGCAGCACTTGATCAACAGCGATGCCGTGGGCCTCGGCGATGGCCTTGCGGGCGGCATCCGTGTCGGGGTATGCGGCTAGATCCTGGATGGTGCCGTTGATGATGGCGCTGAGCCAAGCCGGGGGAGCTTTCAGGCGCACATTGACGGCCAGGTCGATCAGGCCTTCGGCGATGTCGCGGTCTCCGTGGTGGTGAAGATCGCATACAGCGCTGGGATGAGACGCCACCGGGCGCCGTTCGACAGGCTCGAGGCGCACTGTCGTACGCCCGCGGCGCATGGGTACGGGCGCAGTACGCATGATCACACGCTCCGAGTACATCCTCTGGGCGTAATCATGAACCGCATCGGCAAATCGCTGCGCTACCTCGGGGTATCCGGCCCAATGCAGGTGAAGATAGCTCGCGTGCAGGGTCTGCCGGCCGATCGCGGCGGGGGCAACGGAAAAACCGACCGGCTTACCGTCCGACAACCACGCAGCAGGTACGCCATCAGGTGGCTCGATCGTGGTGCGGTGGAACTCGTGGCCGGTCAACCGAGTCCCGGCACGAGCCAGAAGATGATCATGATCTGCGACGATCGCGCGATAGCTCAGCGTCAGCCGCGGTGCCATGATCGCGTCAGCCTCGACCGCTCCGATCATGGGCAGCCCGTCGACGCTGCGACACAGGTAGAGCAGGCCGGCACATTCGGCGACCGTTGGCATGCCGGCCTCAATCGCCGCCCTGATGTCTGATCGCAATGCAGCGTTCGCCGCGAGATCGGTGGCGTGCACCTCAGGAAACCCGCCGCCCAAATAGAGCCCGGCCGTTCCGGCCGGAAGCTGCGTATCCGACATCGGGTCGAAGATCACGGTTTCGCAGCCGGCGGCGCGGAGCAACTCCTCGGTCTCGGCGTAGCGGAATGTGAAGGCCCGTCCCGCCGCGACCGCGACCACTGGCCGCGCATCGGACGCAGGGCGTACCTGGGCTGCCGCAGACCAGACCTCGACCGCCAGAGGCGGCGCCGACCGTGCGATCGACATGATCGAGTCGAGTGAGAAGTGATCGCTGATTCGTCGGGCAAGCTGAGCAATCGCCTCCGCTGCTTCCGCGCGCTCTGCTGCCGGTACCAGACCAAGGTGCCGGGAGGGGATTTCGATGCCTGCATCGCGCGGTAGCACTCCGAGCACCTCGAGACCGGTCGCCTGGAGAGCCTCGACGATCTCGCGCGCATGTCTCTCGGATCCGGCCTTGTTGAGGATCACGCCACTCAGACGGACATTCGGGTCGAAGGTATTGAGTCCGTGGACGATCGCTGCCGCCGTACGCGAAGTATGCGAGATGTCCAAGACCATGATCACCGGAGCGTGTATCAGGGTGGCTACATGGGCCGTGGAGGCAAATCCCTCGCCGCCGATCTGCCCGTCGAACAGACCCATAACGCCCTCGATCACCGCGACATCGGCAGGTTCTGGCGTTTGAGCCCCGTGCAGCAGCAGCGGCGCAATCTGGTTCTCGCCGCAGAGATAGGGATCGAGGTTGCGCCCGAGGCGACCGGTAGCCAGCGAGTGGTAGCCGGGGTCGATGTAGTCGGGCCCCACCTTGAAGCCGGCCACCTCGAGACCTGTCGCACTGAGTGCGCCCATCAGCCCCGTTGCGACAGTCGTCTTGCCATGGCCCGAACCAGGAGAGGCGATCACCAGACGGGGAAGCTCTGTAGCTGATCGCGGCGACTCCGGATCGATCACCACTCGATCCCTCGCTGGCCTTTCTGGCCGTCGTCAAAGGGGTGTTTGATCTTGGTCATTTCCGTGACCAGCTGGGCCGCCTCGATGAGCTTCGGATCCGCCCGCCGACCGGTGATGATCACGTGCTGGTAGCCGCTACGAGACGCCAAAGTGTTGATCACGTCGTCGAGGCTGATCCATCCCCAGTTGATCGGGTAGGTGAATTCATCCAGCACATACAGTGTGTGCCTTTGTTCGGTGAGCCGCCGCTTGATCTCCTGCCAGCCCTCGGCGGCGGCCGCAGCATGATCATCATCAGTCCCAGCCCTGCGGCTCCAGGACCATCCAGAGCCCATCTTGTGCCACTCGATGCGAGCCGCCGCGGCCGGTCGCGTCGTGCAGTTCGGCCAGCGACTCGAGAGCAGTTTGCTCGCCTATGCGCCACTTGGCGGACTTGACGAATTGGAAGACGCCAACCGACCAGCCCTGGTTCCAGCCACGGAGGGCAAGGCCGAACGCCGCGGTCGACTTCCCCTTGCCGTCACCAGTGTGAATGATCAACAACGGTCGCTGGCGCCGCTGCCTGGTGGTCAGCCCATCCTCAGGAACTCTGGCCGGAATGCCCGCTGGCATTACGCCGCCCTGCCTTGGCGTACGGCATGTACCAGTCGATCAGCGGCAATCTCATCGACCCTGAGGCATTGCGCGCCGAGGTACATGCTCAGCGTCTCGGCGAGGCCCAGCACGATCCGCCCTGACTCGCAGTCGATCACCAGAGAGGCCACATCGGCACGGCGGAGTTGATCGGCAACCATGCGCGATCGGGCGACCGCGTCCGGACCATGGGTGGCCCGACCGTCGGTGACCAGGACCAGTAGCGGTCGGCGGCGGGGATCGCGGATTCGCTCCAGGCGCAGAACCTCCTCCGCACAGAGCAGGCCTTCGGCCAATGGGGTTCGGCCACCGGTTGGAAGTTCCTCCAAGCGGCGCGCCGCGGTGTCCATGGAGGATGTCGGGGGCAGAGCAAGCGTCGCACCGGCGCCACGGAAGGTGATCAGCCCTACCTTGTCCCTGCGCTGGTACGCGTCAAGCAGCAGGGAAAGAGCCGCGGCTTTGACCGCCTCCATCCGGCGCCGGGCACCCATCGATCCAGATGCGTCGACAACGAGGAGTACCAGATTGGATTCACGCCCCTCGGTTACGGCCAGTCGCAGGTCGGGAGCGACAAGCCTGAGCCGCTCGGCCGGAATGCGGCCGCGGGCTGCCTGCTGCGGTGCGGCCGCGCGGATGGTTGCCATCAGGTGCAGCCGACCAGCTTCGCCACTGGCCGGAATCGCTCCGACCGTACGCCCCGCCGACGTCAGCGCGCGGCTGCGGCGTCCCGCTTCGCCGCCACCCACTCCGCGTGCGGTGAACAAGCGGGTGCGGTAGATGTCTCCGGCAGCGACGGTTCGATCTTGCTGCGTGGAAGTCGTCGAGGGTCTGTGATCGCCTCGCGAGCTTGTCGAAGGGCTATGCGTGGGCTGCCGGTCATCGTGCGGTGAGCTTGTCGAAGCGTCGTCAACGGTTTCAGGCCGCGTGCCGTTGTGTCGTGAGTTTGCCGAATGACCATTCGTGGGGCCGGTCGTCTGGCGAAGTGGGATCGGGATCTGGCTCGTCCTCCAGAAGTCGATCAAGGAGTTTTTCGTCCAGGCCAGGTGCGTCGAAGGGATTACGGCGACGCCGATGGGGCAGCGCCAGCCTGGCAGCCGCGCGGATATCGGTCTTGGTGATCTCATGGCGGCCCTTCCATGCGGCATGCGCGGCGGCGGCCCGGGCGGTCACAATGTCGGCGCGCATACCGTCGACCTCGAACGCGCCACACACCCTGGCAATGGTCGCCAGCTGCCGATCGCCCAGATGTACCAACGGGAGCAGCGACCTGGCCCTAGCGATCTCGACGCGCAGCGTCTCTTCCTGGACCGCGTACGCGGCGACAAACGCGGCCGGGTCACGGTCGAACGCCATCCGGCGACGGATCACTTCTGCTCGTTGCTCCGGATCCCGCGGGGCCGCGACCTCGACCGTCAGTCCGAAACGGTCCAACAGCTGGGGTCGCAGCTCACCCTCTTCGGGATTCATGGTCCCGATCAAGATCAACCGGGCAGCGTGGGCGACCGAGACTCCTTCCCGTTCAACCGTCGAGCGACCCATCGCGGCGGCGTCCAGCAACAAATCCACTAGATGATCATGAAGCAGGTTCACCTCATCGACATAGAGGATTCCGCGGTGGGCCGCGGCCAAGAGCCCAGGCTCATAGATCACCTCGCCGGCGCCCAGCGCCTGCCGTAGATCAAGTGATCCGATCACCCGATCTTCCGTCGCACCGACCGGCAGCTCGACTAACCTCGCAGCGCGAGCCCTCAGCAATGGGCGATCATGAGGACCGTCTGGGCAGCTCGGATCGGGGTCCAACGGGTCGCAGCTGAAGCGGCAGCCATCGACGACATCGATGCTGGGCAAGATATCGGCCAGCGCACGGACCATCGTGGTCTTAGCGGTGCCCTTCTCGCCACGCACCAGGACGCCGCCGACCTCTGGCGACACCGTCGTCAAGATCAGGGCTAGTGCCATGTCTTCGGAACCGACGACTGCGGAGAACGGAAACGTCCGCACCTCACACCCTTCCTGCGGGTATCCACGCCCGCGGCATGCCTGGGTCGGGCCGGCGTACGCGGAATGCGACAACGGCCAGCTGCGGCAGACGTCCTGACTCCCCGGTCTTGTCGCCGAGCGTTGGCCGACAACCCGAGTCACAGTGGCGGGACCGCTCCGGACTTGCACCGGATTCCTCTGCCGCCGCCGCCCTCGATGATGTCACATCCAGCAGCCTTCCGAGCCCACATGGACCGGGTGCCCGGACGCCTGACCCGTCCAGCTCCGGTGACGCAACCGAGGTACGGGCCGAGCCGCAGGCATACAGTCTGAGGCGTGATTGAGGTGGTCGGACTGACCGCGAGAGGGTGGAGCGACCTTCCGGAGCGGCTACGCGCGAGGGTTCGGTACGCGGAGGTGCTGATCGGCAGCCCGCGTCACCTCGATCTGATCCCGCCGGTTCCAGCACAGCAGCGGCTCACCTGGCCGAGTCCGCTGCGCCAGGGACTGCCGATGGTTCTCAACGACGTGGCTGGTCGACGGGTCGTGGCATTTGCCTCGGGTGATCCGCTGCTCGCCGGCATTGGCAGCACGCTGGTGGAACTACTCGGAGCCGAGGCGGTTCGCGTTCATCCGGCGGTGTCCTCGGTCGCGTTTGCTCGTGCTCGGATGGGTTGGGCGGAGGAGTCGACCGAAGTGCTGAGGCTCCGTGGCCGCGATCTCGATGAGTTACGGCGCTGGCTCTTCCCCGGCCGCCGCATGATCATCTTGTCCCGCGACGCCGAAAGCCCTGCCGAGGTCGCGCGGCTGCTCACCGACGCCGGCTATGGCGACAGCAGTGTCACGGTCCTAGGCGATCTTGATACCGAAATCGAATCACGGGTCGAAGCGCTGGCTCGCGATTGGAGCGACGAAGCGCCAGCGCTCAATGTGATTTGTGTGGCTTGTGTCGGGAGCAGTGGGCCTGCTGCTTCGCTGGCGCCAGGTCTTCCCGATGAAGTCTTTGATCATGATGGGCAGCTGACCAAACGTGATCTTCGCGCGTCGGCGCTGGCGCGGCTGATGCCGCGACCGGGTGAACTGCTGTGGGATGTTGGTGCAGGCGCCGGATCGATCGCGATCGAGTGGGTGCGCTCTGGATATGAGTGCCGCGCGATTGCTGTAGAGCACAATCCTGATCGGGTCAAGCGGATCCGTAGAAATGCCGAAGCGCTCGGCGTTCCTGGCCTCGAGGTGCTGCATGGGGAGGCGCCCGGAGCGCTGGCTTCGCTGCCGCAGCCAGACGCGGTTTTCATCGGTGGCGGTGGGACCAGCGAGACGATCGGGCAAGCGTGGTCGGCGTTGCGGCCCGGCGGCCGGTTGGTCGTTCATGCGGTGACTCAGGAGACGGAACTGATCGTGATCAGCTGCTGGAAGCGCCTTGGGGGGGAGCTGACTCGACTCTCGGTGGAACATCTGGAGCCGATCGGCCGGTATCACGGCTGGCGTCCGGCGCGAGCCGTCGTGCAATGGAGCTCGATCAAGGATCCGACGTGACCGTGCACTTCATCGGAGCAGGTCCCGGCGCGGGGGATCTGCTGACGCTGCGGGCTGTCCGGCTGATCGGATCGTCCCCGGTCTGTGTCTACGCCGGCACCTACATTGACGCTCAGATCCTGGAACACTGTCCGCCAGGAGCGACCTTGATCGACAGTCAGCACCTTGATCTTGATCAGATCACTGATCACCTGACTGCGGCATGTCAGGGCGGACAAGATGTCGCGCGACTATGCTCCGGCGATCCCTCGATCTACTCGGCGCTGGCCGAGCAGACCCGGCGGTTGGATGCGGCTGGCGTGAGCTGGGATGTGACACCCGGTGTGCCGGCGTACGCGGCCGCCGCAGCGATCATCGGCCGGGAGCTCACTGTTCCCGAGCTGGCGCAAACCGTGATCCTGACGCGAACCCAAGCCGCCTCGACCGCGATGCCCGAGACGGAATCGCTGGAATACCTGGCACGGACGCGAGCCACCATGATCATCCATCTGGCGATCCGGCGGATCCGCCAGATCTGCGCGGATCTGACGCCTGCGTACGGGCCCGACTGTCCGGTCGCTGTCGTCGCCAATGCCAGTCAGCCGAACGAGCTGGTGCTATGGGGAACCCTGGAGACCATCCCGTCCCAAGTGGAGGCTGCCGGTCTGCGGCAGGCCGCTGTGATCATGGTGGGAGAGGCGTTGCATGCTGAAGACTTTGTCGAGTCGCACCTGTACGGAAAGCGGCGTGGTTAAAGGCCGACGACAAGGCGCGGACCACGGTCGTACCCATCTCAAGTGTAAGAACGCTGGGTCCACACCGTCGCGTTCTGTCCGAGTCGGGTCTGGCTGGAACCGATGATCAAAAGGCAGCTCATGTCAATGCTGTCCGGCTCAAGCGCTCCGAGAGTTGTGACGGTCAGGCTCTCGCCGTCGCGACCGACGTGGCGGCCGACGACCACCGGGGTGTCAGGCAGACGCAGCTCGAGCAGCAGCTCGCGCGCTCGAACGATCTGCTCGCGCCGAGTGCGCGATGCGGGGTTGTAGATCGCGAGTACCAGATCGGCTTCAGCGACAGCACGCAACCGCCGCTCGATCACCGGCCATGGCTTGAGCCTGTCCGACAGCGATACCACCGCGTAGTCCCCGCCCAGCGGTGCGCCGGCACGGGCGGCCACAGCCTGAGCCGCTGTCACCCCAGGAAGCACCGTGATCTTGACATCTGCATAGCCGTCAGCCGCCGCCGCCTCGAAGACCGCGGAGGCCATGCCGAAGACTCCGGCGTCTCCACCGGAGACGACCGCGACCCGTTCGCCCCCCAAGGCAAGATCAAGAGCATGGCGTGCGCGCTCCAGCTCAACGGTGTTGCCCGTGGCATGTCGCTGCTGATGTGGTCGGATCGGCAACCGATCAAGATAAGGACCGTATCCCACCACATGATCGACTTTTGCCAGCACCGCGGATACCTCGGGAGTGATCCAGCTGTCCGGTCCGGGCCCAAGACCGACAACAAAGAGTTGTGGCTCCTCGCCATGATCACGAGGAGCGACCGGCCGCAGCGTCGCCGCTCGTCCTGCCGAGTCGGCGCGGCGATCCCTGCCCGGTACCACGACCATGGAGAAGTACGGCACGTCGGCAGGATGAACATCACCCGCCGGCATGATGCGCTGCTCTCCGGTGGTCGCCCGCTCCACATAGAGCGCATCGGCGAGCCGGCCAGACTGCCGGAGTGCCTCGCGTACGCCGGCGAAGGTCCGGCCTAGTTTCATGATCGCGGCAGCATCGGTATCGGCGAGCCGGCGTGCGAGCTCAGGTACCGGCAAGGTGCCAGGCAAGCACGGTCAGGACGTCCTCGTGCCGCGCGAGCGGGCTTCGCAAGGCAGTGGCCGCCGCGGTGAGCGAGGTGACTCCCGGCACGATCTCGCTGGGGAAATGCGGCGCCAGCCGATCGTGCAGATACATGTATGAGCTGTAGAACAGTGGGTCGCCCTCAGCGAGCACCACCACATCGCGGCCAACGCCCAGATGCTTGCTCAGCCGCTCAGCAGACTCATCGTAGAAATCATCGACAGCTCCGTAATAGCCGAGGGGATGATCAATGAGACCCGTTGTCACGGGATAGATCAGCAATTCCTCGATCGCCCCCTCGCTGATCAGCGCGTCGGCAATCGTGCGCGCGATTGATCGGCCGGCGGTGCCTGAGTGGTAGGCGATCACATCAGCGTTCTTGATCAGCTTCGCTGCCCGAAGAGTGATCAGCTCGGGATCACCGGGACCGACGCCCACTCCGTACAGGTGGCCGATCACGCGGTCTCCGACTCCTGAGCCAGAGCATTGATTGCGGCGGCGCACAAGGCGGAGCCGCCGCGCCGTCCGTGCACGACGAGCCAGGGAATGTCCCACGGATTCTCAGCCAGCGCGATCTTGGACTCGGCCGATCCCACGAAGCCAACGGGAATCCCGATGATTGCGGCGGGCCGCGGCCCGCCATCCGCAATCAGCTCCAATAGATGGAACAGTGCGGTTGGGGCGTTGCCGATAGCCACGACGGTGCCGCGCGAGCCGCTCGGTCCCGAGCGAGACGGCGGCCGCGGATCGGGTGGTTCCCCAGCGTGCTGCCAGGTCGGCCGCTCGGGAATCCCCGAGCAAACACATCACATCGTTGTCTGCAGGAAGCCGCCGCCGGGTGATGCCAGCGGCCAGCATCTGGGTGTCAGTGAAGATCGCTGCCCCTCCGGCGAGCGCTGCTCGGACGGTGGATACCAGTCGCGGGTGGAACGCAAGATCTTTGACGAGGTCGACATCGCCGCAGGCGTGAATCATGCGAACGGCGATGGTACGCATATCCTCCGGCAGCCTGGATAGATCAGCCTCTGAGCGAATGGTCGCGAACGATCTCCGATAAATCTCTGCAGGCACCGTGACGTAGTCATAGCGGCGCGCAGGTGCAGATATCATCTGGCCTCCTGAGCGAGTGCCTGCAGATCGAATGCAATGGGTGCCACAAGATCAAGATGATCATCGGTAGGTGCGCCGCAACGTCGCTCGCACCCGCTGATGTGGGTCCGTGGCACAGGTGATCCGGACCGCGCGAGCGACGTCGCGTACGAGCGGGTGTTGATCAAAGAGTTCTGGCACGACGGTGCGCCCACGCACGCGGAGATGCTCGACCAGGGCGACGCGGGATCATCGACGAGACCGGCCGCGACGAGGTCGGGAAGGTGATCGGCGGCTCCGGGCAGCACCAGGCCTCGGGTTGGTGTGATCACGACTGAGCCGCCGGCGCAAGCCTCGACGGTGGCAACTTGAGCCGGTGCCAGCAACGCCAGGGGCACTTGGACCGACGCCGCACCCGCAACCTCGCCGAGCGGAATTTTCGTTGCCGGGTGCGGCCAGTTGATCGTGCGTACGCCAGCTCGGCTCGCCGCCCAGCTCGGAAGGTCGCGGACATGCCACACAGCGCCGGAGCCGTGACTGCGGTGCAAGAACTGCTGCGCGAGATCTAGCAACATCTCGACAGCAGTGCTTGCCGCGACGGGAATACCCAATCGCGTGCCACCGATCATTAGCCATCCATGATCAGGGCCGGCAGCGCGGTATCCAAGATCAAAAGGCACGCGACTGACGTCGCCGCGGCCATCGTCCATGGCGAAAAGAAATCGGCTGGGCAGGTCGGCGAGCTCCGGCTCCGCGCAAAGTCCAACATCGAGACCGACCACCAGCGGCCGCACGTCCGACAGGCCACCGCTGATGCCGGTCAGCGGCGACGCGACGATATTGCGCACCCGCTCGTGGGTGTCCGACGGCAGAAAGCCCGCTTCGCGCACCGCGCTGACGAATCCAGCCGGCAGCGGGTCGGGCAGGCCCCGAAGCTGTATGCCTGCGCGGGATGTGAGCTGCAGATCACCGCTGCCGAACTCCTGCGCGATCCGGCTCAATGAGCCCAGCGCTGCACCAGTGGTCTGTCCGCCAGGAACTCGAATTCGTACCACCGCGCCGTCAACGGCCAGATGAGGGCGCAGCACGCCTGGGCACCGGTCCGCGCGAGTCACGCCCGCCATGGTAAGCGGCCGGACCGCTGAGGGGTTACGCTCCCGGGATGCCGCGGATCGCTTTGCTCTCGACCTCCGACACCGACCTGCTCTCTGCGCGGGCGAGCGGCGCCGACTACGTCCTGGCCAATCCGGCGCGTGCGGCGCATAGCCAGCTCGCTGAGGTACTCGAGGCGTGTGACCTGATCGTGGCGCGGATTCTCGGCTCGCCGCAGCTGCTGTGCACGGGATTCGATCGGTTTCGTGCGAGCGGCAAGCCGATGGTGGTCCTGGGTGGCGAGCAGGCTCCCGATGCAGCGCTCATGGGGCTGTCGACTGTGCCGAAAGGAATCGCCGCCGATGCCCACGTCTACCTGGCCCAGGGCGGACCAGACAATCTCAGGCAGCTCCACGCGTTTCTGAGCGACACCGTGCTGCTCACGGGTGTCGGCTTCGAGGCTGCCGTCGAACAACCAGTCTGGGGAGTGCTGCCCCGCCCATCGGCTGCCGGAGTGTCACGGCCACGCATCGGGATCTTGTTCTATCGCGCCCAGCACGCCGCCGGGAACATCGCGTACGTAGAAGCGCTGGCCAATGCTGTCGACGCCGCCGGCGGTATCGGCGTGCCGATCTTCGCTGCCTCGTTGCGTGATGCTCCCTCGGATTTGATCGAGTATCTGGGCACCTGCGATGCCTTGATCACCACCGTGCTCGCGGCCGGCGGCACCAAGCCGGCCACGGCAACCGCCGGTGGCGACGACGAAGCGTGGGACGTACGCGCACTGGCCGCTCTCGACATCCCGATCTTGCAAGGACTTTGCCTCACCTGGGATCGGGCGTCATGGGCCGCCTCGGATGAGGGCATGAGCCCGCTGGATGTGGCGACGCAGGTGGCGGTTCCGGAGTTCGACGGCCGGATCATCACCGTGCCGTTCTCCTTCAAGGAAATCGATGCTGATGGACTGCCGAGCTACGTCCCTGATCATGAGCGGTGTCGCCGGGTCGCCGAGATCGCGGTCAACCACGCCCGACTACGGCACATCCCCGTCCAGCAGCGGCGCATCGCGATCGTGCTCTCGGCCTACCCGACCAAGCACTCGCGGATCGGCAACGCCGTCGGGCTGGACACCCCGGTCTCGGTGATCAAGTTGCTGCGAGCGATGCGCGCGGCCGGTTACGATCTTGGCGCACCGGGTGAGATCCCGGGGACAGGACCACTCGATCCGGTCGAGGGTGAGCATCCCGATACCACCGCAGGCAACGCGCTGATCCACGCATTGATCGCAGCCGGTGGGCAGGATCCCGAGTGGTTGACGGCCGAGCAGCTCTCCGGCCAGCCGGTCCGAATTGCGGCGGCAACCTATCGCCAGTGGCTCGCCGAGCTCCCCGCCGATCTCGTGGCGGCGGTCACCGATGCCTGGGGGAGTGCACCCGGTGAGCTCTTCGTCGATCGCAGTCGCGACGCAGCGGGCGAGATCGTCGCGGCCACGCTCCAGGCCGGCAACGTCGTGATCTTGGTGCAGCCGCCTCGCGGTTTCGGGGAGAACCCGATCGCGATCTACCACGATCCTGATCTTGCTCCGTCCCATCACTACCTGGCCGTCTATCGCTGGCTGGAGCGGGAATTCGGCGCGCACGCGGTGATTCACGTCGGCAAGCACGGCAACCTGGAATGGCTCCCCGGCAAGAACCTCGGCATGTCCGCGTCTTGCGGCACCGACGCCGCGATCGGCTCGCTGCCGCTGATCTATCCCTTCCTGGTCAACGATCCCGGCGAGGGAACTCAGGCCAAGCGCCGGGCGCATGCCACGATCGTTGATCATCTGGTGCCGCCCATGGCTCGTGCCGAGACCTACGGCGATATCGCTCGGCTAGAACAACTGCTCGACGAGTACGCGCAGGTCAAGGCCATGGACCCAGCAAAGGCGCCGGCGCTGCGTGGCGAGATCTGGACGCTCATCCAGGCCGCCCAGCTGGATCATGATCTTGGCCTGGATGCGGCTCCGGATGAGGAAGCCTTCGACGAGTTCGTCCTCCACGTCGACGGCTGGCTGTGTGAGATCAAGGATGCGCAGATCCGCGACGGGCTGCATGTGCTCGGCGAGGCACCGTCAGGGCGACGAGCTGATCAACTTGGTGCTGGCGGTGCTGCGATCGCCGCAGATCTTTGGCGGTCAGGTCAACGGCGTCCCAGGGTTGCGCAGCGCGCTCGGACTGGCTGGCGATGACGCCTCGTCCGCAGAGGTGGATGCCGTCGAGGCGCAGGCACGCGAGCTGGTCGTCGCGGTCGCGGCATACGGGCTGGTCGAGTCGAGGCCGTCCCGAAGATCGTTGAGGGCATCCTCGGAGCGCAGGACGAGGGTGTCGCTGCTGCGCTGCGCTTCGCCTGCCAGGAGGTCGTACCGCGGCTGGCCAGGACCGGTGATGAGATCACCGCGATCATGCACGCCCTGGATGGCGGGTACGTCCCCGCCGGGCCATCAGGGTCGCCGCTACGCGGATTGATCAACGTCCTGCCGACCGGCCGCAACTTCTATTCCGTCGATCCCAAGGCGATCCCCTCCCGGCTGGCGTACCAGACCGGTCAGGCGATGGCCGAATCTCTACTGCAGCGGCATCTCGATGAGACGGGCGGAGTATCCACAGTCGGTCGGACTGTCCGTCTGGGGCACATCGGCCATGCGGACCAGCGGTGACGACATTGCTGAAGTGTTGGCGCTGCTCGGCGTGATGCCAGTCTGGGACGAGGCGTCTCGCCGGGTGATCGGCCTCGAGGCGATCGATCTCGCCGAGCTGGGCCGGCCGCGGATCGACGTCACGGTTCGCATCTCAGGCTTCTTTCGCGACGCGTTTCCACACGTCGTGGCGATGCTTGACGACGCCGTACGCCTGGTGGCCGATCGAGACGAGCCCAGCCACCTGAACTTCGTCCGGCGGCACACACAAGATGATCTTGCCACCCACGGCGATCAGCGCCGTGCCACTACCCGCATCTTCGGCTCCAAGCCGGGCTCGTACGGAGCAGGCATTCTGCCCCTCATCGAAGCGGGCAACTGGCGTAATGATCATGATCTTGCCGAGGTTTACTCGGCGTGGGGCGGATTCGCGTACGGTCGTGATCTTGACGGTATTCCGGCGCGTGAGGACATGGAGGCCAACTATCGGCGGATCGCGGTGGCGGCGAAGAACGTCGATACCCGGGAGCATGACATTGCCGATTCCGATGACTACTTCCAATACCACGGCGGGATGGTGGCGACCGTACGCGCGCTGACCGGCAGCGATCCGAAGGCGTACGTCGGGGACTCGACGAGTCCGGACGCGGTCCGGACTCGATCACTGACCGAGGAGACGGCGCGAGTCTTCCGGGCACGGGTGATCAACCCACGATGGATCGCGGCGATGCAACGGCACGGCTACAAGGGGGCGTTCGAGCTGGCCGCGACCGTCGACTACCTCTTCGGTTTCGACGCCACCGCCGGTGTGGTCACCGACTGGATGTACGCGCAATTGGCCGAGAATTACGTGCTGGACAAGGACAACCAGGACTTCATGAAGCATGCGAACCCGTGGGCGCTGCGCGGCATCATCGAAAAACTCAGTGAGGCTGTTGATCGTGGGCTGTGGCAGGAGCCCGATCCGGAGTTGATCACTGAGCTGCAACAGGTCTACCTGGATCTCGAAGGGGATCTGGAAGACGTCATGAGTTGAGGCTTGACCTCACGCGAGCGAGGATGGCGTCCGCGATGGCCTCAGGTTGTGTTTCGGGCAGCCAGTGGCCGGCCTCGAGCTCTACGACTTCGTACGGCCCAGCGACATAGTCGGCCGTCAGCTCAACAGCGCGCCGGGCCAGCACAGGGTCATCCCGTCCCCAGACGTAAGTGGTAGGCACAGTGATCCGCCCGAGCGGCGGCCGCACTGGAGAACGGGATACCGCGGTACCAGTTCAGCGCCCCGGTGAGCGCGCCGGGCTCTGCCATGGCCGCCGCATAACGATCGACGAAGTCGTCCGGAAGGCCGCCATCGTGCAAGAACTTCGCGAGCGTACGCTGCGCCAACCGCTCCGGCAGCGCAGGAAGTTGGAAAAGCACCATGTACCACGACCGCAAACCCTGTCGACTCGTCCACACCGATTTGAGTAACGCTGCCGGGTGAGGCGTTGAGAGGACGGTGAGCGAAGCTACTCGGTCCGGATGCCAGCCCGCCACACCCCAGGCCTGATTGCCGCCCCAGTCATGCCCCACGATGTGAGCCTTCGCAAGGCCGGCGGTATCAAGCAGGGCAATCACATCAGCGGCGGTCGCGGCCGTTCGATAGTCCCGCCGTCGGGTGGGTCGAGCGGCAGGGGTGTAGCCGCGTTCGCTGGGAGTGAGCGTTCGCAGGCCCTCGACGTTCAGCCGGCCAGCAACGGCTTCGAAGGTGGACAGGCTGTTGTGGAAACCCATGCAGCAGTACCACCGCGGGAGCATCAGCGGGTCCTGAGTCGAGTACGTCGAAGCGCAGTCCGGGTCGTACGAAATGATCCATGGGGCCTCCCTACCGACAGCTGAGCGTCAACGTTACTGAAGATCGTTCTCGCACAGCCCGGAGGCCCGGAGGGGGCACACCGTACCGAGCGGCGCGATGATTGATGCGTCATGGACGACGACACGTTGGACGACGACGCCGGCATCGTGCGGGCCGCTCGCGATGCGCTTGCCCGCCGCGACTGGACCGCTGCCCGGCGGGACTTTCTGGCGGCCAAGGCGCTGGACGCGTTGCGCTCCGACGACGTGTACGCGCTGGCGGAGGCGGATTGGTGGTTGGGTCTAATTCAGGAGGCCCTCGCCGCATATGAAGAGTCATACCACCGCTACTTGAGGGAGGACCGACGCGAACGCGCCGCGATGTCAGCTCTCGAGCTTGCCGGGACGCTGTTCCTTCGTGGGGATCAGGCCGAAGGCTCGGGGTGGCTCAGTCGGTTCCACCGGCTACTCCATGAGCTGCCTGATGGCGTCGAGCACGCCTACGCGAAATACATCGAGCTGGACGCCCGCGCCGCTGTGATGCCCCTCGACGACATCGTCGATCAGGCCCGACAGATTCAGGACGTGGCTCGCCGCCACGGTGACCCCAACTTGGCCGCCCTCACCTTGGTGATCGAGGGCCGAGCCATGATCAGATCGGGCCGGGTTGAGGACGGCATGGCGCTCCTGGACGAGGCGATGCTCAACGCGACGTCGGAGCAGATGAACCCCGCGTACGCCGGGAACATCTACTGCAACATGATCGCCGCCTGCCACGAGCTCGGCGATCTTCGGCGGATGAGGCAATGGACGAAGGCCCTCGCGCGCTGGTGCAATCAGATCCCGCCGGCGGTGCTGTTCACCGGTATCTGCCGAGTCCATCAGGCGCAGCTGCTGACGGTGAGCGGCGCCTGGGAGCAGGCTGAGCGCGAGGCGTCCCGGGTCTGCATCGATCTGCAAGGGATCCAGGTCGTGAGCGTCGCGGAGGCGCTACTACGCCGTGGGCGAGGTTCGGTTGCGGCAGCGGCGATCTTGCCGGTGCCGAGTTCCGCACTGGAGCGAGGCTGATCGGCTCGGCCGGGATCCGCAGCCGGCATTGGCTTTCGTTCGGCTGGCGGAGGGCCATCCCGACCGGGCCAGATCCATGCTCGACATCGCACTTGTGGCTCGTCGCCGAGCAGCCGCTGGTTCGTGCTCCACTCCTTGCCGCCCTCGTCGAGGTCACGCTTGAGGGCGGCGATCTCGAGGCGGCGAAAAAAGCGTCGGAAGAGCTCGTGGAAATCGCGGCGGCCTTCGGCAGCGAGGTGCTGCGCGCGGCCGCTCAGCAGGGGACCGGGGCCGTTCTTGCGGCCGAGTCGCGATGGGTCGAGGCGCTGCCGGTATTGCGCGAAGCCTGCCGCATCTGGCAAGACCTGGACGCGCCGTACGACGCGGCAGGGTTCGGCTGCTATTGGCCCAAGCCTGCGACGCACTCTCCGACACCGATGGCGCCGCCCGCGCCCTGGACGCAGCCGCCGAAGTGTTCGATCGGCTGGGCGCGAAGCTCGACACGCGCAAGCTCGCAGATGCTCCGGCACGCGCCGCGACTGCCAGATGGGTTGACCGCGCGTGAGGCGGAGGTGTTGGCCTTGGTCGCCGCTGGCCGCACCAATCGAGCAGATCGCGGCTGCGCTCGTGATCAGCCACAAAACGGTCGCCAGGCACTTGTCGAACATCTTCATCAAGTGCGGACTGACCAGCCGTGCGGCCGCGACCGCGTACGCCTTCGACCATCATCTGCTCACGTCACGGCGTGGGTAATCCGACCCATTGACCCTCGTCAACGATGGGTCCGTCGTCCGATGAGGTCAGCGCCGCCGCGCTTCTAGTGTCGAAGAACCAGGTCACAACCGGTGGCCGCCGAGCTGGAGGAAAGTTCGATGAGCACCATCACCGAAACCATCGACGAAGAACGCATCCAGGAGTTTGCCGGGCGGATCTTCGGCATCTACACCGGCGCCATGCTAAGCGCCATGATCGACATCGGTTACCGCACGGGCCTGTTCGAGGCCGCGGCGCAGGGTCCGGCGAGCAGTCCTGAGCTAGCGAGCCGGGCCGGACTGCACGAGCGGTACGTACGGGAGTGGCTCGGATCTATGGCGACCAGCGGCATTGTCGAGTACGACGCCGCAAGCGCGACCTACGTGCTGCCGCTCGAACACGCGGTGTGCCTCACCGGCAGCGGCTCGGGAAACCTGGCGCCGTTCGGCCAGCTGAACACTCATCTGGCAACGCATGTGCCTGAGGTAGCCCGAGTGTTCCGCGCCGGCGGAGGCGTCCCGTACGAGGCATTCCGACCCGAATTCACCGACGCCATGGACGCCATGGGGCGCGGCGCGTTCGACGAGCAGCTCATCGATGCCTGGCTACCATGCGCATCCGGTCTCCGTGAAACGCTGACCCGCGGTGCCAGAGTCGTCGACGTAGCGTGCGGGACCGGCCACGCCGTCGTGCTGCTAGCCCGGGAATTTCCCCAATCGACCTTCACCGGTTATGACATCGCCGAGGACGCGATCGCGCGGGCCCGGGCGGAGGCGGCTGCCGGAGGTCTGACGAATGCCAACTTTGAGGTGGGCGATGTGGCCGAGCTGATCGTCAACGAGCCGCTGGACGCAGTGTTCGTCTTCGACTCGATTCATGACATGGTCGCGCCCGCTGCGGTCCTCAGCCACATCTACGATGCCCTTGCCGCAGGAGGCGTCTTCTTCATGAAGGAGCCGCGTGTGTCGAGCGACCTGGCTGACAACATTGGTAATCCCTTCGCACCGTTGCTTTACGCCGTGAGCACCCTGCATTGCCTGACGGTGTCCCTGGCTCACAACGGCGCAGGGTTGGGTACGGCATGGGGAGAGCAGGTCGCTCGTCAGATGCTGGCCGACGCCGGCTTCCGCGACGTCGGGGTCTATGAGGCTCCTGCTGATCCGATGGACGCGATCTTCGTCACGCGCAAACCAGCAGCGAGGTGATCAAAAGCTCCTCCGAAATCGCACGCGGCCGTTCGGCGGCCTGAGCTCGCTGCGCAGGTTTCTCGCGCATTGCATACGTTTGCAACATGTGTGGTGCGAGTGAAACCTGGGTCAACCCGGTTTTCCAACAGGCGGGCCGGATGCGCGGACAAGGGAGTGGGCGATGACGGACGAGCGAAAGATCGACGAGCGAAAGATCTTGGAGCGTGTCCTCGAGGAGGCCACCGGCTTTCTCGAGGATCTGCCGGGCCGGCGGGTTGCGGCACGCACAGACGTCGACGGCGTTGCGAACGCGCTGCGGCAGCCGCTGCCGGAGGAGGGCGCCGAGCCGTTGCAGGTGGTCGAGGAGTTGATCGCGGGGGCGGAGCCGGGAGTCGTCGCGATGCCGTCGGGACGGTTCTTCGGCTGGGTGATCGGCGGTGTGCTGCCCGCCACGCTGGCGGCCGATTGGCTGACCTCGACGTGGGATCAGAACGCCGGGCTGCTGGCCTCCTCGCCGGCCGCAGCCGGTGCGGAATGGGTGGCCGGTGAGTGGTTGCTTGACCTGTTGGGCTTGCCTGACACCTCTGCCGTTGGTTTTGTCACTGGCGCGATGATCGCCAACTTCACCTGCCTGGCCGCCGCTCGCCACGAGGTGCTTCGCCGCGCGGGCTGGAATGTCGAGAACGACGGGTTGCACAACGCCCCGGAGGTCAGCGTCATCGTTGGGGAGGAACGTCACGAGACAGTCGACGTCGCGCTGCGGTTCCTTGGCTTGGGTGAAGCCAAGAGCATCGTGGTTCCGGCCGATGATCAAGGTCGGATCCGACTTGATGCGTTGGCATCCGCCCTGGACCAGGTCGGCGGAAATCCGGTGATCGTCTGCCTGCAAGCGGGGAACGTCCACAGCGGCGCCTTCGACCCGATCGCTGACAGCTGTTGATCTTGCACATCAGTACGGCGCTTGGGTCCACGTAGATGGCGCGTTCGGGCTGTGGGCTGCCGCCTCGCCCACATACCGGCACTTGGTCGCTGGTGTCGAGCGAGCGGATTCGTGGGCGACTGACGCGCACAAGACGCTCAACGTGCCGTATGACAGTGGCATCGCGATCGTGGCGAACGCCGATGCAATGTACGCCGCCATGGGAGTGCATGCCGCGTACCTGATCCAGGACGAGCGGCCGGACCCGTTCTCGACGGTTCCCGAATTCTCTCGTCGAGCTCGCGGCTTCACGGTCTGGGCCGCCTTACGCTCACTCGGCCGTCGCGGCGTAGCACAGATGGTCGAGCGGTTCTGTGCACACGCCCGTCACTTTGCCGCCGGACTGGCCGAGCTGGATGGCGTACGCGTTGTCAACGACGTCGTATTCACTCAGGTGTGCGTGTCATTTGGCACCGACGACGTGACGCGCGAAGTTGCCGCGCGACTGCTGCGGGATGGCACCGCATGGATGACCCCGTCGACCTGGCACGGACAGGCCGTACTGCGAATCTCTGTCTCCAACTGGCGAACCACCAACGAGGACGTGGATCGCACTCTCGAGGCCGTACGCCGAGTGCTGAAGGAGGTTCGTGCGGGCTGAGGCGCAGGCGTACGAGCGCCGGCCGGGTCAGGCCGGCAAACGTCAGTGCAGGCTCGCCTTGAGCCCGATGATCAACAGCCCGAGCAGCGCACCGATGCCCGCGCTTATCAGGCTGCCTCCGAAGCTGAGCCCACCACGGCGACCCGCAAAGAAGCTATAGCCGGTCAGCAGCACGGTGCAGGCGATCACGGCGATCCAGGCGTCGATACGCAGATCTACGCCGAGGAGTTGGAGGATGATCAAGATGGCGGCGGGTACCAGGGCTGCCGCAAGGATCGGCCAGGTCTCAGCGAGCGCCTCTTTCAATGCGGCTGCGGGATGCGTGTGGTGTTTGACGGCATCGCCCAGCGTCCGAGCATGGAGGTGTGCCAGCCAATAGATGAATGCGGTTCCCAGAATGGCAAGAACGAGCCGGGTTTCTTCCAGATGCCCTACCGATGCTGCTATCGCAGCCGCGGAGACGACCGTGCCCGTGATCATGCCTTCGCCGTTGATCATTCCCAGCGGATCGCGTTCAGCCTTGACGCGGTCGGCACGATGGCTTTCGTTCGTGGTCATTTGGCGGCCAGTCAATCCAAAGATCCGGGCATGCGTCAAGCATCCCACCTCACGTGCTGACGCCCCACCTTCTTCACCGGCGGCCCACATACATCGGGGGCGTGAAGGGAGAAAGTGGGGCGTCAGCGGGGGATCCGCGGGACGTCAGGGCACGGCGAGCAGGGCTCGTTGGCCGGCAAGCACCATGCGGCGCCCAGTGAGCCGCACCACCCTGTCCCGCACAGCGGGCGTGAGCCCTCGAGTGTTGTCCCGGCGATGGGCCTGCGCACGAACCCAGGCGATCCGCGGAGCCCGCCGTTGCTCGTACGCGGGCAGCGCCTCGTCGACGGGCAGGCTGCTGAGCGTCTCCGCAAGCACTAGTGCGTCCTCGACAGCCAAAGCGACACCCTGGCCCATTGAGGGGGACATCGCATGGGCGGCATCGCCGATCAGGACGGTCCGACCCAGGAATGCGTAGGGTTGATCAACTTCAGTGATTGGGGTGGCGTAGGCGTGCCCGCCCTGGGTGAGCAGATCAGCGACCGGCGCGCCGAAATCGTCGAAGTAGTTGCGCCAGTCGCCCGGCGGCCTGCCGTTGTTGCTGGCGATGTCGGCGTAGCAGAAGACTGACCCGTCGCCCAGCGGCATGGTGACCAGGCTGCGACCAGGGGCGAGGCGAGCGTGCCAGGTGTCTTCCTCGCCGCTCCAACCTTCGGCGATGAAGCGCCAGCACCAGCGACCGGTTTGCTGCGGCGCCGTGCCACCGATGCCAGCGGTGCGTATCACGGAATCGGCTCCGTCGGCACCGACCAGTACGTCGTATGGCTCGATCGATCCGTCGCTGAGCTTGATCGTGCCATTGCGAAGCCTGGCGGCGATCGTGGTCCCACGGCGAACGGTGACGTCGGAAGTTTCCGCCTGCAGGAGTTCGTGCAGCGCGCTCCGGCGAATTGCCGCGCTCCGGCCGCCGTTGCCCCAGATGCTCGATATCGGAAGATCGACGAGCGTCCGTCCACGAGCACCTGTCACGCGCTGCCTGCTGATCGGATGAGCGGCCGCGGTGACCGCCTCGCCGAGACCAAGTTGATCTAGCGCTCGCAGTGCGTTGGCCGGCAGATAGTGCGCTATGTCGGTCATCGGCCACTCTCGGCTGCGTTCGATGACCAGCGGATCGTGTCCGGCATCTTTGAGTGCTCGCGCGAGGCTCAGTCCGGCAATGCCGCCGCCGGCGATGAGTACGTGCCGATCAGTGCGCGTCTTCGGGCTTTGTGTTGTTGATCATGCTGTCCTCCGATTGATCTATGTGCTTGATCAATCTGTACGCGTGAATGGCATGCACGATCATCGGCAAGCTGCTACCCAATTGGCCGGGCGGGACTACCCACATCGACGTGCAGCGACGATGGCAGCGTATGGGTAGTGAACCGAGAGTCGGCTAAGGACCAGGCCCCGAGATCCCCAGGGCTTCAGCTCGAGCCGCGGCTTGCCGGCGGGACGCGACGCCGAGCTTCGCCAAGATCTCGGCGACGTGGCGGTCGACGGTACGCACCGAGAGCACGAGCTGCGCCGCGATCTCGTTGTTGGTCAACCCGCGTGCCAGCAGCCGTAGCACCTCGAGCTGCCGCTCCGTAAGCCCGGCGGGATTCTCCCGGGTGTCGGCCATCGGCCCTCTTGGCACGTTCGGCACACCGAGCTGCCGCAGTTGGGCCCTGACCTGGCGTGCGAGTGGGATTGCGCCGAGTCCATCCAAGATCGGCAAGGCCTCAGCAGCGCGGCCGGATCGGAGCTGTCAGCCAGGGCAGCGGCCTGATGATAGGGACAGCCGCGCTGCGGCCCAGGCCTGCGCTGCAGCTTGCCAATCGCCCCGTGCCTGCAGGGCGAAGGGATGATCCCCATCGGGCGGATCGACAAGACGCCCAGCCTTGCGTAACCGATAGGCCAATTCGGCCTGGAGGTGATGGTCCCCGAGTCGTATGGCTTCGTCAAAACCTTCAATTTGACATATTTCCGGGCGGTGACTTCCGTCACGCTCACCAGAGGTCACCGGCGCCGTTCTGCGGGCCTTGCCGCGCTGCGGCACATTGGCCCGCGAGGTCTGAAAGCCTTGCACAGTGGCGATCCGGGTCGACAAGCAGGCGCCACTACCTCATCCGCGCCATCCCATACCAAGATCCTCAGCAAGAGGCTGAGCGGCTCAAGGCGGTGCACGAAGCTCGAGTCAAGATCGTCGCCAGAGTCTGAGCGCGTCCGGCAAGCGGCTCGCTCGCGCCAGGGGAGCCAGTTCGCCTTGAGGTCGGGACCGCCCACGTGCGTATCGGGGTCCCGCGAACTCACACGCCGTCGCGCTAGATGACAGCCGCCGGACAGCAACCCCACAGTCATCACACAGCGCTATGTGTGAATGTATGCACAATCCCCAGAAAGGCAGTAGCCACCGTGACCCAGCCCACAACGGTTCCCCGCCACCCAGACATTGCCGTCACGCTCACCGGCGATGAATGGACCGTTGACGGCAACGCTCTTGAAGTCCTCGACGCCGTGCAAGCTGCGCTGCGTTCGGCTGGCGTACCTGATGCGGAGGTCAGCGAGTTCCACGCTGAGGCCACCGCAGGCGATTACGACCACCTCCTGCAGACCGCGATGCGGTGGCTACACGTCTCGTGACCAATCCTTGGCAACCGCAGTAGGTGGTGCCAACAAGACCTCTGGCGCCACTATGACGTGATCATCCGCGACGTCAGCAAGTTCACCAGTGTTGTGGATGAACAGACGTCGGGCAACGATGACGACACCATGATCATCAACACTGGCCATATGCTCTAGGACTCAAGATCAACTCGGGGACCAAAGTTTGTACTGCGGAAACGCCGCAGGCAGAAGAAAGGAATTTGATGATCAAAACCATCATGATTCGCGTCGAAGCCGAGGACTACGACGCATGGCTGAAGACCCACTACGACCACGTCGAGGACCGTCACTCATACGGCATGACAGATGGGCCCGTCTACCGAGACATCGATAACCCGAATGCGGCGCTGTTCCACATCCACGCCGAGAACCTCGACCGTGCGATGCAGTGGTTCCGCACGGACACGTTCAAGGAAGCGACGAAGCGGGCCACGGTCGTTGGTCGGGACTTCTACTTGGCCGAGGAGCAGCAACCTCGCCCTCAGGCGTAGTCCGTCCCCCTCCGGCGTAGTCCGTGCCGTCGGTCAGCAGCCGGGCGAACAGAGCCGTCCGGTGCGGTCGAGGTTGCGGAAGCCCCCTAACAGCACTGGCCGAGCAATAATCCGACCCAATACGCATGCGGCGCCCACGCGCACGGGCACGCACGAGGGGCCATCAGGCCTAGCCGCGCGGGCGGAACTACAGTCCTCATCGGCTTGCCACGCGGGCGGAACTTCCCGGTAGTGATTTTGCCTGCCCCGGTGCCCAGAGCCCAGAATTTTCTAGGAACTGGCTATCGGGGCCGCGCGCCCCAAGTCAGGCGTCGCGCGGCCGAGCGAGTGATCATGAACGCCGACCAAGCGGCCCAGATGCTGGTCGGGATGATGGAGGACACCGAGGTGCCGTTCGGGGTCCGTGCGAAGATCGCCCAAGATCTCCTCGACCGCGCAGGTCTGATCGCGACGCAGGTTCATCAGATCATCCCCATGACGGAGGACCCGATCATGCGGTTCTTCGAGGATGCGTTCAGCGACCCAAGCAACTGGGAGGAGAACCCGCCTCAGCCAGCCATCGAGGATCGAGTGCTCGACCGCCCAGACCCTGGCGAGCCGGAGGAGATCGTCGAGGCTGAGATCGTCGAGCCAGAGGCTGGGCCAGCCAACGACACACCGCCCCGGATCGCAGAGATGATCAAGGCGGGCGCCTTCGACCGCAAGCCAGGGCAGTGACCAACAAGGAGCAAGATCACCAAATGCCGAACCCCAACCCGCAGGACGCGAGGACCTACAACCCTGCGCCGACGCCGTGGAACCGACGGCCTGCGGCCCTAGAGCAATCCCAGCAAGTGCGATGTCACGTTGCCGTGACTGCACTCTTGAGCTTAAGGCTGTTGCGGAACCACAGCCACATCAGCGGTGACTGATAGCCGGTCGGCTCCTTCGGGGACAGACCGTCCTTAGTTGGGGTCCGGAAATGCCACCACACGAACCCGACACCGAGGATCAACATGCCCACCGCCGCGAGCCAGCCAAACTCACCGAGCAGATACCGGCTCCCGGTGAAAACCCGGTCCTCCACGGCACCCGATGAGGAGAAGTACGACGCGACCAGCCCATTCCAAGACCCGTGGACCAACACGCTCGGCCACACCGACCGCGACCGCTCAGTGAGCACCCCGACGAACAAGACGAAACCGACCAGCCCCACCGTGAACGCCGGGATGCCACCCGTGAACCCATACCATCCAGCGAAGATGAGCACGGCGTGGTAAATCCACCAGATCACGAACATGATCGCAGTGCTCGCGAGAAAGGTGAGACGTCGCCGCATCAGCGGCCAAAGGAACCCCCGCCAGCCAATCTCCTCACCGAGCGCCGGGATGCAACCCACCAGGCTTAGCAGCACAGCCAGCAGCAGCAACCGCGCCCCGTGTTCAGGGTGGAACGTGACCGCACCGGAAACCGGAGCGACGATCATGGTGATCAGGAAGACCAGCGCTGCCGGCAAGAATCCAGCGAGGATCCACCAGGACGGCATACCGAACCGGATCACACCGGGACCGAAAATGCACGCCAGGATGGCACCGACCGTTGGTGCCAGCATGACACCGTAGGTGATCTTGCTGAGCTCGGCCTCGCCGCCATTGAGCACCGGCTGTGTGATGAGGAGAACCCCGACGTAGAACACGATCAGCCCGGCGAAGAACAAGACGAGTCTGCGCCTATCGAGCGCCGGATCGATCCGTTTGTTGATCATCGGACCAGCAGTGCCGTTCGCCGTATTGACCATCCGCCGCACCTCAGCATCGCGTGAGGTTAACCATCCAACCAGCACAAGCCGGAGTCGCCGGGCTGGTTCCCCAACGGGCCCGCCGCGGCGCTGATGGCGGACCTGCTGATCATGAAGGGCGTCAAGCGGGTGAGCTGAAGGGCGTCGACGTCTCCGCCGCCTGCCAAGGGTTCGCGGAGCAGGTCTCCTCCCGACAGCTCGTGCACGGCAGCGACCGGCTCCTCAACGCCCACGTCCTCGGCAGCTAGAAGCTGCCCAGCGGAGACGGCTGGCGGTTCGCCGGGCGGATCGGAAACGTCGACGCCACCTACGCCGCGGCGGGAGCCGTCCGTCTTGCTCGGATCGCGCCGAAAGCCCAGAGCCTGAAGCTCGTCACCGAGAGCACCTGATCGGACCACCGGGCCTTGGGCGCAATCACCTTGCGCCCAGGCGCGAACCCGCGCAAAGGTACCGCACATGGAAGAGGGCTACACGCAACTTGGCACCGTGCTGACAGACCACCGTCCTGAGGACAGTGAGGGAGATGGCGTCATCGTCGTCGGCCGCTTCAAGGGCGGCCTCTACGACGGCGTTCAGCTCAGCTACGACGCTGGCCGGCGAAACCTGTACCTGACCCCAGAGGGGGCGCTGCGCCTGGCATTCCTGCTCGCGGCGGCGGTCGAAAGGGATATCGACATCCGTTAGGAATCGAAACAAGAACCTAGGTGAAGCGCTGGACGAATGCGAGCGCCTTGTCGGCGGTCTCACGCCAGCCGCTGTCGATGATCAGCGCGTGCCCATGGCCGGGGATCTTGACGATCTCGGTCACGCCGGGGTTGTCCTGCTGCTCCTTGTAGGAGGCGTTGACGATCGCCCAGGGGACGGTGTGGTCCAGCTCGCCGGAGATGAGCAGCAGCGGCCCACGGTCGGGGTTCTTGGTGTCGACCTTGGCCTCCGTCCAGGGATTCAGGTTGGCCGTGGCCGCTTGGAAGAGCGGCTTGCCTGGGGTTGGCACCGCGAAGTCCTCGTAGAGCTGCTTGGCCTCTTCCTCGCTAACGGCGTTGGCGAAGCTGTAGCGGAACTGGTCGTAGGTCAGCGGCACTGCGCGGTTGCGGTTGGCCGGGTTGCGCAGAATCGGTGAGGCGGACTTGAGGGCCGAGATCGGCAGCGGCAGCACCCCGCGGAAGGGGGCCGGGTCGATGGCCACCGACACCGCGGCCAGGCCTCGCCCGGCCAGGATCTGGGTCAGCAGCCCGCCAGTGGAGTGGCCGATGATCGCCGGCTTGCGGTTCAGCCCGCGGATGATGGTCTCGAAGTGGTCGGCGATCTGGCCGATCGACTTGCCGGCGAACACCTCGGGGTGCTCGGCGGCCTCCTCGACCGTCTCGGGATCGTCCGGCCAGCCCGGCGTCAGGGCTACATAGCCGTTGTCCTCGAACAGCTTCGCCCAGCGATCCCAGCTGCTAGGCAGCAGCCACAGGCCGTGGACGAACACCACCGGCTGGCGGCCGGTCTGGTTCGCGCGCTGGCACTGCTCCAGCTCATGCTCGGTGATCGTCTTGCCGTCCGGCGGGGCGCTCGACTCTGCGTCGGCCATGGCAGTTCCTCCTGGTGAGCGCGAGACAAGCAACCACACCCCACCATAGAGGACGACGCAGGGTGCCGACCACAGTCAGATGACTGCAGCTGGCGGCCGGGGTGGCGCCTCTGTGCTGGCGGGCCGGTGCGGCAGATCAAGCATCACGCGGCCCTTGTCGGCCTCGATGGTTTCCGCCAGCGTCCCCCACACCCGAGATCGGACCAGGTCGCTGCAGATCGGGCCTTACAGACTGGCAGATAGGCCCCGAAATGACGCCGCCTATGGGCCAGGTATATGCGGCGCGGGATCGAAGATGTGCTGCGTTTCCTTTTTGTCGGAGTTTGGGATTGATGCGGTGGCGCAGGCGACAGACAGCAGCCCTTTGAGCCGATCGTTGGCTGGGCGCGAACTGGCCGACCAGGGCCCGTCCGGGCCAGATTGGTGACGCCAAGGGTTACCAGAATTTTTCTGTCTGAGACGACCCCACGACTAGCCGATGACCCCAAAACGCGCGTAGGCGCACATCGATCGTCTCGACGTCGGAGGGGATGCCGACGCGCGGTTCAGCTCGTGTCCTCAAGCTGAACTATTCGGGCGGATCGTCCGTGTTCATCTGTAGAGGCCTCGGCTTGCACGGGCCCACAGGTGTAAGGCAGGTCAGGACATGTCATCGCAGCCTTCGGCAACCGGTTCACTCCGTCGGTTCGGTGTCAGCCACCGCACGCTGATGGCCTGGCGACTACTTAGTGCCATCACGCTGCTGGTGATGGGCGGGATCCATCTCTACCTCGTGTTCTACGGAGTAGGGGGCCTGCTTGGCGCGCTGTTCGTGCTCAACGCGGTTGGCGCGCTCGTGCTGGCAATCGCGGTCATCGTGCTGCGTGGACGGCTCCTGTCGCTGGCAACGGTGCTGAGCCTGCTGTTCATGGTGGGCACGCTGCTTGCGCTGGTGCTCGCGCTGACCGTGGGGCTGTTTGGCATTCACGAGGTATTAAGCTTCAAGCTGGTGCCCACGACGCTGGTGGTGGAGTCCATCGGCACGATCATCCTGGCGGTAACCGTCGCGCTGGTGTTGCGGTCGCGACGAGCACCCTGACGGCTCACTTACCGGCAACTTCACACCATGTGCCGATGGCTCTGATCATCGGGTAGCGCCGATCATCGTCGTCGTACTGTTCTTCGGACAGACTCAGCGCCTCTGATCACCAGCCTCCAGCAGCGCAAGCGCTGCCTTCGCTGGTCTTGGAATCGGCAGGAACCAACGGCAGACAGTCACTCCTGTGCCGTGCAACGAGATGAGGTCCTCGGATGGCAGAGCGCCGGTGGGTTCTGGCGGTGCAGGCAGGTGTAGCGGCTGCCGTAGTGCCGGGCCTGGTGAGTGCCATCATCACACGCCTGCTGATGCGTGTCGTCACTCTGCTCGTGAATGGAATCCCTGACTTCACTCTGGCAGGCTCAGCAGGCATCGCGATCATCTATGTCCTTCTCTTGCTGCCTGGGTGCATGGCGCTCGCCTTCACTCGCGCCCGGTGGCCATGGATACTGTTCGGCGGCGGCGCTTGCGTGCTCGTGTTTGAAGCTATCGTGATTGGCCTCCAGGAAACCGCCGATGCCCATGACCTGACGGCGGCACGCTGGTTTGCGCTCGTGACGGTGCTGATCCTTATGGCCGCCGTCTATTGTGCTCAATTCGTCGTCGCCGCTCGATGGGCTCGC
Source organism: uncultured Actinomycetota bacterium (assembly GCA_963712625.1). GTDB lineage: Bacteria > Actinomycetota > Actinomycetes > Propionibacteriales > Propionibacteriaceae > Microlunatus. The sequence goes on from CAVQIU010000014.1 coordinate 174,610, forward strand.
CGTCATTTGTGAAAAGTGCTATGTGCCTGCGGGCGTGCCCCAGACGCCTGAGCGCCAGCAGCCTGCGGTCACTTCCTCCAGTCGCACACGCCTCCCGCGTGGCGAGCAGCCGGACATGGCGCCCAGGCCGCGGCCGGCGCAACCTGGAGCGCTTCGACTAGCCGAGGAAGCGCGGTTCCGGCAGGCCGACAGCTTCGACCTCGACGCAAAATAGAGCACCACCGCCACAAGGGTTACGCGATCACCAGGGCTCAGAGGCTAAATCCTGGTGCCGAACTGGTGATCGACAGCAAGTCTGGGGGGCTAACCCCCTTGACACGCCACCACTTTTCGCCGCTACTGAAAGTTACAGGGGGTGAGCCTCAGCTCGGAGGCGCCGATAGTCTGAACCGGGCTGGGGTGCCCTGAAACGAGGCCGTGGCACCGTCCGGGCGCAGAGTCGGGGTAAGCGCCCAGACGGATGCCTCGACGGGGTACTACAGCGCTGTGCGCTTCCCGGATACCCGAAGTCGTCGGTTCTAACCGTTTCGGATTGTCCCTTCACAGCTTGCGTTGAGATTGGAGAAGCAAGGCCGTCCACCCCAAGGTTCTGACACCAGCGAGGAGCGTGAGGAGCCAAATGTCGTCAGCCCCGACATCAGACGACGAGTCCTCTCGGTCATGCCCTCGCTCCATGTGAAGGGATCTCCGACGGACTGCTCTGTCCGCTGCCAGATCTCGCTGAGGCAGATCTCGCGGAGGACCTGGCATCGGTGATCTTCGAGCCCAGATCTTTTTCGCATGGCGACCCCACGCACGCAGTGGCTAGCTGCAGCCGGGCTTGATCTGAGTTGGGCATACGTCTATGCGCCCGCATAACGCTGCCGACCAGTCACACCTCCGCCGACCCAGTGCCCGATGTCGAAGACAAAGCCAGCGCGCGCGAAAGCTTTCTCTCCGGCCCACGGTGTGGGACGCCCTCGCGCAGCGGACCGGAGGCTCAGAAATTTCTGCAGAATTGCGACTCGCTTACGCGCGAGCCGTCCCTCGCATTGACACCCTCAGCCCCGGAGAGTACCGAGGAGCAGTGAATCCTGAAACGGGGCTGTTTCGGCGGGCTGATGATCAGGGAGGCTCCTAAGCTGTGTTTCGCGCGCGCGTGCGCGTAAGGAGGTCCTCCGCATCCTAGAGCGACGTGGCGAACGAGCATGTAGACACACTCTCGGCACTCATTGATAAGGCAAACGAGGCCGCCACGGAATCTAAGGAATCCAGATCGAAGAAAGGCTAACCTAATGGAACACTTACTAGACCAGCTCAACGGGGCCATTGACGGCATCGCGAGCTGTCTGGCCGATCCAATTCATGACGAGTGGTTCCAGACCGGCAAGGCGACCCAAACACTCAAGGAGGCTGCCAGGCGGCTTAATGATATAGCCCACGGCATACAGATAGAGCGCGATCAGTACTTGGAGTTTATGTCGGAATAAAAGCAGCAGCCATGTATTCCGGTTTGAGAGTAACAGCGCGCCCGGCCATCGCCTTCGGTATGTCCGACTTCTTGAACTCACCGTCGTGATCTCTGATGAAGTCCCACACGATCTGCTCGTGTCACGCCTCCTTGGATTTCCAGTTCGGGGTCGCGTCAGGCAGGTGCGTCCACACCACCCAGGTGATCGGATCGCCGTCCTCGTCGACGCCCAGATCCACGACTTCCAATTACGCCATCCAGGTGATGCCGTCCTCGTCATCGCGCTGCTTCTCGACCGTGATCGCAACCCGCCATCTCCGCGCTCCCCGTCGCGCGCGCGCATGCAGTCGCGTGTCCACATAGCCGTCGATGGCTGACGACCCGCGGAACGCGCCTTGGCGGTTGTCGTGGTGGACGATGAGCACGGCGGCTTGCGCTTCATCCCGGATGCGGCCACACCTGTTCAGCGACTGCACGAGGCTCGGGTCAAGATCGTCCCCAGAGTTTGAGCCACGCCGCGTGCCCCGGCGCCCAGAATTTCTCAGGGCGCATGCGCTAATCGAGGTCGTCCTCGAACTCCTCCTGAGCCTCCCGCTCCTCGGCCTCGTAGTCGGCCCGAACCTGCTCCACAGTGAGGTCGGGTATGTCACCCACCAACACGGCTGCAGTCCGGAGATGAAATCTCATCTCGCGGGAGATGCGCAACGTCGGCGCGGGAGGTCCGCGCCAAGATTCCCGCTCTCGACATGGGCGGACCGCGACATGGGCGGACCGATGCGAAGATCGATCAGGGGGCCAGTTATGGGCGGCCGGGTAGCCAAGTGACAGTGAGTCCACGGTGAGAGATCAGCCCGACGTGCGCTACGCGCGCAACGGCGATGTCGCTATCGCCTATCAGGTCTTCGGGCAGGGACACATAAATTTCGTGTGTATCCCGGGTTTCATCGTCCAACCTGCACTGGAACTGGGAGCTACCCGAGTTCAGGAGGATGCTCACCGGGCTGGGCTCCTTCGCCCGTGTTGCCATCCTGGACCGGCGCGGTGTCGGCCTGTCCGACCGGCTCTACCCCAAGGACCTCCCGCCCTTGGAGGTGGTGATGGACGACATCCTCACCGTCATGGACGACGCGGGCATCGAACGGGCGGCCCTGTTCGGGTGGCAAAGCGGTGCTACCCACGCAGCCCTGCTGGCGGCGACCTACCCGGACCGGGTCTCCCAGCTGGTGACCTTCGCCCTGGACCCATGCCCGCTGCAGAAGCCCGGCTGGACGCGGACCGGCTGGAGCCGCGGCGAATGGAGGAGCTGTTACCTCAGCGAGCTACGTCAGGGTTGGGGAACCCGTCAGTGGTCCAGCAGCATGTCGGCAAGTGGGCGCCTGGTGCTACGTCCGTAACATTTGAGAACTGGATGATGGCATGCTTCCAGCTCTCGGCGAATCCGGCGACGGCCGAGGCGGTCGAGCGGCTCGACATGGAGACCGACATCAGGGCGGTGCTTCCTGCCATTCACGTTCCCACGCTCGTGCTGCATCGCCCTGGGTTCCCGGATCCGCCGCCGGAGGTCGTGGCCTATGTGGCCGCACAGATCAGCGGCGCAACACTAGTAGCTCTGCCCGGGCGCGATCACCCCCCGTACATAGGCGACGTGGACCCAGTCGTCGACGAGGTCGAGGCGTTCCTCACCGGCGGGCGGCACGGTGCAAGCCTGGACCGGATCCTTTCTACCGTCCTGTTCACCGACATCGTCGGGTCGACCCAGCGGCTGGCCGAACTCGGCGATGCCCGCTGGGCCGATCTTCTCGCCCAGCATGACGGCCTTGCGCGCAGGGAGATCGAACGGCACCGGGGCCGCTATGTCGACTCGACCGGGGACGGCCTGCTGGCGACCTTCGACGGGCCCGCCCGGGCCGTTCGCTGCGCCCAGGCCCTGGCCGCAGCCGTCGGCGAGCTCGGCCTGGACATCCGCGCCGGGTGCCACACTGGCGAGATTGAACTCGCCGGTGACCACATTCGCGGCGTGGCGGTCCACATCGCCGCCCGGGTCGGTGCGCTCGCCCGCGCCGGGGAGATTCTGGTCAGCTCCACGGTGAAGGACCTCACCGCGGGCTCTGGGCTCCGAATTCGAAGACGCCGGCGAGCACGAGCTGAAGGGCGTCCCTGACCGGTGGCATCTCTACCGGGTGCTACCGGTGGCATCTCTGCCGGGTGTTTCTTGACCTAGTCAGCAACACCAATACGCAGCCGCGCGCATCGGCACGGGCATGGGCACGGGCACGGGCACGGGCACGGACACGCACGAGGGTCATGGCGACAGGTCAGAAATGTCCACCCGTACGTTGACACCACAGCGATCAGGAAACGTCAGCGAGAGAGACGACGTGGACCAGTGAGGCTGCGGAGAGGGCTCTCCGGATCGACGAGCTCGAAAAGGCGGCGGCGCCAGTCCGCGATCTGCTCCTGAAGCGGGCGAACCTGCAGCCGGGAGAGCGGGTGCTGGACGTGGGATGCGGCTCAGGGCCGTCGACAGCGGCGGCAGCCGAGGCGGTGCGTCCGCACGGGGTAGTCGCCGGCATCGATATCGCAGCGCCCATGATTGCGGCAGCTCGACAACGCCTCGAGAGGCCCTGGAATCGAGTGGATTGTCGGTGACGCCGAGAGCTATCCCCTGCCTCAAGCGCATTACGACGTGATCATCTCTCAATTCGGCCTCATGTTCTTCACGGACAATGCAGAAGCCTTCGCGAATCTAGCTCGGGCTTGCCGAGCAGGAGGTCGGCTGATCGGCATTGTCTGGCCCACGAGGGACAAGATCAGCATGTTCACCTACTTGTTCAGCAGCGTGCGCCAGACCTTGGATCGGCTGCGCATCCCGTATCAGGAGCCGCCGCTAGATTTTGGGCCGTTCTCGTCGGTGACGCCGATATGTCGAATGGCTATTAAGCGACAACGGTTGGACCGGCGTACGGGTAGAGCCAGTAGAGCGAGCCATGACCATGGTGGGGACGCACACACTTCAGACCAACAGTCGACAGCGGAATGGCTGCGGATGGGCCCTGCCAATGCGCTGCTGGAGGGGCAACCCGAGGAGGTATATGCGGAGGCCGCGAAGGATTGGCTCCAGGCTGTGAAGGAACGCCTCACAGACCAAGAACTTGATTCAATGTGCTGCTGCACGTGATCACCGCCAAACGTCCTTGAGTCCAGACCGCTCCCGAGTCTGCGGCTCGGGCACGCGTAATGAAGTGCAGGTGCCTGGTGATGCCAGAGGGCCGAGCACTGCGTGGACCCGACTGCCGTAGGGCCAGCCTCGGGTCGACAAAGGCATCCGCATCGGCAAAACCTGCAATTTGACATATTGCCCGACGGTGACTTGCGTCACGATTACCGCCGCTTGGCGGCGTGGTGTTGCAGGCCCTCCAACTAGGGACGTGATCAAGGTCGGCGTTGTACGAGACGACGAGTCGCAGCGGGTCGGCCTGGCGATCAGTCGGGGGACTGGCCTGTTCGGTTTCGCCGCACTGGCCGTGCTCGTCCTACCTGCCGTCTGGCCCGACCTTCTTGGCGCAAAATGATCGCAGATCGATCTGACGGTTCTGGTTATCCTGACGCGCCTATGCAGCGGTAGTCGAGTAACGATCCGAGCACGATATGTGACGTATCTGCACCTGCCGAGTTTGCTCTACGGCATCCTGACCGACGCCCGCCTACCTCCAAAGGATCGTTGATGTCGCAGCCGCCAACGCCCCCGGGGTCACCGGGACAGCCTCTCCCGCAGCCCCAGCCTCAGTCGTGGCCACAGCAAGGAATGCAGCCGCCGGCGGACCGTGTCGTGGACCCCGAGCCGGGACTCGATCGCCGCGCTGGACGCCGCCACCGTGGACCGCCGGTCCGGATACCCAGGCCGGTTGGACGCCGCCACCATGGTCGCCCGATGCCGCCGACACCCGGCCCTCCTGGCGACCAGCGCTGGTGATAATCGGGTACGTCGTGCTCGTCGTGCTGATCGGGGTCGGGATCGGCCTCTCGGTCGACGGACGACGACTACTCCGGTTCGACCGAGCCCGTGTCGCGTCCACCGGTCGGACGACCGCCGTCGACGACCTGGCGGTCGGTGATTGCTTCGACGACGGCAACGCGGAGGACGAGGTGGTCCGCCTGCCGTGCAAGGTCGCCCACGACGGCGAGATCATCGGCGTCGTCACGCTCCCGAAGGTCCGTACCCCGGCGACAACGGCGTCGACAAGGCGGCCGACCGCGCCTGCACCCACGACTTCACCAAGTACGTCGGCAAGTCTTTTGACGACTCCGAGCTGGACCTCAACTACTGGACCCCCACCGAGCCCCTGTGGAACGACAACGACCGCCTGGTCCGGTGCGCCGCCTACGGCGACGCCCACGCCAAACTGACCGGCACGATCAAGAACAGCCACCGGTAGATACGCCCAAGCGCTCAGGGACGCTCGAGCGAGCGATCTGGAGCGCTCAACTCCCTCCGGCGGCGTGGGGGACTAATGGTTCCCGACCATGTTGTCCCAGATCGCCCAGCCTAAGGGGTTGGCGACGCTCATCCGCACCACCTGAGCTCCCCACTCCTTCGCGCGCTCGATCTCGCCGGCACGAAGCGGCCCATATGCGTCGTCCAGGATGAAGCCTTCGGGGTTCTTCACCAGCTCATAACCGTGCCCATGCAACTTGCGGGCGATCCCATAGCCTGCGCCGCCGGCCAGGGCGGAGCCGAGGCGAGTGTCGAAAGCGGCGGCATGGCCCCACTCTTTGGCCGTGGCAACTGGTGGAACCATTCGCGCAAACCCGGTCCCTCCGCATCAGGTTCGAGCTCGTGCGGGGGCTCGCCTTTGGCTTCGGCTTTCTTTTCTCTGCTGATTTGCCTCTTGCGGCTGAAGTCTGTCGTCATGTGGCGAAGATGGGTCGGCCCGCCGACAATCAGCAGGTCCGTGGACTTGATCAGCTCCGCCGAAGCCCTCCCGACAGCAACACACTCGACATGGGCGTCTGGATATGCCTCCCGAACGCCGTCGCTGATTGCCTCGGCGACTTTACGGGTGTTACCGAACATGCTCTCGTACACCGACGGTGACCTTCACCGCTCCGACTCCATCGCGGCCAGCCTGATGCCGGCCGCCTCGAGGAACGCGTCAACCTCCTTCTTGTCATAGCCGGGCCGGTGGGTCGAGAACTGCTTGCCGCGGATGTCATCTGATCTCACGCGGGGTTTCCTTATCCCGAGGAACGTGTCGCGAACGGCGCTACGGAAGGCGTCCACCTCCTGCTTGTCATAGCCAGACGTCAGACCGGTGGATGAAAATGTCGTCGACGTCGGCCCACTCGGCCCACCCGACAAGGCGGGCCTCCTTCGCCGCACCTTCAGTCAGACAAACTCGACAAGCGAAGCGTCACGGTCACGATTCGTCCAAACCTGCAATTTGACATATTGCCCGACGGTGACTTTCGTCACGATTGCGCCGCTTCGCTCTCCGCGCAGCACCCGCTCCCGGCTGTTGTGGTGCGGTTTGTGAGAGCCCTGCGGACCACGTGCAGCCGTGGGAGCGGGCCCCCCGTCGAGCAGCGTGGCCAAGTGTTCACGTGGGCAGTCATGGACCCGCAAGATCGTCACCGTGACCGCCAGCGACGACAAAGCTCGACATCGAGCGCCACAACGTCACTGCCCGAAGCCTTCGGATGGCAGGCAGTCCAGACCGCCGACGGACCAGACCTCATCCGAGTTATCGAAAACATAGGGCACGCAAAGGATCACCTGAAGCCGATCCGTCACTCGGCCACCTTGGAGGTCAGCGATCACGACGTCGACGCTGAACCGTTTCCCGAGATCAACACTGGAGGGGTGAATGTGGTCCGGTACGCGGTGCAGACGGCCGTCAACGCTGGATCAGAGCTGTTGATCTTCGTCCCACGAGCGGCTCACGGCCATGACTTGTCGTCGCAATTCGTCGCTGGTCGCCAGGCCCGCGCTCGTAGCGAAACTGCGGCGAGGATTGGTCCCAACGCTCGCAAGAGCGCCTTGTGAACCGGGACCTCACGTCCGCTCCCATACCAGGGTTGCGATTTGCTGACGACCACCGAGCGGCGTGGGCGGAGTCGAGAGGATTACCCGGTTCGCGTCCAACGCGACCAGCCGGACCTGTTCCGCCCCGATCCAGTTGGGGAACAGGCTCTGCTCCACCCGGTGCACGACCTCGCCACCACGGAGCTCGTAGGTGCCGCAGTACGCGAAGTAGTCGCGGGCCGCCGCCGCGATCTCGGCATCCGGCGCCGCCAACCAATCGCCTTGGGCGAGGTGGGCGCGGCCGGCCCGCCCGAACTGTACCGCCATGTGTCCGTCCGCCGCGTAGGTGATGAAGCCGGCGGCATCTCGGCCGAGGGGATACGTGACCCGCCCTTCCGCGTCCCGCACTTCGAGCGACACCAGCCGCCACGTCCCGACCAGCGGATCCGCACTCATCGGCCGGCACCCTCCCCGAGGACATCGCCGAACTCGTCGTTGACGTCACCGTGCCGCCAGGCCGGATCTTGGTAGGCCGGATTCGGATAGCGGTAAAAGCCGCGAGCCGTCTTGACGCCTCCCGCTACGAGTGAATGACCATGCCACCAATGACGCATGTTCGCGAGACTAGACCGAAAAGAAATCGACCGGCACTTCACGTACGCGCTCTCCATCGTTCAAGGCGAACCTCCACATGCGTGATTTGATCGAGAAGGCCTTCAGCGAGCAGCTACGTCGCGATGGAGTCACTCTGCGTCGCTCAGGGCCTTCCGCACATCCCGCCGCCACCGATCAGATCGTGGAACCTCGCGACCAAGGCATGAACTGGGCCGAGGTCGCAGAACAGGTGGGTATGGCTCGTTCTGGTGCGTGGAGTCGCTACCGGAGAGCATATCAGCCGGCGTCCCCACGCTTGGGCCGTTGGCAGCAAGTGCTCGCTGACGTGCGCCATCAAAACCTTGCGATTGGTGTCCGTGCAGCCGTCGCTGATCATCTCGGTCGAGCGCCTACTAGGGCTGAACTCACAGCCGCTCGACGAGCGGCCCATAGTCTCGCCGCTTCCGGTCGTGCACGCATGCTCCACGTGTCGCCTTTGGACTCTATCAGAGCTCTATAGGGCTTCCAAATCGTCCCTGTGGGCCATAGACAGCACCATAGTGCTAGGCTTTTGTCTTATGGCGCGCCCCTATGGAGACCCAGTGGAGATTGTTACTGCGCCCATCCCCGCGCAGTCCCCGTTCATCCCCGCTGACGCGAAGATCGTCGTGGGGGCGGTCGCTCCGGCGTCCCCTGACCCGATCCCGATCGTGCTGCTACCGGGCTTCGAGTACCGGATGCTCGAGTGGCGGCATCCGACCACCCACGAAATTCACTGGCGGCTCGAGCGGAGAAAGTCCGCCCAACACGGTGACGACGACGAATAGCCTCGGCAAAGACTGGTTCGGCGATGTCGATCACAGTCGCCGAGTCGCCTCGCAAGGCAGCGTGTTCGCATCGTGCGGCGGTCTCCGGACCAATTCGCTGCAGCTCATCGATTTGCTCCGCGACACGTCGCGCCTGTTCCAGGAGTTCGGTCGCGCCCGCCTCTCCACGGCGGGCTCGTATCGTGCCAAGTACCGTCAAGGCGACACATTGAGCGGCTGGTTGCGCGCGCGCCGGCAGCTCCGCGGCGGCGACGGCGGCCTCCCAGTGACTACGCGCCAGCTCCATCCGCGCCCTGCACCCCTGCAGATAGGCGAGAAAGCCAATGAACTCCGCATGTTCCGACAGCTCCAACGCGTCGGTCATGAACGGTTCCGCATCGTCTAGTCGGAACTCGTCCAAGAGACACCACACAATGCCGACGTAGGCGCGGCACGCGTCCTCAACATCGTCGATGGATAGTGCAACACGCACCGCTTCTTGAAGATCATTGATCCCGTCGCGGTCCCCGCTCTGCCACCTTGCGATACCCAGATTGGTCAGCGCGTGAGACAGCACCGCAGTTGCGCCTGCGGCCGTGGACAACGCAATGGCTCGGCGAGCCAGTTCGGTGCTTTCCTCAGTTCGGTGTGCCAGCATCGCAAGCTGCGACTGGTTGCTCAGCGCGAATGCGAACAGCCCCTCGTCTCCCACCTCGCCGAAGCGCGGCGGTCGCTTCTTCGGCTGCCTCTTCGGCGCTCGCGCGGATTCCGTTGAACCACATGATTCTCGACAACCAGCGCAGACTCAGCCCGAGCGCTCGCCGGTCCGGCAGCTGCCGGCGCAATTCGACTGCGCGACGCTGAGCTATGGCGGCGTCCACGGCGGATCCGATCGTGTAGCGCTCTACCGCAGACTCCTCGAAGAGGTCGGCCAACTCCGCCGGCGTGAAGCGATCCTCATGGGCCAAGGCGAGTGTGTAATGGGCTGCGGCCTCCCGATGGGCACCGGAGGTGGCCGCGTCGCGGGCTGCGATGGGTGCATACCGTACGAGGGCATCCACGTCGCCCGCTTCGGAGGCGTGATGAACAAGTCGACCGGCGTCGTAGATGCCCAGGCCTTCCATTGCTGCGAGCACGCGTGCGTTGAGTTCCAGACGCCGCGCGACGGGCAAGGCGTCGGCGATCGCCCGGCGCGTCAGCTCATGGCGGAATGAGACTCCATCGCGGTGCACAGTGAGCAGTCCTCGCTCCTCGCCAGCCGCGATTGCGGCCTGGTCACTGACCAGGGCATCGACGAGCCGGCGATCCAGACCCGACGGCACAACGGCCAGCAGCTCGATGGTGTCTTGGTGAGCTGGGGCAAGTCGACCGAGCCTGCCCAGGACCGCATCGACAACAGTCGGCGGGACGCTCGAGCCAATTGCTGAAGCCACGAGCTCGTTGACGAAGTACGGATTTCCGTCGCTGAGGGCGTAGACCTCTTCGGCGTCTAGTGGGCTGCCGCGACCAGTGCCGTACGGCCGGCTCGGAGAGACGCTGCGGGCTGAGCCGGTGAACCTGCTTGGCGTGTGATGCGTCGCCAAGTAGCTGGGTCAACGGGTGGTCGCGCGAGAGCTCGTCATCGCGGTAGGTGAGCAGTAGGACGACCGGCAGCTGGGCGATCCGGCGTACCAAGAAACGCAATGTGTCAACCGTCGCCTCGTCGGCCCAGTGGACGTCCTCGACTACCAGGGTGGTAGGAGGCGGCCGCTGCAACTCATCCAACAGAGCATCCATGACCAGATCGCGTTCACCGGCCTGCAGCGCCTGCGCCAACCGCGGGCCGACCGCTGCTGTCAGATCTCGGAACGGGCCTAGTGTCCGTGGCGTGCTGAGTGCATCACAGGCGCCGACCAGCATCCGGGTTCCGTCGGGCAGCTGCGATCTGATCGCCGAGACCAGGCTGGTCTTACCGATTCCTGCTTCGCCGTGGAGCAAGATGACCGAGCCGGTCCCTTTCGCCGCCGCGCTGGCTACATCCAGGAGGGTGGCGAGCTCTTGATCGCGCTCCAACAGGCGTCGAGCCATCCTCTGATGGTATTTGCGGTCGCTGCGCATCGGTCACTCGGCAAGTAGTCACACCCGCCACCAGATGCGATGCTTTTCCTGTCCGAATCGACCACTTTCGGTAAGACGCGACCCACGCGAGGGAAAGCCAACTACCGTGGACCGGGTGCCCAAGAAGAAGCACCGGTCATCGAAGCATCCTCCGCGACGCCCGGGTCACCCAGGTCTCCGGTCGGCGCGACAGCATCCGGAGGACGATTGGGATCTGCTCGACGAGGTCGAGGTTGCCCTGGCGGCGGACCACCCGCTCACGATGCTGCAAACAGCGAGCGCCGTCCTCAATATCGTGGATTCGCGTAACGAGCACCTGCTAGCTCCCTCCGCCAAGCGCGAGGATGTATCGCTGTCTGACCTGCTGAACGCACTTATCGCCGGGGACGCGCCGGCCGCAGCGGCGCTGGCCTGGACAATGGCGCATCTGCATGGAAACGAGGTGCTGCGGGCCCGCGTGGTACGTGATCTTGGTACGCGAAGTTTCCTGCTGCCGTCCTGGATGCATCAGCTGAACAAGCTGGAGATCGTCGCAGCGCAGCAGGTCACAGATTTGGTCCGCGATGGATACAACGTCGTACTGCATACGCGTCTCGCCGGCCACGACCTGACCACCGTGACATTCATCGACTTCAATCTGGGCATCGTCGTGAAGGACAATTTCCTGTCCGACAAGCCGCTGGAGAACTTCAACGAGGTATGGCGGGAACACGCCGACACGCAACACACTGCTCTCGAGCCGCTGTCGTCAGCTGATGCGCATGCTCGCATCAGCGAAGCGATCGAGGTGGGCGCCAGGACGTGGCCACCGTTGGAGTCCGAGGACTGGCCAGCAACCCGGCCGCTGCTGGAGTGGATTCTGCGACAGCTGCCGGACGGCGGGACGGGTTTCGTACGCCCGGAATGGTCGGATGACGATCGAGAGGCCTTGGCGGATCACTTCCTGACCAGCTCTTTCGGGGTAGCTCTCGATATGCCGGATGACCGCTCGATCGCTGGCGATCTCATCTGGTATCGGGCCGACTACGGGTACGGCGATCCGCTTCGCTGGAGCCCCACAGCGATCGAGATCTTGATGCTGGACTGGTATCCGCGCAAGATCGTCGCTGATCAACGGTATTTGCGGCGCATGCCACTCGTATTGCGTGATTTCGTACGATTCGCACACCACGAGATTGGCCTCGACGAGGAGCTGACTTCCGAGGCTCTGCATGCGATCGAGAAGTACGAGTATGAGTATCGACAGGCCACCAGCAAGCCGCGACGGCAGGGGCCGGAGGCGATCTTGGAGGCAGTAGGCGCGGTTGCTCCGCTGAATGATGATGATCTTGCCGACGATGATCTTTTCGATCAGGACGACCTCGAGATCTTTGTGCTGGATCTGCTGGCCGATCAGGTCGGTGGCCATGATCAACTTGCTGCGTTGACGACCGAGCCGCTTCCGGACGAGCCTTTGACTGGCGCGGACTGCCTACCGAGATACATGATCGCGTCGCCGAGGTGCTTGTCCTGTGTGACGACTGCTGTGATCTGCATTTCGATGTCGAACACCGTACGGCTGTGCGGCGAATGCTGCATGACGTCGCAGTCCGCGATCCGCAGATCTTCCTGCGGCGGGCAAAGGTTGAGACGGCGGCTGCGGCGCTGTGCTGGATGGTTGGCCGGGCTAACGAGTCGGTTGGCTATGTCGGGTTGCAGACGCAAGATCTGATGCGCACGTTCGGGCTGAAGTCGCCGCCCAGTACGCGGGCATACACGATGCGTCAGGCGATCGGAGCAGATAGAACAGAATGGCCCGGCTCGTTGGGCTCTGCGCGCTACCTCACCGGGGCTCGCCGGCAGTCGATCGTTACGCGCCGTGATCAGGCGTACGAGCCCGTCGGAGCGTCAGATTTGGTGCAGGGCTAGGAAGATCAGCTCAGCCGCCCGTATGCCCGGTTCGGCCTCAGCCGTATCACCACACGCCTGTCTGTCACCATCGCAGCGCGGTACTCATCCCAGTCCGGGTGCTCACCGGACAGGTCCCAGAAGTTACGTCCGTCGACCTTCAGGCCTGCAACAGCTCGCCGAGGAGTCAACGAAGGTCGGCGCGGTCGACATCCGCGACTTCGACGAGTGCGGTGTCCAGGTTGCGAATCCGTACGACCCTTAGATTCCAGATTGAGATGGCGAGCGTGACCCCACCCCGAACGGGACGACAGGCGTCGGCTGCCATCTCGACTGTCCAGCGATCGAATTTGACATGTGATCGTGCTCGATACCAGTCGTGCAGCTGATGGCCAACGGAAGAGAAATCGATCCTTGGCTTGCAACGGTGCCTCGTCATGAGCTCTATACAACGGTCATGACACGGGCGGAGATTCGCTACGGCCTCGCACGCCTGCCAGCTGGCAAGCGTCGCACCGGCCTGAACAGCCGCGCCGACGCGTTGTTCACTGAGACCGATGAGCGTCTTCTGATCTTTGACGCCAAGGCGGCTGATCGTTGGCAGCTTGTCGCAGCGCGGCAGACGACGGGAGGCCAATCTCTGTGCAGATGCAATCATCGCCAGCATTGCTTGGGTTCATCGCGCCTCTTTGGCTACCAGAAACATCCGCGACTTCGACGATTGCGATATCCACGTCGTGAATCCGTACGGCCTTTAGATCTTCCGATTGAGACGTCGGCATTGACCGGTTGCTTCCCCGCGACGGCAGCTACCGGCACCGGCACGGCAGCCGCGGTCACGGCCGTGACCACGTGCTGCCGGCTTTCGTGTCACCGTCGCTCACGCTGCCAGTGCTTGGCGGCCAGCCCACACTCGGTACCTGGCAGAGCGTGGTGCTTGTGGACACCAACGCTGATAACGCTGACCGGAATGTGCGGCTCAGCTTCGTCCCGGGTTGACTCTGACCCCGGCCATCGTCAAGAGAAACGCGTACCACGCCGTCTAGGGCCCGCTAAGACGGGCGTAGGAGGTACGTGTCCATCACCCAGCCGCGGAGCTTGCGGATCGCGGCTCGCTTCGCTCGGATCTCCTTGATGACCTCGCTCAGCTGGCCGGCGACGAGCGACTCATCAGGTAGTCCGAGCTGGGCGCCCCAGTAGATCGTGAGGTCACCGAACTGGTCGAGCAGCTCGCTGCACACAAGATCACCGTCCAGCATCACCACTACATCGCCGAGGGCAGGGGAGTACTCATCGAGCAGCCGCCGTCCAGTGGTGATGTGGATGGGTTTGCCCACTCGGTTCAGGATGATCTTGTGTCGCGCGGCGAGCAGCTGGATGCTGCTGATGCCCGGGATAACGGCCAGGTCGAGATCAACGGCGTGATTCTTGATCAAATCGACGATGCGGATCGTGGAGTCGTAGATCGCTGGATCGCCCCATACCAGGAGACCAATGGTGCCGCCATCGTCCACCTCGGTGGCGATGATCTCGGCATAGCGCCGAGCTCGAGCCTCATGCCAGGCCGCAACGCCTGATTGATACTCCGCGCTATTGCGCTCCCGATCAGGTCCACGCTCGGGATCCGGCACTTCGACGACGCGGTAGTCATCATGTGTGATCACCGCGCGACAGATTTCCTTGCGCAGCTCGACAAGGTCGTGCTTCGCAGCCCCTTTGTCGGCGACCAGGAAAACGTCGACCTGGTTCAGTGCCGCAACGGCTTCGCGAGTCAAGTGATCTGGATTCCCGCTCCCGATGCCGATCACCAGCGCCCGAATCGTCACAGCTGCGCAGCCACCCGTGTGCCCGCCAGCAACAGAGGAAGATCGACGTATCTCTCTACGGCGTCCGCCAGTTTGTTGATCATGGTTTCACGGCGCGCCGCGTATGCCGGCGCACCTGGATCGGGACGCCACGGCGATCCAGTCACCGCGGCGATCTCGGCCAACCAGAAACGCCTGAAGTCATCGTTCTCGAACGCCCCATGCCACATGGTTCCCCACACCTGCCCCTGCCGGCAGCCATCGAGGAATGGCTCGGCGTCACCCACAATCTCTGCAAGCCCGTGGTGTATCTCGTACCCCTCGACCTCATGCCCGCACCAGGCGCCCGTCGGCCGTCCGAGCACCTTGCCGGCGCCGAAATTGACCGTCACCGGGAGTAGGCCGAGTCCGTCGACCACTCCACCGCCCGACTCGATCGAGTCGTCGATCACGCGTGCCAGCATCTGGTATCCCCCGCAGATCCCCAGTATCGGCTCGCCATGTCGGGCGCGGGCTTGCCATCACCGGCGCTAGCCCCACGTGATGCAGCCACTCAAGATCGCTAACGGTCGATCGCGACCCGGGAAGCAGGACAAGATCGGCGCCGCGCACGGTCTGCGGGTCCGCCGTCACGAGCACCTCCACCCCGGGCTCCGCGGCCAGGGCCTCGACATCGGTGCCGTTGGACATCCGCGGTAGCCGTACCACGGCAACTCGCAACGTGCCCTCCGTGGTGTTGTGACGCCGCCATGCAGCCACCTCGAGCGTGTCCTCGGCGTCCAGCCATACATCGGCAAGCCACGGGAGCACGCCGGCGAACGGCACGCCCGTCCGCCGGGTGAGCTCTTCCAAGCCGGGCAGCAGTACGCCGTAATCGCCGCGAAACTTGTTGATCAAGAAGGCCTGACCAGCCGCCGATCAGTGGGATCCAGCAAAGCCACCGTTCCATACAGCGAAGCAAACACTCCGCCACGATCGATATCGCCCACCACGACGACGGGCAGATCCTTCTTCCGCGCCAAGCCGAGATTCACGTAGTCGCCGGCTCGCAAGTTGATCTCCGCGGGCGAGCCGGCGCCCTCGCAGATGATCACTTCGAAGCGACTGGCGAGCTCGTCGTATGCCGCAAAAGCCGCGGCTGCCAGATGTCCGCGGCCGTTCGCGTACTCCCCGGATTCCAAGGTCCCGAACGGTTGGCCCCGCAGCACGATGTGCGAACGATGGTCAGAGCCTGGTTTCAAGAGCACCGGATTCATAGCCGATTCCGCCGCGATGCCGGCGGCCTGCGCCTGCAGGTATTGAGCGCGCCCAATCTCTGCGCCATCGCTGCAGACGCAGGAATTGTTCGACATGTTCTGCGCCTTGAATGGCGCGACTGCAATGCCTCGCCGCGCCAACGCGCGGCACAACCCGGTGACAATCAGCGACTTGCCTGCGTCGGAAGACGTGCCGGCGATCAGGACGCCGCTCGACCCGGCCGTTTCCGAGCTGCTCGCGTAATTCCGAGGCTCGCAGCTGTCGACGCTTTCGCTCCCCACCGGCGCAGTGTACGGCGTGTCCGCGGAACGGTCTGGTGCTTGCCGGATGGGGGTCGGTTATGTTTGGCTTTACCTTTGCCGTTATCAAATCGTGACCTGCTCGGGGGTCGTCGTACGCGATGGAGGCACCGTGACCGGCAAAAGACTTCGAATCGCTTCTGCGAGCGCTGCCGTGATCGTCAGCGCCGCTGTCGCCGCGAGCTGCCCTCTACGGTGGCGCGGCCCTCAGCGATCCGCGGGAACCCAGCGGAGACGATCGGCTCATCGCCGTCCCGGCAGCCCCGTCCGTCCTCGCCATGGGAAACCCCATCGTCGTTGCCCACCGAGACTCCTTTGCCGTCGCGCAAGGCGACTCCTAGCGGCGACTCGCTGACCCAGCGGGCCCGCGCATACTCGCGTACTCACAAGTGCAACATCCACCAGAAGGGCAGCGCGTGTTATCGCCCGCTCAAGTCCCACGCGGCGGGGACGCCGACTGCGGGATCGACGAGCCCGCGCACGAAACCAACAGCGACCAAACGCCGGTCGCCGATCGCCTCACCAAGCCACAGCGCGAAATCGACCAAGAAGCCAACTCAGAGCCCAAAGTCAACGCCGAGCAAGTCCGCGTCCAGCGCTTCCGGCTATGACACACGCTCCGACTGGGCGGATGCGGTTCTCGACGAGCTCAATGACGAGCGGGCAGACCACGGGCTGCCGGCGCTAAAGCTCAATAGCAAGCTCGTCTCCTCTGCGCACACCCATAACCTGGCCATGGCGAAAGCCAACACGCTCAGCCACCAGCTGGGCGGCGAGGCCGCGCTTGGTTCCCGAGTCTCTGCCGCGGGATACCAGTGGAGCATGGTCGGGGAGAACATTGCCTACAACAGCGACCGTTCGGAAGGCGGCGTACTCGCCGTACAGAAGGCGATGTACAACGAGAAGCCACCCGACGACGGGCACCGCCAAAACATCTTGAACAAGAAGTTCGACGATGTCGGGATTGACGTGATCAACGACTCGGTGCACGGCAAGGTGTGGCTGGTCACCGACTTTGGCAGATCCTGACTCTGTCCCTCGGCTCGATCTCCGACTCCGCTCTTTGGGGCCGCCGCAACCCACATTCACCTAGTGTGTCGGGCGCGACACACTAGATTGGTGGCAGTCTGCAGAGTTTCCAACCGGCGTGGACGGCCAGCAACCTGGGTTAACGCAGGTCTCTGACAGAGGGCTGGGGACGCTGCACCAGCGCGATCCCGGTCAAGATCAACACGCCGCCGATCAGCTGCATCAGGCCAGGTCGCTGGCCAAGCAACACAAAGGCAAAGACCACCGCGAAGATCACCTCGGTCAGCGAGACGAAGGATGCCCGCGAGCTGCCAAGACGGCGCACCGCGACGATGCCGGTCGGGTACGCGAGCACTGCGCTAATCAAGATCAACAACAGTGCTGGAAGCCACCAGCCGACGGACCGATCCGCCAAGATCGCGACGCCGGCATGCGCAGCGAGCGGCAGGATGCCGGCGGCCGAGGCAGCCAGCAAGATCACCGCTCCGATGCCGGTTCCGGCGGTCGTCAACAGCAGCGGGTGGACGGTCTCATCGGTTCCGTTGTCTTCGCTGAGGAGGAAGTAGGCGCAAAGGCACAACGCCGCGCCGAGACCCCAGCCAACACCGACCCAGTTGAGCGTCAGCCCGTCGCGCAGGTCGAGGACAAAGGCGAGACCGACGATCGACAAGCCGGCCCCGGCAAGCACCGGCGTCGGCTGGCCGGCGGTGCGTCCGGGCCCAATGCCAGGCGATCAGCATTACCGGTGCCAGGTACTCCAGCAACAACGCCACACCAACCGAGAGGTACTGCACAGCGCTGAAATAGCAGAGCTGAGCCAGCGCGATCGCCACCAATCCGTACGCAAGTATCCGCACTGACTGCCGGCCAGTTGGCAGTCCGATCCGTCGTAGCAGAACCAGCGCTGGTATGAGAAGGATTGCGAAGGCACCGCCCACACGCGTCGCTACCACAGCGGTGGGTGACCAGCCGAAATCAAGCAGTGAGCGGGCGAGGGAGCCTGAGAGCCCGAACGATGCCGCCGAAACAAGCGCGAATGTGGCACCGCCGCCGTAGGCTCGATCGGCGATCGTCCGGGTGGCTTCCCGAGCAGTCGTCGTCACGTCCAGCCTCCTAGGATCGATCCCCCAAGTCATGGAGTGTCATGACCAAAAATTGAGTACACTAATTACACTAGAGCACATGTTGTCAGGAGTCAAGATGCTTTTTAGTCATGACACAGAGGCGTCGCTCGCCGGAGCCGCGGCCTTGGTGAACACCGTTGGACTCGACGGCGACACCCTGGTCACGCTCGCTGATCTCGATGGCTTCCTGGCCGATAACTCCTACTCGGGGGTGATTCGCCGGACCAGCGACGAGCTCGAGTCGGTGCGCGCACTACGCGGGCGCCTACGCAGATTCTGGACAGTTGGGGATCGTGACGAGGCGGCGGCACTGGTCAACGAAATCCTCGACGAAGCCGACGCCCGGCCCTACCTGTCCCGCCACGACGAGTGGGATTGGCATCTGCACGTCACTCGACCAGATGCGCCGCTGGCCAACCGGATCGCCGCCGAAGCGGCGATGGCCTTTCTCGATCTGATCAGAGCCGACGCCTTGGGCCGGCTCCGGATCTGTGCGGCTGAGGACTGCGAGGATGTGTTGATCGACCTTTCCAAGAACTCTTCGAAGCGTTACTGCGACACCGGCAACTGCGGCAATCGGACCAACGTTGCTGCATACCGCGCGCGCAAACGCCAACAGAGCGCATGAAGCCCTCACGCCGGGCGGCCGTCCCGCCGTTCGCGGTGATGAGCATCCTCAACCGGGTGGCTGAGCTTCGCGCGCAGGGCCGCGAAGTCATCTCGCTGTGTGCTGGCGAGCCGTCTCAGGGAGCGCCCTCGGATGTTCGCCGCCGCGCCGCCGAGCTGATGGTCGACCGTACGCCGCTGGGCTACACCGAGACCTTCGGAATCAAGCCCTTGCGTCGCGAGATCGCAGCGCACTATCAGCGCTGGTATTCGCTGGACATCGACGAAGATCAAATCGCATTGACCACAGGCTCATCGGGCGCCTTCTTGCTCAGCTTCCTGGCCGCCTTTGATCATGGTGACCGGGTGGCGTTGACCCGGCCGGGCTATCCGGCGTACCGGAACATCCTTACTTCACTGGGATGTCAGGTGGTCGAGCTGGCCTGCGGTCCAGCAGAGCGATTTCAACCGTCAGTGGAGATGCTGGAGCGAGCACACGCGGCCGCACCGCTGGCGGGTCTGGTGGTCGCCTCTCCAGCCAATCCGACAGGGACCATGATCGCTCCCGATCATCTTGCCGACCTTGCCGGCTGGTGCCGTGATCATGAAGTCCGGCTGGTCAGCGACGAGATCTATCACGGCATCACCGACCACACGATCACAGCCAGCTGCGCCTGGGAGCATGATCGCGAATCGATCGTGATCTCCTCGTTCTCCAAGTACTGGGGGATGACGGGCTGGCGGCTCGGGTGGAGCCTGGTGCCGGCCGACCTGGTGGCCGCCTTCGATGCACTGGCAGGCAATTTCGCCCTGTGTCCGCCGGTGCCCGCCCAGCATGCGGCGATCGCGGCCTTCACCGAGGAGTCCTATCGCGAAGCCGATGCAGCGGTGGCGGCATTCGCCGACGCCCGGGCGATTGTGCTGGACTCGATCGATGATCTTGGCTGGACCGGAGTTGCTCCGGCTGATGGCGCCTTCTATGTCTACGCCGGCATTGGTGGTCAACTCGGTCCACACCCCGACTCCGAATCCTGGTGCGAGGCGTTGCTGGAGGAACATGGCGTAGCGCTCACTCCTGGCACCGATTTCGACCAGCGGGACGGCGGCACCGCCGTTCGACTCTCGCTGGCTGCTGGCCCCGAGGCCGTAGCTGCGGCCTTGATTCGCATCCTGCGTTTCCAGGAATCCCTGGATGGTGCGTCCTGAGCGCTTACCTAGGCCTGAGCCGGTGCGGGATCGAGCTCCGACGAGGTCAACATGCACGTACCAAAGTCGGCAGGCTCAGTGTGCTACAGCCAAAGAGATAGGACATGCAAGTTGTTTTTTCGCCTTGGAGGCGAGGCGGTACGTTGGGGTGCGCGGCCGGCCCGGCGCTACCCACAAGGACAGCCGAGTCAGTCGAGTCCGTTCGCCATCCGCGGCGAGCCGGAGCCAACCAACGCCCCGGAGGGTGGTGGTACCACCCAGCGCGGCGATCCCGCACCGGGACCGATGTGATGCGGAAACCACCGCATCCGGTGACGAGAGGATGCACCAATGAGCGACGCCAGCGGTGCGAGCGGAGAGGTCGAGCTAGTCCAGCTGCTTACTCCTGAGGGTGAGCGACTGGAACACCCCGAGTACTCCTTCAGCGGCGACGATGATCAAATCAAGAGCTTCTATCGCGACATGGTGTTGACCCGCCGGGTCGACACCGAGGCGACGGCCCTGCAGCGCCAAGGCGAATTGGGATTGTGGGCTTCGTGCCTTGGCCAGGAGGCGGCGCAAATGGGTTCGGGGCGCGCGCTTGGCAAGCAGGACTTCGTCTTTCCCACCTATCGAGAACACGGCGTGGCCTGGTGCCTGGGCGTCGACCCACTGCATCTGCTGGCGCTGTTCCGCGGAGTTGATCTTGGTGGCTGGGATTCGCAGAAGTGCCGATTCCACCTCTACACGATCGTCATCGGGGCGCAGACGCTGCATGCCACCGGCTACGCGATGGGCGTGGAACGCGACGGCCTGGTCGGCACCGGCGATCCCGATCGCGACATGGCGGTGGTCGGTTACTTCGGCGACGGCGCCACCAGCGAGGGCGACGTCAACGAGGCCTTCATCTTCGCCAGCTCCTACAACGCGCCCATCGTCTTCTTCTGCCAGAACAACCAGTGGGCGATCTCCGAGCCGATCGAGCGGCAGTCGCGGATTCCGTTATATCGCAGGGCTTCTGGCTTCGGATTCCCCGGCGTACGCGTCGACGGCAATGACGTGCTCGCGGTTTATGCGGCGACGAAAGCGGCCCTCGAGCGCGCGCGTACGGGCAGCGGCCCGTCATTGATCGAGGCCTACACATATCGCATGGGCGCCCACACCACCTCCGACGATCCGACGAAGTACCGGCTCGCCGACGAGCTCGAGCACTGGCGGCTGAAAGATCCGATCGAGCGAGTCCGGGCGTACCTCACGCGGAGCGGCAGCGGCGAAGAGGCCTTCTTCGCCGACGTGGAGGCCGAAGCGTCCGACTATGCCGCCGACCTTCGAGCCCGCTGCCTGGCCCTCCCCGATCCGAGGATGCTGGACTTCTTCGACTACGTGTACGCCGAGCAGACTCCCCATCTGGCGGAGCAGAAGGCCAATTACGCCGAATACCTGGCAACGTTTGAGGACGTCACCGCTGAGTCGCCCGACCGGTCCCGGCAAGCGCAGCCGGCTATCCCGGGAGGCGTGCACTGATGACCACGCTGACCATGGCAAAGGCCCTCAATGCGGGACTCCGCAGGGCCCTGGAGGCCGATCCGCAAGGTAGTGATCGCAGGCGAGGACGTCGGCAAGCTTGGCGGCGTCTTCCGAGTGACCGAAGGGCTGCAGAAGGACTTCGGCGAGCATCGGGTGATCGATTCGCCGCTGGCGGAATCCGGCATCGTCGGCACCGCGGTGGGCATGGCGCTGCGCGGCTATCGGCCGGTGTGCGAGATCCAGTTCGACGGGTTCATCTATCCGGCGTTCGACCAGATCGTCAGCCAGGCTCGCTCGGTTGCATTACCGATCACGAGGGCTGCTGCGGATGCCGATCGTGATCCGGATCCCTTACGGGGGAGGCATCGGAGCCGTCGAGCACCACAGCGAATCCCCGGAGGCCTACTTCTGCCATACCCCCGGCCTGAAGGTCGTGACCTGCTCCAATCCGGTCGACGCGTACTGGATGATCCAGCAGGCCATCGCCTCAGACGACCCGATCATCTTCTTCGAACCCAAGCGGCGCTATCACGAGCGGGCTGAGGTGGACGAGTCAGTGACTCCGGCGCCGTTGCACTCCGCGCGGGTGGCTCGACCTGGGACCGACGTCACCTTGATCGCGTACGGACCAATGGTCAAGACCTGTCTGGACGCGGCCGAAGCCGCCGCCGAGGAAGGTCATGATCTTGAAGTGATCGACCTCCGCACACTCTCGCCGCTGGATATGGCGGTGGTTTACGCGTCGGTGCAGAAGACCGGCCGGGTGGTCACCGTGCACGAGGCCCAACTGAATCTCGGGTCTGGGTGCTGAGCTTGCCGCGCGCATCACCGAGCAATGCTTCTACTCCCTGGAAGCGCCGGTGCTGCGGGTGGGTGGCTTCGACATCCCATATCCGCCGAGCCGCGTCGAGGAGGAGTATCTTCCTGATCTTGATCGGGTTCTCGATATGGTCGATCGCTCGCTGGCCTACTGAGCGGGAGGGCTCGCATGGCGTTGCACACATTTCGGCTGCCGGATCCGGGGGAGGGTCTGGTCGAGGCGGACATCGTCACCTGGCGGGTCGCGGTCGGCGATCAGGTCAAGATCAACGACATCCTGCTCGAGGTCGAGACCAGCAAGTCGCTGGTCGAGCTGCCGACACCGTACGCCGGCACCGTGACCGAGCTGCTGGTCAACGAGGGTGACACGCGTCGATGTGGGTACGCCGATCATCTCGATCGACGACGGCCTGGATGCGGCACCACCGGCGGAGCCCAACGGCGGCGGCAAGGAGGCCCAGGTGCCGAACCTGGTCGGCTACGGGCCGCGTACCGGGACAGCCAAGCGGCGCCCACGGCGGGCGCCGGGGATGGACCGGTAGAGGCGCACGATCAGGTTGCGGACACCTTCTCCACCCATGCTCCGGTATCGCGCCGCGCCGACGACCGGGAGCCGTTGCAGGCCGAGCAGGGTGCGCCAACAGGTGCCCCGTTGCCGGGCCGGGTGAGACGGCACCGACGCCACGCCCTCCGGTGGCGCGGTACTCGCCAAGCCGCCGGTACGCAAGCTGGCCAAGGATCTGGGTGTTGATCTTGGAGAGCTGATTGG
The DNA here is from genome assembly GCA_963712625.1 of uncultured Actinomycetota bacterium. Classification (GTDB taxonomy): domain Bacteria; phylum Actinomycetota; class Actinomycetes; order Propionibacteriales; family Propionibacteriaceae; genus Microlunatus. Next base: position 197,886 of record CAVQIU010000014.1, read on the forward strand.
CAGCGGGCCGGGCGGGGTGATCACCCGCGACGACGTGACTGCGGCGAGCACAGCGCAGCCCGAGCCGGCCGAGGAGACTCGAGCTGCGACCCGGACTAGCCTGTCGAAGCTGCGAGCGCCGCGCGAGGACGTGCGGATCCCGATCAAGGGCGTACGCAAATCGACGGCGGATGCGATGGTGCGCTCAGCGTTCACCGCACCGCACGTCTCGGTGTGGCTGGACTGCGACGTGACCGCGACGATGCAGCTGGTGGAGCGGCTCAAGACTCGTCGGGAGTTTGCTGATCTTCGGGTGTCCCCGCTGTTGATCGTTGCCAAGGCGGTATGCCTGGCGCTGCGGCGTACGCCAGAACTCAACTCCTTCTGGGACGAGCCGGCGCAGGAGATCGTGCTCAAGAGCTCGATCAATCTCGGGATCGCCACCGCAACCCCACGCGGGCTCCTGGTGCCCAACATCAAGGGCGCTGAGTCGCTCAGCCTCGTCGAGCTGGCGGCCGCACTCCAAGAGGTCGTGACAACGGCGCGCGAGGGCAAGACTCAGCCTGCGGACATGGCGGGCGGCACGTTCTCGATCACCAACATCGGCGTGTTTGGCGTCGACGCGGGTACCCCGATTCTCAATCCAGGGGAGTCCGGCATTCTCGTGCGTCGGCCAGATCACTCGCCGGCCCTGGGTGGTCGGCGATGGATCCGAGGAGCGGATCGAACCGCGCTGGGTGACCACGCTGTCGGTCTCCTTCGACCATCGGCTCGCCGACGGCGCCCAGGGCTCGACCTTCCTCGCCGACGTCGCCGCCATCCTCAGCGACCCGGCCCTCGCCCTCCTCTTCTAACGCGCCTCTACCTGACACGCTGACAAGCTGCGGAGTTACGAGGTGGAGTCAGCTTGACGACGAGCTCCTTGTCGCTGACCTGACGACCGGAGTCGACGAGCTCTTGCAGGGCGTCGCCGTCGTCCCACTGGTTGACATTCATCGCAGCCGCCACGGCACCGTCCCGGAGCCAGAACGCCGTGAACTCCCGGGACGCCAGGTCCCCCCGCACCACGAGCCGGTCCTTCGCCGGGTCGGCGAGCCCGCGATACTCGCAGCCGAGGTCGTACTGGTCGGAGAAGAAGAACGGGCGCAGCTGCGTACGGAGCTTCGGCGCCCAGCAGGTTGCCCGCGACATGCATGCCCTGATCCTTGGCGTTGGCCCAGTGCTCCACCCGGACCCGGTGCCGATACTTCGGATGATCATGGGCCGCGACGTCGCCGGCGGCGTAGATGTCGGGATCGGAGCTGCGCAGAGTTGCGTCGACTGCGATGCCGCCCTCGGCCAGCTTGAGGCCGGCCGCGTCGGCGAGGGCGATGTTCGGTGCAGCGCCGACGCCGATCAATACCGTGTCGGCCGGTACGGAATGACCGACCCTTGATCTGCACCGACGACACCACGCCGTCGCCGGCGAAGCCTTTGACGCCGATACCTAGCCGGAGGTCGACGCCATGATCACGATGGAGCGCGGCGAATGTCGCGCCGATCTGCTCACCGACGACGCGCAGCAAGGGTTGCGACCGCGGCTCGATCATGGTCACCTTGGCACCGTGCTTCCGCGCGGCGGCCGCGGCCTCGCAGCCGATCCAGCCGGCTCCGACGATCACGATCGCTGGCGCCCTCGGTGAACCGCTCACGCAGCGCAAGGGACTCCTCGAGGGTTCGCAGGGTCAGCAGGCCGTCCAAGATCAGCACCGTGGACGTCCAGCCGTCGCGGCGCCGAGCCGGTGGCGATCAGCAGCTTGTCGTACGGATACTCAGTGCGACTCGCGACCACCACCTTGCGATTCCGGTCGATCCGGGTGGCCATCGTGCCGAGCCGCAGGGAGATGTCCTTGTCGGCGTAGGTTGCCTCGTCGGCGACCCAGTCCGGCTCGTCGGCGTTCCCCAGCAGCACGGCCTTGGACAGCGGCGGTCGCTCGTACGGGAGTTGGCTCTCCTCACCGATCAGCGTCAGCTCGCCCTGATATCCCTGATCTCGAAGCGCGATGGCGGCGCCGATGCTCCGGCCAGCGAGGCTCCGACGATGACGATGCGGGACGGCTGCGAGCTGGTGGATTGAGTCATGCCGCCAATCGTCTCTCGCCTTGCCGCCGAGCCGCTACCGGCCATCACGTAGACATGGCTGTGTCGCGCAGGTTAGGTCAGAAGGCTGCTTCTGGCAGATCCATGATGGCGAGATCGGTGGCCTCGGCGATGGCCCGCTCGGCTGCCAGCTTGGGCAGCACCGTACGCGCAAACCAGCGGCCCGAGGCGACCTTGCCTTCGTAGAAGGACTTTCTCGTCAGGCGTGAGCTCCGCATTGAGCCGCTCGAGCGCCACCTCCGCGCCCCGGAGCAGCAACCAGGCGCAGATCACGTCGCCCAGCGCCATCAGCAGTCGCGTGGTGTTCAGGCCAACCTTGTAGACGTTGCGCGGATCACCGTGTGGTCCACCCGGCACTGACGCACGAAGATCGTTGATCATGGTTGCCACGATGGCGCCGACATCGTCAAGGCCTGCTGCAGCAAGCCGCGTTCCTCTTTGAGCTGACCGTTCCCGCCCTCGGCGGTGATCCAGTGACTGATCTGCGCCGAAAGATCACCAAGGGCGCGGCCCTGATCCTTGACGATCTTGCGGAAGAACAGATCCTGGCCCTGGATCGCTGTCGTGCCCTCGTAAAGCGTGTCGATCTTGGCATCTCGCACGTATTGCTCGATCGGATAGTCGGTGAGGAAGCCGGAGCCACCGAAAGTCTGCAGCGACTCCGTTCCGAGCAGCACCCACGAGCGCTCCGAGCCGTAGCCCTTGACGATCGGCAGCAGCAGATTGTTCAGCCGCTCGGCCGCATCGTCGGTGGTGCCGCTGCGCCCGCGCGATGGCGTTCCGATCCTGGATGGTCGCGGCAAAGAGCAGCAGCGCCCGCAATCCCTCGGTGAAGGACTTCTGCGTCATCAGCGAACGCCGCACATCAGGATGATGAGTGATGGTCACCCGCGGCGCTGTCTTGTCGGCAGCCTGGGTGAGATCAGGGCCCTGGACTCGCGTCTTGGCGTACTCGAGTGCATTGAGATAGCCGGTGGACAAGGTGGCAATCGCCTTGGTGCCGACCAGCATCCGCGCGTGTTCGATCACGTGGAACATCTGCGCGATGCCGTTGTGCACCTCGCCCAGCAGCCAGCCCTTGGCGGGCACGCCGGCGTCGCCGAAAGTCAGCTCACAGGTCGTGGAGGCCTTGATGCCCATCTTCTTCTCGAGATTGGTGGCGAAGACGCCATTGCGCTGCGCCGGTCAGCTCGCCGGTCTCAAGATCAAAGTGGAACTTGGGCACGAGGAACAGCGACAGGCCCTTGGTGCCCGGTCCGCCGACGCCCTCGACGCCCTGCGGCCGGGCCAACACCAGGTGAATGATGTTCTCGGTCAAGTCATGCTCGCCTGCGGTGATGAAGCGCTTGACGCCTTCGATGTGCCACGTGCCGTCGGGCTGGGGAATCGCCTGGGTCCGCCCAGCGCCGACATCAGAGCCCGCATCCGGCTCGGTCAGCACCATGGTCGCACCCCACTGCGCGCTCAATCATGATCTCGGCGATGCGGCGATCCCGTTCGTTGCCCACGTGCCCACAGCATGTACGCGAACTTGGGACCGGCCGAGTAGAGCAGCCGTCGCTGGGTTGGCGCCGATGTTCAGCTCGTGCATCGCCCACTGCACTGATGGTGGGGTCAGCTGGCCGCCGAGCGCGGCCGGCAACTCGAGCTGCCAGGCTCCGGAGTCCATCAGTGCGCGGAAGGACTTCTTGAGCGACTCCGGCACCGTCACCGTGTGAGTTCTGCGGATCGAAGACGGGCAGATTCTCCCATCGGCGAACGACTCGGCAAGCTTCGTCCTAGCGAGATGATCGGCTTCAGCAAGGATCGCCGAGACGGTCTCTCGGTCGAGGTCGGCGTACGGCTCGGTGCCCAGGATCTCTTCGCGTCCGAGCACCTCGAAAAGGTTGAACTCGATATCGCGGACATTGGACTTGTAATGACTCATCCGGCACCTCGATGGACAAGTTACTTCTCAGTAACTTCCATTATGCTACTCGTCGGTAACCAAACCAAGGACTGTGACACAGCAGCTAGATTGAGCTGTTGGAGTGCGCAAGCGACGCAGCAGCAAGGCGATGGAGGGCAGATGCGCAGGCTCGGGAAGCCGACGAGACCAAGATCGGCATATCAGAGCCAGACGACCATGCTGCTGGGATCCCCGGCGTAGCGGTCGCGCTGAAACGATCCGCTGCAGAAGATGGGGCCGAGGCGGTCCGCGCGTACGCTGCTCAAGCTCAATCAGGCCGACGGCTTCGACTGCATGAGCTGTGCCTGGCCGGATCCGGACCCCGGACATCGGCACACGGCCGAGTTCTGTGAAAACGGCGCCAAGGCTGTCGCCGAAGAAGCCACGACAGAACGCGCGACGCCGGAGTTCTTCGCCCGCCACAGCATCCCGACCTCGACCAGCACAGCGAGCACTGGCTGGGGCAGCAGGGCAGGATCACCCATCCCATGATCAAGAAGCCGGGAGCGAAGCATTACGAGCCGATCGAGTGGGATGCAGCATTCCGGCTGATCGGCGATCAGCTCAGCTCGCTGGCGAGTCCGAACGAAGCGATCTTCTACACATCTGGCCGTACCTCGAATGAGGCGGCGTTCTGCTACCAGCTGTTCGTACGGGCGTACGGCACCAACAACCTGCCCGACTGCTCCAACATGTGCCACGAGTCGACGAGCGTCGCATTGGCCGAGACGATCGGCATCGGCAAGGCGAGCGTCACCCTGGACGACGTCCACGGCGCGCAGCTGTTGATCTTGGCCGGCCAGAACCCTGGGATCCAACCATCCGCGGATGTTGACGGCGTTGGAGACCGCCAAGCGGCGAGGTGCCAAGATCATTGCGGTCAACCCGCTGCGCGAGGCGGGCTTGATCAACTTCCGCAATCCGCAGACGCCGCGCGGGCTCGTCGGCCAAGGCACCGACCTTGCCGACCTGCACCTGCCGATCAAGATCAATGGCGATCTGGCGCTCTTTCAGGCATGGGGTGCGCTGCTGGTGGAGTGGAACGCTCTTGATCACGAATTCATTGCGCGGCATACCCGTGGCTTCGAGAGCTGGCGGGCCCACGTGTCGGCCATCGATTGGGATCTCGTGGAGGCGACCACCGGGCTGTCCCGCGGAGCAGATCACCGAGGCGGCGCAGCTGCTCCGCGAGTCCGATCGGACGGTGTTCTGCTGGGCCATGGGCCTGACCCAGCATCACAATGCGGTGGCCACGATCTCCGAAATCGTCAATCTCGCCCTGGCGCAAGGCAATATCGGTAAGCCAGGTGCTGGGCTGCTGCCGGTACGTGGCCACTCCAACGTGCAGGGCGACCGCACGATGGGCATCTGGGAGAGCCCGCCGGCTCACTTCCTCGACCGGCTGCAGGCCGAGTTCGGCTTCGAGCCGCCCCGAGAGAGACGGGTACGACACCGTGAATGCGATCCGTGCGCTGCGCGACGGGCAGGCCAAGATCTTCATCGGGCTCGGTGGGAACTTCGTGCAGGCCGCTCCGGACACCGAGGTCACCGCTGCAGCGCTCCGCCAGGCGCAGCTCACCGTGCACGTCTCGACCAAGATCAACAGATCGCATCTGGTCTGCGGCACGACAGCGTTGATCTTGCCGACACTAGGGCGTACCGAGATCGACATACAGGCGAGCGGTCCGCAGTTCGTCTCGGTGGAGGACTCGACATGCTCGGTCCACGCCTCGCGCGGACCGCTGACGTCCGGCCAGTCCTCACCTGCGGTCGGAGGTGGCGATCGTCACCGGACTTGCCGAGGCGACGCTGGGTAATCGCTACGGCATCGACTGGCGGCGATGCGTGACGACTATCGCCAGATCCGCCGGCACATCGCGCGTGTGGTGCCCGGCTGCGAGAGCTATGAGGTGAACGTCTCTCGGCCCGGCGGCTTCGTGATGCCGCATCCGCCGCGAGACTCACGTACCTTCCCCACGAAGTCCGGACGTGCCGAGTTCACGGTGTCGACGATTGAGGCGCTGCAGGTGCCACCTGGCCATTTGATCTTGCAGACCTTGCGCAGCCATGATCAGTTCAATACCACGATCTATGGATTCAGCGATCGCTACCGCGGCATCGAGCGTGGTCGGCGGGTCGTGTTCGTCAACCCGCGCGACATCGAGGAGCTCGGCTTCCACGATGGCGAGATCGTCGATCTGGTGACGCACTGGGAGGGTGATGATCACGTCCGCCGAGCGCACGCCTTCCGGATCGTGGCCTACCAGACGCCGCGCGGCTCGGCTGCGGCGTACTACCCCGAGACCAACCCGCTGGTCCCGCTGGACTCGACCGCAGTGGGGAGCAACACCCCCACCTCGAAGTCGGTGATCATCCGGCTGGAGCGATCCGGGACCCGTCAGTCGATCACATCCTGGCGTCCCGCGGACGCGGTGGAGCGAGACTCCGACTACCGTTCGGTGACATGAGTGATCATGCGAAGCAGCTGCTGGTGGATGCATTCGGGCGGGTACGCGGGCTGGTCGTCAACCTCACCGACGGCCTTACTGACGAGATCGCGACCTACCGCCCCGATCCCGGAGCGAACTCGATCTGCCTGGCTGATCTGGCACCTGAGCCGGATCCAAGACGATCATGTGGCCGATCTGGCGCAGGTCGAGCAGGTTTGGCCGGAGTGGCGGGAGAGGTTCGGTTTGCCGTTCGGCAAGTGGGCTACCGGCTACGGCCAGGGCCCGAAGGAGGTTGCGAGCGTCCGCGTAGAGCGGTGAGCTTCTCGGGGAGTATCACCGGGCGGTTCACGAGCTCACCATGCGCTATGTGGATGGCATCACGTCTGCCGAGCTGGATCGAATAGTCGATACTCGCTGGGATCCGCCGGTGACCGCCGCTGTCCGGCTGGTCAGCGTGATCGGCGACACGATGCAGCACCTGGGTCAAGCGGCCTACGTACGCGGTCTGGCGAGCGGCGGGACATGCGCCTGGCATCGCGCGGATGCCGCCGATCGCTAGTGCCAGCTCCGGGGCCGACCCGGGCGTAGGAACGGCGGCATTAGGCTCGACGCAGGTGACGGAGCCCGTGGCACAAGAACATGATCGCGACGCAGCACCGCGACGCCTCTACAGTGATCTTGCCTCGTGGTGGCCGCTGATCTCCGCGCCGGAGGAGTATGTCGAGGAAGCAGCGTTCGCAGCCTCGCTGCTGCGCACCGCCAACCCGCCGACTCGAACAGTTCTCGAGCTCGGGAGCGGCGGCGGCAACAACGCCTTCCATCTCAAGCGTGAGTTCGAGATGACCCTGGTCGATCTCTCCGAGGAGATGCTGGCCGTCTCCCGGCAACTGAATCCTGAATGCGAGCACATCCAGGGAGATATGCGAACAGTGCGTCTCGGCCGGACGCTTCGATGCGGTGTTCGTCCACGACGCCATCGACTACATGACGACCGAGGCTGATCTGCGACGGGCGGTCGAGCACCGCGTACGAGCACTGCCGGAGGGTGGTGTCGCGGTCTTCGTGCCCGACGACATCGCCGAGAACTTCGAGCCGGGCACCGAACATGGCGGCCACGACGCACCGGACGGCCGCGGCGCCCGTTACCTCGAGTGGTCCAGCGACCCGGATCCGGGCGATACCCTACCCGCACCGAGTACGCCTTCATACTGCGGTCGAGCTGATGGCACAGTGCATGTCGTCCACGATACGCACGAGTTCGGCCTCTTTCCGCGGGCGCTGTGGCTCCAGGTGCTCGCGGATGTCGGATTTCGGCCCGCTCGGTCGCCGAGATGACAAGCGAGGACCGACTTCCTCGAGAGTTCTTTGTCGGTACGCGCGTCTAGGCCAGCGCCCATTCGTGAGCTGCTCGCGCATCGCGCGTTGGATCCGCCGCCGTCGTCGTCGCCCGCAAGAAATCACGCCTCCGCTCGCTCATTATCCGTGCGGCGGTGCGCGATTTCCGACACTCGCAGTGTGATGGAGTACCCCATGACCTCCGCGTACGTCTCAACGGCCCGAACCTCAATTTGCTTGGGATGCGTGAACCCGACATCTACGGCAAGGCGACCTTGGCCGATGTCGAGCATTCCTGCCTGGAGGTGGCGGACGAGTTGGGCTGGAGCCTGGAGTTCCGCCAGACCAACCGCGAGGGTGAGCTCGTCGATTGGATTCAGGAGGCCGGGCGGGCTCAGTCGGCAGGTGAAGCGGTTGGCGTGGTGTTGAATGCGGCCGCCTACACGCACACCAGCGTGGCGCTGCACGACGCCATCGCCGGGTCGGGCGCCCGCGTGATCGAGGTGCACATCTCCAACGTCCATCGGCGGGAACCGTTCCGGCATCGTCTCTTACGTGTCTCCGGTGGCCGCCGGGATCATTGTCGGACTCGGAGTAGCTGGGTATCCGCTCGCACTTCGCGCGCTCGCGGCGCTGAATGCATGATGTTTCCGCTTCGAGCCATCCCGAGTGTCTGTCGAGGACTTCGAACAGCTCAGCCTGGCATCATCGAGGTTGCGCCGCTGAGAGGTCGGTGGTCCAGAGGCCGACCGAGTCGTCAGCCCGGATGATGGCGTAGAGCCGGTCGCCCACGGTGGTCGCGTCGAGTACCGAGCCAGCCGGGGCGCTGAAGGTCTGCCAGCTGTTAGCGCTGTCGTTCACCAACGAGCTGGTGCTGCCGGCATGGCTGAAGAGCACTCCTGGCCGTTCGCTCCATATGACGGTTCTCGGCCCGGGCCCATCGGTGTCGATGTCCATCGACGGCAGGGTGGAGTCGCGCATCGCCGTCGCGTCGGCGTGAGCCGGGTCGAAGCTCCACAACGCCACCTTGCCGTCGGCGTGGCCGGAGACCCAGCAGGTCTGGGCGCAGCGGCTCGACAGCGCCTCACTGTGGGTGCCGGCGTCCGGAAGTTGCCGCAGAGTCCAAGGGCTATCGTGCGTTGGCCAGGTCCACACCGATGCTCGTTGCTCTGCGCCGTCGCCGAAGGTGATCACAGAGCCTGAGATGATCATGGCCGAGCCGGCGGCGGCTGCGGCGCGGGGAGCGACCTGGACCTGAGGCGTGTTCGCGAGCGCGGTGCCTGCAGAGCTCTGCCGGACCCACCGTTCCCCGCGCGGCAGCCAGATTGCGGCGTCCAGACCGCCTGCGCGAGCGGCCCAGCTGCCTGCGATGGCCGGCCCTTCGGAGGTGAACACGATGTCCAGAAGACTGCCGGCGCTTTCGCCGCCGAAAGTCTCGAATGTCTGCGGGTGCTCGTCCAGACCCTGCTTGGATCCGGTCCAGACCGTCCAGCGGAAGTTCGCGTGGGCGCCGCCATGTGCCGCGCCGAGGGCGACGACCTGGTTGCCACGGGCGGCCACCGACACCATGTCGGCGACTTTCGCGTACGGGCTGTTCGGATGCAACGGCACCGGACTGGCGGTGCCTGACGCGTTCACGACGAAGAGCACTGGATGATCTCCGCCGGACGATGGCACGTCCACCGACGAGCAACTCTCCAGCCGTCGTGGTCAGCGAGGAGGCTGCGACCGAGTCCGGCAACGCAATGCGACTCCAGCTCAGCTCGCGAACCGTTTCGGTAGGCGCGGGTGGTCTGGGAGTCGAGCAGCCGCCGAGGATGATCATCAGCAGCAGTGCCCCGCTCAAGAAGGCCAGTCTTCCGGGATTGGGTCGCACTCGCCGGTACGCGTCTGGGTGCCTCGGCATGATCGCTCCGAGTCTAGGCTGACGACCTTGTGCTGGACTCCTGGTGACGGATGTGATCCGCTGTGGCTGCGGTGGTGCTGTGCGCGACGCAGTCTGGCAGGCTCTGCAATCTGGTCGAGAATCGTACGCCGCGTCGCACGCCAGCGGCCCACATTTGTGGAAGAGTGAGAAGCAGCGCAACCGCTTGTGTCTTGGAGTCACGAATGCTTGCCCCCCTGCTTGCAACCGAGGATCCATACGCCGCCGCGTCGATCTTCAGCCAGGCTGGCTGGAAGGTCGAGTATCGAGTCCGTCCGGGACCAGGAGCAGCCTCGCGCGTGCCTTTCGCTGGCTCGTTCGCGCATCGAGCTGGTGCCGCCGAGCGATCCGTACATCGTGCCGCGTGGGCTCGGTATCGAGTTTCAGATCCATGTGCCTCCACACGAGCTGAGCGGGCTGTTTCTGCTGCACCGAGCTGCCGGCGTTGTCTTCAGCGAGATGCGTGAGCGGCGGCCCGGAGAGCGCGGATTCAGGGCAGAGATCATCGGTTATCGCTTCCTCATCCTCGGCGGTGACCCCGATCCGGATTTGGCGCTGGTCGCCACCGACCCCAGGATCATTGCGCTCGCGGATGGGCTGCGGGAGCGCGACGGCGAGGACTGCGCTGACTGACACGGCGTTGCGTCTGGTCGAAAGTTCCGGCGAGAGTGTCAAGGGTCTGCGGCTGGCTATGAGCGAAGGCCTGGGCTTCGGTGCTCCCGACGAGGTCGGCGGACAGCTCGCCGAGGTCATGATCGCGGCCGCGATCCTTGCCCGGCAGCTCGGAGTTGATCTTGACAAGCAGGTCGAGGCCAAGCTGGGCAGCCCAAGCTGGAACGCCGAGCACTGAGCCTGCAGGCGCCTGCCGGAGCTACGACCGTGACGAGCCGTTCGCTCCGACGACGCCAGGAGTTTCCGCGTGCCGCGACCGTGCATCGGATCTCGTTCTAGAGCTCACGCGGAGAACGGAGTCGGAACGTCGAACAGCTTGTCAGACTGCCAATCAAACCCCGTGCACTAACGTGAGCAGCGTCCGCAATCTTTGGGTCGAGCGGGCGCGAACTAGGGGGACCAATGAGCGAGATTGACGCCGGTCACCCGGCACCGGATAGGCGTAGAAGCAGCCGAGACTGAGGACGACCAGCCGTCAGTTCTCGCGGACAAGGCGACCGAGACCGACGTTGACGAGCCGAGCACCGCCAGCACACGAAGCAAGCGAGATCAGCTACGACGAACAGCGCTACCCGGCCCGGCCCAGGCGGCTGCGGCCGAAGGGCCGGCTCCGGGATCTTTTCACGCTGAGACCGCGCGCCGAGCGCACCGGGAAGCCCGAGGGCGACAATCCCGCCTACGTCACCTGGCTGATCGAGCAGTCGATGCTCGCGGATGCCAAGGCGGTTCGCCACTCAGTTCTCCGGCCAGGGCAGCATGTGGCAGAACCCCTTTGCCAACCCCGACCCGCGGGCCGCCATCGAGAAGGCGTCGGTGTGGTTCACCGCGTACCCGATTTCCATGATCACCAAGCCCGGCACGTCATTCCTGGGCACCCTGGGTGACGAGGATCTGTGGGCTGCCTTCGAGGCGATCGGCATCGACGGCGTGCACACCGGTCCGGTCAAGAAGGCCGGCGGTCTGGTCGGCTGGGATCCCACGCCGAGCGTGGATGGGCACTTCGACCGGATCAGTACGCAGATCGACGAGGCGTTCGGCACCGAGGAGGAGTTCCGGTCGATGTGTGAGGTGGCCGCTGGCCACCTCGGGATGGTGATCGACGACATCGTGCCCGGCCACACCGGCAAGGGCGCCGACTTCCGGCTGGCCGAGATGAAGGTCGGCGACTATCCCGGCATCTACCACATGGTCGAGATCGATCCCAAGGACTGGCATCTGTTGCCCACGGTGACCAGGGGCGATTCGATCAATCTCGACATCGAGGCCGAAGATCAACTGGCCAAGCACGGCTACATCATCGGCCGGATGCAGCGAGTGATCTTCTACGAGCCCGGTGTCAAGGACACCAACTGGAGCGCTACCGCGCCGGTGCTCGGGCCAGGACGGGGTGGAGCGGCGTTGGGTCTATCTGCACTACTTCAAGGAGGGCCAGCCCTCGATCAACTGGCTCGACCCGAGCTTCGCCGGCATGCGGCTGGTGATCGGCGACGCGCTGCACTCCCTGGGTGATCTTGGCAGCGGCGCGCTGCGGCTGGACGCCAACGGCTTCCTCGGGGTGGAGAAGAGTGCGGAGGACTCGCCGGCCTGGTCGGAGGGCCATCCGCTGTCCGAGGCCGCCAACCAGCTGATCGCCAGCATGGTCCGCAAGGTCGGCGGCTTCACGTTCCAGGAGCTCAACCTCACCATCGACGACATCAAGAGCTCCGCCGAGCGTGGCGCCGACCTCTCCTACGACTTCGTCAACCGGCCCGCCTATCACCACGCGCTGGCGACCGGCGACACCGAGTTCGTCCGCCTCACCCTCAATCTGGCGATGCAGCACGGGGTCGAGCCGGCCTCGCTGGTGCACGCGCTGCAAAACCACGACGAGATGACCTACGAGCTGGTGCACTTCGAGACCCTGCACGCGCGAGACACTTTCAGGTTCCGCAGCAAGGAGCTCACCGGTCACGAGCTGGCCGTCACCATCCGGCAGGATCTTCTTGATCATCTGACCGGGGAGGCCGCGCCATACAACGCGACCTTCACCCAGAACGGCATCGCGTCGACCACGGCAACGATCATCGCCGCCTCGCTGGGCTTCACCAGCATCACCAAGCTCACCTCGAGAACAGGTGGAGCAGATCAAGCAGGCGCACCTGCTGCTGGCCATGTTCAACGCGCTGCAGCCGGGGGTGTTCGCCTTGTCTGGTTGGGATCTGTGCGGGATGCTCACCCTGGACCGCAAGCAGGTCGGACGGCTGCTGGCTGATGGTGATACGCGCTGGATCCACCGCGCGGCGTACGACCTGATGGACTACCGGCCGCATGCGCACGAGTCGCTGTCCAAGATGCCCCGCGGCGTCAGCCTCTACGGCTCGCTGCCCGCCCAGTTGGAGGACAGCACTCGTTTGCCCGCCGGCTCGCCGAGATTCTGGCGGTTCGCAAGCGCTACGGGATCGCCAGCCAGCGTCCAGCTCGATGTGCCGCAGGTGTCCAACAAGGCCATGCTGGTCATGGTGCACCAGCTCAGCGACGCGGAGCAGGTCACGGTGCTGAACTTCTCCGCACATCCCATCTCCGGCAGCGTGCATCTCCGAGTACCTGGTGCCGGGCAGCGTGCTTGGTCGACATGTTCACTGATCGAGGAGGTCGGTGAGGTCGACGACCTGCACACCTTCGCGATCAATCTCGAAGCCCACGAGGGCAGGTCGCTGCTGGTGCTGTGTCCAGGTGATCATCTGGCCGAGGCCCATCCGCAGGCTGACGGAAACGGCCGAGCGTACGCGGGGAGGCTCCCGGCGAAACTGGCCGAACTACCGGTCTCATGACGGTTTCTTGACCTAGCGGCGCAGACTTTGAACGGCGCTGCGGATTTCGACCGTTCGGCGGCGGTCAAGGAACACTGGTGAACTGACAATCCGTCGCCGTCGTCCTTATCGGTGAAAGATGAGGGCAGGGCATAGACGTGGCGACGGCATTGAGCCTGCGGACGACAGCGGGTCAAAGGTCGGGAGGAGGCTCGGTGGTCGGCGGACAGCGTGAGGCTGCGCTGCAGGAGCTGCACGACCGACATGCGAGCGAGCTGTGGCGGTTCGCCATGCGGCTGACCCACGATCGCCAGCTCTCCGAGGACGTAGTTCAGGAGGTCTTGCTCAAGGCGTGGAAGGATCCCAGCCTCGGCCAGCGCGATGAAGCTGCGGCTCGCGCCTGGCTCTTCACCGCGTCCCGGAACCTGATCATCGACCGCTGGCGCAGTGCGGCGTCGCGACACGAGCAGCGGATCGAGGAGCCGCCGGAGGAAAGCGTCGGCGATGCGACAAGCGTGGTACTCGACCGATGGCTGATCGCCGAGGCGCTTGAGCAGCCTGTCGGTGGAGCATCGCTCCGTCATCAGCGCCGCCTACTACGAAGGCCGGTCGGTCGCGGACATCTCAGCGCGGCTCCGAATTCCAGAGGGGACCGTCAAGTCGCGGCTCCACTACGGACTCAGAACGCTCAGATTGGCCCTACAGGAGAAAGGAGTGACTCGGCCGTGAATGCAATCCCCGACAAGTTCGCGCAGTGGGATGCCGCGTACGTCCTGGGCGCGCTCTCTCCTGCGGAGCGAGGGAGTTCGAAGAGCATCTGGCCAGCTGCCCGTCCTGCCAGGCCGCGGTTTCGGAACTGGCTGCCATTCCCGGTCTATTGGCACAGGTTTCGCCGGCCGATGCCGCGATGCTGGCGATGGCAGTCGACAATCAGGTGGGGCACGGCAGAAGCACTCTGCCTCCGGCGTCGATGAAACGGAGCTGATCGAGCCGGCACCGCCGCCTATCGTTGCTGCCGAAGATGATCAAGAAGGTGCGGGCGCGTCGGCGCCGCATGCTGGCCGCCGTGGCGGGGATCGCGGCAGCGGTCATCTTGGTGATCAGCGGTGGGGCAGTCGTTACCGGACTGCTCCCGCTGCGGCCAGCCGGTCCCGCAGCGCATCGCCTTCTCGCCGGTCGTTCCATCGGGGATCACGGCGATCGCTGATGTCGTTCCTGTCAAGGACGGCACCGATATCCAGGTCGAGTGCGTGTACGCCGAAGTCAACGACCCGCGTCCCGGTGGCGGCCACGAGAACTATTCGATCTTCGTGGTTGACCGGTCCGGCCACGCCTCGGAGATCAAGGAATGGCCCGCAACGCCGAACAAGCAGATGCGTCCAGCTGGCACGACGCCACTGAGGGTCTCGCAGATCGCTGATCTTGAGATCCGGCAGTCGGACACCAACGAGATCCTGCTGCGCGCTCCAGTCCAGTAACTCCCCGACAGGAGTCAGCCGCGAGAAATCTCGGCGCTGAGTGGCAGGTCGCTGACCGAGCGGCCCGCGTAGAGCTGATACGTGCCGGGCTCGGTTGCCCAGGCGTGAGCCGCGCTGTCCCAGTGGCGGAAATTGTGGTCGCCGAGGGTAACGGAGGCACTCACAACTTCGCCAGCCGCCCCCTCGACAACCGCAGAGCCCACCAGCCAGCGTGGCGCCCGCTCGACCTTGCTGTCAGGTCGGCCGGCGTACACCTGCACGACCTCGCGGCCGGCCCTTTCCCCGGTGTTGCGTACGGTCACCGTCGCGGTGTCGCCGTCTACGGCCATGCCCTCGTACGCCCACGTCGTATAGCCCAAACCATGACCGAACGGGAACGCCGGAGTACGGCCCGTTGCGAGATACCAGCGGTATCCGATCAGCAGACCCTCCTCGTACGGCAATTCGCCCTTGACCGGCGTCACCGATGGCAGCCCTTCCTCCGAGTCTGGCCAGCTCACCGGCAGACGACCACCGGGCTCGACCGCCCCGGTGAGCACGTCGGCCAAAGCGTTCACCGAACTCTTGCCCAGGGAACCAGGAGACCAGCACCGCGGCCACGTCATCCGCCCATGGCAGGAGCACGGGTGCGCCCGAGTTCACCACTACGACCGTGCGGGGATTGGCGGCGGCGACGGCGCGTACGAGCTCGTCCTGCCGGCCGGGCAGCGCAAGGCTGGTCCGATCGAAGCCCTCGCTTTCGACCTCCTCGTTGGTGCCGACCACAACCACGGCGACATCAGACTCAGCCGCCAAACTCGCGGCACGGTCAAACTCCGCCTGCTCGTCAATCACCGGCGCAACATTGAGTTGCACGGTCAACATGGTCACTTCGGCGCCGCCGAGCGCGGCCGCGCCACCAGTTGGCCGATATGTCAGTTGGACCGGCACGTCCTGTCCTGCCTGTAGCTCGATGACTGCGAGCTGCTGCGGCGGCTTCATGATTCCCTCGACCATGTCGGCATCGGGTGGGAGCTCGATGGTCTCGTCGAACATCACCTCGCCGTTGATCACCAGCTGGAACTCACCAAGCCCGGACGTCCCGACCCTGTAACGACCGGACTCCGGCACCCGGAGCCGAGTGGCGATACGCACATGATCAATATCATTGGCTGTCAGATCGTCCTGCACGGGCCCCCACCACATCATTGCGGCCGCCTGCCGCTGCTGCCGGCCCAGTTCATGATCGTCGGCAGCGAAGAAGATCACCTCGGCCCCCGGCCCGCTGCCATCCGGAAGCTGCAGCAGCTGCTTTGCTGCGATCTCAGTGCGCTCGCTGCTGCGGACCCCGAGCGCGTACGTGATCTCGACGCCGTCACCAAGCGCTGACGTCAGTCCATCGAGCGGGGAAACCACATAGGACGGGAATACCGTCGCACTGCCGCCACCGAGGGTTCGAGCTGTCGCGGCATTGGGGCCGATCACAGCGATTTTCTTCAGCGAGCTCGGTTCAAGAGGAAGTGTGCCGTCGTTCTTGATCAAGACCATTCCGGCGGCCGAGGTCGCGCGCAGCTCGGTCTGCAGCTCGTCCTCGCTCCAACTCCGAGCCGGCGGTGTCGCCGGGTCCAGCCCTTCGATCGCACCCACCCGAGCCGCGAGCCGTAAGAGTCGGAGCACGTGCCCGTCGATCGCCGATTCGGACACCTCGCCGGCGCGTACTGCATCAAGCAGCCACTCGCTCCACGGACTCAACGGTCCAGGCATCGCCAGATCCAGCAGGTCCTCGCCAGCTGCTGCCACCGAGCGAGTGGCGTACCAGTCGGACATGATCACACCGTCGAATCCCCACTCGCGCTTCAGTACGTCGCGTTGCAGCAGATTCTCGGTCATCGTCGTTCCATTGACCCTGTTGTAGGCGGCCATGACCGCCCAGGCACCGGCCGCAACGATCCGCTCAAAGGGCATCAGATACAGCTCCCGCAGGACCCGCTCGTCAACGAGCGCGTTGACGCTGAAGCGATCAGTCTCGGAGTCGTTGGCGACGAAGTGTTTGACGGTCGCAGCCACCCCCTCGGCTTGCAGCCCATGCACGTACGCGGTGCCGATCATGGCTGTCAGCTCAGGATCCTCGCTGAAGCACTCAAAGTGGCGGCCGCCATACGGAGTTCTGTGCAGATTGACCGTCGGTGCCAGCAACACGTCGACGCCCTTACGACGCGCCTCACTGGCAAGCAGCCGGCCCATCCGCTCGACCCTGGCCGGATCCCAGCTTGCCGCTAACGCTGTGGGTGAGGCCACGTTGGCCGATGGGCTCCGCTCGTCCCAGGTCTCCCCGCGGACTCCCGCCGGCCCGTCGGACGTGACGAGACGCCGCAGCCCAATCTCCGGGATCGGATGCAGCGCCCAGATGTCAGCCCCGGTCATCAGCCGAACCTTTTGCTCAAGGCTCAGCTGCGCCAGCCGGCCAGCGATTTCTGCTTCATGATCGACTGTTGTGGTCTGGGTCATGGTGCCTATCGTCTCAGCGCTAAACGCCGCCGCCCAGCAGGTTCCAATACCAGTCGATGAGCTATCGCGATACTGATCAGGACCAGCAGTAAGGAAAGGATCAGCACCGCCCCGGCAAGTCGACGAGCGACCACAATGGCGCGCGGAACGTCAGCGGTCACGTAAATGCCCTCCGGTTGAGAATCCACTGCACGGGATCGGCCGGATCATCGTTGACCGCACGCTGAGGCCGTGGATCAGTGGATGCGGCTTCGCGATGGCTCACCACAAAAAATGACGTGGTCTGGAAGTTATTGGTGATCGAGGTGACGAGATCCATCCGAACACCGACCTCATCGATCCAATCGCGCACAGCTGCGTCTCGCGCGGCGCGTCTCGATCCCTCGCCGTTCAGCGTCGAAAGGCTGGCGTAGGGGTGTGGGATCTGTGCGGGCTGCAAGGCATCCGCTTTGGTGAGGACGACCGCCAACTTGATTGAGAGCTTGTCCCCCGGCCACGGATGCGCCACTCGCGCAGGTTCTCGGTCAACCGCTCGAGCACATCCTTCGGGTCCTTGTCCAGGGAACGGACATTATCGAGCGTCGCCGCGTCTACTTGCCTCCGCAGACCTGCGAGAGAAAAGGGATCGACGCAGAGAACAAGGCCTTTGGTGAGCCGATAAAAGTCTGCTTCGGACAGCGCACGGGAGTCGTCGTAAATCTCTCCGGCGCTGTCATAGAGATAGACCAGCCGTCGCAGCTTTCCGGTACCGAGATAGATGTTGTACGCGTTAGGTCGGGTAACCGTCGTCTTGCGCATTTCCTCGGGATTTCCGATGGTCTCCTTGGTTTGTAGGAAAGTGTTCTTGAAGCTTTCGTCGGCCCAGAAGTGTCGCATGGTTTCGTCTCCGACGACACTGTCGTAGAGCCGCTTCACGCTCGCAAACATGAAGACGGACTTGCCGACCTGGGGCGCTCCGGCGACCGGAATGTGCAATGTCGGGACGCTGTAGCCACGCCGGGGTAGCTGGTAAGCACAGTGCGAGCACTGGCTAGCTAACTTGAGTTTGCCCGAGCAGCAACAACGTCGGCAGCGAGCGGCCGCATCGGCAGACCCGGAACAGTACTCCGTAGCGGCCCGGCACAAGCCGCTTGTGGGCTGCATCGCAGCCCGCCTCTCCGCTGCAGCGATAGACCGGTCTGGTGACGCGCTCCCCGGCATGACGGGCATTCCAAAGTGATCCCGCGGATCGCCAGTACGGTCAGCTCGATACCCATCAAGACGAGTCCGAGGATGCGACCCAAGAGAACCATGGTGGTCGCGAACGTTTGAGGCTCGCCGCGGAGGCGTCCCTCGCGCGCTCCGGTGCAATAGATCCGGTCGAGCGGTCGCCGCACGGCGAACTCCAGACTATCGAGCACCTCTGGCTCCCGACACATGATCGACACCGGGAACGTCTCGAATAACGCCGCACAGCGGACGAAATGATCAAGTTCGCTCCGCACGCGAGGCCGGCGTTGAGCCGTGGTCCCCGCTCAGAGCTGTAGACGTAATTCTGGGGGGATGTCATGGGAAAGGATGGATGAGCCCTATGGGCGTCACCATGTTGTGAGTCGGCATTCGGCAGCCTGTCGGCTTTTATGCTGTTTCTATGCTGTCGCGCCTGCGGGACCGTCGCTACGGTGAGCGGGTGAATAGCGGCGAGACTCTGTTGACAGCTGGTGACTCATGAGCGCTGAGTCCGGCATCCCACCAGCGGTCCTCGACTCAGAATGTGAGCGACTGCTTGATTTCGGCCGGAACTTCCCGCATCCGCTGGGCGGCGCCGCATGGCTCGATGCGACCGGCCAACCTGACCTGTCCCGGCCGGTTTACACCTACATCACCGCCCGGATGCTTCACGTGTACTCCCTCGGCAAGCTGTTGGGACGATCGGCCGATGGTGATCTTGCAGCCCAGGCGCTGGCTGGCCTTACCGGCCGGCTGCGGGACGGAAAAAGCGGAGGCTGGTTCACCAGCGTCGACGACGTGGGCGAGAGTCCCGACGAGAAAGCCTGTTACACGCACGCATTCGTCGTGCTCGGCGCCTCGTCGGCGGCGGTTGCCGGCTTGACCGGCGCTCGTGATCTGCTTACCGAGGCGCTCGACGTGTGGGATCAGCGGTTCTTCGACGCCGAGTCAGGGATGTTCGTCGACTCTTGGAACCGTGGCTTCACCGAGCTCGATGACTACCGAGGCGTCAATGCCAACATGCATGGAGTCGAGGCCCTCCTCGCCGCTGCGGATGTGACTGGTGATCATGAGTGGCGCGGGCGGGCGCTGGAGATCAGTCGGCGGGTGGCATTGGAGTTCGCGCAGCCGCATTCCTGGCGCATTCCCGAACACTACGATGCCCACTGGCAGCCGCAGCTCGAGCATCATCGGGATCGCCCTGACGACCCGTTCCAGCCTTACGGTGCAACGGTCGGACACGGACTGGAATGGTCCAGATTGCTGCTGCACCTGGAGGCGTCTCTGGCTGATCCACCCGACTGGCTGGTACCGGCCGCCGAAGCGCTGTTCGATCGTGCCGTGGCCGACGGCTGGGCAGTCGACGGTTCGGAGGGGTTCGTCTACACCACCGATTGGGATGGCCGTCCGGTGGTCCGTGACCGGATGGCACTGGGTGGTTGCCGAGGCCATCTCGGCTGCCGCAGCGCTGCAGGATGCGAACTGGTGATGGCCGTTATGCCGACCTTGCGGCGGGCTGGTGGGCGTACGCCGAGCGCACCTTGTTCGATCGGACGTATGGGTCCTGGTATCAGCAACTCGACGCCAACAACCACGTCATCGAAACCGTCTGGCCAGGCAAGCCGGATCTCTATCACGCGGTGCAGGCGACGTTGATCCCGCAACTGCCGCTCGCGCCCACCATGGCCACGGCGCTGACACTATGACGGTGGTCCGCGAATTGCTTGCCGCGCCCGTCAGACTGGATCAAAGCTGTGTTGGATCAAAGTGTGTTGGATCAAAACTGTGTTGGATCAGTCGGATCAGTCGAGCGCCTCAGCGCGGTAGAGGACAGCATGTTCGGGGTGCATCTGTGCAGCCATCACGCCGGTCGAGGCCAGCGCAGCGCCCGAAAGTATGAAGCCAGTTCCCCCATCGTCGGGCAGATCCCAGCCGATTGTTCGGCGTTCGCCTGACGGATCGAATTCGGTTTTCGCGCCCCCCACCATGGTGGTGAATTCAGGCCTGATGGCGGACTTCCGACCATGATCGGCCCGAAGCGGTAGCGTCGGTCCGGATCCAGCCCAGGGAATCGCAGCCGACCGGGCAGTGTGACCTCGGATTGGCCGATCGACGCGACTGTATAGATCGCCGAGGAGCGATCGGGGGCGACCACCCCGTACGTGAGGGTGGTCGGGTCTGGGAAGTCGACGCGCACCAGGTCGCCGCCCAGCAACAACCTCCGATTGGCCTTGTAGAAGCTGACCCATTCCCGCAGTTCCGCCAGGTCCTGCGCAGTCGCTATTGGTCAGGTCCCATTCGATGCCGAGGTGGCCGAAGATCGCGGTGGCAGCGCGGAAAGACAGATCGTGTACCCGGCCGGTGGTATGTGAGCGAGCCGACGCAATGTGCGAGCCCAGCAGCTCTGGCGGCAACAGCTGAGCGGTCCAGCGGTTCATGTGCTGCCGCTCCAGGGGATCGATGCAGTCGCTGACCCAGATACGGTCGGTGCGCTCCAGTACACCAAGATCAACCCGGGCGCCGCCGGAGGAACAGCACTCGATTTCCAGCCCTGGGTGTGCGGCCTTGATCTCATCGACCAGGCTGTAGAAGGCCAGGGTCTGTGCATGTACGCCAGGGCGGCCGTCCGGCCGGTGCCGGCATCGATGAGGTCGCGGTTGTGATCCCACTTGATATAGCTGATCTTGTATTCGGCGAGGATGTCAAAGATCGCATCCCGGATGTACGCGTAACACTCCGGGATGCCCAAGTTGATCACCTGCTGGTGTCGGGATTCCACAGGCAGCCGGTCGCCGGTGGACATGATCCATTCCGGATGCCGGCGGGCGATTGCTGAGTTGAGGTTGATCATCTCGGGCTCGAACCAAAGCCCGAATTCCATGCCGAGTCCGGTGACCTTGTCGACCAGAGGATGCAGACCGTGCGGCCAGATCTCGGGTGAGACGGTCCAGTCACCGAGTCCAGCGCGATCATTACGGCGCGCCCCGAACCAGCCATCGTCGAGGACGTACCGCTCGACACCGATAGCGGCCGCCCGCTCGGCAAGATCGGCAAGACGGGCCAGGTCTTGATCGAAATAGACCGCCTCCCAGACGTTGAGGGTTACCGGGCGCGTCGTCGAGGGATGGCTCTCTCGAGCGCGCAGGAAGCGGTGGAAGCGGCGGGCGACTCCATCGAGGCCATGGCCGTGCGAGCCATAGATCCAGGGGGTGGTGTAGGTCTGGCCAGGCTGCAGAATCACCTCACCGGGCAGCAGCAGTTCCCCGCCGCCGATCACCTGTGCGCCGGTGAAGAGGCGCTCCGCATAATGTGTGTGGTTCCCGCTCCACGCCGTGTGTACGGCCCAGATCTCTCCTTCGGAAAAGGAAAATCCCGGCACACCGACATGCAGCAGCGTCGCGGCATCCGGACCGGTACGACCCTTGCGACCCTCTCGCAGATGCACGCCAACGCCCAGTGGTCGCCGTTGCGGTACCCGCTCCTTGCCCCAATGGCCGGCGAAATCCAAGATCTCTCGCGCATGCTGGGGGATCGGGAACGCGATCACGCAGTCGTCTACGGCGTACGGATCCTCGCCGGTGTTGATCACCTCGGCACGTGCCTTGATGAGTCCACCGACGGTCAGCTCGATGGTGATGGGAGCCACAGCTGGGCAACCTCGTCGACCGCGTCGACCTCCACCGAGCTGCGCCCGAATTGATCAAGGTCGGTGAACCATCTGTCGCGGCGACGGGCTCCCCGTCGAGCCGGACCTCCGTTGCGGTGAACTTGGGCGACCAGGCCCGGCCTGCTCGCGATCCGCTCAGGCCCGGGCGACCGACCCAGCCCGTCCAGTGTTCTGGCAAGTAGTGCGAGACGGACCGGCTCGTCGACGACGTTCGGGCCGCCAGGGTCAATGTTGGAAATGATCAGCGCCTCAGCATCGGCTGGGTCGAGCATTCCCAGGTCTGCGCCCCAGTGCACGATGGCGGGTAGCTGCCCGGCGGAGACATCGAGCACGAGCGAGACGCCCTCGGACCGGAGGGCGATCACGCAGTTGGCACGTTCGATCATGGTCTCTCCTTCCGCGGGAGCGACTGCCGAGCCATTTACCCTCCTCAGGAGGGACAAATCGTTCGACGAAGTCCCGCGAAACCTCACCCCAGCTCGGCATCCCCTTTTGAAGTCCAAGCGTGTCACGACCATTGTCTGCCATGCTGGCGTGAGGTTTTGCGATTCAGGCGGCGCCCAACATCCCCAGGGCTGCGGTTACCGCGGCAGCGACTTCATCGGGTCGCTCGTCGATCATGGCCCAGGTAAAGCGCAAGCGGCTGGCGTGATACTCTGCGCAGCAGAAGCTGTCACCGGTGTATGCCTATGGTGAAAATCAGTTCCCAAGGACTCATCAAGCTCGGAAAGGACTCGGAATCAAGGGACTGCGAAAGGACTGGAAAGGACGATGAAGCGTTCGGAGGCGCTGGCATACCGCATCCATGCGCAGCAGCTGGATCGAGCCGAAGCTGCGCGAGCGATCACCGATGCCGACGTCTTCGACTTCGGCGTTCAAGACACCGGTCGGGACGGCGCGAGCTGGGCGTTGGCCAACCGCGGTGTTCCGGTCCGCGGCGCGGCGGAACTGGAAGCCAGCCCAGACGTGGCGTTGGCGTGGACGCTGCGGGCTGCGCCGCACTATTACCGGCGGGCCGATCTGCCGGAGGTTCTCGTCGCGACCTCGCCGCTGTCGGATCGGGATGCGGCCAAGCGGGTGATCGGCGCCGACAAGCCGCTCAAAGAGGCTGGCATTCCCACGCTCACAGGTCTTACCGAGGTTGCGACTCAGCTGCGCCACGTCGTGACCCGCCCGATGGCCAAGGGCGAGGTCTCCACTCAGCTCACCGCACGCCTGGATGCGCCCTACCTCCGCTACTGCGGAGCATGCAAAGCGACGCACTCGTGGGAAGTTCCTTTCCGCATCGGCACTTTGTACGCCGGACTCGAGCTGGAGCCGGGCACCTCACCGCCGGTGCTGCATCGCATCGCGAGCTGGCCGAAACGCACGCCCGGGCCTGCGCCGGACCCAATGGCTGCTCCCGCAGTCCCTGCAACCGATCCGCAATTACCTCAGGTTTCTCGGACCCGCCACACCAAACGACGTGGCCGCCTTCCTGGACTCGCCCGTCGCCGAGATCAAGGAGCACTGGCCGGAAGATGCACTCGCAGTCAGTGTCGATGGCCGGCAGGGCTGGGTGCTGGGTGAGATCGGCGAGATCGAGCATGATCAAGAATTGCTGCGGCTGCTCGGCGGGTTCGATCTGTTCCTTCAAGGCAAAGATCGAGATCGTGATGGTGCCCGATCGAGCGAAGCACAAGGCACTCTGGCCGATTCTCGGTCGGCCCGGTGCCGTGTTGCTCGGCACTGAGATCGTTGGCAGCTGGCGGCCGAAGACGGCTGGCAAGGAGTTCACGCTACGCCTCGACCTGTGGACCAGCCTGTCCAGGCCAACCCGTCGGCGGCTGGATCTGGAGGCCGAGCGGCTGGCCGCACATCGCGGCCTGAAGCTGGCCGCCATCGTCGAACAGTGATGATCATTTCTCGACGAGAGGGTCAAATCGGATATCGCTGAATCGATCAAGGGCCGGTTGTTCGTGACCACTTTCCAAGAGGGCGCCCGTAGTGTCATATCCATGGCGCGCAAGCCTGAAGCAGCAGAGCCTGAAGCAGCAGAGCCGAAGCAGCACAGCCTGAAGCAGCACAGCCTGAAACAGCAGAGCCTGAGGTGATCGCATTCCATGACGCGGCCGAGTTCGAGGCCTGGTTGGCCGAGTACGTCGATCGCAGCGCCGGGGTGTGGCTCAAGATCGCAAAGAAGGGATCCGGCATTGCATCACTGACTGATGACGAGGCGGTTGATGTCGGCCTGTGCTACGGCTGGATCTCTGGCCAGCGCAAGGCACTCGATGATCTGTACTACCTGCAGAAGTACGTTCCACGCCGACCAAGCAGTCGCTGGTCGCGGGTGAACGTACGCAAGGTCGAGGAGCTCACCGCGAGTGGCCGGATGCGGGCACCCGGTCTTGCGGAGGTGGCGGCCGCCAAGGCGGACGGACGCTGGGATGCGGCGTACGAATCTCAGAAGGAAGCCACTGTCCCGCCCGATCTTGCCGCAGCTCTCGCGGCGAGCCCACGCGCCGCATCCGCGTTCGATTCGCTGAGCAAAACAGACCGCTATGCGGTGATCTTGGATGTCGTGACAGCTCGCAGCCCAAGAGTCCGCGCGGCCCACATCAACAAAGCCATCGCCGCGTTGGATGCACGCGGTGACTAGCCGAGAAGTGATCCGAGCCTTTCAGCCTTCCTGCGGACGCTCCCAGACCACCTCGTCGGCTGACTTGTCCGGCCGTAGGCCGCGCCAGACCGGGTGCCGCAGTCGGCCGGGTTCGGTGAGTTCGCCGTAGGAGACCTCGCCGACCAGGGACGGCGTCACCCAATGCGCGTCGCGCGCGTCCTCGCGCGGCACATCGACGAAGGGCGAGGTCTTGCGGCCGAGTCTTCTCCAGCTTGGCCTGGATCTCATCGAGCTGGCGATCGTTGAACCCGGATCCGACCCGGCCGACGTAGTGCAGGCCAGCGTCGGTCGGTATCCCCATCAGCAGCGACCCGACTCCGCCGCCGCGGCGGCCCTGGCCCTCCCGCCAGCCGCCGATCACGACCTCCTGCATCCGGTGCAGTTTGATCTTGAGCCAGGTATGCGTGCGCCGTCCCGGTTGATAGATCGAATTGCGGCGCTTGGCGACCACGCCCTCGAGTTGAAGTTGATCGCTGGTCTGCAGCGCTGCCTGTAGATCGCCGTCGAAGATCGGCGGCACCTGGATCCGGGATCCCGGCTCGGGGGCACCAGGTCCTCCAGGATCTGCCCGGCGTTCCTGGTAGGTCTTCTTGATCAACGACTGGCCGTTCAGCTCGAGGATGTCGAAGAGCATCAGCTGTGCCGGATAGGTCTTGGCAGCCCGCTCGATGTCAGCCGGCTTGGTGAGGTTGATCCGATGCTGCAGCAGGCCGAAGCTCGGTCGTCCGGCGGCGTCGGTGACCACGACCTCGCCATCCAAGATCGCCGTGTCGACTTTGATCTTGCGTCAGGTCGTCGGCCACGTCGAAGTAGGCCTCGGTGTCGTCCCGGCCCTTGCGGCTGAGCAGCTTGCACCCGTCCACCGGCCAGGTAGGCGATCGGTGCGTACGCCGTCCCACTTCATCTCGAACGCCCAGCCGGCCTCGTCGCCGAAGTGGGCGGCGTCGACCAGGGTGGCGAGCATGGGATCCACCTGCTCGGGGAAGTCGATCTCCGTCCGATCGCTCTTCGACAGGCTCAGCGCGAGTGTCCGCGGCCCTCGACAGGCGGCCTGGCCTCGTCGAAGGCTCTGGCCTGTCTTCCGGATCGGTCTCCATGAGGTGCATCAGCCAGTTCTTCTCCGGCTGGGAGTCTCCGCTGCCGGTGTGGATCAGCGCGAACTTGCGGACGCCACCAAGCCCGCCGTCCGGCTGGCCGAACAGGGTGACGATCACCTCCTTGCCCTCGCGCCACTTGTGCAGTCGGTAGGTCCCGGTGTCCCAGATCCGCATGTTGCCGGCGCCGTACTCGACCCTTCGGGATGGTGCCGTGGAAGGTCAGGTACTCCAGCGGATGATCTTCGGTCTGCACCGCGAGATGGTTGACGCTCGGGATCGGTCGGCGGCGCCTTGGGCACCGCCCAGCTGGCCAGCACGCCGTCGCGTTCCAGCCGGACGTCGTAGTGCAGGCGGCGCGCATGGTGTTCCTGGATGACGAATCTGAAGCCGTCTTGCTCGCTGATCCGGCTGGGCGCGGCCGGCACCGGCTCCGGCGTCTTGGCCGCATCGCGCATGCTGCGGTACGTGGCGAGCCGATCCCGGTCGGCAGCTGGGAGCCAAGTCGGCGCAAGTGGGTCACCGAGCGTCGGCCAATCTGCGTGAGCACCTCCTCGTACTCCAGCTGCTGCAGATCCGGATCTGCCAGCTCCTCCCAGGTGCGCGGCGCGGCGACCATCGGCTGGTCCCGGCCCCGCAGCGAGTACGGCGAGACAGTGGTCTTGGCGCCGTTGTTCTGGCTCCAGTCGATGAAGACCTTCCCGTCGCGCTCGCGAGCGCTTCATGCGTGCTGATGACCACGGTCGGGATGATCAGATTCGAGCGCCAGCGCGAGCTCGCGGGCTACCTCGGTGGCCTGCTCCGGCGTCTGCGAGCCATCCAGCGGCGCGTACAGGTGGATGCCCTTGCTTCCGCTGGTCACCGGCACCGGGTCGTGCCCGATGTCGCGCAGGATGTCTCGCACCAGCAGGGCGATCTCGGCACACTCGGCCAGGCTCACGCCCGGACCGGGATCAAGATCAAGAACCAGACGGTCGGGGTTTTGCGGCTGGCCGTCGGGGCCGAACCGCCACTGCGGAACGTGGATCTCCAGCGCGGCCAGCTGGGCCAGCCAGGTGAGCGTCGCAAGATCATTGATCACTGGATAGTCATTGTCGTGATCTTTGTGCGCGATCGTGCGCCGCGGCACCCAGTCCGGCGTGCCGGCAGCCAGATCCTTGTTGAAGAAGACGGTCGGCGTTTTCCCTTCACCTCGCCGACGCCGTCAGGCCAGCGTTTGCGGGTCGCCGGCCGATCACGCAGGTGCGGCAGCATGGTCGGGCCGACCTGGGCGTAGTAGGACAAGACGTCGGCCTTGGTGGTCTGGGTCTGGGGATAGAGCACCTTGTCAAGGTTGCGTGAGCTTGATCGTCCGACCCTCGACGGTCACCACCTGGTCCTGCGATGCCTTGCCCATGGAGCCAGTATCGACTGGTCGATCTGCGGCGCCGAAACGCGGTCTGCGCGGATTCTGATGCGGTCGGAGTGGGTAGTAGTCAGGACATGAGAGCGATCTGGAAGGGAGCCATCACCTTCGGCCTGGTGAATGTGCCGATCAAGCTCTACGCCGCGACCGAGGACCACGACATCAGCCTGCATCAGGTGCACGACGCCGACGGCGGGCGGATCCGCTACCAGCGCCGCTGCGAGGTGTGCGGCAAGGTGGTCGAGTACGCCAACATCGACAAGGCGTACGCGGAGGGCAAGACCACGGTCGTGCTGACCGAGGACGACCTGAAGTCGCTGCCGGAGGAGCGCAGCAAAGAGATCGAGGTCGTCGAGTTCGTGCCGTCGGAGCAGATCGATCCGATCATGTTCGACCGCAGCTACTTCCTGGAGCCGGAGAAGTCTGCCGCCAAGGCGTACGCGCTGCTGCGGCGAGCCCTGGAGGAGACCGATCGGACAGCGATCGTGCAGTTCTCGCTGCGCCAGAAGACCCGGCTAGGAGCGCTGCGGTCCCGCGGACAAGGTGCTGATGCTCCAGTCGCTGCTGTGGGACGACGAGGTGCGCGAGGCTGATTTCCCGAGCCTGAAGGACGACGTGCGGGTGTCGCCTCAGGAGCTCAAGATGGCATCGTCGCTGGTCGACAACATGGCCGCCGACTTCACGCCGGACAAGTTCAGCGACGAGTACCAAGATCAGTTGCGGCAGCTGATCGCGGCCAAGCTCGAGCAGGGCGACGCGCTGGACACCGCCGCCACCTTCGGCGAGGAGGGCGAAGATCAGGCCGATCGCGGCGAGGTGGTCGACCTGATGGAGGCGCTGCGGCGCAGCGTGGAGCAGAACCGCGCAGCCAGGAAGACGGCGGAAACCAAGCGCCTCGGCCAAGAAGGCTGCGGCCAAGAAGAGCCACGGCTAAGAAGACGCCGGCCAAGAAGACCCCGGCCAAGAAAGGCGGCGGCCAAGAAGGCACGACGAAGTCAGCCAAGAAGGCCAGTTGACCTGGTCCGATTCACTCGGGGAGGAACAGTAGGAGGAGGAACACATGGGTATCGGAGTTGGCATCGTCTTGATCGTGATCGGCGCGATCTTGCTCTTTGCGCTCAACATCGATCTGCCGTTCGTGTCTGACGACACGCTCGGCATCATCCTCATCGTGGCGGGTGCTTTGGCGCTGATCCTGGCGCTGGTGATGCAGGCACAGCGCAGCCGGACCCGGCACGTCCAGGAGAATCGCTACGACGGTTCTCCGCCAGTCGTCTGACGCCGTCGCACGGCAGGCGGCACCGGTTAGCCCGACGTCCCCGGCTGCAGGCACTAGCCGGGGACGCAGACTGTCAGCGCCGCAGGGGAGACCTCGGCGCGCAGGCGTGCGGCAATCAGCCTATGACATCACCGTCGAGTTGATACGGGTCGGGGTGCTTGAGGCGTCACCTCGACTTACTGCCCCGCCACAGGTCGACATGGTCATCGCGACGCGGCCGGCGGGTGATCAATCGAAGAAACACCCGCATCCAATGAGAGAGGCGATGCGGTGACGCCACGTACACATCGAGTCGGCCATCGTCGGGCCGCGCCTCCGGAATCAGGTTGAGATTGCCGGCAAGCTTGCCGACGTTGCCGATTGCGCAGATCATGGCGTGGCGGCGATGGGGACGATGATCATCAAGCGTGATTCGCATGTCGATCGGCGTACGCCCGAGCGCCTTGGCTGCTGCGATGAAATAAGCTCCAGCGCCGATCACGTCCTTGAGCTCCGGGCTGGTCTCCTCCATGATCATCGCGTCGACACCGAGCCCGCCGATGACCGCAAAGTGCTCGCCCGGCACCCCGTCGACCGTAACCTTGATCAAATCGATGTCACGGGTGTGCTCGCTGAATGCGACCTCGAGCGCCTCGGACTCTGACAGCGGGATGTCGAGGTTGCGCGCCAGGAGGTTGCCGGTGCCGACCGGCACCACGGCCATCGGGATTCCGGATCCCGCCAGCCGATCCGCAATCATCCGGATCGTTCCGTCACCACCGGCGGCGATCACGCGATCAACCTGAGCCGAGATCAGATCGTCCGTCGTTGGCCGGCGGGGCTCATCGGCAGTGGTTTCCAGCCAGACCGGGTCGCTCCAGCCCATGGCCGTGGCCTGCCGAGCTGATCGCGTCGCGTAGCTCGTCGACCATCTTGATCGGGTTGTACACGACCGCACAGCGTCGCTCTGAACGCCCATTCACAGCCGCTGCTCCCTCCGAGCCGATGGATGGCCCTACCGATCAATGATCACATTTGAGATACCCACCTGTGGTTGGAATATCGCTGTTGATCCAGCGGCCCGCCGTTCGCGCAGAACCCTTTGCGAAAAGCGCCGACACGCGGCCTGGCGTCGCACGGGCGGTTACGAGCCTGCCATCTACGATGGTCGCGGTTGCGCGGGGGCGACA
Organism: uncultured Actinomycetota bacterium; assembly: GCA_963712625.1. GTDB lineage: Bacteria > Actinomycetota > Actinomycetes > Propionibacteriales > Propionibacteriaceae > Microlunatus. The sequence goes on from CAVQIU010000014.1 coordinate 227,569, forward strand.
TTGGCGCGCAACCTTCTTCGGCGTTCCGATAGGCTTTTGCGCTTAGCGGAGAAATCTCGTTCTTGGGGGAGAATCTCATGTCGGTAGAGGATGCGGCGACAACCGCGTTCTCTCCCGATCACGACTCAGCTGCCTCAATCCTGCATCTGCGAGCACGGAGGTGTCAGCGCTCTGATGCAGCTCAAGCCGACGGGCTTGCCGGTGATCTTGCACTGGGGTGCTGATCTTGGTGATCTTGGCGGATTGTCGGCCGAAGCACTGCTGGCCGCTTTCGGCCCGACCAGCCCCGATCCCGCTGCCCTCGATGATGTCCTCTGCTGATGCCTGAGACTTCGCTCGCCTGGAATTCCCGGGCTGCCCTTGCGGGATCCCACGATGGCCACGCCTCCGCGGCCTGCTTCACTGATTGCCGACGCGACTGATCAGCGAGAGGCGAATACCACCAGGGCTGACCGAGGTCGGTGCCGACACTGTGATCATCGAAGCGCAGGATCGCGGTCAATGGGCTGAACCTTGACCTCGCTATCCAGCTCACCGACAACGGCCTGGTTCGTTGTCGTGCTGGTGTCACGAACAAGAACGTCGCGGACTACCGGCTGGAAGCGCTCGGAGCTCTTCCTGCCGGTCAGCGACCTGGCGACGCATCGCGTCGAGTTCGACGGACCTGCGCTCTCGACAGTTGCGTTGCGCTCGGGCTCCTGGTCTGTTGATCATGGGGTGTTCGACGACCGACCGGCGCATCTGGTCTCTGGCCGAAGCAGGAACGGGCTTTCGGCGCGGTCAGGTGTGGCAGGTGCATGTCGCCTTCAGCGGCGCGGTCCAGCACCGGGTGGAGCGAACGGCGTACGGCAGGACCTATCTCGGTGGTGGGGAGCTCTTGCAGGCCGGCGAGATCGTGCTCGGCACCGGTGAGGCGTATCACTCCCCTGGGTGGTGTGGACCTGGGGCGACGGGCTGGATGCGGCGGCCGCGCGGCTTCATCGACACGTGCAGCCGGAAGCGCCGCATGACGATCGGATCATCTTCGACGCCGGCGCACCTGCCTTCGCTCACTATGATCGGCAGGCCATGGTCAGCCTCGCCGAGTACGCGGCGGCGGTTGGCGCCGAGACGTTCCTGCTGGACATCGAATGGTGCTCGCGCACCGGGCTCGACCCGTACGCCGATAGTGCCGGACCGGCTGCAAACGGGATCCCTCGGCCGATCTTGAAGGGCTACTGGCACGAATTCGTGGATTTTGATCTCGAGATCGGGTTCGCCGTCGAACTCGAGTCTGGTCGAGGCTGATTCCGCCACGGCCCGCGACCATCCGGACTGGTTGCTGACAGTCGAGCGCGATGGTGTGACGCGGCAGGTGCTGGATCTGTCGGTGCGGCCGGCGATGGTCTACGTCTGGGAGACGGCTGACCAAGCTGCTTGATCGCCATCATGTCTCATTGCTGAGCTGGTCGCTCGTCCACGGTGCGCATCGTCCAGGAGCGACCGCGACGCAGCACAGCAGCACGCTGGCGGCCTACCGGCTGCTCGATGCGCTGCGCGAGCGATACCCGCAGCTCACGATCCAGACAACCAGCCTCGACCTGGCGATGGCGGCCCGCGCGGTTGGCGCGGAGCTGTCGCGTGACTCGACCGCGCGGCACGCCGACTTTGCTGGTCTGGTGCAGCTGCTGCCGCCGGGATTGGTTTGGCAGCCGGCACTCGACGAGCCCGACGACGGCACCCATCGGCGTACCGCGCGATATCCGCCTTCTTCGGTCGGCTCGGTCTAGGAATTGATCTTCGTAAGCAGGCTCCGGGCAACCTGCGCTGCCATTCATCGTTGGCTGGCGCTGTACAAGAGGTTCCGATCGTTGCTGCACTCCGGAACCACAGTGCGCTCAGACGAGAGTGATCGCGGTTTCGTGGCTCACGGCGTGGTGGCTGATGATCGCGGCGAGGCGGTGTTTGCTCTGGTTTGGCTGGAACGAGCGCTGGCCAGCCGACGAGTGCGCATCGACGGACTCGACCCAGCGACCTCGTACCGGATCGAGGTCATTGGCGCCCGCCCAGGTGAGGCTCAGACCGTGACACCGGCGTGGGCGTCGGGTGCTCCAGTGCTGACCGGCCAGGCGCTCGGCGCAGCCGGTATCCCGCTGCCGCCGGCGCGCCGCGGTTCTTCTCTGTTGCTGCATCTCGAGTCCGTCGCTTAGGCGTCGAAACCTACGATCATCAACGAGGGTGGTGCTCCACAGCCTCTCCGTGCACGTAGTTTGCGGCCATCCGCACGGTCAGCAACCAGTGCAGACGGTCAACAAACCATCCACAGCCACCGTGAAACCTTCTACTCTTCGACGGCCTGGGCCGCCGTGGCGGCAACCTGCTCGGCCGATAGCGGCAGCTTGGCGTAGCTTCCTGATAGTGCTTCCTCGCGACTCGCGCCGCCTCCCTGGCCTCTCGCTCGGCGACCTCGGTCTGGCGCAGCTGGCTGCGCAGTGACTCGACCTGGTCGGCCAGCTCATCTGCGCGCTGGGTGGCAGCCTCGGCCTCCGCCTCTGCTGACTCCGCCGCATCTCGGGCCGCTGCTGCCTGCTCCCGGGCCTCAGCGGCAGCCTTCTCGGCTGCTCGGCGCTGCTTCGGATCCAGTTTGACGCGGAGCCGGCGCGGGCGGCGCCGGCTCCTCAGCTCGGCTGGGCGCCTTTGCGGGCAGGGACGCTCCGAGGGCGGACGCAAGATCAGTTGGTCCGAAACCGCCGTAGGTGACGGCCTGGGTCAGCCGTCCGGCGCGTACCAGGTCAGCAATCTCGGGGTCGCCCAACGCTGTCTGCAACGTCTGGCCGACCTCTTGCATCGCTCCATCCGGTGCGTCGTACCCATGATCACGGCCCAGCTCGACTGCGCGGCGTGCCAGGGCGTCCACCGTCTTGCGGCGCTCCGCGGAGAGCTGGCGGAGTTCATCGCCGGCCATCCGCTGCTGGGCGTCCTGAAGGGCCGTACCGAGCTCGAAGAGCGCATTCAGCATCGTCTGGATCGTCGCGCGCGAGCAGGTTGATCAGCCAGGCACTGCGGTTGGGTCGCCGGAGCCGGCCGATCTGGGTGGCGAGCTCGCGGTCTCGCGCCTGTCGGGCCTCGGCGACGAGCTGCTTCCGTCGCTCGATGAAGTCATCGGGGGAGAGTGGCATAGAGCTCGTTGGCTGCAGTCTCGAGGTCCACAGGCGGCGCTCAGCTAGATCAGGCCCACGGTGCGGGTGCGAAGTTGATCGTCGTGTTGTCGATCAAGCGCGTTCCGCCGACCCGAGCCGCCACGACGAAGATGGCGGGCCCAACATGATCATCTGGTACCTCAGCGAACGTTGACGGGATTGACGATCGTGGCGTAGTCGAGTTCAAAGCACGGTTCTGCCTCAGCCCGATCCAAGACCTCGTACGCCGCCGCTCGGGCCGCGGGAACCGAAGCTTTGGGTTGCAGCCTTCTCCAGCGCTGCCGAAAGGCTTCGCGCCACCGCGCGCTCGCTGGCGGTGAGGAAGACGTTGCGGCTGGACAGTGCGAGCCCATCAGGCTCCCGGACAATCGGTGCGCCGACGATCTCAATCGGGAGGTTCAAGTCGATCACCATCCGCTGGATGCAGGCGAGTTGCTGCGCGTCCTTCTCGCCAAAGATCGCGACGTGCGGCCGGATGATGTTGAACAGCTTCAGGACGACGGTGAGCACTCCGTTGAAGTGGCCGGGCCGGGAGTGCCCTTCGAGCACCGAGCCCAAGCGTGCCAGCGTCGACGGTGACCTGCCGTCCGGCCGGATAGAGGTCGCGTGACGCTCGGCACGAAGACGATGTCGACCCCGTCGGCCTCGCAGACTGCGAGATCGTCGTCGAGGGGCCGCGGGTAGCGGGCGTAGTCCTCGCCAGGCCCGAACTGCAGCGGGTTGACGAAGATGCTGACCACAACCACGTCGCCAAGTGATCTTGGCCAACTTGATCAGCGAGCGATGGCCCTCGTGCAAGGCGCCCATCGTGGGCACGTAGGCCAGCCGCGGCGCGCGCCAGGTCTTCGAAGCGTGCTACGGAGTGCGGCGTACTCGGTAATGCTGCGAGCGATCTTCATGACTTGGCCTCGGAACTAGGAATCGTCGAAGCGAACGTGTGCTGCTCGCTTGGGAAGGTGCCCGTCCTGACATCGTCGACGTACGCGGCGGCCGCATCGCCGATGATCTTGGCCAGGTTGGCGTACTGCTTGACAAAGCGCTGCATCCTGCCGCGCCGCAGTCCAGCCATGTCTTGCCAGACGAGGACCTGCGCGTCGCAGTCCGGGCCGGCGCCGATGCCGACAGTCGGGATGTCGAGCTCGGCGGTGACCTGGCGCGCCAGGTCACCAGGCACCATCTCCAAAACCACGCCGAACGCCCCCGCCTCCGCTACCGCGTGCGCGTCGGCCAGCAGTCGTCGTGCGTCATCGCCGCGGCCCTGCACGCGATATCCGCCGAGCTGGTGTTCGCTCTGCGGGGTGAAGCCGATGTGCCCCATGACCGGGATGCCGGCATCAGTGACCTTGCGGATTTGGTCGGCGACGCGTACGCCACCCTCGAACTTCACGGCGTGGCAGCCGCCCTCTTTCATGAAGCGGATCGGAGGTCTCCAAGGCCTGCGACGGGCCCGTCCTCGTACGAGCCGAACGGCAGATCACCGATCACGAAGGCGCGCTTGGTGGACTTCACCACGGCCCGGACCAGCGGCAGCAGCTCATCGACCGTGACCGGCAGCGTGGTCTCGTAGGCGTAGACATTGTTGGCTGCCGAGTCGCCGACGAGCAGCGCCCAGACGCCGGCCTCGTCGAACAGCTCAGCGGTGTATTGGTCGTAGCTGGTCAGCATCGCCCAACGTTCGTGTTGGCGCTTGGCGGTGTAGAAGTCGGTGATGCGGATCCTGCGCACCGGCGGAGGACCGGTTTCGGTCACTGCTGCAGCCTCACTCTGAAGAACCTAACGCATGGTTCAGCACGGCGGGCCTCGTCCCGGATCTCAGCGAAGATCGGGCGGATTGTGCCTGCAAGTGCGCCGGCATGACTCCGACGGTTGACTCGTGCTGAGTCAGAGTCGGGAGAGAACCAGCGATGACCGGGTACGAGAGACGCCGGGATGGTTGCGGATGATGCCGAGCACTTTCTCGAAGTGGCCGGTGTCGGCCGCTCGTACGCGGAGGATGCCGTCTGCCTCGCCGGTCACCGTGTACGCCTCGGCCACCTCTGGGATGGTGCTGACCATTTCCCGCATCCGGTCCGGCGGCACCCGGCCCTCGCAGTAGACCTCGACGAAGGCCTCGATCGTCCAGCCCAGTGCCGCAGGCTCGATCTCGGCCGTGAAGCGCCGGATCACGCCGGTGTGGCGAAGCCGATCGACCCGTCGTTTGGTGGCCGCTGTGGACAGCCCGACATGGTGCCCGAGCATGGCAAAGCTCTCCCGACCATGCTCGGTAAGTCGCGCAAGGATCTTGTGATCTATTTCGTCAAGACGCAATACAGTCTCCTCGGTTTCGTTGATCACACTATCTGACTTGCGCCCGCTCGGACCCTACCCTTCAAGGGTGACAACCACTGTGCTGAACCACGTTGGACACCCCGTGCGGCGCGCCGAGCTTCGGCACTATTTGATGTGCCCGCCGACCTACTTCGACGTGGCCTATTCGATCAACCCGTGGATGGATCCGACGCGGCCATGTGGACCGGGCCCTGGCGGTTCGGCAGTGGTCAGGGCTCGTTGACGCCTACCGCGCGACGGGCCATCGAGTCGATCTATTGGAGCCGCTGGCCGGACTTGCCCGACATGGTCTATCGCCGCGAACGGCGCCACAGTGGTCGATGGTCGGACGCTGCCGGCCAGATTCGCCAACCCGCAGCGCGACGCGGAGGCGGCTCTGCACGCGGCGTGGCATCGGCGGAACGGCATCCTGTACGGCGGCGGGAGCGTTCGCAGCCGGCAGTCGCCGTCAACGAGGCCGAGGGCGATTTCGCCGTGCTGTCAGAGAGGATCCTGGCCGGCTTACGGTTTCCGGACAACTCCGGAGGCGCATCGCGAGCTTGCCACGCTGACTGGTCGTGAGGTGATCAGCCTCGAGCTGGTCGATCCCGAGGCTCTTCCACCTCGATCTTGCGCTGGCTGTCCTCGACGACGAGCGTGATCACATCGCCTACTACCCGGAGGCGTTCAGTCAGCCGAGCCGCCGGCTGCTGGCTGAGCTGTTCCCCGATGCGCTCATCGCGAACGAGCACGACGCGTACGCCTTCGGGCTGAACGCGGTCAGCGACGGGCTGCATGTCTTCGTCCCCTGCCGGAGCCCGCCAGTTGCGCGAAGAGCTTGCCGCCGCCGGCTACTGGCCGATCTCAGTGGACCTGAGCGAGCTGCTCAAGGGCGGCGGCAGCGTGAAGTGCTGCACCCAGGAGATCCGGCCTTCGCCGGTCCCGGCGCGGCCGGCAGTACCGCTGACTGTCGAAGTCTCCAGCCTCATTCCCGACACCACATCCCAAGGCTCGCCAGGAGGAGCATCGTGATCACATGGACCACACCCTTACCCGCGCCGGCGAGCTGCTGCAGCTCGAGGACGAGCACGTCGCTCACAACTACCACCCGCTCGATGTTGTGGTGACCGGCGGTCCGGGCGCGCTGCTCACCGACACCGACGGGGCAGCAGTACCTGGATTTCCTCGCGGCGTACTCGGCCAACGAACTTCGGGCACCGTCACCCGAGCGCTGGTGGCAGCCGCCAAGGAGCAGCTCGACCGGCTGACGCTGACCTCACGTGCCTTCCATCATGATCAGCTGGCGCCGTTCGCGGAGGGGCTGGCGGCCTTGATCGGCAAGGACATGGTGCTGCCGATGAACACCGGCGCCGAAGCCGTCGAGTCCGCGATCAAGGTCGCCCGCAAGTGGGGTTACGAGGTCAAGGGTGTGCCGGATGGGCGTGCGTTGATCATCGTTGCAACTGGCAACTTTCACGGTCGTACCACAACGATCATCAGCTTCTCCGACGATCCGGAGGCGCATGATCATTACGGACCGTACACTCCCGGCTTTCTCATGGTCCCCTACGGCGATCTTGAAGCCCTGCGTCAACGCGATCAGCGATGATGTTGTCGCCGTTCTGCTGGAGCCGATCCAAGGTGAGTCAGGGGTCCGGATCCCGCCCGCCGGATATCTGGCCGGAGTGCGCGAGCTCACCAGTAGACATCGGGTGCTGTTGATTGCGGATGAGATTCAGTCCGGTCTCGGCCGCACCGGCCGTACGCTCGCCTTGCGAGCACGAGGACGTCGACGCTGATGTCTACCTGCTGGGCAAGGCATTGGGAGGCGGCATCGTGCCGGTTTCGGCGGTCGTTGCTGATCATGACGTGCTAGGTGTGCTGAAGCCTGGCCAGCACGGCAGCACCTTCGGCGGCAACCCGCTCGCCTGCGCCGTCGGCCTGGCCGTCGTTGGAATGCTCGAGACCGGCGAATACCAGGAGCGCGCCACTCGGCTGGGGACTGAATTGCGAGATCGGCTTGGACCGCATGATCGGTCACGGCGTAGTCGCGGTCCGTTCACGCGGATTGTGGGCGGGAGTTGACGTCGATCCCCGCCTCGGCACGGGTCGGGATGTCTGCGAGGCATTGGCGCGGCGCTATGTGCTGGCCAAGGACACGCACGGATCCACCATCCGTCTGGCGCCGCCACTGGTGATCACCGAAGACCAACTCGATCACGGCCTCGACCAGCTCGAGCTGGCGTTGCGCGATCTGGGCTAGCCGCGCCAAAGCCGCATGCGCTCAGAGCTTGTCGAAGAGTGCACGTCGGGCTTCGACAAGCCCGCATGCGCCGGTCCCTCCTCATCCTGGTCCGCCAGGATGTATCTATGACGGCACAGGATCCGGATGAGGACGCGCGCCGACTGTCGGGGGAGGCTCTCCGCGAGGGGGACGCGACCGGATGGTTCGAGCGGCTGTACGCCGAGGCGGCAGACGGACAAGCGATCGTGCCTTGGGATCGCCGAGCACCTCACCCGCTCCTGGTTGATTGGATCGAGCAGCAGCCGCCTCTTCCAGGACGCAGGACGTTGGTGGTTGGTTCGGGACTCGGAGATGATGCCGCGTACCTTGCGGCACAGGGACACCGCGTGATCGCGTTTGACATTTCGCGGTCGGCAATCGATGCAGCGCGGCGACGCTTTCCGGCTAGTCCCGTCGACTTTCGCGTTGCCGATCTGCTGAATCCACCTGCCGAGTGGCGCTACCACTTCGACCTCGTGGTGGAGACCTACACCACACAAGCTCTCCCGATACGGCTACGCCCGACCGTCGTGCTGCACGCGGGCCGCTTCGTAGCGCCGGGCGGCACGTTGCTGGTGTTGGCCGTTGCACGTGACATTGGCGAGCTGGTCGGTGGGCCGCCCTGGCCGCTCAGCCGGGCTGATGTCGAATCTTTTGCGGTCGAAGGCCTCGAGATGGCGAGCGTGGAGGAAATCCGCGATCCGCCTGAAACGCATCGCTGGCGGGCCGTGTTCACCCGCCCTGGGGACTGACAGCTCCGCCTCAACCGCGTTCCGTGACCGCTGAGGATTTCGAGCGTTCGGCCGCTGAGCCCTTTAGGGTTGGCCGGGAACAACTTTGGCACAGAGGAGCACCTGACGTGGCGAGCAAGACCGTGATCACCTTCGGCACCTTCGACGTATTCCACGTCGGCCACGTTCGGGTGCTCAATCGCTCCGCCGCCCTTGGTGACAGGCTCGTCGTCGGGGTCTCTTCAGACAAGCTCAACTTCGCGAAGAAGGGCCGCAGTCCGGTCTTCAGCCAGGACGAGCGCCTCGAAATCGTCGCCAATGTCAAGGCCGTCGACGCCGTCTTCATCGAGGAAAGCCTGGAGCAGAAGCGGGAGTATGTACTCGAGCACAAGGCCGACATCTTGGTGATGGGGGACGACTGGCAGGGAAAGTTCGACCACCTCGGCGACATCTGCCAGGTCGTCTACCTACCGCGTACGCCCTCGGTCTCGACAACCGCGATCATCGAGCAGATCGTCGGCAGCTCCTGACCTGAGCTCCGGGGGTACTAGGGGCATGTTTAGCCACCCTGTCACGTGGGTTTTAAGACTGTGAAGAGAGTGAAGCGTGCAGGCTGACGAATTGAGATCGGACAATCGGGCGGCGAAGGCCGACGCCGACGTCGACCCGACGGACGGTCGCGACGAGTCCTTGAACGAACGGATGGATCGGAATTGGAACGAGATCCTGCAGGAGCTGCGGGTCACCCAGACGGGCACGCAGATCTTCACTGGGTTCTTGCTCACCATTGCCTTTCAGTCAAGGTTCAGTCAACTCACCACGTTCCAGACCCGGACCTATCTCGTACTGGTCATCACCGCGGTTCTCACTACCGCACTCGGCTTGGCGCCCGTAAGCCTGCATCGTGGCCTGTTCCGCAAAGGCGCAAAGATGATCATCGTGCAGACCGCGCACATCATCGTGCGGATCGTACTAGTGGGTGTCGCGGTGATGCTTATCGGCACGGTGCTGTTGATCTTCGATCTGGTCGTGGGTCGGACTGCCGCTCTGGTCATGGCCGGTGTGACACTGCTCGTGGTGATCATCATCGCGGGGTTGCCGCTCATCCTTCGCGGCAGGCGTCAAGCAGATCCACCAGCCGATTGAAAGGAGGCGATCATGCCAGGCAAGAAGAAACCCGGCCCCAGTGTGAAGGATCCCAAGGTATACGAAGAGATCCGCGAGGAGGGCGGATCGAAAGAGAAGGCCGCTCGGATCGCGAACGCATCGGCGGCGCGCGGCCGGTCCTCGGTTGGCAAGAAGGGCGGCAAGTCCGGTTCGTACGACGACTGGAAGCTCGATGATCTGCGCACGCGGGCTAAGCAGTTGGGCCTCTCGGGATACTCAGGCAGGACGAAGTCTGAACTGATCTCGATGCTGCGCAATCACTAAGAGTTCGTGCGCGACCGCATTCCGGATCACCGGCTGGGACTCTGCTCGTCCGCACCTGATTCCCAGGGCACGTGGGTGATGCACAATGGCGTCGAGGTTCTCCTAGTGGACGGCCGCCTGCCGAGGCTCGAGCGGCAGTGCCAGCCGGAACATCGCGCCTATGCCGCGTGGATCTTCACAGGTCAGATCGCCGCCGTGTGCCCGGGCGAAGCCACGTGCGATGGCCAGCCCGAGTCCGGAGCCACCGGCATCGTTTGCCCGGCCATGATCAAGGCGGACCAGGCGTTCGAAAATCCGCTCTCGCTCGGACGGCGGCACTCCAGGCCCGGAGTCCCAGATTTCGGCAATCGCGAACTGATCGTGCTCGCGTACCACGACATGCACCTGTCCCTGCGGGCCTGCCGCCCGCATAGCGTTGTCGATCACGTTGCGCAGAATGCTGCTGACCTTCGCGGCATCTGCTCGGGCGACGACCTCCGGTCCACTCATCGTCACTGTCGCCTCAGGATGCACGAGCCGGACGCGATCGATCTCACTGTGCACCAGTGTTCTCAAGGACACCGGTGCAAGATCAAGATCGATGCCGGCGTCGAGCCGAGCGGCCGTGAGCAGGTTCGAGATCAGAGCACCGGCCCGTTCGGCCTCCCGCACCAGCAGCACCTGTAGATGCTGGCGCTCCTCGTGATCGAGCTGATCATCGTGATGCAGCAAAGTCTCGGCCGCCGCCTGTACCCCGGCGATCGGGGTACGCAGCTCGTGTGCCGCGTCCGCGAGGAAGGCCCGGGTGCGTTCCTCGGCTTGTTGCGCCCGAGCCTCCGCACCCTCGAGCTCGTCGAGCATTTCGTCGAACGCCTGAGCAGTCTGGCCTATCTCGGTATCGGTCCGGGTCGGTGCCAGCCGAGAGCCGCGGTTGCCTTGGCTGATCGTCTTGGCTAATGCAGCCATCGAGTCCAAGGGTCGAAGTGCAAGCCGCACTGCTGCGGCGACGAGCGCAGCGCTGACCAGCAATGCGATCAGGCTAGTGATCAGAAGGACCCGCCGCAGCGTACGTCGGGCTCCGGAGACAAGGGAGGTGTCAACGGCGAGAGTGAGTTGTGCACCATCGACGCGGGTAGGGGCATTGAGCGTGATGGTGATCGTTTTGACGGTGGGGCCAATTGTGATCGGGGTGCCGAACTCGATCCCGTTCTTGAGCACCAGGTGCGCCTGCACGCCGCCGGCCTGCATTCGATTCACGATCTGCTGCGGTCCGGCGCCAGCGCGGGCCAGCTGCCGCGCCAGCTGCGCCTGACCGGCGAGCAGGGAATCGAGGCTGCGATTCGACTGTGCAATGAAGATCGCGTTGACCGCGATACTGAGCAAGATCAAGATTGCCGCGAGAACGGCCATCACCGCAGCGATGACCCGGAGTCTGAGCGAGACGGTATTCAGCCGCTTCATCGCAGCCGCCGTCTGGATGTCTGGTCCGATCACGCTGTCGTTCCGAGCAGATAGCCCCGGCCGCGCACAGTGTGTACTAGTCGCGAGCGCCCGCCCGCCTCGAGTTTGCGACGTAACGAGGAAATGTGCACCTCCACCACGTTCTCGTCAAAGCCGTCGTAGCCCCAGACTGCGGTCAAGATCTGAGTCTTGCTCACCACTCTGTCCCGATGCGCGGCTAGGTAGCCGAGCAACCGCCGTTCGGTCTCGGTCAGGTCAAGGGAGTCGCCACCACGCCGCACCAGCGTAGCGTCGTCGTTGATCACCAGGTCGTCCACAGAGATCGAACTACCCCCTGGCCGACTGCGGCGCAGAACCGCATGAATCCGAGCCACCAGCTCTGCCATCGCAAAGGGCTTGATCACATAGTCGTCAGCGCCAGCGGTAAGGCCGTGCACCCGGTCGGCAAGGGCGTCCTTTGCGGTCAACATCAGCACCGCCGCAGTGCTAGTGCGGCGGATCACGCGGAGCAGCTCGAAGCCGTCGCGGCCGGGCAGCATTACATCCAAGATCACCAGATCGGGTGCGAAGGACCTCACTCGAGCTTCAAGATCGTTTCCGTCAGTCGCCGCTGCGAGTTCGAAGCCCTGGGCGGACAGAGCGGTAGCGACGGGCAACCGGATGGCATCACTGTCCTCAACCACCAAGATCCGAGCCCCACCCACACCGCCAATTCTGCCTTCCGGAGAGAGGCAAATCGGCGGTTCGCCAACTGCTCGCCAAGAACTCGCAGCGGTCGGAGTTGCGTACGAGGGGTACGCGGAGTGTTCGAAAGTGCTCGCATTGGTTGGATATTCGATGCGAGCCCAGCTCGCAGCGGCGCGCGCCTCGACCTGATCCATGGGCAGGCCCGCGGGCCGTCACACGCTCAGCCCGCATAGTCTTTCCGGCATGGCTGAGACAGCGAAACGCGTGGCGATTCTTGGTGCCGGAATGATCGGCGAGGTGCATCGGCGAGCCGCAATACTTGCCGGCGCCGAGGTTCTTGGGGTGATGGCCTCCAGCCCGGAGCGCTCCCGGGAGGTCGCTGAGGCCTGGGGTGTCGAGCAGGCGTACGGAAGCATCGAGGAGGTCGCCGAAAGCAAGGCCGACGTCGTGCACATCTGCACACCGAACGCTTCCCACGTCCCGTACGCGGTGGCGCTGATGAGGGCGGGCAAGCACGTGCTCTGCGAGAAGCCTCTTGGAGTCAGCCTGGGAGACGCTCGACAGGCCGCCCAGGTTGCCGAGGACACGGGAGTGGTCAACACCATCCCGTTCGCGTACCGGTTTCATCCGATGGTGCGCGAAATGCAGGCCCGGGTGCAGGCCGAGGAATTTGGCGCCGTCAATCTGATGCATGGCAGCTATCTGCAGGACTGGCTGCTCAATCCGAAGGCAACCAGCTGGCGAGTCGATGCCAAGGCCGGTGGGCCGTCGCGAGCCTTTGGAGACATCGGTTCTCACTGGTGTGATCTTGTCGAGTGGGTGACTGGTGATCGGATCGCCCGACTCGTAGCGACAACCTCGATCACGATCAAGCAACGGCCTGCCGCGACCGCCGCGACGTTCAGTGCAGCAGAGGTTGACGCTCCGCTGATAGATGTTCACACAGAGGACTCAGCGTTGATCTTGTTCCGCACTGCGAACGACATCGCAGGCTCAGCAGTGATCAGCCAGCTCAGCGCCGGTCGCAAGAATCGGCTGTGGATCGAAGTGGATGGGATGCACCAGAGCGCGGTGTTCGATCAGGAACAGCCGGAGCAGTTGTGGATCGGTAGTGAGGCGGGCGCCGAGATCTTGGTACGCGATCCAACGCGGGGCTCCGCCGAGCAGCGGCGCCTCTCGCTACTGCCCGCCGGCCACCCCCAGGGTTACGCCCAGTGCTTTGAGAACTACGTCGTTGATTCCTACGCTGCCGTGGATGCCCACGCCGGCCACGGTCAGCCCCCGCCCGGACTGCCCACCTTCGCGGACGGGGCGCGGGCCGCTGAGATCTGTGATGCCGTGCTGCGATCGGCCGCAAACGGGGAGTGGGTCGGCGTCGGCTAGTGCCGGAAGGCGCATTTGGCGCGCTACGAACGATGACCGCGACGTATGTTCGTGCCCTCGCCGACGAGGGGCTCGGTCTTTCTGAAATCGGCGGGAAGGGCCAGTCCTTGGCGCGGCTGACGTTGGCCGGATTGCCGGTGCCGGACGGATTCCACATCACCACGGCTGCATACGCCGACTTTGTGGCGGTCAACCGTCTCGAGGGCCCGATCGAGGCGCAGCTCCGAATTCTCGCCCAGGCAGCAGATGAGGCAACCGATGCGGCAACCGATCAGGTGGCGTCCACCATCGCCGCGCTCTTCACCAGCCACGCGATCCCCACTGCGATCGCGGCCGCTGTGCTTCAGGCCTACCACGAACGAGGCTCCCCCTCCGTCGCCGTACGCTCCTCTGCGACTGCTGAGGATCTGCCGGATGCTTCCTTCGCCGGTCAGCAGGAGAGTTATCTCAACGTCTCTGAAGATGATCAACTCTTGGACGCCGTACGCAGCTGCTGGGCTTCACTGTGGACCGCGCGCGCCATCAGCTATCGATCCCGCCACGGCATTCCACCGGACGAGGTGAGCCTCGCCGTCGTGGTGCAGGAACTCGTGAATGCCGATGCCTCCGGCATCATGTTCACCGCCGATCCCGTGACCGGAGACGACACCATGATCGAGATCAATGCCTCCTGGGGTCTCGGCGAGGCGGTCGTCGGTGGGCAGGTGACTCCGGACACGATGACCGTTGAGCGCGCGTCGGGTCGGATCCTGCGCGCCATGATCAATAACAAGACGATCATGACTGGACTGGCGAAGAACGGAACGATCACGTTGCCTGTGCCTACGGACCGTCAAGATGCGTCCGCCCTGACTGAGCAACAAGCACAGCGTCTGGTCGATCTCGCGATCATGGTCGAAGACCTCTTCAAGGACCCGATGGACATCGAATGGTGCCGCACTGGCGATCAACTCTTCGTCCTGCAGGCTCGGCCGATCACCACGGCAATCCGCCCCGATCCGTGGAATGACAGCCGTTCCGGCGATTTCTTGTGGACCAATACCAATGTCGGTGAAGCCATTCCTGACGTCATGACGCCGGCGACCTGGTCGATGGTGCAGGTGTTCTTGACCGATGCGATGGCAACCGCCTCCATCCCGCCGTATGTCGGCTATGGCCGGATCGGGGGCAGGATCTATCTCAACCTCAGCGTGTTGATGACGCTGTCAGCGGCGGTGGGTGTGAGCGAGAAGCGTTACCGCAGCCTGACCGAGGAAGTCTTCGGGAGGCTTCCTGCTGATCTCGAGATCCCGCCAGTCATGGCACACCGGCTCGACATCGTCCGCGCTGTGCTGCCCATGGGTCTGCACGTCCTTGGCGAAGCACGTCGGGACGTGAAGGTGCTGGATGCTTATCTGGCTGAGCATCCGGCGCGTTGTGACCGGCGGCGAGCCGAGATCGCAGCTGTCGCGACGCCGGTCGATCTCGCTGATCTGTGGATCGAGGTGCTCAATCCCGAGTTTCATCGCGTGAGCTGGATGCTGTCTGCAGCCACCCGATCGAGTGGGGCATCCTTCATCACCACGCGGAAGCGGTTACAGCGCCTCGTCGGCGACGGAGCGGCGAATGCGCTGACTGCCGGTCTGGGCGCGCAGGCGGGTCAGCTGGCGAGCCTTGGGCTTCTCGATGGGCTGGAGCAGCTTGCCGCCGGTGAGATCGATCGCGACACCTTCAATCGACGGTATGGGCATCGCGGACCGCACGAGTTCGAGATCTCGTTGCCAAGGCCCGGCGAGGATCCCGACTGGATCGGTGGACAGCTCGCCGAACGCGCGGAGTCGACGACAAGCTATCGTGACCTGCTTCATGCGCAGGAGCGCAGGCGAAACGAGGCGTGGGCAGAGTTGGAGCTGCGGCATCCCGTGCACTCCCGGATCCTGCACCGCCAACTGGAGGGTTGGGCCAAGATCTCTCGAGACCGCGAGCGAGCTCGCTCCGAGGTCATCAGATACTTCTGGGTGCTTCGTGCGTACGCGCTGCGCGCCGGCGATCTCACCGGGCTGGGCGAGGACATCTTCTTCCTCGACAAGGCAGAGATCGTTCGCGTGCTGCACGGCGAAACGATCAGCCCGAAGTTGATCAAGCAACGACGTGCGGCGTATCAGTCTTATTCGGCGTTGCCGGCCTATCCGGCACTGATCCGTGGCACCTTCAATCCTTATGTCTGGGCGGCTGATCCGAATCGGCGATCAGATCTTTTCGTCGAAGGGAGCGCGAAGGAAGCTGATGTTGCCGTACGCGGCTTCCCTGGTTCGGCGGGAGTCGTCGAGGCTCCGGTGCGGGTGATCAGCGACGCGGCCGCCGGTGCTGCGCTGCAGCCCGGCGAGGTGCTTGTGACCACAATTACCAATGTCGGTTGGACTCCACTGTTTCCGCGAGCGGCCGCAGTGATCACCGATGTCGGAGCGCCGCTTTCCCATGCTGCCATCGTCGCTCGCGAGCTCGGCATTCCGGCAGTCGTAGGTTGCGGCAATGCCACGATGCGCCTCCGAACCGGTGATCGAGTACGAGTAGACGGAACGGCGGGAACGGTCGAGGTGCTCAGGTGATACCCGATCTCTGTGCGCCGGTCGAGCAGATTGCACCTCTGCTGCTTGGTGCGGTGCTGCGGCACGGTCCGGTGGCGGTCCGCTTGACCGAACTCGAGGCGTATGACGGTGCCAATGACCCGGCATCACATGCCTATCGCGGCCGTACGGCGCGCAATGCGGTGATGTTCGGCCCGCCTGGCCATCTCTACCTGTACTTCACCTATGGCATGCATTGGGCGGGAAACATCAGCTGCGGACCTGTGGGGGTCGGCTCTGGAGTATTGATGCGTGCGGGCGAGGTGATTGAGGGGATCGCGGTGGCGAGATCGCGACGCGGGCAGATCCGCGATCGTGATCTTGCGCGAGGCCCTGGTCGGCTGACCCAGGCACTCGCTTTGCAACCGCAGCACAAAGGATGCAACCTGTTCGGCAACGGCCCGGTGACTCTGCACCCGCCGGCTGACACAGCAGAGATGATCATGGTTGGACCGCGTGTCGGGGTCTCGGTTGAGGCAGATCGGCCATGGCGATTCTGGATTGGCGAAAGCCCCTTTGTCTCCGACTACAAGCGCAGTCCGCGGGCGCCCAAGCCGATCGTGGGACGTCCGATCGCACGACCCTGGCATGGTCAGTGAGTACACACTCACTCAAGTGCGCGCGAGCGAGGACAAGCGTGTTCCCCCACACCACAACAGCCGGGAACGACCCAACCGATGTGACACCTGAGGAATCGTCAGTCCAACGGCTTGAGTGACCAGAGCGCTGATGGAATGAATTCCGCCATGGTCGGGTGAATCGGCAAGGCGTCGCGTACGGCCGGGTAATGCACGCCGCCTTGCATCGCCGTTCCGATGATCTGGATGAGATCGTCGCCATGCAGCCCAAGGATCGTTGCGCCCAGGAATTCCTCGGTATCTGCGTCGACGAGGATCCGCATCAACCCGGTGGTCTCGCCCTCGAGGATCGCGCGGCTGACGCTGCTCATCGGCACCTCGGCCTTGAGAACATTCCGGCCAGATGCCCGCGCCTCACTGATCGTCATCCCAACCCGGCCGAGCGGCGGATCGGTGTACAAGGCGTAGATGGTCACTCGGCCGTCGACCGTACGCGGCGGGTGCTGCAAGATCTGACCGTCCTGATAGGCCGTGTGCGTGAACGCGCCGTGCCCGTTTACATCACCCAGAGCCCACACGCCCGGTACCGAGGTCTGGAAGCGGTTGTCGATGGTAAAGAAACCGCGATCGTCGGTCGCAATACCATGATCAGGACCGAGCAGATCGGAGTTGGAGCGACGGCCGGTCGCCAGCAGCAGATGGCTGCCCTCGATCGTCGTTCCATTCCCCAGCTCCGCTTTGACTCCTGTCTCAGCCGGCCCGATACGCGTGGGCCGCCCATAGACAATGTCGACGCCCTCATCGGTCAGTACCTCGGCCAAGATCGCGGATATATCCTCATCCTCGCGTGGTGCGACCCGGCTGCCCGCGATGATCGTCACCCGCGCACCGAAGCGTCGGAACATCTGCCCGAACTCCAGCCCGATATAGCCGCCGCCGATGATCACCAGATGCGCTGGAAGGGAATTCAGAGTCAATAGCTCCACTTCGGTCATCGCATCAACGGTTTCCAGACCGGGGATCGGCGGCCTGCTGGCGCGGGCGCCGAGATTGAGATAGAGCTGTTCGGTCGTCACGTGCTGGTCGTCGACACTCACCCGGTGTTGCTGCCCTGTCGGGTCGGTCATCACGGTCGCCATCCCATGAAATTGATCAAGGCCCGTTACGCCTGCCAGCCAGTCATCGAGCGAATCTCGCATCCCATCGATGATCGAGCGCATCCGTGCCATGGCCGCTGGGAAGTCAACGCTGATTTCGCCAGTGTTCACCCCGTATGCGGCAGCCCGCCGGGCTTGATGCGCGACCGCGGCGCTGGCTCGAAGGGCCTTTGTCGGCTTGCAGCCGTGGTTGAGGCAGGTGCCCCCAGCCCGATCCATCTCGATCAGCGCGACCCGATGACCGTCAGCGGCCAAGCTCCCAGCGATTCCTGGGCCGGGCTGTCCTGCTCCGATCACAATCGCGTCGTAGTGAGTCATGCGGGTTCAGCCTCTCCATGTTGGGACATGAGCGCGGTGGACAAGCGGCAAATCCCACCGGCAGCCCGTCGAAGTGCAGATGGACACCACAAGTCACCACGCTATTGCGCGGACCCGGGCAGCGCGAGGCATGGGTACTAGCCGTTGCGAGACTTGAATGGCAACGAGAAAGTAACGACGGCGTCGGCCAGATCGTGACAATGAGGTTAGAAATCGTCCGATTTGCCTCAGACGTCGGCCAAATCTCGCCTCGGGGAGAAAAAAACCTGTCCAAAGCGCGCCTGAGGGTTGGGCGATCGTGGCAGATCCGTTTAGACTCCTGCCCGGAGATAACGCTTTGGTCTCATTTTCTCGGGGGAGTGACTATAAGTGGTTAGACCGCGCCCACGACGGGCGATGCGGCCGCCCCTTGCGGTGCGGTCAGCACGGATAGTGGTTCCGGCAGTAGTGCTTACGGCGTTGGGCGTAGGCGTGGCTAGTGCCGTCATGCCGGGTGATAACCCGCGGGTCGCGTACCCGGCTCCGGCTTCGACCGGATCGGTCGAGGCGACCGCCGGCGCGTTGGGCGTACGGGGGAGGAAGTCAGTCGCCATATCGCGCGAGCGCCGATTCGGAGTGTCGCAGCACCCAAGCCACAGCGGTCGGCTTCGGAAACGATCACCCCCGTACCGCGGCTCAAGGTGACCGACAGCAAGTACGCCACCACAGATCTGAACCTGCGGACCGAGCCTAAGGACGACTCAACTGTGGTCGGCGTCGTTCGTGCCGGGACAAAGCTCTCGGTTACGGACACAGTGACCGACGGATTCCGGTACGTGTCCTACCACGACAAGGGTCGCTGGGTGAAGAACGAATACCTCTCCGACCACAAGCGCGCAGCCGAGTCCGCTACCGCTGGCGGAGGCTTTTCCAGTGCACCGTGCCCGTCAGGATCCTCAGTCGAATCCGGGCTGACGCCGGATGCCGTCCGGGTTCATCGTGCCGTCTGCCATCGCTATCCCCAGGTCAAGACCTTCTTCGGCAAACGAGCCTCGGGTGGGTACCACGGACAAGGCCGGGCTCTCGACTGCATGATCTCCGACTCCACGGTTGGTTGGGACATCGCGCACTGGGTCCGTGCCAATGCCAAGCGCCTGGGCGCCAGCGAGGTCATCTATCGGCAGCACATCTGGACTGTGCAGCGGAGCTCGGAGGGTTGGCGCTCAATGTCAGACCGCGGTTCACCGACGGCCAACCACATGGACCACGTACACGTCTCTGTCTACGGCAATAGCGGCAGCGGGTAATGGGCAACGCCGGCGCCGGCTAATTGAGGATTCCATTACCCCTTGCGCAACAACTTCCCAACACGCGAAGGATGGACATGTCTCCTGGTGGATCCCCGTTGGCTTCACGGCATTGCCGCATGTTGGTGATTGTGCTCGGCGCCGTCATCGCCCTCGCACTTAGCGGCATCGGCATCCAGTCGGCTGCAGCCTCGACCCGGTCACGGCTCGCGGTGAGCTCGAGCCCGGATCGGTCGAACCCGGTGCAACTAGACGGCTTGACCGTCAAGGGAAAGATCTACATCTTCGTGAGGAATTCGAAGAGCCTTGACAAGGTCGACTTCTATTTGGACAGCCGGCGGCGGACCAAGCCGCCCATTCGAACCGAAACCGACCCACCATATGACTTCGCGGGTACCGCTGCCGACGGCTCGGCGATGCCGTACGACACCACGAAGCTCGCAGATGGATCGCACAGCATCCGGGCTGTCATGACGTGGTCCGACGGCACCACCTCCAGCCGTCGTGGAACCTTCACGGTCTCCAACAAGGGCGCGACGACACCCAGCACGTCGCCGACGCCCACCGCCACGCCCACCAAGACGCCAGCAGACCCGCCCACCACCTCGGCGCCTGCGCCAAACCCAACCGTGTCTACCGCTCCGCCGACGACCGCGGCGCCAACAGTACCGACGACGACTTCGGCTCCGCCCATCACAACCGAGCCCGCACCTACGCAGTCAACAACAGTGCCGCCGGCCCCGAATGGATCGTGGCCGAGCGCTCCTCCTGCGAAGATCTGCGGCAACACGTCAGTGTTGAACGGACCCGCAACCGCCCCTGCTGGCGCAATCATTGTTCCCGCCGGTGACAACGGCTCCCTTGATCTTGGCCAGGCGGGCAAGACGTACTGGTTCGCCCCAGGCATTCACACACTCGGCACTGGGGAGTACGACCAGATCATCCCGAGCGACAACTCGACCTATATCGGTGGACCGGGCGCGATCCTCGACGGACAAGGCAAGAACAACTACGCCTTCACCCAGCACGCACGCAACGTCACGATCAAGTACCTGACGATCAAGAACTTCGTTGCGCCCATGAACGAAGGCACCGTCAACCACGACTCTGGTGAGAACTGGACGATGCAATACAACACCGTCACCAACAACGGTGGTGCGGGCATCTTCGTGGGCTGCCGGCAACGTCGCCTCGTACAACTGCCTCAAGGACAACAGCCAGTACGGCTTCCAGGGCTACGGCCCCGACGGCGGCGAATCCAACATCGTGCTCGACCACAACGAGATCGTCGGCAACAACACCGGCAACTGGGAAGCCAAGATGGACGGTTGTGGCTGCACCGGTGGCGGCAAGTTCTGGGACGTCCGCAACGTTCGTGTCACGAACAACTACGTCCACGACAACAAGAGCGTCGGCCTATGGGCAGATACCAATGACAACAACTTCTTGTTCGAGGGCAACTGGATCGAGAACAACGACGGGCAGGCGATCTTCTGGGAGATCAGCTACAACGCCGCCATCCGCAACAACGTGATCCGTCACAACCTGGTGGCTGAGGGCCCTGCACGGATCAAGTCTGGAGACAACTTCCCGGACGCTGCGATCTACCTCTCCGAGTCCGGCGGCGATTCACGGGTGCCGTACGACCTGGTTGGCAGCCCGACGATCGACATCTCGAACAACTTGATCGAAGACAACTACAACGGCGTGACGTTGTGGGAGAACGCAGACCGGTTCTGCGGCTCCCCAGCGAACACCTCGACGTCCTACTGCACCTTGGTGAACCCATCGGTAGCCAAGCTCTCGACCTGCAACTCGATCGAACATCTCCAAGGCGCCGTACTACTCCGACTGCCGGTGGAAGACACAGAACGTCAAGGTGCACCACAACACCTTCAAGATGGACCGCGCGAACTTCGCCAATTGCTCGACGAAGATGTGTGGGCGCAACGCCATCTTCTCCAACTACGGCACTTACCCGTCATGGTCGCCGTACAGGCTGACAAGATCAGTAAGGCGATCGTGTACGACCAAGGCAACGTGTTCAGCAACAACACCTACGTTGGGACATGGAACTTCACGGCCCTGGACACCGGCAACCTTGTCTCGCCCTCGGCGTGGACGGCAGCTCCCTACAAGCAGGACGCAGGTAGCAGCTTCGGCAGTTGACACGAGGTCTACGGCGCCTCGGGTCAGCAAGGAGACGGTCTCGAAGATCACCGACAAAGTGGTCGAGGAGATGATTGAGTGGTCGAACCGCCCACTCGACCCGGTGTATCCGGTCATCTTCATCGACGCGATCATGGTCAAGGTCCGTGACGGGCAGGTGCGGAACAAGCCGATCTATGTGGTCATCGGGGTCACCGTGAACGGGGAACGCGACATCCTCGGCCTGTGGGCCGGCGGCGGCGGCGAAGGTGCGAAGTTCTGGTTGCAGGTGCTGACCGAACTGAAGAACCGCGGCGTGCAAGACGTCTGCATCGCGGTCTGCGACGGCCTGAAGGCCCTACCGGACGCCATCACCACAGTGTGGGAGCTGGCGGTGGTGCAGGCCTGCATCATCCACCTGATCCGCAACACGTTCCGCTTCGCCTCGCGCAAGTACTGGGACCAGATCGCCCACGACCTGCGGCCGGTCTACACCGCCGCGTCGGAGGCCGAAGCGCTGGCCCGGTTAGGCGATCTTGCTTGGGCATGCGCGCTGACCCCTTCGGCACGCTCAGGACAGCGTTGTCGACCGGCGCTAATAGCGCCGTCGCAGCTCTGCCGGATTTCGGCGCCCAACGTAACGGCTTGGTCCACGGTCCGTCCTCGGCTTGTGAACGCCCGAGCCCCGACTTAGTGTTATTTCATGGCGGTGGACTTGTATCAAGTGGTACTTGGTGGTATTGCCGTCGCCATCATGGTGCTGGTGCCGATTCTGAGCGTGGTCCTCTATGACTTGCTGGTCGGAAGGTGGGACGAAGCCCTACGACGGTGGCGGGAACGGCGCAGCTCTGCGGCAGCGCATCGGCAGGCCGTCCGCGAACTGCGGCACCAGCAGGGTGTGCCGATCGAGCAGCTCGCCGCGGATCTGCGGCGGTTACGGGCGATTCTCGGCTCGGATTCCCATCGGTCTGCCGCCCATCAGATGGGAAACCGGCTTGCGTACGACAAACTCCTCAGGCAGATATGCGCGATGCTCGAGATCGAGCACGAGCTGGACGGTGACTCCATCGGCTTCGAGCGCGATATCGAACGAATTCGGGTCGAGGCAGAGTTGGAGCGGGCTGGGCTGATCCTGAGCGATCGCCGTTACGGCCAAGCAGCTTAGGCCGGTCCGTGGCGTGACTGGGGCCGGCTCGGTCGTAGTTTGAACCGGCAGACCAGGTGAAGCGCACCGAATCTTTGAGCAGGTGGAGTGGCGCCACTCGACGTCCCACTGGAATACCACAGCGCCTGCTGGCGTTAAAAGATCAAACGCTAAATGCACGTACAAACTGATCGAAAGGAATGGTCGCCATGTCACGCCTGGTCAAGGCCGTGCGCAGCCGCCATGAGATCAATCGCACGCGTCGGGAGCTCAATCGGGCGATCGCAAATGCTACGACTCCCGCCATGCGCGACGAACTGATTCTGGTTGCTCAGCGCTGGTCGCAACGTCTTGTAAAAGACCTCACTAACAAGGCTCTTGTCCGATCTCGGACAAGAGCCTTGTCATCTTCAGGCCTTGGTCATTTTCCGGCGAGTTTCAGAGGGCCGCGAACTGCTGCGCGACGCTTTGGCCAAGATCGGTCAGAGCCGGAAGTAGCAATACCGCGCCGAGTACCAGACCAGCGCAATTGATGACCATGAAGCCACTTACCCAGAGGCTCCCTGGGACGTGGGTCAGCCGGGCCAGCTGGTCGGCATCGGATTGTGGTGCACGCCCGCGCCGACGTTGACTGATCAGTTCCAGTATCGGTTTCGGTGCCGCGAGTAAGAAGGTCCAGGTCAGCACGTACGCCAGCCCGGACTGCATGGGAGCGGGCAAATACCAGCTCACCAAGACCAGCACTACCGCGCATCCGACGACTACGACGAATCCGTAGAAATTGCGAATCTGCAGCAACAAAAGCGCCAACAAGATTACGAAGAGCCAGAGCAGGCCCAGGCTGTGCCCTGCCAGGAGTAGACCGACCGCGCACAATCCGACCACGGCGGGTCCGAGGTAGCCAGCCATCAGCATCGTCACCATGCCTGGGCCACTCGGCCGCCCGCTGGAAACCGTCAGGCCTGAGGTGTCCGAATGCAGCCGAATGCCCTCCAGGCGCCGACCCGTCACAAATGCCGCCACCCCATGCGCACCTTCATGCGTGATGGTGATCAACATGCGGGTGTAAGGCCAGATCGCGCGTGGCAGGACGAGACCGGCGGCGATGGCGGCTGCTAGCGCGACGACGATCGGCGCGGGCGGAGGCTGGACAGCAGTCGCTCGTCGCCAGACCTCTGCTATCAGCTCCACCTCTCAAGCATCGCTGATGGTAGAGGTGGCGCACGCCATCGGGCTAACTTGCTGAACGGCCGTCAGACTGGATCGGGAGATCGACCTCAAGACGGGTGCCCTGCCCGGTCCGGCTGTGGATCGCAAGGGTTCCGCCCAATGCCTCGACACGGTCTGTGAGGCCGATCAGACCCGAGCCTCGCTCTAGGTTCGCGCCACCGATGCCGTCATCGCGGACCGTGAGTCGAAGGCGGTCATCTACCGTCCAGACCTCGACTTCGGCCACCGATGCCAGTGCGTATTTGGTGGCATTGGCCAGCGCCTCTGACACGACGTAGTAGGCAGCTACCTCCACCGGCTCGGAGAGTCGCGTAGGGATGTTCACCTCGAGTTCGACCGGCAGGGTGGAGCGTCGGCCGAGTGCTTTGAGCGCCTGGCCCAGGCCGCCTTCAGACAAGATCGCTGGATGGATCCCGTGGGACAACTCCCGCAGGTCCTCAAGGGCACCTGTCAGACCATCGGCGACCCGCGCCAGCTGGGCCCTGAGCTCTGGTAGCTCATCAGCTGTGGTCGCCTCCGCGGTCCGCACGTCGAGTGCCAGCGACACCAGCCGCTGCTGCGTACCATCGTGCAGATCGCGCTCGATCCGCCGCCGAGCCTGATCGCCGGCTGCGACGATCCGGGTGCGTGAGGCGGCGAGTTCCTCGCGGCTATGTTCCAACGAGCTTGCCATGCTGTTGAAGCTGCGCTCCAGTAGCCCGATTTCGCCGGCATCGCGTTCGGGTATACGGGCCGCAAGATCACCGCTCGCGAGCCGATCTGCCATCACGGCTGCCCGGCGGACGGGACCGACGATCGCTCGATTCAGGTACCAGGCGAACAAGACGATGAGCAAGATCGATCCGGCAAGACCGGCCACCGCGGCGGCAACTGCCCGTTGCGCCGCCGCATCGGAGTTCCGCTCCCGGGCAGCAGCGAGCTCGCGCTCGGACCCGACGAATCGATCAAACTCGGCTCGGATGGCCGTGATGCGCTGCCCCCCTTCGCTGGTTGCGGCCACGGAGCGCGCGGACGTGAGGTCGCGCCTGGCTCCATCCACCAGCGGGATGGAATAGTCACGCAGGTACGATTCGGTGGCCTGGGTCAAGGCGTGCGCGCCTGCCTCCTGCTGGGGGCTGTCGGCGACCAGACTTTCTAACGTGCTCGCCTCGCTGGGGAGCGCGACCCGGGCGTCCCGCCACGGCTCCAGGAAGCGCTGCTCGCCAGTGATGATGAACCCGCGTTGCCCGGTCTCCAGATCAATGACGAGGCGCTCCAGCCGGTTGGCCTCCACCAATACTTCCTCGGACTGCCGGGCGCGTCGTTCGGAGGCGCGCAGGTCTGAGACCGAGGAGAGCAGGACCGCGAAAGCGGTTGCAATGATCAACGCGAGCAGGCCGCTCGAGATCAACATGCGACGGGTCAGCCCGCCTCGCAAGGGTGTTCTCCGGTCAGGGGGTCTTGGGTAAGAGGGTCTCCGGCGCTCGCGATGCGCTGCCACGGACGCCGGCGTACGCCTGAAGATCCGACAGCGATCCCGCACATCAAACCCCACTGGTGTTTGCGTCGCGCTCACAGCTTGGAGGCTAGTCGATAGTCTGATCAGCACGATGATGGACGGAAGCCCGCATGCGCCTTCGGGCGGGAGTCTCGATGATCAGGCCATGACTGCGTTGCGGGTGATCTTGGCCGAGGACGACGTCCTGCTCCGTGAGGGCCTCGCAAGCCTGCTGCTGCGTTCCGGGTTCGACGTTGTAGGTCAAGCCGGCGATTCGTCTCAGCTCCTGACCATGGTGCGCGATCAGATTCCCGAGCTGGTCGTGGTTGATATTCGCATGCCGCCGAGCAATACGACAGAAGGTCTGGATGCGGCCCGCGTGATCCGCCAGGATTTCCCAGAGGTTGGCATTCTGGTTCTCTCGGCCCACGTGGAGGTCGAACAGGCGCTGGAGCTCCTGGCCGGCGGCCGGGGGATTGGCTACCTGCTCAAGAGTCGCGTGACTGACATCGACGAGTTCATCGGGTCACTGCAGCGGGTCGCCAAGGGCGGCTCGGTGGTCGACCCGGCGCTGGTCGCCGAGCTGGTGGCGGCCCGGCATCGTGATGATCCGCTGGAAGCGCTCAGCGTGCGCGAGCAGGAAGTCCTGGGCCTGATGGCCGAAGGCCGCTCCAATGCCGGGATCGCCCGACGACTTTGGGTCACCGAGGGGACGGTGGAGAAGCACGTGCGCAGCATCCTCACCAAACTGAGCTTGGCTGATACCGATGATGATCACCGTCGGGTGCTCGCGGTGCTCGCTTACCTTGAAGCCCGCTGAGGTCAGTGTGCCTGGTTGTGCCCGCCGCACCGGGCGAGCAGTTGCTCAATGGCAGCAGCGGACAGAGCGGCCTTGGGAAGGAACCCGACTGCCGGGCTTGCTGCGATCAGCTCGGCATAGTCCTGCTCGCCGTGTGTCGAAATCAAGATCACGGCTGGCCGTGCCTGACCAGGCTCACACGAGAGCCGCTTGGCAAGCTCCAGACCGCTTTCGCCGCCTAGGTCGATGTCGAGCAGGATGACGTCAGGACGGAGTAACTCGACCTGCTGCAACGCCTCCGCGGTGGTAGACGCGTCTCCAACGATCATCATGCCCTGCCGCTCCAGCAGGCTGCGGGCCGCAGCCAGGAAGCACCGGCTGTCGTCGATGATCAGGCAGCGCAGCGTCATGGTTTGAGGATCGCAGGGGGGACCTCGGCTCACATCCCGGCTAGCTGCAAACTCGCGATTACCGCTCTCGCAGAAGGCCCACGAACCTCCTGACAGCACGATGGTCGACTTCATGCTGCCCGCAAAGGCACATGGAGGCTAGCGGGTAAATAGCCGAAGTGGCACCGCGAATTCGCCGACCTCAGGCTCCCGGATAAGCAGGATTTCCTTGATCAGTTTCAGCTTCGGGTTCCGGCGTTCGGGTTCGTGAGGGTCGTCGCTGAACATGCGCCACGGTTGTCAGAGGCTAGTGCTCCACAACAAGCCAGTCGCACCGCTCAGTCGCGCACCGAAGGCGATGGTCTGGGCGTCGGTAAGGCCACTGACGAAGTCGATGATCCCGCGACCCCTGCCCATCCGTGCCAGCTCAGCATCAGAGACGTTCCCGCCAAGCCACTCTGGGTGCTCCCGCGCCACGGTCTGGTATGCGTTGGTCGCCGTATTCACCAGGTCCAGCAGCCGTCGCGGGGCTCGCGACGCGTCGATCGGATCTGAGAGCCAGTCGTCAAATGCCAGGACAAGATGCTCGACTGTCTGCTCCTGACCGCGTTGGAACATCGCCAGGTCGGGCCGATCCAAGATGAAGTATTGGTTGACGAACTTCAGCACCGATACCTCATGCCAAGCCTGCGAGTTCATGGAGACGTAACCGGAGCGCACGGCCGGGTGCAGATCGGGGCTTACCGAGCTGATCAAGTGGTCGATCCAGCGTGAGGTGAACCCTGAGATCGCACGGTCGGCCGCCATTGATCCGTCGTACGGCGTGGCCAGCACGCCGTCGACGAACTCGTCGCCGACCGTTCCTACGGCAGTCGCAAACATGTTCTCGTTGAAGATCCAGGCATCCCGGCTTCTCAGGTGTCGTCGCAACCGCTCCAGGCCAGCTCCGGGCCGGCGACGCGCGCCCTCCAGCTCGCTGTCATCAAGATCGGCGAGCGCTAGACGTTCGTGCTCCCACGATCGAAATTCGCCCGAGACCGGTGAGAACTGCAGCACGCCTGAACGGTGAAAGTCGTCTACGTCGTGCAGCGAGTACGTGATGTCGTCGGCGAGATCCATGACCGAGCACTCCAAGGTCTGCCGTCCCGGCGGGAGCCGCGGGAATGCAGCAAGTGCATCAAGCATTTGCGGCAGATCGATGAGGTAGGCCGAGAACTTCGCTGCTCCCTTGCTACGAGAACGACCGGCACCCCTTGGGGGAATGGGCCAGTCCGTGGGATGGGGATCTGGATAGTAGAAGCAAGCCCAGGGATACTTCAGCACTGCGGCGCGAGTCGCCGCGGTGAGGTTGAGTCCCTGGTCGCCTGGCCCGAGGACCTCGAGCTCGGTCAGCACCCGGAAGGTCTGCGCATTTCCCTCGAAACCGTCAGCAAGCCCGAACCGCTCCCGGGCTAATCGATCAAGGACCCGTTCGCCGAGGTGGCCGAACGGAGGATGTCCAAGATCATGAGCAGTGGCGGCTGCCTGGATGACAACATGATCAAGACCTCCAAGATCATGAAGCAGTGCGTGGTCTTGGGTGCGGATCAGTCGCACGGCAATTGCCCGAGCGACTGCTGTCACCTTGATCGTGTGGGTCAGCCGGTTGTGCACTACTCCGCCCGTCGCCATGGACGTGACCACCTGCGTCACATCGGCGAGGCGGGAGAACGCGGTCGCGAACCGAATCCGCTCCAGGTCGGTCCGGAACTCAGACTCGTCGGGCGCGTACAGCCGGTCTTGCTCCGGGCGCGACCTGGAAAGCCGGACATCCATGGCTCGCACGCTACCGAACTGGCATACCGCATTCCCCTGCTGATTGAGGTGACCGAGCCGCGCTCAGTAGTGTGACCTGGTACCCAGCCAAACGATGAAGGGGAATCGATGAGCCAGCCCGTAGATCCAACGACGACTCCGGCCTGGGCGAGACTGACTGCCCTGTACGAGTCTCTGCAGCCCGACCTGCGCGGCTGGTTCGCGGCAGACCCCTCGAGAGCGAAGTCGTTCACCTTTCAAGCCGGCGATCTTTATGTCGATCTTTCCAAGAACTTGATCAACTCCGACATTCTGAATGCACTCGTTGATCTTGCTGGCGAGGTGGGTCTGGCAGAGCGCCGTGATGCGATGCTGGCCGGCGAACACATCAACGTCACAGAGGACCGGGCTGTGCTGCACACAGCGCTGCGGGCACCCGAGGGATCCAGCTTGGTCGTCGACGGCGTCGATGTGATTCCTGAGGTGCATAGCGTGCTTGCCAAGGTGTATGCCTTTGCGGACAAGGTCCGCAGCGGTGAGTGGGTCGGCGTCACCGGTCAAGCCCATAGCGACGGTTGTGAACATCGGGATCGGCGGTTCTGATCTGGGCCCCGTGATGGTTTACGAGGCGTTGCAGCCATATGTGAAACCCGGCTTGAAGGCGCGCTTCATCTCCAACATCGACCCCACCGACGCGGCCGAGAAGACGAAAGATCTTGATCCGGAGACGACACTCTTCATCGTTGCCTCCAAGACCTTCACCACGCTGGAGACACTCACCAATGCCCGGCTGGCGCGTAGCTGGCTGCTTGCCGGACTGCGTGCTGCCGGAGCGATCGAGGACGGCGACGAGGCGGCGAATGCCGCAGTAGCCAAGCATTTCGTTGCCGTATCCACCGCCCTCGACAAGGTGGCCGCCTTCGGCATCGACCCGGAGAACGCGTTCGGCTTCTGGGACTGGGTCGGAGGCCGATACTCGGTGGATTCGGCGATCGGTACGTCCGTGGCGGTCACCATTGGGCCAGAGAACTTCACCGAGTTCCTTGCCGGATTTCATGCGATCGACCGGCATTTCGCCGATACCGAATTCTCCAGCAATGTCCCCGCACTGCTGGGTCTGCTGAATGTGTGGTACGCGAATTTCTTCAAGGCTGCGAGCCACGCGGTGCTCCCGTACGCGCAATTACTGCACCGGTTTCCGGCGTACCTGCAGCAATTGACCATGGAGTCCAACGGGAAGAGCGTCCGCTACGACGGCTCTCCAGTGACCACGGACACCGGTGAGGTGTTCTGGGGCGAGCCGGGCACAAACGGCCAGCACGCCTTCTATCAGTTGATCCATCAGGGAACCCGGCTGATCCCGGCCGACTTCATTGCCGTGGCCAATCCTGCGCATCCGCTTGTCGATGGCGACAACGACGTCCACGAGTTGTTCCTGGCGAACTTCTTCGCTCAGACTGCGGCATTGGCCTTTGGCAAGACCGCCGACGAGGTACGCGCCGAGGGCACTCCAGATGCGATCGTTCCGGCGCGGGTCTTCTCCGGAAACCGCCCGACCACATCGATCATGGCACCTGAGTTGAGCCCACGGATCGTGGGCGAGCTGATCGCGCTCTACGAGCACATCACCTTCACCGAGGGAGTTGTGTGGGGCATCGACAGCTTCGATCAGTGGGGTGTCGAGCTGGGCAAGCAGCTCGCGCTGCAGATCGCCCCGGCGGTCTCCGGCGACGACGAAGCCCTCGACAAGCAAGACTCCTCGACCCAGTCCTTGATCACCTACTACCGCTCGCATCGCACGTAGGCCAACCCCATCCTCGGCGGCGGCACGACCTTGCCGCCAGAATCGTCTTGACGCTCGTGCTGCGAGACGCACCCGCAGGTTTGCCTAGCCCGCCCGGGCAGTCCACGACGGCAGACGCTATGCGGGTACCTCCCGGTCTTGGATTGGCTCAGCTTCACGATCGCGCCGACTCTTGCCGAAGGCGAGATACAGCGACGGCAGCACGAACAAGTTGATCAAGGTCGCGGTGAGCAAGCCGCCGAGGATCACGATCGCCATGGGGTGCTCGATCTCATGCCCCGGAATGCTGCCAGCTACCACGAGCGGGACCAGCGCGAGGCCGGTCGCCAGCGCGGTCATCATGATCGGCGCCAGACGTTCCTTGGCACCTTGGATCACCAGCCCCGCACCGAACTTGATGCCCTCAACGCGCTCCAGGTGCTGGAAGTGGCTGACCATCAAGATCCCGTTGCGCGCGGCAATCCCAAAGACCGCGAGGAAGCCGACCAGTGAACCGAGCGACAACACCCTGCCGCTGAGCCACACTGCGATGGCCCCGCCAACCAGCGCCATGGGCAACAGCAGGAAGGTCAACAGCGCCGGCCGGAAGCCGCCGAATGCGACGTGCAGCAGCAGCAAGGTGGCGACTCCGGCTGCGATGCCGAAGATCAGCAGCGTGTCCTCTGCAGCGTCGAGCTCGGTGGATTCCCCGATGACCTCCGCGTGATAGCCCAGCGGGAAGGTGACTGCCTCCATTCGCTGTTCGACGTCGTCGACGACTTCGTTCAGCGGGCGGCCCGCTACGTTGGCGCCGACGTCGATGTAGCGCGACTGCTGCTCCCGCAAAATGGCATTGGGCGTGGGGCCCATCCGAACATCGGCAACGTCCTGCAACCTGACATGGCCTCCCGATGGGGTGTCCAGCTGCAGGTTCTGCACGTCGCTTACGCTGTCGCGCGCCGACGGGATGGCAGTGACGTGCACGTCATATGCCTTACCGCCGGAGAAAATGTCACTGACTTCCTCGCTAGCGATCAAGGTCGACGCCTGCCGACGGATGTCTCCTGGTGTCAGACCGACCTGTCGAGCCTTCGCAAGATCGGGCTCGACCTCGATATGGGGCAAATCGGTCTGCAGCGAGGCATGGGCGTCTTCGATCCCCGGGATGTCGCCGATCCGCTGCTCGATGTCCTTGGCCTGGCTTCTGCAGCGTCGGGAGGTCAGGTCCGTAAATACGCACCACGATGGACTCGCTGGCGCCGGTCAGCACCTCCTTGATGCGCTCCCGAAGGTAGGTCTGGACGTCGCGGTAAAGGCCCGGGTAGTACTCGACGACCTTGTGCACCTCGTCCAGCGTCTTGTCGTAGTCGACCTCCGGGCTGACGCTGATCCAGTTCTCACCGAAGTCCACGCCATAGACCTCGTCAGCGAGGTAAGCCTGGCCGATGTGAGATCCGCAGTTGCGAACACCCTCAATCTCTTGCAGGTCTTTGCACGCCGAGACCGAGACTCTCGTCTCCTCGGTGACCGATGTTCCAGGCTGAGTCAGCCAGTGCATGAGGAAGTCGCGCTCCTTGAAGTTCGGAAGCAGTTGACTACCCAACGTGGGCACCGCCAAGACTCCGCCGACGAGTAACGCGAGGGTCATCGCAATCGCCGGCAGCGGCCTCCGGATCAGCGGGGCGAGCACGGCGACGTACGCGCGCTTCAGCGCCCGCATCAACGGCGACTCCTTGCTCGCCAGCTTTCCCCGCGACAGCAGAATCAGGCACAGGGCGGGTGTTACCGTCAGCGCCACGAGCATGGAAACCAACACGGCCAGACCGTAGGACAGCACCAGCGGCCGGAAGAACGATCCGGACAGTCCTTCCAAGAACAGCACGGGCACCACGGCGATGACGTTGATCAAGGTCGCGTACGTGATCGCGGAGCGGACCTCGACCGATGCGTTCAACACCACATTGAACGTCGACGCTCCGCTGCCCGTGGCCCGAGCCTCGCGCAGCCGTCGCACAACGTTCTCCACGTCGATGATGGCGTCATCCACCACCACCCCGATGGCTACCACCAGCCCGGCCAGTACCATCACGTTGATTGTGGCTCCCGCGGCGTCCAGCACCAGCACTGCGGCGACCAGGGACAGTGGGATGGCGATCAAGCTGATGAAGGCCGTACGCCATTCGAACAAGAACGCGACGATGATCAACACCACCAGCGCGATGCCGAGCAGCATCGCTATCCGGAGGTTGTCGATCGACTGCTCGATGAAGGTGGCGGGCCGGAAGATCGTGGTATCGACCGTGATTCCGGGCAGTCCGGGCTGCATCTGCCGCATGGCCTCTTCCACGCCCCGAGTCACCTCAACGGTGTTGGCGCCGCGGAACTTCTGCACGACCAGCAGCAAGCCCGGCCCGCCGTCGACGACTCCATCGCCGATCAGTGGTCCGGGATCGACGAGCACGTTTCCTAGATCAGCAAGCCGCAGCACCTTGCCATCGCGTTCCACGACAGGCACCTGCGCGAGCTGCTCAGGTTCGACGATCGGTTGTACGTGACGGATGTTGAACCGCTGACCGCCAGCCTCGACAAACCCACCGGTACCGACAACCGCACCGTCGGAGTAGCGGAGCAGGCCCGCCTCGACGGAATCGGCCGAGGCGTCCATGACGTCTTGCAGGGTGACGTCGTACTGGGCGAGCTTCGCCGGATCGACCTGGATGTGGCGCTGCGGCAAGCGCTCACCCCAGATGGCGACCTGTGCGACGCCGGGCACGCGGAGGAGGCGTGACCGGATCTTCCAGTACGCGATGGCCGAGAGATCGGTCGGGCTGACCGTATCCGACGTCAGACCGACCTTCATGATGCGGCTCGTCGCCGAGAGCGCCGGCATCATGAACGGCGGGCTGGCCCACGTCGGCAGGGTCGGAGTGATCTGTGAGAGGCGCTCCTGCACCAGCTGGCGGGCCTTCAACTCGTCCGCGCCGCGTTCGAAGATGAGCCGGATCGAGGACAGCTGGGCGACCGACTTGGAGCGCAGCTCCGATAGACCCTCAATGCCGCCCAATTGATCTTCGATAGGCACCGTGATCAACTGCTCGACCTCGTTGGAGGAGTTGCCAAGCGCGATCGTTTGGATCTCGATCTGAGGTGGTGCGAACTCCGGAAAGACGTCAACCTTCGTCTCGGGAATCTGTACGAAGCCGAGAGCCAGCGTGGCCGCGGCCAGGAACAGCACGATCCAGCGGAACCGGAGGCTCGCTTTGACGATGGAACGCATCTGCCAACCCCTCAGTGCTTGCCGGCGATGCCGAGTTCGGCACCCCAAAGCTCGATTGCACCAACCGTGACCACCTCGGTACCTGCCGGCGGGCCAGCACTCAACGTCACCACGTCGCCGTCCACCTGTCTGACGGTCACCGCCGAACGGGCATAGGTCTGGGGCCCAACAACCGCGAAGACCCACGGCAGGCCCTTCTTGTCATAGACAAGCGCAGCGTGATGAACCGTGAGCTCGGCGCCGCGAGCTCCGACGACCGTTGTCTGGAGCGCAACTCGGCGCGCCGCCTCTTCGGTGAGAGTGATTTTCGCGGGCTGAGACGGGCCGGTCGACTCCAGCGCTGCCGGCTCGTACGGCTCAGCCGACACCGACTCGATCTCTGCACAACCGGCCAAGGAAAACCCGACGGCGGCGGCTAACACCAAACCCAGGAATCCATGTCGGGCCCTGCGGAGTTTGCTCCGGGTGCTCATGACGATCACGCCTCCGTAGCCGCGGCGACGGGTTGCAGCTCGTCGTCGTGCTCCGGCGGCGCCTCGGCGTCCCGGCGCGGAATCAGGTGCTCGTACGCGGAGGGCAGCACGAACAGTGCGACGAGCAGCGAGCTCACCAAACCGCCCAGCAGCACCACGGCGAGCGGTTGTACGATCTCCAGGCCCGGACGTGGACCCAGGATCACGACCGGCAGCACGAGAGCGGCGATCGCAATAGCGCTGGTGATCATGGAACCGGAGGATTCCCCGGCCCTGTCATACACCGTGTCGGCGTCGTCCTCGTTGCTCCGGGTACGATCAGCGCCCTGCATCGCAGAGATCATCGTCGCGATGTATCGAGCCGCCAGGCCGAGAATCGCCAGTAGTCCCAGCAACGAGCCCAAGCCGAACGTCAGCCCGTTGAAGAGGCCGGCGACCAGGCCGCCGGTAAGCGACAGCGGCAGGGCCGCCGTGGCGACGAGCGCGAGGCGCCAGCTGTTGAAGGCCGCCTGGAAGAGGAGCAACGCCGCGATCGCGGCACCGATGGCGAAGCCGATCGCACGCCCGATTCCGATTTCGTCGCCGGTGGTCTTCGCAACCACTTCAGCGTGATACTCGATCGGGAAACTCATCGTGGCCAGCTGCTTCTCCAGGTCGGCAACCACGTCGCTGCTGTTTCGACCGCCGAGATCAGCGACGACGTCCACGCGCCGGGAGACAGCGTCGCGACGGATGACGGGTGGCGTCTGCACGACCCGCACGTCGGCGACATCACCAAGCCTGACATGACCGCCGCCCGGTATGTCGATCAGCATCGACTGAACATCGGCGACGCTGCGCCTGGTGGCCGGTGTGCCCTTGACGATCACATCGAAGACCTTTTGCTCCTCGAAGACGCTGCCGACCTGGATACCCTGCAGCACGG
This sequence comes from uncultured Actinomycetota bacterium, assembly GCA_963712625.1. Lineage (GTDB taxonomy): Bacteria > Actinomycetota > Actinomycetes > Propionibacteriales > Propionibacteriaceae > Microlunatus. The sequence goes on from CAVQIU010000014.1 coordinate 262,395, forward strand.
TGGCCTCGGCACGGCGTACGTCACCAGGGCTGATACCGACCTGCTGCGCCTTGTCCAGGTTGACCTCGATCTCGATCGTTGGCTGGGTGGCCGCGCCCTCGACACGCGGATTCGAAATCCCGTCGATCGTGGCCATCATCTGCTGCACCTTGGCGGCTTCGGCAGCGAGGATCTTGGGATCCTGCCCATAGACGCGTACGGCCAGAGGAGTGTTCAGACCAGTGAGCACGTCCAAGCCGCTGCCGGTCACGGTGTTGGCCCCGGTGTTGAGGCTTCCGACGTCTCTCATCTCCTGGGTGGAATAGGGGACGACCTCAGCCGTCGCATTCGGCACCTGGCGAGCAGCGTTCTCGATCGAAGCCAGGGTCGCCTGGTAGTTCGCGTCCTGAGCGATGGAGACCCACACGTCGCTGGAGTTGACATTGACGACTCGGTCTCCGGTCACGGCGCGTCCGATGGTTGCGCCGATCCCACTGATGCCCGGCAGGCCTCGGATGGTGTTGCCAAGATCAGTGGCCCGCTGGCTCATCGCCTCGCTGGAGATATCCGGCTGGCCCTGCAGCCTGACCACCACATTCCGATCTTGGAAGGTTGGCGTCAGTGCGGTGTGGACGAACGGCAAGATCGCGACGGCCAGCAAACCGCAGGCGGCCGCCACCAGCAGAGCCGGGCGCAGGCTGCCGGAGAAGCGTTGCACCCCGCTGCGGTATCGCGCGCCAAGCCACGGCACGGGCCCGCGTTCTGGGGCTGCCTTTGGCTCCCAGCGGGTGAAGAGCAGACTGCTCAGCGCTGGTCCGACCGTCACACCGATGATCAACGCGGCGACGACCGCAATGGCGTACGCCAGAACCATTGGCGTAAAGAATGCTCCAGGCCGTCCTTCCAGCACCGCCACGGGAACAATCGCGAGCACGGCAATGATGCCGGCATAGATCAGTGGCCGATGCACTGTCGCAAGAGCTTGCTGAATTCCGACCCAAGTGGGCTCAGCGTCGGGACCCGCACGTCGGGCTCGGAGCCGCTGGACGACAGCTGCTCCAGGGGCAATTGCCTCATCCACAACGATGGCCACTGCGGCTGCCAGGCCGGCAACCACGAGTGCGTTGAACCCGTAGCCAAGCAGGTTGACGATCAGGGCTGCGCTAATCACTGACAGCGGCACAGTGATCACGACGACGAGTGCTGCACGCCAGTGAAAGCGCAATGCGGCAAGTGCGAGAAGGAGCAGTCCGGCACCGAGGGCAACTGCGAGCCCGAGATTTGATTTGGCCGCCTCGACATAGTCCGCAGGCGCGAACCATGAGGTGTCGGTCTCAATCCCGCTGAGGCCCGGTCGTAGCGTCTCCAAGGCTTGTTGTACATCACGAGTGACCTGGGTCGTGCTCACACCCGGGAATTTCTCGACGACCAAGATCAGACCGGGCTTGCCATTGACGACCGCGTCTCCGATCAGCGGCTGATGATCAACCTTGATGTCGGCGATGTCACCGAGCTTCAGGGCACCGGACGTGCCCTCGACAGGCACCTTTGCGAGCTCGTCGGGGTTGGCGATCTTCTCCAGCAGATGCCTTACCTGGAGTCGCTGCTGCGGTGTCTCCACGAATCCGCCGGTGCCGGGGGTTGAGGCTTCCAGGAAGCTGAGCGGTGAGACAACCTGCGCGTTGCCGGCTGTATTGATCACCTGGTTCAGCGTCACCTTGCGATCGCGCAAGGTCGCTGGATCGACCTGTACCTGCAGTTGTTGATCACGCATGCCCCAGATGGAGACATTGGCAACTCCCGGCACACCCATGAGCCGGGGGCGTACGGTCCAGCGGGCGATGACCGATTGCTCGATCGGCGTTAGCTCGTTGGTGGTCATACCGATCATGAGCACTCGATTGGCGGACGACAACGGCTGCAGCAGTGTCGGCGGTTTCGACACGTTGGGAAGGGCGTGCGCCTGAGCCAGGCGCTCCTCGATGAGTTGCCGAGCTCGATATATGTCAGTGCCCGACTGGAACACCATCACGACCGACGAGAGACCGGGCAGCGATTCTGAGCGGATCACGTCGATGCCCTCGACTCCGTTGAGCAAGTCGGCCTCGAGGGGCACGGTGATCAGTTGCTCGACCTCCTCCGCGGACAGACCGAGCGCTTCAGTCTGGACTTCCGCGTACGGGGGGCTGAACTCTGGCAATACATCCAGACGTGCGTCGCGCAACTGCACGATCCCGACGGCCAGGACCCCGATGGCGGCCGCCAAGATCAACAGGCGAAACTTCATAACCCCCGCCAAGAACCGCGCCATCGCTCACCTCATAACGTGATCGGACATTTACGTCGCGGCAGACCAGAGAGACCGCGTAGGAGGAGTCATTAATTTTGAGATTCTGATAAGGGTTTCATAATCCCTCGGGAATTAATCAAACAAATCGATTACGATTTGGGCTCTGCTTAATTTCGCCGGGGTGCAATCACGAATGCCCTGCACATTTTTAGTATGCAAAACTAAGTTTTGCCAATTAATGGCCTCGACAACCCAAATTAGGTCCGGTGAGTTTCGAGCCTGAGTCTTTCCCCATCCGGTACTTCGCCTCGATTCCCGCGCTCTGCAATCACGACAACTCGTTGCATTCCTTCGGCGAGGGGAGTGACCTAAGGTTTGGTCGAGCTATGGATTGCGCCAGGAGACGTCGGCGGTAGCTGTGTAATCCGCCGGGATCGTGGTGTCCAGCCTGGTCGCGAGATCGGCAATGGTCTTTACGCATGCCACTTGATCGCGAACAGTCCCGCGCCACCATGACACTCGGTACTGGCGGGCTGAGTCGTCACCGACACCGATCGCGTTGATACCCAGTGCGCGACAGGTCGCGACGGCACGGGGCAGATGGTAGCTCTGGGTGACCATGATCAACTGCGATAGGCCGTAGATCTGCCTGGCTCGCAGGCACGATTGGTAGGTGTCGAAGCCCCCAGGATCAGTGATTACTCTTTCGGCCGGCACACCCGCCCTGGTCAGGTAGTTCAGCATCGCAACCGGCTCGTTGTACTCGTCCGCACTGTGGTTCCCCGACACGATGATCGTCTGGATCCGGCCGGCATCGTAGAGTCGCCTGGCAAGATCAAGACGCGCGGCCAGGAATCCCGACGGTGTGCCGTCAGGCTTGACCTGAGCGCCAAGCACTAGTCCCACCGGAAGGGCAGGCACATCTGCTTCGCCATACAGATGGCCAGCGGCCTCGGAGCGAACGAACCTGACAGAGCCGGCGACCGCGGAAAGCGCGAGGATAGACCCACCGGCCAGCAGCCAAGACAACCCCAACAGCGACCGCTTCCGGGAAACCTCTGGTCTAGGCATCGGCACCTCCCAAGGGTAAAGGCCGAAAAGACCGATTTCTGGACAAATTGTCAGTGCTGCGTCGGAGACTGCTGTGATGGCGACGAGGACACAACCGAGGACGAACCGAGGACACAACCGAAGACACACAACCAACGACACAGCAGAAAGCAACGCGGATAACACCACGAACAACAACACAGACCACAACACAGTTGGACATTGCTGGTCCGTTCGATCTGCGGGAGATCGCGATGATGGGCTTCGGTCATCGCGACGAGCGCAGCTTCGACGGCGTGATGCGGATGGCATTCTGCCTGGACGGCGATTACGAACGCCAAGTCGGGGTTGAGGCCGAACAGTTCGGCGATCGACTCGAGCTGCGAGTGCAAACGGTTGGCGATCGGCTGACTGACGCCGAGGTTGCAGCGCTTCGCAAGCAGGTTGCCCGGGTGGTCTCACTCGATCACGACGGTGAGGCCTTTCATCGATTGTGTCTCTCCGACCCGGTGCTAGCCCGCGTACACAACAAAGCGCCAGGGTTTCGGCCAGCGCTGTTCTATTCGCCCTACGAGGCCGCGGTCTGGTCGATCATCAGCGCTCGCCGCCCGCGCAGTCAGGGAATCACGCTGCGTAACCGATTGTCGGAGTTGTATGGCGCTGACTTCGAGCTGTCAGGGATCCGGACGTGGTGCATACCGACGCCGAGTGGATTGCTGGAGATGGGGTCGATGCCGGGGATGCCCGCCGACCGGATTCCTCGGCTGCATGCAGTGGCTGAGGCCGCCCAGCGCGGCCGATTGGACGCCGAGCGCCTACGGGCAATGGCTCTCGAAGATGCCCGAGCCGAGCTGCAGCAGTTGCCCGGCGTCGGCCCGTTCTACAGCTCGTTGATCGTGATACGGGCATGCGGCCATGCCGATGCGCCCACCCTCGGAGAGCCCCGATCACGGGCTGCGATCGAGCAGGCGTACGGCATTGATCATGAGCTCAGCGATCCCGAGATGCTCGCCTTGGCCGAGACCTGGCGACCCTTCCGGACCTGGGTGGCGGTCATGATGCGGGCGCTCACAGCTGCGATTTCTGGAACTGCTCGCGCATCGCGCGCTTTGGATCCGCCTACTTCGTCGTCGCTCGCAAGGAAGAAGCGCCTCTGCTCCCTCGCTCCGCAGCACGGCGGGCGCGCGATTTCCGACGCTCGCAGCTCAGCGGCACAATGAGGCCGTGCCCGAGGGAGATACCGTCTGGCGGGCATGCCAGCGGCTGAACGAGGTGTTTGCCGGCCGGGTGCTGACGAGATCTGAATTTCGTGTGCCAGCTCTGGCAACGACCGATCTGACCGGCGTTGGCGTACGCGAGGTAATTTCGCGCGGTAAGCACCAGCTGTTCCGGTTCAGCAACGAGTTCACCCTCCACACACATTTCAAGATGGATGGGGTGTGGAAGATCTATCCGCGGGGACGGCGCTGGAGTGGAGGACCTGCATTTCAAATTCGCGCAGTTCTCGCAACGAGTGATCATGATGCGGTCGGATATCGGCTTCCTGTCGTCGAGCTCGTTCCTACGGCTGGAGAGGACTCGGTTGTCGGACATCTCGGACCGGATCTGCTCGGGCCGGATTGGAATCTCGACGAGGCTGTCAGACGGATTGCCACTCAGCCTGACCGCACGATCGGCGAGGCTTTGCTTGATCAGCGAAATCTGGCAGGCCTTGGCACCTTCTATCGAGCGGAGTTGCTGTTCTTGCATGGAGTTCACCCGCGTACGCCGGTCAGCGAAGTGACCAACCTGCGGCGCATCGTCGAGCGCGGCCAGCAACTGCTGAAGGCAAACCGGTGGCGGCCGGAACAATCAACCACCGGCGATCTGCGACCCGGTCGACGCTGCTTATGTCTACGAGCGGTCGAGGCAGCCGTGTCGCCGCTGTGGCACCCCCATCCGCACTGACGAGCTAGGCCGTATCGGTCAGGAACGGCGCAGCTATTGGTGTCCGCATTGCCAACCTGGCCCCGATGGATGAGGATCCTGTCTTCGTGGATGACGTGACGCAGACGGCCTACGAAGCGATGCTGACGCGAGACTGGGACGGGTTGCGCCTGTTGTTGCATCCCTATCTGCATTGGACGACATCCGACGGCACGCGGATACGCGGGCGGGTCACGGTCATGGAGAGGCTGCGACATGCAGCACCGCCGGCCGCGCCCGACGCAGTGGAATTGCGCGATGGGCAGATCTACCGTTGGCAAGAGCCTTTGACAGAGCAATGAGCTTGAAAGTGTCTGACGGGCGTCGAGGCTCCGAGCCATGCGTGGAACAGTGAAATAATCTCCCGTTGTGTCTTCCCTTGCTGCTTTGCTGAGTGCCCGGATCGAGGCTGTGACTGGCATCGACCCAGAGCTTCGGCCTGCCACGAGACCCCAGTTCGGCCACTACCAGTCAAACGTGGCCCTGCGCCTGGCCAACAGCGAAGGCAAGCCCCCGCGTGAGATCGCCGCCCGCATTGTTGCCACGCTCGAGGTCGCCGATCTTTGCGAGCCGCCAGAGATCGCTGGCCCGGGTTTCATCAACCTCCGGTTGCGGACCGAGGTGTTGGCTCAGGCGGTGACCGATCAGCTCGCCGACCCGCAGGCGGGCGTGCCGAAAACATCCGACCCGCAGATCGTCGTGATCGACTACTCAGCTCCCAATGTGGCGAAACAGATGCACGTTGGGCATCTCCGCTCGACGGTGATCGGCGACTGCCTGCGCCGGGTTCTTTCCGGCCTTGGTGATCACGTAATCGCTCAGAACCATGTTGGCGATTGGGGCACTCAGTTCGGGATGCTGGTTGAGCAGATCCACGACGAAGGCATCGATGCCTCGACGCTGAGTCTGCCGGAGGCGGAGGCGCTCTATGCTCGCGCCAGCGCACACTTCCGCGCGGATCAGGAGTTCGCTGACCGGGCCCGGCGCCGGGTCGTCGCTCTGCAATCCGGAGATGAGCAGACCCGCGGGACCTGGCGGCAATTGATCAACGTCTCGCTGGCGGGCTTCAACGAGGCGTACGCCAGGATGGGCGTGCTGCTCACCGATGATGATCTTGCCGGTGAGTCGATGTACAACGATGATCTTCCCTCGGTCGTCGAAGAACTGGAGCAGAGCGGTATCACGGTGATCGACGATGGCGCGCTGTGCGTGTTCGTCGATGGCTTCGCGGCTCCCATGATCGTGCGAAAGAGCGATGGCGGTTTTGGCTATTCCGCCACCGATCTGGCGGCAGTCAGGCACAGGGTCCGCGACTTACATGCAAACCGACTCATCTATGTGGTGGACGCGCGCCAATCCGATCATTTTGACTTGGTGTTCGCCGTCGCCCGCAAGGCGGGTTTTCTGCCCGATGACGTGGTCACCGAGCATGTCGCGTTCGGGACTGTGCTGGGTACGGATGGAAAGCCATTCAAGACTCGCGAGGGCACTGCGGTGACGTTGAACAGCCTGCTAGACGCGGCCGAGCAACAGGCGGCGCCGCCGGTCGCGCTGGCCGCGATCAAGTACGCCGATCTGTCCAATGGATTGAACAAGGATTACGTCTTCGACGTCGGCCGGATGGTTCAGACCACGGGCAATACCGGGCCCTATCTGCAGTATGCGCATGCCCGGGTGACTCAAGTGCTTCGCAAGGCCACGGCTCGCGGCTATGGGGAGCAGTCGAAGGTCCTGGTACTCGAGGAGCCCGCTGAGCAAACCCTTGCCTTGCTGTTGACCCGGTTCGGAGATGTCGTGCCGGAGGTTGGCCGGACACTTCAGCCCCATCGCTTGTGCAACTACCTCTATGAGTTGTCCGGAGCGTTGGCGATCTTCTACGAGCAGTGCCCGGTGCTACAGTCCTCCGGCGCGGTGCGAGACTCGCGGCTCGCGATGTGTTCGGCGACGAAGCGGGTGCTCGCCTCCGGTCTCACCATGCTCGGCATCGAGCCGCTTGAGCGGATGTAGCAGCTTTTCATGTCGCGACGACGACTCGTGCGGCCGGTTCCCGGTCGATCGCCAAACCTAGGTGCACGTAGGTTTCGGCGACCGGGCCCGCTACTTGAGCTCGTCGGGGTGGATCTGCCGGTCAGCGGCAAGCCAAGCGGCCCCGACGATGCCGGCGGTGTTCAGCAGGTTGGCTGGCAGTAGCTCGGCGTTGAGCTTGAGCTTGGGGATGAACTTCTCAGAGTTCTTACTCACGCCGCCACCGATCACGATGAGATCGGGCCACATGAGGGCCTCGAGCCGCTCGTAATAGCGCTGCAATCGTGGGATCCATTCTTTGAAGGACAGACCCTCGCGCTCCCTGACGCTGGCAGCGGCACGCGTCTCCGCGTCGTGACCGTCGATCTCCAGATGGCCTAGCTCGGAGTTAGGGATCAGGACACCGCGGTAGACGATCGCGGTGCCGATGCCGGTGCCCAGCGTGGTCATGATCACCAGGCCCGGGTGACCCGCTGCGGCCCCGTAATGCACCTCGGCGATGCCGGCCGCGTCGGCGTCGTTGACCAGCATGATCTCGCGACCTAGATGATCTTCGAAGATCTTCTCGGCCTCCGCATCGATCCACGATTTGTCGATGTTTGCGGCAGATCGGGTCTTGCCGTGGGTGACCACCGCCGGAATCGTGACGCCGATCGGCCCGTCGCCGATGATCGCTGCGAAGTTCTCCACGATCTCACCGACAACCGCCGCCACATTCTTTGGTGTTGACTTTTGGGGCGTGGTGATGCGAAGTCGCTTCGAGGTGAACTCGCCAGTTGCGAGATCGACGGGCGCTCCTTTTATGCCGCTGCCGCCAATGTCGATGCCGAGCACGGGCGCGCTTCGTACCGGTTCTTCGCTCATGCTCGGGAGCCTAGCGATATCCGGCCGCTGCGGGGAGTGCCTGAGGTCCTCCCATATCGGTCAGATGCCGTTCAGACGAGTACGTCGCTGATATCTGACACGGAGTCCATTTCCAAAAGCTCTGCCAACAACAGCAGTAGTTGCTCTTGTTCTGCTGTGATAGTGCGGCCGTAGGGGCCGCGGTTACGGGCAATGTCGACCCCAATACGGAGTAGGGCCAGCCTGAAGTCACTGGATGTCTCTGGCTCGATTCGGGCGAGGACCTCCAGGATTTGGCGCAAACCCGAAACCACCGGCCGGTCGTCTAGCTCGAAATCGAGCAGTAGCGCGGAACGGTCTTCCGCCATCGAGGTAAGAATGTCGCGTGCCGGTCGCGGCGTACGCAACGCGACTGCCACGACCGTGTCCCAAAACGCAGCGAGTTCGTAGCTCTTGAATCGGTTATAGGTGCCGGCTACTGCACTCAACACCCAGAAGGGTCCGAACTGGAGCGTACGCGTCTCAGCAGGTTCCAGGTTCACCCGAATGCACCGCCTTTCCCTGCGCCAACTATCCGCCGCCGGCAGCCACCAGACAAGCTCAAGACTTCCCCCGGTGCTCTTGTCGCGACGATCTGGCCCTCTTGCGGCTCACCGGCTCAGCTGGCGAAGACACCACGCATACAGGGTGGGGTCGAACGCGTACGCGTTCGAGAAGTAGAAGCCGTAGTAGCGGCGATAGACGTCGATCCAGCGAACGATCTCTCGTCCGTGCCGTTCCACGGCCACCGCCTCCAGCCAGGCCGCATCCGCAGGCGCATCGGCATATGGTTCAAGCTCGAGGAAGATCAGCGCGCCCGCGACATCCATCAGCGGATCGGCACTGATCGTATGCGGGCTGAAGTCACCAATGCCGGTGACAACCAAACCTTGCGGACCTTGGCTGAGGTACGCGTTGGGCGGGCAGACATCACCATGCACCAACGCCGGAGCAACCGAACGCTCCGCGAGATCCCTATGCATCCGGTTCCACACCTCATCGACGCCTGGCACGTCGCGTTCCAGTTGCGTGCGGCTGGTCCCGAGCGGGCCTTGGAGCATGCTGGCGAGCAATTCTCCTAGGCTGCTGAATTGCTGCGGCGCGCCTTCACCGATCAGCCGCGCGAAGCCGGGCACCGGACACGGCAGTCGTTGCAGCTGCTCGGTCGAGTCAAGAAAGCTGATCAACGCGGGGCGGCGCTGGGTCATGTCGGCGGACTGCAGCCAACTCGAGAAACTTCGACCGGAGAATCGCCGATCCACGGTGTAGAAGCGTCCATTGCGCTCGCCCATGTCGATGATCACCGGCAGCTCGATACCGATATCAGTGCCCCGCCATGTGTCATAGAGAGCTCGCAGCTGGAACGCTGTTCGCCGCGGCGCCTCGTGCCGGCTCCGATAGAGTCGCAGCACTCGATCATGATCGAGAGCGAATACCTCGCTTTCGCCTCCGGAGCCGAGCAGCTGATCACGACGAGTGCCGAACGCGGCCAGCAGGTCCGCTTCGCCTTCGTGATCACCATTTGGTGTCACACCGACCTTGCGATGCTCCCGCTCCGCGGTTCGAGCCGCTCGGGCCCGATCGAGCTGGGTCAGTGCCAGGTCACGTGCAGCGTGCTCGTCGAGCTGATGTGCGACCGCGTTCACAGGCCCTCGTGGCGTGTGGACATGCACGTCGGCCAGTCCTAGCGCCCGCTGCAAGGGGCCCTGCTCGATGAGCACAGACTGAGTCTTGGCATGCGGGACGACGTCGCGAACGTGGGTGACCCAGCCCTGCTCGGTGATCAAGATGCGGTCGTCCCAGCCGTAGCGGAGGGTCCAGAAGTCGAACCACCGCAGCCAGCGCGCGCGATTCGGCGAGGCGTGGAGCTCAACGCCGTCAAGATCGAACCCCGGCAAGGCGCGTCCCAAAGCCAGCTCGACTTCGTCGAGACTGGCGACCGGCAGCAGCACGCTGGTGGACGTTGACTCATTGTTCTCGCTGTCGCCGTGGGAGTATCCCAAAATGTCGATGTCCACCCGATACCAGCCCATCGGCCTCCACAGCAGCGGCTGGCTGGTCTTCACGCCCTGGATGCGGTTGATCGGAACAGATTGGCTTGTCAGATTGGTCAGGCCGCGGGTGATCCGTAATCCGCGCGACGATTCGGCCAAAGTGAAATTGAACATTCCGATCACGCGCCGCCAGATCAGCGACAGCATCCCGATGACCAGTGGAATCAAGGCGCCCAATGCCAACGGGACCACACCGAATGCTGAGGTGACGACCAGAATGATGATCGACATAGCTGCGGGGATCAACCACTCTGTCGACAGCAGGAAACTGATGATGAGTCGTTGCGGCGAAACCTGCACCAGCGGCTGATCGGTAACGCCCAGGTCGGTGAAGACGCTCGCGACGGATTGTTGATCAAGATCGTGAATGCTCGCCTTATGGCCATGCGCCCGAGCGAGCAGATAGTCGCGGAAGCGAGACGCCTTGCTGCGGGTGAGGTAGCGCAACTTGGTGGTGCTGTTGCCGGCGTCGATGCGCAGCTCGGCAAGCCCGAACACCCGGGCTGCGAGCGGCTGGATGATGTCTACGGATTGGAGCCGCTCGAACGGAATCTTCGTGGATTTCTTGAAGATGGCGCCGGTCTCGATGCGCAGTTCCTCGTCGTCGATGACGAACCGAGTGAAGTACCAGCTGATAAAGCCGGTTACCGCAGCGAGCAGCACGACGACGCCAAGGATTGGCAGGAGCCAGGCCAGACCACTGGGCTCGAACTGGTTCTCGCCGGCGCTCGTGACGATCTCCCGACCCCAGCCAATGGCGATCGCGACGAAGACCAACCAGCCGCGGACGAAGGGGGTCAGTGGATGCGGCCGCTCTGTCGGCTTGGGTGATGCGCTGGCCGCGGCCGGCGGGGGGGGAGGCGTGGTGACCTCTGGACCGACCGGGTCGACGGGCGGGGTGTGCTGAGGGGGCTGCGAGGACGTCATATCCCCGAAGCGTGTGCTTCGCCGAGTTCGGTCAGCCGGTCCCGCAGCCGCGTTGCCTCCTCCGGGGTAAGGCCAGGAATGCGAGCGCCGGTCTCTGGGCTGGCTGTCTTCAGCGTGACTGAGGCCAGGCCGAAGGCGCGTTCCAGCGGGCCGGACTCGACCTCGACGAGCTGCATCCGCCCGTAGGGCACCGCTATCAGGTTTCGGAACATCACGCCGTGGGTGATGTAGAGATCGTCCTCCCGTTCCACATAACCCCATGATCGCCAGCTACGCGTGACGAAGCCGAGTCGGATGATCACGATGACTGCGGCGATCGCCCAGATCAGACCGGAGATCCACCACATGCCTGAGGCGACTCCCACGATGACCGCTGCAATCGTAAAGATGACAGGCGGGACGATCAGGCTGGTCAGTATTCGCATCGAGCGGAACTTGGGTGAGAGCCGCTTCCACTCGTACGCCGGCGGTGCAAACAGTTCTTCCATGACAAAGTTCAGGCTACGTGCTGAGGGCAGCAAAGCGGCTGAACGGCCGCGTATGGGGAAGGTGCGCGGCCGTTCACTTCCGCTTTCTACTTGACTTTGGACCTCGTACCGATACGCCGCCAAACAACGCTACGCCCTTGATCACCAGGCTCGGCGCTCCCGGCGCCGGGTCTCCAATGTCGCGGACATCGGTGCCACCGAAGATTCCAGCAGTCTGGTCGAGTACCTCGATTCCTTCCGGCACCTTCATGTCGAGTCCCCCGAAGCACCAGAAGCCTGAGATCTCTATCACCGGGCCCTCGAAGATCGCATCTCGAAGATCAAGATCCATGCCACCGAAGAGTGCGAATGCCTGGATGTTCTTACGCACCCGCCACCTGCCAGTGCGGTTGACGCCACCGAAGATCGCGATCATCTTGTCGGTTTCGGTGTTCTGTCCCGCTGTGTCGATGGTAAAAGGGCTTGTGGCTTGCCGAGCAGGGACCGGGTGAGGTGTGCCGACAACGACGAGATCGCGCGTAATGGAGACGAGGTCATCGAAGGTTTTGGCTGACATCAGCTGATCGGTACGCTCATCGTGCTCTTCGCGCGTCAGCCTGCCTTCGGCGTAAGCGGTGCTGAGCAGAGTCGCCACGTGATCGCGATCGGCGTCGGAGGCACGCAGGTTGCCACCGGCAATGGGGCCGACATTGGTCGGTTCGGGGACGGGCTGGGTCATCTCCCCAAGCTAGTCCGGGGCCAGCTGCGGGACGAGATGCGGCTGAGCGTTTCAGGGCTGTGCCCGGGACTTCAGGGCATTCCCTGACCCGGGCGACTTGTCTCCGCCCGCCGAATCCGGGTGCAAGTTAGTTGGCTGGCTGGTTTCCCGAGAAGTGCCGCGTCCCAATGTCGAAGATGTTGCCTTCGGGATCTGTCAGGGTGGTCCATGTCGCTCCGTACTCGTCGAAATCAGCGACCTTGGTGGCACCGAGGGAGACCGCGCGCTCGACCTCGGCTGGGAGATCGGCGGCGACGAGGTCGAGGTGTAATCGGTTCTTGCCCTCGCGCGGCTCCGGTACGGCCAGGAACATCAGCGCGGGAAAGCTGCCGTCGTCAGACGCTGGGATCATGGCGAAGAACTGACTGGCGCCGTCGATCACCGGGCGCTCTAGCAGGGCCGACCAAAACGCGGCGATCTCGTCAGCGTGAAGCGAGTCGATGACGACCTGGCCAAATCCAATTGGCATGATGATGGGTTTCCTTTCCTGGTTAGTCGATAGAACCACCCAAGTGGCGACTGGCCATCAACACTTCCGTACGGAATTCGGCATCGTCAGCTAGCGGCCGGCCGCTCGACAAGGTTGACCTCGTTCGGCTGTGGCAACGACGACGTGTCGCGCGCTCGGCGATGTGCGAGCCGAGTCTCCCATAGGTCCCGTTGACTTGGCTGAGCAGGCTGGCGAGGACCGCAATGGTCCGACGGCCGCGGAGTGAGGCCGAAGATGGGTTGGCCCCGAGGACTCGCGGACGGCACCGAGGCCCTCTTGCACCCATGCAATCTCCGGTCGGGGAGAGTCAGGTCGGCATCCGCTAGACTCCGCAGGCGGTAGGCAGTGCACCGCCTGCGGATGTAGTTCAATGGCAGAACATCAGCTTCCCAAGCTGACAAACGGCCGTTTCCTTGGCGCTTGCTTTCCAAGTCTGCCCGCGGCCGGTCATCAATGTTCGGGCCCCATCGCGAGGCGGCGGCGACGGCTGTCGTGTACTTGTTGCCCTTGCGATCAGACGACTCACCTAGCAGGCGAGTCGCCGATCCCAGAGAGTCCATCGGCATGCAGGCGGTGGATCGCGATGGAAGGATCGATCAGCGACGGCACGTTTGAGATCACGGGCCCGAAGACAGCGCTTCGCGTCAGGCTTACGGAGAGTCAGCCTGACGGAAGACGTCACCCATCCTCACTGGCATGAGGTACGGCGATCGGTTTCGACTAGACCGGCTCGCGCCAGGGCAGGGCGCTGCTCACGACGTGGTCGAGAAACTCGTCGCTGACCGTGTCGTTTTGGAAGATCGTCCGAAAAACGAGTGGACCCAGGAGTTGAGCGGTGATCTCGCTGGAGTCTGCTGGCGGGTGTATCTCGCCTTGGGCTGCGGCTGCGTTCAGGGCGGTGTACAGGCGGCGGGAGACCGCATGGAGCCATTGGTCCAGCTGTGTCCTGGAGATCGTGTCCCACTGGGCGGTCTGCAGCAGGGTGGCCGTCAACCGCCGGAGGTTCGGCAGGGCGAGTTCCTCGGCCAGCCGCCGGAGGTTTCCCCGCAGCCATCGGCGCAGGTCGTCATCGAAATCGGTGAAGAACGGCATCTCGACCTGACCCAACGCCTCGTGGAGCAGGGCCTCGGGTGTCGGCCAGTGCCTATACACCGTCGCCCGGCCGACCCCGGCCTCAGCGGCAACCCGCTGGTGGGTGACCGCCGCCGGTCCCTCTTGTTGCAGCAGCGTCTGGGCGGCCGCCAGCGCCGCAGCCCGACTCGCCGTCACCCGCACAGCTGCATCCTTTTGGTCCGCCATGAACGCGATCCTATGAGACAACTTGTCTCAACCGCAAAAGTGAGACAGAATGTCTCGTTAGTGAGACAGACTGTCTCACTAACGATGAGGAGAGAATGATGCGGATCGCCGTGTTCGGAGGCACCGGTCGTACGGGCCGACATGTAGTGACCCAGGCTCTGGCAGCCGGACACGAGGTACGGGTGGTGGTCCGCACGAGGATTCCGCCCGGAGGCTCGGCCGGCACGACCGGCTCACCGCCATCGTGGGGAGCTTCGAACAGAAGGTACCGGTGGAGGCGGTGGTCAGGGGCACCGGCGCCGTGATCAGCACCCTAGGCGCCACCGTGGAGGGACCCACCACGGTCTGCACCGACGGAGCGCGAGCGATCTTGCCGGCCATGGGCCGCCAAGGTGTACGTCGACTCCTCGTGCTCAGTGCCCATGGGGTGGCTGACAGTCACGACCGCTCGCCGTACGCGGACGGTTTGGGCGTTGCGCGACCACGCATGCGCGAAAGGAACCACGGACAAGCTGATTCGAGCGGCTGAATCGACCTACGATTGTGCGCCTGCCCGCCCTCACCGAGGGCCCCCGCACCGGGCGCTACCGGACCGGCACAGGTGTGCCGATCCCGATCACGGGGTCGATCCGCCGGGCGGACGTCGCCGATTTCCTGCTGGGTGCGGCCGTCACCGGTGCCTACCGCAGCCAAACGCCCCGGATCATCGCGTCGGCCGGGAGACGGGGTCTCCGGTCCCATGCCGGGGTCGCGCCGAGCCCCGTGGCTCGGGCGCCGCTGACCGGCCGCGTCGCCCTGGTCACCGGCGCGACGGGCGGCATGGGTTCAGTCATCGCGACCGACTTCGCCCGGCGCGGCGCCACAGTCGTCCTGACCGCCCGGACGGAGCGCACCGGTCGGGAGGCCGCCCGAGCGGTGGTCGCCAGCACCGGCAACCCCCGCGTCGAGGTACTGCCGCTGGACCTCGCCGACCAAGACTCGATCCGCTCCGCAGCGGCCCAGTTCCATGACCGCCACCACGCCCTCCATGTCCTGGTCAACAACGCCGGGGCGCACGTCGCCGAACGCCGGCTTACCGGCGACGGCATCGAGATGAACCTGGCCGTCAACCACCTAGGCTGGTTCTTGCTGACTAACCTCTTGCTCGACACCCTGCGTTCTAGCGCACCGGCCAGGATCGTCAACGTCGCCTCCCAAGCCATAGCCGACGCCCGCGCCATCACCTGGCTCGGCCGGCCCCGACCCGCCCGCATCGACCTCGACGACCTCCAGTCCGAGCGCGCCTTTCACCCGATGGCCGCCTACGCGCAAGCCAAGCTGGCCATGGTGATGGGCACATACCACCTGGCCCGTCACCTCGAAGGAACCGGAATCACCTGAACGCACTACATCCCGGCCTGGTGGCGACCGGCATCGTGCGTGGATTCGGCGTCCCATGGCCGCCGCTGCCGCTACTCATACCCGCCAGCCGGCTGTTCTTGGCCACACCAGAAGACGGCGCCCGCACCGCCATCCAGCTCGCCACCACCCCCGACCTAGCCAGAGGTGACCGGACAGTACTTCGTCCGCGGCAAGGCGACCCGCAGCCCCGAAGCCT
>CAVQIU010000015.1:0-210723 GCA_963712625.1 uncultured Actinomycetota bacterium
CAACATTGTCGGTGTAGGCGACGATGGTCACACCGAGCGCGGCCGGCACCAAAGTACTCAAGTCGATGGTGGAAAAGTCCGGAATTGAGGCTGGGGGCAGCCCCCGCGGGACAGTGCCGACGGTCTTGACCCCCAGCTGGTCCAGATTGAGCACGGCGACCGCGACAGCGGCCAAAACCATCGCCATCAGCGGACCCGGCCATCGCGGCAGAAACCGCTGAAACGCCACGAGCAATGCGAAAGTGGCCGCGGCAACAAGCAGCGTCGGCAAATGAACTTGACCCAGATGGGTAACGAAGAACCGCAGTTCGGAGAGGACAGAATCCCCTTCCACGGAAATACCGGTCACCTTGCCGAGCTGGCTGACGATCATCAGCCCCGCGATGCCGGCCATGTAACCGATAAGCACCGGATGGGAAAGCAGGTTGGCCAAGAAGCCAAGCCTCGCCACCCAGCAGATCAAGCAGATCGCGCCCACCGCAAGCGCTAGCGCCGCCGCGGTATTTGCATAGTTCTGCTGATCACCAGCAACCAACACGATGACCGCCGCCGCAGTCATCAGCGCGGTGCTCGACTCTGGACCGACGGACAGCTGGCGGGACGAACCGAGGAAGGCATAGGCAATCAGCGGCGCAACGGCCGCCCACAATCCAGCGATCGGAGGCAATCCGGCCACCTCCGCGTACGCCATCACCTGCGGAACCAGATAGGCCGCCACGGTCACTCCAGCCAGCAGATCTCCGCGCAGCCAGCGTTCGCTGATACCCCCGAAGCACACCGACCCCAGGCAGATAGCCGCGTAGCAGCGACGCCTGGTCTTTCGCGGGTGTCCGGTTCGACACACGATGACCGTATCGGGCCGGTTGACACAATCCAGCGCATAGCCCCGTGCTCGAAGTAGCTGAGAAAGCGCGCGCCACTTGCTGCGGCACAATGCGCTAACGATCGATCACTCCGACTGGCGCGATGTAGCAGCCTTCGCTCTCTAAATGCCGGCAAAGAGCAGGCGCCCGGTGGGCGGAAACCTGCAATTTCCCGGCAGTTACGTCAGCGATGAGGATCCTGCTTGACATTAACCGTTGCGCTTCACCGGCGGCTTGTCGTATTCGTGCTCCCACTTGAGCCATTCCGCCTTGCCACCAGAAGGCTCAAGTGTCCGGTCCCGTCATCGACGCAGCAAGTTGCCGGGCCCAGGCCCGTGCACGATCAATTTCACCTACGACGAGCGGCCCGTCGACTTCTCTCACGTAGAAGCTCTCCGCTTTTACAGCCGAGTCGTAGCCATGGCGCCGGGCAACCTTAGCGGCGCCTTTTGCTGCAGATCCCGGCGCAAAACGCATGCTTTCGATCTTGGTGTCGAACGTGGCGATTCTCGCGGTGTGTTGACCAGAGGGCAGTGCCGCCATCCACTCACGCAACCCGAACTCCCGTTCGCCTTCCGGCGCGCCTCTCTTCATGGCGTCGGCACGCGTGTTGGTCCGGCTCATGGAGAACGCATGGGTGGGCCCTCCAGCCACGATCAGGGCCACCTGCGGATCCGGCTCAGCTGGTGCTTGTGACACCTCGGCCAGTTGCACCTCAATCGATTCGGCTAGTCCGGCCGCGACAGCCCGGGCAATCTGTTCTGTGTTACCGAACATCGATTCGTAGACCACGAGAGCCTTCATCGTGAACCACTTCCTTTCATCGGGACGCTTGGTCATGATGTCTGCACTGGCACGTCCCGTCCCATTCCCATATCTGCAACTGCACCCTGGCCTGAATCCTCGACAGTCGAAGGCATGACCAGCTGTTCAACCTCGGGCTCCTGACCACCCTGGTCCAGCCGGAACGGCGGATATTGATCGGTCATCAAGCCGGCGTACGCCGCGACGCGCAATACCCAGCGGTTCATGCCGAGCACGAAGTCATAGATGGTCCGGGGATAGCGGCCGGCAAACAGTAGGACGATGGCTGCGAAGAAGACGAGCAAACCGATCAGGCCACCGCGCCAAACCCATATTGTGGGGGTCTCGTCGGAAGTCGCCGCTTGGCTCACCACGTACACGCCAGTTCCCAGGAAGAAATTCGTGACCAAATAGTGCGGGATCGCCAGCAGCCACCACTTCACCAAGACCAAGCCGCGCGACAGACGGTCGGGATAGGCGATCTCCAGGTGCGCCGGGTAATCAGGCACGTCCCGCAGCGCGAAGGGCGGATAGCGGTCAGTGCCGAGTGCGCCGTACGAGTAGTAGGCCACTCGCCAGCTCCATCTCAGGACCCCTACGTTGAAGTCAAAGAGCCATCGTGGGTAGCGGCCGGAGATCAAGATCGCAAAGAACGCGATAACGCTCACGACGAAGAAGGCCAACCACAAGAAGGCCAAGATCACGTAGTGGGGTATCGCCAGCAGCCACTTCACCAACCACAGCCAGCGACTGAGCGTGGTATCCAACTGCGTATTGACCTTGACCGGATAACTCGAAGTATTCATGAAGAATTCGCCTCCTCCTTATAGGTCACATTCGCCTGCGTGGGCCGCCGCTGCCAGTGACATAGGTCGCACGCTAAAGTGACAAAGGACCTAATCGCTGACCTTTGGGACTTTTGGCTGGGTCGAGCGGGCCTTTCGCTCCTGGCGGAGCGAGTGGTTTAGGGGATGCAGTGGAAGGAGAATCCTCCGGAGGTGTGTCGTGAACGCCTTACTCACGCGTCACAAGAAGATCGTCTGGGTCACCTGGCTTGTCGCAGCACTGTTGTTCCTCGCCGTCGGCAATGGCCTTGTCTATGGCTTGGCTATTCCGCTGACAGCCGGTTTGCTCGTGCTCATTGCCCCCGGATTGTTACCGAGTACTGGTCGGCAAGTCGACGGCCGGGACATTCGTGCCGTCCTTTTGCTCTACGTCGGCGTCGTCGCTGCCCTGTACCTTGCATTCCAGGTGTTCACCGTCCAGCGGACGCTGGGACTGTTCATCTGCTATGCCGGGGGCCTGATCCTGGGTGTTGTGGGGCCGGTGATCTACACGGTCTGGCGGCGGGGCCGCCCGCTCGTTGATCTTGGCCTCACCACGAAGAACTGGCGACAAGCCGTTGGGCTTGGGCTCATCTTGGGCGGGGTCCAGTTCTTCCTGACACTGTACGGTTACCAGCTGCCGGCGCTTGTCGACTGGGTGCCGTTGCTCACGATGTCGCTCATGGTCGGCCTCTTCGAGGCGATTTTCTTCCGAGGTTTCATCCAGACCCGACTCAGCGCAAGCTTCGGCCCCCTCCCAGGCGTGTTCGCGGCCGCGGCACTTTACGCCTTGTACCACGTCGGCTACGGCATGGGTCCCCAAGAAATGGTGTTCCTGTTCGGGCTCGGGCTGGTCTACGGCATTGCCTACCTATGCGTGAACAGCGTGCTGGTTCTGTGGCCGGCGCTGATACCGATTGGCTCGTTCTTCAACAACCTGCAGTCGGGCAACATTGACCTGCCGTGGGCTGCTATCGCAGGCTTTGTCGACGTCATGGCGATCATGTTTGCCGTGATCTGGCTGGCGCACCGCCGGGAGCGTCGAGTCGTGAGTCAATCGCCGGAGGAAGCGCCGATACCAGCGGCGCGCACGTAAGCCTCTTTCCCGACAGGCCGTCGAAGGACTTCATCCGATACGGCCTGAAGCCGTGATGGCAGCGGGACCGTTGTGTGACGGGTGGGACGTATGCCTCTGTTCTGAAACTGTGCCGTGCGACACGGTGGGTGCATGGCAGACCTCGAACGACTACCCGCGGTCTGAGTCTCTGGGCAGCGATCTTGACTGCGATCATGGCCGCAGTCTCACTTGGGATGGCGATCACGACTCCGCCGCGCTCGGGGCCATTCTGCCAAGGTGACTGCGTTGGTTACCCCTACGCCGACGTAGCGGCGTACGTTCCCAGGGACTATCTGTGGATGTACCCCGCGATAGTGCTCACGTTGCTGATCATGGTCTTAGTGCAGTGCATTAACTACGAGATTGAGCCGAGCCGGCGGGTGCTCAGTGGTATCGGGCTTACATTGAGCGCCGTCGGTGCTGGGACTCTGATCATCGACTACGCGGTTCAGCTCACCTTTGTCCAGCCGGCGGTGCTCCTCGGTGAGACCGAGGGTCTGTCACCGTGGTCGCAATACGACCCGCACGGCGTATTCATCGCCCTTGAGAACGTCGGATATGGGTTGCTCAACCTTGCTTTCCTCTTCATCGGAATTGCGATGCTCCGTACGGCATCGCGGCTCTGGCGCGCCGCCGCCTGCGTCTTTGCTGTCGGTGGAGGGTTGACGCTGGCGCTGCTGCTGAGCTATCCCGCCTTCTATCGAGTCCGTCTCGACTACCGCTTCGAAGTCACGGCGATCGACGTTACGTGGCTTGTGTTGATCGTCGCGCCCGTATTGTTGAGCATTGCCCTGGTCCGAACTCGACCTGTGAAGGACCAGCGAGCCGCCGATCTTGAGATATCGGACAAATCGCTACCGCGTTGATCAAGGTTTCGGCAACTGCCAGTTCCGGATCTCAGGCAGATCCTCCAGGTGTTGGACGACATAACGGCTGTGTTCTGCCAACTTCTTCTCACACCACGCCAGCAACTCACCTGCCCCCACTGGAATGCGGTGTGCGTTGTTGATGGCGTCTATGACGAGGTGATAGCGCGTGACTTGATTCATAACCGTCATGTCGAACGGCGTGGTGGTCGTGCCCTGCTCGATGAAGCCGCGCACATGGAATCGGTCAGCATCGGGCCGTCCGTGTACGACCTGGTGAATCGCGCCGGGGAATCCATGAAATGCGAAGATCACATCGACTGGTTCGGTGAACAATTCGCGCGAATTGCAGTCGCCCATTCCGTGGGGATGGTCTTCCGGGCGGATCAGTGCCATGAGATCGACCACGTTGACGACCCGGGTACTCAACTGCGGCAGACGATCGCGCAGGATCTGGGCCGCCGCCACTGTCTCCATGGTCACGATGTCACCGGCACAGGCCGAGCACGATGTCGGGCTCGGTGATTGCCGTCGTCGTTGCCGGCCCACTCCCAAATACCTGCACCGCGCGCGCAATGCTGCGACGGCTTCCTCGATGCAGAGGTACTGCAACTGCGGCTGCTTGTCGATCACGATCAAGTTCACATACGACGTCGAGCGCAAGCAGTGGTCGGCGACCGATAGCAGGCAGTTCGCGTCCGGTGGGCAGATAGACCCGGGTCACCTCGCCGCGATGGGTGAGCACGACCTGGATCAGCCCAGGTCCTTGGTGGGAGAAGCCATTGTGATCATTGCGCCAGGCGGTGGAGGTGAGCAGCACGTTGAAACTGGGGATCCGGCGCCCGCCAGGGCGAGACGGTCGGCCTCCTCCAGCCATTTGCTGTGCTGCACGGTCTGCGAGGCGCTGACCATGGCGAAGGCCTCGTAGGTGGCGAACAGTCCGTGCCGTCCGGTGAGCGTGTAACCCTCCAGCCAGCCGTGGCAGTTGTGTTCCGACAGCACCTCCATCACCCGGCCGTCGGCGAGATCTTGACGTCGTCGGCTCGATGCGTTCCATGAAGGCCCGGTCGGAGACGTCGAAGACGCTGCCCAGCCGATTGCTGTTGGTCTCATCGGGACTGAACAGTCGGAACCGGTCCGGGTTGCGGCGGTAGATCTCGGCCAGCATCGCGCCGAGTTGGCGGGTCGATTCGGCCAGCTCGCTGGCCGGCTGAGTCGACGCTGAGGGCGAAATCGCGGAAGTCGGGCAGGTCGAGTGGACGGCTGACGAGGCCACCGTTGGCGTGCGGGGAGGCGCTCATCCGCAGCTCACCCGGCGGATTCGCGGCCAGCACCAGCTCGGTTGGCGCACCGTCGGCATCGAAGAGCTCGTCGGGACGGTAGGAGCGCAGCCACTCTCCAGCAGCCGCAGGTGTTCCGGGTTCTCCCGTACCCCAGACAGCGGCACCTGATGCGACCGCCAGGTGCCGGTGACCTTAACCCCGTCGACCTCCGCCGGACCGGTCCAACCCTTCGGGCTGCGCAGGATGATCATGGGCCAGCGCGGCCGCGTCGAGCCGTCCCAGCGCCCGGTGCGGGCCGACTGCTGGATCTCCATGATCGTCTCGTACGCCGTCGGCCAGCGCAGCCGCGAAACGGTGATGCATGCCCGGCAGATCCGAGCCCTCGACCTCGATCACCTGGTAGCCGTGGCCCTCGAACAGGCTCGCACCTCCGCGGCCGGCTTTCGGCCGAGCACCGTGGGCCCGGCGATCTTGGCGCCGTTCAGATGCAGGATCGGCAGCACAGCTCCGTCGCGCACGCGGATTGAGGAACGAGATGCCCTTCCACGAGCCTTCGAGTGGCCCGGTCTCGGCCTCCCCGTCGCCGACCACGGCAACGCTCAGCAGGTCCGGGATTGTCCATCACCGATCCGAAGGCGTGCATCAGCACATAGCCGAGCTCCCCGCCTTCGTGGATCGAACCCGGCGTGGTCACCGAGACATGGCTGGGGATGCCGCCGGGGCTGGAGAACTGGCGGAACAGCCGGCTGCATCCCGTCGCCGTCCCGGCTAATGTGGGGATAGATCTCGCTGTACGAGCCTTCCAGCCAAGACGCCGCCACCAGCGCGGGACCGCCGTGACCGGGGCCGGCCAGGTAGATCGCCTGCTGCCCGGTCAGCGTGATCAGTCGCGAGACATGCGCGTAGATGAACGACAGGCCCGGGCTGGTGCCCCAGTGGCCCAGCAGTCGGGGCTTGATGTCATCTGCGGTGAGCGGCCGTTGGAGCAGCGGATTGTCCTTGAGGTAGATCTGACCGATCGTCAGGTAGTTGCAGGCTCGCCACCACGCGTCAATGGAGGCCAGCTGGCGATCGGACAGCAGAGCGAGGGCATCTCGCGTTAGTTCCATCGTCACGCTACGAGTCTGGTACCGCGTATGCGCAGCAGCGAGGGTCAAAGGTCACTCTTCAGCGCGGCGATTTTTTGCTTCAGTCGTCAGGCTGTGGCGTAGCGCTTGTGATCACGAACGATCCACTGGGGACGCCCATAGGTCCGCCGATGCGCTCGGCTTTTGAGCCTCAGACGAGCTCATGGACTCGCGGAGACGTCATCGTCTGCTCTCTCGATCGACAGCGCAGGCTTTCGGCTGAGCAAAGGAGGACCATGGTCTCTCCCATCTTCGATACGGAATCGAGCAGCCTGGAATTGGAGGTGGTCAATATCACCAGATCGTTGATCGTCAAATTCTTCTGGGGCAGCATCATCGGACTCGTTGCCGGTTTGGTGCTCGTGGGCGTCACCGCGGCCTTGGCTATCAGCAACGACGTTTTCGTGATGAGCGGGCCAGACGTAACAGGGACCAGGTCCGGCGTGTTGTCGTGGACGCTGCTTGGGTTGATGGCGCTGGCAGTGTTCGTTCTGCTCCTCGCAGCAGCGGCACACTTCATGGCCTGGATCGGTGCAGTGCTGAACACGGCTCACCTGCCAGACAAGACCTGGCTCGTTGTGCTGCTTGTCGTCGGTCTGCTGGGGTTTGTCTCGTCGCCTGCGGCTGCCTCCGGCGTGGGCTTGGGCATCCGGATCTCCAGAACGCCGTGCTTTGTAGGCCGCAGAGATCAGATCAGGTGAGGTGCCGGCCGGAAGTCGGACCTGTTGGACGAAACTGCCGGAGCTGAACTCGCCTGCGGTAGCCCTTGTTGAGCTTCTCCCGATAGCTTTCCTGGCGCTGTGCCGCGATCGTGAGGATGCCGTTATCCACCGACACGTCGACGTCACGATCTGAGTCGACCCCTGGCCGCTTGCCGGCGCTTGGCGAGATGCGTCATGACCGAACGCCGCAGCAAGTCCGTGGGACTGGATCAACAATGGTGTGGCGCCAAACTGCCTGTTGATCCTGACGGTGCCGGGGTCTTGAACGACCACCGTCGACCAGCCGTCTTGGGCTCGTTTCACGCACCCATTGGATACGGACAGGAATCGGGACCAGTGCACGCGTACGACGTATTCACCGGGCTTTGGCAGGGTCACGGTTAGCGAGACAGGATCTCGAGCGATCACTCGCCCTGGGGATGAGATGACTGGCGCGGGATTCGTCACGGCATAGAGGGTCCACGTGGGATCCGACCACATTGGCTGCAAGTAGGGCAACCCACTGTGCACCAAGGTCGCTTCATCTGAGGCTGCCCAGTCGTACGGCCCGTTAGAGAGGGCCACGTACGAGATGGCGTTGTCGTCGAGCCATTTTCGGTACGTGTCAGCGTTGAGCGTTCCGTCATAGAAGATGGGGCTGGTCCCAGTGTCGATTTGTCTCGACCACCCTCTTGCAATGGCGACGACCGGTGCCACGAGGGCAGCTTCGCCACGCCGTCGCGTCGGAACGACCTCAATCGGCCCGGCAACCCCGCGAGCACGCAGCTGGTCCAGGAGTGGCGCGTAGTAGTTCGCGCTGAGGGCGGGATCGCCGCGTTGTAGCACCTCGGTGACGGATACCGGCGGCAACAGCAAACCCACGGCTGCGGCGGCTGCAATGACGGCCACCAGAGGGACTGACGCGACCGCAACGATAATCGGCGCAGCGAACAGCTCGGGCAGACGTGTCGCGGTCGTTCCGACAGGGGTCGGTATCAGATAAGCCCCGGCGACCATGCCTGCCGATAACAGCGCACCCCACCGGACAACCGGAGTGCGCCAGCACATTCCGGCTACGACCAGACACACGAGAAAGCTAATCAGCGCCTGCTTCAGGCCGAATGTCTGATACCCGCCGTTGCCAAACACGAACCCGACCACGATCGTCGGCACCAGACCGGCCGTGGCCACCGTTATCCCGCCTCGTCGCTGGCCGGACAGGAAAAGCGCACCTCCAGCAACGCCCAGGAATAACCCAGCTACCGGGCTACACAGAGCCGCTAACACCGCCAGCACGGCCGTGATGCGCAGGCGTCCAGAAGCGAGAGCCAACAGCGCGCCAAGGGCAACTGCGAGTCCCAGCGTGAATGGAGTCCGGGTGACCACGAGATTGCCGGCCAGGCAAACCGCCCCGGCGATTGCTCCGAGGCGCGGTCGCGTCACCGCAGTGTGCTTCAACAACGCCGCGAACAGCACCACACTCGCGACGTAGGCCAGCGCCGTCGTAAGGCGTACCCCCAGCAGCGCCATCACCGCAGGAGACAAGACGCTATAGCCAACCGGGTCGAAACCGCCATACCATCGCAAATCCAGCAAGGCAAGCCAATGTTGCCGAGCCAGCGCAGCGTGCGCGAGCTGCGCCGACAGATCACGGCCCATCGGCGCGACAAGCAGGTACCCGACCGCAAACACGACGGCAATGGATCCCGCGAAGATGATCCCCGGTGATCGTCGGTACAACGAAAACCACTCTGCCGGCTTCCCGACATTTGGTCTTGTGACCCGCTCTTCGGTCTCGATGCCACTCGAGTTCGCAGTGATTGTTGCGGTGCCTTTCTTGGCTGCAGACTCGATGCTCAACGCAAAGCCCCCTTCACGACGATCTCCCCCTTCCGATCGTTGTGCTCCAGTGCACCTGCGCCAGGATTCTCCAATCAAGCTGAGCGCTAACTGAATTTGAGAGGTCGCGTATGCGGTGTGGGGATACCAGAACTCCGGACGACGTGGTGGCTGGGCATCGAGTCCGTGAATCACGGTTAAGGCTGTCGACCGACAGCCTTAGCAGCAGGGCGTGGGAAAGGTCCGGTCCTTGCTCGCGGTCCTCAGCGGTGGACGTCGAGTGCTGATCCGGGCTGTACGGACCAGCTTGCGGGCTCGTCGTTGGTGTCCGAAGCCGCCAGGGCGGCGGTCGTATGAATCTTGCCGGGCTGGTGGTGTGCAGGTGCATAAATGGCATACACCTGCATCGGTTCGTTACCGATGTTGGTGATGTTGTGCCAGGTTCCTGCCGGCACCAGGATGCACCACCCGTCTGACACCTCCTGGTCGAAGTCGAGGTTGTCCCGAGTGGGTCCCATCTGAACGTGGCCGCGACCCGCGTCGAGTCGGAGGAACTGATCGGTATCCGGGTGCATCTCGAGTCCGATGTCTCCACCTTCGGGAATGGACATCAGCGTCAGCTGCAGGTACCTACCGCTCCAGGCGACAGTGCGGTAGTTAGGGTTGTCCACCGTTTGCTGTTCGAGGTTGAACGACTGAGGTTCAGGTCCGGTGTCCTTGATGGTCACGTTGTGCTCCTTGGTGTTCCGTGGTGGTTCGCTCTTGCCACTCGCTTCTTCTCCACAGGGTCGCAGACTCGATCTCTAGGGCGTAGGGCCGAAGTCCCCGTCACCCGTGTGGAGTACGACACACATCGCAATCGGCACGTTGGTTCCAGCGTGCGACCGGTCCACGTGCCGGACCCGTCAAGGCTCGCCATGTGGAGCCGACGCTCGATCTGGGTCCCTCTCTGTTTCCGAGCTGTTCGTCTGCGTCCGCAAGGCCGGCCTGGCCACATGGCGCCGCGCTCGCTAAGCATCTCATCGGATCCACGCCCGCTCCGCCGGCTCCGTAGCCGCCGATGAGATCAGCCCCGAAGTCGGCCAGGCCATCGCCGAACGCGGCATCACCATCACCGACAGCCAGCCCAAGCGTCACCGACGATGTCGTGCCGCCTCCGACGCCATCGTCACCACGGGCTGTGGCGACTTCTGTCCCTACTACCCTGGCAACGGCTACGTCGACCGGGGGACATTCCCGACCCGCACCACCAGCCCATCGAGGTGTGCCTTGGTAACAGCACCTATCGAGGGTGGTGAAATGCTCCGCAGGAAGAGTGACTGACAGCGTCCGACCGGACCTGCTGATTCCTGGTTAGGTCTTAGGGAGCCGCGTCGTCGTACCGTCGGCCCAGACAATGAGTGCGCTGCGAATTGGCCGAGTCGCGAGCCAGCGGACGGCGTGACGGCCCTGGACATACGCCGCCGTGGCATCGATATCAGCCCACGTCAACGAGTCCGCAATCACGGTGGCGGATGCGACACCACTCGGGTGTTGGCCGGTACGCGGATCGATCAGATGGCGGCCACGGTGCGCGGTGCCTGAGGTGGCCACGGCTCCAGATCGGATAGGCACCACAGCGATCAGGCTCATGGTGTCGTGCGGATTCTCAATGCCGATCCTCCAGGCGGGTCGCACGGGATCTGCGGTGTGACAGACCAGGTCACCGCCTGCCGACAAGCAGTAGTCGGTCTCGTCTAACGCATCCAGGAACCCAGCGGCGCGTTGCACGGCCCATCCCTTCACGACTCCGCTGGGATCAAGCCGACGCCGTCCATCGGGCAGCGGGAGGTTGATCGAGAACGCACCGTCGGACTGTCGCTCGGCTTGTCGCCCCAGGTTGAGCACCTCAGCAACCTCTGGCGGACATTCCTCGATCAAGAGTTCGCCTCGATCCAGCCGGTTGATGATGGAATCGTCTCGGTAGGTGCTGAAGATTTGATCAACTTCCCGCAGCTGGTTGATCACTTCCTGCCAGGCCTGGTGACCTTCGGCAGTGGCGGTGTGGCGGCCCCGCAAGGCAAGGCTGATCGGCATCCCCATGATGTGCTCGACGCGACGATGGATACCGCCGTCGGTTCGTCCCTGGACCGCTGTGCTGCTCATATGCCAGCCTCGCCGAGGGCGAGCTGCAGCGATTGCACATATCCACCACTAGTCATCGTCGTCCGACTCACCATGTCGATGCTGGGGGCCCGCAACGTGTAATTGCGGCCCCGCACCCTGATCTGGACTTGAACCGGCCCCCATCGCGCCTTGGCCACTGACAGCCCCGTCGAGGGCCGCCTGGAGCGATTGCACATATCCACCACTGGTCACCGTCGCGCCGCTGACCATGTCGATGTTGGCACTCTGCGCCTTCAACGACTCGTTGATCAAGATCGGCAGCGCGTAGTCGTTGATCCTCGCGTCCCTTGAGTTGCCGCTCGGCTGCTGCAAGATCGTGACTTTGGTGAGCTTTCCGCCCTGCACGGTGATTTTGACCTGGACCGGCCCCCAACGGGTCTGAGCGACCGACCCGGTATAGGTCGTGATCTTGGCAGAGCCGCTGGTCGACCCGGACGACCCACTGTTCGCCGATGAGCTGGATTCTTTGCCCGTCGACGTCGTCGGACCGGAGGTGCTGCCCGGTATGCCCGGGGATGAGGTCTTGTTGGTCGAGGTGTGGTAGCCGAACAGCAGCACCACGATGGTGATGGTCGATGCGAGCCAGATGACGATGCGTCTCATGGGTTCACCAGCCAAAGCTCTCGGTGTGGATGCGGTCTCGCGGAACGCCGGCGGCCTGAACCAGCCGCTCGAAGCTGTCGGTCCAGGTGCTGGGGCCGCAGAGGAAAACATCCCGGTCGGCGATGTCGGGTATCCAGTGTCGTAGCGCGACCAGCTCAGGCATGCCGTGCGCCGCCGGGCCGAGGACCGAGGTTGGGGTACGCCGTGGACCGGGCAGGTGCACCACCTGCAGGCCCTTCTGGGCGGCGAGCACATCCAGCTCGCGGTTAAACAGCGGCTCGGCGGTGTAGCGCTGCAGGATGATCGCCTCACCTGGCGCGTAGTCGAGGCCTTCCACCAGCGCGCGCAAGGGGGTGATGCCGACTCCAGCACCGGCGAGCAGCACCTTTCGCTGGGTGCGGGCCCGGCTACTGAGCCGCCCGTACGGGCCCTCGAATAACGCCCAGGTGCCCGGCCGCAGGTGCGCCAGCCGTGCGCTGCCTTCGCCGAGAGTCTTTGCCGTAATACGCAACGTGTGGTTGTTGGGCGCGATGGACAGCGAGAACGGGTTGGCGCGGGTCCATCCCGGTCGGCTGAGGAATCGGACGTTGAGGAATTGCCCGGCGCGTAGCGGCAGCCGGTCCAGACGTCGACCGGTCAAGTAGACGGACACGACATCGGAGGACTCCCGAACCACCCCGACAACTCGGAGCCGATAGCGCGCGCTGCGCCACAGCGGCAGCAAGATGCGCCAAATCACAATGCGTGCCAGCAGCAGCCGCCCACAGCGTCCACCAGTAGACGGTCGCGGCCGGCGACTGCAGAAACTCCTGTCCGGTCCACAGCTGATGAGGCAATGCCAGCCCGACCCCAAGGTAGGCGTACAGATGCAACAGATGCCATGACTCGTAGCGCAGCCGTCGCCGCGCGGCCTTGACACTGGTGATCACGACCATGATCAAGCAGGCGGTTCCGCCAACCGCTAGCAGCATGCCGCCGTAGTTGGTGATCAAGTCCCAGATCGTCGACAACACCGCCGACCATTGGCCTGAGGCATAGCCAGCGATGATCAACACGATGTGGGTGATCAACAGATAGAAGGAGAGTAAGCCGACTACACGATGGATCCGGGCCAGCCGGTCCCGGCCGAAGGCATGCTCCAGCGGAGGCAGCCGCGACATCAACAGCACCTGCACCAAGAGCAAATCCGCGGCCCACAGACCAGCCAGACGGCCTAACGAGGTCAGCCCACTCTCCCAGTGAGCAAGATCAGTGACACCGCCGTCCGCAACCCACCAATAAGTGACGAGCAACAAACCCAGCCACAGCATCAGCCCCGTTACTAGCCGAACCGTTCGGTCGAGCGCGGCATCCTTGTCAAGCTGCATCGGTGGCGCCCACCCCGCCCCCGGCGGAGCAGTGGCCAGCGCACTCACGGTGACCACCTCGACGTGTAGCGACATCGCATTTGCTCCTCGTCGGCAGGATTCCATCGTTAAGAACTCGGCTGAGCCTGGGCCGTGCTGAACCTGTCAGCCAGCTGTGAAGCATCCGTAAAGACCAGCGACGGCACAGCCTTCAGCTCACTCGCCCACCCTCGGCCTCGCCCAAGATCAAATACAACGACCGCCGCGCCTGGACGAGGATGTTCGCTGCAACTTGGAGCTGTGTGGCGTCGCCTCCCACTTCGATCTGACGTACCTCTGCGTTGCAATTGGTGCAACAGGTCCCTCGGATCAGGAGAATTGGCGCATCGGCGAAGTCGTCGAACGGGTCGCCTAGTTGGGCGCTGCGCTCCTCCAGTTGTGCACGCCCCTTGGATGGTGATCGTGACCACGCGACTGCCACCCTCGTCCCGAGTCGTCAACAGGCCCTCGTCCTCGAGCTGGGCAATCGTGGGATAGATCGCTCCCCGGGCTCGAGTGCCAGGCTCCACCAGCGCGGTCGCTCTTGCTTGCATGATCTGGTAACCATGCAATAGCTCGTCTGAGAGCAACAGAAGAATGGCCGTCCGAACGTCGCCCGGCTGGGACGCCCACGGCCGCGGCATCTTGGACGGCACCGGCCTGGAAGAGATGACCTGTTGTGGCAGCACTGTAAAGGGTCACGCCTCCAGGCGGACAAGCTCCTGATCAAGCCAGACGAGTGGGCCAACTCGGTGCCGGCCACCGAGGGACGTGTCCAAGGCAAGGCACATCTACCGACGTCCAGCGTTCTCGAGATCACCCCATGCGCGGCCCTGGTCCGAGGTCATCGAAGCCGCGCCACCTCGGATAGGGTTTTGATCTTCGCCGCCCATGCGTCGTGGACCAGCTGGGGTGTAGCCGTCGGGCAGGTGCAGCAGCATCGTGTAGCGACGGGTCCGATCGACCAGTGCGTCGATCGCCGACCGGCTGGCCGTCAACAATGTTGGGGTCGGACCGGGGCGAGGTGCCGGGATTTTGGCGGTCGAGTCCGACTGCAGGGACTGCACCAGCTCTATAGCGTTGTCGCCCGGCTGGGACGCCCACGGCCGCGGCATCTTGGACGGCGCCGGCCTGGAAGAGATCACCGGTTGCGGCAGCACTGTAAAGGGTCACGCCTCCAGGCGGCCAAGCTCCTGATCAAGCCAGACGAGTGGGCCAACTCGGTGCCGGCTACGCGAGGGACGTGTCCAACGCTAGGCACATCTACCGACGTCCAGCGTTCTCGAGATTCACCCCCCATGCGGCCGGCCCTGGTCCGAGGTCATCGAAGCCCGCAGCACCGCGGACTAGGGTCTTGATCTTCGCCGCCCATGCGTCGCGGACCAGCTTGGGGTGTAGCCGTCGGGCAGGTGCAGCAGCATCGTGTAGCGACTGGTCCGATCGACCAGTGTGTCGATCGCCGACCGGCTGGCCCGTCCAACAATGTTGGGGTCGGACCGGGGCGAGGTGCCGGGATTTTGGCCGGTCGAGTCCGACTGCAGGGACTGCAGCAGCTATAGCGTCGGTACCGGAAACGGCACCAGTGCCCGTTCCGTCTTGCAGCATCATCTTCGAGAAGCCTGAGGAGGACCGGTCACCATGAGCGACAGCTCAGAACCCCCTGCCGTGCATGCGTCCGAGCCACACATCGGTGGACTGGGCCGGAAGCTTAACTGGCTCCGGGCCGGGGTGCTTGGGGCGAACGACGGCATCGTATCGACTGCCGGTCTGGTCGTCGGAGTGGCAGCGGCGACGCCGCAGATGGGCCCGATCCTGACGGCAGGTATTGCCGGCTTAGTGGCCGGAGCTGTATCGATGGCCTTGGGTGA
This sequence comes from uncultured Actinomycetota bacterium, assembly GCA_963712625.1. Classification (GTDB taxonomy): domain Bacteria; phylum Actinomycetota; class Actinomycetes; order Propionibacteriales; family Propionibacteriaceae; genus Microlunatus. The sequence goes on from CAVQIU010000015.1 coordinate 15,447, forward strand.
GTACGTCTCCGTAAGCACCCAGCGCGATACGGAGCGGGCGCTGCTGGTGAAGGAGCGGCGCGAGCTCGAGGAGATGCCTGAAGCCGAGCTCGAAGAGCTGACAGCGATCTACGTCGCTAAAGGAGCCAGCATCGAGACGGCACGAAAGCTGGCTGAGGAGCTGACCGCCCACGACGCCTTCGCCGCGCACGTTGACGCCGAACTCGGGCTCGACCCGAACGAGCTGACCAGCCCGTGGCACGCTGCATTTTCGTCGGCGGTCGCGTTCACAGCCGGATCGATCCTGCCTATCGTGGCGATCGTCGTGCCGCCGATTGGCGCGCGCATCCCGGTCACGTTCGCGGTGGTGCTGCTGGCACTGGCCTTGACGGGTGCGCTGAGTGCCTACCTCGGCGGCGCGCGATGGGGCCCAGCCGTGATCCGCCTGGTTGTCGGAGGAGCGATCGCGATGGCCGTGACTTTCGGCGTCGGTCAACTCCTCGGCGCCGCGGGCATTTGACGGTTTGACCGTCAGGCGGCGGCGACGACACTACAGATCGTTGCCGGCCGACATCGCTCGGAATACAGCCATCCGCGTCAGGTGAAGGCGAGATGCGGGCGGAGCAGACGCGCTCCGGCTGAGATTCGAGAGCCACCCGGTGGAGCTCTGTCCCCTCGCCCACCCTCGCTGTTACAACGGTCACTGGAAGCCGCCTCCCAAGTCTTGGGACCAAGGTCCGAGCAGCAGAGGCCAACATCCCCTACGCCGCCAGTGCTCGACGCGCAACCTTGTTCATAACGGGCGGACATGTTGTCCACCCTCGGCGCTGAGGAGATCCCCGTGTCGCGACTCGAGCCCTGGCCAACGTGAACGGGTCAGCCAGCTATCTGGAGTGGGGCTGGCTCTCCATCTCCGTACCGAATCTGATCGTGATCTTGGTCATGATCCTGCTCTTTGTGTTGGCCATCGTGCTTCCGTTCCCGAAGGACCGGCACCCCAGATGACCACGACGCATTCCGGGCGCGCGGTCCAGCGCGATGGCAGTTCGTCCATGTGGACATCTCGCCTGCGCCGGGCCTGGATGTCGACGCTTCCGCCGGACAAGCTCCTGCCGGATCGGCAGCCCGCCTACGTCGCCTCGTGGATCTACGTCTTCGGAGTGCTTACGCTGGCGGCGTTCTTGGTGATCTTGCTCTCCGGTCTCGGACTCTCTTTCGCCGGCCCTGCGTGGTACCACACATCATCTGTGGGGAGGTTCACCAACAGCTTGCACTTCTGGAGCGTGCAACTGTTCTTCATTTTCATGGTCATCCACCTGTGGGGGAAGTTCTGGATGGCCGCTTGGCGCGGCCGTCGAGCGCTGACCTGGATGACAGGCGTGGTGTGTTTCCTGGCCTCGCTCGGCACCGCCTTCACCGGCTACCTGGTGCAGACCAACTTCGACTCGCAGTGGATATCGTTCGAGGCCAAGGACGGGCTGAACGCGGTCGGTATCGGCGCGTTCTTCAATGTCGCGAACCTGGGACAGATGCTTCTGGTTCATGCGTGCCTGCTGCCCTTGGTCGTAGGAGTCGTGGTGGTCTGGCACGTGCTCCTGGTTCGCCGCCACGGCGTTGTGCCTCCGATAGATGCTGTCGTCGAGACGGACCCTGCTCAAGACGTCGCCAAGACCACGGCCGTGTCATGACCGCGCAGAGAGCAAGGAGCGCCGACATCGCCGCCCAGGAGTGGAAGGGCCCCTGGCGACGGTACGACATCCTGAAAGAAGGTGTCGTCGCCATCGTCGTGGTCAGCATCCTGACAGTCTTGATGGCGGGCATGTTCGGTTCACCCGATGAGCCGCAGCTGACGATCAAAGCGTGGGCGGCGAACGCCCCCGACAACTTCTACGCCACGACGGTCCAGGAGCTGGCTGGCACGAGCGAGTCTGCTGGGTACGGCCCGCCCTACAACACCGCCGGCACCGGACTGTCCGTCGGACCGCTGGCCCCTCAGAAGTGGTTCGGCGTCACCCATCCGGTCGACCCCGCCAGCGACTTCGTCATTACGCCACTGCACTCTCAACAACAGCCCGCCGATGTAGCAGCAGCCCTCAAGCGCTGGGACACGGCCAGCCCCGACCGGCAGACCGCCTGGGCCACCACGTTCGACACTGCGCTGACCAACGCTGACGACGATCTCAACAAAGTCCCCGCGGGCGACTACGGACCCGTGCCCACGCTGGCCAAGGGCCTCACCGCGATGGCCGTGAGCGGCGCGCTGGACGGTGTTTTGATGGCGCAGGGCGGCTTCTACCAGACGGACTTCACCAAGCAGATCCTGTTCCTCGGCGACGGTTCATATCTCGACGATGCCGCGACCGCCGCGCACCTGCAGGGCAACACCTGGGGAATGATGAACGAAACCGGCAGCTATCCCGGCCAGGCATGGCTGTGGCTGTACTCCTTCTGGTACCAGATTCCGCAGTTCAACTCCGACAACCCCGACGACTACCTCACCAGCCACGCGGATGCCATCATCTTCTACATCATGGCCGTACTGTCGCTCGGGCTCTTGTTGCTCCCATTCATTCCCGGCCTGAAATCCATCCCCCGCTGGATCCCGCTCCACCGGATGATCTGGCGAGACTACTATCGCCAGCAGCCAATTAGTACGTCCGGCGCTGGTGGAGGCGATTCATCAAACGAGTCCGGCTGACAGGTTCTGAGACTCGGCCGTGGCCTTTCGATCTGTGGCGGGCTCGAAGGCTCATCTCCTGACCGCATGGGGACGGATGCTAGGGCAGTTGATGCCGCGCCGCTGCTGTCCGGGCCGGAGGACGAGTTCTGTCCGCAATGCCAACGGATCGACGCGAGTGTGAAAGCCGTCTTGTCAGCCTCCCTGGAGCAGGATCGGGACCTGGACCCGTTCCAGAGCCTCGGTCATCCTCGAGCGCGCCCACAGCGGATCGTCCGCGTCGCGGTGCGTCACCTATTCCGGTACCACGGCCCCCGGCCGCATAGCAGGCGTTCGCCAGCATCGGCCAATGGGAAATCGGTCAGTGCGCGCATGACGCGGCTGCGGGAGGTCGCCATCTCCATGGTGCGGCGCAGGCTCCCGCGCGGGCCGCCGGCCCAAGACGGAGAACACCTCGGTTGGTCCGTCCTGTGAGGCGATACGGTCGCAAGGTGAAACAGGCGGTCCGTTTCTGCGTCGCCCCGGACGGGGCCGCGGCTGGCCTATGCAGTTGCGGGCAGCGGGCCGCCGATCCTGAGGGTTGCGACGTGGCTGACACACTTGGAGTTCGATTGGGACAGCCCGGTGTGGCGTCATTGGCTGGCCGGCCTGGGACAGGGCCGTTCGCTGGTGCGCTACGACGAGCGTGGCTGCGGCCTCACGGACCGCGAGGTCGGTGATCCCGATGTCGATACTTGGGTCGCTGACTTGGAGACGGTGGCCGACGCCGCGGACCTCGATCGCTTCGCACTACTGGGAATGTCGCAAGGTGCCGCCATCGCAGTCGCGTACGCGGCCCGGCATCCTGACCGTCTCACGCACCTGATCCTGTGCGGTGGCTGGGCTCGCGGTCGGCGATTTCGCGGCCCAGAGGGCAACCGGGAGGAACAGGCAATCGAGTCTGCGATCCGCGCCGGCTGGCAAAATCCAAATCCGACGTTTCGCCGCCTGCTCAGCTTGCTGTTCCTGCCAGAAGGCACGCCTGAGCAGTTGGCGTAGTACGACGATCTGCTCTGGCGCTCGACGACCGCAGACGCCGCCGCGCGGTTGTTCGAGGCGCGCGGACGGGTCAACGTGATCGATGTCGCATCGCGGGTGCGCACGAAGACCCTGGTGGTCCATGCCCGAGACGACCGCGCCGTGCCCGTCGAGGAAAGCCGGTTGCTCGCTGCGCTGATTCCCGGCGCGCGGCTCGTCCTCCTCGATTCGCAGAACCACATCCTGTTGGCCGACGAGCCCGCGTGGCCGATGTTACTTGCCGAGATCGACGCCTTCCTCGGCACCGAGCGGTCGAACGCGCCCGGCGGCGTCGGTGAACTCAGCGCGCGCGAACTCGAGGTGCTCGACTGCGCCGCAGCGGGCCTCACGAACGAGGCGATTGCGCGTTCGCTGTCGCTCAGCGTGCGGACCGTCGAACGGCATCTCTCCAACATCTACACGAAGTTGGGTCTGGGCGGAAAGGCGGCTCGTGCAGCGGCGGCGGCTGCGTTGGCCCACGCGCAAGAATCGCACTCGCTTCCGCGCTCCTGATACGACAACACCGGCTACGTGTTGGCCGCCAGGAGCACCGCGACAGGTTGGGTGATGTCGCCGATGTCACGGTGGCTGCCGTACTCATACCGTCGCTGTGTGCGCCTCCCGATTCGGTGGAGGCGTGGGCGCCGCGCCGGGGCTCGCGGGGCCACTCAGCCGACCGAAGGAGTGCAGATGGAACGGAATCTGAGCCGCGAGAGCCCACCTACGGCGGAGCGTGCGCCGATCGCGACGTACGACGTCCGGGGTGGCGGCGGTGTGAGGCTCCACAGTCGCGAGTGGGGTGACCGTAGCGGGCCCGCGGTGCTATTTGTTCACGGCTGGTCGCAGAGTCAGCTGTGCTGGTCCCTCCAGATCGGCAGCGCTCTGGCCAATACGTTCCGACTCGTTACGTTCGACATCCGCGGTCACGGAATGTCCGAGAAGCCGCCCGACGCCGACCAGTACATCGATGCGCAGGTGTGGGCGGACGACCTGGCCGCGATCATCAAGCAAGCCGGACTCGATCGACCTGTGCTGGTTGGCAAAGGCGGGGGTTACGACGGCTACACAGGCCCTCGGTGCTACGCCCCTGGCGGCAAGACCTGGAAGCCGTGCTGACCCGAACCACGCTTCTTCGTGAGAAGACCTTGTCCCGGTCGTAGGTTGCAATCTCGTATGTCTAGAGCCGGCGTCGCCGCATCGGCCAGGCCGTGTCCTCTTTCACCAGAATCGTTAGTATGTTCTAATCGAACATGGATCTGAACGAGCGTGACCTGCAGCAGATTGCCGAGGCTGATCGCCGGGAAGTCGATCCGCCGATCCAGGTCGACACGGCCACGTGGTCGAAGGCTGGCCAGCTCGATTGGTGGGTGAAAGAACGGCGGGAATGGTTCGGCCGGGTACGTGGTGCGGACGGCCGTCAACGGTGGATCAGAGCTGTTGATCTTCGTCCGGCGAGCGGCTCACAGCCGTGACAAGCGTCAGGGGAGCGGAGGAATGAGTTTTCGCTGGACGACGTTCAATCCACGAAGACTCTGGGAGAGCACCCATCTCGGGTGTCCGTGGAGAAGGGTCGATTCAGAGGTGAGTGGCCCTGATGTTGAGCGAGTTCCTCTACTACCTTCTTGGCATCCTAGCCGTGGTTGGAGGCATCCTCCTCATCGAGCGAGTTGTTGCAGGCCCGCACGCGACTTCTGGCACCGGATACGCCCGCGTGGACAGCGTGTTCGACTTCGATCGGCTCCTGGGGAAGCAGTACGGCGCCCGAGCGACCAACCTCCTGGGCCACCACCGACGCTCAACCCTTCCGGTTCTGCGGGACGGCACTCACGACCACCCGAACTTTAGGGAGGTCGGCGAACAGCTCATCCCGGTCGCCAGCATCGTCGGTTCCGTCGACGGCGCATCGCACCGGTTCGACCGGAACTTCCGGCCCGTCAGTGACCGAGCCCGCGCCCGCCTCGGCAGCATCCTGGTCGTCATGCGCGAGGGTGAGCCGCTCCCGCCCATCGAAGTCTGGGCATGGCACGGCGAGTACTACGTTCTCGACGGCCACCACAGGGTCGCAGCAGCGCGCGCGCTCGGTAGCGACTACATCAGCGCTCATGTCGTTGAAGTGGGCTGAAACTGCAGCTGGTCGTCCGACGGACGCTAGACGTCTGAATCGATCAGGTGCGGCAGCCGGGCCCCATCTGGCAGCCTCCGGAACTCAGCCGGCTCTCGGGACGGAGTGACAATTGGGCGATCCAATACTCCGTACTGGGTGACGGCGGCGTATTGAACCGCGGGGTTGACTACCCATAGTCGCCCTGCGACCACGACTGCTGTCGACGGGGTGTCCAACTCACCGGTGATATCGCCAAGCACGGTCCCGGCGGCTAGCTGAGAACCGAGCCGCACGAGAGTCACCAGGTTGGAGTTGCGCACCGCGTAAAGCCTGTGACCTTGCAGCTCCAAGCCGTCGACACTGCCCAGGGCCACGCCGCCAAGATCGATCTACTCGGCGATTCCGGTGGCAGGGTCGACGCGGAAGAGCTTCCCCGTGCTGGACTCGCCACGACGAGCGCCCCGTTCTTTGCGACGATCCCATTGAGATTGGCACCTGCGGTCTGCACGAACCCGCCTGTGACCGTCAGCAAGGTCGCGGCATTGACTCCTGGCAGCGACCCGTTCGCTGGCAGCGGGATCACCACAAGCTGCGGGTTGAACGAGTCAGTCACGTACACGGCATCATCCGTGACCGCCACGTCGTTGAGGAACCTGGCCCCGGGCGTAGCGGGCGCGGGAATATTGAAGGTCCTGAGCAAGTCGCCGCTTGCGCTGGACCAAGTGCTTATCTGTGGGCTAGGTAACTTTGGACATTAGAGGTCCTGCGTTCCTTTCGATTGGGTTAGCTGGGATCTCCTGGCCCGGTCGGTGTTCTCAGCACCACCGGGCCACTTACTGGGCCCTGCTAATTGATCTTGGTCTCACCTCCTCGGTGAGTGCAGTTGTGTGTGCAAACGTATCCTCACGAATGTGCGGACGTACTCGAGCCGCGACCGCGAGCGACTCGCCCAGTCCGCGCTGGCGGTCCATCGGTCGGCGCCCGGCACCCATCCGCTGCTCCAACTGCAGCGCACGGCGGGCAATCGCGCCGTCAGCTCGATCGTGGTGCAACGCAAGTCCGCGACCGACACGGCACCGGCCAAGGTCCCCGGCCTCCTCGCCCTCGACCCGGTGGTCGCCAAGTACGTCGGTAAGGAGGGCGGTGGCGCGTTGAAGGTCGAGACCCATTCGGGCCCCGATCTGAAGGCGCTGTACCTCGCGTATGCGAAGAAGCATGACGTCGACACGCGATCGCAAGAGACGTTTGTTAACGGCTTCACGGATCTGGATACCAATGTGATCCACATCAACCGCGACAAGGGCGACGCGGGAACGATCGTGCACGAGGCGCTCCACCTGCACTCGGACCGCACGTGGATCAGCGACCAGCACTGGAAGGTGAACGAAGGGGCGACTGAGTTCTTCACGCGCCGTGTGTGCGACGCGGGGAAGGTCGACCGGAGCGATGATGCCTACCCCGAAGTACTCGGCGCGCTTCGGCTCCTCGTCACATTCTCGTCGGTGGAGGCGCTCGCCGCAGCGTACTTCAAGAACGAGACCAAGCAGCTCCAGTCGGATCTCGAAGCGGTGCGCCCCGGGTTGTGGACGGACTGGCGGATCACGATCATCAAGAGCATCAAGGCAGCCAACGCGCTCCTCGAATCGCTGAAGTGATCACCCCGAAACGCTGACCGCGGATTCGGTGAGCGGCGCGAACGGCGACCAGTGCACCCACGTACCGTCGAACAGTCCCGGATGTTCCTGAGCGTGTCGTCTGCGGCTGCAACCGCGCGCTCGTATTAGCCAGCGCAGGATCAACGGGCCTGACGAGAGTTTTGACGGGAGTTAAGAGCGAACCGTGATCTCTCACGGGTCGATGTGGATCATGCACGGCTCCGGCCCATCCGGCGCTGCTGGTGCTCCCGGCAATCCTTGCAGACGCAACCTCGCACATACGCCGCATCTGTGCCGTGCTGGAGGTCGCCCGGCGAGTAGTCGTTAAGGCAGTCTCCACTGCTGTCGACCATTCAGGGTCGGTCTTAGTGAGACCCCATACCTGGTTAGAAGTTAGGCCAATATCAAGGAGCACCTGCCGGAACGGTTGGCCGGCTTACTGCTGGGCTCCAACAGCGTCGGACGCGTCGATCGAGCCTCCGCTGGAGCCGGTGAAGCTCTGTGAGCGCATCAGCTAGGGAGGCTGCGATATCGGCAGCCGACTGGCTATCCAAACCCTCTGGCTGGATGAGCCGGGCACCAGCGGCCGCGTTTCCGAAGAGCGCGTCTACGGTTCCGAACTATCTGGGCGTGGTTATGTGGGCTCGTCCGACCGGCAGCGTCGGCGCCTGCAACCGCCAGCCCTCGGAGCGCGGATAGTCAGAACTCGACGCCCGGTGCCTCCCCTGTCGCACCGGGCGCCGTTTACCTGCCATCAACGCGCTGAGAGGGTGTTTGCGTCAAGGGGTCCGCCATCAGCGTGGATGTGTGGCGATACACGCGCATCATCGGACTCGGTAGTTTGCTGCCACCTGAGCGTCCCCCGATGACGGACGCCGAGACCGTGGGGAACTCCTAGCCATCCGCTGGCGCTGGTTCTCTCGACACTCCTGGCAGACGCAGCCTTACATATGCGGCATTGGTGCCGTGTCGGAGGTCGCTCCTACGAGTGGCCGTCAGGGTGCCGACACGGCGTTGACGGAGTTAAAGTACAAGCTCGGCAAAGGCACCTACGTAAAACCCACGGACAAGACATTGGCCGAGTATGCACCTGAAGATCATGGCCCGCCGTCTCACCACCGGTCGGGGTTTGAAGCCGACCACCGCCGCCAACTACCAGCGGTATGTGGAGCAAGACATCACGCCGTCGCGGCTCGGTGAGATGCGGCTCACCGACATTCGCCGTAGCCACGTCAACACCTGGGTTGCCGAACTGACCAAGGCGGACGTGGCGCGGTCACGGTGCGGCGGGCGTTGGCGACATTGCGGATGATCTTCACCCGGCTGTCAGGGACGAATCATTCCGGCGAACCCGGCGATGATGGTGGATAAGCCGGGTCGGTCGATCATCCGGTCGCGTTCTGGGAGCCGGAGCCCGCTGGCGAGTTCATTGAACGGTGCGGCCATCACCGGCTCGGCCCGTTGTTCGAGCTGGCTATTTACACGGGTCTACGTCGTGGTGAGATCACCGGATTGCACTGGTCCGATGTTGATCTGGACGCCCGCACGATCACCGTGAGGCATAACCGGGTCGTGTGTTGACGGGAGGGTGCAGGAGACGACCAACCCCAAGACCCGTTCAGGGCGGCGTGTGGCGGCACTGAGCGACTTGGGGTGGCTGCCCTGCTGACCTGGCAGCTCCACCAGGCCGAGGAGCTGTGAAGCCGCTCGAGGCATGGGAGACGCAAGGGCATGTGTTCACCATGGAGGACGGGCGAGCCCTCGATCCGGCCTACGTCACCGGTTGTTCCAGAGATCAGGGCAGGGAGCCGTTGCCGGAGTTGACGTTCCACGGGCTCGGCATTGCTGGGCCAGCCTCATGATCGCTGCCGGAAATGACATCTCCATCGTGTCCAAGCTGGCCGGTCACAGCTCGGTCTGCATCACCGCAGACATCTACGGGCACATGCTGAAAGGCGTCGGGCAGGGGCCGTGAACGGTGCCGCAGCGTTGATCCCTCGCGGGGTTGCTCGCACAGTGCTAGCACAACCGGATGTGACGGCCGATGCGGAGCTAAGGTCGGGGCAGGCAAATAGCCTGTGACAAGGCCATTCATTGGTCGGGCTGGCGAGATTTGAACTCGCGACCCCTTGACCCCCAGTCAAGTGCGCTACCAAGCTGCGCCACAGCCCGTGGACGTGCTCGGAGAGCAGCAGCCACGAGCGGGAACTCTACTACGACTCGTGCGCCTGATCATCCGTGGCTGGTCTACGGCACAATCGGCCGCGTGACACGTTGGGTGTGTCCGAACTGTGAGCGGGAATTCGCCTCCGTCAACCAGGCGCATGTTTGCGTCCCAGGCATCACGGTCGATGATCTCTTGGCTCGACATCCTCGCTGGGTTGGCGAGATCTACCGCGCTGTCATGGAACATCTCATCAGTCTCGGTCCGGTCCATGAAGATGCCGTCAACGTTGGGATCTTCCTCAAGAGCGATCGCAAGATCGCCGAGTTTCGGCCCCGCGTACGATCCGTGCTGCTAAGCCTCTATCTCCCGTACGAGCGGGCGGATGCTCGGTTCGCGCGGACGCTGCCCACAGCTGCCGATCGAGTCGTCCACATGATCAACCTCACGAGCGCTGATCAAGTTGATGATCAACTTCGGGAATGGCTGAGTGAGTCCTACGACTTCAACACCGACTAGTCCTCAAACGGCTCGTAGCAGTCGTAAGCCTCCTGCCGGATGATCTTGTCGTCGCGGAAGGTGAAGATCAACACGCTGTAGGTGTGAAGTCGCTGTCCCTGCCGCAAGGATCCGGCGTCCTTCGCCAGCTCGGCATGCCACTCGGCCTGGCAGACCACGGTGTCCTCACTCTCGATCCAGCGGCTCACGTCGTAGCGCTGGAACGCCAGCATCCCCGCACCCAGCTCGCTGGCGGCGATCATGCCCTCCAGGCCGCGACGCCCAACGCGTGGGTCGACCAGGCTCGGATACTCGATCTGTTCGGCATCGTCGTGGAAGAAGCGGCGTAGCTCATCACCGTGTACGCCGGACTCGAGCGCCTGCATCAGCTCGATCACAAGTGCCTGCTGATCACTGACCTGCACGTCGCCATCGCTCACTTGCGCCTTCCCTTCTCCCGCACTCGTTGCTCCAGATGCACCGGCGTACCTGGAAAGCCGAACTCCTCGCGGAGCCTGCGCTTCAAGAAGCGCAGGTAGCCAGGCTCCAACTGCCCTGTGGTGAACATCACGACGGTCGGCGGGGCAGCACGAGCCTGGGTTGCAAACAGGATCCGCGGCTGCTTGCCGCCACGCACGGGATGTGGATGCGCGGCGACAATCCGGCCCAGGAACGCGTTCAACCGTCCCGTCGAAATCCGGGTCTCCCAGCCAGCCAGAGCCTCCTTGATCGCCAAGCCGAGACGATCAACATGACGCCCTGTGAGAGCCGAAATGTTGATCTTGGCGGCCCAGTCGAACTGCACAAGATCACGTTCGATCTCGCGGCGCAGGTAACGACGTCGTTCGTCGTCGGTCAGATCCCACTTGTTGAACGCGATCACCAGCGCGCGGCCCGCCTCCTCCACCGACGTCAGGATCCGAAGATCTTGCTCGGTGACCGGCTCGCTCGCGTCGACCAACACGATGCACACCTCGGCGCGCTCGATGGCACCATGAGTACGCAGGCTCGCGTAGTACTCGTGCCCGGAAGCCTCTTTGACTCGGCGACGGATTCCGGCTGTGTCGATGAACCGATAGATCTCGCCACCGACCTCGACCAGCTCGTCGACGGGATCGACTGTGGTTCCGGCGACCTCATCGACGACCACCCGCTGCTGCCCGGCGAGCTTGTTGAGCAGACTGGACTTGCCGACATTGGGCTTGCCGACAATCGTGACCCGGCGCGGACCCCGCTCACCATCCGCCAGCGAAACCGGCGCCTCCGGAATCGCGGCCAGGACCGCATCCAGCAGGTCGCCGCTCCCCCGGCCGTGCAAGGCCGACACCGGGAACGGCTCGCCCAAGCCAAGCTGCCACAATCGCAGCCGCTTCTCCCTCGGTTCGCTGATCGTCGACCTTATTGGCCGCCAGTACCACCGGCTTTCCGCTGCGACGCAGTACCTTCACCACGGCCTCGTCGACGTCCTGCGTCCCGACAGTCGCGTCGACGACAAGGACCACGGCATCGGCCGCGGCAACTGCTAGCTCGGCCTGCTCAGTGACCCGGGCGGCCATCCCCTTGGCATCAGGCGCCCAGCCGCCGGTGTCCACCAGGACGAACTGACGCCCATTCCAGATGGCGTCGTAGGAGACACGATCGCGCGTCACGCCTGGCACGTCTTGGACGACGGCTTCCCGACGCCCGATCATGCGGTTGACCAAAGTCGACTTGCCGACATTGGGTCGGCCGACAACCGCCACAACGGGCAACACTTGCGACTCCTCGGGAGCCGCGATCTCACTCATGCTCGCTTCGCTCCGAGTTCTCGAGCCTGCCGGCTGCTATGGACTAGACGGGTGGAGACGACGAATTCTGACCTTCGGTGGCCCCGGCAAGGGTAGCCCGGTCAGAGCCTGTGCTGCGACCACATGATCGGCCAGCCGCTCCCGGACGACCGCAGTCCATTGCGCGACCACAGCCTTCCGCCGCGGCCAGGGAGTTCTGGGCAGCTGAAACGGCTCCCCGTAGACCAGATGAATCGACCTCCGTAGCCGAGGCACTTGGCTGTTGTGCTGGCCAGGTTCCCGCGTGCCGAGAATCGCCACCGGGACAATGGGTGCGCCCGAGACCATGGCCAGGTAGGCCGCACCTCTCCTCGCCCAGGCAACCTCGCCGCCACTGCGTACGCCTTCGGGAAAGACCGCGAGAACCTTGCCGGCTCGTAGCACCTGAATCGCCCTCCGGATGGCCTGCGGATCGATCTCCCGACGGTTGAGGGAGATCTGGCCGACCCGAGCCAGGAACTGACCCACGGGGCCGGTGAACGCCTCCCGCTTGACCAACGCAAAGGTGAGCCGCCTGGTCAGCGCGACGAGAGCCGGGCCGTCCAAGATGCCGATGTGGTTAGCGGCCAAGATCACCGGACCAGAGCTCGGAACGTGCGGTGCACCGTGCACTGTGACTCGCCAGGAAAGCCGTAGGCCTAGGCGGACCAACGGCCTGGCAAGCCGAAGGCCCCACTCCTTCGGGGCCGGCAATCGATCAGTATGTGGAAGATCGGGGCTAACCCCGGCGATCACGCGTACCTCCCAGCGCCCAGACCGGGACGAACGCGCAGATCGTCTCGATCACCTCTTCCAGGCTGAGAGTTGTGGAATCAACCACATGAACTCCAGGAGCCGCCGATTCGAACTCGGCGACGGTCGAATCGTCGCGGTCGCGGCGGATGACTTGATCAGTCACGGTGTCGACGTCGACCTGATGCTCGGTGAGTTCGGCATGACGGCGTGCCACCCGCGCAGCTGGATCAGCAACAAGCAGTACGCGTACGTCGGCGTCGGGTGCCACCACAGTCGTGATATCTCGGCCCTCGGCGACGATCCCCGCGACCGCCTCGGCGATCAGCTTCTTCTGGCGAGCTACAAGATCGGCGCGTACGTCGAGATTGGTGGCGATCGCACTCACGGCAGCCGACACTTCGGGAGCCCGGATCGCATCCGAGACATCGATCCCGTTGATCGTTATCACAGGACGTCGCGGGTCCATGTCGACATCCATCGAGGCATGAGCCAGCAGGACCGCAACGGCCGTCGCGATCATCGAGGTCGACGCCTTCCCGCAGTGCCAGCCAGGTGACCGCGCGGTACATCGCGCCGGTGTCGAGAAAGGCCAGCCCTAGCCTGTCCGCAACCCCTCGAGCCGTACTTGATTTGCCGGAGCCGCTGGGCCCATCGATCGCGATAACGAGCGGCCGATTCGATCCGGCATTCGAACTGGCATCGCTCCGAGTCTGGAATTGGTGGGTCATCGCTACCTCAGACACGCGCCTCAGCGTACCGGCCAACAACGAGGCGGCCGATTTTTCGCTCCGGCCAGGCGCGTCCCTCGGCTCGCAGTGCGGAAGTCAGGACACCGTCCAACCGTGAGACAACATCGTCTCAACCAACGCATCCGCATGCTCTGGCGCAACGGACAAGGAGAGATACCCGATTTCACGCACCGGGTCGTGCTCGATAGAGATGTCCTCTACGTTCACCCCAGCAGCGCCGACATCGGCGAACAGTCGCGCCAACGCCCCTGGGGAGTCAGGAATGGCAACGACAACCTCGCTGTAGCTGACTGGTGCTGCCCCGTGCTTGCCACCGATCTTGCGTGTTCCGGCGACGCCACGCTCTAGCTGGCCGCGCAAGTCACCGGTGGCCGGCGCCGCTTCCACGGCCTTGATCAACAAGCCCAGCTGATCCTGGACGCTGCGCAGCTCCTCGAGCACCGCACTCGAGTTCGCCCCGAGAATCTGCTCCCACAGCATCGGATCGCTGCCGGCGATCCGGGTGACGTCGCGAAGGCCTTGGCCGGCGAGCATGAGGTCCCGCTCCGGCACCTGGGTGAGATGACCGGCAACCAGTGCGGACATCAGGTGCGGCAGGTGTGAGACGCGCGCGACCGCCGCGTCGTGATCATCAACGTCCATGATCACCTCGCGGGCGCGGCAGGCTTGGACCACTGCTCGCACCCGCGCTACCGATTCGGCTGCCGACCGCCGGTGTGGTGCAACGACCCACGTCCTGTCCACAAACAGCTCGGGATGGGCAGTCATCGGACCGGAGTGGTGGGAACCCGCCATGGGATGTGATCCGACATAGCGAGCCTAGATCAACGTCGCGCTGCCATAGGGCGTCGAGGACTCCGGCCTTCACCGAACCGACGTCAGTGACGGTCGCATTCGGATAGACCTGGAGGCTGTGGACCACGAGGTCGGCGATGGCACCTGGCGGAACGGCGACGACGACCAGATCGACATCGGCGGTTACCGGTGGATCGATGGTGCCAGCTCCGAGACCGGCTGCGACCCGAGCGTGGCTGATCTTGTGATCACGCAGGTGCACGGCGTATCCCGCGGCCGAGAGCGCGCAGCCTATGGATGTCCCGATGAGCCCCGTGCCGATGATCACCGCACAACTCAGTTGGCGCGCCCCAACATCGGTGGGCGGGCTGGTCATGTTCACGTCTCCGCGGCGACCATGCTGGCAGACTCCGGTCCGTCGGCGAGGAGTGCGGCGAGCCGATCACCCTTGATCCGCCGGAACTTGCGCGGCATTGCTCGGTTCCGGTCGAGAATGGCGACCTCCAAAGCCTCGACCCCCAGCGTCCGCGGTGCGCTATTCGGCCCGCCGTCGGCACCAAGCGCACGTACGGCGAGCTGGGCCGCCTCCGCGAGGCTGAGACCAGAGCGGAATCCCTTGGTCACCACCTCGGCGATGACGTCGGCCGATCCGCCCATAACCGCAAAGTTCGCCTCATCCGCGACGGAACCGTCATAGGTCAGTCGGTAGACCTGGTCTTGCGCCGGAGTCGCGCCCAGTTCTGCCACCACGATCTCCACCTCGTACGGCTTTTCGCCGCCCGAAGAGAAGATCGTGCCAAGCAGCTGAGCGTACGCGTTGGCCAGTCCGCGAACCTGTCACATCGGTACGGTCGTAGGTGTAGCCGCGCACGTCGGCGTAACGGATCCCGGCTTGGCGCAGATTCTCGAACTCGTTGTAGCGACCGACGGCAGCGAAGGCGATGCGGTCGTAGATCTCGCTGACCTTGTGCAACGCCTGGGATCGGTTCTCGGCCACGAACAAGATGCCGTCGGCATAGTGCAAGACGACCACCGAACGGCCTCGGGCGATGCCTTTGCGCGCGTAGTCGGCCCGATCCTTCATCTGCTGCTCGGGGGCGACGTAGAACGGCATGCTCATCGGTACGTCCTAAGCAAGTGGAGCCCCCGGTCCATCCGGTCGCTCGGCACGGCTGGCGATCAGCTGGTCGATCAAGTCGGTGATCTGGGCATCGCCAAAACGCTGCACGCCGTCCTCGGTCGCCGCCAAAACCACCGGAAAGATCTTCCGCGCCATGTCTGGTCCGCCGGTCGCCGAGTCATCGTCAGCCGCGTCATAGAGCGCCTGGATCACAGCCATGGCGGCCTCGTTGGCGTCGAAATCCGGTCGATAGAGCTTCTTCAGCGACCCACGGGCGAATACCGAGCCTGACCCGACCGAGAAGTATGCGTGCTCCTCGTAGCGGCCGCCTGTTGCGTCATAGGAGAAGATCCGACCCACTCCCGTCGTTTCATCCCAGCCGGCGAACAGGGGCACGACGACCAAGCCCTGCATGGCGAGGCCGAGGTTCAAACGGATCATCGTTGCCAGTCGATTCGCCTTGCCGACCAGGGATAGCGGAGCGCCTTCGATCTTCTCGTAGTGCTCCAGCTCGACCTGGAACAAGCCAACCAACTCGACGGCGAGGCCGGCAGCGCCGGCTATACCGATGATCGAAAACTCGTCGGCCGGAAACACTTTCTCGATATCGCGCTGGGCGATGATGTTGCCCATCGTCGCCCGCCGGTCGCCGGCCACCACAACCCCGCCGGGAAATGTCGCGGCCACGATCGTCGTGCCATGTGGTGTCAGATTGCCGACCCCGGCGAGCGCCGGCCGCGAGGACGGCAACACGTCGGGAGCCACGCGCGAGACGAAATCGGTGAAGGACGAAGACCCGATACGAAAGAACTCAGAGGTCATCTCAACTTTCATGTCGTCCGTCGTTCACTGGCCGCCCTTCTGAACGAATGAGCGGACGAACTCCTCAGCGTTCACTTCGAGGACATCGTCTATCTCGTCCAGCAGCGAGTCCACCTCTGAGTCCAGTTCCGCTTTGTGCGCCGTATCAGCAGGCGCCAACTCCTCGACCTCGCGATCGTCGGCTCGCCGTGCCTTGCGTTGGCTTTGCTCTGACTCAGCCATACCTGCTCCTCGTCTGTACTGGCGTCCAGCCTAACCAACGCGACCGACAACGCCACGACATTCTTTGGCGTGTGCAGCCGCCGGTGGGTGGTAGGCCAAAGGGTCTGCACAGGTTGTTGACGGTCTGCATGGGTTGCCACCTGTGCAGACCGACCGAAGCCTACGTGCACCTAGGTTCTGCAGCGAGCAAGTGCGAGGGACTCGGCAACAAGCCGGGAGGGATTAGCGGCCGAGTGCAGCGAACAGCTCGGTGACCGAATCGCACTCCTCGATCAGCTGCCCCACCTGCTCCCGAGTGCCGCGCAGCGGATCCAACAGCGGCAGCCGCTGCAGTGCCGGACGATCGGGTACGTCGAAGATCACCGAGTCCCAGGAGGCGGCAACGATCGAGGATCCGAACTTCTCCATGACCCTGCCCCGGAAGTACGCGCGGGTGTCATCCGGCGGCGACGTACGGGCGCGTTCGATCTCGTCATCGGTGACCAGCCGGCGCATCTTCCCATTACTCAGCAGTGCCCGATAGAGGCTGCGGCGCGGATCGACGTCGGCGTACTGCAGGTCGATGAGCGCCAGCTTGGGAGCGGACCAGCTGAGGCCATCGCGCTCCCGATAGGACTCCATCAGCTTGAGCTTGGCAACCCAGTCGAGCTGATCAGCGAGGCTGAAGATGTCGGTTCGGAGAGCATCCAGGCAGTCCTGCCAGCGACTGAAGATGTCCTTCGCCTCGATCCGAGCTGTCTCGGTGAGCTCGCCGGCGATCCGCTCGTAGTGGTTACGACAAGCGTCCAGATACACCTCCTGGAGGTCCAGCGCGGTCATGCTGGGCCCCTCGGTCAGGTACAGCGGGTCCCGAACCAACAGGTCATGGCTGACCGTCCGCATGGCCGCAACCGGCCCGTCGAGCCGTACGTCGCTGCCGAGCTCGCCTGCCTCGATGACCCGCAGTACCCACGAAGCGGTGCCCACCTTGAGATAGGTGGAGATCTCCGACAGGTTGGCGTCTCCGGTGATCACGTGCAATCTGCGATGCTTGCTCGCATCCGCGTGCGGCTCGTCGCGGGTGTTGATGATCGGCCTGTTGAGGGTGGTCTCCAGGCCGACCTCTGCCTCGAAGAAATCCGCGCGTTGGCTGATCTGAAAACCCGGACGTCTGGCTGGATTGCCCGCGGCCCACGCGACCAGCGCCGATGATCACCTGCCGCGAAACGAGGAAGGCTGTGAACTGGGTCACGATCCGATCGAAGGGCGTGCTGCGCTGCAACAGGTAGTTCTCGTGAGTTCCGTACGAGGCGCCTTTGCCGTCGGTGTTGTTCTTGTAGAGCCTCACCGAGCGACCCAACGACTGCGTAGCGCGCTGAGCGGCGAGTGCCATCACAGCCTCGCCGGCCTTGTCGTAACGCACCGCGTCCAACGCGCAGGTCACCTCTGGGCTTGAGTACTCCGGGTGCGCATGATCGACGTATAGCCGCGCGCCGTTGGTCAAGATCACGTTGGCCATGCCGAGATCGGTGTCCGTCAGCTGGTCCGGGTGGGCGGCGGCCCGGGAGATTTCGTACCCGCGGATATCCCGCAGTGGCGTCTCCGTCTCGTAGTCCCAGCCAGCCGGCTGTCCCGCGGCCGAGGCGCCGTATGCCTTGACGACATGGTTGGAGAGTTGCATCGGATGCAGCTCTTCCTCGATGAAGGCGTTACTGAATCCGCCGGGCACCGCTGGTGTGCCTGGGGCCAAAGCGCTGATGCCGTACTCGGTCTCGATACCCATGACCCGAGCGTTGAGACGTGCAGCCGGCTCCACGCTCGCGGTTGCCGACTCGCCGCGATCGCCTGTGGAAGCCATGGCCTCAGCGTAATGTGAGCTCCGTGCAGATCCTGCCAGCGATCGCTGTCGACGTAATCTGCATCCTGGTTTTCGCGATCGTCGGACGCAGCAGCCACCAGGAAGCGACGGACCTGCTTGGCGTCGCACACACTGCCTGGCCCTTCCTCGCCGGATGCCTCCTGGGCACACTCGTCGGTCGCACCTGGCGGCGGCCCTACTCGCTGATATCAGGCGTAGCAGTCTGGCTTGGCACGGTCATCGGGGGGATGACGCTACGGGTGCTCACCGGTGCCAGTGTGCAGCCCTCGTTCGTTCTCGTCGCGAGCTGTGTGCTCGCCATCTTCCTCATCGGATGGCGCGCCGGGCTTCGGCTGATCCAGCACGCCCGCGCCAGAAACATCGCAGAGCCGCCATCGAGGCGTCCGAGCCGACGGACGCACCCGAGTCACTTGGGCTAGGAAAGGGCGCTACAGATACTGACCGGTGTTGGACACCGTGTCGATCGACCGGCCAGGCTGAGTGCCCTGCTTGGAGGAGATCAGTGTCCGGATGAAGACGATCCGCTCGCCCTTCTTCCCGGAGATCTTCGCCCAGTCATCGGGATTGGTGGTGTTAGGCAGATCCTCGTTCTCGGCGAACTCATCCTGGCAGGCCTGCAGCAAGTGGCCGATCCGGAGGCCCCGTACGGCGGTATCCAGGAAGTCCTTGATCGCCATCTTCTTGGCCCGGTCCACAATGTTCTGGATCATCGCCCCTGAGTTGAAATCCTTGAAGTAGAGGACCTCCTTGTCTCCGCCCGCGTAGGTCACCTCCAGGAACTGGTTCTCCTCCGACTCCTCATACATCCGGCCAACGGTGCGGTCGATCATGGCCTGCACACACGTCTGCGGATCATGATCGAATTCGGCAAGATCTTCCGGATGCAGCGGCAATGTCGGCGTGAGGTACTTGCTGAAGATCTCTCGCGCAGCCTCGGCATCGGGCCGCTCGATCTTGATCTTCACGTCCAGGCGACCGGGGCGCAGGATCGCCGGATCGATCATGTCCTCCCGGTTGGAGGCTCCGATGATGATCACGTTGTCGAGACCCTCGACGCCGTCGATCTCACTCAGCAGCTGCGGCACGATGGTGTTCTCCACGTCGGAGGACACACCTGAACCACGGGTCCGGAACAGCGAGTCCATCTCGTCGAAGAAGACGATCACCGGCATACCATCCGTCGCCTTGTCACGGGCTCGCTGGAAGACCAGCCGAATGTGTCGCTCGGTCTCCCCGACATACTTGTTCAGCAGCTCAGGTCCCTTGATATTAAGGAAAAAGCTGCGCCCTTCCTCTCCAGTTCGCTCGCTGACCTTCTTCGCCAGCGAGTTGGCGACAGCCTTGGCGATCAAGGTCTTGCCACAGCCCGGCGGTCCGTAGAGCAGGATGCCTTTGGGCGCCTTGAGCTCGTGCTCGTCGAAGAGTTCCTTGTGCAGGAACGGCAGCTCGACGGCGTCGCGGATGGCCTCGATCTGGTTGCCCAATCCGCCGATCAACGAATAGTCGATATCGGGCACCTCTTCCAGGACCAACTCTTCGACGTCGAGCTTGGGAATTCGCTCGTACGCGAAGTGCACCCGACGGTCGATCAACAACGAATCCCCGGATCGCAGGTGTTGATCACGAAGCCGGTACGCGAGCCGGACAACGCTTTCCTCGTCACCGTGTCCGATCACCAGCGCACGGTCGCCGTCCTCGAGCATCTCCTTGAGCAACACGACCTCGCCGACTTCGTCGAACTGAAGGACTTTCACGACGTTCATGGCCTCGTTGACCATCACCTCTTTGCCAGGCGACAGTTCTTCAAGATCAACATCGGGGCTCACACTCACCCGCATCTTGCGGCCGGAGGTGTAGATGTCGGCGGTGCGGTCCTCATGACCCGCAAGAAAAACCGCGAAGGTAGCCGGAGGCTGCGCCAGCCGGTCCACCTCGCTCTTGAGGGACACGATCTGATCCCGCGCCTCGCGCAGCGTGGCGGCAAGTCGCTCGTTATTGGCAGCGGTGGTCCTGGCATCGGAACGGGCATCAGCCAACCGCCGCTCCAGCATCGCGATGTCGTGAGGATGGGAGGTAACGCGCTCCCGGAGCCGCTCCAGCTCGTCTCGGAGCGCACCAATCTGGGCTATCAAAGATTCGCGGTCCTCATACGCTCCGCGATCATGGAGAGATCCGGCCATGACACACCTCCTGTCAAGACCCTACCCGGGCAGGCTGTGCGGTCCCTGGTAATCATCGCCGTACGCGCCGGGTGCTGGGCGACGTTTGCGTAACGGTGCTGTGAACCCTGGCGCCATGCGTCGTGCGGTGATCACGAACCCAGTGTGGCCCACCATGTTATGCCTTGGCCGCACCGCCAGTCCCTCTACGTGCCAGGCTCGGACCATCGATTCGGTGGCCTCAGGTTCGGCGAAACCGGTGTGCACTCGCAGCGTCTCCACGGTCTGCGCCAGCTGCGTCGTGGTCGTCACGTAGGCGCAGAACAGCCCACCGGGCACCAGCAGCTCGGCAAGGGCCGTCACGCAATCCCATGGAGCGAGCATGTCCAGAATCACCCGGTCCAGGGGTTCGCCGGTCAGTGATTCAACAAGGTCGCCGACCCGCAGCTCCCAGCTGGGCGGGCTGGCGCCGAAGAAGCTCTCCACGTTGCGCCGGGCGAGATTGGCAAAGTCCGCGCGCCGCTCGTAGGAGATCAGTCGCCCACTCGGGCCGATTGCCCGCAGCAGACTGCAGGTCAGTGCTCCAGATCCAGCGCCTGCCTCCAGCACTCGCGCGCCCGGGAAGACGTCGGCGCTCATCAGGATCTGCGCTGCGTCTTTGGGGTAGATCACAGCAGCCCCGCGCGGCATGCTCACCGTGAACTCGTTCAGCAGCGGCCTCATCGCGAGGAAGGGGGTGCCACTCGATGAGGTCACGACGATGCCCTCGGATTGGGCGATCAGGTCATCGTGACTGATCGCACCCTTGGCCGTATGGAACTTGCCGCCCACGGCCAGAAGGATCGAATGCCGGTGTCCTTTGGGGTCGGTCAGGGTGATCCGCTCCCCCGCTTCCAGCGGTCCCAGGCGGACACCGGAGAGCTCCACCGACTCAGGCATTGCTGATGCCGAAGAATCCCAGCTGCCAGCCAGGCCCGAAGGAACCGCCGGATAGCTCCACACCACGGCGGACGTAGAGATGCTCGTCGGACTGGCTGACCGGCAGCACGGTCAGATCCACGGCCGACTGCTTCTGCAGCGCAGCCAGCAGCCGGTTGGCGGCGACGTCGTTGGTGGTAGCGCGGAACTCGATTTCGATGGTGCTCACCGTTGACTCCGCCGCCGGCAGCGGGGCGTCGAGATAGGGCTGCAGCCAGGCAAGTGCTGTGGAGGTCCATGCTTTTCTGTCGACCAGGTTCAGGTCTGCGTTCAGGTCCCCGGGCCTGAGCTGCACGCTCAGTCCTCCGGTGTTCTCCAGTCGGCCGCGAATTTGCGTCGCGAGGTCCTGGCCATTGGGCATCGAGGCATCGAACCCTAGCGTCAGGTTGATGCGGTTCTTCCAGGTCACCTTGGGCGACGCCTTGCCGCCGACTGGAAAGGCGGAAATATGTCCCTCCACGCCAGTGGGAACGATGGAGTCGGAGGTACGGTCGCCCTGTAGCGCGACCGCGATCGCTTGGCGCAGTGCCTTGTTTGACCGCATAGGCGAGGTCGGAGACCATTCGAGTTGCAGGACTCGGGCGCCGGTGAGGACACTCTCGGTGAAGCCGTTGACGGTCAGGTGATCGGGGGTCTGTCGCACTTGCTGGTTGAAGCGGGTGACCGCCGCGCTGTCGAGTCCGCGCCAGACCACATCGACCGTGCCGCGCGTCATCGCATCCTCGATCGTCGGAGAGTCGGCGACGCTGCGGTACACCAGAGCGGGAAGCCGGGCAGGGTTACGTCCGACGTAGGCGTCGTATCGGCTGAGTTGCAGCTGGCTGCCGGTGTACTTGGTCACCAGGAAGGGACCTGAGCCAATGATGGGCTCGTCGGGATCTTGCACCCGATCGGCGTCGTAGACCTCCTCGTCGACGATGGACGCCGCCGGGGAGGCCAGCGCCCAACCGAATTGGGTATCGGGCCTGCTCAGCACGAACCGTACTGTCTTCTCGTCCGGTGTCTGAACCCTGCGCAACGAGGACAGCGCGGCTGCTGAGGACCCCGGAATGTTGAGTCTGTACGCCCGCTCGATGCTGAACTTCACATCGCTGGAGGTCAGCGGATGGCCGTTGTGAAACGCGAGGTCGTCGTTGAGGGTGCAGGTGTAGGTGGTCGCCGTGGTGAACAGGCAGTCCCGGGCAGCATCGGGCTTGAGGACCGAGCCTCCGGGATCAGCCGTCATCAGCCGCTGAAACACGTTGAGCGCGAGCACCGTCGAGGCAGCGTCTGTGATCGCCGCAGGATCGGTGACCCGGATCTGATCGGTCGACATCACCGTGAACGGTCGTGGTGTCGCACTCGCCGTCGGAGTGGGTGCTGGACGGTCTCCGGGCGTCCGGCATGCGGTGACCAGCAAAAGCACGGCCATTCCAGCCAGAACGCAGCGCGCCACGCGCATTCTTCTCTGCTCGCGCGGCGCCCCGGGAAGCTGGTGCCGTCGTCGCTTTTCGCGAAACGACAGTATTGGATTTGCTCGCTTCGCTCTTGGGCATGTCTTGCTCATCGTTCGTCCGATCACCAGCGGGCGCTTATCGACGCTCGCAGAGGTTCAGTCGCCATCGAGCTGCTCCAGCATGCGCGCTAACGAAGCGGCGTTCAGCTCAGCAAGGGATTTCACCTGCAGCCGCCGTGGAGCATGCGGAATCGGCACTCGGTGGGGAATTGCCACCACCAACGCGCCTGCGGCATTGCCGGCGCGGCAGCCAGTTTCGGAGTCCTCCAAGACCACGCAGTGTCGGGCAGAGACCCCGAGGGCCGTACACGCCTTCTCATATGGCTCTGGGTGTGGCTTGCCGCGACTCACCTCATCCCCGGCCACGGTGACCTGGAACGTCCCCCCGGGAAGCTGGCTGAGCGCGGCATTCAGCAGCACCCGATACGACGCCGACACCAGGGCGCAGGGCACGCCAGACTCGGCAAAGGACTCGAGCAGCTCGATAGCGCCGGGACGCCAGACGATCGGGTGGCTGCTGATGTGATCAACCACTGCCGTGAGCAACTGGTCCACGACCCATGCGGGACTGAGATCCACACGGCCAATGGCATTGAGGATGTACGAGCCTGAATCAAGCAGCGAGTTGCCCACGAGCTGCTCGGCGTGCTCGTCGGACCAGGTGCCGCCCAGCTTGCCGATAAGGTCATATTCGGCGGCAATCCAGAGAGGCTCGGTGTCGGCCAGCGTGCCGTCGAAATCCCACAGCGCTGCGGCCAGTGTGGAGGTTGTCGTGTCGCTCATGGCGCGGCCATTCTTCCAGCCGCAGCCAGCCTGGCAAATCTAACGATCTTCCAGCCGCAGCCGGTCTGGGAATCTAGCGAGCGTTGAAGTACTTCGCCTCGGGATGATGCACGATCATCGCGTCGGTGGACTGCTCGGGATGGAGTTGGAGCTCTTCGGAAAGCTCGACGCCGATCCGCTCAGGTCGGAGTAACGCCACTAGCTTGCGCCGATCCTCCAGGTCCGGGCAGGCGGGATAGCCGAAGGAGTACCGGGAGCCGCGGTAGGCCTGGTCGCGGATCATCTCCTCCATCGATCCATCGTCGCGGGCAAAGCCAAAATCCGCCCGAACTCTGCCATGCCACATCTCGGCCAGCGCCTCGGTCAGTTGCACGCTGAGCCCGTGCAGCTCCAGATAGTCCCGGTACGCGTTCTGTTCGAATAAGCTGGCAGTCACCTTCGCCACCTGCGATCCCATCGTGACAAGGTGAAATGCCACGACGTCGGGACCTTTGACGAGGGCCAGCTCACGATCGCGGAAGAAATCGGCCAGGCACAGGAACCGTCCCCGGCTCTGCCGCGGGAAGCTGTAACGATGCAGCTCCGCGACCGGATCTGAGACGTCGGATCCTGGGCGGAGAACGACGAGATCGTTGCCCTGGCTGTAGCAGGGCCAGTAGCCATAGACGACGGCGAACTCCGCAATCGCGTCGGTCTGGATGCGGTCCAGCCAGGCGCGCAGCCGCGGCCGTCCTTCCCTCTCGACCAACTCCTCGTAGCTCTGCGCGAAGCGCGCGGGGGGTTCAAGGGGGGTCGTCCCCCCTTGCTCATAAGCTCGGGATCCTTTTAGGCCCCACTGACCCATAAAGGTCGCCCGCTCATCGAGATAGGCGGCCACATCGGCCAACGCGATGCCCTTGACGATCCGGTCGCCCCAGAACGGCGGCGTCGGCACGTCAATGTCAACCGCCACATCCGAGCGACGGGGCACCTCGACCTCGACCCGATCCTCCACGAGCGTCCCAGCGCGGGCCTTGACCCGCCGCTCCCGCGGCGCTGGCAACGCGGCGCCCTCTTCGCCGCGTTTGACCGCCATCAGCGCATCCATCAGGCGCAATCCCTCGAAGGCGTCCCGCGCGTAGCGGACCTCGCCGGCGAAGACCTCGCGGAGATCTTGCTCCACGTACGCCCGGGTGAGCGCTGCGCCGCCGAGGAACACCGGGTACGCCGTCGCGATGCCGCGCTTGTTCAGTTCTTCCAGGTTCTCCTTCATGACGACAGTTGACTTCACCAGCAGCCCCGACATGCCGATGGCATCAGCGTGGTGTTCTTGGGCGGCGTCGATGATCGCACCGATCGGCTGCTTGATCCCCAGATTCACCACGGTGTAGCCGTTGTTGGTCAGGATGATGTCGACCAGGTTCTTGCCGATGTCGTGCACATCACCCTTGACCGTCGCGAGCACGATGGTGCCCTTGCCACGAGCGTCGGCCTTCTCGAGATGCGGCTCCAGATAGGCGACAGCGGTCTTCATCACCTCGGCAGACTGCAGCACGAACGGCAGCTGCATCTGGCCCGACCCGAAGAGCTCGCCGACCACCCGCATGCCGGCCAGCAGGTCGGTGTTGATGATCTCCATCGCCGCCGTACCTGCGGCCAGCGCGGCATCAAGATCATCCGACAGCCCCTTGCCCTCGCCGTCGATGATGCGCCGCTGCAGTCGTTCCCCGATGGGCAGCTTGAGCAGCTCGGCGGCACGTTCGGCCTTGGTGTCGGCTGTCGTCACCCCCTCGAAGAGCTCGAGGAAGCGTCGAAGCGGGTCGTACGCCGGCTCGGTCGCCGTCGCGGGTCGACGCCGGTCGTACACCATATCCAGCGCTAGTTCCCGTTGCTCGGCAGGGATCCGGGCCATGGGGATGATCTTGGCGGCATGCACGATCGCGGAGTCCAGGCCAGCATCGATGCATTCGCTGAGGAACACCGAGTTGAGCACCACGCGAGCAGCGGGGTTGAGCCCGAAGGAGACGTTGGACAAGCCCAGGGTGGTCTGCACGTCGGGGAAGAGCCGCTTGACCTCGCGAATGGCTTCGATCGTCTCGATGCCGTCCCTGCGGGTTTCTTCTTGACCGGTGGCGATCGGGAACGTCAGGCAGTCGATGATGATGTCGCTCTGGCGGAGCCCCCACTTCTGCGTGATCTCGTTGATCGCCCGCTGAGCGACGCGTACCTTCCACTCCGGAGGTACGCGCCTGACCCTCCTCGTCGATGGTCAACACGATCACTGCTGCACCATGCTCGGCGACAAGGTTCATCACTCGGCAGAACCGCGAATCGGGGCCGTCGCCGTCCTCGTAGTTGGCCGAATTGATCACCGCCCGTCCACCGAGACATTCCAGGCCTGCTTGCAGCACCACCGGCTCCGTGGAGTCCAGCACGATAGGCAGGGTGGAGGCGGTCGCCAGCCGGAATGCAACGTTCCGCATGTCGGCGGCGCCGTCTCGGCCGACGTAGTCGATGTTGAGGTCGAGCATGTGCGCGCCGTCGCGGATCTGGGCGCGCGCAATGTCGACACAGTCGTCCCAGCGCTCCGCGAGCAGCGCCTCGCGAAAGGCTTTCGACCCGTTGGCGTTGGTCCGTTCCCCGATCGACAGATAGCTGATGTCCTGGCGGAACGGCACGTCGGCGTACAACGATGCCGCCGCAGGAACATGGTTCGGCGAGCGATCACCCGTCTGGCGGCCTTCCAGACGCTTGACGACCTGCCGGAGGTGCTCAGGTCCAGTGCCACAGCAACCACCCACCAGGCCGAGTCCGAACTCGCCAACGAATTGTTCCAAAGCGTCCGCCAGCTCCACAGGCTGCAGCGGGTAGACCGCCCCTGTGGCCGTCAGCTGCGGTAGTCCGGCGTTCGGCATGCAACTGACGCCGATCGTCGCGTAACGAGAGAGGTGCCGCAGGTGCTCGCTCATCTCCGACGGGCCAGTCGCGCAGTTCAACCCGATCATGTCGATACCGAGTGGCTCGAGCGATGTGAGGGCGGCACCGATCTCCGAGCCGAGCAGCATGGTGCCTGTGGTCTCGACAGTCACGTGCACGATCACCGGAAGATCACGGCCCGCGTACGCCAGTGCGCGCTTCGCACCCAGCGTCGCCGCCTTCGTTTGCAGCAGATCTTGCGAGGTCTCGATCAAGATGGCGTCGACATCGCCTGCGAGCATTCCTTCGACCTGCTGCTGGTAGGCATCCCGCAGCCGGGCGTACGAGATGTGGCCCAGAGTTGGCAGCTTCGTGCCGGGACCGACGCTCCCCAGCACCCAGCGGCGCCGTTCGGGTGTGCTGTAGGCGTCGGCCGACTCGCGCGCAATCCGGGCGGCCGCCTCCGCCAGTTCGGTGATTCTGTCCGCGATGCCGTACTCCCCGAGCGCAGATAGATTCGTCCCGAATGTGTTGGTTTCGATCGCATCCACGCCTGCCTCGAAATAGGCATCATGGATGTCGCGGACGATGTCAGGTCTGGTGACGTTCAAGATCTCGTTACAGCCCTCGAGCTGCTGGAAGTCCTGCAGCGTCAGGTCGTAGCCCTGCAGCATCGTTCCCATGGCGCCATCCGCAATCACCACGCGTCGCGAGAGTGTTGCACGGAGATCGGCTGCCGCCGACGCGGTATTACGGAGATCGGCCGGGGCTGGCGCCCTGAAATCGGCCGATGACTGAGCGGCACGCAAGCCATCGGGCATCTCGTGAGAATAATCGCCGCGGGCACCGTGCAACGGTGACTACCACGATGTGGAGCAAAATCTCTGCAGCGAACTGACGGCTACAGTGAGACATATGCCAGACACACCCAGCTCGGCCGGACGTGACCTCCGCGATCTGGTCGACCCGGTGGTGGTGATGGCCTTCGGGGGCTGGAACGACGCAGGAAATGCGGCGACCGGAGCTGTCGAACATCTTGCCGAGTCGTACCAGGCTGAACCGGTCTACGCACTGGACCCGGACGAGTTCTACGACTTTCAGGTCAATCGCCCGCGCGTAGCACTCACCGAGGACGACGAACGCGAAATCACGTGGCCTACCACGGAACTGAAGATCGCCGAGCTCCCCGACGGTCGCGACTTGATCTTGGTACAAGGACTGGAGCCCAATCTGCGGTGGCGGCAGTTCAGCACCATGATCGCCTCGGCTCTCAGCTCGGCGAACGTTACCCGGGTGCACCTGCTCGGTGCACTCCTTGCCGACACGCCACACACCCGTCCGATCCCGGTGTCGGTGTCGACCCCGAACCGCGAGTTGATGACCAAGCTCGGCCTGGCGCCATCGACGTACGAGGGTCCGACCGGCATCATCGGCGTACTCGGCGACACTCTGGCACGCGCGGGAGTGGATGTCCTGACGTTGTGGTCGGCCATTCCGCACTACGTGTCACACCCGCCGTGCCCGAAGGCCACGCTGGCGCTGCTCTCCCAGTTGGAACGCGTGCTGGACATCTCCCTTGATCTTGGTGAACTGACCGAGCTGGCGCGCGCGTGGGAGCGCGGGGTCGACGAGCTCGCTGCCGAAGACTCCGAGGTTGCCGAGTACGTCACCTCGCTGGAGCAGATGCAGGACGCAACAGATCTGCCGGAGGCCAGCGGCGACGCGATCGCGGCCGAGTTCGAGCGCTACTTGCGGCGTCGCCAGGGCTGAATTGATTGCCTCGCTCGCCAAGCTCGCTTGGCGCGGATCGCGCTGTGAAGCCGCTGCCTTCCTCGCTCGCTCGCCGACGAAAAGCGTGTCGGCTCGCTCACTCGTCCAGGACAGCGGCGCGCGATCCGATGTTTGGTTTGCTGATTCCACTCACTGCCAATGACGCTGTATTAGGCCGGGGCGGCCGCCA
Organism: uncultured Actinomycetota bacterium; assembly: GCA_963712625.1. Taxonomy (GTDB): domain Bacteria; phylum Actinomycetota; class Actinomycetes; order Propionibacteriales; family Propionibacteriaceae; genus Microlunatus. The sequence goes on from CAVQIU010000015.1 coordinate 43,977, forward strand.
GATCCCGCAGCTTCGCCACCATCGCATCGGGATCATCGGCGCCAAAAACCGATGAGCCCGCCACGAAAGAGTCGACGCCTGCCGCCGCGCAGCGTTCGATGGTCTCGGCCGAGACGCCGCCATCGATCTGCAGCCAGATGTCGCCACCCAGCTTGTCGAGCATGGCCCGAGTGCGCGTGATCTTGGGAAGACACATGTCGAGGAAGCTCTGACCACCGAAGCCGGGCTCAACGGTCATGATCAAGACCATGTCGAGTTCGGGCAGCAGGTCCTCGTACGGCTCGATCGGCGTCGCCGGTTTGAGGGCCATGCCGGCCCGCGCTCCGATTTTGCGTAGCTCGCGAGCCAGCCTCACGGGTGCGCCTGCTGCCTCCACGTGAAAGGTGACCGACTCTGCCCCCGCCTCGGCGTACGGCGGGTGCCCAGCGGTCGGGTTGCTCGATCATCAGATGGATGTCCAAGATCTTGTCGGTGATCTTGCGGATGGCCTCGACTACGGGCAGTCCGAGTGTGAGGTTCGGCACGAAGTGGTTGTCCATCACGTCGACATGTATCGCGTCCGAGCTGGGCACCGATTCGATCGCGGTCTGCAGGTTCGCGAAGTCCGCCGACAGGATGCTCGGCATGATTCTGAGAGCCACGATGCCAACTTTAGTGTTTGGCGAGATCGCGCGCGCCGCTGTCCTGGACGAACGAGCGAGCAGCCAGACTCGCGAACAGTCAGCTTCTGAGGGCCTCACTGGCTGCGAGCAAATGAGGAAGGCAGCGGCTTTAACCGCGCGATCCGCGCCGAGCGAGCTTGGCGAGCGAGGCAATCAAGCCTGCGTTTTTCGCAGGTAGCCCGCGAACATTGCATCCGTCTCGTGTCGATGCGGCCAGAGCTGCAGGTAGGCCCCCAGAGCCGCGTCGGGGACCTCGGGCAGCAACTGCGCTGCCGGAATCACCTCAACGTCGGAGCGTCGCTGCGAGAGTTTCGCTCAGCACGTCAGTGGTTTCGCGGCGATGTGGAGAGCACGTCACATAACCGACGATGCCGCCTGGGGCCACGCTGTCGATGGCCGAGGCCAGCAGTGCGAGCTGCAGCGGATGCAGTTGCTCCACGTCTGCGACTCCGCGCCGCCAGCGCGATTCCGGTCGGCGGCGAAGTGCGCCGAGGCCCGAACAGGGCACATCGACCAGTACCCGAGTGAACGCGTCGGTCCGCCACGCAGGTCGGGTGCCATCGGCCACAACTACGGCGGGTGTGAGGTCGTCGGCACGATATGCGCGTACGGCGGAGGCCACCAGGCTCGCGCGATGTGGAGCCAGATCCGATGCGAGCAGGCGGCTGCCGTCGAGACGTGCCAGGCCCTCCAGCAGCGCGGACTTGCCGCCGGGCCCGGCACAGACGTCAAGCCACCACCCCGAGGGAGCGGAAGGTTTGGTCAGCGCCCAGGTCACCAGCTGGGAGCCTTCGTCCTGTACTCCGGCTCTGCCGTCGCGGATCAGTTGAAGGTCGGCGGGATCGCCTCGCCAACGAGCACCGAACGGCGAAAAATACTTGGGTGTGCCCCGGCGTGTAGCAAATCTGACACCGCGGCGAGGCCGGGACGGATGGCCAAGCTGATGTCAGGGACGCGATTGTTCGCGGCCAAGGCCTGCTCGAGTTCTGACGGTTCGAGCAGGTCGGCGTACGCGTCGACGATCCAGCGCGGATGTGCCGTACGCAATGCGAGCCGATCATGATCGTCAAGCCCCTGCGACAGCTCCTCGAACCACGCGTCGCGACTTCTGTCGGAGACTCGGCGGAGCACAGCGTTGATCACGCCCGTGACCCGCTCCCCCACGGTGGCCGCAGCGAGATCCACCGATGCCGCGACGGCTGCCGGGATCGGAACCCGCATGGACAGGATCTGGTGTGCACCGAGCCGGAGCAGATCGAGCACGGCTGGCTGGAACTCGCTCAACGGCCGGCCCGCAGCCGCGGCGATGATCACGTCATAGGTCCCTTGCCAACGGCAGGTGCCGGCCAAGAGTTCGGTCGCGAATGCCGCGTCACGGCCCGTGAGCCCTCGCTCGCGGAGGAGCGCCGGCAGCACGAGGTTGGCGTACGCTCCTTCGGCGTTCACGGCACGAAGGGCGTCGAAGGCGGCACGACGGGCCCGATCAGGACGCCGCCGTTGCTGCCTGCGTGCATCGGAGCCGCTCAGTTGCGCACCGCTCACTCAGGCCCCCGACAGCCGAGCACCCGGCACTGAAGCACCGAGTCTCGGCTCCGAGCCGAAGGCGATACCTCGCGCCCAATCGGCTGCGGCCATCGGCTTCTTGCCCTGGGCCTGAACCTCGCCGAGTTCCAGTGCCCGAGTCCCGGTACCTACCCAGACCGACCGCTTCGTGATCTCGAGCGCTCCCGGCGGCCGGACGACGGTCGGAGATCGCGGCAGAGTTGATCTTGAATCGATCGCCGTCAAACGTGGTCCACGCGCCCGGCGCCGGAAAGCAGGCACGAATCAGTCGATCCGTGACCTCGGCCGGTTGGGTCCAGTCGATCTGGGCGTCCTCGACGGTGATCTTGGAGGCGTAGTTCACCTGAGCATCGGTGTCCGGCTGCGGCATCGGTGTCAGCGTGCCCTCCTCGATCCCGTCCAGGGTATCGACGAGGAGCCGGGCGCCGCTCAGCGAGAGGCGATGCAACAAGTCACCCGCGGTGTCGTCCGGCCTGATCGGCTCGCTGACCGTAGCAAAGATCGGCCCGGCATCCAGCTCTAGGACAATCTTGAAAGTCGTCGCGCCCGTGGTCTGGTCACCGGCGAGGATCGAGTGCTGGACCGGTGCCGCCCCTCGCCACGCTGGCAGCAGCGAGAAGTGCAGATTGACCCAGCCATTCCGTGGGATGTCCAGTACGCGCTGCGGAAGCAACGCGCCATAGGCGACGACCGGGCAGCAGTCTGGTGCCAGCTCGGTCAGCCGAGCGACGAACTCCTCGTCTCGCGGGCGTTTCGGCTTCAGTACCTCGAATACCCAGCTCCGCAGCGCGGCGAGCAACCGGGCTGGCGGTCAGCTTCTTGCCCCGGCCGCTCGGCGCGTCTGGCCGGGTCACCACGGCGGCCAGCTCATGGTGGGAATCCACAAACGCATCCAGCGACGGAACCGCGACATCAGGAGTGCCGGCAAAGACGATTCGCACCGCAGGAGTCTAGGACGGCTCTGGAGATCCGGTGTCAGCGCGACACGACGGGCTCAGCAGTCACGTGCTGTACATAGCGACCGCTGAGATCCTCCAGCCGCTCCCGGAGATCAGCGAAAAGCGGGATGCTCTGGTTTCCAGGCCAGTCAGCCGGCAGCCAGGCGGTCGGAAGTCCGGGGTCGACGTACGGAATGACCCGCCACATATCGAGGCAGCCAATCCAGGTGCTGAACGCCCCACGTGGGTCCAAGCCGTCTCCGACAGATCCGTATGCGGACAGGAACGCTTGATGTCGGGCAGCGATGGCCGGCAGATCCCACCAACGCGCGACCGCCCGCGCGAGCCCACCGTTCAGCCGCGTCTCGCCGGCCAGAAAGATCACTGCCGACTCGCCAAGACCAAGATCAGCGAGAATGTCTTCCACCTCGCCGATGAGGTACTCCGGGCAGATCCAGAGCGCAGCCGAAACGGTGCCGCAACCGATCCACGACAGTCGACGCCGTAGCTGGTGGCGAAGCTGTCGCCGGCTTTCGGGAATCGAGTACGAAATCAGGCACCAGCGGTCCGAGACGGACATCGCGCGAGGCGAGTAGATCCGCCGGTCACCGCGCGCAAGCGCTGGAAGTGCAGCTGGCTCGAGGGCGTAGCCGGGGCGGCCATTCCGAACCTCAGCGGCGAGCAAACCCTTGTCACGCACTCTGAGAATGGCCGTTCTGGTACGAGCATGGTCGACTCCCACGGTTGTCATCAGCTCCATCAAAGCCGCGCTCGCGATCCATCCCCGAGGCGTCGCAGATAACAGCCGATGATGGTTCGGAGCAGTGACGTCGCGCTGCCGGGCCGTAAGTCCGCATCGTCACCCGCGGTCCGCACCGGGCGCGACGCAGTCAGCCGGCTTGTTCCCATAGCACGTCCCGTACAGCCGCGAGTCCGTGGAATACCTCGCGAAAGCTGGTGCTCAATGGCGAAAGGCCAATCCGGAGCCCGTCCGGCGGCCGGAAGTCGGGAATGACCCCCCGCTCCCACAGCCGTTGTGTCGCGACGCGAAACCCAGGATGCTCCAGCGTGATGTGGCTCCCGCGACGCGCCGCGTCCCGAGGCGAGCCGAGCTGTACGCCCAGCGTGCCGAGCAGCTGGTCGGAGATCTGCATCGCAAAATCGGTCAGCGCGACCGATTTGGCCCGGATTGCTTCAAGATCCGCCTGCTCAATCAGCGCCAGCATGTCCTGCATGGCCAACATCCCGATGATCGACGGCGTGCCGCTGATGAAGCGCCGGATGCTGTCGGACGGCAGGTAGTGCGTGGCCATTTCGAACGGTTGGGCCGATCCCATCCAGCCCTGGATCGGCTGCCGAAGCCGTTGCTGAAGATCGGCACGCACGTAGCCGAATGCGGGTGAGCCGGGTCCGCCGTTGAGGTACTTGTAGGTGCAGCCGACGGCTAGGTCGACACCCCAGTCATCGAGTCGCCGCGGCATCGCCCCTGCCGAGTGACACACATCCCACAACACCAACGCTCCATGATCATGAGCCGTGGCGGTGATCGCCGGGACATCGGCGAGATATCCGGATCGATAGGCCACGTCGCTGAGCAGGATGAGGGCGGTGCGCGGCCCCGTAACCTCGGTCACTTGATCAACGGTGATCCCACTACTCCGGTCAGCCTCGAGCCATCTCAGCCGCATCCCGAGTTCGTCCGCGATCCCCTCGACCACAAAGCGGTCGGTCGGAAAGTTGCCGACGTCAGCGATGATCTCGTCTCGCCCGCGTTGGCTGGCCGATGCGGCCCGAATCCACTTGTAGAGCATCACGCTGGTCGAGTCCCCGACCACTGTCTGACCGGCGGCCGCGCCCAAGACCACACGGCCAATGTCGTCACCGACACGTACCGGATCATCCATCCAGCCCTCATCCCAGGCACGGATCAGCCGTCTCCCCCAGATGTCTTCGACAAAATCGCTGATCCGATCGCGCGTGGCTCGCAGCGGTCGACCCAGGGAGTTGCCGTCGAGATACGCGATGATTGTCGGATCGTCCGAACCGATGAATTGATCTCGGAAATCGGCCAGCGGGTCGGCGGCGTCGAGCAGTTCGGCTCGTGTGGCGAGATCGTCGACACCACTGCTATCCGGATTCAGGTGTGTAGACCCAGCGAGTCTTTCCGTCATGCAATGACACCTTCCTGCAGCGCGTCGGCCAGTCGTTGCGCATGGCTCATCCAGACCACCACGTCCTCGGCGACCTGCGGTAGCGGTAGCGGGGCGTGCACAGCCGCGCCAGTCCCCAGACGGTCGCCTGATGAACCGGTCAGCGACTCAAGCAGTGAGTCGCTGGCCAGGCCCGCATGCCCCAACGCGATGATCTCCTCCGGGCGCAGGCCAACCGGCATCGGTCCCCCGTAAATGTCATTGCCCATGTCCGTGCCGTAGTCAAGCCGGCCTCCGAGCTGGACGAAGCGGCGGGCATTGTCGAGTGCTCGTTCGCGTTCTGCCTCGGGGTGGATGGCAAACGTGGAGATCCACACCATGGATCGGGCCATTGCAACCAGCAGATCGTCGGTCAGCGATTCCGTCCACGGCACGTGCACGAGCATGTCGGCACCGGCCTCGAAGGCGCGGCGAGCCTGGCCTCGGCCCTCGAGCGTGTACGCCGACCGGCAGCCGGTGACGATGTGCGGCGTGGACTACCGCCGCCAGGGTCGCATCGTCCAGCACAGGGCCACCGCTGTGCAGTACCACCTTGATCAGGTCATGACCATGCGCGGCGGCCTCGTCGACCGCGCGTGCACCATCCGCGGGTCCTGCCAACTCGCACACAGATCCCGGCGGAGCCCAGGATCTCCCCGCCGGGTATCCACCAACCGCGGTCAGGAATGCTCCAGCGATCTTGACCAGGCCACCCGTAGGCGAATTGATCTTCCAGCCCCGGGCGATGCTCGGCACCCAGCCGAGGTCGTGCACCTCAACCACGGGGGTATCCGCGAGTGCAGTGGCATTGACCAGACCAAGGTGGACATGCCGGTCGGCAATGCCAGGCATGATCGTTCCGGCCAGCCTTGGCACACCAGATTGCTGAACAGCCACCCGTCCGAACGCGACCGGCCGCAGCTCGCCGCCGCGTTGCTCGAGGACCGCCGGTCCGAGTCGATGGCCGATCCAGAGATCGTCAACGGCAAACTGCACGGTTACTTGCCGATCTCGGTCCGGACGGCGTATAGCTCGGGAAAGAAGGTCAGATCCAGCGCCTTCTGCAAGAAGCCGACCCCAGATGATCCGCCCGTGCCGGTCTTGAAGCCGATGGTGCGCTGCACCGTCCGCAGGTGACGGAATCGCCAGAACTGGAAGTTGTCCTCGACATCGACGAGCGACTCGCAGGCCTCGTAGAGGTCGTAAGCCCGGTCGACGGCGTCGTAGATCGACTGGAACACCGGGATCAACGCCGGCTGCAATACCCAGGGGCGTCGCACATCACGTTGCAGCACCTCGTTGGGAATCTCGAGTCCTCGACGAGACAGAAAACCCAGGAAGGCGTCGTAAACCGACGGTTGATCTAGCAGCTCCGACAGCATCGCGTACGCCGCCTCATCGGAGTGAAAAACCTTGAGCATGTGTTCGTTCTTGTTGCCAAGGATGAACTCCACCGCGCGGTACTGGGCTGACTGGAAGCCGGAGGCCGTGCCAAGCGTCCCGCGAAATTCTGCATACTCGCTTGGGGTCAGTGTGGCGAGCACCGACCACTGCTCGGCCAGCATGCGCTGGATGTGCTTGACGCGAGCCAGGCACTTCAGGGCGTGGTGTACGTGGTCGGCGTCGAGGTAAGCGCGGGCGCCGCGCAGCTCATGCAGGATCAGTTTGAGCCACAGCTCAGTCGTCTGGTGCTGCACGATGAACAGCAGCTCGTCGTGGTGCGGTGGGTCGCTGCGCGGGTGCTGCGCGGCCAGCAACGTACCCAGCTCGAGGTAGTCGGCATAGCTCATCGCTTTGCGGAAGTCGGTGTGCATCCCCGTCTCGATCGGCCGAAAGCCTTCGCGCACGCTCATCTGGACTCCTTCGCTCGCAACTCGATCGTATCACTTTCCTGACGGCCGTCACGATAGTGAAACCCACGATAGTGAAAACCAGCCGCGTGGCTCGATAGATGCACGGAGGGCTGCGGAGCGTCGAGTCGACGCCACGACCGAGCAGCGCGTACTCGACCATGCTGAACTGAGGATCTCCGAGAGTTGACGTCAATTCAGGGTGACTGGATTCACCCTGATCCGGAGGGGACCGCTGCTTTTTCGGGCGCTGCGGATCGCGGCCGCCTCCTTCGCGGCGCGGACCAGTTGTGAGCCTGCATCCAGTGGAGCGCGCAGCATGAGGCGCTGAATGGGGGGTGCCGAGCTTTCGGCTGGCGGGCGTAGCGGGTCCATATCCACGGGACCAAGCAACTCGACGTGGCAGGCCTGCTGGACCAGCGAGGCAAACTCCTCCAGCGCCTCGTGAGGGCCCTCGACAGTGATCAGCGTGGCCGCGGGTGGAAACCGTGCGGCTGCTCGTTCGCTGAGCTCGCGCGTGGCGAAACCGCCCGGATCGACTCGCACCAGAGCCTGCAGGGCGCGGCCCGAGCTTTCCCCCACCGCAACGACGGACCCACCGTCCGATCCACTGCGGACCAGAGCCACCACATTGAGCCAGCGCCGTAACGCCTCCTCCGCCGCTCGCAAGTCCTGGCGGAGCAGCAGCAGAGTTGTGTCAAGCAATACCGCGCCGGAGTAGCCTCCCTCCGCCGGCGGCTCGGCGCCAGGCGTGGCGACGACGATTGCCGAGCTGTCGTTCACTTCGGCCAGCCGCTTGCCGCCGATCGACTTCCGGACCGGTGTTTGCGGAAAGGCCTTGCCCAGCTCTTCGGCCGTCCGCTCCGCGCCAACGATCGGCGCCCGGACACGGCGAGAGCTGCAGATCGGGCACTCCCAGTCGATCTGCGGCCGGCCGCACCACTCGCAGCTGGCCCGAACAGTCGCTACCTCGGGTGAATCCCCAGCTTGGGCTCTGGTAGGACCGCCGCAGAAGCCGCAGCGCATCGGCTCGCGGCATTCTTGGCAGACCAGGGCCACCAGGTAGCCCGCGCGAGGGACCTGAACCAGGACTGGACCCTGCGGCAGGGTGGCTCGCATCATGTCGAACACCTCGTGCGGCAGCCGGGCCGCTCGGGCGGATGGGTCGCGCTCCAAGGCAAGATCGGAGTCGGCGGTCACGCGCACCCTGGGTGCGGCATGCCGTACGGAAACCCGATCGGCGGAGATCTCGCGGAGCCAGCCGCGCTCGGTCAAGCTCTGCAGCTCGGCGGTTCTGGCGTAGCTCGCGAACAGGACGCCGGCGCTCGCTTCGGCAGCGCGCAGCGCCAGGACCTCACGGGTGTGCGGATAGGGGGCACGCTGCTCGGAGAGCAGGTCGTCGCCGTCGTCCCAGAGCGCGACTAGACCAAGATCATGAACCGGCGCGTACGCGGCGGCTCGATTCCCGATCACGACGCGCACCTCCCCACGCAGCGCCGACAAGAAGGCTCGATATCGAGCCGCTGGACCGGCCTCGGCCACCAGCACGGCAAAACCGGCGGCACCGAGAAGTTGCCTACAGGCTTCGCCGAGTCGATCGAGATCAGTTTGGTCGGGCACCACGATCACCGCGCCGCGCCCGCTGTCGGCACAGGCCCGTGCGGCACTCGCCAGGCCGAGGGTCCAATCGCCGCTGGGCGTCGCGCTTGGGGTTACTTGCCATAGGGCACGCGGATGTGCGCCCGTCCCGCAGCGCCGCCAGAAACTCTGCACCAGTGGGATAGTCGACCAGCGGACCGGCCGGATGATCATGGGGCAGCTCAGGCTGTCTGTTGCCCTTCGTGGCCTGCTCGGTGGCAGCATGTCTGGGAGGGACTGCCAGTCGCATCACATCCGCGAAGGTGCCGGCGTAGTGATCAGCAACCTTCCTGATCAAGGTCGCGATCTCGGCAGTGAGCACCGGCTCCGATGAGACGATCTTGATCAGCGGCGACAGGCTTCCTTCATGATCGCCCACGGCCACCCGATCCAGGATGAAGCCGTCCCTGAGACGCCCGGCGAACCGTACCCGCACCCGAGCGCCCGGAACCGCAGCCGCATCCTGTTCGGCCGTCACCGCGTAGTCGAAGGGACGGTCCAGGTGGCTGAGCGGGATGTCGACAGCCACCCTGGCAACCGGAAGCTCAGGCTGGCTTGGTTCGGGCACACCAGATGATAGGCAGCGATCCCCGACATTTTCTGCAGCGTGCTTTGACGTTGTAAGGCCCGCCCTAGCGATGACAGGTTCAGGCGCCGGACCAACCAGTCAGTTGTGATTATCCGCGAACCGCTGCCGCGAGGGCGCTGGCGCGGTCGACGCCCTTCCCAGCTGACACCCGGCAGCTCGCGGCCGAAGTGCCCGTACGCCGCCACCTGCGCATAGATCGGCCGCTTGAGATCAAGGTCACGGATGATCGCCGCCGGGCGAAGATCAAATACCTCGAGCACCGCTCGCTGAATCTGCTCAACGGGCACGTGTTCGGTGCCAAAAGTCTCCACGTAGAAGCCGACCGGATGCGACTTGCCGATGGCGTACGCGACCTGAACCTCGCAGCGGCCCGCAAGCCCCGCGGCCACCACGTTCTTGGCCACCCACCGCATGGCGTATGCCCCCGACCGGTCCACCTTCGACGGGTCTTTGCCGGAAAAGGCCCCGCCACCGTGACGTGCCATTCCGCCGTAGCTGTCCACGATGATCTTGCGACCGGTGAGGCCAGCGTCACCCATCGGGCCACCGATCTCGAACCGCCCGGTGGGATTGACCAGCAACCGATAGTCGCTAAGTCGATGTTGTAGCGCTCCAGAACAGGATCGACGACATGCTTGCGGACATCGGGCGCGAGCAAGGCGTCGAGATCGATATCGGCGGCATGCTGGCTCGACAAGACAACCGTGTCGATGCGCGCCGGGCGATCACCGTCGTACTCGACGTCACCTGGGTCTTACCGTCTGGGCGGAGGTACGGCATGGTGCCGTCTTTGCGGGCAGCGGCAAGTTGCTCAGCGAGCCGATGCGCCGCGTCGATCGGCAGCGGCATCAACGACGGAGTCTCGCTGCAGGCGTAGCCAAACATCAGGCCTTGGTCGCCGGCGCCCTGCAAATCGAGCAGATCGGTGGACTCGCCGGTTCGGGACTCGAAAGCCACGTCGACACCTCGAGCGATGTCGGGTGACTGCTGGCCGATCGCGATGGAGACACCACACGAGCCACCATCGAAGCCCTTGGTCGATGAGTCATAGCCAATGTTGATGATGCGTTCCCGCACGACCCGCGGAATCTCAACGTATGACTCGGTAGTGACTTCGCCGGCGACGACAACAAGGCCGGTCGTTACCAGGCATTCCACCGCCACGCGGCTGTTTGGATCTTGTCGCAACATCTCATCGAGCACGGAGTCGCTGATCTGGTCAGCAATTTTGTCCGGGTGTCCCTCAGTCACCGACTCCGAAGTGAACAGTCTGCGTGTCATGTCGTGTCATCCGCTCCTTGATGTTGCGCCCCCGATGGCCTCTGGGCGTCCCCGCCTCAGCGCCCTGCCGACCCCCGAACCTACCGGCGTGACCTTAACGCGAGTGCCTCATCCCAAATTTGATGCGCAAGCGTGTCCTTGCTTCCGCCAAGCGGTCCGAGGGCGCCTTCCGTGACTTAAAATTGTGATCTCGCTGTCCGGCTGCCCGAAGACCAGATTCGGACCGACCTCGTTCAGGACCAGCAGGTCGCAACCCTTGCGTTCGAGCTTGGCACGGCCTAGATCGATCAGCGTTTGTCCGCTGTCGGGCGTTTCGGCGGCGAAGCCGACGAGCACTTGGCGCGCGTCGGTTCTCGCCTTGACCAGGCTCGCAAGTACGTCGATGGTCTGCACGAGGTTCAGCTCGAGCCCACCGTCAGCCGTTTTCTTGATCTTGGTCTGACTCGTCGTGGCTGGTGTGAAGTCAGCAGGCGCGGCTGCCATGACGGCAATGTCGGCGTCCTTCGCAGCCACCGCCATCGCCTGAGCCAGGTCCGCAGTCGAGCCCACCGCTTCGCGCTCGGTTCCTGGAGGAGCAGGCAGCCCGACGTTGGCCGCAACCAGGCGGACCTCAGCACCACGCAGCACAGCGGCCCGGGCAAGCGCCCAACCCATCAGCCCTGACGAGGAGTTGCCGAGAAAGCGCACCGGATCCAGCGGCTCGCGCGTGCCGCCGGCGCTGACGGCAACCTTCAGACCAGCCATGTCCTGACTCGCCGCCCGTACCGCGGTGCTCGGGTCCTCGAGCACGGAGACTGCAACGGCGAAGAGTTCTGCCGGATCGGGCAGCCGTCCCACTCCGGCGTCGGGTCCGGTGAGTCGTCCGACATCGGGTCGTATCACGACCGCGCCGCGACTCCGGAGAGTGCTCACATTGGCCTGAGTGGCGGCATGCAGCCACATCTCGGTATGCATGGCGGGCGCGAAGACGATCGGGCAGTGCGCGGTCAGCAGAACATTGGTCAACAGATCATCGGCTTGCCCGGCGGCGGCCCGCGCGAGCAGATCAGCGGTGGCAGGCGCAACGAAGACCAGATCGATCTCTTGTCCGATCTTGACATGCGGCACGAGATGTACGTCGTCGAACACCGAGGTGCGCACCGGCCGACCGGACAATGCGGCCCAGGTGCTTACGCCCACAAATTCCAAGGCCGCAGCAGTGGGCACCACGGTCACCTCGTGGCCAGCACCTTGCAGGCGACGTAGGAGCTCACATGCCTTGTACGCGGCAATGCCGCCGGATACCCCGAGGACGATGCGACTCAACGCGCCCTCCTGTCGGTCACAGCCAGCAGCTGCTCAGGCAGGCTCGAAGCGCGTCTCGGAATCCTCGTCGACCGGTGCTTCAGGGTCGACGTCAATCATCCGCAGCTTGCCCTCATTCACCTCACGCAAGGCAATGGAGAGGGGCTTCTCTTGCACAGTCGTCTCTACCAGCGGACCAACGTGATCGAGCAGGCCCTCGCCGAGCTGTGAATAGTAGGCGTTGATCTGCCGCGCCCGCTTGGCGGCGAACAGGACCAGCTTGTACTTGGAATCTGATTGCTTCAGCAGATCATCGATCGGCGGATTGGTAATGCCCTCCGCAATCGGATGGTTTCCAGACACGTATCAACCTTCAGTTGGTGAACAGGCGAGCCGTACTCAGCACAGGCTGAGCGTCATCAACTGGGAGTTGGATCAGCACACACCAAAGGGCCCGTACGGCTACAGACGAACCAAGGCTACCAAGTCTTCAACCGCCTGAGCGATTTCACAGTTCACCACGACATAGTCGAACTCGGTTTGAGCCGCCATTTCGGCTCGTGCCGTCTCCAGCCGCCGTTGTTGCTGGGATTCAGACTCGGTGCCGCGGCCGACCAGCCGACGTACCAGTTCCTCCCATGATGGTGGTGCCAAGAAGACGAACCTCGCGTCGGGCCAGGTCGCCCTGACTTGCCGAGCTCCCTGCAGATCGATCTCCAACAAGGCCGGACGGCCTGCGGCAATGGCCGCCGTGACGGGGGCGCGTGGGGTGCCATAACGGTGCACGCCGTGGACGACCGCCCACTCCAGGAGCGCGTCGTCCGCGACGAGCGCATCGAACTCACCGTTTGAGATGAAGCGGTAGTGCACGCCGTCGACTTCACCAGGACGTGGCGGCCGAGTCGTGACAGAAACCGAGACGAAGACGTCTGGATGCTCCCGGCTCAGACGAGTGACGACGGTTCCCTTGCCCGCCGCGGTCGGTCCGGAAAGTACGGTGAGGTGGGCCTGCCTCACGAACGTGGCGACGGCGGCGGTGTGGACCGATCCGAGAACTCAGCTATCAGCGCGGCGGTCTGATGCTTGCCCAGGCCTCGCAGCCTGCGGTTTGCAGCGATGTCGAGCCGTTCCATGACCTTGGTCGCGCGCACCTCGCCGACTCGAGGCAATGCCTTCAGCACATCGACGACCTTGGCGTGGGCAATGACGTCATCGGTCTCGGCGAGATCGAGTACCTGAGCAAGGTTTTGCTCGCCGGAACGCAGAGCCTTCTTCATCGCGGCGCGGCGGCGTCGAGCCGCGGTCGCGGCAAGCCGCGCCTGCTGACGTTGCTCATCGCTCAGCGGGGGTATCGTCACAGCGCGCGTCCTCATCTCGCGGCAAGGCACTTGTGATCCGCCAAACCCTGCGGCGAATCAGTGGAGGCTTGAGAACTTACCTCAACCCGAGGGCAGCTTTCATCACACCCAGCGTCCGTGTCGCAGCAGCCTGGAGTGCCGCCGGTTCTGGTCCGGCAGACATGACCTCGCGACTGCTGGATGGCAAGACGAATCGGGTCGCTTCTTTGAAGACTGCCGCGATGTCCGCGGCGGTACCGCCTTGGGCTCCTATGCCTGGGGAGAGGATGGATCCACCCAGCGCGGCGAAGTCGGTGCCAGTCTGTCCGATGGTCGCTCCGACGACCACTCCAACCGGGCCGAGGGCGGCGCCATCTTTACGGCGGGCGGCATTGCGGGCAGCCGCCTCGTCGATGACGACCTGGCCGACCGCACGACCGTCGGTGGTTTGAGCATGCTGGATCTGCGGACCTTCGGGATTGCTGGTCAGGGCCAGAATGTAGACCCCGCGGCGGCTCCGATCTGCCAGTTCGATGGCACCATCCAGGGTGCCGAAGCCGAGATACGGGCTGAGCGTGATGGCGTCCGCGGCGAGCGGTGAGCCGTCGCTAAGGTATGCGGCCGTGTACGCGTCCATGGTGGACCCGATGTCGCCGCGTTTGACGTCGAGCAGTGAGATGGCTCCGGCCGCTTTGATGTCCGCCAAGGTGCGCTCCAGCACAGCAATTCCCGCCGCACCGTACGTCTCGAAGAATGCCGACTGGGGCTTGAAGACAGGCACGATGGTCGCGAGCGCCTCGACCATGCCGCGGGCACAACGTTCCAGGCCTACGACATCCGCCGAAAGGCCCCACGCTGCGAGTACACCCGGGTGCGGATCGATGCCCACACAGAGCGGACCGCGTTCGGCTACGAGCGCCGCGAGACGTTCACCGTAAGACTTGATCGGGTACTCCATGTCTGATTGCTCCGCTCGCTGCGCTTGCTCTGTCTTATGGCTCGCTCCGCTCGCTGCGATGTTCGCCGGGAAGCCGCCGTCTTCGTCGGACCCGGCGAAATGACTGTGTCGACGAACCAACTTGGTTCTCCATTCGTTTCGTCGGCTCCTCCTGCAGATCGGCGGCGCGAACATCGCGGCGCGGATCGCGCTTGGTTGCCGCCTACTTCGTCGTCGCTCGGGGACGAAAAGCGTGTCCCCTCGCTTCTCCTCAGCACGGCGGCGCACGATCCGGTTCTAACCGGTTTAAATCGTTGACCAGTGCTGGCCCCGCGTAAATGTATCCGGTGTAGATCTGCAGCAGGCTGGCGCCGGCGTCCAACATCGCCTGGCCGTCGTCGCGGCTCATGATGCCGCCTACGCCGATGATCGGCAGCTTGCTGCGCTGAGCGAGGAAGCGGACGATCTCCCGAGCTCGTCTGGTGAGTGGGGCGCCGGATAAACCTCCGGACTCTCTTGCGAGTGGCTCGCCCGCGGGGAGTGTGTCCCGGACCAGGGTCGTATTAGTCGCGATCAGGCCCTCTGCTCCGGCCTCGCTGCACACCTGGACCAGGTCCTCGAGCGCCGGCTCCGTCAGGTCGGGCGCCACTTTGACGAAGATCGGTATCGGCGGAGCACCGGCCGCGAGACGCCATGCCTCGGTCACCAGTGTCGTGATGAGGTCGGCCAACGGCTGGGAATCTTGCAGCGAGCGCAGACCGGGCGTATTGGGGCTCGAGACATTGATCGCGAGATAGTCCGCGTACGGGGCAAGCGTACGCAGAGAAGTGAGGTAGTCCTCGGTCGCATCGGCCAGCGGAACGCTCCTGGTCTTACCGATGGAGATGCCGAGCGGGATTCCCACCGCCATATTCCCCCGGGCGACCCCCCGCCGGCAAGTCGATCGGCGAGGGCCTGGGCGCCGCGGTTGTTGAAGCCCATCCGGTTGATGATCGCCCGGCTTCCGGGCAGCCGGAAGAGCCGGGGCCCGTCATTGCCTGGCTGGGGCTGCGCCGTGACTGTGCCGAGCTCAACAAAGCCGAAACCCAGGGCGGCCCAGGTCTGGAGGCCGACTCCGTCCTTGTCCATGCCCGCGGCCAGCCCGACCAGGCCCGGAAACTGGATCCCGGCGACGGTAACCGGTCTGCGGTGGCGGGCGCAGAGGGCGGCGAGCGCGCCGCGGCCTGGTCTGCTACCGCCAAGCCGGCCAATCGTTGCCAAAGTCTGGTCGTGAACGCGCTCGGCATCGCCACCGTACGCGCGAAACAGCAACGGCCGCAGTACGGCGCGGTAGCCGAATTCCGCGATCACGAATTGGTCCGGCTCCAGGACTGCAGCGAGCGCACACTCACATTGCCGGCGATGATCGCCTCGATGCCCTGAACCGCTGCCGCGAGGCCCGGTACCGTCGTGACGCAGGGAATGCTGCGAAGCACTGCAGCGGTGCGAATCTCGTAACCGTCGAACCGCGGGCGTCCGTCACTGCTCAGTCCGTGTGGAGTGTTGAAGATCATGTCGACCTGACCGTCCAAGATCGCCTCCACGATCGTCTTCTCCCCGTCCGGTCCCACACCTTGGCTGAACTTGCGCACCGTGGTCACCACCACTCCGTGGCGCCGAAGCATCGAAGCTGTGCCTGCGGTTGCCAAGATCTCGAAACCAAGATCAGCGAGGCGCTTCACCGGGAAGATCACAAACCTCTTGTCGCGGTTGGCAACCGAGACGAATACCGTGCCCTTGGTCGGCAGCGGCCCGAAACCGGCAACCTGACTCTTGGCGAAGGCGGTACCGAAAGCAACGTCGAGGCCCATCACCTCGCCGGTCGACCTCATCTCAGGTCCGAGGATGGTGTCGACCGAAATCCCGTCGACGGTACGGAACCGGTTGAACGGCATCACCGCCTCTTTGACCGCGATCGGTGCCGATGGGTCTTCGGTCGAACCGTCGCCGGTGGCCCGTAGCAGACCCTCGGCACGCAACTGCTGGACTGTCGCACCGAGCATGATGCGGGCCGCCGCCTTGGCCAGTGGCGTCGCGGTCGCCTTGGAAACGAAGGGCACCGTTCGCGAGGCGCGAGGGTTGGCCTCCAGCACGAACAAGGTGTCGCCGGCCTGAGCGAACTGGATGTTGATCAACCCACGAACCCCGACGCCGCGTGCGATGGCCTCGGTCGAGGTCGAATCCGGTCCACGACCTCCGCGCCCAGGGTGATCGGCGGCAGCGCGCATGCCGAGTCGCCAGAGTGGATGCCCGCCTCCTCGATGTGCTCCATCACCCCGCCGAGGTAGAGATCGGTGCCGTCGTAGAGAGCGTCGACGTCGATCTCCACCGCGTCGTCGAGGAAATGGTCGACAAGCACCGGGTGAGCCGGCGAGACCTCAGTGGCGCGTTGGATGTAGGCCGACAGCGTCGATTCGTCGTAGACGATTTCCATGCCGCGGCCACCGAGTACATAGGACGGCCGGACCAGCACGGGGTAGCCGATGTCATCGGCGATGCTCTTCGCCTCGTCAAAGGAACGAGCCAGCCCATGCTTGGGAGCCGGCAAGTCGGCTTCGGCCAGAACGCGGCCAAAGGCGCCCCGCTCCTCTGCCAGGTGGATCGCCTCAGGACTGGTGCCGACGATCGGCACACCCGCGTCCTTGAGTCCCTGCGCGAGCCCCAACGGCGTCTGTCCACCGAGCTGCACGATCACACCTGCCACAGGTCCTACCGCCTGCTCGGCGTGCACGACCTCCAGTACGTCTTCGAGTGTGAGCGGCTCGAAGTACAACCGGTCTGCGGTGTCGTAGTCGGTGGACACGGTCTCGGGGTTGCAGTTCAGCATGATCGTCTCGTAGCCAGCAGACGATAGCGACATCGCCGCGTGTACGCAGGAGTAGTCGAACTCGATGCCCTGACCGATCCGGTTCGGACCGCTGCCCAAGATCAACACAGCTGGCCTGTCGCGGAGGGCGACCTCGGTTTCGAGGTCATAGGAGCTGTAGTGATACGGAGTGCGGGCGGCGAACTCCGCTGCGCAGGTGTCGACGGTCTTGTAGACCGGCCGAATCCCTAGTGCCCAGCGCACCCCACGCACCACGTCTTCGCTGAGGTGCCGCAGGCTCGCGATCTGAGCGTCTGAGAAGCCGTGACGCTTCGCTGTGCGCAGCAGGTCCGCCGTCAGCTCTGGCGCGGACGTGATCGAGGTCGCGATCTCCAGCAACAGCACCAACTGATCGACAAACCACGGATCGATCTTGGTCGCCTCGTGGACTTGTTCCGGGGTAGCGCCTGCGCGTAGCGCCTGCATGACCAGATTGAGCCGCCCGTCGTGAGGGCGAGCGGCCCGCTCCAGCAGTTCGTCGACTGACTCGGTGATCTTGGTTGTCGAACTGCAGCGGCGCCTTCGGATCCTCCAGACTCCGTAGCGCCTTGCCCAATGCCTCGGTGAAGTTGCGGCCGATGGCCATTGCCTCGCCAACACTCTTCATATGGGTGGTCAGCGTGGAATCGGCCGCAGGGAATTTCTCGAATGCGAACCGGGGGACCTTGACCACGACGTAGTCCAAGGTCGGCTCGAAACTCGCCGGCGTCTGCTGGGTAATGTCGTTGGGGATCTCGTCGAGCGTGTAGCCGATGGCGACCTTGGCGGCGATCTTCGCGATAGGAAAACCGGTCGCCTTCGAGGCCAGTGCCGAGGAGCGCGACACCCGCGGATTCATCTCGATCACGATCATCCGGCCATTCGACGGATCGATCGCGAACTGGATGTTGCACCCGCCGGTATCCACCCCGACGGCACGGATGATGCCAATGGCAACATCGCGCATCCGCTGAAACTCGCGGTCAGTAAGGGTCATCGCCGGAGCCACGGTGATCGAGTCGCCGGTGTGCACGCCCATCGGGTCGAGGTTCTCGATCGAGCAGACGATCACCACGTTGTCGGCCTTGTCGCGCATGACCTCGAGCTCGTACTCCTTCCAGCCCAAGATCGACTCCTCGATCAACACCTCGGTGGTCGGGCTGGCGGACAGGCCGACGCCGGCCATCCGTCGAAGATCAGCTTCGTCATGGGCGAAGCCGGATCCGAGTCCGCCCATGGTGAAGCTGGGCCGCACGACGAGCGGGTAACCAAGATCATCCGCAGCACGCAGCACATCCTCCATCGAATGGCAGATGCGGCTCCGCGCCACCTCCGCCGGGCCGCCCGGAATGCCCTGCAGCGCCTCAACGATCGCCTTGAACTGCTCTCGGTTCTCGCCGCGCTGAATAGCCTCGATGGAGGCGCCGATAAGCTCCACGTCGTAGCGCTCCAGGGCGCCGTTCTCGTGCAGTGCGACCGCGGTGTTGAGTGCGGTCTGGCCGCCGAGCGTGGCCAGCAGCGCATCCGGCCGCTCCTTGGCGATGACCATCTCGACGAATTCAGGCGTTATCGGCTCGACGTAGGTGGCGTCGGCGAACTCGGGATCGGTCATGATCGTTGCCGGGTTGGAGTTGACCAAGATCACCCGGAAGCCCTCGTCCCGCAGCACGCGACAGGCTTGGGTGCCGGAATAGTCGAACTCGCAGGCCTGCCCGATCACGATCGGACCGGAGCCGATGACGAGAATCGAATCGATGTCTGTACGGCGTGGCACTATGACTCCCGCTCTGCCGACAGATCCGCCGCGGAGCTTCTGCGCGCTGAGCTTGTCGAAGCGCCATCAAATCGGCAAATCGGTCGAAGAGATAGCTGGCGTCGTGCGGGCCGGCAGCGGCTTCCGGGTGGTATTGCACAGAGAATGCCTTGAGTCGACCCGCCGGATCTCTGAGCTCCAGACCCTCGACCACGTTGTCGTTGAGGCAGATGTGGCTGACCTCAGCGGTGCCGTACGCGGTGTGGTGCCGCTCCCCCGGCGCAGCAGCCACGGCAAATCCGTGGTTGTGCGCGGTCACCTCGACCTTCCGAGTGGTGAGGTCCATCACCGGCTGGTTGATGCCGCGATGTCCGTACCCCAGCTTGAAGGTGCCGAAGCCGAGCGCCCGGCCAAAGAGCTGGTTGCCGAAGCAGATGCCGAAATAGGGAATGCCGGCCGACAGGACGGACTTCAACAGCTCGACCTGTTGGTCGGCCGCGGCCGGATCACCTGGGCCATTGGAGAAGAACACCGCATCTGGTTGCAGTGCTTCGATGTCGGCGAATGTGATGGTCGAGGGAACAACGTGAACTTCGAAACCTCGCTCGGCCATTCGTACCGGGGTCATCGATTTGATGCCGAGATCCACCGCGACCACCCGAAACCGCGGTTCACCATCCGGCCTCACGACGTACGGCTCGCTGGTGCTCACCTCGTCAGCGAGATGCGCGCCGATCATCGAAGGCTGGGCCTGGACACGCTCCAGCAACGCCGCCGCGTTTGTTTCCACACTGGAAACGCCCACCCGCATTGCGCCTCGCTCCCGGATGTGCCGGGTCAGGGCGCGAGTGTCGACGTCGCACATTCCGACAATGCCCTGCGAACGCAGCTCGAAACCCAGGTCTCGGCGCGAGCGCCAGTTGGAGGAGACCCGGGCGGCGTCGCGTACCACATAGCCAGCGACCCAGATCCGGCCAGATTCGCCGTCCTCGTCGTTCCAGCCGGTATTGCCGATGTGCGGAGCGGTCGCGATCACCACCTGGCGGTAATAGCTGGGATCGGTCAGGGTCTCCTGATAGCCCGACATGCCGGTCGCGAAAACCGCCTCGCCAAAGGTCTCACCCACAGCGCCAAAGGCCCGCCCGTGGAAGCTGCGTCCGTCTTCAAGCACCAGAAGCGCCGGCGGATGCGACTCAAGCCGTCCAAGATTAGGCACCGAGATTTCCGGGCGCACTATGGGCTGCGAACATGACCGCCCTCTCGTATCTCGCGGGTCCGGACGTTGGTAGACCGCAACAGAGGTTATCAACGAATTCGACGGCCGCCCGGACAGCGAGACAGACTGGGCAGTTGCCGCTGCCAGTTCGGCCTCCGCGAGCACATTCCAGACAACACCCCACCAATCCGGACAACACTTGCCGGCCCGGACTCAGGGCTGAGATACACGCTTCATCAGGTACTTGCGCTCGACGGGGTTGGTCACGAGGTCGAGAGCTCGTCGATACGCAGCTTGTGCCTCGCCAGTGCGCCCACTGCGGCGCAGGAGGTCAGCCCGGGCTGCATGGAACAAGTGATAGCGGTCGAGCTCGTCAGCAAGCGGCTCCATCAGGGCGAGGCCGGCATCGGGTCCGTCGGCCATTGCGACCGCGACTGCTCTGTTCAGCTCGATCACCGGTGATGGCCACATCACCTTCAGCCCGCGGTAGAGCGTCGCGATCTGTGGCCAGTCGGTGTCCTCGGGTCGTGGCGCTCGGGCGTGCAACGCGGCGATCGCTGCCTGCACCTGATACGGGCCAGGACGTTTGGCCGCTATCGCCGCATCGATCTTCGCGAGACCCTCGTCGATCATCTCCTGGTCCCAGCGAGCACGGTCCTGGTCCTCGAGCAGGACCAGATCGCCCGCGTTCGTCGACACGAGCATGCGCGCCGAGAGTGTTGCAGCAGCATCAGTGCGAGCAAGCCCATCGTCTCCGGCTCCCCTGGCATGAGCCGGTCCACGACCCGCACAAGCCAGATCGCTTCCTCGCAGAGCTCGATGCGCAACAGCTCACCCTCGGTCGAGGCGTACCCCTCGTTGAAAATCAGGTACAGCACGGCGAGCACGCCGCTCAGACGTTCCGGGAGCAGCTCCTCCGGCGGCACGCGATACGGAATCCCCGCGTCTCGGATCTTCCGCTTCGCCCGAACCAGGCGCTGCTGCACTGCCTGCTCGGTGAGCAAGAACGCGCGCGCGATCTCGCGCGATGAGAGGCCTCCGACGGTACGAAGCGTGAGCGCAACCCGCGCCTCCATCGGTAGCGCGGGGTGACAACACGTGAAGATCAGTCGAAGCCGCTCGTCGGGGAACTGCTGCAGGTCGTCGCCCATCCCCTCGAGCGCGCGCAACTCCTCAGCCTCACCCGCCTTGGCAGCTCCGACGCGCTCGCGTCGCAGCCGATCGATCGCCTTGTTACGAGCGGTGAGGATGATCCACGCCGCGGGGTTGTTGGGCACGCCCCGCTCCGGCCAGGTACGGAGCGCTTGCACGAACGCGTCTTGGACCGCCTCTTCGGCAAGGTCGAAGCTGCCGGTCGCTCGGATCAGCGCCGCGACCGCCCGTCCCGCCTCGCGGCGGAACAGGAGGTCAAT
Source organism: uncultured Actinomycetota bacterium (assembly GCA_963712625.1). Lineage (GTDB taxonomy): Bacteria > Actinomycetota > Actinomycetes > Propionibacteriales > Propionibacteriaceae > Microlunatus. Next base: position 65,510 of record CAVQIU010000015.1, read on the forward strand.
GTCGGAACGTGTATCTAGCGTGGTCTCAACCCTGCGGTTGGTCCGGGAACTCCTGGATCGGACGTAGCTCGATCGTGCCGTACATCGCGCCCGGACAACGGCTTCCCGCTTCGATCGCCTCGTCGACATTGGCGACATTCAGCACGTAATAGCCGCCGAGCTGCTCCTTCGTCTCCGCGAAGGGCCCGTCTGTCACGATGGGCTTGCCGTCGGCGGCGCGGACCGACGTTGCGGTGGATGTCGGCTGCAACGCGTCGCCGGCCACGAACCAGCCCTTCTCGGTAAGCCAGTCGCCATAGTCATACCAGGGCTGGATTTGCGCGGCTTGCTCCTCAGGCGTGGCGTTCGCCATTGCCGCCGCAGCAGCTGCCTCGTCGTTGTAGATCAGCAGCAGGTACTTCATGCGCGCTCCTTCGCTCGCGATGTGATGGATCCAGGGCGGGCATCTCCGCCCTCTCACCTTAATGACGAACGCGCAAGCCGTTCCTCGACTGGTCGTCACACCTTGGTGAAAGTAAAGGATCGCCGCTGCCGTGCGATCCGAGCCCTCGCCGAGCCAGAGCAGGTGCGTCGGCGTATCGACCTCGACCAGCGTTGCGTGGGGCAGCGTGGCGGCGAGAGTTTCGGCATGATCGAAGCTGACCGCCCCGTCGTTGTGCGTGGCCAAGATCAACGTCGGCTGCGCGACGTCGCCGCTGACATCGGTCGGGGCGCGAAGATCTACCAGGAAGCCCCGACCGGACTGGCAGCACAGGAGAAACTCGGTGATCTTGCCCACGTCTCCCCCGAGCCGGCGCACTGCTTCTTCTCCATCGAGTGTGGTGAGGTTCTCAAGAATTCCCGCCAGGTACTTCTCGGGGGCCTTGCGCAATCGGCGATGCAATGTTCCCCAGGTCGCGCGTTCCACACCCGGGGGAAAGACCGCGTACGCAATGCGCCGGCCACGCGCACTGGGCCATGTCCGGAAGCTTGTCGGGCACATCAGGATCACCCGTTGTACCAGCTCGGGGTAGAAGGCCGCCAAGGTCATCGCCGATCGGGCGCCTAGGGATATGCCGACGACCGTCACCTCGCCCACCCCGAGTTGGCGACACAGACCTGCCAAGCGGATCGCAAACTCCGGTACGGATGGTCCAGCACCGACAGCCGTTCGACCATAGCCGGGTCGGGAGGTGACGAGTACCGAGTAGCCCAGCGTTGAGGAAGATCTCTTCCCCGAACCGACACCGTGCGGACATGTGCCCCCCATGCAAGATCAATACGGTGGCAGCGCCGCGACGCTCGAACCGGTATTCGATCGGGTAGCCATCGATAGTGATCACACGCGTCGCCGGGACATCGCTCATGGTCAGATTCTGCTTGCTCCCAGCTAGTCTGGTCGCCTGGGAGGCGACGAAGATCATGCGAAGCCAAGTTGCCGGGCTCGGGGCCGGCCTTCAACTGAGCGGATCGAGCCGCGCATGAGCAGATCGAACACTGCGCCAGGCCCGCGCGGGTCGCGCTGGCTGGGCATGGCGCCGGAGCTACAACGCGACCAGCTCGGCACCTACGAGCGGCTGGTCGCCGAATACGGCGACGTGGTACGCCTTGTCGTCGGCCCGCCGGGATTGCGCCGAGAGCTCTATCTGGTGACCCACCCAGACGGCGTCCAACAGGTACTGGCCGGCGACCCTGACGGCTACTCGAAGAACACGCCTTACTACGAGGAGATTGCCGCGTACCTGGGCAACGGTCTGCTCACCAGCGGCGGGCCGCGATGGCGGCAGCAGCGCCGGACGGTCGCGCCGCTGTTTTCGCATCGGCGCATTGCGAGTTACGTCGACGTGATGGCTGAGGAGGCCGCGCGCCTGGCGGATCGGTGCGGCGTGGCCGCCGAAGCCGGCTTGTCCATTGACGTCAATGCCGCGATGGTCGATTACACGCTGCGTACGGTCGGCCGGGTCCTCTTTGGTGCCGACGTCGACGACGCGGTGCCGGTGGTCCGCGCGACGTTCCCGGTGCTGAATGGGCACATACGCCGCCGGGGCCTGACGCCTCTACGGCTCCCCCGGCGCTGGCCGACGCCTGCGCAGGTTCGAGCGGCCGCGGCCCAGCGGGCGCTGTACCGCATCGTCGATGACATCATCGATCGGCGGTCTGACGTGCCGACGTCCGGTCCGGATCTCATCTCCCTGCTGCTGGCGGCCCGCGATCCGGAGACCGGGGCGCCGATGAGCCGTCAGGAGATACGCGACCAGGTGCTGATCTTCTTGCTGGCCGGGCACGAAACGACATCAACCGCGCTGACGTTCACGATGCAGCTGCTCGGTCTGCAATCCCGACGTGCAGGCTGCCGTGCTCCGCGAGATTACCGATGTGCTCGCCGGCCGCGCGCCGCACGCCGACGACATTCCCCGACTCACGCTCACCGAGATGACGGTGAAAGAGGCGTTGCGGCTCTATCCACCGGCATACGCACTCGGCAGGCTCGCCGAGCACGACGTGACCATCGGAGGCCAGCGGATCCCAGCCGGGTCCATCATCCTGATCAGCCAATGGGCGACCCATCGGCGCCCGGACCTCTGGCCCGACCCCCAGCGGTTCGATCCGGCGCGATTCGAACCGGCTGCCGAGCAGGCGCGCCCTCGATACGCTTACTTCCCGTTTGCCGGCGGCCTTCGCGGCTGCATCGGGGGCCACTTCGCTATGACAGAGGCGGTCGTCGCAATAGCCACGCTGCTGGCACGGTTCTCGGTTGCATCCGAGTCGCCCGACATCCCCTTGCTCACCAACATCACGCTCCGACCCGCGGGTCCGGTACGGTGCCGGCTCGAACTGCGGCAGCCCGCTCCGACGTCGCCGTAACAAGCGGGCCGCGGGCGCCGAAGGCTGTGATTGAGTGCGTCCATGACCGACTTTTCCGCGACCGACTTCACAGTCCGTCCGATTGGACGGGTGAATAGTCCGCTCAGCTCCGCGGCCGACGCTCCGCGACAGGGCGACGAAGGTGCACCAGACGCGTACTTGATCTTGGACGCCGACGTTCAAACTGCTCTGGACGGTATCGCTGTCGGAGACGAGATCATCGTGCTCAGCTGGCTACATGAGGCGGACCGCAGCGTCTTGAAGGTCCATCCGCGAGGAGACCTGAACCGAGCCGAACAGGGCGTGTTCAGCACTCGCTCGGCGAGCCGGCCCAATCCGATTGGTTTGCACCGGGTACGCGTGCTCGGCATCGATGGGATACGGGTGCACGTGAGTGGCCTCGAGGCAATCGACGGAACACCCATCGTCGACCTGAAGCCAGTTCTCAGCAGCATTGAGGAACGCTAACCTCAAACACCGCTCAGCCAACGCGGGACGTCGTGATCGCCCGCAGCACACCGTTCACGAATGCCGGCGACTCGTCGGTAGACAGGTCCGAGACCAGCTGAACAGCCTCCGCAACAGCAACGGGATCGGGCACCTCACCGTAGTCGATCTCGAAAACCGCGATGCGAAGCGCGCTGCGATCCACCCGAGGGATCCGCGCCAAAGTCCAGCCGGGAGCCAGGCAGGCACTGATCCGCGCATCGATCTCTTCGGCGTGTGCGGCGACGCCGCGTACCAGCTCAGCTGTGTACTCGCGAACCGGCGGATTTGCTGCCTCGGTGCGATCCGCCAGGGTGGTCAGGGGATCCAATCCGCGTAGCTCCGCCTCGAACAAGATGTCCAGCGCCCGCTTGCGCGCCTTGCTACGGGTCGAGCTGCCACTCATGATCAGCTACCGACGCGGCTCAGGTATTCGCCGGTCCTGGTGTCGACCTTGACCTTCTCGCCGGTGGTCAGGAAGAGCGGAACCTGAATCCGCAGGCCGGTCTCGACCGTAGCGGGCTTGGTGCCTCCGGTGCTGCGATCACCTTGCAGGCCGGGCTCGGTGTAGGTGACCACGAGCTCGACGGAAGCGGGCAGCTCAAGGTAGAGCGGGTTGCCGTCGTGCATGGCGACCGTTGCGACCTGCTCCTCGAGCAGGTAGTTCTTTGCCTCGCCGACGGTCTCGTCGGGGATGGTCAATTGATCGTAAGTGCTCGTGTCCATGAACACGAAGCCGGAACCGTCGTGGTAGAGGTACTGCATATCGCGACGGTCCACATTGGCCGTGTCGACTTTGGTGTCGGCGTTGAAGGTCTTGTCGACGACCTTGCCTGAGAGCACATGCTTCAGCTTGGTGCGCACCACGGTGTTGCCCTTGCCGGGCTTGTGGTGCTGGAACCACACCACGGACCACAGCTGTCCGTCCAGGTCGAAGACCATGCCGTTCTTGAGATCGTTCGTCGACGCCACGCCAGTTACCCTTCCAACTCCGCCCTGATCGGCAGCGGCCCAGTTTAGACCCAAGCCGGACGTAGTCAGACCACGCTGAAACCGGGCCTGAGAGCGGCTCTGCCGGTGAGTGCCAACATGAGCTCGACGCCACCACCACGCAGCACGGCGGCCGTGGCGGCTACCCGCGCGACCTCGCTGAGCAACTGATCGCTGAACTCCGGAGGCTCGATGTCGGGTACGGCAGCGGCGATGTCCAGGCTGTGCACGACCAGCTCGAAGGTACGAGTGGAGAGATAGTTCTCGAGGCGCATGCCGCCTGCCGCAGTATGAATCAGCGGATTGCCGGCAGCTTCCACCGCTGCAAGAACGCGTCCCGCGAGTGCGTTCACGAACTCGACCGGATTATCGCCGAGAGCTTGGCCGGCTTGCCGGCCCCGTTCCGCCACGGCCGCATTGTCGAGATCGGCGATGGCAACGTAATAGGCCGCAGGGGTGGGTACCTCCTCGGTGTCAGCAGGCTGGTTCAGGTAGGTCTCTACCGTTATCAGCGACCTCGACGTGTGCCCAACAAGGGAACGCAGATCCCACTCGCCCAATCCCGGACCGTCCCAGCGGTCTTCTGGGATGCGGGGCACCAGGTCGGCGAAGGTACGTGCCGCCTCCGCAAAGGTTTCCCGGACATTGAGCTCTCCCCACGCTTCGATCATGCGTGACCCCCCTTTCTAGTGCGCTGCTCGCGCCTCGCGCTTGGAATCCGCCGCCGTCGTCGTCGCTCGCAAAGGATAGAACGCCTTCGCTCTCTCCTCCTCCGTGCGTCGCGCGCGATTCCCGACGCTCGCAGCGCCTATCTTGCAACGGCGGCGTACGCGGCGCGCAGCAGAGTACTCCTCCGGTGCAGCGAGAATCTCCGCGCTGGCCAGCCCATTCAAGATCACGAACCGCAAGGTCGAGCCGCGGGCCTTCTTGTCCACCGCCATAGTGTGCAAGAGCTCGTCGAATGCGTCGGCGGCGTAGCGTCGTCGGCAATCCGACCTGCGACAGCACCGTTCGATGCCGGACCGCCGTTTCATGATCGAGTCGGCCGGCCAGTCGGGCCAGCTCGGCGGCGTACACCATGCCGACACTGATGGCGTCGCCATGCCGCCATGCGAAGTGTTCTCGACGCTCGATCGCATGACCGATGGTGTGACCATAGTTGAGCAGCTCCCGGCCGACCGCTGATCCGGTTGAGGTGCTCTCTCGAAAGTCGGTGCTGACGACCCGTGCCTTGACCGATACAGCGCGCTCGACCAATTCGCGAAGCATCTGGGAATCGTGCCGGAGAGCAGCGGAATGATCGGATTCGATCATGGTCAAGATTTCGGGGTCGGCGATGAATCCGCATTTGATCACCTCCGCCAGACCGGCAATCAGGTCGGCAGTCGGCAACGTCGCCAGCGCATCAAGATCACAAATCACACCGCCCGGCTCGTAGAAACAGCCGACCAGGTTCTTTCCTTCCGCCGTGTTGATGCCGGTCTTGCCTCCGACCGCGGCGTCCACCATGCCGAGCAGGGTGGTCGGGACCATGATCAGCCGGACGCCTCGCAACCAGGTCGCCGCCACGAAACCGGCCAGATCGGTGGTCGCACCACCACCGAGGCCGACAACCGCATCGGAGCGGGTGAATCCGGCATTCCCGAGAATCGACCAACACCGCTCCGCGACCGCGACACTCTTCGCGTCCTCGCCGTCGGGCACATCGATACGGACCGGCTCCAGCCCCGCTGCGCTCAGCTGGTGCGCTAACTGCTCCGCCGTCTTGATCATGGTTGGTGGATGTAGCAATGCGACCCGTCGTACGTCGGGACCCAGCAGGGCGGGCACCTCGGCCAGCAGTCCATTTCCGACCAGCACGTCGTATGGCCGCTCCGCTGTGACGCCGATCCTCGCTGGCTCAGTGCTGGGCGACATGCGCGTTCATGATCATGTCGACGACCTCGGCAGCGGTGTTGTGATCGGTGTCGATGACCTCGGTGGACACCTCACGGTAGAGCGCGGCTCTCTCATTGAGCAGTTTCAGCAGCTGGCCACGGACGTTACCGAGGAGCAGCGGCCGCGCTGTATCAAGGCCGACGCGCTTGACCGACTGGGCCAGGCCGACCTTCAGCCAGACCACCCGATGACCACGTAGCGCGGCCCGTGTCGTCGCGGACAATATGGCCCCGCCGCCGAGCGACAAGATGCCGGGCAGTGGCAGAAGTTCGGCAGTGATCTCCTCTTCGAGTGCTCGGAATGCAGGCTCGCCGTCGTCGGTGAAGATCTCGGCGATCGACTTTCCGCTTCGCTCCACGATGACCGCGTCAACGTCGCGGAAAGCTACGCCAAGGCGCTCGCCAAGCAGCGCACCGACGGTGCTCTTGCCGGAACCGGGAGCGCCGACGATGACGGTGGGGCCTCCGACAACCTCAAGGCTCATGATTGGGACCGCACCTGGAGTCCTCGATCGGCCACCTGCTTGAGATAGCTCTCGTAGTTACGCCTCGTCTCCGCGACCGAGTCGCCCCCGAACTTCTCAAGAGCCGCATTGGCTAGCACCAGTGCAACCATCGCCTCCGCAACAACGCCGGCCGCCGGCACAGCGCATACATCGGAGCGCTGATGATGTGCGACTGCAGCCTCACCTGTGGCAACGTCGACCGTACGCAGCGCCCGAGGCACGGTGGAAATCGGCTTCATCGCAGCTCGCACCCGTAACACCTCACCGGTACTCATGCCGCCCTCGGTGCCGCCTGAGTGGTGGGACGCGCGGGCAATGCCGGTCTCACCAGGCACGATCTCATCGTGGGCCGCACTGCCGCGGCTGCGGGCGAGTTCGAATCCATCGCCGATCTCCACACCCTTGATGGCCTGGATACCCATCAGCGCGCCCGCCAGCTGCGCGTCCAAGCGACGGTCCCAGTGGACGTGCGAACCCAGCCCAGGCGGGAGGCCCCAGACAACGACCTCCACGACACCACCGAGCGTGTCGCCGTCCTTCTGCGCGCGCTCGACCTCAGCGACCATCTCAGCGCTGGCTGTCGGATCAAAGCAGCGAACTGGGTCGTCATCGATCGCGGCCAGATCTGTAGCGCCGGGGATCACACCTGCTGGAGCCTTGGCCGTTCCCAGCTCAACCACATGACTCAGCAGGTTGACGCCGAGCGCCTGCTGCAAGAACGCATACGCCACCCGGCCCAAAGCCACGCGTGCCGCTGTCTCGCGGGCGCTGGCCCGCTCCAATATCGGTCGCGCCTCCTCGAAGTCGTACTTCTGCATGCCCACCAGATCGGCATGTCCTGGGCGGGGTCGGGTGAGCGCAACATTGCGCGCCTGTCCTTCCAGCTCGTCTGGTGCGACCGGATCTGCCGCCATCACCGATTGCCACTTCGGCCACTCGGTATTGCCGATCTCGATCGCAATCGGGCCGCCTTGGGTCTCGCCGTGCCGAATCCCGCCGAGGATGGTCACAGCGTCCGCCTCGAACTTCATCCGCGCTCCGCGCCCAAACCCGAGCCTGCGGCGAGCTAGAGCAGCGGCGATGTCGCTGCTGGTGATGGTCACATGAGCTGGCACCCCTTCAAGAACTGCCACCAGTGCAGGACCGTGCGACTCGCCGGCCGTCAGCCATCTGAGCATGATCAGCAGTCTTCCACGAGCGCGCCGTAGAGAATGTCGGCGGCAACGGTATGGCCGGTCATGAGCTCGATCTGCAGCATCGCTTGGCCGACGAGCAAATCGCGACCGCTGACGACCGCACATCCCGCTTGCTCTGCTGTGGTTGCGAGGACCGTCGGCCACGGATCGTAGATGACATCAACGATCATCGGCGCGCTGTCGGCCACCGCATGCGCAATCGTGTCGGCGGCGCCCGAGACGACCGTCGAAACGGCAAGGTCGGCATCGGGAAGTCGCATTGACCAAGGCCTGATGTCAAGATCGACACCCAGATCGAGGCTCAGCGCCCGCAGCGGTTCGGCACGTGACGGCGTACGCGCCATAAGACTCACCCGCTGTGCGCCGAGCTGGGCCACGGCGACGAGGGCGGCCCTCGCGGTCGCTCCCGCACCCAAGATGATCACGTGCGACAGACGGCGTTGCAGCGACCCGTCCAACTGCCCAGGTCAAGCCACCGACATCGGTGTTGTAGACCCGTCGCGAGCCCGCTTCCAAGATCAAGGTGTTGCCGGCACCAGCCAACCGGGCGAGCTGGTCCACTTCGCCCAGTCCTAGGACCGCGACCTTCAACGGCATGGTCAAGCTGAGCCCGCGCCATGATGCATCGAGGCCGTCAACCCAGGAAGTGAGCCCATCGGCATCGACTTCGACGCGTTCGTAGATCCAGTTCAGGCCCAGGCGCGCGTAGGCCGCGCGGTGTAAAGCGGGCGAAAGCGAATGCTTGATCGGCGAACCGAGAACCGCGCAGCGACGCAAGCCGTTGAGCGAGTCGAACTCAGGTGTCACAGCGACCGGGATGGGACTGGCACCAGGTCTGGAACTCCAGCCGGATCTTTTCGAAGTCCGCCTGGTTCTCGGCAAACTTCGTCTCGCCGGTATCGAAGTTGACCGTAACGAAGTAGAGCCACTTGCCCTTGTCAGGGTTCGCGGCGGCTTCGAGCGCGGCCTTGCCAGGTGCCGAGATCGGACCAGGCGGCAAACCCTTGTAGCGGTAGGTGTTGTACTTGGACTTGCTAGCTCGATCCTTCTTGGTGGTGGTGTTCGTCTTGAGGTCTTCGGCGTAGATCACGGTCGAGTCCAGGCTGAGCTTCATGCCCTTGTCGAGCCGGTTATAGAGCACCCGCGCCACCTTTGCCCGGTACTCCTCCTTGTTCACCTCGCGCTCGATGATGCTCGCAACGATGAGGACCTCGTACGGCGAGCGCTTCAGTTTCTTCGCCGCCGCCTCGAACTCGGTCTCCCTGGTCACCGACTTGTACTGGGCCACCATCTGCTTCAGGGTCGACGTCGCGGTCGAATCGGCGGTCAGCTCGTAGGTATCGGGGAAGAGGAAACCCTCTGGTCGTTTCTTCGCGTACTTGGGCAGCTTTAGCGGTTTGGGCTTGGCCAAGACTGCTTGGTACGCCGACTTTTTGATCTTGGTGCGCTTGGACAGCAGATCCACTTGGGCACTGAGCCGGAGCCCTTCGGGGATCGTGAACTGCAGCCGGATCTTCGAGCTTCCCGGATTGATCAGCAGCCGCAGTGCGTCGATGGCCTTCATCTGCGTCTTCATGAGGTACCTGCCGGCTTGCACTGTGGTGGCGCGCTCTTCGCCACGCACAGCGTGATCCCAGGCCTTCCTCGACTTGACGACGTCCTTATCGACCAGGATTCCGCCGATTACGTCGAGGGACGCGCCGCCGGGGACATCGACCAGGATCTTGGCGTTGCCCGGTCCGGGATAGTCCGGGATCTCGCCAAAAGAGGACAGGAAGCTGCTGGTTTTGTCCCAAACCAAATAGCCGCCGACAATCAGCACAGCAGCAGCCACGAACGCAGCGAGGCAACCTTTGCCCGTGCGAATCATCTCTTTCGCCTGGCTCGGCGGTACCTCCGGGTCGAGCATCGATGACACGCTGGCTGATCTCCCTCAGGTCTGCAGAGGCCTCTCCTGCCCTGGGCCGCCAGGTAGGCCCGGCCCGTCGATGACTGGGCCGCCAGAAGCTGATACTAACTCTCCCGGCGGCTCTCCCTGCGACTGTTCGAACCTGAGAGCCTGTTCGAGGATCGTGACCGCAGCCGCAGCATCGATCAGCCGTCGCTGTTCCTTGGCGCGTTTCCCGCTCTCGGAGAGCCGCTGGGAGGCCGTCACGGTTGTCAGCCGTTCGTCTACCAGCCGGACCGGAATCTCCACCACGTCAGCCAACCGCCCCGCCCGCACGCGAGCCTTGGTTGCCGCCGGTCCCTCGCCCCCACTCAGGCTCCGGGGAAGGCCGACGCACACCTCGATCGGCTCGTACTCCGCGATCACATCGACAAGCTCCGCAATCTCGCCTGCACCGGCCCGAACCGTGGCCACCGGGTAGGCCAACACTCCGTCCGGGTCACACGCTGCAACACCTATCCGCGCGTCACCCCAGTCAAGGGCAATCCGCACGCCGCGTCGCATCCGTCGTCCTCTCCTGCTTGAAGCTGCACGGACCACCAAGCCGAACCCTCCGCCAAACCGAACCACCATGTTTTGCAGACCTGCCGACGAGCTTCTCGCCGCAGGCCCGTTGCGCGCGCCGTCAGGACGACTGCAGCGTGCGCCCGATGGCGTACTCCACGGATTTCAAGGCATCCTCGGCGCGCGCCCCGTCGGTGCCACCTCCTTGGGCGATGTCGTCTTTGCCGCCTCCGCGACCTCCAAGCGTTTCACTGGCAATGCGTACCAGATCGCCTGCGTTCAGACCGCGATCGCGCGCACCCTGGGTGGTGACGATCACGACGCTCGGCTTGTCGACTGCTCCGCCGACGACGGCCACCACCGACGGCGTGTCCTGTACTCGGTTGCGAACCTCGAGTGCGAGGGTCCGCAGGTCGTTGCCCGCGACGCCGTCGGCACGATGGGCGATATAGCCGACACCCCACATGTCGTGGCTCTTCGCAACAATGCTGCCGACATCAGCCAGCACGGTCTGGCTCTTCAGGTCGGCAATCTGCTTCTCGGCCGCCTTGAGCTGCGCGAGGAGCTTGTTGACTCGGTCGGGCAGCTGGTCGGGCTGCACCTTGAGCGCCTCGCTAATGCCCATCACCAGCGACCGTTCCTTGGCGAGGTACCTGAAAGCCTCGATCCCGACGAACGCCTCAACCCGACGTACGCCGGATCCCACGCTGGACTCACCGGTCATCGTGACCAGCCCGATCTGCGAGCTGTGCTGCACGTGGGTGCCACCGCAGAGTTCTCGTGACCAGGGCCCGCCCATCTCGACGACCCGCACCGCCTGCTCGTCATAGGTCTCCCCGAACAGCGCCAGCGCACCGATCTCGCGTGCCCTGGACAGCGGCATGATCGTCGCGCTGACGTTCAGATCCTTACGGATCGCCTGATTGGCCGCCTCTTCGACATCGGCCCGAATCTGCTGACTCAGCCCGCTCTGCCACGCAAAGTCGAGGCGAAGGTAGCCCGGCTTGTTGTACGACCCGCTCTGCAGCGCGGTTGGGCCCAGTACTTGCCGCAGCGCGGCATGCATGACGTGCGTGCCCGAATGGGCCTGGCAGGCTCCGATACGCCATTCGCCATCCACTGCCGCCAGCACGTGCGCGCCGCTGAGCAATTCGCCCTGCTTGACGCGTACGCGGTGCACGATCAGGCCCTTCACCGGGCGCTGCACGTCTACGACCTCAAGCTCCACGCCATCGCCGATGATCTGTCCCGCATCGGAGTCTTGGCCGCCGGATTCTGCATAGAAAGGCGTCTGCTCCAGGACGACCTCAACCAGATCGCCCTCTTCGGCTGCCTCTGCGAGCAGGCCGTCGACGACGATGCCACGGACCTTCGACTCGGTGCTGAGCTCGGTATAGCCGGTGAAGGGGGTCGGTCCTTGGGCGCGGAGGTCGCGGTAGATCTCGACCGCCTGAGCGCCTGCCTTCTTGGACTTGGCGTCGGCCTTGGCGCGATCCTTCTGCTCCTGCATCAACCGCCGGAAGCCGTACTCCTCGACACTCAGCCCCTGCTCAGCAGCCATCTCCAGGGTGAGATCGATCGGGAAACCGTAGGTGTCGTGCAGCTGAAAGGCGCGGTCACTGCTGAGCACCGTTTGCTGCTCGACGCTTGGCATCAGCCACAGCGAGATCGAAGATCTGGGTACCAATGGCCAGGGTGCGCCGGAAGGCGTCCTCTTCGGCGTAAGCGATCTGCGAGATCCGTGGCCAGTCGGAGGCGACCTCGGGGTAGGACTCAGCCATTAGGTCCCGACTGATCGGTAGTAGCTCGGGCAGCACCGGCTCGGATACCCCGAGCAACCGCATCATGCGGACCACCCGTCGCAGCAGCCGGCGTAGCACGTAGCCGCGGGCCTCGTTGCCGGGGGTGACGCCGTCGCCGATCAGCATCAGCCCCGCACGGATGTGGTCGCCGACCACTCGGAGCCGGACGTCGTTGTCCTGGTTGGCGCCGTAGCGTCGGCCGGCCAACTCGGCCGCATGCAAGACCACGGGGAGTGATTCGTCAATCTCGTACAGGTTGCCCACACCCTGAAGCAGGCTGGCGACCCTCTCCAAGCCCATGCCGGTGTCGATGTTCTTACGCGGCAGGGGTCGTGCGACGTCAAAGTCGTCTTTCTTGCGGACGGCCGATAGCTCCTCCTGCATGAAGACCAGATTCCAGATCTCCAGAAAACGATCTTCGTCCACGACGGGGCCGCCGTCCGGGCCGTACTCGGGGCCGCGGTCGATGTAGATCTCGCTACAAGGCCCGCCGGGTCCGGGAATGCCCATGTGCCAGTAGTTGTCGAGCAGCCCGCGCCGCTGGATGCGCTCAGGTGGCAGGTCCGCGATGCTCTCCCAGAGCGCCGCGGCCTCGTCGTCGGAGTGCAGCACGGTGACCCAGACCTTGCTGGGGTCGAACCCGTAGCCGCCGGCCTCATGTGACCCAGTGACCAGATCCCACGCGTACCGAATCGCCTCGGCTTTGAAGTAGTCGCCGAAGGAGAAGTTGCCATTCATCTGGAAGAACGTGGCATGGCGTGTCGTCTTGCCGACCTCTTCGATGTCGAGAGTCCGGACGCATTTCTGCACGCTCGTCGCGCGATCGAACGGCGCAGTCTCGGCGCCGGTGAAGTACCGCTTGAAGGGCACCATCCCGGCGTTGACGAACAGCAGTGTGGGATCGTTGTACAGCAGCGGCGCCGACGGCACGACCTCGTGATCACGTGCTGCGAAGAAATCCAGGAAGCGGCGCCGAATCTCGGCGGTTTTCATGACGTATTCCTTGGGTGGATGAACGAGTACCGGCTAGCGCGGAGGTTGATTGTCGGGGATACCGAGCGTTTCGCGGAGTTCTATTTCACGCTCCGCCATTCCGGTGCGGAACCGATCGATAAACTCGCGCGCCGACTCGCTGATGCCGTTCGCACTCTCGGCAACGCGTTGCCCCACCGCTTCAGGTGAAGCTTTCTTCATCGACTTCCTGATCTTCGTGTAGAGAAAGATCGCGATGCCGGCGCCAATGGCGAACCAGAGCAAGCGTCGGAGCATCAGTTGCTCCGCTTCTCTTTGCGGGAGCCGTTGCCCTTGATCGCCTTCCGGATGCCGTAGCTGAAGGCTGCGGTCTTGACCAGCGGTCCACCCAGAGTGGCTGAGAAAAGATTGGTCATCTGGGCCGCATTCTCGCTGACGACGGTCGCGTTGCGACTCACCTTGGCGGCGTCCTCGGTCACCACACTCAATTTGACGAGCTCATCGTTCGTCGCGCGTACCGTGCCTCGCAGCTCCGTCAAAATCGGCACGGACTCATGACCGAGGTCACGAACGGCGAGTCGAACCTCCTCCAGTACGCGCCCGAGCTTGAGCAGCGGCACCGCCGTGAACGCCACCAACGCAACGAATGCGACAGCGGCGATGAGGCCTGCGATCTCCCCTACGGACATCGGATTTCCTTCGAGTTGTTGATGGGCTGAAGCGCGCTACGCAGCGTGACTATGCGACCTTACCCTGTTCAGTCCCCGCGCAACCGGTACTGATAACTGGTGGAGCCGGGGGGCCACCGTTCACCAAAAGTTCACCGTCCAGTGTCGAGACATTCGCCAAGTCCAGGTGCTTGGCTGGTTCGGACGACTGTGGCAGGTCAGGACGCGCCACAGACGACTGAAGAGAGGATCCTGACGTGAGCAGCACAACACCGCAGGTGGACGGTGGTACGCGTCCCGAGGCGGAAGAAGCGCCGCACGAATCGTTGATCAAGCGCGTCCTCAACTGGCTCACGGTTGGGTATCCCAAGGGTGTTCCGCCGACCGAGCGGTACGCGCTGATCGCGCTGCTGCATCGCACGCTTACTGCCGACGAAGTGCAGCAGGTCATCGGCGCTCTTACCGCAGAACATTCTGCGGCCCTCGAAGACGGGGTGATCACTGAGGACGAGATCCGCGACATGATCGCTAACGTGATCGAGGATGCGCCCAGCGACGAAGCACTTCGGAAGGTGTCTGCGCGCCTGGCGGCCGCCGGCTGGCCACTCGAGCGGCCAGCTAGGGATGCTCCATAGTCTCGCCGGTGAGGTGCGCGGTGCCATTCGAAACAGCAGCACCCCAACAGGTGAATTCTGGATGAACGATGCAGCTGGTCGAGGGTTGAGGGGTGGCTTGTTTCGTCCGGCGCCTAGGACGATGTGTGGGTGACCGAGGCCTTCTTCATTCTGTGCGTGGTCGTAGCGACTGCGCTCGCCTTTGACTTTACGAACGGCTTTCATGACACGGCCAATGCGATGGCGACCTCTGTTGCCACCGGGGCGCTGAAGCCCAAGGCGGCGGTGGGCTTGTCCGCGATCTTGAATCTGGTTGGCGCCTTCCTGTCGATCGAGGTTGCCCTGACGGTGAGCAACAAGATCATCGCCATCCAGGGGCCGAACGGGGAGCCCGTACCGGGTCTGATGGGCGTGCCCATGCTGGTGATCATCCTGTCGGGGCTCGTCGGCGGCATTCTGTGGAATCTGGTCACCTGGCTCTTCGGTCTACCGTCGTCCTCTTCGCACGCCCTGTTCGGCGGCCTCATCGGTGCGACGATTGCGGCGCTCGGCTTGGGTGGCGTCAAGTGGGACGGCGTGATCACTGCGATCGTCTTGCCTGCGGTGTTTGCTCCCGTGGTCGCCGGGTTGGTCGCCGGCATCGGCACCTGGGTGGTCTTCAAGATCGTGACAGGCGTCCCCGAGCGACGGCGGGATGAGGGGTTCCGCTGGGGGCAGGTGGGGTCGGCTTCGCTGGTGTCACTGGCTCACGGCACCAACGATGCCCAGAAGACCATGGGCGTGATCACCCTCGCGCTTGTCGCGTACGGCGGTTGGAGCAACCTGCATGCCATTCCTGTGTGGGTGAAGATCGCATGTGCCCTGGCGATCGCTGCCGGCACCTGGGTGGGCGGTTGGCGGGTGATCCGGACTCTCGGCAAGGGACTGGTGGAGATCGCCTCGCCGCAGGGCATGGCTGCCGAGACCTCGTCCGCGGTGATCATCCTCTCGTCGAGTCATCTCGGCATGGCCCTGTCCACAACACAGGTCGCGAGCGGCTCCATCCTGGGGTCGGGGGTCGGCCGTCGGGTTCCGGTCCGGTGGGGCGTGTTCGGCCGCATGGTTGTCGCCTGGGTCCTCACGCTGCCGAGCGCCGGGATCGCCGGAGCGCTGTGCTGGTTCGTGGCCAATGGCATCGGCGGCGCCCTTGGTGTCATTGTGGTATCCGCCATCTTGGTGGCGAGCGCCGCATATATGTTCCTCCGCTCCCGCCGCACCGCCATCACCCCGGACAACGTCAATGCCGAGTGGGAAGGCGGGCTGGCGCCTGCACCCGCACCGGAGCGGGCCGAGATCGTGAGCTGAGGAGCAACTATGGAGATTTTCGTCAAAGCCTTCGCTGCACTCTGGCAGGTGCTGCTGGTCGGCCTCCTGTTGGGAGTTGGTCTACCGGCGCTGTTCGCCCTAGGCGTGCGTTCCCTGAACAGCAATCGAGTGCTGGTGAGCGTCGGGGCCGCCGGCGAGGATGTCACCAAACCCTCGGGAGCTGGGCTGGCGGGTGCGGTTATCTGCTTCGGGGTGTGCGTGCTGGCCGTGCTGTTCGGCATTCTGGTCATCATCTATGGCAAGCAACTGTTCGGGGTTTGAGCCTCATGGCGCAACTTTCTTTGTCCTCGTTCTTGACATCTGTCATCGACTGGCTGCGGGAGGGTTACCCGGACGGGATTCCCGAGCAGGATTACGTGCCGTTGATTGCTCTGCTCGCCCGACGGCTCAGCGCTGAGGAAGTCGCCGCGGTCGCCGCGCAGTTGCAGGAGGACGGCAAACTGCCGGTCACCGATACTGATATTGGCGAAGTCATCATGGGGATCACCGACGAGCTGCCACGGCCTGAGGATGTGGCGCGGGTACGCGGTCAGCTGGCGCTCGGGGGCTGGCCACTCGCGGATCCACGCACGGCGTCAGACCATCCAGACGACCTGTAGGCGGATGTGGTCTGAGCTCGTCGACCGGCACCCACATCACATGTCAATCCTCAGCGCGACCGAGTAGTTCCTCGATCCGCACCAGGCGCGACTGCATTGCCGCCTCTGCCCCGTAGTCGGTGGGGATGTAGTAGCGGGCGCCGGCCAGCTCGTCGGGAAGGTACCGTCTGTGCCGCAATCGCGTGCGGCTCGTCGTGCGCGTACGCGTACTGCTGCCCGTGCCCGAGTCGCTTGGCGCCGGGGTAGTGAGCGTCGCGAAGATGGCGCGGCACGAGGCCGATCCTTCCGGCGTTCACGTCGGCGAGCGCGGCGTCGACAGCCTTGATCACAGCGTTGGACTTCGGCGCCAGCGAAAGAGCGATGACAGCCTGGGCAAGGTTGAGTCGGCCCTCCGGCATGCCAATGAATTCCACGGCTTGGGCGGCCGCCACGGCTGTCGGCAGTGCCGTTGGATCAGCCAGGCCAATGTCCTCCGAAGCTAAGATCACCAGCCGGCGTGCGATGAAGCGTGGATCCTCGCCTGCGGCGATCATGCGGGCAAGGTAGTGCAGAGCTGCTTGAACGTCCGAACCCCGAATCGACTTGATGAAAGCGCTGATCACGTCGTAGTGCTGATCACCGGCACGGTCATAACGAACAGCAGCCTTGTCCACGGCGCGCTCGACCATCTCGGTCGTGATCATGGTCTGATCCACGGCTGCCGCACCTGCGGCCGACTCCTCGAGGAACGTCAGGGCACGTCGCGCGTCGGCTCCGGCCAGACGCACGATCATGGCACGAGCGTCGGGATCGAGTTGATACTCCTCAGCCAGTCCGCGGTCCTCCTGTAACGCGCGATCGAGAAGCGTCGAGATGTCCTCGTCGGTCAGAGGCTTGAGGGTCAACAGCAACGATCGCGACAGCAGCGGCGCGATCACCGAAAAGCTCGGGTTCTCCGTGGTCGCGGCGATCAGGGTCACCAGCCGGTTCTCCACCGCGGGTAGCAGCACATCTTGTTGGGTCTTGGAGAATCGATGCACCTCGTCAACGAACAGCACCGTCTGCCGCGTCGTACGCAGGTCCCGTCGGGCCTGGTCAAGCACGGCCCGGACCTCCTTGACCCCTGCAGTTACTGCGGACAACTCGACAAATCGCGAGTCGCTCTGCCGGGAGACGACTGCGGCGATCGTGGTCTTTCCTACTCCGGGCGGTCCCCAGAGGAACACCGACATCGGTTCCCCGGCAGCAAGCCGGCGAAGCGGGGACCCGGGCGCCATCAGGTGATCTTGCCCAACGATCTCGTCCAGCGTGCGTGGTCGCATGCGTACGGCGAGCGGCAGGCCGGCACGGTCGGTATCGGCCAGGCTGCCACTAGGCATGGCGGTCTGGCCGCCGACGGTGCCGCCGAAGAGATCCTCGCTCATCGCTAGCGATCCTACGGACAGCGACCGAGCACGAGGAGGATGATGCCCACAATTCCGTAGCCGCCCTACCCGTCCGGAAACTGGTCAGTAACAACAGCTAAATCGCCGATTTGGATGTTGTCGCGACCAGTTCCGCTAGCCGTGACCGGGTGATTGGAATGGAAGACGTTGTCCGGGTCGTAGCGCTGCTTGACCTCGCGAAGGCGTTCGAGGACATCTGGCGGGAATATCTGAGCTATGTCGAAGCTCTCTTCGACGAGGTTGAAGTAGCGCCCGGCGTCGTACGGCTCGAGTGCGGCCTTGAAGGCGCCGAGCCAGGCGCGGGTTGGCGCCATCGCCTCTGGCACCGGGACGAAGCCGACCCCAAACGCGAGGAAGGTGCCCGGCATGGTGGCAAGGGCTCCGGCATTCTGTGGCGCCCGCGACAGAGCGGCACCTCCGTGGCGCAGTTCGACCGAGACAAGTTGCGAGCCGGATCCTGGGCCAACCGCGTCAACCAGCGAGTCGATCGCCGACGCCGGCAGTTCCGTGGTCAAAATCGACTCGCTGGTGTAGGGCACTGGCGTCGGCGGGTCCATGTGCAACTCGGCGATTCCCGCCGGCGGCTGGGCCTGGATGGTGTCCATGCCGCCGCTGCCCAATTCGCGCAGCGGCGCCACCAGCTCCTCACCGTCGGCCGGGTCGCCACAATAGATTGCCTCGAGTACGGCGAACGATTTGCCGCGGAAGGGCTCTGGCACCTCGGGAACTGGCGGGAAGTTCATCAGCCGGCCGACCGACGTCATCTCCTCCGGCACGCCCGCTGTCCACTCGCGCCAGCCATGCAGAACCTCGGCCGCCTGCTCAGCAGGGAACAGCAGGGCACCGGCGAAGATCTCTGGCAACGGCAGCAGATCGAACTCGAGCGCAGTGACGACACCAAAGCTGCCGCCGCCTCCGCGCAGAGCCCAGAACAGGTCCGGCTCATTCTCCGCATCGACGCGGATCTGCTCGCCGCCGGCGGTGACCAGCTCGACCGCAGTCACCCGGTTACAGGCGAGGCCATGCTTGCGGTCGTAGAAACTCGCACCGCCGCCAAGTGTGTAGCCGGCAACGCCAACGTTCGGGCTCGAGCCGTGCAGCGCAGCGAGACCTAGCTCAGACGCCTTGGGCACGACATCCCCCCAGAGCGCGCCGGCGCCGACTCTGGCGCTGCCCGCTTCGGCATCGATCTCGACGCCGCCGAGGCCCGCCGTGCGCACCAGCACGGTACCGGCGAGCGAGCCGAGCGGGGCCGCATTGTGACCGGTGCGCTGGGCGGCGACCCGCCTGCCGTTCGGCGGCGGCCGCGCGGACAACCTCACTGACGTCGTCTGCGCTCCGCGGCAATGCAATGCCGAATGGCTGCTGGTCGACCAGGATGTTGAAAGCCAGGCGTTCCAGGTTCCAGTTGACGTCTTCGGTGGTCAGCAATGTTGCGGCCATGCGTGCTCCATCAATCGAGTGGTTAGACCCCGAAATCTACTGGACTGCACAGGAAATGACGATCAAAAATATGCTGTCAGTGCCGCTGGGGCTTCAGATCTCCGGTTGGACGTCAATTCCAGCCTCCTTACGTTGCTCGGCGGTGATTGGGGCCGGAGCACCCGTCAGTGGGTCCACCCCGCCGCCGGACTTCGGGAAGGCAATCACGTCGCGGATCGAATCGCTTCCCGACAAGAGCGCGCAGATCCGATCCCAACCGAACGCGATCCCACCATGCGGCGGCGGCCCGTAATTGAATGCGTCCAGAAGAAAGCCGAACCGTTCCTGCGCTTCCTCCTTCGGAAGGCCCATTACGGCGAACACCCGCTCCTGAATGTCCCGTCGATGGATACGGATGGAGCCGCCGCCAATCTCGTTGCCGTTGCAGATGATGTCGTAGGCGTACGCCAGCGCTGACCCGGGATCCTCGTCGAAGCCTTCCAGGTCCTGCGGAGCGGTAAACGCATGGTGCACCGCTGTCCAGGCACCGGCGCCTACCGTGACATCTCCGGCAGCCATGGCGACGCTCGCCGGCTCGAACAGTGGCGCATCGACGACCCAGCAGAACGCCCAGGCGTTCTCATCGATCAGCCCGACTTTTCGCCCGATCTCGAGCCGCGTGGCACCGAGCAGGGATTGTGCAAGGGCGCGCGGCCCGGCCGCAAAGAAGATGCAATCGCCTGGTGCGGCACCGACCTCGGCGGCAAGTCCGCTGCGTTCCGAATCCGCGAGATTCTTGGCCACCGGTCCGCCGAGCTCTCCATCTTCGCCGACCAGGACGTACGCCAAGCCGCGGTGTCCTCGCTGCCTGGCGAACTCTTGCCACCCATCCAGCTGCCTGCGCGGCTGGCTGGCGCCATTCGGCATGATCACAGCGCCGACGTACTCGGCCTGAAACACCCGAAACGGTGTCTCAGCGAAGTACCCGGTGAGCTCGACAATCTCCTGCCCGAACCGCAGATCCGGCTTGTCAGTGCCGAAGCGGTCCATCGCTTCGGCGTAGGTGAGCCGTGGCAGAGGCGGTACGACCTCGACGCGGATCAGGCGCCAGATTGCCGTGATCAGCGCCTCGGTCAGCTCGATCACGTCGTCTTGATCAACGAAGCTCATCTCGACGTCGAGCTGGGTGAACTCGGGCTGCCGATCCGCCCGGAAGTCCTCGTCGCGATAGCACCGGGCGATCTGGTAGTAGCGCTCCATGCCGGCCACCATGAGCAGCTGCTTGAACAGTTGGGGACTCTGCGGCAGCGCGTACCAGCAGCCAGGCTTGAGTCGCGCGGGAACCACGAAATCCCGCGCTCCCTCCGGGGTGGACCGGGTCATGGTCGGTGTCTCGATCTCAACAAAGCCACGTTCGGCGAGCAGCGTACGAGCCACCCGATTGACCTCGCTACGCAACCGAATGGCTGCAGCCTGGGCTGGGCGTCGCAGATCGAGGTAGCGGTACTTGAGCCTGGTCTCCTCACCCACGTTGACACGCTCGTCGATCTGGAAGGGCAAGGGCGCAGACGGGCTCAGCACCTCAAGGTTTTCCACGACGACCTCGACCGTCACCGGTGGGCAGATCAGGGTTCGTATTGCCCTCGGGCCGCTGGTTCCACGACTCCTGTGACCAGGATGCAGTACTCGTTGCGAAGATCATGAGCCCCGGATGCGGCCAACGTCTCGTCCCGCACCACGACTTGAACGACGCCAGACGCATCTCGAAGATCAATAAAGGCAACGCCCCCATGATCGCGGCGGCGAGCCACCCAGCCGGTGAGGGTCAGTGGAGTTCCGGCATGCTCGGCACGCAGGGTGCCGGCGCCGTGGGTGCGCATCACGAGCAGTGGTCCTTTCCGATGACTCGAGCGACATTCGATCCTACGGGCCGGTCGCCCTTGGCCCGTACCGCTTAACGCCGACCGCTCGTTCAGCGGGCGGAGGCGTTGTATTCCGACGCAACGCAACCGAGACTTGCCAGGTGACCACGCTTACAGTGCGGCTGCTCGCGCTGGTGGCCTCGGTGCTGCTCGGCACGTATTTCGCGCTCATCGACACGACGCAGGCGTTCGCGTGTAGCTGCGCCGGCATTTCGACGAATCGGGCGCTGCGGGAAGCCGATGCCGTCTTTCATGGCACGGTGATCAGGAAAGACATCATCGGCCGTGGTGACGCCGCTCGCACCGACATCCGCTTCGCTGTCGATCGTGTCTACAAGGGCACGGTGTACAGCGAGCAGGTTGTCGCGTCCGACCATGATGCCGATGCCTGTGGCCTGGACCCAGACCTGGGAAGCACCTGGGTGATCTTCGCCGTTGATGGCATCGAGGGCGAGGGTGACCGAGCTGTGAACCGGCTGATCACGACGTTGTGCAGTGGCAACCTGCCCAGCGGTATTGCGCCCATCGTGCTGGGCAATCCCACACGACCGCTGGGTGGAGCATCGGATCGTGAGGAGAAATCAACCAACACCGATCGCATCGTTACTCGCGGGTTGGCGTATGCCGGAATCGGCGCGCTCTGCATCGGTGGCATCGCCGTGATCGGCCTTGGCGTGCTTTGGCGACCTGGCCGCTCCGGCTGATCTTGAGCTCCGGCTGATCTTGATCAGGGGCGAAAGGCTGAACCTGTCCGCTCCAGTGCACCTTCGGTGACGGGAAGCTCTCCGCGACGCACGGCCTTCACCAATGTCGCGTGGTCGGCCTCGGTCTGGTCTGCGTATGCTCGGGCAAACTTCGCCAACGCCCGGTCCAGCTTGTCACTGCCCCCGGCATAGCCGGCGATCATGGATGCTCCGCTCGTTCGAGCGTGCCCCTTCGCGAGCAGGTGGCCGACAATGCCCGCGTAGTCGGTCAGCGCGGCTGCATCGATCGCATCGAGCGGGATGGTGCCCTTCATGTTGCGGAACTGCCGGACGTAGTACTGCAGCTCGCCGATCGTGGTCCAGCCAAGCAGCGGGTCGCTTACGGTCTGCAACGCCTGCTGGTACTCCACCACACGTTGTCCCTGATGTTCGTGCCACGCAGAGTCGCCGTGCACATAACGCGCCAAGACCGAACGACGGGCCTGCTTGAGCTGCAAGAAGATCACGTCATCCGGTGTGCTGCCTTCGAGCAGCGCAACGTATGCCCGCAATCCGACGCTGCCCACGCCGACGACCTTGTGAGCAACGTCGATGAGGGTGTAGCCACCCACTACCCGCCGCCAGTGTGGCGCGATTGTCTGGAGGTAGTCGTCCAGTGATACCGCGACTGCTTCATAGTCCTGGGCGTTCAGCCGGGTGATCAACGGCGGCTCCTCGATGATGTGCCGTTGCCCTTCTCGTTTGATCGTAAAGCGGGGCAGCGCGCGATCACTGGTGCGGGAGCGGGCCCGCTTGGCCGAACGCTCGATCTCCTGGCGCAGCGACTTCTCGGTCGCCGTTTCATGGAGCCGGCCGACATCGAGACGGTTGTAGCTGCGCATCAGCAGCGGCTGCTCGGCCAGGAACTGGACTTCAGCGCGGTACGCAGCGACACACGCCAGAACCGATGCGTGACATTGATCTTCCGCGGCGCCGTTTTCTCGGCCGGCCACCCAGATGCTGGCGACCAGCCTGCGCAAATCCCACTCCCAGCAGCCGGGATGGGCCTCGTCGAAATCATTCAGGTCAATCACCAGCTCGCCCTCGGGCGAGGCATAGAAGCCGAAGTTGCCCAGGTGCGCGTCTCCGCAAACGACTGGATTGATCCCGGTCGCAGGAAGTCGAGCGACATCATCCGCCATCACAATGGCGGTGCCGCGCAGGAACCCGTATGGCGAGCTGATCATCCGTCCCACACGCACCGGGATCAGCCAGTCGAGCCGACCTTCATGCGACTCCTTGATCAACTGGACAGGGTCGGGACGATCATCGGCGGCTCGCCAGATCCCCAGGCTCTTGCGCGGAACCTCACGCCGCAGCGCGCGCCCCATGGCGTAGCGCTCCGCGCGGGAGCTGGGACGCCTGCGGACCGAGGCGTACACCTCGCTATCCGCCGAGGCCAGAACGGTATGGCCGGACGACCGCACGGTCACGATCTTCTCCTCGCCTCGCTTGCCCCTTGCCTCAATTGCACGTCACACTATCGGGCTCGGCTTGTTCTCTGCGCCGTGGCGCAGCGATTGTTCTCTGCGAGCGTCGGCGCCCGCCGATGACCGGAGGAACGAAGAGGTCGGAGCGAAGCATGCCCGCGAGCGGAGCGAGCAAGATCAGATCCCGTCGTTTCGCGAAGAGCGACGACGGCACCAGCTGACCGGTGGCGCCGCGCGAGCAGAGAGTCAAGGGGTCAGCCCGTGATCGTCAGCTCCAGCTCCTTTCCGGCGAAGGCTGCCAGGTCCGCGGCTGCGGCCTCGATCAGGCGCGCGCGACTTCGCCTCAACACCCCGGGCCAGGGTGACCTCCATGATCATCTTGCGGCTCTGCAGCGGTACGCCGCCAAAGACCCACGTTGGTCTCGGCAAGGATCACGCAACCGACGAACAGGTCGGCACCCGGCGGATGTGGATGACCGTTTGCCTGCGGAAAATTGATCGCGGGATAGCTCAGAGTCACCTCGTCGTACAGAGGCATCAGCAGCGCGCCGGAAGACGGGTTCGGCGCTGGCGTCTCTCGGGCCGAACCACAGCTCAACACCCTCGACAGTCACGCAATCCAGCCGGTCCTTGACTGCTTCCACAGCGTCCCGGCATTGGCCGATGGTCAGCGAGGACCAACGAGCCAGGTCCTGGATGCTGGCCGGGCCATGACCCAGGAAGAACCGGCGAGCGAGTTCTGCGATGTCTCCGCCGACGTCCGCCGAATGCGGCACCCGCTCGTCCAGCAGGGCATAAGTCTGTTGCGCACCGCGCACCGGTCCACTGCAGATCACACCCTCGAGCTCGGCATTCATGACGACGTAGGCCAACCCGATGCCCTGGCTGACCAGGCCTCGCTCGGCAAGCGCCTGAGCGAGCTCGGCTCGGGTCCGGTGCTGTCCGCCCTCCAGCTCTTCAGCGATGACCGCGACGCCGCGGTCGAGAGTGGCCTGATCCAGGCCGTGCTGACGGTAAATCGTCTGGTTGAGCTTCTGCACCCTGGGCGCTGTGAGCTCCAGGACCCAGCGGATGTCCGCTGGTGCCACGAAATGCCAGGTCGGACGCAGGATGTGTGTCCGGAGAAAGTCGCCGCGGTCGAACTCGGCCTGCACACCAGCCGCCGTCAGCCCGGAGGTCCGCATGCCGAGCGACCACAACGCATGTGCGTACTCCTGGGACTGTACGCACCCCAACAGCCTGACGACGTCTGCCGCCGTCGGCAGCCCGCCGCCGATCAGCCGCTGGGTTATCAGACGGCGGCGCAGCACGTCTCGTCGAGTTGGTTTCGTCACGATGTGGGGGACACTAGTCGACGCCGCCGACGAAGCCAGGTTGGCGCTTTTGCGACCCAATTCCGACACCCGGCGCGTCTTTGCCGTTTCGGGCACGGCGCAAGTTTTTCTCGCCTAGACTCCCCAGGGCAGGTTCCACCCAGACGCGAGGATGCCCCCCTGTATGCCTCAAATCCTGATTCGGGCACATAAAAACCCGTTTACAGTCGCCGACGCCGATACCACGTATCGGCAGAATCTCATCGGCAACAACACGGGCAACTTGGTGTTCAGCCAGGCTGTCTATCGGTTGTTGTCCGCAGCTGACAACGACCTGGAAACATCGGGTTTGGCCAAGAGCAACCCACGCGTCGTCAACTCCCGGTTCGACCATGTCGTGATCCCGCTCGCCAACGCGTTCCGGCCTACCTACATTGAGACGCTCGATGCGCTGAGCAACCTCATCGAGCAGCTGACCGTCCCGGTCACCGTCCTGGGGGTAGGAGAGCAGGCCTCCCTGGATGGCGTCTACAAGGGCGCCGACAGCGTCAATCCGGCGACGACCCGGTTCGTCCGCGCTGTTCTGGACCGGTCGCCATCAATCGGAGTCCGGGGTGAGCGGACGCGGGACTACCTGAATTCGCTTGGCTTCGGCGATGAGCACGTCAAGGTGATCGGCTGCCCGTCGATGTTCATGTACGGGCCGGACCTGAACGTGGAAAAGAAGGTGGAGTCGCTCTCCTCCGATTCCACCATCGCGCTGAACGTGTCGCCGTACGTGCCGGAGATGGGACCGATCTCCCTGTACGCCGCGGATCACTTCCCGCGTCTGGTGTACATGGCCCAGAACATCCAGACTCTCGAGCTGATGCTGTACGGCAGCTACCCCAAGGGCAAGCGGATGAATGCCGTGGCGGCCAAGGGGGCGCCGATCACCCTTGACCATCCGCTCATTCGATCTGACCGCGTCCGGTTCTTCTTGGACCCGAATACCTGGTTCGATCACCTGGCCCAGTACGACTTCTCGTTCGGCACTCGGATCCACGGCAACATCGCGGCGCTGCTCGCCGGAACTCCGGCCCTGCTGCTCGCCCATGACTCGCGCACCCTCGAACTCGCCGAGTACCACGAGATCCCGCATCGCACGATCAACAGCTTCGAAAACGACGCCGATGCCATCTCGCTGTACGCCGAGTGCGACTGGAACAGGTTGAACAAGGCTCATCCTGATCGCTGGGATACCTTCGCAGCGTTCCTGCACGACCACAACCTGACTCATGTCTATGACGAAGGCCAGAGTCGCCAACGCCTTCGACGAACGGCTCGCCGCGACCGAATTCCCGCCCCCGGTACGCACCCTGATGGGCTTTTCACCCGAAGAGCTTTACGAGATGCGGCGCACTGTGACCGACCTCGGGCGGGAACTGCACATCGCGTACAACGACCTCAACGCCGCGACCAGGTCGCCGAGACCGCGCAAGCTCCATCACCGCGCCTGGAACCGGATTGATCGGGTCGTCCGTAGCCTCAGCACGATGGCGTGAGGCTGAGGACCCTCGGTTTCAGGTCTTCTGCGCTCGGAATCCACAAGGATGGGTCGGCCGACACCTGTTCCCCTGTCCGGATGTCCTTGATCTCGCCGCCAACCGTCCCGCCGAACCACACGAACGGGATGCTGCGCCGGTCGGCGTAGCGGATCTGACGGCCGAACTTCTCTGCCCGCGGCGCCACCTCGGTCGGAATCCCGCGGGAGCGGAGCCGCTCCGCGACCTCGATTGCCGTAGCGCGGGTCTCCTCACTGTCGACGGCCACCAGTACGGCCGTGGGGACCGGCCGAGACGCACGAAGCAATCCTTTGGCCAGCAGCGGCGCCAGGAGCCGCGTCACACCGATCGACAGGCCCACGCCGGGATAGCTGATCCGCCCATCACTGGCCAGTGAGTCGTAGCGCCCGCCGGAAGAAATCGAGCCCCAGGACTCGAACCCGACCAGCTCGGTCTCGTAAACCGTGCCGGTGTAGTAGTCCAGCCCCCGTGCGATCTTGAGATCGGCGATCAGTCGCCCGGGCACGTAGCGCGCAGCTGTCGTTACCACCTCAGCCAGCAACTCGAGTCCCTCGCTGAGCTGATCATGCTCGACCCCCAGGCGCCGCACCTCGTTCACGAATGACGCGTCGGCAGAGCGAATCTGGGCCAGTTGCACACACCGCCGAGCCTGCCCTTCGCTGATCTTGACTTCGTTGATCAGCTGCTCGACCACCTGGTCAGGACCAATCTTGTCGATCTTGTCGACCTGCCGCAGGACGGCAGCGGGATCGGCGATATCCAGGCCCAGATAGAAGCCCTGCGCCAGCTTGCGGTTGTTCACCCGCATCAGCACCGGTGGCAGACCAAGATCAACGTGAAGTCGCTCCAGCGCGGCCAAGGTGACCAGCGGCAGCTCGACGTCATGATGCGGGGCCAATCGCTCCGCGTCCACGATGTCTACGTCAGCCTGGGTGAACTCCCTATAGCGACCCTCCTGCGGACGCTCACCGCGCCAGACTTTCTGTATCTGGTAGCGCCGGAACGGAAACAGCAGCTGGTGGGAGTTCTCGAGCACGTAGCGGGCGAAAGGCACCGTCAAATCGAAGTGCAAGCCAAGCTCAGCGCGGTCCGTCTTCCCCCTGCAGCCGGCGCACGGTGTAGACCTCCTTGTCGATCTCGCCCTGCTTGGCCAGCCGATCCAGCGGCTCCACCGCGCGGGTCTCGATGGAGGCGAAACCATGCAGTTCGAAGGTCTCTCGCAGCCGATCCAGCACGAACTGCTCGATGATCCGGGCTTCCGGGGTGTACTCGGGAAAGCCGGACAGCGGCTTGGGGCGACTCACGCTACTCCTTGCTGTCAGCCGTCCGCAGAGCGGCCGGGGGGAAAGTTCTGCGAGATTCTGCAAGTACGGGTTGCCGGCGCGCTCGCGGGCCATGGTCGTCTGCGAGCCGTGTCCCGGAAGCACGGCGACCGTGTCGGGCAACGGCAGCACCTTCGTACGCAGGCTCTCCAGCATGTCGGCCAGGTTTCCGCCTGGCAAGTCAGTTCTACCGATTGAGCCGGCGAACAAGACATCGCCGCTGAAGACCACTGAATCGATGGTCGCGCTCCCCTGATACGCCGTCTGAAACATGGTCGAACCGGGTGTATGGCCAGGGGCGTGGATCACCCCGAAGGTGAGGCCTGCGACCGCCACCTCGGCACCGTCGGCTAGCTCCCGTACGTCGTCCGGTTCGACAAAGGCAGCCGTACGGGCCGTCATACGCTCCAACAGCAGCCTTGTCTCAGCCTCCATCGCCCTGAGCGGATCGCTCAGCAGCACCCGATCCTTCGGATGCACCCAGCAGCTCGAGGCATACGTACGGCACAGTGGGGCGACGGAGAACATGTGATCGAGATGCCCATGAGTCACGATCACCGCTACCGGCTTCAGCCGATGCTCCACGATCAATTCGGCGACACCGTCGGCTGCATCCATTCCCGGATCGATGATCACGCACTCCTCGCCGGGCTGCGGCGCCACCAGGTAGCAATTGGTTTGCCAAGGCCCAGCAGGGAATGAGGCGAGGAACACGCGTTCGAGACTATCGAGACAATCGGGCAGGATTGAGCCATGACCGAACGCGCTGGGCCTGAACACGTGGGGCCGGCCGCCTTCGGACGGGTCGATAGTGACGGCACGGTCTTCGTTCGCACCGCGGCCGGAGAACGGGCCGTCGGCCAGGTGCCAGGGGTGCCAGCTGACGAGGCGCTGAGCTTTTTTACTCGCAGGTTCGAGGCACTGGAGATCGAGGTTTCACTGCTCGAAAGGCGGATCGCCACTGGGGCTGTGTCGCCCGACGACGCCGTGTCCTCGATCAAAAAGCTGAGCAATGCAATCACCGACGCGCGTGCCGTAGGCGATCTAGACGCGCTGAAGGTTCGGTTAGATGCGCTGTCTCCGGTCATCGCAGACCAGCGCGCTGCGCGAAGGGCCGAACGAGCCCGGCAGCAGCAAGAGACCCGGGAGGCGAAGGAGAGGTACGTTCTCGAGGCCGAGCGTCTCGCCGCTGGAAATGACTGGCGCGGCGGAGTCAACCGGTTCCGCGCACTGCTCGAGGAGTGGAAGGCACTGCCGCGACTCGACCGTGCCACCGACGACGAGCTGTGGCATCGCTTCTCCAGCGCACGTACCACCTACACCCGTCGGCGCAAGGCACAGTTTGCGCAGCAGAACGAGCAACGCGAAGCTGCCCGAGTCATCAAGGAGCGGCTGGTCACCGAAGCGGAGGAACTCGCGACGTCGACCGACTGGGGCCCGACAACCGGTGCCTACCGTGATCTCATGGCGCGCTGGAAGGCGGCCGGGCCGGCCCCGCGCGATGTCGACGAGCTGCTGTGGAAGAGGTTCCGCGGAGCTCAGGATCGCTTCTTCATGGCCAAGCAGGCGGCGCTCTCGGAGCAGGACGCCGAGCTTCGACTCAACGCCCAAGCCAAGGAAGGACTGCTGGCCGAGGCTGAGGTCTTGCTGCCGATCCGCAATCCCGGCGCCGCCCGCGCCGCGTATCGAGACATCCTCCAGCGATGGTCTGCCATCGGCAAAGTGCCCCGGGATGCGGTCCGGCCCTTGGAATCTCGGCTGCGCGCCGTAGACAGTGCCATCAAGGCTGCCGAGGAGGAGCGGTGGAGGCGGACCAATCCCGAGGCAAAGGCGCGAGCCGAAGATACCGCCGCCAAGCTGGAAGCCCAGATCGCTGCATTGGAGGAGCGGGCGGCGAAAGCCGAGGCTCGCGGCGACCATCGAGCCGCACGTGAGGCGGCAGCGTCGGCTGCCACGTATCGGGAATGGCTCGCCCAAGCGCAGCGGACTGTAAGCGACCTTGGTGGGTGATCGCGATCCGCAGCGAGCGGAGCGAGCAATGCACACGAGGGAGCAGACACGCCTTATCGTCTGCGAGTGACGACGAAGTAGGCGGGTTCACAGCGCGATCCGCAGCGAGCGGAGCGAGCAATCGAACACCGGCTACTGATGGATGCGGTAGGCCTCATAGACCGCCGGCACGCCGCGTACGGCACGGAGGACATGGTCGAGATGGGTTGGGTCCGCGGTCTCGAAGGTGAATTTGGCTCGGCAGATGCGGTCCTTACTAGTGGTCAAGGCCGCCGACAAGATGTTGACATGCTGGTCCGACAGGGATCGGGTGATGTCGGACAACAGCCGATTCCGGTCCAGAGCCTCAACCTGGATCGCCACCAGGAACGAGCTCTTGGCGTTGGGTGCCCATTCCACCGGGATGAGACGTTCGGGCTCGGTTTGCAGACTGGCCGTATTGCTGCAGTCGAGGCGGTGCACCGAAATACCGGAGCCGCGAGTGACGAAGCCCAAAATGTCGTCGCCTGGCACGGGGGTGCAGCACTTCGCCAACTTGACCAGCAGCTCGCTGGCTCCGATCACGCGGATCCCACAGTCGATCGCGCCACTGCTGCGCCGCCGGCGACCGGTGACGACCCGATCTTCGCTGATCTCCTCCGCGACGGTTTCGTCGCCACCTTCGACGGCGATCAGCCTGTTCACCACCGACTGTGCGCCCACCGTCCCCTCGCCGACCGCGGCGTACAGGGCCGAGACATCTGTCAGCTTGAAGTACCCGGCCACGGCGGTCAGGTGCTCGAGCGTCAACAGCCGCTGCAGCGGCAGGCCGCCCTTGCGCAGCTGTCGCGCGAGCAAATCCTTGCCGCCCTCGATCGACTCATCGCGACGCTCTCGTGTGAAGAAGTGACGGATCTTGTTGCGGGCCCGCGGACTGCGGACGAAGCTCAGCCAGTCCCTGCTGGGTCCTGCGTTCTCCGCCTTCGAGGTGAAGATCTCCACCACGTCGCCGTTCGCGAGCACGGACTCCAGCGGAACCAGACGACCGTTGACGCGAGCACCAATCGTCTTGTTTCCGACCTCGGTGTGGATGGCATACGCGAAGTCGACCGGCGTCGACCCCTGTGGCAGCGAGATGACGTCGCCTCGTGGGGTGAAGGCATAAACCTCATTGGTGTTGATCTCAAAGCGCAGCGAGTCGAGGAACTCCCCCGGGTCTGCCGTTTCCCGTTGCCAGTCGAGTAGCTGCCTGACCCAGATCAGCTCGCCGGCGTCGTCAGCGCCCTTGACGGGCATACCGGCGCCCTTGCCTTCCTTGTACTTCCAGTGAGCCGCGACGCCGTACTCGGCACGGCGGTGCATGTCGTCGGTCCGGATCTGGAGCTCGACCGGCTTCCCCTCCGGCCCCAGAACGGTGGTGTGCAACGACTGATACATGTTGAACTTCGGCATCGCGATGTAGTCCTTGAACCGGCCTGGGAGCGGGTTCCAGCGGACATGCAGCACGCCGAGGGCCGCGTAGCAGTCGCGGTTGCTCTCGACCAGGATGCGCAGACCCACCAGGTCGTAGATCTCTTGGAAGTCCCGACCGCGGACAACCATCTTTTGGTAGATCGAGTAGTAGTGCTTCGGGCGCCCCGTGACAGCCGCCTTGATCTTGGCCGCGCGAAGGTCTGAGAGCACCTGGTCGATGACGCGGGAGAGGTATTTGTCGCGACTCGGAGCGGCCTCGGCCACCAGCCGGACGATCTCGTCGTAGACCTTGGGATACAAGGTGCCGAAGGCCAGATCCTCGAGCTCCCACTTGATCGTGTTCATGCCGAGCCGATGGGCCAGTGGGGCGAAGATCTCCAAGGTCTCGGATGCAATCCGGGACTGCTTGTCCGGCCGCAGATAGTGCAGCGTCCGCATATTGTGCAGCCGGTCAGCGAGCTTGATCACCAAGACCCTGATGTCTCTGCTCATCGCGACGACCATCTTGCGGATCGTCTCCGACTTCGCCGACTCCCCGTATTTGACCTTGTCCAGCTTGGTGCAGCCGTCGACGAGCAGTGCGATCTCCTCGCCGAACTCGTGAGTGAGCTGAGCCAGGGTGTAGTCGGTGTCTTCTACCGTGTCGTGCAGCAAGGCCGCGACGAGCGTCACCTCGGTCATGCCAAGCTCGGCGAGAATAGTCGTCACGGCGAGCGGATGGGTGATGAAGGCATCTCCACTTTTACGCGTCTGGCCCTCGTGCAGCCGTTCGGCCCTGCGGTATGCGCGCTCGACCAGACCTAGGTCGGCCTTCGGGTGATTGGCGCGAATGATACGAAACAGCGGATCGAGCGCGGGTGTCTGTGGTCGACTGGAACCGAAACGCGCGATGCGCTGACGCATCTTGACGCGCTGCTGCTGGGGAAGACTAGGGCCGGACTCGGTGCCGGCGCCGTCAGCCTCGGGCTCGGGCTCGGGGACAATCAGAGCGCGGCGCGGCTCATGGGCGACGTGGCCTCGCGGCCCCGACGGCTTGGCGTCATGGATGGACGACCGTATTGCCGCCCCGTGATCGCTCACAGCGCGTTCCTCCCTCAGCAGAATGCCATTCTAGACAACGAGTTGCTTCGGCCGGCATACCTCAGGGCCTACGCAGCTCGAGAACAAGACTGACAGCGTCCCCTGAGAGCTCGGTCTTGGATCGCTGTGTGCTGTCGGTGAGTTTGCTGAGGGGGTGAGATCAGGCAGCAGGATGTGCCATCAGCGCGACTGCTCGACCCGATTCCGACGGCCTGCGCCAATGGCTTGTTGCTCGATTTCCTCGGCCGCTTGGCGAACGACGACGACCTGGTCTCCAGCCTCGAGTGTCGCCACGGTCGGATCGTAGAAACGGCGAAGAGTCTTGTTGCGGACTACCGCTATCACCCGTTCTCCGTTGACCTCACTGGGAGAGTGACCGATCTCGTTCTTGGTCACCGGTCGCTCGCTTACTTCGAGACCTTCATTGCTGGAGAGCAGGTCCTCGATGATCGTTCCGAGGTGAGGGCTCACCGCCGAAAGGCCGAGCAGCCTCCCACCGCTTCGGAAGACGTCACTACGGCATTCGCACCTGACTGACGCAGCAGTGATGCGTTGTCGTCTTCGCGTACGGCCACAACGACATGCGCGGTCGGGTTCAACTGGCGCACCGTGAGCATGACTAGAATCGCCGAGTCGTCGCGGTCGACAGTGATGAGAACCTCGCGTGCCTTCATGACTTCGGCGCGACGCAAGATTTCCCGCCGGGTGGCATCCCCTTCGATCGCTGCGTAACCCCGCACGTTGGCATCGGTGATCGCCGACGACCGGCTGTCGATGATGACCACTTGCGTGGGATTGGTGCCGTTGTCCTTCAGCGTCTCCACCGCGCTTCGGCCCTTGGTGCCGAAGCCCACGACCACGATGTGATTGCGCATCCGTTTCCTCCAACGTGCGTCCTTAAGGATGCGACGGCCATGATGTGCCAGCACCTCAAGAGTGGTCCCGACCAACAACACCAGGAACGCGATCCGTAGCGGCGTGACAATGATGGCGTTCAAGAGTCTGGCGTGCGGCGCGACGGGCGTGATATCGCCGTACCCCGTCGCGGTCAGTGTCATCGTCGCGTAGTAGAAGGCGTCGAGAAGACTGACCTCACCGTCGTAGGAATCGGTGTAATACGCCCTGTCGAGCCAGACAAGCAAGACCACGATCAGTAAGAGCAGCAGTGCCAGCAGTCCGCGGAGCAGTAACTCCAGTCCCGGGGCCGTACGGGTAGGCAGGCTGACCAGGGCCTCGGCTCTCGAGGACGGATTCGACCCCGCACGGCTGCGCGCCGGATCGGCCAGGCTCATCTGCCTACTTCTTCCGCTGGCTGCGCGGTTTGTTCTGTGGCTGGGGACGCTTGGCAGCCCCAGGGCGAGGCGATCGTACGTCCGGTTTGACCGTCACGTCGACCGAACCGACCCGCTTGACGCTGCCGTTTCCTGCAGCCGAAGCCGCTTCGGCGAGTTCAGCGTTGCTCGGTTCGGTTTCCTCCGTGAAGTTCGTGGGCGCTGGCGTCGTCGCTTGCGTAGGCGAGGACCTGGCAGTGGCGGCGACACGCTCCTTGTCGGCTTCCTTGGCGCGGCGCGCTCGGACTCGCGCTGCCAGCTTCTTCATGTCGGGCTCCCGCTCCTTCATCTGGGCCAGCAGCGGCGTTGCGATGAAGATCGACGAGTATGCCCCGGACACCATGCCGACGAACAGCGCCAACGCGAGGTCCTTCAGCGGGCCCTCCCCCAAGATGACGGCCCCTGTGAATAGCAGTGCCGCAACCGGCAGCACACCGATCACCGTCGTATTGATCGACCGGACCAGCGTTTGATTGACAGCGAGGTTCGCCGCCTCGGAGTAGGTCCTCGTGGTACTCGCGCGGAGGTCGCGGACGTTCTCACGGACCTTGTCGAACACGACGACGGTGTCATAGAGCGAGTAGCCAAGGATCGTGAGCACGCCGATCAAGGTCGCCGGAGTAACGGTAAAGCCGATGAGCGCGTAGATGCCGACGGTCAAGATCAGGTCGTGACCCAGCGCGATGAGTGCGGCCGCCGACATCTTGACGTCTCGGAAGTAGATCCCGATGACCAGCCCGACAAGTACCAGGAACACTGCAAGGGCGATGAGCGCGCGCTCGGTGATCTGACCCCCCCAGGAGGCGCCGATCAGGCTGTACGCCACCTGGTCGGGCGGGATGCCTACCTCGTTGGCGATCGCAGCACGGACCTTCGGGACCTCTTCGGTCGGGTCGAGCGTGCGGGTCTGCACCCTGACCTGGTTATTGCCAATGGTGTTGACGGTCGCTTCCTCAAGATCGGGAACGCCGGAGTTTCGGAGCGCCTCCCGCATCGAATCGACAGTCTGGGCAGTGACTTTGGTCGTCGCCTTGAAGTCAGCGCCGCCCTTGAACTCAATACCGAAGTCAAGGCCGCGCCACGCCAACGCGATGATGGAAACGCCGATCAAAATGGCCGAGACGATGTACCAGCGACGACGGTGCCCAATGAAGTCGTAGGAGACCTCACCGGTATAGAGACGGTGTCCGATCGAGCTCAGCTTGGACATCAAGCAGTCCCCTCACTGCTCGCGGCTGCTGGACGGGCGACGCTCGGCCGACGGGACCGTGTGCCAGGCAATGCCTGAACCCCAAGGTGTGCAGGGTCGAGCCCAGACCACTTGTTGCCGCCGCCGAAGAACTTGGTACGCGCCAGCAAGGTCATCAGGGGCTTGGTGAACAGACAGACCACGATCACATCGATCAGCGTCGTCAGGCCCAAGGTAAACGCGAATCCCTTCACTGACCCGATGGCCAGCACGAACAACACCAGAGCCGACAGCATCGAGACGGTGTCCGCGATCAAGATCGTCTGCCGGGCTCGCCGCCAGCCGGTCTCGACCGCCGTACGCAGACTGCGGCCTTCACGCACCTCGTCACGAATCCGTTCGAAGAAGATCACGAAGCTGTCCGCGGTGATACCGATAGCCACGATGGCGCCGGCGATGCCTGGAAGGTTGAGGGCGAAACCGACCGAGCTGCCGAGCAGCACCATGCTGGAGTAGGTGATGATCCCGGCAATGGCCAGTGAGGCAACCACAACGATGCCGAGGCCGCGGTAGTACAGGAAGCAGTAACCGACGACCAGTACCAGACCGATGATGCCGGCGATGATGCCGGCCTTCAGCTGCTCGCCACCCAAGGTGGCGGAGACGTTGCTGACCTCGGAGACGTCGAAGGCGAGGGGCAACGCCCCGTACTTCAGCACGTTCGCCAGCTCGGTCGCGCTCTGCTGGGTGAAGTTGCCGGAGATCTCCGCCCGGCCGCCCGGGATGGCCTCGTTGACCGATGGCGCCGAGATAGAGACGCCATCCAGAACGATCGCAAATCGGTTCTGCGGCTCGCTCCGCTGAGAAATATCCCGCGTAGCTTTCTCGAACGCCGCCGAACCGTCGGCGTTGAACTCCAGGTTCACCACCCAGTTGACGTTGTTCTGCGGGATTCCGGCGACGGCCTTGGTGAGTTGATTCCCCTCGATCAGGGTGGGTCCCAGCAGGTACTTCTCAGTCTTCTCCTGGTTGCACGCGAACAGGCCTTGATCGGCGACCTCGGTGACCTTGGTCTCGCAGGTGAAGTCGGCAAATGCTGCCTGACAAGCTTCCGTCGGCTGCCAGTCCAGCGCCTTGTCAGGCGAAATTCCCTTGCCATCAGCCGGTACGCAGGCCTGGTCGACCGGGAGCGGCGGCGCGGTTGGCAGCGCGGGCAGCGGCTTGTTGTTGCCCGCCTTGGTCTCACTTGGTTGTGGGCTGGATGGGGCCTTGGCAGTTTCGGAAGGTCCGGAGTTGGGCTGACCGCTGGGCTCGGCCGTGGGTGCCCCGCTGGGTTGGCCTGTCGCGCCTGGCGCCGGCTCCGCAGGTTGCACCTGTTCGGCGGCATAGACCGCCCGGAACCGCAACACCGCGGTCTGGCCAACAAGGCGTACCAGCTCGTCCTGCTGCACGTTCGGCACAGTCACGATGAGCTGATTGTCGCCAGATGTGGTGACCTCGGACTCGCCGACACCAAGGCTGTCAACCCGGCTCTGAATGATGGTCTTGGCGAGCTGCAAGCTGTTGGGATCCACGGACCCGGTGCCGGTCGTGTTCTTGGCGGTCAGCGTAATGGTGGTGCCGCCTTGAAGGTCCAGCCCGAGCTTGGGGGTCCAGGTCCCGCTGACCGCCATCAGGGTGATCAGCCCTGCCACCAGCACGGCCAAGACGATCAAAATACGGCCCGGATGGCCAGTCGTGGTTGCCACTCGCGTGTGTTTCCTAGCGTTCCCTAGCTAATGAGAAAGCTCAGTCGGCGGTCGACGGCTTCGAGTCACGAGCTTGACTTGAGGAGTCCGGCTCAGCGGCAGGCTCGGGTGCGGCTGCCACCGTCGGCTCCTCGATCGGACGCTCCGGCAGCCGCTCGCGTGGCTCCTCGATCGCCATGTCCGCTGCGCCCGCGCCTTCCTCGTCCAGCTCGTCGTGCTCTTCCACATTGTCTTCATCTTCATCTGTGACGATCCTGCTAATCGCCTGTTTGAGCACTGTGAGCTCTGAGCCGGGTGATATTTCGAGCACGACCTGCTTCGGTCCGACTGAAATGACCGTGCCGAACAGACCACTGGCGAGCATGACCCTGTCGCCCGGACTGAGCGCGTTCATCGTCTTCTGGACTGCTTGTCGACGTTTGCTCTGTGGACGCAAGATCAGGAAATAGAAAGCCAACGCCAGCAGGGCGATGAAGATCAGGGTTGTGTATTGCTGCATAGCTCCGACATCCGATTGTGGGGCGCTGGGCGGGCGAGCACAGCACCGATGAAATTTGTTTGCTCCGTCTTCGGCCTTCTACCGAAAGGCACCGACCGCCGTACTCTACCTAGTCTGCGCCGAAAACCTGCATTGCTCAGGCGAAGAGGTCAGGCGTTACCTCAACACTGGGTGGCGGGCCGGGAGGAGTCAGCCCGAGGTGGGTCCACGCGGCTGGGGTTGCGACTCGCCCACGCTGAGTGCGCATGAGGAAGCCCTGCCGGACCAGGAATGGCTCAGCGACCTCCTCGACGGTCTCGCGCTCTTCGCCAACCGAGATCGCAAGGGTAGACAGTCCGACCGGACCACCCCCGAACCTGCGGCACATGGCATCAAGAACAGAGCGATCCAGTCGATCGAGACCGAGCTCATCCACCTCGTACAACTCGAGCGCATCCTGTGCGACCTCGCGCGTCACTCGCCCATCGGATCGAACCTGGGCATAGTCGCGCACCCGGCGGAGCAGCCGGTTCGCGATGCGAGGAGTGCCGCGAGAGCGGCGGGCGATCTCGACAGCGCCGACTGGATTCAATGGGACGCGCAAGCAGCTCGGCGGAGCGGTGCAGGATGTGCTCCAGTGCTGCGGCGTCGTAGAAATCGAGCTGAGCGGTGAAACCGAAGCGATCTCGCAGTGGTCCGGGCAATAGACCCGCTCGAGTCGTGGCTCCAACCAGCGTGAAGCGCGGGATTTCCAGGGGGATGGCGGTTGCGCCCGGGCCCTTACCGACGACGACATCTACGCGAAAGTCCTCCATCGCGATATAGAGCATCTCCTCCGCTGGGCGGGACATCCGGTGGATTTCGTCGAGGAAAAAGACTTCGCCCTCGACCAGGCCCGACAGGATGGCAGCGAGGTCGCCAGCGTGTTGGATTGCCGGGCCGCTCGAGATCCGTAGCGGAGCATTCATCTCACTGGCGATGATCATCGCCAGAGTTGTCTTGCCGAGCCCAGGCGGGCCAGACAACAACACATGATCTGGGACTCCACCACGATGCCTCGCCGCCTCGAGAACAAGCCCGAGTTGATCGCTTACCCGCGACTGGCCTTCGAACTCGGCCAGCGTCGTCGGACGGAGCACGGACTCTGCGGCGCGCTCCGCTGGATCGGCGGTCGGGCGTACGAGCGCGGCGAGGTCCTCATCACTCACAGAACTCATCGGCTCGCCTACCTCCGAGCCAAGCTTTGCAACGCCGCGCGCATCAAAATCGCGACATTGGCGTGCGGATCCTCGCGCGCCAGGTGCTCGACCTCGTCGCAGGCGGCATCGGCGTCTCTGGCCGACCAGCCGAGCCCCTGTAATCCCTGGGCCACTTGACCGCGCCAGGCTGCCGGCGGGCCAACCGCCGATACGGGTTCTTCGGTCTGGGCGACGGCGTTGATCTTGTCCTTCAACTCGATGACGATGCGTTGCGCTCCCTTGCGGCCGATCCCCGGGACCTTGCACAGCTGGACCAGGTTCTCGGTGGCAATCGCTCGTCGAAGTTCATCGGGACTGAGCACCGCGAGCGCGGCTTGAGCCAGCTTGGGTCCAACACCGGTGGCTGTGAGCAGCAGCTCGAAGAACTCGCGCTCATCGGCAGAGGCGAAGCCGTACAAGGTCAGCGAGTCCTCGCGGACGACGAGCGAGGTCGCTAACATTGCGCGCTGCCCGAGCCGGAGTCCGGCCACCGTATTGGGGCTGCAGACCGCCTGAATGCCGAGGCCGCCGACCTCGATGACCGCCGATGTCGGACCGATCTGGGCGACCAGGCCGGCCAGCTGCGCGATCATTCCCGCTCCCTCGGTGCTCGACGCGATCGGCCGAAGGCACTGCGCTGCCGCTCAGCATGATTGGCAGCAGCCTCCACCGCCGCGTTGAGCCGCGCTGTGGTCTTCCCCCGCCATACATGACAGATCGCAAGTGCCAGGGCATCGGCCGCGTCTGCTGGCTGCGGCACGTCATCGAGCTTGAGAATCTTCATGACCATGGCCCCGACCTGTTCCTTGGAAGCGCGTCCGGAGCCGGTGATAGAGGCCTTCACCTCACTCGGGGTGTGCAGACTCACCGGAATCCCATGTTTCGCAGCCGCCACCATCGCAACCCCGGCGGCCTGTGCCGTTCCCATCACTGTCTGCACATTGTGCTGAGCGAAGACCCGTTCAACAGCGACGGCCGTCGGGCGATAACGCGCAATCCAACCATCGATCGTCTCCTCTATCGCCAGCAGCCGATGCGCGACATCCAGATCGGAGGGCGTGCGTATGACGTCGACCGCAACCAGCAAGGGCTGGCGGCCCGGGACACCGTCGACCACACCGAGACCGCACCGGGTCAGACCCGGGTCGATTCCCAGCACCCGCATGCGTTCCCCTAGCAGCCGCGTGACCGGATCGCCCACGCGATCCCTCCTGCCTTGAAATAAACGAACAGACGTTCGGTAGCCTATGTGGCGCTCCTGACGTTGACGACCGCGACACGCCCTCCGTTCGCAACTAGTGTTGCAGCCACGTTATGTTCGAGCAGAGGGGTCTCGTGATCTGTCGTTAGTCTCGGGGCCCTTGCCAAGTGACCTACGAGTGGACGATCAACAGCGAGGCGGTCGGCCGGCGCTCCAGCGAGCAATTCGTCCCAGCTAGAACCTACGACGGCTCGAACTGTCCGGTCATGGCCGAATCCAGCGGACCCTGAGTCCCACGGGGGTCCAGCTGACCCATCAAACCACTCCCCTCCAGAAGGCAACCTGAACCTTTCGTGCAATGCGTTGCGCGCAACGCCGCTGGTCGGCATGCCGGGCGCGGTGCGGTGCTGACCATGACCGATCGCTGGAGCAGCTGCGCCCCAACCTGACCGGAGCGATGAGCCTCGCGCGCCGGCAATCCGGGCCACGATGACATGCGTTCGTCCATGGGGGAATGAGACGGTGTGGGATCTCTCGCTGTTGTCAGAGCCGCATCAGCCGATGCTGGCTAGCACCTCGTCCGAGGCATCGAAGTTCGCGTAGACGTTCTGAACATCATCCGAGTCCTCTAGCGCGTCGATGATCTTCATCAACTTCTCGGCGGTCGGGACGTCGACCTCTTGGGTGTACTGCGGCACGAACGAGACCTCGGCCGACTCGTAGTCGAGGCCCGCGTCCTGCACTGCGGTGCGAACAGCCACAGTGTTGCTCGGTTCAGTAATTATCTCGAAGCTGTCACCAAGATCGTTGATCTCTTCCGGATCGGCCTCCAAGGCGGCCTCGAGAAGATCATCTTCGGTGACGCTGCGACCGTCCTGCTGCTTTGCGACGATCACCACGCCTTTGCGGTCGAACATCCGCGCCGTAGAGCCGGCGTCGGCCATGGTGCCACCGTTCCGCGTCACGGCGACGCGCACGTCAGAGGCCGAGCGGTTCCGGTTGTCGGTCAGGCATTCGATCAGCAAGGCAATACCAGCCGGTCCGTACGCCTCATACATCAACGTCTGATAATCGGCGCCCCCGCCTTCGGCACCCGAGCCGCGCTTGACAGCCCGGTCAATGTTGTCGTTGGGAACCGAGTTCTTCTTGGCCTTCTGGATCGCGTCGTACAGCGTCGGGTTTCCGGCTGGGTCGCCACCCCCGACGCGAGCCGCCACCTCGATGTTCTTGATCAGCTTGGCGAACAGCTTGCCGCGGCGGGCATCGACCACAGCCTTCTTGTGCTTGGTGGTAGCCCACTTGGAGTGACCGGACATATGCGAAATCCTATGCCGACGCTAGCGACGCCAGATGTACACCTCGCGCGGCTTGCCGCCCTTCACCGGCGGATCGCTTTGCTGCCAAATGCGCCGCCAGCTCGCCGCGGGCGGCTCGGGTACGGTGATCTTCCCGCTTCGGATCTGCCACCACGAGGCGGCATCCTCGGCCAGCAAATGCTTCACCGCCTCCGCGATCTTGGGCGCAAGCTCCTGAGCCGTCTCCGCGGGTCGGGGAACAATCGGCGTACCGTACCGCACACTGACCCGAGGACGGCCCGGCAACGGCCAATAGCTACCCCGAGGCATCGCCGCGTAGGTGCCGAGGATCCCCACCGGGATGACTGGAACACGGCACTCAACCGCCAGTCGAGCAGCATTCATCCGGAACGGGCGCACGAACCCGTCGCTGGAGCGCGTGCCCTCGGGAAAGACGACCACACTCCAGCCCTTGGCGAGCAACCTCGCTGCCGTGCCTGTTGGCACCCCATGATCTTCGATGGGAAAAGTGTTGAACGCGATTGCCGAGGCGCTTGACCGCAGCCAGCTATCGAAGAAGTAGTCCCCCACTACCCCAACCGCCGTACGACGACGGCGTTCCGCGGGCAGGGTCGACGCTAAAACGGCCGCATCCAGGTGCGAGGCATGAT
The DNA here is from genome assembly GCA_963712625.1 of uncultured Actinomycetota bacterium. Classification (GTDB taxonomy): domain Bacteria; phylum Actinomycetota; class Actinomycetes; order Propionibacteriales; family Propionibacteriaceae; genus Microlunatus. Next base: position 106,775 of record CAVQIU010000015.1, read on the forward strand.
TGGCCACGATCACGGCGGGTCCGACAAGCTGGCGCAACTCGTCAATTCCATAGACCTCTACGGACAGCTCGTTGCGCATCACATTCTTGACGCCGACGAGCTGGACCAATCCGCGCAGCCCGCGCACGGGCGCCGTGCGTGCCCAACCTGTCCGTCTCATCGCCTGTGTTCTCTCACGCGATGTCAATCAGGACCTCGGGCGGGGCGTGCAGATAGCTGATCAAGGGTGCGCGGCCGACCGTCGATGCCACTATCTCGAGGGCGTCCGCAAGGGTGGAAGCGGCCCGGAAGCCCAACCGAGCTGCGCTCTCCCTGTCGGCACCCACCCATACAACGTCGGCGCAGTGTTCCTGAGCTGCCGCGATTTGGTACCACAGATACATCGGATGCACACCATGGAACGCCTGACTCGTCCGGTACAGATGGACATACCAGGAATCGTTGGCGAACTTTTCCTCGTAGTCATTCGAGATCTGTTTTGGATCACTGGTGACGGTCAAGACCTCCGCAAAGAAGTCGACGTACGACGGATGGTGCAGCGGGGAGAATTCGGCCGGCAGCGGGTGGTAGATGATCAAGGCGCCACCTTGGCGTACGAACGGGGTGCCGGTGTGCGAGCCGAACACATTCGCTAGTCCGCTCCAGGCGGCGAGCACCGGGTTGGTCACCGAGTCGACGCTGTACGGCGTGTGTGCGCCCACCCCGAGCACGCCGACATCGGCCGGCGCCGGCACCTCGACGAGTTGCTGAGCCGTTATCTGAGCCAGGCTTGCCTGCCGGACCGCCGCAGGCGCTCCAGCTACCACCAGAGTGGCGTGACAATCGCCCTCGACACGGTTCATCAGCCGGCGCCGCGCACGCTTCGGAGTCCACTCCAGGCCGCGGCGTACGGCGGACCATGTCGCCCTGTCCTTAAGATTCCAGTCCCATTCACGCTCGCCCAAGAACGCCAGCGGCGCCGCAAAAGCGTCGTTGTCCAACACCGCGTCGATTTCGAAGATGCGCACAGCAGAGGAGACCAGGTCCGCAACCTCGGCTGCGACGGGATCACTCCCCTGCGTCTGCAGCCCTCTCAGCTGACCGACTGTGGCAGTGGAGCCGAGTCCGGCCGAGATCTCCGCCGGGCCGCTGCGGCTGGCCCCGTCCACGAGATGGACGAAGACCAACAAGTCTGAGCTGGCCGCGCGCGTGTTGAGTGCGACGTCACCGCCCCCGGTACTCCCGATCGCGGTCAGATTGCCGGGATCCTCGGCATCGTGATTCGTTAGCAGGCCGTCAGCGTAGAAAGAACGGAAGACGCGCTCGCCGACGATGTACTCCAGCTCAGCTGCCGTCATTCGGCGGTTCAGTCCGTTCGCGCAGACCAGCGCGACATCGTCCACGCCCGCCGCGGCTGCCCGGGTGAGTACGGCCTCGATCACTTTGCCCCGGATATCGGGTCGCTGCATTCTCGGGTTCGGAGTGCCAATATCGTCGAAAGCGATCGTCAACCGCATCGACGGTTCGAGCAGAACCGACAACGGCTCCGACTCGATCGGCGCATCGAGTGCAGCGTTGATCGCCTGACCAAGATCGGGAACCTTGGGCAGCGAGTCGGCGGGATAGATCACCCGCGTGCCGAGCGGAAATCTCTCCAGGCGGAAACGATCGCCATCGGGCACCAGCAGCGCCGGAGTGCGCTCGTCGACCTCGAGGACGAAGCCGGGTCGGCTCATCTAGCAATCTCCCTTACGTCGGCAGCGCCCAGCGCGGCGTGATCGGCTTGATCTTCCACTCCACCACCGACCATCGGTTGCGCGTGGCGGCGCGCATCAGAGCAATGTCGGGGCTGACCGCGACGGCATTGCCGACGGTTTCCAGCATCGGAAGATCCGAATGGGAGTCGGCGTAGGCAAAACTGCGGTCCAGGTCGATACCATGCTGCGCCGCATAATGCTTGAGCCACGCGGCCCGCGACTCCCCTACCACGGGCGGACCGGTCAAAAAGCCGGTGCAGCGGCCCTCCTCGTCGACGGCAAGCTCGGCAGCGACGATGACGTCGAAGAGTGGCTGGATGGGCCGGGTCAGCGGGCGCACGACACCAGTGATCAGGGCGGTGGTGTGGCCGGCGGCGCGGTGCTCCCGAATCCTGCGCACCGCCTCTGGAGACAGCCGGTTCAAGATGTGCGGGGCCATCGATGTGTCGACAAAACGCTCCAAAGCCGCGAGATCGGCTCCCCGATAGCGGCGGTAGACCGCTCGCAGGAAGGCACCGCGGTCGCGCTGCTCGGCGCGGAGATAAGACGGCAGGCGCCGCAGGACTTGACCCACCTCGGCCAGCTGCTGCGTTCGTGAGAGCTCCGGCAACCGGGCCCAGAGATACTGCTCGATGACGTTGGTTGACATGATCGTGCCGTCCAGGTCGAAGATCGCCAACGCCGTGGAGCCGGCGGTGTCCTTGTCCAAGTCCTTGATCGTTGTCGGCCGGCTGCCGCGCTTGCTGCGAGTTGCATCCATCCGCCGCAGCGGGGCAGTAATGGATGGGCAGTGCACTTCCATGATGTAGGTCTTCCAGTCGAAGACCGAGGTGTCGAAGGCGAACGCCGCTTGATCATCAGGATGCAGCGCCCGGGTGAGAGCGAGGGTGTTGTCGTCGACGAAGTGCAGCTCCGACTGCGCGTACTCCTTGTACAGGGTGTGATACCGCCGCAGGAAATCCAGGCGTACCCGGGTCCGATCGAGGTCCTTGGCGATCTTGCGGGTCCGGTCCGAGCGGGGGGCCTGGACCAATACTCGATCGGCGAGCTTGTGCGCGCGCTCCGAGGTCGAGAGCAGGCGCTCGATCGAGGACGCGCCGGGAAACTGCCACTGGGGCAACCGGGCGGCCCCGCGTGGACCCCCTTCGAAGGGGTGGGCCAGAAAGTAAGAGCGAATGTAGCTGTAGGTGTCCTTGAAGGTCAGCGGGTTACGAGCGCCGGAGTTCACGTGGTAATACTCCGGACTCCCGATCTCAGGTTGCGTGGCGCACACCGCGAGGATGGCGTTCACGACATGGTCACAGGGGACGATGTCGACGACCGCCTCCGGTGTCGCCGGGAACTCCGGAAGCTCGCCGCGTCCGTACGCCAAGATCAGGGGCTCCGCCATCTTGAAGCCTTCGATCCAGCCGGGATACGGATGCACCAAGGACGACTCGACGATTGCCGGCCGGACGATCGAAACGTGTACGTCCCGACCGATATCGGCTACCACCCGCTCGCCGAGTGCCTTGGTGAAGGTGTACGCATCGGTCCAGCCAAGCGACCGTGCTCGCTCGGTGCCGGCCTTCACGAGTTCGGCCTGGACCCATTCGAGGCGGCGACACTCGGTGTCGGCTGCGGTCGTCAGGAAACCGGCCTGCCGGTGCTCGCGCTCTGCCTCCTTCCGCAGCTTCGCGAGCTGTGCCGAGGTGCGTGACTCCTCCTCGATGAGGTCACGCATGGCGATGCCAGCAGCAGCCTCTACGTTGTAATCGATGTCATGAACGTGGGGCGCCTCGAGAATGGCTCCGCGCCTGCGGCCAGCCGTGTACGCGGTGGAGATGTGGACGTAGTGCGGCACCGTGCGCCGCTGGCCGTTCTCGTCGGTGACGGCCTCCAGCATTCGATCCATCAGTGCCTTGGTGCCGATCACGTTGGTCGTAAAGGCTTGGTCGATCGGAGGGTCGAACGATACGTCGCCGGCGCAATGAACCACGACGTCCAGGTCGGTGGGCAACTGCGGCACATTGGGCAGGTCGCCCTCGATGACGTCAATCCTGCTGTCGAGGAGCTCGGCTGCTCCCCCAGCAGCGTCGCGAATGTCGTCGAAGATCGGCTTCTTCACAACGGCGATCATCCGGTCACGGGCAGATGCCGAGCCCTTGCGGCGTACCAGCACCGAAGGTCTGGTCTCAGGCAGCTCTGTCAGGATCTTCCACAGCAGCTGCTCGCCGATGAAACCGGTTACGCCGGTCATCACAATGTTCTTGCCGGCAAGCAGATCTCGCAGTCGGCCATCGAGATGTTGAATGTGGAAGCGGTCGGTCTCGGCGGTCGCTGCGGTCATGCGTGTTTGCTCTCTGGGGTGCTGTCGAGTTGCGCTGCCACGAGGGCCTCCTCAATGGTGAAGCGTCCCACGTAGAGCGCGGTGCCAATGATCGCACCTTCCACTCCGAGCTCGACCATGTCCCTGAGCGCAAGGATGTCTTCCAACGTGGATATCCCGCCGCTCGCGATGACCGGCCGGTCTGTCTCCTCACACACCCGTCGTAGCAACTCCAGATTCGGACCGCCGAGCATGCCGTCGGAGGACACGTCGGTCACCACGAAGCGGGCACACCCCGCCCGATCCAAGCGATGCAGCGTCTCGTACAGATCGCCGCCCTGTCGGGTCCAGCCGCGAGCGGCGAGCTGGCTGCCTCTGACATCTAGCCCGATGGCGATTCGGTCCCCGTAGTCGCCAATGATTTCTTCGCACCACTCGGGTTGCTCGAGTGCCGCCGTGCCGATGTTCACCCGGGCGCATCCGCTTGCCAGCGCGCGCTCGAGAGTCTCGTCATCTCGGATGCCGCCAGACAGTTCGACATTCAGCCGCAGGTGAGAGGTGATCTCGGTGACAATCTCTGCGTTGTTGCCTCGCCCGAAGGCAGCGTCCAAGTCAACCAGGTGGATCCACTCGGCTCCAGCATCCTGCCAGCGCTCGGCGGCTGCGCGCGGATCACCAAACCTCTGCTCCGAGCCCGCACGGCCCTGGACCAGCTGCACGGCCTGTCCCCCTGCGATGTCGACCGCTGGCAGCAGGACCAGCCGGTCGGCGCGGGATGCAGCGCGGGAGGGACTTGCCGAATGCACCAGATGACCCTATCCCCACGAGCCAGCTCTACGGCCTGCGCTCTCCCCGGCAGTCCGCCGGATTCGCCTCCTTCGTCGCTCGCGAACATGACGAGCGGTCATACCCGAGCCGCAAGCTCCTCCAGTCGGCGAAGCGGGGGCTGCATTCATTCTCAAGATCAACGCTCATAGTGCGTTAGGCCGGACGCCTGGACTTCGGCAGCTTCGCCACGATCAGGTCGTACGAGGTATCGATCAAGTCCTGGATCTCGTCGGGCGGGATCGTCCCATCGAGCGCGAACGTGTTCCAGCCATATTTGCCGATGTAGGCCATCTTCGTCGCTTCGCCCCGATAGCGGTCGAGCAGCAGGTCGGCGGTCTCGCGGTCGCCACACTTCAAACCGATCGACGCCTGGTTCTCGACCGCGCCCAGAAAGGCGAAGATCTTGTCCCCGACCTTGGCGACAACGTCACCCTCCCACGGCTCGTCCTGCCACGCTCCCGGCTTGGCGAGGCAGTAGTCGAGCCACGGTGTTCGGCTTGCCATTCGGTCAGCCCTTCTGAAAATGCTGCTCGCGCATCGCGCTGGAAGCCGCCGTCGTCGTCGCTCTTCGCGAACAACGGCACTAAAATCGCTCGGTCCGCTCGCGGGCGGGTTCGCTCATCATTCCTCCGATCGTCGGCGCGCGATTATCGACGTTCGCAGCATGTCACAGGGTTCGGACCCAATTTCGAATCAGCTGGGCGCCGGCGTCACCGGACTTTTCCGGATGAAATTGGGTCGACCACAGCGCCCCGTCCTCCACCGCAGCCACGAAGAGGTCGCCACCATGCTCAGCCCAGGTGATCCGTCGTTCGGTCGTCGCGGGCATTGCACGCACGCCATAGCTGTGTACGAAGTAGAAGCGTTCTGACTTAATCCCGGCAAACAACTCGCTGCCCGCGGGCGCCTCAACCGTGTTCCATCCCATATGGGGCAGCCGTTCGGCGTGCAGGCGCTCCACCAGCCCTGGCCAGACGCTGCATCCGGCCGCGCGTACGCCATGTTCGATGCCAGCCTCGAAAAGCACCTGATGACCCACGCAAATGGCCAACGTCGGGCGCCCGGCCGCCAAGCGGCTGGCAATGATCTCTGGTCCGCCAACAGCAACCAGGCCCGCCATGCACGCGGCGAACGCACCGACGCCCGGGACAACCAGACCATCGGCCGCCGCCGCAAGCCGCGCGTCACTCGTCACCGTGACCTCTGCGCCGGCACGCGCAACCGCCCGTTCCGCGGAGCGGATGTTGCCTGAGCCGTAGTCCAGGACGACGACGTTCTTCACTGCGAGCGTCGGTCGCGCGAGCAGTGCCGAAGAATTCGTCACAAAGCTCCCTTGGTGCTTGGGATGTCGTCGATCCGCGGGTCGAGGGCGACCGCGTCACGGAGTGCCCGGGCAAGGGCCTTGAACTGGCATTCCACGATGTGATGCGGGTCGCGGCCCGAGATGACGGTCAGGTGTAGGCAGATCTCCGCGCGATAAGCAAGTGTCTCCATAACGTGCCGGGTCAATGAGCCGACGTACGGAGAGCTCATCGGAGCGCCGCCTGCGCCGTGCGAGCCGCCGATCAATACATATTCCTGACCTGGCGGCTCACCCGTGTGCACGCAGTACGGTCGCCCGGACACATCGACCACCGCCTGAGCGAGCGCCTCATCCAACGGCACGAAGGCATTGCCGAATCGTCGAATCCCCCGCTTGTCGCCAAGCGCGGACCGGAGCGCCAAGCCGAGCACAATGGCGGTGTCCTCGACGGTGTGGTGGGCGTCAATGTGCCAGTCGCCGGAGCTTTCGACATCAAGATCGATCGATGAATGCCTCGCGAAGGCCGTCAACATGTGATCGAAGAATCCGACCCCGGTCGAGATCTGAGAGTGACCCGTGCCGTCAAGGTCGAGGCTGACCCTGACCTTCGACTCCGAGGTTTGTCGTTCCAGAGTGGCGGTGCGAGCCTCGCTCATGACATCTCCTTGCCCCTTTCTTTTTCGAGCACTGTTTCGGTTTCGAGCACTGCCACCAGCGCGTCTTTGAAGGCTTGCATCTCCACTGGCGTACCGGCCGATACCCGAAGCCACCCTTCAGGTCCGGTCTCTCGGATCAAAACTCCGCGGTCGAGCAGGGCCTGCCAAACCGCATGCCGATTGGGGAACCGCCCGAAAAGGACGAAGTTGGCGTCTGATTCGGCAACCTCGAGTCCATGATTGGCGAGCCAGCGTGCCAGGTCGTCGCGGGCCTGCCGAAGCTGATCGACTTTGGCCAGCATCTCGGGAGCATGCGCGAGTGCGACGCGGGCGGCGGCTTGGGTGAGCGCCGAGAGGTGGTAAGGCAGTCGGACGATCTGGAGTGCTTCGATGAACGCTGGGGCCGCGGCAAGGTAGCCGAGCCGCCCGCCGGCAAAGGCAAAAGCCTTAGACATGGTCCGGCTCACCGCAAGCCGCGGATAGTGCGGAAGCAGTTCGAGCGCGCTCGGAGTGCCGCTGCGTGCGAACTCGTAGTAAGCCTCGTCCGCGACGACTACACCGCTCGCCACGTCGCAGATGGCGCGGATCGTAGCCAAGCTCAGTGCGGTGCCCGTCGGATTATTCGGGCTGGTGATCAGCACCACGTCCGGCTGAGCTTCCAGCATCGCAGTGACGGCTGCGTCTGGGTCGATGGTGAAATCGTCGCGGCGCGGAAAGGTGCACCACTCGCTGTGGGTGTCGCGGGCGTATTCCGGATACATCGAGTACGTCGGCGCGAACGAGAGCACTCGCCGACCCGGACCGGCGAACGCCAGCAGCACGTGCAGCATGACCTCGTTGCTGCCATTGGCAGCCCAGATCTGCTCGGCGGTCAATCCGTGTCCAAGGTAGCGAGCCAAATCCTCACGCAGATCTAGCGCGTCGCGTTCCGGGTATCGGTTCAGTGAACGGCCCGCCTCGGCGACTGCGGCCGCGATCTCGCTGATCACCTGCTCGCTCGGCGGATAGGGATTCTCGTTGACATTCAGGCAGACAGCGACATCAAGCTGGGGGGCGCCGTAGGGCATCTCACCGACCAGCTCAGGCCGCAGCGGAAGCTCATCAAGCGCCGGAGTTGCCGTGGCTCCCCGACTTTTTACGAACGGCGGCATTACTGCGCGCGTGTCGATGGGAAGAAACGACGGGCGATCGCGGCGCCGTGGGCGGGTAGATCCTCGGCGTCGGCAAACACCTCTACCTTGCGGGCGACCTCGGCGAAAGCAGCTTGGGTGTAGCTGACCACATGCATCATCTTGAGGAAGCTCTGCACGTTCAGTCCCGATGAGTGGCAGGCGCACCGCCCGGTCGGTAGCACGTGGGTACTGCCGGCGCAGTAATCGCCCAGCGAAACTGGCGACCACGGACCGACGAAGACCGCGCCGGCGTTGGTGATCAGGGATGCCACCCGCTCGGCATCGGCGGTCTGGATCTCGAGGTGCTCTGCCGCGTAGCCATTGGCCACCTCGATGCCCTGCTGGATGTCGTCCACCATCACGATGGCCGACTGGCGGCCCGCCAACGACTGCGCGATTCGCTCCACATGCTTGGTCGAAGGCACCTGAGCCGATAGTTCGGCCTGAGTTCCCTCAGCGAGCTCGTCGGAATCGGTGATCAACACCGCTGCTGCGAGCGGGTCGTGCTCGGCCTGCGAGATCAGATCCGCGGCAACGTGGACCGGATCTGCGGTCGCATCGGCGAGTACGGCAATCTCGGTAGGCCCGGCCTCGGCGTCGATGCTGACGCGACCCTTCAGCAGCCGCTTGGCCGCCACGACGTAGATGTTGCCCGGCCCGGTGATCAGATCCACCCGAGGACAGAGGCCGGGAACGCCATAGCCGAACATGGCGATGGCCTGGGCCCCGCCAACCGAGTAAACCTCGTTCACACCGAGGATGTGACACAGGGCGAGGATGTTGGGGTGCGGCAGGCCGCCGAAGTCGATCTGCGGCGGCGAGGCGAGCGCGATTGACGGCACGCCAGCGACCTTCGCCGGTACGACGTTCATGATCACGCTGGAAGCGAGCGGCGACAGGCCGCCCGGGACGTACAAGCCGACCCGGTTGATCGGAATCATGCGCCGGCGTACGACAGCGCCGGGGGCGACGCTGACCTCGCCCCCTGTGTCACCCAGCTCGGCTTCGCAGACTCGACGCCGTCGTTCGATAGCGGTAGCGAAAGCCTTCCTCAGATCTGGCTGCAGGCGAGCGGCAGCGTTTTCCAAGGCTGCGCGCGGCACTCGGAAGTCGATAGGGCGTACGCGATCAAAACGCAGTGAGTAGTCGGCGAGCGCGGGAATCCCACGGCGCGCGATGTCCTCGCAGATCGGCCGAACAACCTCCATCGCAGCGGCTACGTCGAAATCGGCCCGGGGCACGATGGCGGCATAGTCAGGCCGCTCGCCAGCCGCTCGGCGGCCGCGAAGATTGATCACCCGAAGCACGGACAGATTGTACGGCCCAGGCGTCGTGCATCGGTTTCGATAATCATTAGCCTGTCCGCACCAGCGGATTAATATCCCATCCATCGGAGCGCCAGCTCTGGAGAGGGAGGTCCATGGAACAGCCGCTGCCAGAGCGCGGCCTGATCCTGAAGGCCGCAATCGGCATCGGCCTTTACGCGATGGCTTTCGGCGCCTCCTTCGGCGCGATCGCTGTCGGGTCGGGATTAACGCTGGCCCAGACCATGGCGCTGAGTCTGGTTATGTTCACCGGAGCTTCCCAGTTCGCATTCGTCGGAGTGGCCGCGTCGGGCGGATCGCCCTTCGCCGCGGTGCCCGCGGGTCTGCTTCTCGGAGTCCGCAACGCCTTCTACGGCGTGCCCATCTCCGAGATTCTGCATCCCCGCGGATTTGCCCGGCTGTGGACCGCGCACTTCGTGATCGATGAGACAACCGCGATGGCCGTCAGCCAAGCCACGCCCCGAGCTCGGCGGTTTGCCTTCTGGGCCACCGGGCTGATCTTGTTCTCGCTCTGGCAGCTTGGCAGCCTCGCCGGCGCCCTCATCGGCGGCGCAGTCAACCCAGAAGAAATCGGACTGGATGCTGCGGCGCCGGCGGTCTTCTTGGCCCTGCTCTGGCCCTCGCTGCGGCGTCGTGAGGCGCGTTGGGTCGCACTCGGCGGCGCGGTGATAGCTCTCGCGTTGGTCCCCATCGGCCCGCCCGGCATCCCTGTCGTCGCGGCTGCCGGTGCCGCGTTGGTCGGCGGCCTTCTCCCGGATCGGGAGACCGCTCAGCAGATCGACGAATCGGGCAACTCATGACGCTCTGGTCAGCGATCATCATCGCGGCGGTCGGCTGCTACCTGCTGAAACTGGCCGGTGTCTCGCTGCCCGAATCGGTTTTGAATCATTCCAAGGTGCAGCGCGTTGCCCAGTTCCTGCCGATTGCGATGTTGTCGGCTCTGGTGGCCGTGGAACTCTTCGACGGAGGCGGCCGCTACACGCTGGACTGGCGCATTCTCGCCGGTGTTGCGGCAGGGGTGATCGCCTTGCTGCTGCGACGCGGCTTTCTGGTGGTGTTCCTGGTGGCCATCGGTGTGACCGCCTTACTGCGACTCGTGACCTGAGCGGACCTTCCCGCGCCGCAAGGGACGCGGCTCCTCCTCGTCGCGGCCGAGCGAGGAACCCAAAAGCACCGGAATGACAGCGAAGAACGGCCAAGTAAGGAGCGACGCGCGGGCACGGAGCGTCAGCGGGATGGGTACCAGGTCTCCTGGATGAGCCGCGGCCAGCCGGGTGGAGAAATCGCCTGGTCCGAGCCGGTAACCGACCAGCCAGCACATCAAAGCCGATGCGACCGCACCGAGAACGACCACCAGCACCACAGACCAGCCAAGGGTTCGAAGCCAGCGCCAAGCCGCGATGCCTATCAGCAGGCCAACGACAAGACCAATGACGCAGAACCACGCGTCGGCGGCAATGAATTCCGCGAGTCCTCGCTCGGATGTCGTCGCTCCCCCGTTGCTGTTCAGTTCGTAGGCCGGGGGCTTCACCAGCAACCACCAGATCACCCCAGCGCCCGCGCCCAAGCCCAACGAAGCGGCGGCGAAGCCGCCGAGCCGAGCAACGACCCGCCACCTGTGCCGGGTGGGGGTGGGAGCAGATTCGGTTACGACACGAGACACGACGGTCCCAGGAGCGCCTTGAGGTCGGCCATCAGCGGCTGCGACGGCGTTACGCGCAGTCGTTCGTCGAGCCTCATCACTGTCGTTTTGTCGGCAGACTGGAGTCGCAGCCGGACCTCGGTGAGACCGGGATGCGACGCCAGGACATCGCGGAGCTGCTGCACGACCTGCGGTGTGCACCGCGTCGCCGGTAGTGAGATCACCACTGGACCACTCGGTGCCTGAGTGATGTCGGGGAGGCTCAGCTCGGAGGCGTTGAGCGAGACCACGTCGTCCTCGACCTTCACCTTGCCCTTGATCTTGACCACGGTGTCTGTAGCCAACACGGTGGACACCATCTCGTACGCCCTGGGGAAGAGCAAGACCTCGACGGATGCCTCGAGATCCTCGACGGTGATCACCGCCCAGATATCCCCGCGCCTGGTGGTCTTGCGAGTGATATTGGTGATCATTCCAGCGACGGTCACCATGCTGTCTCGGGGACCGTCATCTGCCAGCAACTCCCCGATGCCCACGTCGCGCTCCGCAGCCAAGATGTGCTCCAGGCCTTGCAAGGGGTGGTCGCTGACGTACAGGCCGAGCATTTCGCGCTCGAACGCAAGCTTGGTGCGCTTGTCCCAGTCGGGCAGATCGGGAACGCTGCCAGTCAGCACCGGATCGGTCTCAGTGAACTCGCCGAACAGATCATCCTGGCCGTTCGCCTCGTTGCGCTTGAGATCGAGCACCGCGTCGACCGCCGCCTCATAGATGCTCATCAGCGCGCGGCGGGAATGTCCCATCGACTCGAAGGCTCCGGCCTTGATCAACGACTCGATCACTCGCTTGTTGCAGACCACCAACGGCACCTGATCCAAGAAGCCGTGGAAGTTCACCGCCTTGCCATGTGCCTCCCGAGCAGTGACGATCCCCTCGACCACGTTGTGGCCGACGTTGCGTACTGCCGTCAGACCGAAGCGAATGTCGGCGCCGACCGGGGTGAAGTTCGCTGCCGACTCGTTCACATCTGGCTGCAATACCTGGATCCCCATCCGGCGGCACTCGTTGAGGTAGACGGCCATCTTGTCCTTGTCGTCAGCCACCGAGGTCAGCAACGCCGCCATGAACTCGGCTGGGAAGTTGGCCTTCAGATACGCAGTCCAGTAGGAGACCATCCCGTACGCCGCGGTGTGGGCCTTGTTGAACGCGTAATCGGAGAACGGCACCAAGGTGTCCCAGAGAGCCTTGATCGCCGGTTCCGAGTATCCGCTCGCCCGCATTCCCTCAGAGAACGGCACGAACTCGGCGTCCAGAATTTCCTTTTTCTTCTTGCCCATCGCCCGCCGCATGTTGTCGGCCTGGCTCAAGGTGAAGCCGGCGACCTTCTGCGCGATAGCCATGACCTGTTCTTGGTAAACGATCAGGCCGTGTGTGGTGTTCAGGATCTCGGCGAGCGGCTCGGCGAGCTCGGGGTGGATGGGCGTGATCTCCTGCCGCCCGTTCTTGCGGAGCGCGTAGTTGGTGTGGCTCTCGGCGCCCATCGGGCCCGGCCGATAGAGCGCCAGCACAGCGGAGATGTCTTCGAAGTTGTCCGGACGCATCAGCCGCAGCAGGGAGCGCATCGGGCCGCCGTCGAGTTGAAAGACGCCAAGCGTCTCGCCCCTGCCGAGCAATGCGTACGTCGGCGCATCGTCCAGCGGCAGGTCTTCGAGCACCAGCTGGAATCCGCGGTTGAGCGAGATGTTGGCCACCGCATCATCCAGGACGGTGAGATTGCGCAGGCCAAGGAAGTCCATCTTGATCAAGCCCAACGCCTCACACGTCGGATAGTCGAACTGGGTGATGATCGCGCCGTCCTGCTCCCGGCGCATGATCGGGATGATGTCGATCAACGGCTCACTCGACATGATCACGCCGGCGGCGTGCACACCCCACTGCCGCTTCAGACCCTCCAAGTCCTTGGCAGTGTCCACGACGGTCTTGACGTCGGGATCGACTTCGTAAAGGGCCCGAAACTCCGCGCCCTCTCCGTAACGGGGATAGTCACGGTCGAACAGCTTGGCCAGCGGGACGTCCTTGCCCAGCACTGGTGCCGGCATCGCCTTGGTGATCTTCTCCCCGACGCCGAACGGGTAGCCCAGCACGCGAGAGGCATCCTTGACGGCCTGCTTGGCCTTGATCGTCCCGTACGTGACTATCTGACTGACCCGGTCATCGCCGTACTTCTCGCTGACATAGCGGATGACCTCGCCCCGCCTACGCTCGTCGAAGTCGATGTCGAAGTCCGGCATCGAGACACGGTCGGGGTTGAGGAACCGCTCGAAGATCAGTCCGTGGACCAGCGGGTCAAGATCGGTGATACGCATCGCGTACGCGGCAATGGAGCCCGCACCGGAGCCGCGGCCCGGGCCAACGCGAATGCCATGCTCCTTCGCCCAGTTGATGAAGTCCGCAACGACGAGGAAGTAGCCGGCGAAGCCCATCGAGATGATCACGTTGATCTCGAAGTCAGCCTGCTTCCGCACTTCGTCAGGGATTCCGACGGGGTAGCGGCGATACAGGCCAGCCTGCACTTCATGCCGGAACCACGAGTCCTCCGTCTCCCCCGCTGGGCAAGGGAATCGTGGCATGTAGGTGCCATTGCCTTCGGTGAACGACACTTCGCAGCGCTCTGCGATAGCCAACGTGTTGTCACAAGCTTCGGGCAGATCTGCGAAAAGTGCGCGCATCTCGGCTGGGGACTTGAGGTAGTAGCTGTCGCCTTCGAACTTGAACCGGTTTCCATCGGCCATGTTGGAGCCGGTCTGCACGCATAGCAACACCTCATGCGCCGCGGCCTCCGACTGGTCGGTGTAGTGCAGATCGTTGGTGGCTACCAGCGGCAGATCGAGCTCGTTCGCGATGCGCAGCAGGTCTGTCGCGGACTCGGCGCTCGATCGTGATGCCATGGTCCATCAGCTCGACGTAATAGTTGCCAGCGCCGAAAAGGTCGCGGAACTCGGCAGCACTGGCGATGGCATCCGTCATAGCGGCCGAGCCGAAGGTAGGTCTGGACCTCTCCACCTGGGCAGCCGGTGGTCCCGATCAAGCCACGGGCGTACTCGTTGAGCAGCTCGCGGTCGACCCGCGGCTTGTAGAAGTAGCCCTCAAGAGAGGCCAGCGAGCTCAGGCGGAACAGGTTGTGCATTCCTGCGGTGTCCTGCGCCCACAGCGTCATATGGGTGAATGCGCCGCCGCCCGAGACGTCGTCGCCGCTGTTCTGGCCGGATTTGGCGTCACCCCAGCGCACTCGCTTGCGCTCGGAACGGTGCGTCTTGGGGGTGACATAGGCTTCCATGCCGATAATCGGCTTGACGCCGCTCGCCTTCGAAGCGCGGTAGAACTCGTAGGCACCGAAGGTGTTTCCGTGGTCGGTTATCGCGATAGCAGGCATGCCGAGCCGCTCGCAACCGGAGAACAAATCGCCGACTCGCGCCGCCCCATCGAGCATCGAGTAGTCCGAGTGCACGTGCAGGTGGACGAATGAGCCGTCCCCAGGTTGCGTGCTTCCCGGCATATCCGCACCAACCTCCAAACTCGAACCCTGCAGTGCTGTGCTATTTGCAAGCGCTATTTACAGGTGTTCGTATCAAACGCTGTTTAAGCAAGGGGAAGCTCAGCAAGCGCCTACATTAGTCGCCCAACTCCCCTACCAGTCTGCGCCGCGCCTCTGACAAGTCGATCCCGACTGCATCGGGCGAAGCGTGAGGCCTGAGCGCTCAAGGCTCAATCCGAGGAGAAGAACTCCCGAAGAGAGCGTGCCACCATGGTTGGCCGTCCGCCAAAGCGGGCATTCCCCGTAGCGCCGTGGCCAAGTTTGGGAAATGTGATCCGGCGTGCTGTCGGCAGCGCGTCGGCGAGGGCATCCATCGCGGCTCGCAGGTAGGCCGGGCTGGATGCGCCGCCGAGCAGCAGTATCTCGGCGGGTATGCCTGCATACGCGTCGAGCCGGTCCTGTGCCTGCTCGACCAGCCCGAAGTCGTGGCCGAGGGTCGGTGCCAGCATCCGCATGGAAACCTCGTTTGCGCCGAGTGCTCGCTCTTCGCGCCGCATCGCAGCAACGGTGAGAGCACGCAGCAGGGGCCGCGGGACGTACCCGAAGATCGCCGGTCCCATCTTCGAGCCCTTCATCCCGGTCACCAGCGCGGAAGGCAGGTCGCCGCGGCCAAGTTCTTCTCGATAGCGAGCCACGAATGATGTCGACAGCGAGTTTCCGACGATCAGCGGAGGCTCAAAGATCGCCAGCCGATGCAACCGGGGCAGTCGCAGGCTGGCCTCCAACGCGATGACCGCTCCCGAGCTGACGCCCAAAATGTCGGTTGCGCCAGTCGCAGCCAACACGGCAGCGAGGTCGACCACCTCGGTGCTGATGTCGTGATTCGCACGGTGTGGACCGCTTCTCCCCCGACCGCGTCGATCCGGGAGATAGACCGTATGCGAATCGCTGAGTTCGGCAGCCAACTCCGAGTGGCTGGACGCCGACTCCATCGCCCCGTGCAGGATCACCAGACCAGGTCCTTGCCCGATCATTCGGTATCCGATCGATGTTCCGTCGGCCGAGGACACCGCCGAAATCAAGCCGATTGACATGATCAACCCCTATGATGACAATTATTTAGCTCAATGAGTATCTTGATTAATAGCTTAATGATTGAGGGAAATAATGTCAAAGTCGAATGATCGGCGGGAGAAGTTGATCGCGCGTCTGCAGCTGCTCGGTGAGCAGGAGAGCACCGAGACGGCCATGTTCCATCAGGCTGCGGCCGCGTCGTACGGGCTCGGAATCACCGACATGAAGGCACTGCAGATCGTGCTGCGGGAGGGTCCGCAGACGGCCGGCCAGCTTGCGATCGCGGCTGCGTCTTACCACGGGCGCGGTGACCAGCGTCTTGGATCGCCTGGAACGTCAGTCGTTGATCATTCGTAGTCAGCACCCCGAGGACCGACGCAGGATCATTGTGAGCGCGAACACAAAGACCCTGGCCGACGGCGACAACGTCTACCGCTCAATCGGGGATGCGTACGCTGCCATGCAGCGAGGCTTCACAACCTCAGAGCTGGAATTTCTGGTGCGCTACTACGAGGGGTCGATCGAGGTGACTCGGCGTGAGATCGCCCGGCTCGGGGAGAGCGCCGATCGGCCCCAGCGGGCTCGGCGCGGTTGATGGGCTAGCCCCCGCACATCTCCACGATCTTTTCGATCGTGCGCATATTGCGGACCGTCGAGCTCACGCCGATGATCGTGCTGAACTTCTCGGCCAACTTGCTCCTGCCAATCCCCTGGGAGTAGTTGACGTAGACCTCCTGGCCGGCGAAGGTGAACGGCTCGTAGTCCTTCGCGACCGCGGCCACCTTGTGCTTCGCGTCCGCCGCAGGCGCCTGCGTCAGGAAGGCAACCGTGACCTGGCTCGGATTTCCGTCCGGGTAGGGGTTCTCGGCCAAGATCTTTTTCAGTCGCTCTGGTGTCCGCACGGCGACATCGATCGGTCGGCCGAAGGTGTCCTTGATCGCTTTCGAGATCTCCCGCTCCAGCGTCGCAGTCTTCTTCGGTGAGGTGATGATCAGGTTGCCACTGTTGATGTAGGTCGCGACATCGGTATACCCGAGGTCCTCTGCCATCGCGCGGAGCGCTGGCATGGCGATCTTGTTGTTGGGACCGAGATTGACGCCCCGCAGAAAGGCGACATAGGTAGCCACGCCGGTATCATCTCAGCCCACGATCATGAAGTGGGGACACCGGCTCAGCGAGCGGATCGGTGAGCTTGGCCGAGTAACTGGCGACAGACTGCATCCGCTGGCTCATTTCGATGCAGTCTGCCGACACTTTCTGGACGCGAATCACACCATCATTTGCCGAGCAGTGGGTGGGATGGGGCGCGGGAGCTTGGTGGTTCCGGATAGGTACTCATCGACACCGGCAGCACACGCACGTCCCTCCGCGATAGCCCAGACGATCAGTGACTGACCGCGACCGGCATCGCCGCAGACGAATACACCCTCTACATCAGTCGCGTAGTTCTTGTCCCGCGCCACATTGCCGCGCTCGTCCAGGGAAACTCCCAGCTGGGAGATGACGGTGTTGGTCTCCGGGCCGGTAAAGCCCATCGCCAGCAAGACCAGTTCCGCGGGAATCTCCTGCTCGGTGCCCTCCACCGGGACGATCTTGCCCCCTTCGAACCTCACCTCCGACATTCGGAGCGAGGCCACGTTTCCGTCGTAGTCTCCGATGAACTCCGATGTCGATACCGAGTAGACCCGCTCCCCCGCCTCTTCATGGGCAGAGGAAACGCGATAGATCATCGGGTAGGTCGGCCAGGGCTGGTGCGCCGGCCGCTCGTCCGGCGGCGTCGGCATGATCTCCAGTTGCACGAGGGACTTCGGGTGCTGCCGGATCGCCGTACCGAGGCAGTCTGCGCCAGTGTCTCCGCCACCGATGATCACGACATGCTTGTCGGTCGCGGTGATCTGGTTCTCGACCTGGCGCCCCAATGCGACCCGGTTCGCCTGTGGCAGGAAGTCCATCGCCTGATGGATGCCGTCGAGGTGACGACCCGGCACCGGCAGATCCCGACCGATGGTGGAACCGACCGCCAGCACGATGGCGTCATAGCGCTCCTGTAGCTCAGGCCCAGTGATCTTGACGCCGACCTCGACCCCGCTGTGGAAGTTGGTGCCCTCGTCGGTCATCTGGCGAATGCGACGGTCCAGGACCGACTTCTCCATCTTGAATTCCGGGATGCCGTACCTCAGCAGGCCGCCCGGCTCGTCCGAGCGCTCGAAGACGGCCACGGTGTGGCCGGCGCGGGTGAGCTGCTGGGCGGCCGCAAGTCCTGATGGCCCAGAACCGACAACCGCCACCCTTTTGCCGGTATGCCACTCCGGCGGCTGGGGAGTGACACGGCGCTCGTCCCAGGCCTTGTCTATGATCGCGACCTCGACGTTCTTGATCGTCACCGGTTCGCGGTTGATTCCCACCACACAGGCTGTCTCGCAGGGCGCCGGGCACAGTCGACCGGTGAACTCTGGAAAGTTGTTGGTTGCGTGCAGCCGTTCCAGCGCCTCGTCCCAGTCGCTGCGCCAAACCAGGTCGTTCCACTCCGGAATAAGGTTCCCCAGCGGGCAGCCTGTGTGACAGAACGGAATGCCGCAGTCCATGCACCGACCCGCCTGCTCGGAAATGATCGGCAGCACGGCCCGCCCGGGCGTACCGGGATAGACCTCTTTCCAGTCGTGTATCCGCTCTGCGACTGGCCGTCGAGTTGCTATGCGTCGCGGCGTCGTCATGAACCCTCTGGGATCAGCCACGCTGAACTCCCTTCAGCTGGAGAGGAGCGCCCGGGCTCAGCCGCTCGGGCCGATCGGCGAAACCTAAGATGCTTGCATCCCGGCCCCGACCAACCGCACGGAACCGCAGGACGCTACCGACGTGTTTCGCCGGTCGGCCTGAGCGGCGGAGCCCGGGCGCGACGAGCTCACCCATGAGCCGCTTCCATCATCTTGCTGGTCGTACCCGCCTCGTCGAGCCCCTCGGACTCGGCCTCTTGACGCGCGGCGAAGACCCGCGCGTAGTCGCGCGGCAGCACCTTGGTGAACCGTCTGGCCGAGGCATGCCAGTCGTCGAGCAGCGACTCGGCGACTTCCGAACCGGTCTCCTCGCGATGCCGGATGATCAACTTCCGGAGCAGCTCGAGATCGGCATCGGATGGCACGAGCGCGTCAACCATCTCGATGTTCAGCAGCGTCGGGTCGAGATCGAGAAAGTAGCCAATGCCGCCGGACATGCCCGCCGCCACATTGCGGCCGGTCTTGCCGAGCACTACAGCGATCCCGCCGGTCATGTACTCGCAGCCGTGATCGCCCAGCCCCTCCACAACCGCCACAGCACCGGAGTTGCGGACACAGAACCGCTCGCCGACCTGCCCGCGGATGAACAGCTCACCGGCGGTTGCGCCGTACGCGATCACATTGCCGGCAATGATGTTGTCGGCCGCGACGAACCGAGCCGTACGCGCCGGCCGGACCACGATGCGGCCGCCGGAAAGTCCCTTGGCCAGGTAGTCATTGCTATCGCCTTCGAGCCGTAGCGTGATTCCCGCGGGCAGAAAGGCTCCAAAGCTCTGTCCCGCCGAGCCTTCCAGGGTGATGTCGATCGTGCCGTCGGGCAATCCCTCACCGCCGGTGGCCTTGGTCACCTCATGGCCCAAGATCGTTCCCACCGTACGATCGACGTTGCGGATGGCGATCGAGGCGCGAATAGCCTCGCCGGTCTCCAGTGCCGGGCGGCAGATCTTGATCAATTCCTGATCCAACGCCTCGGCAATCCCATGATCTTGAACCGTGACATTGTGCAGTACGGCACCTTCCGGAAGATCAGGCTTGTGCAGGATCGGCCGGAGATCCAGGCCATGGGCCTTCCAGTGCTGTTCGGCCCTGGTGGTATCGAGTACTTCGACGTGGCCGATCGCCTCGGCGAGCGTCCGGAAACCTAACGCTGCAAGGTGTTCGCGCACCTCCTCGGCGATGAACTCGAAGAAGTTGATCACGAACTCCGGCTTGCCGGAGAACTTCGAGCGCAGCTCGGTGTTCTGCGTCGCCACGCCCACGGGGCAGGTGTCGAGATGGCAGACCCGCATCATGATGCAGCCGCTGACTACCAGCGGTGCGGTTGCGAAGCCGAACTCCTCCGCCCCGAGGAGCGCGCCGATGATCACATCGCGACCGGTCTTCAGCTGGCCATCGACCTGCACCACGATCCGATCTCGAAGACCATTGATCAACAGCGTCTGCTGCGTCTCGGCAAGACCGAGCTCCCACGGGACCACCGGCATGCTTCAACGAGGTCAACGGTGCCGCACCGGTGCCGCCGTCGTGGCCCGGAGATCAGCACCACATCAGCCTTGGCCTTGGACACGCCGGCAGCGACCGTCCCTACGCCAACCTCGGCGACCAGTTTGACGTGTACGCGCGCCGACGGGTTGGCGCACTTCAAGATCGTGGATCAGCTGCTTGAGATCCTCGATCGAGTAGATGTCATGGTGCGGCGGCGGCGAGATCAGTCCTACACCGGGGGTTGAGTGCCGAGTCCTGGCGATCCACGGATAGACCTTCTGGCCGGGGAGCTGTCCACCCTCACCCGGCTTGGCGCCCTGCGCCATCTTGATCTGCAAGTCGCTGGCGTTGGTCAGGTAGTCCGAGGTCACACCGAAACGGCCGGATGCGACCTGCTTGACCGCGCTGCGCCGCTCCGGGTCGTAGAGCCGGTCCTTGTCCTCACCGCCCTCTCCCGTGTTCGACCTCGCGCCAAGCCTGTTCATGGCAATCGCCAGCGTCTCGTGCGCCTCCTTGCTGATGGAGCCGTACGACATTGCCCCGGTGGAGAAACGCTTGACAATCTGGCTGACCGGCTCGACCTCGTCAATCGGGATGGGCGTGCGCTCGGAGTTGAACCTCAAGAGCCCGCGCAGCGTCATGAGGCGCTCGGATTGAGTGTCGATGTGATGGGTGTATTGCTTGAAGATGTCGTAGCGCCCCGAACGCGTGGAGTGCTGCAGCCGGAAGACGGTCTCGGGATCGAACAGATGCGGCTCGCCCTCGCGGCGCCACTGGTACTCGCCACCGACCGACAGCGTGCGGTGAGCCAAGGGGATGCCGTCGAGAGGGTAGGCGGTCAGATGCCGCTTGCGCACTTCCTCGGCTATCTGCTCGAGGGTGACACCGCCGAGCTTGCTCGTCGTGCCGGTGAAGTAGCGGTCGACCACCTCTCGGGAGAGCCCGAGCGCCTCGAAGATCTGAGCCCCCGTGTAGGAAGCGACGGTCGACACGCCCATCTTGCTCATGACCTTGAGCACGCCCTTGCCGAGGGCCTTGATGACGTTGCCGACCGCCTTCTCCGGGGTGACGCTGGTATAGACCTGGTGCCGCGCCAAATCCTCGACCGACTCGATGGCCAGATAGGGATTCACCGCAGCAGCGCCATACCCGATGAGCACAGCGACGTGGTGGACTTCGCGTACGTCGCCGGCCTCCACGATCAATCCGACCTGGGTCCGGGTCTTCTCCCGAACCAGGTGGTGGTGCACGGCCGCGGTCAGCAGCAGCGACGGAATCGGTGCCAGCTCGGCGTTGGAGTGCCGGTCGGAAAGCACAATGATTCGCGCGCCGTCGGCAATGGCTGCCGAGATCTCAGCGCAGAGCGCGTCCAGCTTGCTGGTCAGCGCGGCCGCTCCACCCGCGACGTCGTACAAGCCGCGTACGACATAGGTCTGGTATCCGGGCAGGTCGCCTTCCCGGTTGATCTTCACGATCTTGCTCAGTGCGTCGTCGTCCAGTACGGGGAACGGCAGCACCAACCGGCGGCAGGACGCTGGACCGGGGTCGAGCAGGTTACATTCCGGTCCGATCGTGTTGTACAGCGATGTCACCAACTCCTCGCGGATCGCATCCAGCGGTGGGTTGGTCACTTGGGCGAAGAGCTGGGCGAAGTAGTCGAACAAGAGCCTGGGCTTGTCACTGAGTGCCGCCAGCGGTGTGTCCGTGCCCATCGAACCGAGTGGTTCGATCCCATTGGAGGCCATCGGCGCCAAGATCAGCCGCAACTCCTCCTCGGTGTAGCCGAACACCTGTTGGCGGCGAGTCACCGACGCATGGGTGTGGACCACGTGGTCCCTGTCGGGCAGGTCGGACAGCAGGATTCTGCCGCCGATCAGCCACTCACCGTACGGGGCAGCTGCAGCGAGCTGGGCCTTGATCTCCTCATCGGAGATGATCCGATGCTGAGCAAGATCGACAAGGAACATCCGGCCCGGTTGCAGTCGGCCCTTCTGCACGATCTTGTGTTGCGGAATGTCGAGAACTCCGGCTTCGGAGGCAAGCACGACCAGGCCGTCGTCGGTGACCCAGAAGCGTCCGGGACGTAGGCCGTTGCGATCGAGCACGCCGCCGACAACGGTGCCATCGGTGAAGACCACGCCGGCAGGACCATCCCATGGTTCCATCAGACAGGAGTGAAAGGCATAGAAGTCTCGGCGCGCCACATCCATCTGGCTGTTGTTCTCCCAGGCCTCCGGGATCATCATCAACATCGCGTGCGGCAGCGACCGTCCGCCCAGATGCAGCAGCTCGACCACCTCATCGAACGAGGCCGAGTCCGAGGCGTCGGGGGTACAGATCGGGAACAGCCGTTCCAGATCACCCGGGATGACATCGCTGGACAGCAACGCCTCCCTGGCACGCATCCAGTTACGGTTGCCCATCACGGTGTTGATCTCGCCGTTGTGGGCAATCATCCGGTAGGGATGAGCCAGTTCCCAGGCTGGGAAAGTATTGGTCGAGAAGCGGGAGTGGACGACGACAAGTGCGCTGGCCATCCGCTCGTCCAGCAGCTCCGGGAAGACCTGTGGCAACTGCTGCGTGGTGACCATGCCCTTGTAGACGATGGTCCGGCATGAGAGGGAGGCGAAGTAGATGCCGGTCTCGTGCTGCGCCCTGCGGCGTAGACAGTAGGCCATTCGGTCCAGGGCAATTCCCATCATGGGGGCGCCCTTGGCCGTAATGAAGAGCTGCTCGAAGTAGGGCATGTTCGACCGGGTGACATCGCTGAGCGAAACGTCGCTGGTGGGAACTCGGCGCCAACCGATGACGATCAAGTTCTCTTCTGCCGCGATCTGCTCAATGCTGGCCTTAGCCTTCCCGGCGAGTTCCGGGTCAGTGGGAAGGAACGCGTTGCCGACTGCGTAAGCGCCCTGTCTGGGAAGCTCGAAACTCACTTCGCTGCGGAAGAAACGGTCGGGAATCTGCAGCAACATGCCAGCGCCGTCACCGGTCTTGGGATCCGATCCGACCGCGCCACGATGGTCCAAGTTGCGCAATGCCTCGAGGCCCTGGGCGACGATGGCATTACTGGGAACTCCGCTCAGGGTCGCGACGAACGCCACGCCGCAGGCGTCATGTTCGAACGCTGGGTCGTAGAGGCCTTCGGCCTTGCGGGCCCTCGAAAACGCATGAGCGGCTGTCATGAGACAAACTCCCGTCGTCGAAGCCGATAGGCAGAGTCGGGGCTCCTCTGCACGGGGTCACGGCTGCGCGGGCACGGCCTTGCGAACGGACGTGCGCGCAACAGAGCTTGCAGGACAACATTGGCCCAAAGTTGATGGAAAGGGTAACGCACCTAGCCGAGATCGTGGTACGCGAAAATCGCCCAGAAATCAACGAGGCCTAAGGCGTGACGGTCGGGTCCTTGGTCGACGACTGGCCTGCGGTGTCCTCGTCGTCGGCAGTGGCTGCGGCAGCAGCTGCACGGTCAGCCGGATCGGCGCCAGCGGCTGTCTCCGGCACATCGCTGTCGACGATGTCGGTCTCCTCAACAGACTCCACCCTCGGCAGCCCAATGCCTTCGACAACCTCTTCGCGACCGGGCCGGTTGCGGATCAGCCAGATCAGCCACACCAGCGCGACGATGAAGCCGATCAGCGCGGTGTAGTTGTTGAGCCGGAAGCCGCCGATCTCGTTCACCGTGTCGATCCGGAGCGCCTCGATCCAGAAGCGACCGGCGGTGTAGAGCAGGACGTAGAGGGCGAACACCTTGCCGTGTCCAAGCCGGAACCGGCGATCCAGCCACACCAGAACAGCCGCCGCGGTGAGATCCCACAGCATCTCGTAGAGGAACGTCGGGTGAAACGTGGCGAACTGTTCGTAGCCAGGCGGGCGGTACTGCGGTGCGATTTGCAGAGCCCAGGGCAACGTCGTCGGGCGGCCGAAAAGCTCCTGATTGAACCAATTGCCCAGCCGGCCGATGGCCTGTGCCACGAGGATCGCCGGCGCTATCGCATCGAGCACAGCCGGAAAGGCAATTCTGCGGCGCCGCGCGACTAGGTACCCGCCGAGAACACCAAACGCGATGGCGCCCCAGACGCCGAGGCCACCTTCCCAGATCTTCAGCGCGTTCAGCGGGTGCCGACCTGGGCCGAAGTAAAGCTGATAATCGGTGATCACGTGGTAGAGCCGGGCGCCGACAATGCCGAACGGTACGCCGACCACGACCATCATCTCCATGCTGTCGGAGGTGCCGCCTCGGGCTTCCCAGCGCCGAGTGGCGATGATCATTGCAACGATGATGCCGGCGATGATGCAGAGCGCGTACGCGCGGAGCGGGAATACGCCGATGTGCCAGATGCTGGTGCTCGGGCTGGGGATGGAGAGGACCGCGTACGCCCACATGTCTGTCACCACAGTGTCCCCATCACGCCTGCTACTACTTCTTTCTTCGTCTGCCTCGTACGGCTTCTTCCCTCGCTCGCGGCCCCGACGGGCAACCTACGTTAACCCAGGTTCCCTACGCTCTGCTCAGCTTGCAGACTGTGCAGACCGACAGCGAGCCGCGTATCCGTAGGTCTGAGGCGAAGGCGAGCCGGTAATACGGCCGCTACTTCTGGGCGGCGTTGCTGATCATCGCCTGAAGAGAGTCGGGAGTCAGCGACTCGATCTCAACGTTCTTGCCGTTGATCAACATGGTCGGGGTCTGCTGCACGCCGTTCTGACCAGCCGCCGCGTTCATCGAGGTCACCCAATCGGCGTGGGCCCTCCGGTTCACGCAGGTCTTGAATGCGTCCGACGGCGTTCCTCCAACCTTGGTTGCCAGCTCGATCAATTGCGGGTCACTCCACTGCAGCGTGTGGTTGGCGAACAGCCCGAGATAGTAAGCCTGACCGAAGCCTGCTTCGGCAGCGCAGGCCATCGCGTTGGCCGCTGTTATCGAGCCCTCGTCGATGAAGGACATCGGGTAGAGCTCGACTCGCGCCGCCCCGCTCTCCTGAGCCTGCGTAATGGTCGGTCCGAACTCCTCCTCGAAATCGGCACAGTGGGGGCAGTGGAAGTCCTCATACAAGGTGATCGTTACCGGGGCATCGGCCGATCCGAGAGGGATGGGCTTCCCGTTGGTGATGGTGACCGGAGCGGCAGATGACGAGGCCGACGGCGCCGCGGATGGCGAGCGGCTGCTACGCCAACCCTGGAAGAGGATCCCGCCAGCCACCACCAGGACGACGAAGGCCGCGACTACGGAGATCAAGATCCGCTGATCGCGCTTGCGAGCCGCGGCCTGTTCCGCCGCGAGCCGGGCACGCTCGCGTGCATCGAGGATTCTTCGAACTACTCATGCCGATTCCCGTGTTTGATGCCCGGCGCTGGAGAACCGATCCAGCGTAAACCGGCTGCGCGGCTGCCACACCAACCACACAGCCAGGAGGAGTAGACCAATGTCTCGAAGGATCTCGATGCCGTACGCGGTTTGACCCGGGGCCACTTCGCCGCCTCCACCGAAGCATCCGCAGTCGATACTGAGGCCACGTGCTGCGGCGGAGGCGACAGCGGCGATGAAGATGACGAGCAAGATCGCGCTCGCCGCCGCGACGACGCGGGTGGCGATGCCGGCAAGCAGCAGCAACCCGAGAGCGATCTCAGCGAACGGGAGTCCCCAGCCGACGATGGTCGCCAGCGAAGTGGGCAGCAGGCGATACGCGCGTACGGCAGTAACTGAGGACTGCGCGTCAACGACCTTGAGCGCTCCGGCTATCAGAAAAACCGCGCCGAGGACGAGCCGGGCACCAGTAGAGATCCAGGGAGCGATGGCGGCAAGCCGCGGTCCGGCGACGACGGGTGCGCTCAACGCGATCGTTCCACGAGCAAAGCGAAGTCATGTTTGAGTGCGGCGATCGGCGTGCCCGGCGTCCACAGCACGACACCGGAGTTACGACTGAAGCCGATCACTTGCGCAGAGTGGCCAACCTCATAGCCACCGCTCGGAAGTTTCTTCATCCCCTGGATGTCCACTCCGACATCATCGGCGGCCCGTTTTATGGTCGGCAAAGGCGCGGTGAGGCCGACGAATGAAGGATTGAAGCGATCGAGATAGCCGCGGATCTGCTTCTCCCTGTCGCGAGCGGGGTCCGTCGTCACGAAGACGAGCTGGATCTGATCTCGATCCGCCGGTGTCAACCGCTGCAAGGCCAGCGAGACGTCGGAGAGGACGGCGACGCAGACGTCAGGGCAATGGGTATAGCCGAAGAACAGCAGGGTGACCGGCTTGGATGGTGTCGTTGCGAGGTTGTAGGGCCGTCCGGACGTGTCGGTCAGGGAGATCTCTGGCATCGTGTACGGCTCGGGTAGCGACGATCCGCCAAGGTAGCCGGCGGGGTCGGCATTCGTCTGGCCGCCCGGTGCACTGGGTGCCATCGTGCAACCAGAAATCATCACCAGCAGCACACCGAGGGTCAACAGCGAGCAGGCCGCGATGCTGATCCGTGCCATTCCGGTAGGGCGGCCAGCCAGCCCTGTCCTGCCGGATCGTACGGAACGACTCACGTCCCGACTAACCCGGGTGATCGGTGTGAAGTTCCCGATTCTGTTGAACCAGCCGAGGGGGCTGGCGAACGTTCGTCATCTCCCGGGCTGCGGCCGGCCCGTACGCCCCCGGCGAGGTCGGCGACGAGGACGCGCAGCCCAGTCAGGTCATCCGGATGCCCGGCGTCTTCAGCGTCGAGCAAGGTCTTCACCAGCGCGGAACCGACGATCACCAGGTCAGCGAAACTTGTCACTTCGCGCGCCTGCGCCCCGTTCGATACGCCAAGTCCGACGCCGACCATCGCAGACGGGTCGATCTCACGCACGCGCCGTACCAGCTCTGGAGCCGCCGTTGAGGTCTGCGCCCGAGGCCCGGTTACTCCCATGATCGAGGTGGCGTAAACCCAGCCGCGGCAGGCCGCCACAGTCGAGCTGAGGCGTTCATCGGTGGAGGATGGCGAGACGAGAAAGATCCGGTCCAGATCGTGATCGTCAGAAGCCGCGAACCACTCTCCCGCCTCGTCCGGGGTGAGATCCGGGGTGATCGCTCCGGCGCCTCCGGCGGAGGCAAGGTCACGCGCAAACCGGTCGGCACCGTAGCGTTCGATGAGGTTCCAGTAGGTCATCACGACCGCCGGAGTGCCGCGCGCTCGCCACGGCTTCGACAGCCGCAAAAGCGTCCCGAGTTCGTACGCCGCGCTCCAGCGCCTTCGTGCCAGCACGTTGGATCGTGACCCCATCCATCACTGGATCGCTGTAGGGCATGCCAACCTCGACAAGGTCGACGCCCTCAGACTCGCCGTCGCCGGCCAGCGTCGTGATGGCCCGCAGCGAAATCTCCACCGTGGGGTAGCCGACATGAAGGAAGCCCGGCCAAGGCTCCGCGGCCCTCCGATCGGATCTGGAGAAGCTGTTTCCCGGTGTGCCCGGGGTCGATGCTCACTCTTCTCGCCCAGTGCCGGTCGCGGGCGCCGCGGACTCCGAGGAAGTACCCGCGGTATCCAGACCGAACCAGGTGATTGCGGTATCGACGTCTTTGTCGCCACGCCCGGAGAGATTGACCAAGATCAGCGGAGGCTGGCCCTGTGCGGTTGCGGACAGGCGGGGACCCAGTGTGAGTGCCCCGGCCAGTGCGTGCGCCGACTCGATTGCCGGGACGATTCCCTCGGTGCGTGAGAGCAACCGGAAGGCCTCCATCGCCTCGGCGTCGGTGATCGGCAGATACTCTGCACGGCCAACCTCGGCGAGCCAGGAGTGTTCGGGGCCGACGCCGGGATAGTCCAGGCCGGCGGAGATGGAATGGGAGGCCATGGTTTGGCCGTCCTGGTCTTGGAGGACGAACGTTCGCATCCCATGCAATACGCCGATTTCTCCGGCAGAGATCGTCGCCGCGTGGCGTCCACTGGCAATGCCTTCGCCGCCGGCCTCGAAGCCATATAAAGCGACATCGGGGTCAGGAATGAAATCGGCGAAGATGCCCAGGGCGTTGGAACCACCGCCAACACAAGCCGCCACCGCGTCGGGCAGCCGGCCGTAGCGCTCCTGCAGCTGGGCTTTGGCCTCCGTACTGATCACCCGCTGGAACTCGCGAACCAGCATCGGGAAGGGATGTGGACCGGCGACCGTGCCGATCAGGTAGTGGGTGTTGTCGACGGAGGCGACCCAGTCCCGCAGCGCGTCGTTCATCGCGTCCTTCAGGGTCTGGGTTCCGGACTCGACAGCGATCACCTCGGCCCCGAGCAGCCGCATTCGGGCGACATTGAGGGCTTGCCGCTCGGTGTCGATCTTGCCCATGTAGATCGTGCAGTCGAGCCCGAAGAGTGCCGCAGCGGTGGCGGTCGCAACTCCATGCTGGCCGGCGCCGGTCTCGGCGATGACACGAGTCTTTCCCATCCGCCGCGTCAGGAGTGCCTGGCCGAGGACATTGTTGATCTTGTGTGAGCCCGTGTGGTTCAGATCCTCGCGCTTGAGCACAATCGTCGGAAGCTGTCCGGTGGGGGTTCGAGCCGCGTGTTGGCCAAATCGTCTGGCCTCGGTGATGGGGCTCGGCCGTCCCGTGTAGTCGGCCAGCAGCTCGCCGAGTTCGGCCTTGAACGCCGGGTCAGCCATGGCCGCATGGAATTCTTGCTCCAGCTGCAGCAGCGCGGCGTACAGCGCCTCAGGGACGAATCTGCCGCCGAACCGGTCGAAGTGGCCGCTCGCGTCCGGCAGTGACGCACCTCCGACCGGCAGCTCCGAGGTCGCCGTGAACTGCCTGGACAACTCGGTTCCTTACTGTGCTGTGCCTGAGTGTGATGTGCCTGAATGTGATGTGCGTGAGTGCGATGTGCCAGCGTGGTGACAGCGCGGGTCTAGGGCTTGTGCACCGCCGGGTGTGCCCCCGCGGCCACCAAGTCAGCCACGCCGCTGCGTGGATCCCGACCTGTCACCAAAGCCTCGCCGACGAGGACCACGTCCGCGCCGGATCGCGCCAAGTCGATCACATCACGCGGTCCGCGCACCCCGGACTCCGCTATCCGGACAATGTTGTCGGGGATCAGCGGCGCCAGCCGGGCAAAGATCGAAGGGTCGACCTTGAGCGTCTGCAGATTACGCGCGTTGACACCAATGATGGACGCGCCGGCCTCGACCGCACGGCGTACCTCGTCGGCTGTGTGCACCTCGACCAAAGGTGTGAGCCCGATGGAACGAGCTCGCTCGACGAGCGATACCAGCTCAGGGTCGGACAGAGCCGCGACGATCAGCAATACGAGGTCGGCTCCCGCAGAACGCGCCTCGAACAGCTGGTACGCGGTAACGATGAAGTCCTTGCGCAGAACCGGGATGTCAACCACGCAGCGAACGCGCACAAGATCATCCAAGGATCCGGCAAAATGCCGTTGCTCGGTCAGGACCGAAATCGCCGCCGCACCACCGGCCTCATATTCCACTGCCAGTGCCGCGGGGTCGGCTATCTCGGCGAGTGTGCCCTTGCTCGGGCTGGACCGTTTGACCTCCGCGATCACCGCGACGCCTGGGCCGCGGAAACGCGGCATCGGATCGATGGCGGGATCGATGTGCTGACAGCGTTCTTTCAGCCGTTCCAGCGGAATCCGTGCCTGACGGACCGCGAGATCCTCCCGGACTCCGGCAAGGATGTCATCTAGGGCACCCATGATCGGACCGATCAGTTCGCCCCGTAGCCCATGCGTTGCAGGACTACAGTCGCGATCAGGGCCACGACGATCAAGCCGGCCGACACCCAGAACAGGGGCCAGCCCAGGGTGCCTTCTGGGCCACCACCGCGATTCCACCAAGGATGAACGCCAGCAGAGAAATGCCGGCTCCGGTCCACGCCGCGAGGGTGCGGCCATGGTGTATGTGCTTGCCGCGCCGGTTGGTCACATAGGTCATATCTGACTGCTGCGCTGTGGTTGCCATGGTTCCTCGTTTCCGCCGATCGGGATCTGCATTCCGAGCACGTACCGTCCAGGACTGCGCTAGGCCTCGCGCTCCCGCCGACTGCGCTCCACGGGATCCGCTAGGTGGCTCGTGGGCGACCAGGGTAATTGTTGCGCCTGTCCGGTGCCACCCATTGTGTCTCCTAGGCTCCGATCGCGCACCTCGGGGTCGTCAGGTGTCGGCGTGTCGTGATCATCTGCGGTGGGGTCGAGTCCTGCATCCATCGCCTTCCAGAGCTCGGTTGAGTCTTCGGACGTGGCAGGACCCGTTCGGCTCAGCCGCGGCTGGAAACGGTCGGATCGCGATGGCCAGCTGGCAGCAGTGATCATGGTCACACCGGCGCCGACCGCGATCAATACCCCAGCAAACGCGAAGATCCACGGCCAGGTGGTGGTGTTCAGGCGGAATGTGTCGGCCAAGCTGGCCTGGTGCGCCTGGATGCGAACTGCGTCGGGGCTGGGCCGCAGTCGGAGTCCTCCAACGAGGGCAAGCCCCATCCCGACGAGGACCAATAGCGCACCGACCACACGGCGGCCACGGGTACGCAGTGCCAGCAGCAGCAGTGTTCCAGCGAGCGCGACGATCGCTAGTGCTTGACTCAATCCGGCCGTGGCCTGGGTTCCGGTGAACTTCACGGCCGCACCGTCGCCAGTTGCCCGCCACCAGGGTTGCGCGCTTGCCACCAGCGCCAATGCGCCGCCGATGAGCAGGCAACCGAAGGCGAGCGCCCTGCTTCTCATCCCGGTTTGGCTCCGCCCGTGAAGGGTGATCCCACCTGGACCTGGCCGCCAGGCGGCGGTTTGACGCTTGTGAAGCTCTCAGCCACCGAAATTGCCTGAACCACCGCCGCGGCTTTGCTCTGAGTCTCCTGATCCTCGGTCGGCGGGTCGGAGTCGGCAACGATGCCGCCCCCGGCTTGCACATAGGCCACGGCGTCGCGTAACACCGCGGTACGAATCGCTATGGCGGCATCGGCATCCCCGGCGAAGTCCAGATAACCCACCACGCCGCCATAGAGGCCGCGACGGGTGACCTCGAGCTCGTCGATGATCTCCATCGCGCGGACTTTCGGTGCGCCGGACAACGTGCCGGCCGGAAACGCCGCCAGGACAACATCGAGCGCGGTCGCGTCCTCAGCGATCGTGCCGGTGACGGTCGACTCCAGATGCATGATGTGGCTGTAGCGGCGCACTTCCATGAACTCCACCACCTCCACGCTCCCGGGCTGGCAGACCCTGCCGAGGTCGTTGCGGCCCAGATCGACCAGCATCACATGTTCGGCCCGCTCCTTGGGGTCCCCCAATAGCTCAGCCTCCAAGGAGGCGTCCTCGGCCGGTGTGGCGCCACGCGGCTTTGAACCGGCTATCGGATGGGTGACCGCCGTTGACCCTTTGACGGTGACGAGGGCCTCAGGGGATGACCCGACGATGTCGAAATCGTCGAGCCGCAGGAGGTACATGTACGGGCTCGGATTGGTCAGACGAAGTACGCGGTAGACGTCCAGGGCGTCGGCTGTCGTGTCAACCTCGAACCGCTGGCTGACGACGATCTGGAACGCCTCGCCGGCCTTGATTTCCTCGACTGCCGACCTGACGGCCCCCTGGTACTCCTCGGAGGTCCGCTGCCGCCGAATTGGCAGAGGGGTTCGATCGAAGCTGGCCGAGACCACGCCGGCCGGGGTCGGCTGAACCAGCAACTCCGTCATGGACTCGACTCGAGCCGCCGCGTCGGCGTACGCCTCGTCAACTCGTTCGTCGGTGTTGTCGAAGTTGATCGCATTGGCGACCAGCCATACCTCGCCGTTGTGGTGATCAAGCACAGCGAGATCCGAGGCTAGGAGGAACGCGAGCTCGGGAATCCTCAGGTCGTTCACACACGAGTCAGGTAGCCGCTCCACGCGACGGACGGCGTCGTAGCTGAGATAGCCGACCAGCCCGGATGTGAAGGGTGGCAGGCCTTCGCCATGAGGAGTGTGCAGCAGGCGCAGAGTCTCGCGTACGGCCACCAGCGGATCACCTCCGGTCGGCAGCCCGACCGGGGCATGGCCCTTCCAGATTGCGGCTCCGTCCTGTTCAGTCAGGGTTGCCGCCGCGCGGACCCCGACGAAGGAGTATCGCGACCAAACGCCTTGCTCAGCAGACTCCAGCAGATACGTGCCCGACCGGTTCCTCGCAAGTTTGCGATATAGCCCGATCGCCGTCTCGGCGTCGGCGAGCAGGCGCCGATAGACGGCAATCACCCGCCGCTCAACGGCCAACTTGCGGAACTCCTCCAGCGTCGGCGAAAGCTCGGTCACGAAAGGTCACCGTCGGCTTGCGGAGCGACCACCGCCGGCAGCCGGCGCGCATCGAAGCAGGTCCTGTCGCCGGTGTGACAGGCCCCACCCTCCTGGCGGACCTTGACCAGCACGGTGTCGCCGTCGCAGTCCAACCGGACTTCGCGTACCCACTGCCGGTGACCGCTCGTCTCACCCTTGACCCAGTACTCGCCGCGACTGCGCGAGAAGAACGTCGAGCGTCCTGTGGTCAACGTCTTGTGCAGGGCCAGGTCATCCATCCAGCCCACCATGAGCACCTCGCCGGTGCTCACCTCTTGGATGACAGCCGTGACAAGTCCGGCCGGATCGCGCTTGAGCAGCGCGGCGACTTCTGGGTCAAGTGTGCTGCGGGCGACAGCCGGTGCTGGGTCGGTCACGCGCCCATTGTTCCAACAGCGGCTAGCGAACGCGACGATGCAAAGGGTTCCTGGCCGTGGCGCTACGATGGGCGCTCGTGACGTTTGCCAAGTCCGAACGGGCCGAGTTGTGCGACCTGTTCGACAAGGTCGGGCCGGACGCACCCACGCTCTGCGAAGGGTGGGATACGCATGACCTGGCCGCGCACCTGTGGATCCGCGAGACGGACCCGGTGGGAGCGAGCGGCATCGTCGCAAAGCCGCTGTCCAGCCTGTACGAGCGCCGGATGGCCGAAATCAAGCAACGATGGGAGTACCCCGAGCTCGTCGATCGGGTTCGGCGAGGTCCGGCGCGATTCTCCATCTTCGCGATTCCAGGCGTCGACGAAGGAGCGAATACCACCGAGTTCTTCATCCACCATGAAGACGTACGCCGGGCCGGGGATTCCCCGCAAACCTCCCGGCAGCTCGGCGACGACGTCGAGGAGTGGATGTGGCGGCGGCTCAAACTCCTGGGCCGGGCATGGTTCCGCCGAGTCCAGGTCGGGGTCGTACTCGAGCGCCTCGGCTCCGCCGCCGAAGACGGAGCGCCAGAGACTATTCGAGCTGTGAGTGGCGCGTCGACAGTCACCCTTGTCGGTAATCCGAGTGAGCTGATGCTGTATGCCCACGGCCGGACCAGCGTCGCCGAGATCAAGCTGGTCGGTGAACCGGAGGCGATCAAGATCTTGAACTCGGCGGATCTGCGGACGTGACCGCCTTGAGTCCGCGGGCCAGACCGTGGGGGTGATCCGGACCGCCGCGCAAGCGTGGCGTCGGTGTGAGTCCTCTCCGGTTGACGGCCGCGTGCGGTGCGTTGCTGCTGGCTACGAGCTGCTCGAACGCGGCCAACGAACCCAGTGCCGACACCCGTACCGCGGCGCCGACCGCAGCAAGCACATCGCCACCTTCCAGCTCGCCATCCACCAGTCCTAGTTCCAGCGGTGTCGCTTCGCGCGGCGATCCACGCGCGCGGGAGATTGCCTCGGATCTCAAGGCGCCCTGGGGTCTGGTGCCCCTCAAGGACGGCAGCTTCCTGATCAGCGAGCGCGACGCCAGGAAGATCATCCGGGTAGACAACGGCTCGAAATCAGTAATCAAGACCATCGACGAAGCCGATCCAGCCGGTGAGGGCGGCCTACTCGGCCTTGCGATCACCAAAGACGAAAAGGCCGTGTTCGCCTATTACACAGCCTCAGCTGACAATCGGATTGTTTCGATGAGCTGGAATGGCCGTGAGCTCGGTACGCCCAAAGTCATCCTCAAAGGCATTCCCAAGGGTGTCATCCACAACGGCGGTCGCATGGTGGTCGGCCCGGACGGCTATCTGTACGTCGGAACTGGCGAAAGCGGAACCGGGCGACTGTCTCAGAACAAGGATTCACTTGGAGGGAAGATCCTCCGGATCAGGCTCGACGGCCGACCGGCACCTGGGAACCCGTTCGACAACGAGGTCTTCAGCTACGGTCACCGCAACGTCCAGGGGCTGGCCTTCGACAACGCGGGCAGGCTGTGGGCGTCCGAGTTCGGCCAGAACCGCTGGGACGAGCTGAACTTGATCACCAAGGGCTCCAATTACGGCTGGCCGGTGGTTGAAGGGTCCGGCGGCGCTCGAGGGATGACAAATCCGAAGGTTGTCTGGCGTACCAGTGAGGCGTCGCCGTCTGGGTTGGCGTACTGGCAGAACTCCTTATGGATGGCTGGATTGCGCGGCCAGCGACTCTGGGAGATTCCGGTTGATGGCACGAAGACCGGTGATCCGATCGCGCACTTCCGCGGCGACTACGGACGGCTTCGGACTGTCCAGGTCGCCACGGACGGTGGCAGTCTGCTCTTGACCAACTCCAACACCGACGGCCGAGGCGATCCGACCGGCGACGACGATCGCCTATTCCAGATCACCCGATAGCAGAGGAATCCCGCATGCGATCCAAGGCTGCACGGACAACCAGCTTGATCATCGGTGGCCTTGCGGTGCTTGTCGGTGGCGCCTGGATCGGCCAGGGTTCGGGATTGATCAAGGGAAGCTTCATGACAGGCAGCCGAACCTGGCTCGCTATCGGGCTGCTGTGTTTCGTGGTCGGACTGCTACTGATCTTCCTCGCGCTGCGGCGTCGTCCGAGCGGGAGCGCCTAACTGTCGGCGCTGGCATAGTCAGGCAGCTGCTGCACGGCCCAGCGGTTGCCGTCGGGATCGCTGAAGAACACAAATGATCCCCACGGCAGGACATCTACGTCGCTCACCTCCACTCCGCGCTCGGCGAGCTCGGCTCGGGCTTGGTGGATATCGGACACGACGACCTGAAGGGCGTCCAGAGCTCCGGGCTCGAGCTGCGTCAGTCCTTTGCCGATCGCGATTGAGCACGCGGAACCTGGCGGCGTCAGCTGCACGAAGCGGATCTCGTCGCTGACGGCGTGATCGTGGTCCAGGGTGAAACCAGCTTGGTCAACGTAGAAGGCCTTGGCACGGTCGACGTCGGTCACCGGCACTCCGACGAGTTCGAGTTTGAAATCCATGCTTCGACCGTATCGACGGCCTCAGACAGTTTCGGGCGCCCGTTACCTGATCCAGGGCCGCGGCTGTGGAAGCCTGACTCCATGACGGCCGTCCCGCGCATCAGGATCTGGTCATGGACCGTGATTGTCCCTGTGCTGGCAGTCATCCTGCTCGCACTGACGTGGGGTCGCAAACCCGGCAGCATCATCCAGATCGTTGTTGCAGTGGCACTCGCGGGGGCCGTCCTGGCTGCGGTGAATCACGCCGAAGTCGTTGCGCATCGAGTCGGTGAGCCGTACGGATCCCTTGTGCTGGCAATCGCTGTGACGATCATCGAGGTCGCGCTGATTGTGACGCTGATGATCTCCGGGAACCCAGGCAGTGAATCTCTAGCTCGTGACACGGTCTTCGCAGCGGTGATGATCACCTGCAATGGCATCGTCGGCATTGCACTCGTTATCGGTGCCGTGCGGTTCCACGTCACGATGTTCAACGCTGAGGGAACCGGGGCAGCGCTGGCCACCGTAACCACACTGGCGACATTGAGCTTGGTCCTGCCGACCTTCACAACCAGTCACCCCGGCGCGGAATTCACACCGGCGCAGCTCGCTTTCGCGGCGATCGCCTCGCTAGCCCTCTATGGGATATTCGTCTTCACCCAGGCTGTAGGACATCGCGATTTCTTCCTCCCGATCACCTCAGCTGGGGACGTAGTGGAAGCGGAGGAACATGTTGATCCACCGAGTGGGCGGAGGGCGCTGGCGAGCCTCGGTCTCTTGCTGCTGGCGCTCGTCGCCGTCGTTGGATTGGCAAAGGTCGAGACGCCCGCCATCGAAGCTGGTGTCGCCGCGGTCGGCTTTCCTCCGTCGTTCGTCGGTGTCGTGATCGCCCTGTTGGTACTGCTGCCCGAGACGTTGGCCGCCTCACGGGCGGCCAACCGAGATCGGATCCAGACCAGTCTCAATCTCGCCTTCGGGTCAGCCATGGCCAGCATCGGACTGACCATCCCGGC
Source organism: uncultured Actinomycetota bacterium (assembly GCA_963712625.1). Lineage (GTDB taxonomy): Bacteria > Actinomycetota > Actinomycetes > Propionibacteriales > Propionibacteriaceae > Microlunatus. The sequence goes on from CAVQIU010000015.1 coordinate 142,778, forward strand.
CATCGCCATTGCCTCGATCTGGCTCAAGGGGCCGCTGGTTCTCGGCCTTGATGCCACGCAAATGGTGTTGTTGGCGGTGACCGTGGTCGTTGCGACTCTCACCGTGGTCCCCGGACGAGCGACCCGACTGCAGGGGGCGGTTCACCTGATCTTGTTGGCGGCTTTCCTATTCCTCGCCGTCAACCCGTAGTCCGGCGCGCAACAAGAAATCAACCGATTTTTTCCAAGATCAGCTCACGGACTCGGGCCGCGTCGGCCTGCCCGCGCATCTGCTTCATCACCGATCCGATCAGCGCACCGGCGGCTTGCACCTTGCCGCTCTTGATCTTGTCGACGATGTCGGGATTGGCGTTGATCGCTTCGTTGACGGCCGCGGCAAGCGCATTCTCATCTGACACGATCGCTAGCCGACGCGCAGCCACGACCTCGGCTGGGGAGCCTTCACCCGCGATCACGCCCTCGAAAACCTGCCGTGCCAGCTTGTCATTGATCGTGCCATCCTCTACGAGTGATTGGATCTCGGCCACCTGCTCGGGAGTGACTCCGACACCCTCAAGATCAACTCCTGACTCGTTCGCGCGCCGCGCAATCTCCGTGAGCCACCACTTACGCGACGACTGTGGCGAGGCGCCTGCGGCGACGGTCGCCTCAATTGCGTCGACCGCACCTGCGCTCACCACATCGCGCATCTCCAGCTCCGAGAAACCCCACTCGGCGCTGACGCGTTGGAGCCTTGCCGCCGGGGGCTCCGGCAGCGTGGCGCGGAGTTCTTCAACCCACTCACGGCTCGGCGCGATCGGCACCAAGTCCGGCTCCGGAAAATAGCGGTAATCCTCCGCTGTCTCCTTGCTCCGGCCGGCTGTGGTGATGCCGGAGTCCTCATGCCAGTGCCGCGTTTCCTGAGTGACTCTGCCGCCGCCGGCCAGAACGGCAGCCTGGCGAGTGATCTCGTACCGCAGCGCTCGCTCGATGCTGCGCAGCGAGTTGACGTTCTTGGTTTCTGTTCGCGTGCCGAATGCCGAGGTGCCGACCGGTCGCAACGAGACGTTGGCATCGCAGCGCAGCGACCCCTGTTCCATCCTGACGTCAGAGACCCCGAGCGCGCGGAGCAGATCGCGCAGCATGGTGACGTACGCGCGCGCCACCTCCGGCGCCTTCGCGCCGGTCCCCTCGATCGGCTTCGTGACGATCTCGATGAGGGGTACGCCGGATCTGTTGTAGTCCAGTAGCGAGTAGTCAGCGCCATGGATGCGTCCCGTCGCGCCGCCGACGTGCAGCGACTTGCCAGTGTCCTCCTCCATGTGGGCACGCTCGATGTCGATCCGGAAGCTCTGCCCGTCGAGAACGACCTCGGTCCAGCCGTCGTAGGCGATCGGTTCGTCGTACTGGGAGATCTGGTAGTTCTTCGGCATGTCCGGATAGAAGTAGTTCTTCCGAGCAAAGCGGCACCACTCGGCAATCGTGCAGTTCAACGCGAGCCCGATGCGTATCGCCGACTCGACCGCTTCAGATTGACGACAGGTAATGAGCCCGGCAAACCAAGGCAAACTGCGCAGACCTGGGTGTTCGGTTCGGCGCCGAAGGCCGTCGAACAGCCGCAGAACATTTTCGATGTGGTGTTCAGCTCGACATGTACCTCGAGCCCGAGCACCGGGTCGTACGCGGCTAGTGCTTCTTCATACGGCAGCACGGTCATCGCGTCGCTCCCGTCTCGGGACCACCCTCGCGATCGCGAACATCCGCACTGCGTGAGCGATCAGCAAGAATGCGGTCCAGTAGCGGTCCACCCCAATCCGACTCCAGTGCCGCCTCGAGCGCCGCACCCACCCGATACAGCCGATCGTCGGCGAGCGGGGGCGCCATCACCTGCAGGCCCACCGGCAATCCGTCCTCTGGGGCCAGGCCTATGGGGAACGACGCACTCGCGTTCCCCGCCAGGTTGGAGGGGATGGTGCAGAGATCGTTCCGATACATCGCCAATGGATCATTCACCTTCTCGCCGATCTTGAACGCTGTGATCGGCGTCGACGGCGAGACCAGCACATCCACCTGTGAGAAGGCCTTGTCGAAGTCGCGGGAGATCAAGGTTCTGACCTTCTGCGCCTGCCCGTAGTAGGCGTCGTAATAGCCGCTGGACAACGCATAGGTGCCGATGATGATCCGTCGCTTGACCTCCGCACCGAAGCCGGCCTCGCGAGTCTCCGCCATTACCTGCTCGGCACTCGCGGTGCCGTCATCGCCTACCCGCAAGCCATATCGCATGGCGTCGAACTTCGCGAGATTCGAAGAGCACTCCGCAGGCAAGATCAAATAATAGGCGGGCAACGCATAGACGAAATGCGGACAGGAGACCTCGATCATCTCCCCGCCCAGTGAGGCCAGCCGGTCGACCGCCTCACTGAAGCGCTGTTCAACCCCCGGCGCATAGCCTTCGCCGCCGAGCTCGGTAACCACTCCAATCTTCATGCCCGTGATATCGCCCGACCGCGCCGCTCCCACGACGTCGGGCACGGGTTGGTCGATCGACGTCGAATCACACGGGTCGTGGCCGGCGATCACCTGGTGCAATAGGGCTGCGTCGAGCACCGTACGAGCGCATGGGCCAGGTTGATCAAGACTGGAGGCCAGCGCTACCAGGCCATAGCGGGAGCTGCCACCGTAGGTGGGTTTCACCCCGACTGTCCCGGTGACAGCCGCCGGCTGGCGGATCGAGCCGCCCGTATCGGTGCCGATCGCGAGCGGGGCTTCGAACGCGGCTACCGCGGCGGCCGATCCCCCTCCGGAACCTCCCGGGATTCGGGCCGTGTCCCATGGGTTGCGCGTTGGCCCGTACGCCGAATTCTCCGTCGAAGAGCCCATGGCGAACTCATCAAGGTTGGTCTTTCCCAAGATCACCATGTCATGATCGAGAAGCCGTCGGGTCACAGTCGCGTCGTATGGCGGTAGCCAACCTTCCAAGATCTTGGAGCCACAGGTTGTCGGTGCGCCGGTATAGGTCAGGATGTCCTTCAAGGCGAGGGGCACGCCGGCGAGCGGCCCGACCGGTTCGCCAGCTGTGATCTTGGCATCCACCCGCGCCGCGGACGCCAGAGCACGCTCGCCATCTAGGTAAAGAAAAGCGTGTATCTCGCCGTCGACCTCGGCGATTCGATCAAGGTAGGCCTGAGCCACCTCAACGGCACTCAGCTCGCCGGATTTGATCTTGGCTGCAAGATCAACAGCAGTGTGCCGGATCAGCTCTGGAGTTGCAGCCCGACTGAGGCTCACGCTTCCTCCCCCAGAATCCTCGGCACGCGAAATCGCATCAGCTCTACTGCCGGTGCAGCGGCCAGGATCTGTTCGCGCGGCAGTGATGGCCGGAGTTCGTCATTGCGAAAAACGTTGGTCAGCGGCAGTGCATGTGAGGTCGGCGGGATGTCCTGTGCCGCGACTTCGGAGACCCTGGCGACCGATTCCAAGATCACATCCAGCTGCGGCGCCAACACCTCCAGCTCGTCCTCGGTGAGCTCGATCCGGGCCAATCTGGCCAGGCTCGCAACGTCGTCAGCGGTGAGTGCCACCTGTCGATCTCCTTGTGCGTTGGGTCCGGCCAATCCTAGGTCACGGATGCTTTAGGCCGCCTGACCTGGTGCTCATCATCGCCAGCAGTGGCTCGAAGATGACTGGGATGGGCACGGCACCACTAGCATGATCTCAGTCCGTTCACGTGATTTGATCTTGGCGACAAGATCGACAGCGATTGCCGACATTGACAGGCCGGAGCGCGGCTAGACAGTATGGCCCCGACGGGCTGATCTTGTTCGCCGCCTTGCGAACCTCGACCTTTAGGGGACTTCGATGACAACGCTCACTGCGTGGGCCTTTCCCGGTGCCGACGATGCCGAAACAGCCGTCGAACGGCTGCAGGCTCTGCAATCCGAGGCGGCCATCACTATCGACGACGCAGCCGTGGTCAGCTGGCAAGCCGGCAAGAAGAAGCCCAAGACACGTCAGCTGCACAACACCAGCGGCCAAGGTGCACTGAGCGGCGCGTTCTGGGGCATGTTCCTGGGGTTGATCTTTCTCGTGCCGTTCCTGGGCGCCGCCATCGGCGCGGCGCTGGGGGCCTGGAGCACTTCGATCATCGACATGGGAATCAGCGACAAGTTCATCGACGATGTGAAACAGAAGGTGACGCCTGGGACATCCGCCCTGTTCCTACTCACCGACGACACCGTCGTCGAACGGGTTGAGAACGCTCTCAAGGACATGAATCCCCACCTCATCGCCAGCAACCTATCGGCAGAGCAGGAAGCGAAACTGCGCGAGGCCTTCGCGGAAGAGTGATACTTCGGCATTCATTCCGTCAGCGGACGGATCACGAAACCGGTCTTGAGCTTCGGCGTAAAGAACGTCGACTTGGGTGGCATCAGCAAGCCTTCGCGCGCGGTCCGCTCGATCTCGGCAACGCTGACCGGCCGAATCAGTACGGCGGCCGAAGCGCGCCCGCCATCGACCTCGAGGAGCGTTTCTTCCAGCCCATGTTGGTAGTCGACAGTCAGTGGGACATCGGCTAGGGCCGTCTCCAACCAGCCCCCGTCGAGCGGGCGTACGCCATCGAAACGTCCGTGTCGAGCTCGCATCTGCCAGGCAGCATCGCGACTGACCAAGATCAGAAATCCTTGCCTCTGCAGTGCCGCAAGCGTCTCGCGGCTCGGTCGTTCAGTGGGAATGAGCTCGAACGATCGGCTCAGCGCGTCAGCAAGATCAGTGATGTCGATCCCGGAATAGAGACGGTGGATGGCTGCCACGCTCAGCTGTTCCTCGATCAACTCGTTGACGAACGCGAGTGTCAACTCCGCCGGCGTATCGGTGCGGCCGGTTGCCTCGCGGACTTCATCACGGTACGTGCGAGAGATTCCGTAACGGTGATGCCCATCAGCGATCAGCACGTCGTCGGCCGTCAGTCTGTCGCGGATAGCGGCGATACGTTGCGGATCGGTGACCAGTTCCAGCAGGTGCTCAACGCCCTCCTCGGTCACTGCTCCCCAGGGTTCGCCGGGCTCCACCAGAAGGTCCGTGAGGCCCTTGGACAGCGAGAGACCCCAGACAGGTGACAGGTTGGCTTGGGTGGCTCGAGTCAGGTCGAGCCGATCCGTAGAGGCTGCCGCCGTTGTTCGCTCATGGGGCAAGACTCCCCCGGCCTCCTGATCAACGACCTCGAGCCCGCCGAGCACACCGGCGATGTCGCGGGGCACGCCCGCCGAGTCGGTGAAACGCATCCTGTAGATGGTGAATGACGGCTCCGAATCGACGGCCAAGATGCCGTCGTTCAACCACCCTCGCATGATCTTCGCCGCCCGTTCATAGCGGTCCTCGCCACCGCGCGGTACATCGATGCGCACGACGTTGAGGGCCGATCTCGCCTCGAGGACATCGACATCTGCATCGGAGAGCACGTCATACGGTGGAGCAATGACGGATGCGAGATCGTCGGTCGCGTAACGGATCGCGGCAAAGGGTTCGAAGCGCGGCACAGCACAACCCTTCCACGGATCGCACGCCGTTGTGCTGAGGAGGACGGAGGAGACACGCCTGTCGTCGCCGACCGACGGCGAGGTCGGCGGATCCCACAGCGCGTTCCGCAACTAGTGCCAGCGAGCGATTGAACATCGCTCGACAAAGAACCAACTTTCACTCAGAAGTGCGTACGCGACGCTCCCTTTTTATCGCCCCGAAACATCCCAGTAATCGACGTAAGGAAAGATGTTCCCGTGTTCCTGATGCGGATCACCCTCCCGGACAGGCCGGGATCGTTGGGCTCCGTCGCGACCGCTATGGGCGGGGCTGGCGCCGACATCAATGCCGTCGAGATCGTGGAGAAGAAGGCTGAGGGGAGCGTTATCGACGACTTCATCGTCGATCTGCCTCCCAACCAGTTGCCCGAGACCATCGTGACCGCCTGCCAAAGGTTGGCTGGGGTACGCGTGGAGTGGATTGCACGCTATCCGGAAGGCGGCGGGCTGCAGTCCGACCTCGAGGCACTCGAGCGGATGACCGCTGACCCGCCACACGCTGCTGAAACGCTTGTGTCGCTGTGCCCGGTCGTCTTTCGTTCTCATTGGGCGAGCTTGCTTGACGTGTCGGACGGCGCGCCCAGGCCCAGCTTCTCAACCACTCTCGCACCGGATCTCACTCCTGATATCGCGGCGAAGTTCATCCCGTTCGATACCACGCATCGCACGGATCTCGATGCCGATTGGAGTCCAGGATGGGTCGACACCACCGCCGTGGTTACGCCGCTGACCCGCGACCGGGTCATCATCATTGGTCGGCTAGGCGGGCCCGCATTCCTCGAGTCTGAGATAGCGCGGCTGCATCACCTCGCGGCTCTCGTGAAGTAGCGTCCGCTCGACCTCAGGTACGGTCGGCGAGTGATCGCATTTGGGTGGGCAGAGCTCGTCGCTTTGCTCACCTCGATCGGCTTCGGAATCGTGTCCGCGGTGATACCGATCGTCAACGCCGAGGCGTACATCATCGCCTCACAGATGTCGGCGGTCGCTGGACCCATTCCCATTGCCATCGGGGTCGCGATCGGCCAGACCGTCGGAAAACTGCTGCTGTTTTTTGGCGTACGGGAGGGAAAGGAGCTCTCGTTCGTCAAGCATCGGCGCGAGATCCGGAAGCAGCGCCCGGTCGGCCCGACGCGTGCCCGGTTGCGCTCGGCGGGGACAAAGCTGCTCGACCTGGTCGGCCAGGGACGCTGGGGGCTGCCGATCGTTTTCGTGGCCGCCGTCGTCGGGTTTCCTCCGCTGTACGCGGTTGCCCTCTTGGCCGGCGCCACGACGATGCGCCCCCTCTGGTTCGGACTCACTGTGCTGGTCGGCAGACTCTGCCGCTTCTTGCTCGTTGCTTCCGGCTTCCGCGGGCTGCACGACTGGTTCATCTGAGCTTGAACCGGCGTGTTTCGCCCGGCGGCGCCGAGCCGTACTTTTGACGGCTGTGATGCAGACGTTCCACTCAGGAGCGTCTCATGCGCCCATTTCCACGCCTCTGCGATGGAGAACCTGCGCTCAGACAGACGACTAAAGTGGTCGAGTGCCTCTGAAGATCTTCAGCAACCTCAACCTCCATGGCGGTACTCCGCCGCGCGTACAGCCGTCGGTTGGCGAGTGGGGTCCGCTGAAGGTCCCGAGCACCAAGCAGAAGAAACGGATGCGAATCTGGGCGTCGCTCGCACTGCTCGGGGGGCTGATCGCGATCTTTCTGCTTGGCTGGTACGTCTACCACGCCATGACTGGGAGCTGGGGCTTCGGCATTGGCGAGAAGAAGCAGTTCTTCGAGATCTTCCTGCTGTAAGTCCACGAACCCCGGCCGGCTCCCCCGGCAAGTGATCATTAACGAGGCAGATCGGCCGAATCGTTGTCGTCTCCAACCGCGTTGTTGGAAACGAACCCCGCCGCAGTTCTCCTGCGGCGACAGCCGATTACTCTCCGATGGTCGCAACCTCGCGTGCTGCATCGGCCCCCCGCTGCAGCAGCACCTCAAAAGAATCGGCACCGCTGAGCACGGGCACCTTCAGCTCCACGGCCTTGTCGTACTTGGACCCCGGCGCATCGCCCACGACAACGAAACTCGTCTTCTTCGACACAGACCCGGCGACCTTGCCGCCGCGCGAGGTGATCGCGTCCGTTGCCGAGTCGCGGGTGTAACCCTCCAAGGAGCCGGTGACCACGATCGACAGGCCAGCAAGAGTCTGCTCTTGTGTGATCTTGGGCTCGTTCCGCATGACACAGCCCGCGGCCTGCCACTTGTGAACGATCTCGCGGTGCCACGGCACCGCGAACCAGTCGGTGATCGCGGTAACGAGCGTCGGTCCAATGCCCTCGACCTCGGCTAGCTGCTCCGCCGTCGCGTTGGCGAGGGTCTCGATGTCACCAAACGCGGCCGCAATGTCGGGTGCGACGCCTTTGCCGATGTGGCGGATCGACAACGCAACCAGGAACTTGTCCAGCGGTCGGGCCTTCGCCGTTTCTAGATTTGCTAGCAGCTTGGCTCCGTTGGCGGAGAGGGCTCCGGACTTGGTCGTGAAGAAGTCGGTTTTCTTGAGTTCCTCCTCGTTCAGGCTGAACAGGTCGCCCTCATCGACCAGCAGGCCGGCATCGAGCAGCGCCTGTCCCGACTGATAGCCGAGTACCTCGATGTCGAGAGCATCCCGGCTCGCGACATGAAACAGACGTTCCCGCAGCTGCGCCGGGCACGACCGGGCGTTGGGGCAGCGCAGGTCGGCGTCCCCCTCCTTCTCCGGTCTTAGTTCCGTGCCGCACGCCGGGCAGTGAGTGGGCATGACGAAGGCCCGCTCGCTGCCGTCGCGGAGGTCGACCACAGGACCGACGATCTCGGGAATGACATCGCCGGCCTTCCGGAGCACCACCGTGTCGCCAATCAGCACTCCCTTGCGGACGATCTCGCTGGCGTTGTGCAGCGTCGCCATGCCCACGGTCGATCCAGCAACCTGGACTGGCTCCATCACTCCGAACGGGGTTACCCGGCCCGTACGGCCCACGTTGACATCGATATTGAGGAGCTTGGTGGTGACCTCCTCAGGCGGGTATTTGTATGCGATCGCCCAGCGTGGGGCGTGTGACGTCGAGCCGAGTTGATCTTGCACAGCCCGCTCGTCCAGCTTGATGACAACCCCGTCGATCTCATGCTCCACGGAATGCCGATGCTCGCCGAAGTACTCGATGTACTCCCAGACCTGACTCAGGTCCCGCGCGAGCTTGCGATGCGGGCTCACCGGAAGTCCCCAACGAGCCATGGCGGTATACGCATCCGAGAGCCGATCTGCCGTGAAACCCTCGAGGACGCCAACGCCGTGGCTGACGAAGCCAAGATTCCGAGAGGCCGTTACCTTCGGGTCCTTCTGACGCAACGATCCCGCAGCGGCGTTGCGAGGATTGGCGAACGGCGGCTTCCCGCTCAGGACGAGTGACTCGTTGAGAGCAGTGAAGTCGGCTACCGCGAAGTACACCTCACCGCGCACTTCGAGCGTGTCTGGTACGTCGGAGCCTGACAGCCGATCTGGGATGACCTTGATCGTTCTGACGTTCGCCGTGACGTCTTCACCTATGCGCCCGTCCCCCCTGGTTGCGGCGCGCACCAGCCGGCCCGCCTCGTAGACCAGGTCGATCGCCAGGCCATCGACCTTGAGCTCGCACAGGTATCCGGACTGGTCGAGCCGCTTTTCGCCAAGCTCACGAATCGCGCGCTGGGCCCAGCGGTCCAGCTCCTCACGGCTGAATGCATTGTCGAGGCTCATCAGTCGCTGCAGGTGCTCGACGGGAGTGAAGGTGGTCGATGGCGGGGGACCAACTTGCTGGGTCGGCGAGTCGGGTGTGCGAAGGATCGGAAACGCGTCTTCAAGATCGCTGAGCTCGCGCAGGATGGCATCGAACTCGCCGTCGGAGATGGTCGGCGCATCGAGCACGTAGTAACGCCATCGCGCGTCGTTTACGCGCTCGCTGAGATCTGCGTGCCGCTGACTCGCCTTCGCCTGGGATCCTGAAAGCTCGATGTTCCCATCAAGCTCTATGTCTTGATCACCTGGGGAGGCTTTTTTCCCGTCGCTCCTTGATGAAGAAATGGTCTCCTCCGCCACGTACGCACACTAACGCCCGGTGCTGACAGTCGCGGCAGGACGCGGGCCGGGGCCCCCACTCAGCCAGGAAAATAACGAACCAATAACGCAAAGTTTCACACCAGCCGAGATTCCACCTGTTAGCGTCGGCCGAGCCGGCCTGTCCACCAACGACTTCGGGGAGTCTCGATCTTGTCTGCTGATCAGTGTCTTGTCACGACCTCCACCTTCCGCACGCGGCTGACAGCCACGCTGGCGGCCGGTGCTCTTGGGCTCGGCCTGCTGGCTATTCCGAGCGGCATCGCCATCGCCAAACCTGCGACCCCGACACAGACCTCGACGAGCTCACGACCGACCACTGACTCGCTGTTCCCGGAGCAAGGCAGCAACAAATACAACGTCAAGCACTACGCGATCAACCTCAGCTTCTACAGCTCAGGCAATATCAAGGCGACAACGACCTTCTCCGCCAAGGCGAAGAAGCCGTTGACGTCGTTCTCACTCGACCTGGAGGGCCTCACCGTCGACCAGGTCCGTGTGAACGGGCGCACGGCTGAGTTCTCACGGCGCGACGACAAGCTGATCATCAAGCCGTCCAAGATCGTGGAAGGTCGCTTCTGGGCGAGCATCAAGTACCACGGAAAGCCGGTCACCCACATCGATCCCGACGGCGCTGAAGATGGCTGGGTCCCTACCGACAACGGAGCCGGAGCCACCGTCCTCAGCGAACCGGTCGGCGCAATGACTTGGTTCCCCAACAACAACACCCCCCGCGACAAGGCGACCTTCGATATGAAGATCACCGTTCCGTCCAAGCTCGAGGTGGCAGGCAGCGGTGACCTCAAGAGCGTCAGGAAGCACGCCGGCAAGGAGACCTGGCGATGGGTGCAGCCCTACCAGCAGGCGACGTACCTTGCCATGATCTCGATCAGCGATTACGACGTATACCACTCCACGATGACGACCACGACTGGACGCAAGTTGCCGATCTGGAGTTTCATCGAGCCGAAGCTCGGGACCGTTGCGGCCGAGCGCGCACTCATTCCGAAGATCATCCGCTATGAAGAGCGTCGGTTCGGACCGTACCCATTCAACAGCGCCGGAATCGTGGTCAAGGAGACCGGAGTCGGCTACGCCCTCGAGACGCAGAACAGGCCAGTGTTCGACGGCGTCCCGGACGATTCGACCAACGTTCACGAGTGGGCCCACCAGTGGTATGGGGACTCCGTGTCGCTGAGTGACTGGGGCGACATCTGGCTCAATGAGGGTTTTGCAACCTACGCCGAGTGGCTCTGGGCGGCCTCTCATGGCGGGCCGAGCACCGCCGAGCAGTTCCAGCAGGCGTACGACGACAACCCGGCATCCTCAGACCTATGGTCGCCGGCACCGGTGAAGCTGACGGATCCCGCCGATCTGTTCGGCCAGCAGGGCTACCTGAGGGGCAGCATGACGCTCGAGGTGCTCCGGCAGAAGGTCGGAACGCACGACTTCTTCGTCATTCTTCGCCAATGGGCGCATCAGCACGCATATGGAAATGTATCTACACCTGAGTTCATCGCCCTGTCCGAGCGGGTGTCTGGGCAGAACCTCGATGCGTTGTTCAATGCTTGGCTGTATGTCGCGGAGCGGCCCGCGCTCAGCTGAGCAGCTCGCTGCTCAGTCAGCGACTGAGTCAGTCGGCGCGTTAGTCAGTCTGCGAGCTGTTCGTCGACGATCCGGGCTGCGGAGCGCAGGGTCCGGAGCGCGCGTACGGCAGCATCACGCCGCGATAAGGCCAATCCGCAGGCCGGCGTGATCACAACGCGAGCCGCTACAGGCGGCTCCAGGCCAAGATCGCGGAGGGGCGGAAGCACCCGCCGAGCAACCTGATCAGGGCTGAGGGCTTGGTCGGTCGGCAGCGCACCCATGCCGATCCATACCCCTGCCTCGAGGCTTGCTCCCACCTCATCCCAGTCCGCGCTGGACAGTTGGTCGATATCGACGAGCACGCCTGCAACGCCGGCTGAGCGGAGCAGTTCGACCGGCACACCTGCCGCGCAGCAGTGGACTACGACGGGTGTTGGCGCTCAGCCGATCAACGACATGGATGATGGCGCCGCTGACCTCGCTGACTTCCACGGCGCGATGTCGCAGCAAGCCGCTCGCGTTGGCGATCGTCCCGCCGAGTACCGCCGGCAGCATCGGCTCGTCGAGCTGAATCAAGGGATCGATGTCGGGAAGCCGGCGGTTCACCTCAGCGACGAGCTGGCCGATTCCCTCAGCGAGTGACTGGCTGAGATCGCGGCGCGCGCCCCGGTCGCCGAGCACCCGATCACCGCGCGGACGTTCCATCATCGCCGCCAGGGTCCAGGGGCCAGCCACCGAAAGCTTGATCGTTCCCTCATATCCCTGGGCCAGCTCCTCGAATACGTCAAGATCAGACCGAAGCGTGCTGATTGCCAGCCGGTGATCTCGGCTCGACGCGTCCGTGAGCCGCCATCCGGCAGGTTGCAGGTCGACGGCCAGTCCGGCAAGGAACGCAGTCGAACGTCCGATCAGCTGTGCGTACGGGCCCCGTGCCGGAAGTTCCGGCAAGTAAGGAAAATCAGGGCACTCGGCGAATGCGATCTTGATCGCATCAGCCACATCCGTTCCCGGCCAGGAGCCAATTCCCGTCGTACGGATCGGCGGCAGCTCGTCGTCCGACGAGGTAGGCGAGGTAATGATCACGCTTGAGTGGCCGATATGGTCGCGCTCCCGACGACTCGTGAGCCCGAGTAAAGAACCACAGCTTGTCCGGGCGCAACACCCGTAGTGGCCGAGTCGAGCAGCACTTCAAGATCTTGATCATGAACCCGCACTGTGGCGGCCATGGGATGTCCGTGGGCCCGAACCTGCACCTGGCCTGACCATTTCTCATCCGGCCGGCTACCGGTCCACACGGGCCGGATAGCACTGATGATCTTGACCGAGAGCGCATTGCGCGGACCAACGGTGATGGTATTGGTGGCCGGCGTGATCGCGATCACGAAGCGCGGTTGGCGGTCGTCGGCCGGCGTGCCGAGCCGCAGTCCTCGACGCTGCCCGACGGTGAACCGATGCGATCCACCATGCACGCCGACCTTGGCGCCCGCGAGGTCCACGATGTTGCCTGGTCGAGTGCCGAGCTGCTTGTCGAGAAATCCCGCTGTGTCCCCGTTCGCAATAAAGCAGATGTCGTGGCTGTCGGGCTTCTCGGCGACGGCCAGGCCGCGATCTCGGGCTTCGGCGCGTACCTCGGCTTTGCGGGAAGACCCGAGCGGAAAGTATGACCGGCGAAGTTGATCACCGGTGAGTACGCCGAGCACGTACGACTGGTCTTTGGCGGCGTCGACGGCCCGATGCAGCTCGACCTCGCTCCCGGTAGTGACTAGACGAGCGTAATGACCCGTGCAGACCGCGTCGAAGCCGAGCGCAACGCCACGGTCCAGCACGGCCGAGAACTTGATCTTCTCGTTGCAGCGCAGACAAGGGTTGGGAGTACGCCCAGCCGCGTACTCCGCAACGAAGTCATCCACCACATCAGCAGCGAAGCGATCCGAGAGATCCCATACGTAGAACGGGATGCCGAGTACGTCGGCGGCCCGCCGGGCATCGTGTGCGTCTTCCTTGGAGCAGCAGCCACGCGCCCCCGAGCGGAAGCTCTGCGGGTTCTTGGACAGGGCCAGATGGACCCCTGTCACATCGTGCCCGGCCTCAACTGCCCGTGCTGCGGCAACGGCCGAGTCGACGCCACCCGACATCGCGGCCAACACCTTCATTCGAGTCCTTCCAGCAGCGAGCGTCGGCATTTCGCGAGCAGGCCCAATTGCCGGGCTGCGAGCGTCGGCATTGCGCGAGCAGCTCCTAAAATAGCTCCGCAAGTCTTACACGGGCCACGGCGCCAAGCGAGCTTAGGCGAATGCGGCCGCCGCCTTGGCGCGCTGAACAGCTTCCGGAAGCGCCCTAGCGAGCGCCCGTACGTCGGCCAGGGTCGAGGTGTGGCCCAGCGAGAATCTGAGTGCCGAGCGCGCCTCGGCCTCGCTGCAACCCATGGCAAGCAGGACATGGCTCGGCTGTGAGACTCCCGCCGAACAGGCCGCTCCGCGTGGAACAGTCAATTCCGGCGGAATCCAGCAACATCAAGATCGCATCAGCAGAACATCCTGGGAACCCGATGCTTGCGATGCCGGGAAGGCGGCCCGCCTCGTCGGCAGACCCGTACGGGACCGCCCACGGCACGGCCGCCAGCACCGAACCGATGAGGTCCCGACGCAGATGGCGTAACCGCTGCTCTTCCGCGACGCGATTCCTCGATGCGACCTCGAGCGCAGCCGCGAATCCGGCAGTAGCAGCTACATCGAGGGTGCCGGAGCGCACGTCCCGCTCCTGACCGCCACCGTGCATGATCGGAGCCAGCTGAAGCTCGCGCCGCGCCAGCAAGGCACCAATACCGTACGGTCCACCGAGCTTGTGCGCAGTGAAAGTCAGCATGTCCAACCCCGATGCTGCAAAATCGACCTCGCTGTGACCGACCGCCTGAACCGCGTCGCTGTGTGAGATCGCGCCCTGTTGGGCGGCGAAGGCTGCGATCTCGCGTACAGGCTGGAGCGTGCCGACCTCGTTGTTGGCCCACATCACCGAGACGAGACCGGTGTGCGAGTCGACAGCGCTTTCAAGACCTGACATATCCAGTCGGCCAACCGAATCAACCGGCACGTAGCACACCTCCGCCGCCGCCGACTGACCGAGCCAAGCAACGGAATCCAGCACAGCGTGGTGTTCGATCGTCGTCGTGACCACCAGCCGGCGCCCGGCCGCAGCACTCGACCAGAAGGCGCCCTTGATGGCCAAATTATCGGACTCGGTACCGCCGCTGGTGAAGATCAACTCTGCCGGACGCGCCCCCACCTGAGCTGCTATCGCCTCCCGCGACTCCTCGACGACCCGCCGCGCCGATCGGCCCGAGGCGTGCAACGATGAGGCGTTGCCCACTCTGTTGAGTTCCCGGGTCATGGCCTCAATGGCCTCCGGAACCATCGGCGTCGTCGCCGCATGGTCGAGGTAGTTCCGGCTCATGAAGCTCAAGTCTGCCTCAGTAGATCATCCTTTCCGCTTTTTGATCTCCTCTATGACGGCGGGAAGCACCTTGTGCAGGTCACCGACGATGCCAAGATCGGCAAGGGCGAAGATCGGCGCCTCAGGATCCTTGTTCACCGCGACGATCGCTTTGGACGTCTGCATTCCCGCCCGGTGCTGAATGGCACCGGAGATGCCTGCGGCGATGTACAGCTGTGGCGCAACTGTCTTGCCCGTCTGACCAATCTGGTACGCGTATGGATACCAGCCAGCATCGACGGCGGCTCGTGAGGCACCCACCGCGCCGCCGAGGACATCGGCCAGTTCCTCGACTGCTGCGAAGTCACCACCGGTGCCGCGGCCGCCCGAGACGACTACCGCTGCCTCTGTCAGCTCAGGTCGTGCACTGGACTTCTTGGGCTCCTTGTTGACGACCCGGGCGGTCTTCGCTGCATCGGAGATGGTTACCGCGACCTGTTCCATTACAGGTTCGGTAGGCGCGGCCTCAGGAGTTACGGCGTTCGGTTTGATGGTGATGATTGGAGCTCCGTGCGTCACCGAGGCACGAACCGTCCAGTTCCCCGCGAAGACCGACTGCGTCGTCGTGCCGTCTGCGGCGATCTCGGTGGCGTCAGTGATCAGGCCTGACCCGAGCTTCACAGCCAGCCGGCCGGCGACTTCTTTACCCTCCGGCGTCGATGTGATCAAGATTGCTGCCGGCTGGATGGAGTCGGCGATCTGTGCCAAAGCCTCGGCTTTGGGCGCGACGAGGTAGTCGTCGATAGCCGGGTCCGTTACCGATAACACCCGGGTTGCCCCATATTCACCGAGCGCCTTGGCGACCGTGTCCTCGGTCTGACCAAAAACCACAGCGACAGGATCGCCGAGACGGCGGGCCAGCGTGAGGAGCTCAAAAGCTGGTTTGGATACGTGTGACTCAGCATGCTCAGCGACGATCAATACTTCAGACATCGGTCCCCCTCTCAGATGTACTTTCCGGCAGCCAGGAAATCGATCAACGCTGGCACGCCGTCCTCCTCCTCAACCACACGGCCTGGTTCTTTTCCAGGCCGCGGGGAGGTCTGCAGCACTTTGCTCCAAGCAGCGTTCAAGCCGACGGACGTAGGCTCGATACCAAGATCAGCAAGCGTCCATGACTCCACCGGCTTCTTCTTGGCCGCGAGAATGCCTCTCATCGATGGGTACCGGGCCTCGCCAGATTGATCAGTGACGCTCACGATCGCCGGCAGGCTTGCCTCGATGGTCAAGCTGGCTACATCGTCGTCCCGTCGAATAGTGACTTGATCATCGGCAACCGAGAGCGTTGCGCCAAGAGTTGCGGCCGGCCAGCTGAGCCGTTCGGCGATCATGGCCGGGACGACACCCATGGTCCCGTCGGTGGATGCCATGCCGCAGATCACCAGGTCCGGCCCGACCTTCTTGATCGCCTCTGCCAATATCGCGCTCGTGGCCAAGGCGTCAGAGCCGTGGACGGCGTCGTCGATGATGTGGATAGCCGCGGATGCACCCATCTGCAGGGCGCGCTTGATCGCGTCGGCCGCGTCGTCTGGTCCGAGCGTCATGACGACGACCTCGACATCATCGAGTTCATCGGCAATCTGCAGGGCCTGTTCCACGGCGTACTCATCCAGCTCTGACAGCAATCCGTCACTCGAGGCGCGGTCGACTGTGCCATCAGCGGCAAACGTGCGCTCCCCTGTCGCATCGGGAACATGCTTGGCCAGAACAACAATCTTCATCTCGCTCCACTCTTCTCATGCTTGCGTCGTAGGCCCAACTCGGTCACATTACTCATGAGTAACAGAAGCCACCTCCTCAGGTCGCAGTCGGCGACACGCGTGCCGCATCGTGCGCAGCGTCGATCGCGTAGGCGGCGAAGCGCTCAGTCCGGAGGATCTGCCGATAGCGGTCTTCGCCGACCAAAGCGCGCAGCGCCTCGGTTTGGCTGGTCTGCGCCGCGAGTGCCGCATACTTGCGCTCCAGGAACTCGCCGGTCAGCACGAGGTCGATGCTGAGCGGACCGGTCCAGGCCACTGGCGGCTCGCCGACAATCACGCCCAGCTCCATCCATTGCGCCAAATTATCGTCGAGCCACTCCTGGGTATTGGCGACGACGTGGGGGCTTCCGATGCCGGTGCGGCGTACGGCTTCCACCGTCCAGCGATGTACCGCGATGTGGTCGTGATGGCCCGTCTGACCGTCAGGCGGGAATGTCAAGATCGTGTCAGGGGCGACCTCACGAATGATTCGCGCAATCTGCTCAACCGCGACATCGAAGTCGACCGACGCGCATCCGCCGTCTGGATAGCCCAACCAGCGATGATCGGCAACTCCCAGGATCTTCAGACACTCGGCCAGCTCGACCTCCCGTATGCCGGCGAGCTGATCGGGCGGCCACCTGGTTGGATCTGTCACGCCGAGCTCACCCCGGGTGGCCGTAACGCACACCACTTGGGAATGCGCCGCCGTTGCCATCGCCATGATTCCGCCGCATAGATACGCCTCATCATCGGGATGGGCCCAGATCGAGAGGATCGTCCCCAGCTCTCGGATGTCGCTCATGACCACAAGAGCAGTCTGCTGCCTCGGTTCACGTGCTGCCTATCTGGCTACCTGAAGTCGGCGTCCGGCGCCGCCCGCAAAGGCTCAGATCTGCGACAATCACGGCATGCCGGCAGGAACCAAAGATGACCCGTGGGAACTAAGCACAGCGCCTAGAACCTCGACCTACACCATGTGGGCGGACGAGACCGCAGACCCGCCGACGCTGTTCTGCCAGGTCGGAGCCACGCAGTTGAGGTATCAACTCAGATGTGTTGACGACCTGCACGCCTGGTTGGTCGAGCAGGGAGATTGGGTCGAACTTGGCGCCGCCGACGAACAGAAGTCCGCGAAGGACGGGACCGTCGAGGCTTGGGGGCGCTCGGCCGACAATCCTGTCGGGGGATGGTACGGCCTCCGGAAGGGGTACCGCGGACGCTTTGGGATGTACGTCCCGCCACTCCTGGAAGCCCTGGGCAAAGGTTGAGCTGACCCACGACGCACGCAACAACAAGGTCCGCGCTCTGGTCTGAACGTGCTTTAGGGCTCGACCCGTAACCGCCTCGCCTATCGACCTTGTCGGTGGGCTCCACTCGCGCCTGTCAAGAAGACCAGAGCGCGATATGCCGGATTCACAACCAAGATCAGCCGCGTTGGTGATGCGTGCCCGAATGTGTTGCATCGCCATTGCGCAGCTGCTTACCGGTGGGGAGCAACCGGTTGCTCAATGGTTTGGAGGCCCGGATCGGCGGTATGTATCACCCAGTTGAGGCAGAATGAAGATGTACTCCGCCCACGGGCGGAGTTACTGATTTCATCCTGACCGGTCCAGAGCACGACGTCCAGCCAACTGCGAAGGCTCGTACAGATGACATCCACTGCGTTGCCCGTGCCGCAGGACACCTCGGTCCTGGGCGCGCGCATCCGCGACGGTGGTTGCTCATTTGGGCTCTGGGCTCCCCGGGCGACCCGGGTAGAGCTCGCGCTGGTCGATGAGGATCGCAATCAGTTCAACCACGACATGTCTCGCGATTCCGATGGCGTCTGGACAGTCTTCGTCCATGGCGTCCGTGCCGAGCAGCGCTACGGTTTCCGAGTCCACGGACCATGGGATCCAGCCGCGGGCGCGCGTTTCAACCCAGCCAAGCTGCTCCTCGACCCGTACGCCCGTGCGATCACGGGCGGCGTCGACTACTCCGGGCCGATCCTGGACCACGTCGCGGAGTCGGACTACATACCCGACACCACCGACTCCTTCGCCGCTGCGCCACTCGGCGTCGTTGTAGCGGACTCGCCACCGCCCCGACCACTCGACCGGCGTCGGCCGATGTCGGAGACCGTGATCTACGAACTCCATGTCAACGGGTTCACCCGGCTGCACCCGTTGGTGCCCGAGCATTTACGAGGCACGTACGCCGGACTGGCTTATCCGGCTGTCATCCAGCACCTGATCGGTCTGGGTGTCACCGCGGTCGAGCTGCTGCCAGTACACCATCACGTTTCCGAACCGTTCCTGGTAGGACGTGGCTTGTCCAACTACTGGGGATACAACACCCTCGGCTACTTCGCACCCCATGGCGCGTACGGCTCGGTCGGCACGCTGGGCCAGCAGGTACGGGAGTTCAAGGAGATGGTCTCGGCGCTGCATCAGGCCGGGCTGGAAGTCCTCCTCGATGTGGTTTACAACCACACCGGCGAGGGGGGCCACGAGGGTCCGACGCTGTGCTTCCGGGGCATCGACCACCTCGGCTACTACCGGCTCACCGATGACCAGCGCAATGATTACGACGTCACCGGCTGCGGCAACTCAATGGATACCTCCGAACCCGGCGTGCTCCGGATGATTTTGGATTCGCTGCGCTATTGGGTCACCGAAATGGGGGTCGACGGCTTCCGCTTCGACCTGGTGAGCACCTTGATCCGCGACGAGCGGCATCACGTCGATCAAGATCACCCGTTCAAGCAGGCGATCCGGGAAGACCCCGTGCTGAGCCAGGTCAAGATCATTGCCGAGCCCTGGGACATGGGTCCGTACGGCTACCAGGTAGGCGGATTCGGACAGGGCTGGAGCGAATGGAATGACCGCTTCCGCAACCATGTTCGTGACTTCTGGCGCGGCAACACCAACGGAGTCGGTGAGTTGGCACAGCGACTGACCGGATCGCCTGACATATTCGATCGCAACGACAGGCCCGCCACGTCGAGCATCAACTTCGTCACTGCACACGACGGATTCACGATGCGGGATCTGGTGACCTACAACGTCAAGCACAACGGTGCCAATGGTGAGTCCAACCGCGACGGATCTGACGACAATCGATCATGGAACTGTGGCGTCGAGGGCGAGACTGACGATCCGGAGGTCAACTCTCTCCGACACCGGCAAAGCCAAAACCTGATTGCGACGTTGATCTTGGCAGGCGGAGTCCCCATGATCACCGCCGGCGACGAGCTCGGCCGTACGCAGCAGGGCAACAACAACGCCTACTGCCAGGACTCCCCGATCTCCTGGGTGCACTGGGACACCCTCGAAATCTGGAACGAACAGACCGAACTTGCTCGCAAGCTGCTGCAGCTGCGCGCCGAGCATCGTGTCCTTCGCTGGGACGGCTACCGTCGCGGGGAGTTGCTACTCGATGCCAAGGGGCAGCCGCTGGGCCGTAAGAACATTGCGTGGTTCGGCGGCGTCAATGCCGAAATGGCCGAGCATGAGTGGCGCGACGGTACGCGACGCACGCTCGGCATGTACCTTGCCGACGACGATCCATACCGGGTTTGCGACGAGGCATTCCTCATCTGGTTCCATGCCGGTTCGGATCCGATTCAGGTCGAGCTACCGGATGGCCCATGGGCGGACACCTACACGGTGATCGCACACACCGGGCCTGACGGCGAACTGCCATCGGAGAAGATCGAGGCCGGTTCGACCCTGAGGCTGCCCGGTCGTACGGTCGTCGTGCTGCAAGTGGACTAGCTCGCTCACTCGCAAACGAAGAGCGTGTCCGCTCGTTCGTTCGTCCAGGACAGCGGCGCGCGATCCTGGGCGCGTGTAATCGGCGGCCGTCGTCGTCGCTCGCAGAGGAAAGGAGCGCCTCCGCTCGTATTTCTCCTCCGTGCGCCGGCGCACGATTTCCGACGCTCGCCGCCTACGGCACGTAGCTGGCGGATGGCGGTGTGGGAATGCTCGCAGGTAGCGCTGCCAGTCCCATCTCTGCTTGGCTCGCGAGCAGCGGGTGATATGGCACGACGCGTACGGTGTACCCGATCGCGCCAGCTCGCTTGGCCTCCACCCAGCCCTCGTAGCGCCGCAGCCCACCATCGACATCGACGCCGGCTGGGAACGGGTTGACCCGCGGCTCATAGAGCCGGTCGTCGCCACTGACCCGACCAATGACGAGCTGCACCTGGATGTCGTCAGCAGTGAGTTCGCCGAGTCGAACCAGTGCGCTGACATGGATCTTCGCTCCGACCTCGATCTGCTCGCCCCCGAGCGCTTCCACATGCTCCACTGAAACAGTCGACCACCCGTCGCGGACTTTGCGCTTCCAGCCCGCGAGCGCGGCCGCTCCACCCGAGGAGGAGTCGAGGGCGAGATTGGATGCCGCGGCCGGTGCGTAGAGCTCGGTGACGTACTCGCGAACCATCCGCGACGCGACAACCTTGGGAGCAAGTCCCGCGATGGTATTCCTGATCATCTCGATCCAGCGCTCCGGGAGCCCGCGATGATCAAGGTCATAGAACCGCGGCACGATCTCGTTCTCGATGATGTCGTAGAGTGCCTTGGCTTCAAGATCATCACGCCGCTCGGCGCCATCCACGCCCTCGGCGGAGGGTATTTCCCAGCCGTACGCCGGATCGAACCACTCGTCCCACCATCCGTCGCGAATCGACAGATTTGCTGCGCCATTGAGCGCGGCCTTCATCCCTGAGGTGCCGCAGGCCTCGTACGGGCGCAGCGGGTTGTTCATCCAAACGTCGCAGCCGGGATATAGCCGCTTGGCCATTGCGATGTCGTAGTCGGGAAGGAAAACGATGTGCTCGCGAACCGCCGGGTCGTCGGCAAACTGCACCACCTGCTGAACCAGCGCCTTGCCGCCCTCGTCGGCCGGATGCGCTTTGCCCGCGATGACGATCTGGATCGGTCGCTCCTTGTCGGTGAGCAATGCCTTCAGCCGATCCGGATCTCGCAACATCAAGGTCAATCGCTTGTAGGACGGGACGCGGCGAGCGAAGCCGAACGTCACCACATCGGGATTGAGAGCCTTTGCTGTCCAGTCCGTCGGCATGCCACGATTCGCGCTGCTGGCTGCGAGCCGCTCGCGGGTCATGGCGATCAGATCCTCACGCATCCGCCGCTTGAGCGCCCAGATGGTCTTGCTCTCGACATTGGTCAGTGCGTCCCAGTCGTAGCCATCGCCCTCCGAGGGACTACCGCTGGGCGCCTCGAGCAGATCCAGCAACGCCCGATGCACCCAGGTGAGATGGTGCACACCGTTGGTGATCTGGGTGATCGGTACCTCGCTCGTGTCGAAGGAGCGCCACAGTCCCTGGAACATCTCGCGGGACACCACGCCGTGTAGGGAGGAGACTCCATTGGCCCGCTGGGACAGCCGGAAGCCCATCACTGCCATGTTGAATTTCTCAGGGTCGCCGCCGTCGTAATCTTCAGCGCCCAGCGCCAGCACTCGATCCAGCGGGAGATCGTCAAAGCCAGCGAACTGGTGAACGATGAGCTCGCGGGGGAACCGGTCGATGCCGGCCGGAACCGGCGTATGAGTGGTGAAAACGGTCCCTGCGCGGGTGAGTTCCAGTGCGGTATCGAAATCCACCCCGGTGCTCATGTACTCCCGGATTCGCTCCAGGCCCAGGAATCCGGCGTGCCCCTCGTTGGTGTGAAACACCGCCGGTGCCGCCGCGCCCGTGATCCGGCAGTAAGCACGGATCGCACGTACGCCGCCCATACCGAGCAAAACCTCTTGCTCGAGCCGGTGGTCGGTCCCACCGCCGTACAGGCGGTCGGTGACCTCACGCTCGTAGCCGGCATTTTGCTCGACGTCGGAGTCCAGCATCAGCAGAGGCACGCGGCCCACCTGGGCCACCCAGACCTGGGAATGAAGCGGGCGCCCCGGGAGCGGAACCTCGATTCGTACCGGACCTTCGTCATCGTGCAGCAACGTCAACGGCAACGAGTTCGGGTCAAGAAGCGGATAGCGCTCCTGCTGCCAGCCGGCAGCGTTCAGTGACTGCCGGAAATATCCCTGTCGATACAGCAGCCCAACTCCGATGATCGGGACTCCAAGATCACTCGCCGCCTTGAGGTGATCACCGGCGAGGATGCCGAGTCCACCGGAGTATTGCGGGAGCACCTCGGTAATGCCGAACTCCGGTGAAAAGTAGCCGATGCTCACAGGCGCCGTGCGATTCTCGGCCGCGTAGCCCTGATACCACAGATCGCCGGCCAGATAGTCGGCAAGATCAGCCTGAATGAGGCGCAGGTTCTTGAGGAAACGCTTGTCGGTGGAGAGCGCCTGCAGACGCTCGACGGAGACGTCGGCAAGCATTCTGACTGGATCGCCTCCGGTGCTCTCCCACAGCTGCGGGTCTACCGACCGGAAGAGATCCTGCGTCTCGCCATGCCAACACCAGCGGAGGTTCCGGGCCAGGTCGCCCAACGGCTTGAGGGGCTCTGGCAACACCGGACGAACAACAAAACGGCGGATAGCGCGCACCCAACTAACGTACCGGCGAAGCCTCGCTCGCACGGGGTTTCGGTGGCATCGGTGCTGTGAGCTAGACCTCCCGCGAAGTATGGATCCGGGCGACCGAGGAGCGGGCGCGCAGCCAAGGCATTCTGTCGCCGACCCCCTGCCGCGCGGCGAGCCCGGCCGATAGGTTGGCACACGTGACGGCAACAAATTCAGGGCCCCCGATGCCTGAGCGTGAAGATGCGGCTCAGCCAGGCTCCACAGAATCCTCGTCTCAGGCTTCAGCGTCACCGCCGGATACTTCACCCGCTGGCCAGGCCACCGTCACCTTCAGCAAGCCGACCCTCGGGTCGATCCTCGATCGGATTCCGGTGCACAACGTGTCACCAGTGATCGAGGGTGGCGCCTACCCGGCCAAGGCGGTTGTCGGTGAATCGATTCCGATCCGGGCAACGGTGTTCCGCGAAGGCCATGACGCGGTCAACGCGTCGGTGATACTCACCGACCCGAGCGGGAGCGAGCGGCTCGAGCCGATGCACCCGACAACGCCGCTGGGCTTCGACTGGTGGACCACCTCGGTGGTGCTCGAGACCGAGGGATTGTGGAGGTTCCGCGTCGAGGGCTGGAGCGATCCGTGGGAGACCTGGGTGCACAACGCCGAGATCAAGATTCCGGCCGGCATCGACGTTGCGTTGGTGTGCGCCGAGGGCATCACACTTTTTGACAAGGCCGCCGCTGCCGCGGAAGCGGCGGGGGATTACCAGGCCGCTGCACTGCTTCAGGGCGCGGCCAAGAACCTCGACTCCGGACAGCAGGTCGAAGACCGGCTGGAAGTCGTATTGGCGGACGACGTACGCGCCGCCATGAAGCGCTTCGGTCCGCGCGAGCTGGTCTCGCCTACCCCCGACTACCCGATCTTCGTCGATCGTCGCAAAGCCTTGTTCTCCTCATGGTACGAGTTCTTCCCGCGCTCTCAGGGTGCGAGGTGGGACGAGGAGAACCAGGAATGGATATCCGGCACGCTCGACAGCTCACACGAACGGCTTGAGGCTGCCGCGGCGATGGGCTTCGACGTGGCCTACCTCCCGCCCATCCACCCGATCGGCAAGACGTTTCGCAAAGGGCCGAACAATACGCTGGCTCCTGGCCCAAGCGATCCTGGCTCGCCATGGGCCATCGGTGCCGCCGAGGGCGGACATGACGCGATCCATCCAGACCTCGGCGATTTCGATGCGTTCGACCGGTTCGTCGCCAAAGCGAATTCTCTCGGGCTGGAGGTTGCGATGGACTTCGCCCTGCAGGCATCGCCTGATCATCCGTGGGTCACCGAGCATCCGGAGTGGTTCTCCAAGCGCGCCGACGGCTCCATCGCCTACGCGGAGAATCCGCCGAAGAAGTACCAGGACATCTACCCGATCAATTTCGACAATGACCGCGACGGTATTTACCTCGAGTGCCTGCGCATCATCAAGCTCTGGATGAGCCACGGCGTACGTATCTTCCGCGTGGACAATCCGCACACCAAGCCGGTCAACTTCTGGGCTTGGCTGATCGGTGAAGTTCGCAAGACAGATCCGGATGTGCTCTTCCTGGCTGAGGCGTTCACCAAGCCGACCATGATGCACAGCCTCGGCAAGGCCGGCTTCCAGCAGTCGTACACCTACTTCACGTGGCGCAACGAGAAGTGGGAGATCGAGGAGTACATGAAGGAGCTGACAACTGAGTCTGACAGCTTCTTCCGGCCGAATTTCTGGCCCAACACACCCGACATCCTGCCCCACTTCCTGCAGTGGGGTGGCAAGCCCGCATTCACCATTCGAGCGGTGCTCGCCTCGACCCTCTCACCGCTGTGGGGCATCTATTCAGGCTTCGAGTTATTCGAGAACGCTGCGCTCGCTCAGGGTCGGGAGGAGTACCTGGACTCGGAGAAGTTCCAATACCGACCGCGGAATTGGAAGGCGGCTGAGGAAAGCGGCGAGAACCTCAACATGCTCCTCGGCAGGCTGAACCAGATTCGCCGAGAGCACCCCGCATTGCAGCAGTTGCGAGACCTGCATTTCCACCATGCCCAGCATTCCAACGCTGTGGTCTATTCCAAACGGAGTGGCGATGACGTGGTGATCGTGGTGTGCAGCCTCGATCCCCACAACATCGTTGAGACCGAGCTCTACCTCGACATGCAGGCGCTCGGGCTCACCGCGCGCGACGTTTACCTCGTCCACGATGAGCTCACCGGACAGACCTGGCGGTGGGGGCAGCACACCTTCGTCAGGCTCACGCACGACGATCCGGCGCACATTCTGACGCTGATGCGGTACGGCTCGCGAAGCACAGCCTCCGGGCCTGCGGCCGCGCAGGGTTAGGACGCCGTGAGCGGAACAGCCGATCCTCAGGTCGCCGACCAGGTCCTGAGGTACATATCCAATGCGCGATGGTTCGCCGGCAAGGGACGGCGAGTCCAATTCCGGTCCCTGACACCGCTGCCTTGGTTGACAGCTGTTTCGGACTTCTTCCGGCCTGCGGCAGCACCGGGCGTCCGGTTCGAGATCGCCGAGCTCTCCTACCCACCTGAGGAAGATCCCGGGCCTGCCGCGGCTCCGTCTGACCAGTCCGCGGTGGACGTGGAGTCGGCCCAGGAATCCGCGTCAAGCGAGCCACCCGAGATGACCCCGCGCATCGATCCGGCTGCCACCGAGTACTACCATCTGCCGGTCTCCTACCGGCCGGCTCCGCACGCCGAACTGCACCAAGCCGAGATCGCTCGCTTCACCGATCCTGATCTTGGTCCGGTCATTGCGTACGACGCCGCCCAAGATCCGGAGGCTTGCCGGGTCATTCTCAGCGCGCTGCTGGGGGGTCGTCGGCTGCGCAGCCCAGACAGCGAGGCCAGATTCAACCCCGCGGCTGTGTCGAGCTTCAACGCAGATCTTGAGCCACGGCTATTCACCGGGCAGCAGAGCAATACCTCAGTCCTGCTCGGCGATACCGCCATCCTGAAGCTCTTCCGCCGATTGGAACTCGGTCACAATCTCGATATCGAAACCCACGCTGCTCTCAACGCGGCCGGCATTTCCGATGTCGCGGGTCTGTATGGCTGGATCGAGGGCAGCTGGGTGTCCGGCGGCCGACAGCTGGACGCCGATCTCGCGATGGTGATCGAGAAGCTGGCAGGCGCAGTCGACGGCTGGGAGATGGCCCTCGATCTCCTGAGGGCCGAGAACGAGGCGACCGAGATCAGGATGTTCGAGGATTCGCGGCGGAGGCGACAGCGCTGGGTCGGGCACTTGCAGAAATCCACCATGCGCTCCGATCGTCCTTCCCCACCGCCAAGGTGCTCGGCGCGGGTACCGCGATGATCATGAAGAGCCGGCTGTCTGAGGCGGCCAGCATCGCCCCCGCGCTGGCGCCGTACGTTTCGAGATTGCAGCGCTGCTTCGATGAGCTCAGTAGCGAAACGTTGCATACCCAGCGCGTGCACGGTGACTTTCATCTCGGCCAGACGCTGCACACACCCACCGGTTGGAAGATCATCGACTTCGAGGGCGAGCCGGCAAAGACCATGGTTGAACGCCGCTCCCCGGACGCGGTCTGGCGCGATGTCGCCGGGATGCTCCGCTCATTTGACTACGCGGCGGCCAGCGTGCCCGGACCCCAAAGCAAAGCCTGGGCAGCCGAATGCCGTGCCGCGTTCCTGCGCGGCTACGTCGGCACCGAGTTGCGTGCAACCGAGGCCAAGATGCTGCGCGCGTACGAGGCGGACAAGGCGATCTACGAGGTCGTCTACGAGATGCGGAACCGGCCGGATTGGGTAGGCATCCCGCTCGGCGCAGTGGCTGAACTGGCGGCCGATAACCAATCGGACGAGTTTGCGAGCCCAACCAAGGAACAGGAGTAGCACTCATGTCGTACGATCCGAGCGGCGGTCTGACTGGCTGGGACCTCACTGGATTCCACGAGGGGCATGACACCGAGTGCTGGCGCCGCTTAGGCGCCCACGAAGCGACCGTCCAGGACTCCGAACGTGGGCCGATCTTCGGCACGCGATTCTCGGTCTGGGCGCCCAACGCTCAGGCCGTTCGGCTCGTCGGCGACTTCAACTACTGGAACGGCGAGGGGCACTACATGCAACTCGTGCCCGGCTCCGGCGTCTGGTCGCTCTTCGTCGAGGGAGCTAGCACCGGAAGTCTCTACAAGTTCGAGGTGCTGGGCGTCGACGGTGTGTGGCGGCTCAAGGCAGATCCGATGGCGCGGTTCGCTGAGGCTGCACCACACACAGCCTCGATCGTGTATGAGAGCCAGTACGTCTGGGGTGACGACGACTGGATGTGGTACCGCGGCCAAAAGAAGATGCATGCGGAGCCGATGACCATCTACGAAGTGCACGTTGGATCATGGCGTCAAGGGCTCACCTACCTCGAACTGGCCAACGAACTGGTCGAGTACGTCAGCTGGCAGGGCTACACGCATGTGGAATTCATGCCGGTTGCACAGCATCCGTTCGAAGGCTCTTGGGGCTACCACGTCACCGGCTACTACGCACCGATGTCGAAGTTCGGCTCGCCGGACGAGTTCCGGCACCTCGTCGACAAGCTGCACCAGGCCGGGATTGGCGTCATCGTGGACTGGGTGCCCGGGCACTTCGCAACCGACCCCTGGGCGCTGCAGCGCTTTGACGGAACCGCGCTGTACGAGCACGAGGATCCACGGCTGGGCTGGCACCCGGATTGGGGTTCCTACATCTTCAACTTCGGCCGTAATGAGGTGAAGAGCTTCCTGATCTCGAATGCCTACTACTGGCTGGAGGAGTTCCACATTGACGGGCTACGGGTCGACGGCGTCGCCTCGATGCTCTATCTGGACTACTCGCGTGAAGCCGGTCAGTGGGTGCCGAACAAGTACGGTGGCAACGAGAACCTGGAGGCGGTCGAGCTACTGCAGCGGACCAATTCCCACGCTTACGGACGCGAGCCTGGCTCCATCATGGTCGCCGAGGAATCCACGTCATGGCCGGGTGTCACGCAGGGCCTCGATTACGGGGGTCTCGGCTTCGGATTCAAATGGAACATGGGCTGGATGAACGACTCGCTGCGCTATCTGGGTCGCGAGCCGATCTACCGGCAGTTCCACCATCACGAGATGACGTTCGCCATGGCGTACGCATACTCGGAGAATTTCATCCTGCCGATCAGCCATGACGAGGTCGTACACGGTAAGGGCTCGATGTTCGAGCGGGTGCCCGCAGGACGAATGGCGGAAGTTCGGCACTCTCCGCACCTTCTACGCGTTCATGTGGGCGCATCCGGGCAAGAAGCTGTTGTTCATGGGGACCGAGTTCGGCCAGCGTCGCGAGTTCTCCGAAAGTCGCAGCATCGACTGGTGGCAGAGTGCCGAATGGGGACACCGCGGCCTGCAGCGGCTGATCAAGGACCTCAACTGCCATCTACAAGGAGCACCCGGCGCTGTGGAAGCGGGACACTGACCCATCAGGTTTCTCTTGGATCGACGCCGACGATCGCGGTGGAAACGTCTTCTCATGGCTCCGCTACGACGGCGATGGTCAGATGATCGCCTGCATCATCAACTTTTCCTCTGAGCCACGCCCAGACCACCAGATCGGGCTGCCTAGGGAGGGTGTCTGGAAGGAGATCCTGAACACCGACGCCGAGGTTTACGACGGCACAGGCTTGATCGGCAACCTCGGACAGGTGATCGCTCATCCAGTGCCCTCGCACGGCTATGTGGCATCCGCATCAGTCACCATTCCCCCGCTTGCTGCGGTGTGGCTGCGGCTCGAGCCCGAGCTCGATGAGGAGCAAGAGATCGAGCCCGAGAGGGTTACCCGCGGGGTGATCGCAGCGGCGAGGGCGGCCTCACCGAATGCCACCAGGACTGACAACGCACTCACAGGACCCGCCCAGCCTCGGCGTGCCAAGCCAGCCGAAACAGCGGCTGCCGAGGCTGGTGAGGAGGACCAGGCTGATCGTGCGGCGACACCCGTCACGCGGCGGTCGCTGGCACGAGCTCTGCCGCGCCAGAACCGGCCTCCGAGTCGACGGAATCGCCAGACAATCCGGATTCGCCCGATTCGCCGGACAGTCCCCCGATCGGCGTCCCCATCGCATCCGGAGCCGTCACGCGCTGGGAACCCTCCGGAGTGAGCCGACTCGGTTCCCAGATCTCCTGGTGACGAGACAGCGCGCGCCGGGCTTCAGATGGACGGGATCTAGGCTCGACAAGTGAGCGATCTCGAGCTGACCGTCGGACTCTCCGAGGGTGGACTAGCGACGCTCAGCTGGCGTGGATCGGTAAGCGCTGAGTCCTTGGAACGAGCGATCCGAGCCGCCGCAGACGACATGCTGGCCGGCGGTGGCCTCCGCCGCATTGAGGTCTCCGTTCCGGCCGATGACCTGGCTGCTCGACGAGCCGTGCTGCGGGCGGGCTTCCGCCTGGAAGGCGTACGCCGCCAGGTGGTGAAGCTGCCGGATGGTGCGTACCAAGACCTTTGTCTGTTCGCCCGACTCGCATCCGATCGAGTCGGCGGAAGTCACGGCTTCTCCAGCGTGATGAATTCGGCGCTACCAAAGAAGCGGCTGATAGCGCATGTACTCATGCGAGACGTACAAGATCGCGTGTTGTTGTGCGAGACGCAGTTCAAGGAAGACTGGGAACTTCCCGGCGGCATAGTCGAACCGCTGGAGCCGCCGCGACTGGGGGCCGCGCGCGAGGTACGCGAGGAGCTCGGAATTGATCTTGACGTCGGCCGCCTCCTAGTAGTGGATTGGATGCCGCCGTACCTCGGCTGGGACGATGCCATCGAGATGATCTTCGACGGAGGCATGGTGGCCGAAAACGATCTTGCCTACTGGTCGCTACAGCCCACCGAGATCAAGGCCGTTGCCCTGCTTGACCTGCCAACCGCTAGCGAGCTGGTGACTCCGCTGGCCTTCCGCCGGCTGACCCTAGCGGTAGCCCTGGGCGCGAATGAGATGGCTTATACGGAGGATGGGCGCACGATCTGAAGATTGGCGACGGGATCGGGTCAGACCTTGCCAAGCTCGAGGCGCACGTCCTGAAGGGTGACGATCAGCGCGTTGTTGGCACAGGCCAACGTGGCTTCGCCGTCGGGTGCGAGCACATTGGCGACATCTGATATCGGCAGCGACTTCTTCACCCCGCCGAGACTGAGCGTGGCGGAGCCGGTGCTCTCACCGACCGTAAAGCGTGCCCGATCACCCTCGAGCTGATAATCACCGCTGACTGTGCCGTTGATGAGCAAGGCGGCTGTCTGACCGGCCAGCATCAGCTTGATCGGATCCTTTCCTGCGCCGCGCAACGTGTATGACCCGTTGTTGAACGCCACGGTTACATCGCCGTCCTCGCCCGTGCCATAGGTTCCCTTCTCGCCGACACCGACGAACCGGACTAGGCGATACTGCCCACTCAAGCATTCGCTGACCGGCGTCGAAGGACTTTGAGTACTTGGTCCGGAAAGTTGAGGAGATGCCGAAGCCTCCGGTGAGGTAGGACTGGACGCGGCGGAATCGCTGGAACAACCAGCCAGCCCAAGCAGCAGTGTTGCCAGTGTCGCGACGACGAGCCGCTTCATGATCCTCTTCCCGGGTCTCGCGGAACCGGGCCAGCATATGCGCCGGGTTCGCCCACCGACGGGAGAAGGCGGTCTGGGGCTGGAATGGCGGGATTTAGAAAAGCGCAGTCATGAGGTCGCGGCGAGCCTTGAGAACCCGATCGTCGGCATTGCCAAGCGTCTCGAATAGCTCGAGCAGACGTACCCGGGCCTTGTTGCGATCATCACCAGACAATCGCTTGACGAGGTCGATCAACCGGGCAAAAGCGGCTTCGGCCTGTCCGCTGATCATCTCGACATCGGCGGCTGCCAGCTGACTGTCGAGGTCGTCGCTGCCATTCGCCGCCAACAGGGTCGTCCGGGGATCAAGTGTTGCGGCGCGGGCAAGAAGGCCAGTCTGCGCCTTGCCTGCCTGGGCCTCGGCATCGTTCGGATTGGCCTGGAGCAGCTTGTCGAATTCGTCCCGCGCCTCCGCGAAGTCTCCACGTTCTAGCGCCGCGTCCGCAGCTGCGTACCGCGGATCGGCCTCGGGTTCTGGTTCGGTGTCTGGGGGTGCCTCCGTGCCGACCGGCTGCGCACGTCCGACCATCCCGTTCGCCACTGCCGCCTTCAGCAATTGATCAATTGCCGCGTTCACCTGATCTTTGGCCAGCACGCCTTGGAACAGCGGGGCGAGCTGACCGTTGATAAGTGCGATGACCGTCGGCACGGCCTGCAACCCAAGCGCCTGTACGATCCCAGGCGCGGTATCGACGTTCAGCCGGGCCAGCAAGAACTTGCCCTCGGAGGCATTCGCGATCTCGATCAACGCATCGGATAGCTGCCGACCCGTGGCAACGCGTGGCGAGTAGAGCTCGACAACCACAGGATGCTTGACGGACCTGCGAATTGTTTCGGCCTCGAAGGTCTGTTCTGTGACCTCAAGGACATACGACCCACCGGCGGCACGCGGTCCATTGGCCTGCGTGGCGGCCGACTGCTTTGCCTGCTGGGCCAGCTGAGAAAGATCAACAGCGCCGGGGCGATTGAAGCTCGACGAACTCATGCCGTCCATCCTTTCAAAGCTCAGCGATCTCCACTGTGCCGACCGAGCCCTAAGACCCCTGATCGCGCCTCGGCCGGGCTGAGACAGGCTGGCGCGCCGCTGTCCTGGACGACCGAGCGAGCATACGCGCTCGGTCGCTGCGGAGAGAGGAAGGCAGCGGGCCCAAAGCGCCAGCCCAGCGAGCAAAAAAAGGAGCGAGCAGTGTGCGGCGGGTTCACGAGCGCGATGCGTTCGGGGAGCGGTGCGAAGCGATCAAGCCACTGACGATCGCGACAGATGGTGAGAACGTGTTCCCGAGCCCACTGCTGACCCGGCGAAACGACGGCAGAATGTGGCCCATGGCTCACCCTCGCGCCGGCCAGCCGGCTCTTCCTGAAGATCTCATCGACGTCGACGCAGTCATCAGCGCGTATTACGACCTCGTCCCGGACCCCAGCGATCCCGACCAGCAAGTGGTTTTCGGCACTTCCGGACATCGCGGGTCCAGCCTGGATACGGCGTTCAATGATGCGCACATCGCCGCGACGACGCAGGCCATCGTCGAGTACCGCGCTTCCCAGGGCATCACCGGTCCGCTCTATATCGGCAAAGACACACACGCACTCTCCACACCTGCCTGGACAACAGCTATCGAAGTGCTGATCGCAAATGACGTGGCAGTTCGCGCTGCGGATGATGAGGACTACACGCCGACGCCAGCGGTCTCCCGCGCGATCGTCGTGCACAATGCGACTGCCCGTGCCAGCGACACCGCCGATGGGATTGTGGTAACCCCGTCGCACAACCCGCCCCGCGACGGGGGCTTCAAGTACAACCCTCCGCACGGCGGCCCGGCTGATACCGATGCGACGAGTGCGATCGCGGCCCGCGCCAATGCTTTACTCGCCGACGGCTCGGCCATCCGCAGACGGCCCTATGCGGACGTCGTTCTCAGAGGTTCATCGCTTCGACTACCTGGGCGCCTACTGCGAAGACCTCGTCAACACGCTGAATCTCAGAGCCGTGCGGGATGCCGGTGTTCATATCGGTGCAGATCCGATGGGCGGAGCCAGTGTGCAGTACTGGGGCTACATCGCCGAGAACCTCGGCATCGACCTCACGGTGGTCAACCCCAAGGTGGATCCACGGTGGTCGTTCATGACTCTGGATACCGACGGCAAGATCAGGATGGATTGCTCCTCGCCTAATGCGATGGCAAGCCTGATCCGCAACAAGGACGAGTACGACATTGCCACGGGCAACGACGCTGATGCCGACCGGCATGGCATCGTCACACCCGACGCGGGCCTGATGAATCCCAACGCCTATCTGGCCGTAGCCATTCAGTACCTCTACGCGAATCGCCCCGGCTGGCGACCCGATGCGGGGATCGGCAAGACGCTGGTTTCCTCGTCCATGATCGATCGCGTCGCTGCGAGCCTCGGTCGCACACTCGTCGAGGTGCCGGTGGGCTTCAAGTGGTTCGTGCCTGGCCTGCGTACCGGCGAAATCGGTTTCGGCGGCGAGGAGTCGGCTGGCGCTTCATTCCTGGCGATGGACGGGAGCACCTGGACGACCGACAAGGACGGCATCTTGCTCGCCCTCCTCGCCAGCGAAATCAAGGCCGTCACCGGCAAGTCGCCAAGTGAGCTCTACGACGAGCTCACTGCCCAGCATGGGGCCCCCGCGTATGCGCGTATCGACGCACCCGCCAATCGAGAGCAGAAGGCCAAGCTGGCCAAGCTCGATGCATCTTCGGTTACGGCCACCGAACTCGCCGGAGAGCCGATCACTGCGATCTTGACCAGAGCCCCCGGGAACGACGCCCCCATCGGCGGCCTGAAGGTGGCGACCGAGTCTGCCTGGTTCGCCGCACGGCCCTCGGGCACGGAGGACGTCTACAAGATCTACGCCGAGTCGTTCAAAGGCCCCGAGCACCTCGCCGAGGTCCAAGATGCGGCCCGAGCCGTCGTCTCCGCCGCTCTAGCTTGATTGGCCTTACTGCTCGCGCATCGCGCGCCAGGATCGCGCGTCGCTGTCCTGGACGAACGAACGAGTAGACACGCTTTTCGTCTGCGAGTGAGTGAGGAAGGCAGCGACTCGCAAGCGCGATCCTCGCGGAGCGAGCGCAGCGAGCGGAGCAATGGACAATGCGCGAGCGGCAAGCTCAAAATAAATTGTGCACGCCGACGAGCTGGCGGATCTCCTTCGCTGGTGCGCGGCGCTGAGCACCGATCCGGCTG
The DNA here is from genome assembly GCA_963712625.1 of uncultured Actinomycetota bacterium. GTDB lineage: Bacteria > Actinomycetota > Actinomycetes > Propionibacteriales > Propionibacteriaceae > Microlunatus. Next base: position 176,592 of record CAVQIU010000015.1, read on the forward strand.
ACCTCGCTGGAGCTGTGGTACTCGCCGCGGGCCCGCGTTGGCCGCGGCTGGTCGACTCACCCCAAGACTTGCGTGAGTTGACGGTACATACCTTTCTGCGCAGTGCCCAACCGCCCGACACGGTCGCCTAGACAAGGCATTGATCGCATACCTGATGAACTCCGCGCCGTCGTCACCGCGTACGACAAGCTGCCGAAACTGCAGCGCGTGGTCGTGATGCTCAGCTGCCTGGAGGGGGTCACCTTCGCTGAAATCGCCGGCATCGTCGATCGGTCAACGGCGCGAATTGGTATCGAACTTGATCGTGCACTCGCGGCGATCAACGCTGACCCGTACGAAATCCGCGCTGCGCTCGACATGATCACCTGGCAGGTCCCTGCCCCTGTCGAGGTTTCCCGATCGCTTCGCCGGCATACCAGGACCCGCACGCACCGACGGCGACGGATTGGGCTGACCGGAGTTGCCGCGGTGACCATGTTGGTCGTGTTCGTCACGATCAGCGCCGTGCATCGGCCGTACGTGGAGCCGCGCGAATCGGGAGCTTGGACGTTCTCCCACATCGTGCGACCCACACCGGGCTGGTCGGTACAGAGTCGAACCGTCGAGCGAGACTGGGAGACGACGATACTGCGGGCCGATCCGCCCGACGGGAACCGGTGCGCGGTCTCGGTCGGCACCGCCGGAGCTAGCTGGGTACGGCAACTGCCCCGGAAACCCACAACGGTCCGGGTCGGCACTCGCAGCGCGTTCTACGCGGAGGGTGTCTGGCCAAACGGGGGCGGAGCCATGCTGTGGTGGGAGTACGCCGATACCGCATGGGTAATGATCGAATGCGGCAGCGTCACAGCCCCGCGAAAGGCGCTCCCTGAGTTAGCCAGCCACGTGACCCTTACCCCCGAGCCGATCCTGCTGCCCTATCGAATTCGATCACTCCCGCCGCACTATCAGGTCACGTCGATCACGAAGGGACTAGTAAGCAACTCGACCGTTGCGTCGCTGGCTCGAAACGACTATCCCGAGGGCATCATCCAGGTCAGCATCCGCTATCCAGCAGGCTTGCCGATGTATGGGGTCAGCAATTCCAGCTCGGTATCTCGTTACGCCAGAGGCCGACACGCCTCCGTCTGCCGACCCTTCGCGGACAGCCACATCTGCGTACGCGGCGACCTGAGCACTCCCGATTCCATCGACATCGGGGCACAGCGCGGCGCCGTAGCCATGATTGATCAGATCGCGTCCAACCTCGAACTGGCGCGCAACCCCACTGACCTCGCGAGCTGGTTCGATGCCCGGGACGCCTTGCCGTCCTAAGCCGACCAGGAAAGATCAGCGCCGGCGGCCGAAGGCGATCACCGCGACCAAGCCAATGATGAAGATGACGCCCAACACCGTGCCCTCCACGCCGTGCCCAGTCGCGATCAGATAGACGCATGCGGCCAGGAAGGCAAGCGTGATCACGACGCCGTAGTTGAGACCGCGCCCATTGAGCCGAACCTCCCGCTGATCAAGGGCGGCGATGCGATCAAGCTCCTTCTCGATCACAGCCCGCGTCTCGGCATCAGCTTCTGCGTAGACCTGTAGCGGGTCCTGATAACGGTCGTATCGAGATGGCAGCTCAGTCATCTCTGCTCCTCACGTCGCGGTTGATCAAAGATGTTGACGGCCGACTCGCTGCCTACTTCTGGTGGCAGCTCGTCCGGGCCAACGAGATCCACCATCTGCTGCAGCGCCTGGCCCACTCGTTCCGGTGCCGCCGAGGGGTCGATTGCATCGACGCGAGCGATGGCATCCCCCAGCCGGCCCGCCACGTTGTGGCGAACACGCGCATAGCTCAGCGGCGCGTACAGATAGCTGAACCCCTTGAGCAGCGAGCCCACAGGTGAGCCGGCAGGAATCGCGAAGCGCGGCATCGTGAAACGTGGTGGGGAGACTCTAGGAGGGCGGCGACGCCGCTCGGACGGAAAGATGAGAAGCACCAGCAAGGTGCCGATCACCAGCGCGCACCCAATTCCGATGAGCAGCCAAGCCCCGGTCGGCACGTACACCTCCTACGGCCCACGCCGTCTCGTGCTAGCACGACACTAGCTAGCGCGTTCGGCCACCGCTGTCCGACGCGCGATCTCTTATTACCCGACTTGTCAGCGTCTCAACGGGTTATAGCCCGCTGCGATGCTGACAGGTCGAAATTGGGACGAATCGGACGTTGCTCAGAAGCGAGCCGGCTCGACGTACTCTCCCCACTCGGCACGCAGTGCGTTGCAGATCTCGCCGAGCGTGGCCTCGGCTCGCGCAGCCGCCAGCATCGGCTCGATCATGTTGCCATCGCTACGCGCGACCATGATCATCTCCGCCAGCGCGGCATCAACAGCTGCATTGTTCCGAGCTGCCCGCCGGTCTCTCAGGCTCGCACACTGCTGGACTTCGACTTCGTGGCTGACCCGCAAGATCTCCAAAGGCTTGGTCACAGTCCCGGTGTGGGCATTGACCCCGACGATCTTCTTGTCGCCTTTTTCCAGCTGGGTTTGATACTGGAATGCCGAGTCCGCGATCTGTCCGGTGAACCAGCCCTCCTCGATACCAAGCAGGAGTCCTGAGGTGATCGGACCTATTTCGTGCTGTCGAGTGGAGCCGCCGCCAAGCTCCTCGATTCGGTCGAGGGTTGCCAAGACCTCGGTCTCGAGCTTGTCAGTCAGCGCCTCCACATACCAGGATCCGCCCAGTGGATCGACGACGTTGATCACGCCGGTCTCCTCGGCCAGCACCTGCTGGGTCCGCAGAGCGATCTCTGCCGACTCCTCGGTTGGCAGCGCTAACGTCTCGTCCAGGGCGTTGGTGTGTAGCGAATTGGTCCCGCCCAACACCGCGGCAAGCGCCTCGATTGCAGTCCGCACGACATTGTTGTACGGCTGTTGTGCGGTCAGGGAGACGCCCGCTGTTTGCGTGTGGAATCGCAACGATTGTGCCCTCGTGGTCTGCGCGCCGTAGCGATCGCGCATCCAGCGCGCCCAGATCCGGCGTGCCGCCCGAAACTTTGCGATCTCTTCGAAGAAGTCGATGTGCGCGTCGAAGAAGAAGCTCAGGCCGGGGGCGAAACGCTCGATGTCCAGCCCTCGAGATAGCCCCAGTTCGACATAGCCGAAGCCGTCGGCGAGGGTGAATGCGAGCTCTTGCGCAGCCGTCGATCCGGCTTCGCGGATGTGGTAGCCCGAGACGCTCAGCGGTTTGTACGCCGGGATCTTCTCGGTGCAGTACTCCATCATGTCGCCGATCAAACGCAGGTGAGGGCTCGGCGGAAACAGCCATTCCTTCTGAGCGATGTACTCCTTGAAGATGTCAGTCTGCAGGGTGCCGTTGAGCGTGGCGATGTCGACACCTTGGCGCTCGGCCGCCACGAGATACATGCAGAAGATCGGCACCGCCGGGCCCGAGATCGTCATCGATGTGGTGACCGCGCCAAGATCAATTCCGGAGAACAGCAGATCCATGTCAGCAGCAGAGTCGATCGCCACACCGCAGTGGCCAACCTCTCCCAGGCTGCGCGTTTCGTCGGAGTCGCGACCCATCAAGGTCGGCATGTCGAACGCGACGCTCAGCCCGCCGCCGCCAGCCGCCAAGATCATCTTGTACCGCTCGTTGGTCTGCTGCGCGTTGCCGAAGCCGGCGAATTGCCGGATGGTCCAGGGACGCCCACGATAGCCACTCGGATAGAGACCGCGGGTGAAGGGAAACTCTCCGGGCCAGCCGATCCGCGTCGATCCGCCGGTCGGCATCCTCCTCGTCTGGCCCGTAGACCGGATCGACTTCGAGACCGGAGATCGTCGTGAAGTCGGCGTCGCGAACCTGACCCTTGGCCTGAGCCTCGGCAAAGGCGGCAGCCCAGCGCTCCTTGCCGCTAGCTCGCTTGTGCGGTCATCGCAACCTCCAACCTCAAATACTAGGGCGCCCTAGTAAAGGCCCAAGACACGGACGCTGCACGTATAGCGCGGCTACTAAAAATCGCCTGCCGCTTCGCGCGGCATGGTGAGCAACCAGGTGAGCTGATCGCATTCTTCCTCGCTCAATGCGTTAAGGCCGAAACGAGCATCCACGATTGCCTGGGTTGCCTTCTCCATCACCTCTCGGCCCTTGGAGGTAATCGAGGCCAACACCGCGCGTCCGTCTTCAGGATGTGGCGTACGCCGGATCAATTCCGCTGCCTCCAGGCGTTTCACCAGCGGCGTCACGGAGGTGGCATGCACCTGGAGCCGCTCACCGATCTTCCCCAACGGCAACGCGCCGCGCCGTGAGAAAGACAACAAGACCAAGACCTCATAGCGGGCGAAGGTCAGCCCCAGCGGGCGAAGCAATTCATCAAGCTCGGTAAGAAGCAGTTGATGCACCCGCATGAGTGAGGTCACTGCGCGCATCCTAGGCATCTCGCCCCACTGAGTGGCCCACTGCTTGGCCGCCTCCTCGACGGGGTCGAATGGCAGCCGATGTCGTTCCACGGCGCTCATGTTCCGTCATCCTCCGCGGGCGTGGGAACCTGCAGCGGCAAGTCGCCCTGCATCACCATCCGCAATACATCTTCACGCTGATCGACGTCCTTGACGTATGTGATCTTGTTCAGACCCTGCACTTGGGCAGCCGACTCGAAGACGAAGTGCCCGTAATTCAACCAGCGGCCGGGGACAGGCTTGAGTACGGTGATATCCAAGATTCTCAGCAGCGGCACGCTCGCACGCGCGGTAGACAGCACCCCATTAACTCGGAATACCCGCTGGTTGGTGATCACGAATCGATCGCGGTACTCCTCGACGATTCGCCATAGCGCCTGCACCCCGAGTGCCATCCCAAGCAGAAAGAGCACCCAGTAGACGACCCCCTCGAACGCGAAGGCACTGACGAGAATGAAAATTCCAGCGGCGACTCGTACCGCCGGCCAGGCCATCACTATCCAGTGTTTGTGGACTTCCTCTACTTTCTGCTCGCCCGCGCTTTTCAGGACGTATTGGTCGACATGCGGATCGAGCCAGCTCACCACGCCCATGGCTAGCTAGCCAGAGATTGGAAGAAAATAATGATCGAGCGAAACACCTTCGCAAGGGCCGCAAATACGGCTTGGACGGCGTTCGCGGCGGCCTCAGGCTGGGAGATCAAATAGAACAGCGCGAAGCCCACGACCAAGAAGATGATGATCCGCTTGACCCACTTCATGTCGGACTATTCATCCTTCCGGTCTTGACCGCAGACTATTCGAACACCCTGGCGCATGTACAGGCACACGCCCGAATAGTCATCTTTCTACCCGATGTGTCCGCATATTGGGAGCAGCCACGCCGCCCAAATCGGCGCGGCCGGGTTCCCAACCCTTCCGTAACTCCTGGCTCAGCGACCCACGACCACAAGGTCGGCCGCAGCGTAGGGATCAAGCTCACCTCGACTCACCGCTTCTGCAAGATCATCCAGACTAGCTTCACCGTTCAGCCGGAATGTGGCGCGCAGCTTGGCGAGTGCAATGCTCTCCACCTCCCGTCTGGCCCGCGCGACGCGGCGTTCCTCGGCGCGTCCGGTTGCGAGCTGGGACGCATGGAAGCGATCGACAGCCGCCAATAAGTCGTCAATGCCGCGATGCCGGTACGCGACGGTCGAGACGATCGGCGGCTTCCAGTCTTCCGGACCGCGGTCCGCAAGGGCGATCATGGTTCGGATCTCACGCACCAGGGCCTGGGCACCATCACGATCACTCTTGTTGACCACAAAGATGTCGCCGATCTCCAAGATGCCGGCTTTGGCGGCCTGGATCCCATCCCCCATGCCGGGTGCCAACAGAACCAGCACCGTGTCCGCCGTCTGCGCCACCTCCAGCTCTGACTGGCCAACTCCGACGGTCTCGACGATCACGGTGTCGAAACCACCAGCATCGAAGGCTCGCAATGCCTGGGACGTAGCGGCGGCGAGGCCGCCCAGGTGACCCCGCGTCGCCATCGACCTGATATAGACGTCGGGATCCAGGGCGTGTTCCTGCATCCGAACCCGATCTCCCAGCAAGGCTCCGCCGGAGAAAGGCGAGCTGGGGTCGACGGCCAACACTCCAACGCGCTCGTCGCGGGCCCGGAGCGCACGGACGAGCGCGGTCGCCGTGGTCGACTTGCCTACTCCAGGCGCGCCCGTCAGACCTACGACGTGCGCTCGTCCGGTGTCCGGTGCAAGCTTCTTCATGATCATCGGCAGTGCCGGGGAGGCATTCTCGATCCAGCTGATCAAACGACCCAGTGCCCGCGGACTGCCAGACCGGACGGCCGCGACGACCTCGCCGATCTCGTCGCGGTCAAGGGACAACGCATTGTGCGCAGAAACGGGACACGCCACCTAGCTAGAGCCGTTGACCGCCGGCACGGTGATGATCAAGGCATCGCCCTGCCCACCGCCACCACAGAGTGCTGCGACACCCGAACCGCCACCCTGTCGCCGCAGCTGCAACGCTAGGGTCAGCAGCAGGCGAGCCCCCGAAGCACCGAGCGGATGGCCGAGGGCGATGGCACCGCCGTTCACGTTCACTTTCTCGTCGGTCTCGTCATCGCTCAGCCCCAGCGCTCGAGCGCTCGCCACGCCGACTGCGGCGAAAGCCTCGTTGATCTCGATGAGCTTGAGATCGGAGACGCTGATCTGTTGCTTCTTCACCGCAAGGTCGATGGCGTTTGCCGGCTGCAGCTGCAGCGATGAGTCGGGGCCGGCAACGCTCGCGTACGCGCCGATCTCGGCGATCGCGGTGAGCCCAAGTCGGGCCGCCGCTTCCTTGCTCGCCACGACCATGGCCGCCGCGCCGTCCGATATGGGGCTGGAGGAGCCTGCGGTGATCGAGCCATCACGCCCGAACGCGGGCTTGAGTTTGGCAAGCGACTCCGCCGTGACACCCTCACGAATTCCTTCATCTTTGCCGATCACCAGATCGTCACCGCGTCGCTGCGGGACACGGACCTCGACGATTTCTTCTCCCATGGCGCCACTGGCTGTAGCAGCGGCGGCGCGCTGATGGGAGCGGGCAGCGAAAGCGTCTTGATCTTCGCGGCTGACGAGTTGCTCGCCCCGGTTGCAGGTGTCGGTCAGCGAACCCATCGCCTGGTCCGTGAAGGCATCCCAGAGGCCGTCATAGGCCATGTGATCGATGATCGTCACGTTGCCGTACTTGTATCCGGACCGGGAGCCTTGCAGCAGATGCGGTGCCTGGGTCATCGACTCCATGCCGCCTGCGACGACCACGTCGCATTCACCTGCGCGAATCAGCTGGTCAGCAAGGGCAACCGCATTCAGTCCTGACAGACACACCTTGTTGATCGTCACGGCCGGTACCGACATAGCGATGCCACCCTTCACCGCCGCCTGCCGAGCCGGAATCTGACCGGTGCCGGCTTGCAGGACCTGACCCATCACGACGTAGTCGATGTGCTCCGGAGAAACCCCTGAACGCTCCAGCGCCGCCGCGATGGCATGGCCGCCAAGATCGGTGGCTGATACATCCTTAAGGCCACCCAGCAGTTTGCCGATCGGCGTACGCGCCCCACCGACAATCACTGATCCCATACTTCACCTCCCAGCTCGCCGCCTCGGGCTGACGATCACGTCCGGCACTTGGTCAAACCCCAGTCTGGCACTCTAATGAGCATGACCAGAAAGCCCTCCGATCTCGCCGTTATGCTTCCTGGTCTGCTCGGTCTTGATCATGTCGGCATTGCCGTCGCCGATGTGGAGTCGGCGATTCGCTTCTACTGTGACGTGCTCGGGCTGCAGGTCGTCCACCGAGAGGACAACGCTGAGCAACAAGTGGCCGAAGATCATGCTTGCCAACAGCGACGCCGGACCGGTGGGAAACCAGCTTCAGCTACTGATGCCGCTGACGGAGAACTCGGTGGTCAACCGCTTTCTCATGAGACGTGGACCTGGCCTACACCACGTGGCTTACGCTGTTTCAGATGTCCGGTCCGCATCCTCGATTCTGCGTCGCCGCGGTGTACGGGTGCTCTATGATGCACCAAGAGCCGGTACCCGTGGCTCGCAGATCAACTTTGTCCACCCTGAGGACACTGGCGGCGTTCTGCTTGAGTTGGTCGAGCATGCCGCGGCGGATCCGCGCAGTGTCCAATCAAATTGGGGCTGAGCGAATGGCCGTCGCTCACGCGGGCACAGACTTCCTGGCCGGCCCTGTCGGCCACATAGGCGTCAATACCTATTTTCGGAGAGGGCTTCTTGCGGTGAACGCATCAGACAACACGGGGCTTGGCCTGTTCGACGACACAGCAAGCGCAGTCGGGAACTTTCCGACGGCACTGCGAGGCTACGACCGAACGGCCGTTGACGATTACGTCCGCACTCTTGAGGAGAGCGTCGTCAAGTCCCGGAGACACTCTGCTCAGCTCGAGCAGCAGGTGACCGTGCTCCAAGATGAACTCACCTCGGCCGGCGACAGACCCGACAAAGACGTTGACTACGCCAACCTTGGCGGGCGCGCCAACGACATCCTTCGACTGGCTCAGGAGCAAGCGCGCGAGCTCGTACAGAACGCCACTGTCGAGGCCGAGAAGCTCAAGGAACAAGCGCGGCGGGAAGCTGACGGGCTGCGGAGCAACGCGGCCCGCGAGGGCGATGCCATCAAGACCGGTGGCGCCGCACAGATTGATCAACTTCGCGCGCAAGTTGCGTGACGAGGTTCAGGCACAGGTCGAGAAGGCCAAGGCCGAGGCCGACTCCCTGATCGCGGCCGCTCGTCGGCAAGCGGAGTCGATCCGTCGCGAGGCCGACCACGACGCCCAGGCAACTCGCCAGAATGCCTACCTCGACACTGAGAACCTGCGCCGGACCGTAGAGCGCGAAGCGGCAGAAGCTCGATCCAAGGTGGCAACTGAGCGCGAGCAGGCAATTGAGCAGCTCAAGGTGACCCATGACGAGGCGCAGCAGAAAACCGCGGCGCTGCTCGCCGAGGCAACCAAATACCACAGCGAATCGGCAGAGCGCCTTGAGGCCGACCTGGGAGAAGCGGCCCGGATTCGGGCCGAGGCTCTCGTCGAAGCCGAGCAGTCCAAGAATGCGGCTGCCCAGGAGGCCGAGGCGCGCATCGCTACCGCCAAGAAGCAGGCCGCCGCAATCAACGAGCGGACCCAGCAGGAGTTCGCATGGCGGAAGCAGCAGCTGCGTCGTGAGACCGAGTTGCTGCACCAGCGCAAGCAGGCAGTCCTGAGCCAGTTGGCCAGCTTGTCGGCTCTCGCCGAGCAAACCGCCAGCGCATTCCCAGATCTGGACGATCCCAGCGATCTCGAGAACGGCGAGATCGGAGATCGCACCGTGATGCGTCCCGACATGCTGCCGCCCGCCGGCGTGGGCGAGGACAGTTCGGCCGGCAGCAAGCGTGGGCCTTCGCCCCGGAATGGCGGCAAGCCTGACGACGGCCACGAACTGGAAATCGACGGCGACGCCACGGTACTGGTGTCCCCCTCCGATCTTGCCGGCGAAGGGGCCAAGCGTAAGTAACCAACTCAACCAGCAGTCGCTTCAGATGATCATCATCTGGTGACCGGCTGGCTCTCGGCCGCAGCTGCCGTTACCCTGAAATGGCTCGGGGTAACGGCACTTTGGCGTGTAAGGAGCCAGCGTGAACATATCCCCACGAGCTGACTCGCCCTCGGATGACAGCCGCTTTCCCCTAGCTCGCAAAGGATATGAGCGCGAGGCCGTTGATCATTTCGTACGAGCGACGCATACCCAGATCGCTCAGCTTTTGGAGCGGTACGACTCATTGATGGCCAACAACCGTGAGCTCCGCCAAGCCGTGGACGAGGCCAACGCTCGGGCTACTCAGGCCGACTTCTCTGGACTCGGCGGGCGAGTGCAGGAGCTGCTGCAGATCGCCGAGGAGCAGGCAACTGACATCACTCGGCAGGCAGTTCAGGAGGCGGATCGGCTGAGCGCGCAGGTGCATGCCGAAATCAACGAACTACGCCAGACCGCGGCGGCGGAACTGGCGCAACTGCGGGACGCTCAGCTGGCCGAGCTGGACGCTCTGCGACAGCGCGGTGAGCAAGATGCGCTTCAGCTGCGGCAGCACGCACAGGCCGATGCCGAGCAGTTGCTGGCGTCGGCTCGCCTGCAGGCGGAGGCCGTTCGAGCCGAAGCCGAAGCAGCTGTCACCGGCATGCGCAAGGCCGCTACCTTCGAGTCCCAAGAGCTTCTCGCTGCCACTGAACGCGACAGTGCGGCGGTACGCCAAGAGGTGGCAGATCAGCGAGAGCGCGTGTTGGCCGAGCTCAAGCAGGCTCAAGACTCGGCGAATCACTCCATTCAGGCAATGCTGGCCGAGGCGACCGAATTGCAGCGGTTAGCCGCCGAGCGCCTGACCGAGGAGACGGATCACGCAGCCAAGGTCCGCAGCGAGATCCTCGCGGAAGCGGAACGCCTCAAAGTGGATGCCAGCACGGACGCAGAGCACATCATCGATCGAGCGCGTCAGCAGGCCGCAGCCATCGACAACCGAGCGCGGCAGGAGCTCGCCCTGAGACGGCGCCAGATGAGGGACGAACAGGACCTGCTGAACCGACGGAAGCACGCGATGCTCAACCAGCTCACATCCCTGAGCGCTCTGGCGGTCGAGACGGCCGAGAACCTACCGGACGTGCCCGATGTGTCTGACACAGAATTCGCTGAGCTGGGAGGCTTTGGCAGCGTTGGTCGGCCGGGGGACGACGATGCTGAGATGGAGAGCGATCCCACCATAGGCAACGCTGCCGATGAGACCCGCGAGGAGGGTCGGCAGGCCCCGGCGCAGGCGGCCAACGACGAGCCAGACCGGCGCGCTCGCGACGAGCAAGGCGAACTCTCTGATGCGGCCGGTGAGAACGAGTCGCACGCCGTAGACGGAGACGGCATATCCAGCACAGCTGAAGCTGGAAGCCAGTCAGCGACGAACCAGCATGAGTACGCACGGGCCTCCAAGCCCAGTGCGGCGTAGGCCGCCCAGGCTGGATCTCGCCTTGCTCAGAACAGACGATCGTCGGCGCTCTCCAGGCCGCGCAGCGTGTCGTAGTCGACCGTCACACAGCTGATGCCGCGGTCGTTGGCAAGCACGCGTGCCTGCGGCTTGATCAACTGGGCCGCGAGGATGCCATGCACCGTGCCGAGCAACGTATCGCGACGCATGAGATCCAGATAACGGCTCAGCTGTTCGACACCGTCAATCTCTCCACGACGTTTGATCTCCACGGCCACGTACGCGCCCGTGGCGTCCCTGCATAACAAATCGACCGGTCCGATTGGCGTGGGATGCTCTCGACGAACCAGCGAGAGACCAGGCGCGAGCGCCTCGGGATGTTCGGCGAGAAGTGTCTGCAGATGCGCCTCGACGCCATCCTTCTGCAGCCCGGGATCGACGCCGAGGTCGTGGAAAGAGTCGAGATAGACCTCCGCCAGGCAAATCTGCAAGGTGTCGCCGTCGCGCCCGCGAACTTCCCAGATTGTCGACAGCGGCTCGGCAACTGGCATCGAGACGCTCTCCAGTCCGGAGGCGTCCAGCTCGACAAGCGAACACGGCGGGCTCATCCAATTCAGTGGCTTGTACGCCCGGTCGTCCGCATGGATCGAGACCGATCCGTCGGCTTTGATCAAGATCAGTCGGGTCGCCATCGGGAGATGGGCGGTCAACCGCCCTGCGTAGTCCACCTGACAACGGGCAATCACCAACCGCACTGACGACAAACTACCTGCCCGATACGACGCTGGTGTCATGGTTCAATCGATGTACAGCTGCGAGCGTCGGCAATCGCGTCGCTGAGCGGAGGATGAGCGAGCGGACACGCTGTATCGTCTGCGAGCGACGACGATGTCGGTGGATTACAAGCGCGATGCGCGAGCAGCTCTAAAATCAATGGGAGCTCCGATGGCCCGACGACCGAGTAAGCACCTCCGACCGGCGCGACCACTCAGTTCGGGTCACGCGACCTCCGCCGCAAAGCGGGACGGGCGCTGGATTGTACGCAGTGTCTCGGGGTCGGCGGCCACGAAGCCGTACCGGTGCCCCGGCTGCAACGTGGAGATCGCGCCTGGCACTCCGCATGTGGTGGCGTGGCCCGAGACTCCTGGACTGCTCTCGGCATCCGGACTCGACGAGCGGCGGCACTGGCACACCAGCTGCTGGCAGCGACGGCCGTGACTGCGACCGCACCTGCCGAAGGGCTCTTCAGCACCGAGCTGGGGAGCATCGGGCCCCGCGTGGTCTTTCTTCACGGCCTGTTCGGCCAAGGAAAGAACTGGACCACAATCGCCAAAGGTTTGAGCGAGTCCGCCAGAGTCCTACTGGTCGATTTGCCGAATCATGGCCGTTCCCCCTGGACGAGTCACTTCTCCTACCCCGATATGGCCGACCAGGTCGCAGAGTTGCTGCAAACCCAAGGCGGTGATGATCAGTGGGCCGTGGTCGGGCACTCGATGGGGGGAAAGGTGGCCATGACGCTCGCGCTGCTCAGGCCACAGCTCGTAGAACGACTGACCGTCGTCGATGTCTCACCGGTGCCCACCGGGCAGGTCAGCGAGTTCGAGACCTTCATCCGCGGCATGCGCTCCATTGACCTCGAGCACCTCACTGGTCGAAAGGAAGCAGACTCCCAGCTGGCCGCATACGTCAGTGATCCTGTCATCCGCAGCTTCTTGCTGCAGAATCTGCGGCGTGATCCTCCCACCTCCGACGGCCGATGGAGGTGGCAAATGAACCTGGAAATGCTGGGGGGCCATCTCAACGAAATGGGCAGCTGGCCCGACCTACAGGCTCGGCCCTACGACGGACCAGTGCTCTGGCTGGCGGGCATCAATTCGGGTTATGTCCGACCGGAGTATGCCGCTGCCATGCGCGCTCTCTTCCCGCGGGTCCAGCTCGTCAAGATCAAAGATGCGGGCCACTGGGTGCACAGCGAGCAGCCTGACGTGTTCCTCGCGACGATTCGCCGGTTCTTGGGGCTCTAGCGTTGTGATGTGGAAGGGTGGGAGGCGTCAGGCCGACCAGAACCGTGTCGAGCGCTCGCATCCGCTTCGCCGCTGATCGATCGAGGAGGTTGGGCATACTGCGCTCCGCCTTGGACGTCGCATCACCTCCACCGTCCTCTGCTCCGTTCTTGATCATGATCTTGGTGGCCGTCGTTGCCATCATTGCAGTGCTGATCTTGCTGGGTTTGATCCGCAAGAGCCAGCCATGACGGAGTTCGTGATGGCTCTCGCGAGATTGATCTCGCTGGACGTGCTACCTCACCCGCCCTCTCCGAGCCCAACAGGGATCTATCTGCAGCAGGGCCAGGGCTTCGCCGCATACTTCGTCGGCGGCTTCATGGCACTCGGGCTCTTGCTGCTGATCATGGTGCTCCTCAGATTGCGGCCGAAGCGCCCAGACCGGCCCCCACCTGATCAGTGAGCCTCACCGGTTCAGGATGGCAGGCATGGTGATCAAACCGATGAGTAAGGACAAGGTATTGACGCCGAGCGCCGTGATCAGCGACCAGCCCAGCCTGCTCAGACGGGTATCAGTCCCGGGTCGCAGGGCCACAACAGCGAAGATCAACATACCCTCGATGACAGCGACGCATGTCTCGGCCGTGATCTGCTGGCCAGTTCGGTTGTACCGCAGCGAGATCATCCACAGCAGCGGATGGCTGATCAAGTTCACAGCAAGCGCTAGTGCCAGTGCGGATCGCGTTGTCAGCGGCCGGAACGGACTCGGCCGGGTGCGGCACCAACCCAACGTCCAAAAGGCAGCCAGATAGGCGGGCGCCTCAATGACGGAGGTGAGCACCAGGGCGATCGGAAACCCATACCACCACCGCAGCAGGGAGTCCGGTGCCAGCACGGGCACCAGTGTGCCTGCTGTCCGCCAAATCATTGGTCTCATCCTGGGCGTGGCGGGCGCCGGCGTCCGTACTCGCAGTGCGCGCGCCCTTGACTCTCACCGTGCTCGGGCTGATCGCGTTTGGCGTTTTGCACAACATGCTGGAGATCCGGTACGTAGCCGGCCGGTATCGGCCCCTGGTACGAGCTGCCGTCCGCAGGTCAAGCCCTGGTCACGGTCAGAATCTCGGAAGGGTTGTTGGGTCGGCCAGTGCCGTCGGGATTGCTGCCGTCCTGTCCTTCCGCGGCCATCGACGCGACCACATCTCGCGAGGCCTTGCCCATCCGACCGAAGATCGTGAAGTTCCGTTTCTTGTTGAGGCTGGTCGAATCTGCCCAGACCAGGAAGAACTGGGACCCGTTGCTGCCCGGGCCACCGTTCGCCATCGCCACCACACCCTCGGTATAAGTCTCGGTGCCGTCTGTTTCGTTCGCGAACTCGTAGCCTGGGCCACCTTTTCCGGTTCCGGTCGGATCTCCGCACTGCAGGATGAAGATCCCCGAATCGGCCAGGCGATGGCACTTGGTGTGGTCGAAATAGCCCTGATCTGCCAATGAGACGAAAGAGTTGACAGTGCATGGTGCCTTCGCCCAATCCAAGGTGATCTTCACGATGCCATTCGTCATCGACAGCACGTAGCCGATCTTTCCGCTGGTCGGTACGCCGGTGCTAGCTGGCGGCGTCACCGGCCGCGCGGGATCACCAGAAGCGGAATATTCGCAGATGTCACTACCCGATGCTGTGATCGGCGACCCGCTCGATGCAATCGATGGCGAAGCAGCGGGTAGCGATGAACTCGAGGGTCGCGATGGGACTGGGGTTTGGTTGACAGGTCTTTCACTGACAGGGATTTGGCCGCAGCCGCTCATCAGCACGGTAGCCCCCGCGATGGCGGCCACGACAGCTCGGCGGGCGCCTGTTTTTGAGCTGCTCGCGTATCGCGCTCGATCCCCGCCGACGTCGCCGTCGCTCGCGGAGGAAAGGAGCCTCCGCTCCCTGCTCATCGGACCGGCCCCGCGCGCAATACCGACGCTCGCAGCTCCTTCACCGTTGTACTGTGCCACAGGCTGAACCCACTTCCGGGCAGCGACAAGCCGGCGCTGTCCCTGCACGAAATCACCCGAAATCAATGGCACGAACTCTCGGCACCCGAGCCGCATCACACCGAACGTTCTGCGTAGGGTGTGATCATGGTTCGGCTGACCCGCATTTACACCCGCACAGGCGATGCCGGACAGACGCGGCTGTCGGATCTGTCACCGGTCAGCAAGACCGATCTACGGGTTGAGGCGTACGGAGATGTCGACGAGGCCAACTCAGCGATCGGGGTAGCGCTTGCTGCAGGCGGTCTGCCTGAGGAGGTGGCCGCGGTGCTGGGAACCGTTCAAAATGAGATGTTCGACCTCGGAGCTGATCTTTCGAACCCATGGCGATCTTCGACCTCGGCCGATCCCCCAACGGAGCTTCGTATCACCCAGGACTACATCGATCGGCTGGAAGCGTGGTGCGACCAATTCGGCGATCCATTACCGAACTTGAGATCATTCATCCTGCCGGGAGGTTCGCCTACGGCAGCGCAACTGCACGTGGCGCGTACGGTCGTGCGACGGGCGGAGCGCGCGGCCTGGGCGGCCGCTCACGCATACGGCATCGAGGCCGTGACCGACGCGGAGCGTCCGGGCGGCGTCAACCCACTTGCCATCACCTATCTCAACCGGCTGTCTGACCTGCTGTTCATCCTGACCCGAGTCACCAACGGGCCTGAGGGTGATGTTTTGTGGATACCGGGAGGCGACCGCACCCGCACGTTCAGCAGCAAATGAATAGCCCCTATCGACCAATCCGAGCCCGACGAGGAGGATGCGATGCTCGATGACGCGCGCAATCTGAAGGAAGCCACCGGTAAGGCCGAGCCGGTCCAACCTCGGCCAGTCACGCTGTTCACCGGACAGTGGGCCGACCTGCCGTTCGAGGAGATGTGCCGGCTCGCCTCGGAATGGGGCTACGACGGGTTGGAGATCGCCTGCTGGGGTGATCATTTCGACGTGGCGAAGGCCGCCGAGGATGAGGGATACGTACACGGACGCAAAGACATCCTCTCCAAGCACGGGCTCGGCTGTTGGGCGATCTCGAATCACCTCAATGGTCAGGCTGTCTGCGAGGCGATCATCGACGACCGCTACAAGAGCATGGTCAATCCGCGGGTCTGGGGTGATGGTGACCCAGAGGGTGTTCGTCAGCGGGCCGCCGAGGAGATGAAGACCACGGCCCGTGCCGCCGCGGCCTTTGGCGTTGACACCGTCGTCGGATTCACCGGATCTGCCATCTGGCACTACGTGGCGATGTTCCCGCCCGTCGAGGACAAGGTCATCCAGGCGGGTTACGCCGACTTCGCCGACCGCTGGAATCCGATCATCGACGTCTTCGATGAAGTCGGCGTCCGATTCGCCCACGAGGTCCACCCGAGCGAGATCGCGTACGACTATTGGTCGACGGTCGCAACACTGGAGGCCATCGATCACCGGCCGGGCTTTGGACTCAATTTCGATCCGTCGCACATGGTCTGGCAAGACCTGGATTATGTGGGCTTCTTGTGGGATTTCCGCGATCGGATCTATCACGTGGACTGCAAAGACACCAAGATCAGGATGAACAACGGCCGTAACGGCCGGCTGGCATCGCATCTGCCCTGGGCAGATCCACGACGCGGCTGGGACTTCATCTCGACCGGACACGGCGATACCCGCTGGGAAGACATCTTCCGGATGCTCAACCACATCGGTTACGCCGGCCCGATCTCGGTCGAATGGGAGGACGCCGGCATGGACCGGCTCGACGGCGCCCCCGAAGCTCTCGAGTTCATCCGCAGCATGAACGGCATTCGTCCGTCGGAAGCGTCCTTCGACGCAGCCTTTGCCACCAAAGAGTGAAGCTGCCCCTCCATTGGGGTCGGGCCGACCTGCCGTCGAGCCCTGCAGAGGTTGCCGGCGGTCTGCTCAGGTTGGACCTGCAGCGCCAGGAGCCTAAGTGAACGTAGGTTTCGGCGGTCGGGGCGGAGGGATAGGGGGCTTACTCGTATCGGCGTACGCCTGGCGGCGCCGCCTCCAGCCAGCTGAGTAGGCCGGTCAGCGAGTCTTGGCTCATGGCCAGCTCCCATTCCGCCTCGGTGTGGCCGTCCTGGATCTCGATACGGAGGACCTTCTCGCCAGTTTTCAGGGCGACGGCTTCCACGGGATCCGGAATGCGTGTTTCCAGCACGCGTACGTTGCGCCGGGGGAAGACCATTCTCGGCCGAAGCGAGTAGGAGAAGTATCTGAACCATTCCAGGATCCCCTCGCTATAACGACCGACTCCGAGCGCCCAGCCGGCGCCCGGAGTCGACATCCGCAGCCGCAGACTGCAGTCGAACGTGCCGCCGAGACGGTCCAGCCAGCGTCGTCGCACGGCAAGCATCAACAGGCTCACGGCCACCAGGCCAGCCAGCAAACCGAGGATCTCGACGACCCCGAGCCAGCCGTGCATGAATGTCCTCAGATCGCCCGCGAATGAATAGTAGCTGCGACCTTACTGCGCCTTTTGTGCCGCGCGCAGTTGCGCTGTGGCACGCAGAAAATGCTTTCGATCTTCGTCGCTTCCGTCGCCCGTGTCGAGGACTCGTTGTGCCTCCGCCAGTTCCTTCTCGGCCTCGGCGACAGTCACTTCGTCAGCCATCCGGGCGTGCTCGCTCAAGATCGAAACTCGTCCCTGGGAGACAGAGATGAAACCGCCGTCCACGGCAATGATCTCCCTGGTCGGCTTGTCTTCACAGAAGATCACCACGGCGCTCGGCACAAGCACTCCGAGCACCGGTTCGTGGCCCGGCAAGATACCGATCTCACCATCGACGGTCTTCGCAATGATGTTGGAAGACTCGCCCGACCAGACGACACGATCGGCCGAGACGACTTCCACTTGCATGGGTTCAGCCATATCGCTCCATTCCCTGCTGGCGTGTCGTTACTTCGAGCTTAGGCTCGACCTTGCTCAGGCGTCCTTCTGCAGCTCCGACCAACGTCGTTCCACGTCCTCCATGCTGCCGACGTTGAAGAATGCCTGCTCTGCTATGTGATCAACTTCGCCGTCACAGACCATCCGGAATGACTCGATTGTGTCGCTGAGCGGCACCGACGACCCTGGAATGTTGGTGAACTTCTCGGCCATATAGGTGTTTTGGCTGAGGAATTGCTGGATGCGACGGGCCCGGTTGACGGCGATCTTGTCTTCCTCGGAGAGCTCGTCAACCCCCAGAATCGCGATGATGTCCTGTAGCTCCTTGTTGCGCTGCAGAATCTGCTTGACACGCACTGCCACGTCGTAGTGCTCCCGGCCGATGTATTGCGGGTCGAGGATTCGGCTGGTCGAGCTCAGTGGGTCCACTGCGGGGTAGAGACCGCGGGACGCGATCTCGCGCGACAGTTCGGTGGTGGCGTCGAGGTGAGCAAAGGTGGTAGCGGGCGCGGGATCGGTGTAGTCGTCGGCTGGCACGTAGATCGCCTGCATCGAGGTGATCGAGTGCCCGCGCGTTGATGTGATCCGCTCCTGCAGCTGACCCATCTCATCGGCCAGGTTCGGCTGGTAACCCACAGCGGAAGGCATTCGACCCAGCAAGCGTCGACACCTCAGACCCTGCCTGGGTGAACCGGAAAATGTTGTCGATGAAGAGCAGCACGTCCTGGTTCTGCACGTCGCGGAAGTACTCGGCCATGGTCAGCGCCGACAGTGCGACCCGCAGCCGGGTACCAGGCGGCTCGTCCATCTGACCGAACACGAGCGCAGTGTCTTTGAAGACTCCGGCCTCCTCCATTTCATGGATCAGGTCGTTGCCCTCGCGGGTGCGCTCCCCCACTCCGGCGAACACGGAAGTGCCGCCGAAGTTGTGGGCAATGCGATAGATCATCTCCTGGATGAGAACCGTCTTGCCGACGCCAGCGCCGCCGAACAGTCCGATCTTGCCGCCGGTCACATAGGGGGTGAGCAGGTCGAGCACTTTGATGCCGGTCTCAAGCATTTCGGTCTTGGACTCGAGCTGGTCGAACTTGGGAGCGGAGCGGTGGATCGGCCAGCGCTCAGTCACGGTGATGGTCGAAGGGTCGACATCGAGTACGTCACCAGTCACGTTCCACACGTGACCTTTGGTGATGTCGCCAACA
This sequence comes from uncultured Actinomycetota bacterium, assembly GCA_963712625.1. Classification (GTDB taxonomy): domain Bacteria; phylum Actinomycetota; class Actinomycetes; order Propionibacteriales; family Propionibacteriaceae; genus Microlunatus. The sequence continues at coordinate 195,675 of CAVQIU010000015.1, forward strand.
GGCACTGAGATCGGCGCCCCGGTGTCCAGCACCTCCGTGCCTCGCTGCATGCCGTCGGTCGGCTTCAGCGCAATGGCCCGAACGAGATTGTCACCGATGTGCAGCTCAACCTCCATGGTCATGCTGCGGGTCTCACCACCCACAGTGGTCTCGACCGTCAGCGCGTTGTAGATGTCGGGCATCTGGTCGACGGGAAACTCAACATCGACCACCGGGCCGATGACCCGAGAGACGCGGCCGATGCCGCCCGAGGGGGCTTCGGTGTCTTGTTCTTCAATCGTGGCGGTCATCTGGTTTCCTCATTAGTTCGTGGGTTGCTGGTCATTCGATGGTGCGACGTCAGTCGGAGGCCGCGGTTGCCTCAGCGAGGGCACTCGCGCCGCCGACGATCTCTGATATCTCCTGGGTGATCTCTGCCTGCCTGGCCTGGTTTGCTTCACGGGTCAGCCGCTCAATCAGCTGCTGCGCATTGTCGGTTGCCGACTTCATCGCCTTCTGCCGGCTGGCCAGCTCAGAGGCCGCGCCCTGAAGCAGGCAGTAATGGATGCGGCTTGCGACATATAGCGGCAGTATCTCGTCCAGCACCGTCTCGGCATCCGGCTCGAACTCATACAGCGGAAGGATCTCGTCATCTGGCGGGGGCTCTTCGCCCTCCACGACCTCCAGTGGCAAGAGCCGGATCACTTCGGCTCGCTGCGTGAGCATCGAAACGAAGCGGGTGAAGACCACATGGATCTCATCCACCCCACCCTCTGCGGTCGGCGTCAGGAACGCCTCGATCAGCGTGTCGGCGATCTCACGGGAGTGGGCGTAGGTGGGCGCGTCGGAGAAGCCCTCCCATTTGGCGGCGACATTACGACGCCGGAACCCGTAAAACGCGATCGACTTGCGGCCAGTCAGGTATGGCACCGCCTCCTTGTTCGCCTCGCGCAGCATCTGGTTCAGCTTCTCGCCCTCCTTGATCACCGAGGAGGAGTACGCGCCGGCCAAACCGCGATCCGAGGTGATCAGCAACACCGCGGCCCTGGTCGGGTTCTCTGCCTCAGTGGTCAGTGGATGGTCGACGTTGGAGAACGTCGCAACCGCTGACACGGCCTTGGTCAGCTCGCGTGCATAGGGAGCAGCCGCTTGGGCGCGTTGCTGCGCTTTGATGATTCTGGAGGCCGCAATCAGCTCCATCGCGCGGGTGACCTTCTTGATGGTCGACACCGAGGTGCGGCGCTGTCGCAGCTCCCGCAGGCTTGCCGGCAATCTAAACCCTCCCCTCGCGCATCGCGCTGGTCGCCGACGCTGTCGTCACTCTCCGCGAAACGAAAAAGCGAGTTTCGCTCATCGCTCCACCATTCGCCGGCGCGCGATTCCCGACGCTCGGGGAGGTGTCAGCCACGCTTCTGCCTCACGATTTGCTCTTGTGTGACGTCCTCTTCTTCTAGTGCAACATGCTCCTCGCGGCCGGCCAGCAACTTGCCTTCCGAGGTCTGGAACCCCTTCTTGAACTCGGCAATCTGCTCGCGTAGCGCCGCTGCGGTGTCGTCGTCGAACGTCTTGGTCTCCCGAATGTTCCTCAGCACGTCGCCATGGTGACGTAGATGATCGAGCAGCTCGCGCTCGAAGCGCAGCACATCGTCAACTGGCACCTCGTCCAAGAGACCTTGGAGTCCGGCCCAGACCGAGACAACTTGCTCTTCGATCGGATATGGCGAGTACTGCGGCTGGCGTAGCAGCTCGACCAGCCGGCCGCCACGATCGAGCTGGCGACGGGTTGTGGCGTCAAGGTCAGAGGCGAACATCGCAAAGGCCTGCATGTCCCGATACTGGGCGAGCTCCAGCTTGAGCGAGCCGGCGACATTCTTCATCGCCTTGATCTGCGCGGCCCCACCGACACGGGACACCGAGATTCCCACGTCGATGGCTGGTCGCTGATTGGCGTTGAAGAGATCCGACTGCAGGAAGATCTGACCGTCAGTGATCGAGATGACGTTGGTCGGAATGTAGGCCGACACGTCATTGGCCTTGGTCTCGATGATCGGCAGGCCAGTCATCGAGCCGCCGCCCAGCTCGTCGGAGAGCTTCGCACAGCGCTCCAGCAGGCGGCTGTGCAGGTAGAACACGTCGCCCGGGTACGCCTCACGGCCGGGCGGGCGGCGCAGCAGCAGCGACATGGCACGGTACGCCTCGGCCTGCTTGGTCAGGTCGTCGAAGATGATCAGCACGTGCTTGCCCTGATACATCCAGTGCTGCCCGATGGCCGAGCCGGTGTACGGCGCGACGTACTTGTAGCCAGCCGGGTCTGACGCGGGGGCGGCGACGATCGTGGTGTATTCGAGCGCACCGGCCTCCTCTAGCACTCCGCGAACGGCAGCGATGGTCGAGCCCTTCTGGCCGATCGCGACGTAAATGCAGCGCACCTGCTGTTCCGGATCGCCGCTGTCCCAGGCGCTCTTCTGGTTCATGATCGTGTCGACGGCAATGGCGGTCTTGCCGGTCTTGCGGTCGCCGATGATCAACTGGCGCTGGCCACGACCGATCGGGATCATCGCGTCGATGGCCTTGATTCCGGTCTGCAGCGGCTGATTGACCCCTTGCCGATCCATCACACCAGCGGCCTGCAGCTCAAGCGCGCGACGCTCGTCGATGTCGGTGATCTCGCCGAGCCCGTCGATCGGGTTGCCCAACGCGTCGACCGTACGTCCGAGGTATCCGTCGCCGACCGGAACCGAAAGGATGTCGCCGGTGCGCTTGACGACCTGGCCCTCCTCGATCCCCAGTGATTCGCCCATAACGGCGACACCGATCTCCCGGACGTCAAGGTTCAGGGCGATGCCCAGAGTCCCGTTCTCGAACTCGAGCAGCTCGTTGGCCATGGCCGAGGGCAGGCCTTCCACCCGCGCAATGCCGTCGCCAGATGTGACGACGGTTCCGACCTCTTCGCGACTGGCCGTCTCCGGCGCGTAGTCCCGGACGAAGCGATCCAATGCTTCGCGGATTTCCTCTGGACGAATCGTGAGTTCTGCCATGGCCTGCGCTTTCTGCTCTTTATCTCGGAGTAAGTGTGTTCAGTTGTGGCTGGCCAAGCCACAGTAGCAGCTATCCGAAGAGGCGTCGTGGCTTACTCGAGCCGCTCCGACACAGTGCCTTCGAACACCTCGTCCCCAAGCTCAACCCGGACTCCTCCCAGGATGTCAGGGTCGATAACCTCCTGGATCGCGACCTCGCGGCCGAGCTTGTTGCGGAGAGCAGCGTGGAGCCGGTCGCGTTGGTCGGCGGAGAGCGGCCTAGCGACACGCACTGTTGCCACGACCCGATTCTTCTGCGCCGCTGCCAGCGTGACGTAACCCTCGATCGTTTGCCCGAAAGTCCGCTCACGAGCGACCACGGCGCGCCTCGCGAGGAGGATGGTTGCCTTGGTGGCGCGGCCTTCAGCAGGCCCTCGACAAGCTCCTGCCGCCTACCAAGACCAATCGCGCGGTCCCCCAGCATGTTGCGTAGCTCGGGGTTCGACTCCACCAAACGAGCGAACCGGAATAGCTGGTCCTCGGTATCCTCCAGCTCGCCACGCCTGTCCGCCACGATGAGCTGGGCACGTACGGCCTGCCGCTCCAATGCGGCCGCGAAAGTGCGGCCTCCGGCCCAACGGAGAGTCGCAGACTCTGCTACTAGATCGACGACGGCCTTGTCAACCTTTCCGTCGAGGAGACCATGCACCAACGCGCGCCGCGCGCCTTCCGGCGTTCCGGGGTCTGTCACCGCTCGCCGCAGAGTGGCTGAGGAATCGAGCGCATCGACCACTGCAGACATCTCAGTTGCGAAGGTGTCGCCCACCTTGCTGTCATCCAGCATCCGGTCGAGCGAGTTCAGTCGCGCGTCGGTTGCCGCTGTCATGACCTACCTGCAGGAGTCGGCTCGCCCTCACCTTCGAGCTCGGCGAGGAAACGATCGACCGTACGCCGGGCCCGCTCATCATCCTCCAACGACTCGCCGACGATCCTGCTCGCCAACGTCGTGCCCAAAGTGCCGATCTCAGCTCGCATCTGGGCCATCACCGATGCCCGCTCCGCCTCGAGCTGGGCTTCTCCCTGTGCCCTGATCCGGGTGACCTCGGCATGGGCCTGATCGCGAAGGTCGGCAAGGATCTGGGTGCCCTCACTCTTGGCTTCCTCGCGAATTCTGGCAGCTTCGGTGCGGGCCTCAGCCAGCTGTTCGTTGTACTGCCGCAATGCCGCCTCGGCGGCCTCTTGAGCCTTTTCCGCCTTTTCCATACCGCCCTGGATGGCGGCGGTGCGTTCGGCGTACGTGGCCTCGAACCGCGGCACGACGAACCTGGAGATGAGGAAAGTCAGCAACAGCGCGAACACAATCGAGGCGATTATCTCCGCCAGATTCGGGATTAGCGGATTCTCCCCTTGGAGCGGTATGAGAAGCGCGGTCATCGCGACCACCCGCTTAGCCGCCGAAGACGAAAGCGAGCGCGATACCGATGATCGCCAATGCCTCCGTTACCGCGAATCCGATCCAGGCCGTGCCCATCATCGCGCCGCGGGCTTCCGGCTGCCGCGCAGTGCCCTGAATGACCGAGCCGAAGATCAAGCCCACGCCGATTCCGGGGCCGATGGCGGCGAGGCCGTAGCCGACGATGCCGAGGGAGCCAGTGAGTTCCAGTGGAGTCATGGGACTTCTTTCTTGACGGGGTTTCGCTTCAGGCTGCCGAAACCGAGGGTGATCAGTGCTCTTCGGCCGCGGCCGAAGAGATGTACTGGGCGGTGAGAACGGTGAAGATGAAGGCTTGCAGGGACTGAACGAAGATCTCTAGACCGAAGATCGCCATGCTGACGATCAAGGACACCACGCCTGCGGTCTTGTTGATGATCGATGCGGAATGCAACAACAAGTACTCCCCGCCCAATACGAACACCAACACCAGCAGATGACCGGCGAACATGTTGGCGAAGAGTCGCAAGGACAAGGTGATCGGCCGGACGATGATGTTGGAAACGAATTCGAGCGGGATGATCAGCGGCCACATGAATGCCGGTACGCCCGAGGGCAGCGAGGTGCTCTTGAGATAGCCGAAAAAACCATGCTTGGAGATGCCGACCCCGTTATAGATCACCCACACCAGGAGGGCCAGCCCGTATGGCCACCCTACGTGCGCGGGAGTCGGTAGCAGCGTGAGGGGAAAAACGCCCCAAAGGTTGTTGATCAGGACGAAGGAGAAAAGTGCAATGAGGAGCGGTAGGTACCTGCGGAAGTCGTGCCCGATCATGTCCCGGGCAATGGTGTTCCGCACGAAGAAGTAAGCGGTTTCGCCGATGTACTGGCTCTTGCTGGGCACCATGGCGTTCTTACGCGCCATGATCAGCCAGAAAGCCAAGATCAAGATCACCGAGACGATGGCCTGAAGCATGTACTTGTCGAACCAGGGAACGCTTTCAAACAGTGGCGGTACGTCGAAGCTATGCACACCGGGTGCTTCGAAGCCGCCAGTTTCCAGCGGAACAAGGCCCGACAAGAAACCGCTCACCGTTCCCCCTACTCCGCCTCGTGCCCGCGCTCGCTTACCGTGGCTTGGTCGCTGCGATCTTGTGCGGACACCGCGTCATCGATGCGGCCGAATCGCCTGATGATCACATACGCCCCAAAGGCAGCGCCTCCAACTATGCCGATCGGCAGCAGAAACTTGGTGCCGAGATAGTGGTCGCCAAGCCATCCCAGCAGTCCGTAAACCAGGACGCCAGAGATCAAGTAGGAGAGCACTCGAAGCCCCAAGTCCATGCCTGCTGATCTCTCGCCTCCTTGCGATTTCGGCTGGTCGTAGGCCGCCTTCGGTTGTTCCTTCATGGCGAGACACACGCTAGCAGTGATTGTGGCGGCGGTCACGGCTCCAAGTCACCTTTGCTGGGAGGCGAGTATTCCGTGTCATAGACGCCAATTCTCAGTCGAGAAAAGACAAAAACTTCGACGATCAGCCACCCCGCAACGACGAAGATCGTGGTCACGAAGATCGCCATCGGCCGCAGCGTCGGCCACGATTCGCGATGGGCGTTGTAGAGCACGAGCACTAGTCCGAGAACCACGATCCTCGCGGTATAGCTGCACATCGAAACCAAGAGCAGTGTCCGAGCACCCGCGTCGGCAAACAGCACCATCACGTATTGGCCGACTCCGTAGAAGAACAGCACCATCGCCGCCGCCAATGCCGCAGAGATCAGGCCCGTCATGCCGTAACCGATCGTGAAGCCGATCAAGGACAAGGCTGCCGCCGTTAACCCACCCACGGCGCCACCGAGCAATAGCTTGCGGGCACGGACGACGTGAATGCTCGGCCCGTCCGCAGGCGTCGCCGCATGTTCGGGGCGGCTGTCAACGGTCATAGCGAGGCAGTCCTGTCACAGCTGGATCTTGATCAGATTGCGGCCGGGGCCGCGGGTGCGGGCCAGAGTCGTAGGGCTGGGTTCGTGAAACTTAACACAATTTGATTGCCTCACTCGCAGCGTCCATCTCGCTCTGCGCGGATCGCGCTCGAGGCCCGCCTGACTTCGTCGTCGCTCAGAGACAAAAGCATATCCCCACGCTCCTCCTCAGCACGGCGGAGCGCGATCCGAATTCGATTGCCTGTTAAGCGTCTCGAGACGAGAAACGTCGCCGCACAGTCAAGCGGAACGCCTCGCCGTACGGCGCCAGACCTCGGATGCGGTGATTCGACTACAGCGATTCGCCTCGCCGTATCTGGTTCTTGGCGCCGACTGGACGGCCCAGCGTGACGACGATCAAGACCAACGCCAAAACGGCACCGACGGCCACCACGGTCCATTGCCGTTCGGTCTGGACTAGCCCCAAGATGATCACGCCGAAGGAGACCAGCGCCGACCAGACGTACATCAGCAGCACAGCACGGCGTTGGCTATGGCCGCGTTCCAGCAGCCGGTGATGCAGGTGCTGCTTGTCGGGAAGAAACCACCACTTGCCGGCGTACGTGCGACGCACGAAGGCCAGCGTGAGATCCAGGAACGGCAACGCAAGGATCGCCAGTGGTAAGACCAGTGGAAGGACCGTGGGCACCAATCCCCCGCGGCCGTCTTGCAGCTGCGAGATGTCGATCTGTCCGGTCAGGCTGATGGTGGATGTGGCCAGCAGCAGACCCAGCAACATCGCACCGGAGTCCCCCATGAACATTCGCGCTGGAAAGAAGTTGTGCGGAAGGAAACCCAGGCACGCCCCGGCGATAGCGACAGTGACAAGGCTCGAGGTCGTCGCCCGCGTGAGCCCCTCGGTAACAGTGAGCAAGTAGGAGTAGGCGAAGAAGGCGAGGGCCCCGATGCCGACGACGCCGGTGGCCAGCCCGTCCAACCCGTCCACGAAGTTCACCGCGTTGGAGCAAAGCACGATGAAGAACACGGTGATCGCCACCGAGGTCGTGCCGTCAAGCGAGACGATCTTGTTCGGCAGTGGGATCCAGAGCATCTTGACGCCCAGCGCGACGGCGATGCCCGCAGCGAAGACCTGTCCGGCGAACTTGGTCAGCGGAGGCAGCTCGAAGACATCATCGAGCACGCCCACGAAACAGATCACCACAGCCGCGACCAGGACTGCCCGGGAATCTTGTTGCACGGTCACGAGCCGACCGAGGAAGGGCAACTGCCAGGAGATCAAGATCGCGGCGGCAACGCCGGCCAACATTGCTACGCCACCGAAGTAGGGCATTTCGATCGTGTGCACATCACGATCCCGCACCCTGGCGAGGGCCCCCGTGCGCAGGGCCAGGCGTCGACATACGCCGCTGAAGAGATAGGTGACAGCCGCCGCGATGCAGAGAACCAGGAGATACTCGCGCACTCAGCCTCCCGCAGCTGACATATGCCCTGGATCTGCCGGGGAACCATCTTCTTCCAGGTCGCTGTCATCTGCCAGGTCAATCAGATTCGGGACGGTTTCGCGCAGTGTCTCGACACTGATCGCACCTCGCCGGAGCACCTGACCGTCTTCTTCATGGGTGAAGTCGACGATGGTCGACGGTGCCCCGCCCGCGTCACGGAGGGGACCACCGTCGAGATAGAGCGCAACCGAGTCGCCGAGCTGCTCAACAGCCTCGTCGCAGGTCAGGGCGGCCGAGCGGCCGCTGATGTTGGCGCTGCTCACTGCCATCGGACCGGTACGTCGCAGGATTTCGCGGGCCAACTCGTGGTCGGGAACCCGCAGCGCAATGGTCCCCTCGGTGTCACCAAGATCCATCCGGAGGCTGGGCTGGATGCGACAGATCACCGTGAGCGCGCCCGGCCAGTGCTTGCCGACGAGATCCTTGGCCGTCTCCGGCACGTCTACCGCCAGAGCCCGGATCAGCGTAGGTTCACCGATCAGTACCGGCGGTGGCATATCCCGGCCACGGTGTTTGGCATCCAGCAGTCGCTGCACTGCCTTGGCACTGAACGCATCAACGCCGATCCCGTAGACGGTGTCGGTGGGAAGCACGATGCACTCGCCAGCCTCGATGGCCTCGCGCGCGGCTTCAGTCGCCTCCGAGTTGAGCGACGGATCTTCAGCCGTGCAATCGAATCGCCGATACCTCGCGGGGAGTTCGGTTTCAGCCGCCTCCTGCGGGTCAGGTTCGCCCGGCACGCCGGTCGTGGTCACCGGTCAATCTTGCCAGAGTTGGCAGTATTGATTGCTCGGCTCGCTTTGCTCGCGGTGTCTGATGGCTCGCCGCGCTCGCGGCGATGTTCGCCGAAAGCCGCAGTCTTCGTCCTCGCTCCGGGACGAAAGCATGTCCCGTCGCTCCATCTGAGTTCGGCGGCGCGCGATCGGCTATTGATTGCTCCGCTCGCTGCGCTCGCTTCGCGCGGATCGCGCTGTAATGCCGCCTACTCTCGTCGGCGCGCGATCCGTTCGTGCTAAGCGATCGAGGCACGACGGAGGGCAGTGACAAATCGGGGGCGATCCGCTAAGTCGGGATGATCGCGTACGCCGGCAAAGCCGCCATGATCCAGCAGGATCTGCTGAGCTGCCTCGCCTTGCACGTCGGCGTGCTCCACGCACAGCAAACCTGTCGGTCGCAGCAACCGCGCCGCCTCGGCGACGACCACCTTGATCGCATCCAGGCCGTCGTCGCCTGAAAACAGAGCCAGCAGCGGATCATGATCGCGCACTTCGGGTACGACCGACTCGAACGCGTCCAGCGGAATGTAAGGCGGGTTGGCGATCACCAGGTCGACTGTGCCGTTGAGCTGCGGCAGCGCGCCGCTCATGTCCTGCACATGAAGCTCAACTGTTGTGTCGGCCAGGTTGCGCATTGCATAGGCCGCCGCCTCCTCGGAGACCTCAACGGCATAGACGCGGGTTCCGGTCAGCTCAGTCGCAATGGACTTGGCGATCGCACCAGATCCCGTACCGAGCTCCACGACCACCGGCAAGTGTCGTGACTCGCCCCGGGCCACCGCGTAGACCATCGGTCGCAGATGCTCGATCGCCCAGCCCGTCATGACCTCGGTCTCAGGCCGGGGCACAAAGACCCCTGGGCCAACATCCAGCTGGAGGTAGCGAAAGTGGGCCTGACCAGTCAGGTGCTGCAGTGGGACGCGATGCGAGCGCTTGTCGATCAACGTATAAAAGTACGCCGCCTGAGCGTCCTCAACAGCATCGAGCAGCGGCAACCGAGCCGGCTCGACTCCTACCGCGAAGGCCAGGAGCTGTCGAGCGTCCTGCTCTGGCGACTCGACGCCGACATCGCGCAGCCGACTGGCGGCCTGAGTCAACAACGGCCGGACAGATTGGCTCACGTGTGCCTGCCGCCTACCTGTGACAACCTCTGCTGCGTGTCAGCTTCCTGCAGCGCCTTGATCACTGCATCCAGATCGCCATTGAGAACTTGATCAAGGTTGTAGGCCTTGAAGCCGATCCGATGATCAGAGATGCGGTTCTCGGGAAAGTTGTAAGTACGGATGCGCTCCGACCGATCGACGGTACGGACCTGACTGCGACGCGCCGCTGAGGCGGCGCTGGCAGCTTCCTCCTCGGCAGCGGCCGTCAACCGAGCTCGTAGCATTCGCATCGCTTGCTCGCGGTTTTGCAGCTGCGAGCGCTCGTTCTGGCAGGAAACGACGATGCCGCTGGGCAGGTGCGTAATCCGCACCGCGGAGTCGGTGGTGTTGACGCCCTGGCCGCCGGGACCGGACGAGCGGTAGACATCGATGCGGAGATCGTCATCGTTGATCTCGATCTCTGTTTCGGCTACCTCCGGCATCACCAACACGCCGGCTGCGGAGGTATGTAGCCGTCCCTGGGATTCGGTGATCGGCACTCGTTGCACTCGATGCACCCCGCCCTCGAACTTGAGTACGCCATAGGGCATGGCATCGGGCTCGCCCGAGGCGGGCGCCTTGATGGCAATGGTCACCGACTTATAGCCACCAAGATCGGTCTCCTGCTCATCGAGAATCTCGACCTTCCAGCCTCGGTTTTCGGCATAGCGGGAGTACATCTTCAGCAGGTCGGCCGCAAACAGTGCTGACTCCTCGCCGCCTTCGCCAGACTTGATCTCCATCAGGGCATCTGAGGAGTCGTTGGGGTCACGCGGGGCCAGCAATCGCGTCAGCCGTTCGGTAGCCGGACCTAACTGCGCCTCGAATTCAACAGCCTCCACGGCCAGCGAGGCATCCTCGGCCGCAAGCTCCTTAGCCGCTGCAAGATCATCTGTGAGCCGCTCGTATTCGTCCAGCGCCTTGACAATGGGCGCTAACTCGGCGTAGCGCCGACCCACCTTGCGGGCGCGAGCAAGATCGGCATGAACCGCTGGATCGGCGAGTGCTGCCTCCAATTCCTGAAACTCTGCACGCAAAGGAGCCGCCGACTCAAACATCCGACACACTCCTCTCCGACTCGTCAGCGTCTGTGGCTGCTATAGCGACCACCGACACTGACAGCTGGGTGGTCGAGACGCGGCAAGCGCCGGGCAGCAGGGCCTGGGGCCCTACCTCCCGGCGCTTCGGCAACGCTATTTGCTGGACGTCTTCTTGGCCGGCTGCCGAGACGCGTACCTCTTCTCGAACCGAGCAACGCGGCCACCGGTGTCGAGAATCTTCTGCTTGCCCGTGTAGAACGGGTGGCAGTTCGAGCACACGTCTGCGTGGATCACGCCGTTCGGCGCAGTGCTTCGCGTCGTGAACGTGTTGCCACACGTACAGGTCACCAGCGTTTCCACGTACGTGGGGTGAATGTCTGGCTTCATGGTTATCTCCTCATCATGTGCGCCGGGTCGCCTGGGTTGGTATGTGGCGTGAACCGGCACCAAAGGGTGATTCTGCCGCAGCCATCGTGCGGCACCAAATGGACCAACAGCAAGCACGGCCGCTTTAGTCCCGGCGACGAGCTTCGACAGGCTCAGCTCGCAGTCACTCCTGCGCAGGCATGCTCTTGGTGATTGCCATAAGGAACTCCGCATTGCTCTGGGTCCGACGCAGCCGGTCCAGCAGCATCTCCAGGGCCTGCAGGCTCTCGAGGCCGGACAGCACGCGACGCAGTCTCCAGACGATGGCCAGCTCCTCACGGCTCATCAGCAGCTCCTCGCGGCGCGTGCTCGATGCGTCGACATCAATTGCCGGGAAGATCCGCTTCTCGGCGAACTCGCGGCGTAGCCGGATCTCGGAGTTGCCAGTTCCCTTGAACTCCTCGAAGATCACCTCATCCATCTTCGAGCCAGTCTCGACCAAGGCAGTCGCAATGATAGTGAGCGATCCGCCACCCTCGATGTTGCGTGCAGCGCCGAGAAACTTCTTCGGCGGGTACAGCGCAGCCGAGTCGACACCGCCAGACAAGATGCGTCCCGAAGCCGGGGCCGCCAGGTTGTAGGCACGGCTCAGCCGAGTAATCCCGTCAAGCAAGATCACCACGTCGTGCCCGAGCTCAACCAGGCGCTTCGCCCGCTCGATGGCTAGCTCTGCAACGGTGGTGTGGTCCTCGGCCGGCCGGTCGAAGGTAGACGAGATCACCTCGCCCTTGGCTGAGCGCTCGAAGTCGGTGACCTCCTCCGGTCGCTCGTCCACCAGCACCACCATCAGCTTCACCTCGGGGTTATTGATGGCGATGGCATTGGCGATGGCCTGCATGATCAAGGTCTTGCCCGCCTTCGAAGGCGAGACGATCAGCGCGCGCTGGCCCTTGCCTATCGGAGACATCAGATCGATGATCCGGCCGGTCATCTGAGTAGGGGTTGTTTCCAGCTTCAGCCGCTCCTGCGGATAGAGCGGGGTGAGCTTCGTGAAGTCCGGTCGCTGCCGGGCAGATTCGAGGTCGCCACTGTTGACCGTGTCGATCCGCACCATGGGGTTGAACTTCTCCTTGCGCTCGCCTTCACGCGGCGTACGGATCACACCTGTGACCAGGTCACCCTTGCGCAGGCCGAGCTTCTTGACCATCGACAACGAGACGTACGCGTCGTCTGGCCCTGGCAGATAGCCGTTGGTGCGGACGAATGCGTAGTTGTCGAGGACGTCCAAGATGCCGCGTGCCGGGACGAGCACATCGTCCTCGGAGACCACAGGCTCGGAGTCATAGCGTTCAAGATTGCTGCCGCCACCGCGGTTACGCCGGTTTTGCCTGTCGCGGCTGCGGCGTCTGCGACCGCGGCGATTTCCGCCATCTTCGTCCCAGTCGCGACCTTGGTTGTCTCGACCTTGGTTGTCTCGACTTTGGTTGTCTCGACTCTGGTTGTCGCGCTGCTGGTTCTCGCGAGGCTGCTGGTTGCGGTTCCTGCGATCCTGCCGCTCGTTCTGTTGCCTACCATCGCGTGAGCCGTCGCCCCGCTCATTATCACCGGCGCGGGCCTCACAGCCGCTCCTCAGCGTGAGTCTGCTCATCGGAGCGGCTCGGCTGACGCTGTTGGCCTTCGCCCTCCTGCGGTGTTCCCGTGTCTTCGCGCACCTGAACGCTGGAATCCTGGCGTGTGCCGCTCTCTTCGCGGCTCTGACCGCCATCTCCACGCTCGACGGGCTCTTGCCGCTCCGCCCTCGTCGAGTCTGCAGCCGGGCTCGCCGACATGAGGTCAGGCTGTACCGGTTGCTCGATCAGGTGTGCTTCCTCGCGCCTGCCGAGAGGCTCACGCGGCGACTGTTGCAGCTCATCCGGCGCGGGGGCGACATTCCCGCTGTCGGGGCGATCTTGTCCGCTGCGGTAGCTCGGCTCACTGGTCTGCTCTCCTTGGCCCGTCTGCCCCCCTTGGCCCTTCTGCCCGCCTTGGCTCGTCTGCCCATTGTCTTGCCATCGCCGTCCTTGACGGTGGCGGTGCCAGTGCCGCGCTGGGCGGCCCGTATGGCGTCGATCAGTTGGCTTTTGCGCATGGCGCCAGTGCCCTTGATTCCAAGGGAACCGGCCAGCTGCTTCAGCTCGGCGAGGACCATGGAGTCTAGGCCAGAGCCTTTGCGGTTGCGACGATCGCTGGTGAGTTGTGTACCTTGCTCGCCGGCGCTTTCCTCGGTTGGAGATGCGCTCGTCACTTCGGCGATGTCTGTCAATGTGTGTCCTTGTCCGTTCGGGCACGTCATCGGTGCCCATCCATGGCGCGGGGTGATATCCCCGACCAGCGGGTCTTTCTAGAGGTCCTCAGCGCATCGCGACGACTGTTCTCGAGATGTGGCTGACGGGAGGGCCGCAAAGCTTCGTCCGCGTCGCACCTGACCTTTGAGGCGCTACATGGTCAGATGTGCGTTCTTGTGACTTGGCTGGTTGGGGAGCCGGTCACCGCAGCTGCCCTGACCGTGTCGGCTCTCTAAGGCTAGCACCTGCGCTGGGAGTTTCCATCACAGTCTGATTTCGCCAACCCGCGAGATTGTTTGCCTCGTGGATCGCCGCGGCCGAGCCTATTTCACTGAGTCGCACGGCGAATCCGGCGACTTGTTGATCTTGCAGCGCTACAAGGCCGGATCTGGCTCCCAGCACCAATACGCTAGGGCCCGCCCCGCTGATCATTGCCGCGAAACCCTGCCCGCGAAGGGATTTCATCAGCTCGAACGAGCGCGGCATGGCCACTTCCCGATAGCCCTGGTGCAGCCAGTCGCATGTGGCGTCGTACAACAGTTCCGGTTCGGACGCCATGGCGTGGACCAGCAGCGCCGCCCTGCCCGAGTTGGCCGACTGCGTCGACATGGGGAACGCTCTCGGGCAGCAAACCTCGCGCAGCCTCGGTCGCCAACGATGTCTCAGGGATGAGCACCGCCGCCGCAACGGAGGGGTGAACGGTGCCCTGGGCTACCGTGACGCCGGTTCGACCTTCGTACGCCAGTACGAAACCGCCATAGATGGCCGCTGCCACATTGTCGGGATGACCCTCGATGGCATTGGCATGCCCGAGCAGCCATTCCGGCTGGACAGCTATGCCTGCCAACCGGCCGCTGCTACCAGGCCCGCGACGATTGCCGCCGAAGAGGACCCGAGGCCTCGACCGTGCGGAATCGTGTTGCGGCAGCCGAGCCAGAGACCCGGTGCCCGGACTCCGAGATCAGCAAGACCCACCAGTGCAGCCTGAATGATCAGGTGGCTCTCATCTCGGGGAAGTTCGGCTGCCCCCTCTCCCGACACCTCGATCTGGTAGCCGTGCTCGATCACTGCCAGATTGACCCGTTCGCGCCAGTCAAGAGCAAGCCCGAAGCAGTCAAATCCAGGGCCCAGGTTGGCGCTGGTGGCCGGGACCTCGACCGTCACAGACTGCCGGGGATCAGAACCCGCTGACCACCGGAGTCAGAACGGATCGTCTGATCCTGTGGATCCCGTGCTTCAGACATCTATTCCACAAGCCCACAGACCGATGCGATAGCGAGCAGATCAGCCGTCACGACTTCGGCATGAATGGGACCGAGTCGCGACAATGCCGTATCCACATCCTTCAGACCGTGCCCAGTCACGGTGATCACGATTTGTAGACCTGATTCGACCTCACCACGCCGGTGCTTCGCCAGCAGACCCGCAACTCCCGCGGCCGAAGCGGGCTCCACGAAGATGCCCTCTTCACGCGCCAGAAAGGACTGGGCGTCAAGGATCTGTTCATCGGTGACGGCTTCGATGAGAC
>CAVQIU010000016.1:0-72289 GCA_963712625.1 uncultured Actinomycetota bacterium
TGCCCTGGTGTACTTCGACGGTTGGTCTTCTCCTCGACGAACGCCGGCAGCGGCGCCCGGACGACGCCCAGCAACTCGAGGGCTTCGTCCGGGTGCCCTGCTCTACGCGGTCGACCTGCGGGCAGCTTCGCCTAACTCACCCGGCTAACTCAGCTCAGGCAACGGCACCCGGACGACGCCCAGCAACTCCAGGGCCTCGCGCGCCTGTTCGGCAAGCCGGTCTGCGTCGGGATCATCGTCCTGACGTGCGATCCGGGCAGCCACAGCGAGCAGGAATCCGCGCTCGTGCGCGACGTCGGGTGAGGAGCTCTGCCGCAATCCCTCGGCGAGAGCCGCCCGAGCTTGCGCGACTTCACCCATGGCAAACAGGGCAGCGGCCTGGACGCGGTACGCCGACGGCAACAAAGTGGCGGCGTGGATGGAGGCAGCCTCTGTCACCGCTCCCTCGATCAGGGCCAGAGCCTGCTCAGGCCGGCCCGCCAGCAGGTGCGCTTCGGCGGAGGCGATGTCCGCATCCACCACCTCTTGGGGTTCTCGGAGTCTGGTCAATTCAGCGCGAGCTTCCTCGAGCAAGATCAGTCCTGCTGGTACGTCGCCGGCCCGGCTCTGCGCCCTACCCATTTCCTTGCGTACCAGGGCCACCAGGTCCTCGTCACCAACGGCGCGGGCGACCCGGAGCGTGTTCTGGAGCAGTGGCAACGCCTCGTCCGACCGGCCCTGCCGTACCAGGACCTCGGCCCGGTTGTAGTCAGCGTTCGCAGCATTGGGGGCGTCGCCGATCCGGCGAAACGTTTCGGCCGCCCGCGCGAACATAAGCAGCGCATCAGGCCAGCGGCCTTCGGCCGATCGCCGCAAGGCCATGTTGTTCAACATATGGGCCTGCTCGGTGAGGTCCCCAAGCTGCTCGAAGATGCGCAGCGCCGTCTCCCCGTGCTGCTCGCCCTTGGGTCCGCCTGACCACACCTCTACGGCGTGCAGTACCAGCGTGCGCCTTGGCCTGCGCTTTCAGCTCATGGGCCGCCTCTGCTTCGGCGAGGCCTCGCTCCGCCCATCGGCGGGCATCCGCGTAGCGACCCTGGCTGGACCCGGCAGAACGCGTAGCGGGCTTGCAACTGGGCACGAACGGCGCCCGCCTCCGGACCTGTCGCGCCGCTAACAGCACGCAGGCCCAGACTCGCCCGGCGCAGTGCGTTGCTGTAGTGGCCGCGACGTTGCTCCACCCGGGTCAGCTTGAGCGCCAGATGAGCCTCCCGTAGCGGTTGACCGCGCACGCCCCGCAGCGCTTCCAGGTAGGCTGCGGCAGCCTCGGTCGGCCGGCCTGCCAAGAACTCTGCATCGCCCAGCGCTTCCAGGTAGAACGAACGCTCGCTCGGGCTGACGCCTGAGGAAAGTCGGGCAGCCTGGGCCGCCCTTCGGTAGGCATCGGCGGCGGCGGCGGGCGCATAGCGCGCCATTGCCCGCTCCCCGGCCCGCCAGCCGTAGTCCATCGCCTTGTCGTAGTGGCGGGCCACGAAGTAGTGAAGTGCGAGGATCTCGGGGCGGCGGTCCGCCGCGGCGGTGGTGGTCTCCAGAACTTCAGCGGCCTGCGCATGCAGTTCGCGGCGTCGTCTATAGGGCAGGCCGGCGTACGCGACTTCCCGAAGAATCGGGTGACGAAAGCGGAGCTGGTGACCGGTCGGCACAATGAGGCCTGACAGCCCGGCGAGTAGTTCGGTTCCCGACCTCTCGGGCGCAACGTCCCTGACCATCTGCAGAAGCAGGTCCTCGGGGAACTCATCGCCGAGTACTGCGGCCCGCCGTAGCAGTGAACGCTGCGCCGGTGGCAGCTGGTCGATCTGACTCGCGGCAAGCTCTTCGACAGTCGACGGAAGCTCGTCCGGGTCCTCGCCGCGGGCGGCAGCGCGGGCGAGCTCGCGCAGCAGCAGCGGGTGTCCACCCGAGCGGGCGGCCAGCTCTTCGGCGATCGCAGGCGGCAATGGCCGCTCCGGCGTTGCCATCTCTGCCAGCTCTATCGACGACGTCATGTCGAGCGGTCCCAACTCAATTCGACCGGTAGCCGTCGGGATCCAGCCGGTAGGACGGTCGTCGCGGGTTACAAGAAGGAGCCAGGGCTGCTGCTGCGTCCCGTCGAGCAATGGCCGTCAGCACACCTTCGCTCGCCGCATCCGCCAGATACGAGTCTTCGACGACGAGCATCACGGGGGTCGGGACCATCCGCTCAAGCAGGTCTGCAACAAGCTCAGGTACCCGCTCCGCACGATGCTGCTCCTCCAGCTCGGCCACTTCCGGGCTGGGGGGGATGGTCACGTCGAGCACGACACCGAGCAACGAAACCCAAGGGCGCAGCTCGGGCGCCGCGGCGGTCACGCAATCCTGGAGGCACTTGGCGATAGTGTTCGGATCCATGCCGCTGTTGGTGCCGAGCACCTGGTGCAGCAGGCGCCGCACCGGTGTGTACGGCGTCCCAGCGCCCGTCCGCTCGCAGTCGCAGCGCAGCACGGTGACCTCGCTGGCCTGCGCGACAGCCTCGTCAACGAGCCTGGTCTTGCCGATTCCTGGCTCACCGATCACTTCGATGAGGCCGCCTGATCCATTGATCAACTGCTCTGTGGCACCTCTGCAGAATGGCCATCTCGGCGTCCCGGCCGATGAAGACGTCCTCACTGTTCTGCTGCCTGCGAGGCTCGAGCGGCTCGCCAAGCGTGACGACCGGCACCGGCTTGCTTTTGCCTTTCAGGCTCGCCATCGGCGCGTCATTGACCGCGTACGACCGCCGGGTGTGCTCCAGCACGTCGGCTGCCATGAGGATGGAGCCGGACTCTGCATGCGCGGCCAGCCGGGCAGCGAGGTTTACGGCGTCGCCCTTCACCGAATACGTCCGGCGAGTGGGGGAGCCGGTGTCGCCGGTGAATACCCGGCCGTGCGATATGCCGGCCTGCAATGGCAGCCGGCCAGCCCGATCGACGATCTCGCAGACCGCGGTCAGCAGCCGATCGGTGTCGTCGCCGGCACTGCGGGGCGCACCGCCGACGAGCAAGATCTTTCCGCCGTTCACATCCACGTCTGTGTCGAGGAAGGAAACGTCATGGGCAGCCGTGGCCTCCTGCACATTGCGAAGCACCTCATCGACGGCTGCCGTGACCACCTCTGCGCCCTCCTCGGCCAGCACGGTGTCGGTTCCGTCGAAGCGAAGGAAGGCCACGGCCACCGTCCGGTGCTCCGGTTCGCGAGACGGTTGGGAGAGGTAAGCCCACAGTTGCGGCGGCTAGCAGCTGCTCAACAACGGCCGGCATCGGCTCAGGTTCCGGCTGCGGTGGACGGTTCGCGGGTGTCGGTACGCCGGAAAGGAGATGACCCCAGCCTTCGTGCGGGCGTACGAGGCCCGGCCCGAGGTCCGCAGCAGTGGCGTCCCCCACCAGCACCTCACCGATGCCCGCGGCGTGTTCCAGCATGGTGACCGCCGTAGCCGTTGGCCCCAGCAGAACCAGCTCCCGGTGCAGGGCAGGATTTCCCGCGAGTATCAGGTGGACTGGACCAGACTCGACACCAGCGGAAGCACGCAGCTTGACTCGGCCGATAGACGTCTTGGCGCGTCCGATCTGCGCAAGAGCCCGATGCATGCGCAGCCCGGCCCTGGCAGCGCGGCGGCTATGGTCTGCACCGTCGAAGAGCAGGAGCAGCGCGTCACCGCCCCACTTGAGAAGGTCGCCACCCTCGTCCTCGGCATCCATCAGCAATTGGCTGAAGACAGTGTCGAGGAGGTTGCTCAGCTCCTCGGCGCCTTCCCGGCCCCGGCGGGCCAGCCGCTCGGTGAGTGGGGTGAAGCCGGTGATGTCGAACAGCAGCAGGCTTCCATCGACGACTCGGTGGGCAGGCCCCTGACTCAGCGGCGGCCCACGCGGGCAGCAGCCGAGGCACGTACGCCGTCGGGGCCGGGCCCTCCTGGAGCGCCGCCAGCCGGGGGTCGCTGGCGCCCATAGCTAACTGTAAATGGGGATCACCGGTCAGGGTGAAGTTGATCATGTCCCGGATCCCGAATCTTCAGGGCCTGGCTGCTCCTTTGAGGGTGCGCACCTACAGTGCGGTCACCCATGCCCAGCCAAGCCCGACAGCGATCGTGAAGGCAATGTTGACCACTAGATTGCCGGCTCCCGACGCGATCCCGGCAAACGCGACGAGGTACCACGCCAGCAATGCCGGGACAGCCCACCGAGGTTGGGCGCTAAAAGATTCCAGGACCGCCCACGAATGCTGTCCCTTGGCCAGTCAGCAAACCGTCCTCGCCAGCACTCAGCAGGGCAGCGTCGCCGCGTACGAGGTAAAGGTTCCCAGTTGCTGAGGTGGTCGTGATCTCACCGTCGGTTACCAGCAGAATTCGTCCAGTCGTTCCCGCGGGAACGACTACCGGCTCGTCCCGGCATTCGATGCGCCACAACGCAAACTCGGGCGCCGGCGTTGGATAACGCCATAGCCCGGGGGACTCTTCGATCGGCGTGATCAGCCCCCGTAAGCCCGGTCTGAAGTCCAAGATCGCGAGCAGCTCATCGACATTGACGTACTTGGGTGTCAGGCCACCCCGCATCACATTGTCGGAGTTGGCCATGATCTCCACACCGCCCCCGCTGAGGTAGGCGTGCAAGTTTCCGGCCGGCATGTAGAGGGCATCACCTGGTTGCAGAGTAATCCGGTTCATCAGCAGGGCAGCCAGTACTCCCGGGTCGTCCGGATAATGCGTATGGAGCTCGCAAGCCGTCCGCGCGAAGGAATTCAGGTCGCTGGATCCGTCCAAGGATTTCGCGGCACGTACGACGTCCGCTATCACCGAACGCTGCTCAGGTGCAGCCCTCACCAGCCGGGCGAACACCCTGGCCAGGCGCTTCTCCGACGCGACAGTGACATCGGCCAGTGGCTGGACAAGATCAAAAGCGCTCGGGACGCCAAGTTTCTCAAACAACCGGTACGTTTCGCCCGGTTCCTGGAAGCCGCACAATGCGTTCAGTCTCAACCAATGCACACAACAACTCTGGCTTCGGCCAGCCGTCGCGGTAGCTCCGATTCGGGGCATCCCGCGGAATGCCCGACGCCTGCTCACGCGCGAATCCGGCCTCGGCCTGCGTGCGTGAGGGGTGAGCCTGCAAGGAGAGCGGCTGTGCCGCGGCGATCACCTTGAGTAGGAAGGGAAGTCGTGCCCCAAACGCTTCGACAACGGCCGCACCAACCACCCCCACGGGGTCCTGAGCCACCACCTTGTCCAGGGGCTCGCCGTCCAGCATCGATGGAGCGAGCGGGTGCGCGCCGAACCAGAGCTCCGCCTGCGGCTTCCCGGTCGCTTCCACCCCAAGAAATTCTGGAATAGTCGTCAGCGATCCCCAGGCGTACGGCTGGATCACTCCCGTCAGCCGCTCCATTGAGATTCCTCCTGTGGCGAGTCGTCATGCTGTGCTACGGCATCACCAACCACCGCCTGCCAAAGGGCGAGCGTACGCGCTACGGCAAGCGAGTCGCGCCACGGAACCATCGGCGACTCCAACTCGCCGGCCCGTAGGCAGCGCATGACCTCTTGGGCTTGGAAGGTGTAGCCGCCGCCGGGCCACTGGGTCACCAAGACCTCAGGCGCAACATCACGATGATGCCCGCGATAGACCAACATTTCCTTCGGCCGGATGAAGAAGTCATTGATCATGATTCGGCCAAAGCTGCCGTAAACCTGCAGGCCGGTGGGCAGATCGGCGTCCAAGGAGCAGATCACCGTCGCCGTGGCCGCAGAACGCTCGTCGGTCGCCGGATAGGTCAGTAATGCAGCGGCATGACTGTCGACACCAGTGGCTGCGTGGTTCCCGAAGCCGAACAGATCTGTCGGCTCACCGAGGAAAAGGTTCACGGCGTGGAGTGGATAGACGCCGGCGTCGAGGATCGCACCGCCGGCGAGAGCAGGGTCAAGCAATCGATGGGTCCCAGGACCCCGAAAGGCGAAGCCGAAGTCGGCCGACACATGCCGGATATCGCCAAGATCACCGGAGGCTGCCAGCGCCGCCGCCTTGCGGATCAGCGGGTTGGTACGAGTCCAGAGCGCCTCCATCAAGAACAGTCCGCGATCACGCGCGCGGTTGATCAGCTCCGCGGTGTCGGCGGGGTTGACGGTCATTGGTTTTTCAACAAGCACGGACTTTCCCGCCTCGAGACACAGCTTCGCAGACGCGAAATGATCATGGTGTGGCGAGGCGACGTACACGACATCGACATCGGGATCTCCGGCCAACTCGGCGTAGGAGTCGTACGCGCGAGAAATGCCATGATCAGCTGCGAATGCCATCGCCCTCTCGAGGCTGCGGGAGCCCACAGCAACCAGGCGAGCCTCACTCGACAGCAGGGCAAGATCACGAGCGAACACCGATGCGATGTGTCCGGTCGCGAGAATGCCCCAGCCAGTGAGACGAGTCACAATCCCATCCAACAACAAGATGCGCAGGAGAGTGTCGGGTAGCCGAGTCTGCAGCCCAGCGGCTATCTTGCTCCGGGTGTGGCCAACCGCGAGCAATTCAAGCCCGCTCGATGCGGAATCGGCCGGTGCTTCGAATGACATCGATGTAATTTCCATCTACGATGACCCTATGATCGTCGCGTCGAGTCCCCAGCATGGCGGCAAGGAGCCGATTGGCGAGTTGAGCGCCCGGGACGCCGAGATCCTAACTTTCGAACGACAGTGGTGGAAGTTCGCCGGAGCAAAGGAGCAGGCGATCCGCGACAAGTTCCAGATGTCGGCAACGCGCTACTACCAGATTTTGAACGCTTTGATCGACAAGCCAGAAGCCCTCGCCCAAGATCCCTTGCTCGTGAAGCGGCTTCGTCGGCTGCGCGCGACGCGGCAACGCAACCGCTCAGCGAAGCGGTTGGGGATCGACCTCACGATCGAGTGAGTTTCAGCTTTCCCAGTACGGCACCGGATTCCTTCGCCGATCGGTTTCACCGGGTAGTCGATGTAGCCACCCCAGGCCAGTCCGGCCTGGCGCTCGAAGAAGTTGCGCGCTGCACGATCGCCAGTGCGCAGCACCGACCAGCCCATGAAGATCACGTATGGGATGTAGTAGGGCAATCCGAGGCAGTACAAGTACTGCCAGGTGTGGCCTTCCTCGTGCTTGATCAAATACGGGTAGCTGTCCAACATCTTGTCCCAGGTGCTGCTGGTGGTGACGACATTGCCGATCGTGAACGCTCCCGCGATCGGAAATTTCAGGTGATAGCCCTCGGCAAGGAACAGCCCGCGCGGTCCCCGCTTGATCGTGGCGCGACCGATCTTCGCTACCCCCAGCCCGACGATCGTGCTGAGATTGATGAAATTCCCGGCGAAGCGCGCCCACTGCCACCCGGACGTCGGCCAGCCAGATTCCACGGCCCCATCCTCGCAGCGTGCACCATCACAGGCTTCAGTCCTCCCATCTAGCACAGGCGCTTGAAAGTGCTCGCCCACCTGAGCGGGATGCGATCAGAGAGGACATCGGTGACGGTGTCGCCTCGAGTGGCGGCTAGCGCTGTGACTAAGGTCGATCTTGCTCACTCCAAGGAGCGCATAGTGGCTGAAGAAAAGATAACCGCACATCGGCTGGCTGCATTTTCAGATGCGGTGTTCGCGGTGATCGTGACCGTTATGGTGCTGGAACTCAGCGCGCCGGACGAGCCGGAATTCTCAGCTCTTTGGCCTTTGTGGCCCACGGCCATCAGCTATGCAGTGAGCTACCTGTTCATCGCCATCATCTGGATCAACCACCACTACCTCATGCGGTTTGTGGGCGCTCCGACGCTGAGATTGATCTGGATCAACTTCATCCATCTCTTCCTGGTGTCGCTCTTGCCTTTTGCCACCGCATGGGTTGCGCGCACCCGGCTCGCGCCATCCCCGGTGGCGTTTTATGCGGGGCTGTTCGTTTGCATCGACATTGCCTACAACGTCTTCGAGCGCGAAGTACTGACCCACGCAGATCCCGCGCAGGTGTCCGATCACACGCGGCGTATCGCTAGGCGCCGGTCACTCGTCGTCCTCGCGAGCTTCACGATCGCGATGCTGGTTGCGTTCGTCGCGCCTGAACTCGCCTTCGGTCTGATATGCGCCGCCCTGATCCTTCACGTGCGGCCCGATGTCCCTGTCAGTCGGCGGTAATGCTCCTGTCAGGAGCCTTCGCCGGCCAGCTGTCGCAAACAATCAGTCCAAAATCTGGATAGCGTTCCCAGAATGCGGACTTGATGCGCGTCTGTCCTCCGGTTCCCTCCTAGGCTGAGCCGTGTTCATCCAGAGGGGACGAGGGACCGGCCCAAGGACTCCCCGGCAACCGGCTGATCGGTCAGAAACGGTGCCAACTCCGGCTTGGTCGACGGTCGGCTGAGAAAGATGAAGAAGGACTTCATGATGACTGCGGTGGTCGAGACCGATCCAGCTCCCGCTCCTGGCCTCCGGGCAGGCGCCTTCGGAAATGCCACACATCTGGTTTGTCGGGAGTGTGGCGCTAACACGGCGCTCGGCCCCTATTACGCCTGTACCGAGTGCTTCGGTCCGCTCGAGGTCGGCTACGACTTTCCGACCATCAACCGGGAACGGATCGAGGCGGGCCCGCGGAGCATCTGGCGATATGCCCCGCTGTTGCCGGTCCCAGCCGACATCGCCACCTTCCGTTCCACCGACCCCGGCTTCACCCGGCTGGTCGATGCCCGCAATCTCGCGGATGATCTTGGTCTGAAACAGCTCTGGGTCAAGGACGACTCGGGCAATCCGACTCACTCCTTCAAGGATCGGGTTGTCGCCGTCGCCCTCTCAGCGGCACGTGAGCTCGGGCTCCAGGTGCTGGCATGCCCCTCTACCGGCAACCTCGCCAACGCGGTCGCGGCAGCCGCGGCGCGGGCGGGTATCAAGTCGGTCGTTTTCGTGCCACACAATCTGGAGCAGCAAAAGATCTTGGCCTCGGCGATCTACGACACCACTCTGATAGCCGTCGAGGGCACCTACGACGACGTCAACAAGCTCGCCAGTGAAATCGCGGCCGAGGAAGAGGGCTGGGCTTTCGTCAACGTCAATGTCCGGCCCTACTACGCCGAAGGCTCCAAGACTTTGGGGTATGAGATCGCGGAACAACTTGGCTGGCGACTTCCCGATCAGGTCGTCGTCCCGGTCGCGTCCGGAGCCCAACTGACCAAGATCGACAAGGGCTTTCGGGAACTGATCAAGCTGGGGCTCGTGGAGGACAAACCCTTTGTGATCTTCGGCGCGCAGGCTACTGGCTGCTCTCCCGTGGCCCAGGCTTTCCGCGCGGGGCAGGACTTCGTGGCACCGGTGAAGCCGGACACCATCGCGAAGTCGCTGGCCATCGGCAATCCGGCGGATGGTCCGTATGTGCTCGACGTCGTACGGCGGACCGGCGGCGTGGTGGCCGACGTCGATGACGCCACCCTGGTGGCTGGCATCCAGCGGCTGGCCCGCGCGGAGGGGATTTTTGCCGAGACTGCCGGCGGCGTCGTTGTCGGTGTGACCGCCCAACTTCTCTCCGAGGGTGTGTTGGACCCCGAGGCCGAGACTGTGGTGATCAACTCTGGTGACGGGCTGAAGACACTCGACGCCGTTGCCGATCGTGTCGGTCCCAAGATCACGATTCCGCCGCGTTACGAGGCGTTCATCGACTTTTGGAAGGATACGAACTCATGAGTGCCACCGTCCGCATCCCCACCATCCTGCGCACCTACACCGGCGGCGTAGGCGAGGTAAGCGCTGACGGCAGCACTCTGGCCGAGGTCCTGAATTCCTTGGAAGGCAGTCATCCCGGCATCCGCGCGCGGATCCTCGACGATGCCGGTGCGCTGCGTCGGTTTGTCAACGTCTACGTTGGAGACGACGATGTGCGTTTCATCGGCGGCCTGGATGCCAAGGTTGCCGAAGGCACCAAGATCTCGATCATTCCGGCGGTTGCCGGCGGAGCCTAACGCTGACGCTTCCGCATTTCGGTACTAGCGTCATGAGGCATGGACCTCGAGCGCTTCGTCACAGCTCAGGACAGCGCCGGCACGTATCGGCGGGCGGCAGCGGAGCTGCGCAACGGACGCAAGACCAGTCATTGGATGTGGTTCGTCTTCCCGCAGATCGCCGGGCTCGGCCGCAGCGCCATGGCCCAGGCGTACGCGATCAGCGATCTGGCTGAGGCGCAGGCTTACCTTGCGCATCCGGTCCTCGGACCGCGGCTCGTCGAGTGTGCCGAGATCGTCGCTTCGCATCGCGGGCGCAGCGCTGAGCAAATATTCGGCGGCATCGACGCGATCAAGCTGCGCTCCTCGATGACCCTCTTCGCGCATGCCGATCCTGATCAGACGATCTTCCAGCAGGTCATCGATCAGTACTACGACGGCCCCGATCCGGAGACCGAGCGTCGCATATAACGATTCCTTGATCAACTTGATGCCAGGAGCAGTCACCGTGTGCAATGTAGCTACACCTCGGCGCCGTAGTTTGAACGGCAGATCCGCAGCTGAGTAGCAACAGGGGAGGCAGTCCTTGCCGGATCGGAGCCGCGCAGCAAACGCGCTCACGATCATGATGACCGACGTCGTCGGCTCGACCGAGCTGCGGCAGGCACGTGGCGACCAGGACGCCGACGACATTCTCGCGTTGCAGGCAGCGATCGTGCAGCACCAGGTCGCAGCATTCGGTGGCCGGGTACGCAAATCTCTGGGCGACGGGTTTCTCATCTCCTTCCCCTCCGATGTGGCAGCGGTCCGTGCCGCCGTGGCGATCCAGCATGCGTTGGACGAGCACAACACCGCTGACCCGCAACGCGCGGTCGAAGTCCGCATCGGCGTCCATTTCGGCCAAGTCGCCGAGCGGGATGGCGATCTGCTCGGGCAGGCGGTGCATGCCACGGCCCGCGTCATGACAGAGGCAGTCGGCGGGGAGATCCTGATCACCGACGAGGTACGCAAGCAGGCCGAGCCGCAGCTGGACTACTCGTTCCTCGACTCCGGGCTTTTCTGGCTGCGGGGATTCCCGGAGCTTTGGCGGCTGTACGAGGTGTCCTGGAACGACATCTCAGCGGGGCCACGGCCCGGTGCCGTGCCGGCGCCGCTCACCGCGTTCGTGGAGCGGGATGCCGAGAGAGCCCGCTTGCGTCAGCTGGTCGACGATACGCTGCTCGGTCGCGGCAGGTTAGCGCTGGTCGCTGGCGAGGCAGGCGTCGGGAAGTCACGGCTTGTTGCCGAAATCGGCGAGGAGGCCCAGGCGCGCGGCATGCGGGTGCTCACCGGACACTGCGTGGAGATGAGCGGCACACCGCCGTACCTGCCCTACGTGGAGATCATCGAGCAGGCGATCAGCAGCCCGCGCAGCTCTGTCGCGCTTCGTGAGGCGCTCGGCGACGTGGCCGCGGAGATCGCCCGTATCGCACCGGCGCTGCGGCGCGCCTTCCCGGGGATTCCACCACCAGTCGAGCTCCCGGCGGAGCTGGCCCGCCGTTATGTGTGGAACAGCTTCAGCGAATTCATGGGTCGTGCAGCGCAGCGCCAGCCACTGCTGCTCGTGCTGGAAGACCTGCACTGGGCAGGCGAGTCGACACTGCTACTCACCGAGTACCTTGCGCCTTTGCTGCCCGACATGCCGGTACTGGTGCTCGGCACCTATCGGGATGACGAAGTCGATCTCCATCATCTGCTGGCCCGGGTCATCGGCCAGCTGGGGCGCCGCCGCCTGGTGGAACGCGTCAGCCTGCGTCGGCTGACATTCGATGGCGTTCGCGCGATGCTGCAGGCGCTGGCCGGGCAGCCGGCGCCTGAGCAGTTGGTGCGGCTGATCGACCGCGAGACTGAGGGCAACCCATTTTTCGTAGAGGAGGTCTATTTGCACCTTGTCGAGTCCGGCGTGCTGCTCGATGAGCACGGCGGGGTGCGTGCTGACCTGGAGCTGGACGAGGTCTCGGTGCCCGAGAGCATCCGGCTAGTGCTGAGGCAACGACTGGGCCATCTGAGCGCGTCTACCCGCGAGGTGCTGGTCGCGGCCGCGGTGTCGGGCAGGGTGTTCGCCTCCGAGCTCGTCGGTGAGGTTGCTGGCGCGAGCGAGGACGCGCTGGTCGAAGCCTTCGATGAAGCGGAGCGAGCCCGGCTCATCTCGCCCGGCAACGCTGCTGGTGAGCTGATGTTCAGCCACGAGCTGATCCGCCAGACGCTGCTGTCTGGCGTCTCGGCGGTCAAGCGTGAGCGGCTGCACTTACGGACAGCCCAGGCAGTCTCGCGACTCTACTCCGACGATCTCGAGGCACACGCCGGGGATCTCGCCTACCACCTGTCCCGTGGGGGACGGTCCGCTGACAGGGCGAGCCTGGTGCGTTACCTGACGATTGCGGGCGACCGGGCCTTCGACGCAGCCGCGTTCGACGACGCGGTCGGGCACTTCGAGCACGCGCTTTCGCTTATCCCTGTCAGTGATAGCTTGGTCGAGCCGAGCTCCTCGAACGGCTGGCGATGGCGCTGCGCAGTGTCGGCCGCTGGGACGACGCCCTGCGCACGATGAACGAGGCACTGGACCGCTACGAGGCGCTCGCGCGGGCGGAGGACATTGGCAGATTGGGCTGGGCCATGGTGTACCAGCTCACCTGGAACAGCCGGCTGATCGAGGCCGTGGCGGTCTGCCAACGAGCGATGGCACCGCTCGGCGACACCGCGAGCGCGGACAAGGCCCGCCTGCTCTCTGCGCTGGGACGGGCACTCAGCGCCCGCGGCGACTACGCCGCGGCAGTGGCCATGTTCGATCAGGCGCGCGCGCTTGCTGAGCAGGTGGGCAACGAGCGGGCCCTGGCCGACGTGCTGCACATGCAGACCGCCCACCATCTCGGCTACGCCGAGTTCGCCGAGGGAGTCGTGTCGGCTTGCCGTGCCGCGAAGGCGTTCGAGCAGGAGAGCGCGCTGTGGGATCTCTGCAGCGTGCAGGCGTTCGTGATCTACCAGGACGGATGGCTGGGAAGTCGCGAGCAGGCGGTCAGGCTCGCCGACAAGACGCTGGGCATCGCGGAGCGACTTGGCCACCATGGCGCAGCATTCCTTGTGCTCATCGACCGGATCCGCCAGGCGGCGATGCTCGGCGACCTGCCGCAGGTGGAGGCGCTCGGTCCGCAGATTTTGGACATCGGTGAGCGGGGCGGGCTGCCGTTTCGCTACTTCGGCCACATCTACCTGGGCTTGGCCGCCCATTGGCGAGATAACGGCGAACTCGCCGAGGCCCAGCTGCGCAACGCCGTCGAGCTGGAACCGCCGGGCGCGTTCACCGGGCAGAGCAGTTCGCTGCTGGCACGACACCTGGCCTACCACGGGCGTGCCGACGAGGTGATGGAACTCTTCGAGTCAGCCCAATCGCAGCTGCCTAGCCTCGACCGGGTCAACGGCATCGGCTCGTGGAGCTGCATGCTCGGCTTCGTTGAGGCGTTCTACCTGTGTGGCCTGTACGAGCAGGCCGCATCACTAGCGCCGCTTGTCGAGGGGCTGCGCGAGCTCGGTAGAAGATGGATCAGCCTATGACGGCCGGGTGGTGGAGACCCGTGCCGGTCTCGTCGCCGCAGCGACCCGTCGCTGGGAGGAAGCCGAACGCCAATTCGCCATCGCCAGGAAGGTCGCTGAGCAGATGTCCAACCGGCTCGAGCTGGCCGACCTGCGCCGCTTGCACGCCCGGATGCTGCTAGATCGCGGAAGCAACGGCGACCACGCTCGCGCCGCCGAGATGTTGGACGAGGCTCTGTCCGCTTACCGCACATTCGGCATACGCGCCTATGCCGCTGAGGCGGAACGGCTGCTGAGTCAAGCGCGGGCCTAGCAGCGTCACGCGGCGAGCAATGCGGCAACCACCGGTACCGCCGTAGTCTGAGCTCGAGGGTCCGCGGGTGAGCAGCTGCAGGGAGGCAACCGTTGTCGGATCGCAGCCGCGAAGCGAAGACGCTGACGATCATGATGACCGACGTCGTCGGTTCGACCGGTTTGTGGCGGGCGCGCGGCGACCGGGACGCCGACGACATCCTGCGATTGCAGGCAACGATCGTGTATGACCAGGTCGCAGCCTTTGGTGGCCGGGTGCGCAAGTCAATGGGCGACGGGTTCCTCATCTCGTTTCCGTCGACCGTGGCGGCGGTCCGCGCCGCCGTCGCGATCCAGCGGGCGTTACACGAACACAACCTCGCTGATCCGCAGCGGGCCATCGAGGCCCGCATCGGCATTCACACGGGCCAGGTCGCCGAGCACGACGATGATCTGCAAGGACAGGCGGTGCACGCCGCGGCCCGAGTCCTGGCGGAAGCGATCGGCGGACAGATCCTCACCTCTGACGAGGTTCGCAAGCACGCCGAGCCGGAGGTGGACTGCTCGTTCATCGATTCAGGGCTGTTTTGGCTGCGGGGCTTCCCGGAGCGCTGGCGGCTGTACGAGGTGTCCTGGAGCGATGCCCCAGCGGGCGCGCGGCCGAGCGCCATATCCACGCGGCTTACGCCGATCGTCGAACGGGATGCAGAGCGAGCCAGCCTGCGACGGCTCGTGGAGGGCGCGCTGGCCGGGCATGGCGGTCTGGGGCTGATCGCCGGAGAGCCAGGCGTTGGCAAGTCGCGACTGGTGGCCGAGATCGCTGATGAGGCCGAGGCGCATGGGATGCGGGTGCTCACCGGACATTGCGTGGAGATGAGTGGCGCGCCGCCGTACTTGCCGTACGTCGAGATGATCGAGCAGGCCATCAGCAACCCACGCAGCCCACTCGCGCTGCGGGAGGCGCTCGGCGACGTGGCCCCGGAGATCGCTCGTATCGCACCGGCGCTGCGGCGCGTCTTTCCGGACATCCCGCCGCCTATCGAGCTGCCAGCCGAGCTCGCTCGCAGGTATGTATGGAACAGCTTCAGCGAGTTCGTCGGCCGCGCAGCGCAGGGCCAGCCTCTCTTGGTGGTGCTCGAGGATCTGCATTGGGCCGATGAGTCAAGCCTGCTCCTGACCGAGTACCTGGCGCCGCTGCTGCCCGAGATGCCGGTACTTGTACTTGGCACCTACCGCGATGGCGAAGTCGATCTCTCCCATCCGCTGACCCGAGTTATCGGGCAACTCGAGCGTCGGCGGTTACTTGAGCGCGTCAGCCTGCGTCGGCTGTCTTTCGACGGCGTGCGGGCAATGCTGCGGGCGCTCGCTGGACAGCCGGCGCCTGAGGAGTTGACCCAGCTGATAAGCCGTGAGACCGACGGCAACCCGTTCTTCGTTGAAGAGCTGTACCTGCACCTCGTCGAGTCGGGAGTGCTGCTCGATGAGCATGACCGGCTGCGTCGCGACCTGCGGCTGGACGAGGTCTCGGTGCCGGAAAGCATCCGGCTGGTCCTGGGGCAGCGGCTTGACCGCCTGGCCTCCTCCACCCGTGAGGTGATGGTCGCGGCCGCCGTGTCGGGCAGGATGTTCGCCTCGGAGATCGTCGGCGAAGTTGCCAATGCGAGCGAGGACGCGCTGGTCGACGCTTTCGAGGAAGCGGAGCGAGCCAGGCTCATCACATCCGGCAAAACCGCTGCCGAGTTCATGTTCAGCCACGAGCTGATCCGTCAGACGGTGCTGTCGGGAGTCTCGGCGGTCAGGCGTGAGCGACTGCACCTACGGACTGCAGAGGCAATCTCGCGGCACTATTCCGACGACCTTGCGGCACATGCCGGGGATCTCGCCTATCACCTGTCTCGCGCTGGACGATACGGCGACCGGGCAAGCCTGGTGCGCTACCTGAGGATCGCCGGTGACCGGGCCTTCGACGCAGCCGCGTTCGACGATGCCGTCGGGCACTTCGAGCATGCGCTATCGCTTATCCCGTCCGCCGATCAGCTCGGCCGTGCCCAGCTGCTGGAACGACTTGCGATGGCACTGCGCAGCGTTGGCCGCTGGGAGGATGCGCTGCGCACCATGGACGAGCGCCCTGGACCGCTACGAGACGCTCGGGCGGGCAGAGGACATCGGTCGTTTGGGCTGGGCCATGGTCTACCAGCTGGTGTGGACCGCGCGACTGGTCGAAGGAGTACAGGTCGGGCGACGCACGTTGGCGGCACTCGGCAACACCGTGAGCGCGGACAAGGCGCGTCTGCTGTCTGCGCTGGGCTGGGCGCTCAGTCTCAGCGGCGACTACCCGGCGGCAACGGCGACGTTCGACCAGGCTCGTGCGCTTGCTGAACAGGTGGGTCACGAGCGGGCAATCGCCGATGTGCTGCACATGCAGACCATCCACCATCTGGGCTACGCCGAATTCGCCGACGGGATTCGCACCGGCCTACGGGCCGCCGAAGTGTTCGAGCAGGAGGGTGCGCTGTGGGATCTCTGCAGCGTGCAAGCGTTCGTGATCTACCAGGACGGAACGCTAGGCAGTCGCGAAGCAGGCGACGAGCCTCGCGGACAAGACGCTGGGCATCGCCGAGCGGTTAGGTCATCTCGGCGCGGCGTTCATGGTGCTCCTGGACCGGATCCGAGAGGCAGCAATGCTCGGCGACCTACCGCTTGTGGAGGCGCTCGGTCCGAAGATCTTGGATGTCGGCGAGCGGGGCGGGCTGCCATGGCGCTTCACCGGCTACATCTACCTGGGTCTGGCCGCTCACTGGCGGGGCAATGCCGAACGCGCTGAGGCCGAGCTCCGAACATGCCGTCGAGCTGGAGCCGCAGAGTGCGATAGGCGGCCAGAGCGTTTCGCTACTTGCGCTGCACCTGGCATTCCAAGGGCGCGCCGAGGAGGTTCTGGAGCTCTTCGCGTCGACCCGGTCGACGTTGCCGAGCCTCAGACCGGGCCAGCGGCGTAGGCTCGTGGAACAGCATGTTCGGCTTCGTTGAGGCGCTCTACATGTGTGGCCTGCACGGGGAGGCGGCGGCGCTGTCCCCGCTTGTGGAAGGCCTGCTCGCGCGGGGTAGACGGTGGATCACCTTCGATGGCCGGCTAGTGGAGACTCGCGCCGGTCTCGCTGCGGCAGCCGCTCGCCGGTGGGAGGAAGCCGAGCGGCTATTCACCCTCGCTTGCGAGGCCGCCGAGAAGATGCCCAACCGCGTCGAGCTAGCCGACCTGAGCCGTGTGCATGCCCGGATGTTGCTGGATCGCGGAGCCAACGGCGACCACGCGCGCGCCGCCCAGATGCTCGAGGAGGCGCTGGTCGCCTACCGAGCCTTCGGCATGCCCACGTACAGCGCCGAAGCAGAACGCCTACTGAGTAGGGCGCGATCAACCTCGACGCAGCACTGACAGCAAGGGCGCACATCGCTCAAGATCATCTGCTCCGGCTAGGTCTGGCAGCGCCAGGAAGATCGTATTCACACCAAGCTCGGTGAGCTCGAGATAGCGCCGCGCATGATCAACAGGGATTGCAGCATGGTGGCGGGCGGCGTAGACGGCAGCCGGCAGGCGTCCACGAAGCCGCTCCACCCGGGCGGCAACATCCTCGCGGTCGGTACCGATCACCGGAAGATCCAAGACAGTGATCTCGACAGTGGCCGGATCGCGGCCCACCGCGGCACAGTGCCGGTGCAAGATGTCGATCTTGGCTGACAGCACGGTTTGATCGGACGGCAGATTGCAGCCATCGGCCTGCTCGGCCACGATCCGCAGCGTTCGCCGCTCTCCCGAACCGCCGACAATGATCGGCACATTGCTGACTGGACGGGGATAGCAGGTGGTTTCGGGCAGGTGCACATGACGGCCGTGGTACGCCTTGGTGCCAGGAGCCCACAGCGCCCGCAGTGTCTCGATGCAGACCTGAAGTTGATCAAGCCGCCGGCGGTCGTCGGGAAAGTCCAGCCCGTACGCCTGGTGCTCGCGTAGCCACCAGCCAGCGCCGAGGCCGCAGAAGGCGCGCCCGTTGCTGAGCGCATCGAGGGTCGCGACGGTCTTGGCGATGATCCCGGGTTCACGAAACGTCACGGGCGAGACGAGCGTGCCTAGTCGGAGATTGGTCGGCAACCCCGCGAGCATGCCGAGGGTGACCCACGGCTCGGGGATCGGTTCCCAGGCGCGGTCTACCTGGGGAATCTGGATCAGATGGTCCATCAGGGCGATGCCATCGAATCCGATGGCGTCAGCTGTGAGTGCGAGGTCTCGGAGCCAGTTACCGGGATCCGCATCCCCCCAGGGAAACCGCGAGACCTGGAGCACGACCGTTGGCAACCCATTTGGGCCATGATCATGATCGATAGCGGGCTCGTCGAGCTGAGCGTCAGGGGCACTATGCTGATCGATGATCACGACGTCGTCCCAGCCCTCATCCTCGGCCGACTCGAGGAGCTTGCTGATCTTCCGCAGCTGCTCGGTGAGGACCCCCGCCGGGACCGGTCGGTCGCGTAGCCGATTACGCTCCCGACAGAGTGCGGCCGCCGTGTTCATGATCACGAGCACAGCGGGAAGTTCTGTGGCGCGCGCGAGTCGCAGGTAGTCAGCCCGCCGCTCCGGATCCAGGCCGAGCGTGTCGATCACCGTCATCAACGAGCGCTTGGTCCGTGCCGCGATGATCTGATCCAGCAGCACGAAGGCATCGACAGACGCATCCAGGTCCGAGGGACCGCTGCCGACGGTTGCTCGCAGCGCATCCGAGCTGACGACCTCAGCCGTACGGAATCGGTTCGCTGCCCAGGTGGACTTTCCCGAACCCGCCGCACCTGCCAGTACCACCATTGCGGGGTCGGGCAGGCGGGCATCGGTCATACGCCGAAGTCTGGCAGCAGGATGGCGGGCGCAGTGACAGCGCTCAGTAGAGCGCCTGCCCGCCGTGATGAGTGGACTGAGGGAAGAATGACTGCCATGAGCGACACCAAGCCTGTCGAATCCTGGCTCACTGACATGGACGGCGTCCTGGTGCATGAGGAGCAGGCGCTGCCCGGTGCAGCGGACTTCATTGCCGCGCTACAAGAGCACGGGCGACGGTTCCTGGTATTGACCAACAACTCGATCTACACCGCGCGTGATCTTCGGGCGCGACTGCTGCGCAGTGGCATCGATGTACCTGAGGAGTGCATCTGGACATCGGCGCTGGCCACCGCACAGTTTCTGGCCAATCAGAAGGCCGGCGGCACGGCCTATGTGCTCGGCGACGTAGGCCTCACATCCGCCCTGCACGACATCGGGTTCGTCCTTACCGAACGTGACCCGGACTACGTCGTTCTGGGGGAGACCAAAACCCACTCCTTCGAAAACATCACGCGGGCGATCAGGCTCATTGAGCGCGGTGCGCGGTTCATCGCGACCAACCCCGATCCAACAGGTCCCTCATCAGAAGGCTCCACCCCAGCCTGCGGGTCCTTCGCAGCGTTGATCACTCAGGCCACTGGTATCAGGCCGTATTTCGTTGGCAAGCCCAATCCGCTCAACATGCGGTCGGCCCTCAACGCAATCGATGCTCACTCCGAGACGGCCATAATGGTCGGCGACCGTATGGACACCGATGTCGTCTCCGGGATGGAGGCGGGAATGCGCACCATCTTGGTACTCACCGGGTCAACCCGTGCTGATGAGGTAGACCGCTTCCCGTACCGACCAAGCATGGTGGCCAACTCCATTGCGGACGTGGTCGAGTTGGTGGGCAAGCTCTCGCCTGCAGGGGTCGCGACCTAGCGCGCTCTGCGCCTGCGGCACAGCCTCAGCGCACGATCGTGTCCACCGTGGTGCGCGTGTCTCGTAACTGCTCAGGCCGCGGTACGGGAGTCGGCCAGTCTCGCGGTGCCCAGCCAGGATGCGGCTGATCTGCTCGATAGGTCGAAAATGGCGAATCCCGTACGGCGGGCCCGGCTGAACGGAACGTCGCGTCAGGGGCGCCGGTGACGGGGATATCGGTGAGGCTGGTCAAGCCGGGCAGTACGACGACCACCTTCGAGGTGCCGGCTGGAAGGGGCGGTAGGTTCGTAACAGCGCTGACTTGCTGGCCCATACCTTGCGAGGCTGCAGCCCCGACGCGCAGGTCTGTGCAGAGGCATTCCAATGCGCCCCGACCGGCCAGCCTTGTCGTCATCAGACGGGCTCGCAACACATGGTTGCCCAACTTGATCTGAGGCCCCCCGGCCGAGATCAGGTTGTAGGGATTCCGCGGCGGTGCGGCATCAGCGAATGGTGGACTCGAGGCGGACTTCAGGCCGCGACCATGCTCGAGCGACAAGATCGTCCACGCTATCGATGTGAAGCTGCTGCTGGCGTACACACGATTGATCATGATGAGGTAGAACTGCCCGGTTGGGCGGTAGCTGAATGCCTTGGTACTGGCGAGGACCGACGTTCCTTCGGCGGGGGCGATCAAGTCGGTGGGATAGCTCGCAAGCGGCAGCATGCCGGCAGGCGTCACCGGCACCTGCCAAAATGGCGGCACGGTCGCCAGCTGCACGTCAACCGTTGACACGCCGTCTGGCAAGGGCGGAAACGCGACCTGCAGCAAAGTGGTGAAGTCGATCCGCAGGTTCGGCTGAACCTGCGGGAGCTGCGTGCACAAACAACCGGAGCCAGTTCCTTCGAGGGTCAGCGGCCGGTAGACATGCGAGCGTGCGTCTACCAAAACAATGTTCGGATAACCTTCGCCAGGCCTGTTGAGGCCAAGATCAAAACTTCTTGGTAGCGGATCGTTCGGGTGCAGGCCCTGGCCATGCAGTGGAGTGACCGACCAGTCAAGGACGGTGCCACCCGTGACGCGTCGGACAGCGTGTATCGCAATCCGCATGGTGATGTCGAGGCGATCCGTCGAGGTCCAGATCGCTTCGCCGACCACGGGCAGGTCGGGGTTGGGGACCTGCGATGCCTCGTCGGGCGTCACAGGACGCAGTGGCGGCGCACTGGTCTCGTGCGTCATCGGCCGGTTGAAAAGGCCTGGCTCGGCGCGATCGTACGAGCAGCCTGCGACCAGACAGGCGAGGACTGTGAGCGCACCGAGGACCCGCCACCATTTGCTTTGCGGCTCGCGCATCGCGCGCTGTGAATCCAACGTCGTCGTCACTCTTCGCAAACGCTTGGGCCGACCATTACTCGCTCCGCTTGAAAGGCGCGTCCGCTCATCGCTCCTCCGATCGTCGGCGTCCGATTTCCGACGCTCGCCGCATACACCAATTTACGACGGCAAAGCGCCCTCACCGGTCACTGAGCGGTCGGGCATGATCAGCACCGCGGCTGCCAAAAGCACCGCGATCGCTGCCGCGGCGAGAAAGACCGAGTGCAGGGCAGGCTGGAGAATGCTCACCGGAATGGCGCTGGCAGTCGAGGAGACATGCCCGCCGAACCGCTGGCTCAGCGACGCATTCGCGATCGCACCGAAGACGGCGATGCCGAGCGCGCTACCCATTGAGCGGCCGAAGACAAAGGTGCCGGTGACCACACCACGACGGTCCCAATCGACCGCCGACTGCGCAGCGATCAGTGTTGGGCTTGCGATGAGTCCTAGGCCCGCACCGATCACGAAGCATGTAGCAGCCACCTGCCAAACCGAGCTGTGCGATGAGAGCAGCGTGAGCAGCCCTGAACCGATCATGATCACTGCCGCGCCGATCAGCGCGGTCCGACGAAAGCCGATTCTCAGATAGATCCGGCCGGCGACTGACGCTGCCAACGGCCAACCGAGCGTGAGAGCGGCGAGCGCGAAGCCTGCCACCAGGGCGCTGGTATGCAACACGCCTTGGGCGTACAGCGGGATGAAGGAGGTCAGTCCGATCAGAAGCACGCCGATCCCGAGGGCTGCGAGATTGGTCGAGTTGAGCAGCCGGCTGCGAAAAACCCAGCCGGGAAGGATCGGCTCGCTGGCCCGCCGCTCCACCATGGCAAACGCGACGATGAGCAGCACGCCCACGCTGAGAATGGTGATGCTGGGGATCGAAGACCACTGCCACAGAATGCCGCCCTCGAGGAGTCCGAGGATGATCAGCGAGGAGCCAACGCCGAGCAGGGCGGCCCCAGCAACGTCGATGCGGTGATGCCGCCGTGCCACCTTCTCGTTGAATCTGCGAATCAGCCACCATGCGGCGAGTGCACCTAGCGGGATGTTGACGAAGAAGATCCAACGCCAATTCAGAAAGTCGACGAAGATTCCGCCGAGCGCTGGTCCCACTACCGCTGAGATGGCCCAGACGCTGGCGACATAACCCTGAACGCGGGCGCGCTCGGCCACCGAGTAGATGTCGCCGATGATCGTCATTCCAGTTGGCTGTATCGCGCCAGCTCCGACACCTTGGATTGCGCGGAACGCGATGAGTGCCGGCATGCTCCAAGCGACCCCGCACAAGATCGATCCGAGAATAAACAGACCGATGCCTACCAACATGATCGGCTTGCGACCCATCAAGTCGGTGAACTTGGCGAAGATCGGCACCGAGACCGCCTGCGCCAGCAAATAAATGGAGAACAGCCACGGAAACTGAGCGAATCCGCCAAGATCGTTGACGATCGACGGGACTGCTGTGGCGAGGATTGTCGCGTCGATCGCGATCAGCCCCACGCTCAGCATCACCGAGAGCAGAATCGGTCCGCGCTCGGAACGGAGGCCCACCGATGCGCGCGAAATCGTCTGCTCGGTCGACTGGGCCATGTTCAGCGCAACCCTTGAGACCCGGCGTGCATTCCCCATTGGCGGCCTTCTGCGGAAAGATGCAGCACTAGGTCGTTTCGGATCGCGCGCCGAGGCGCGATCCGCGCGGAGCGAGCGAAGCGAGCGGAGCAATCAAAGACGGGACTGTTTGCACTCGCATAGGGAGAGTGCTAAAAAGGGCATTAGCACTCTCGGTCCGAGAGTGCCACCTCTTCTGACCGGTGAGGCTCCCATGGGCCGTCCGTCGCGGGCACCGCTCGAAGAGCCTTCAATCACTCACAGGACTAGCGGAGAACATGCCCAAACTCATTCAGTTCAACACTGAAGCGCGGCGTGGCCTCGAGCGAGGGATGAATATCCTCGCCGACGCCGTCAAAGTGACCCTTGGACCCAAGGGTCGCAATGTCGTGCTGGAGAAGAAGTGGGGTGCTCCGACCATCACGAACGATGGCGTGAGCATCGCCAAAGAGATCGAGCTCGAGGACCCGTACGAGAAGATCGGGGCCGAGCTCGTCAAGGAAGTTGCCAAGAAGACCGACGACGTGGCCGGCGATGGCACCACCACAGCAACCGTTTTGGCGCAGGCGATGGTGCGCGAGGGCCTGCGCAATGTGACCGCCGGCGCCAACCCGATGAGCCTCAAGAGGGGCATCGAGAAGGCCGTAGCGGCTGTCGTCGAGCAGCTGGCCGCCATCTCCAAGGACGTGGAGACCAAGGAGCAGATTGCTGCCACCGCCTCCATCTCGGCCGGTGACACTCAGGTCGGCGAGATCATCGCCGAGGCCATGGACAAGGTCGGCAAGGAAGGTGTCATCACGGTCGACGAGTCGAACACCTTCGGGCTGGAGCTCGAGCTCACCGAGGGCATGCGGTTCGACAAGGGCTACATCTCGCCCTATTTCGTGACCGACACCGAGCGCATGGAGACCGTACTGGATAGTCCGTACATCCTCATCGTCAACTCCAAGGTTTCCAGCCTGAAGGATCTGCTGCCGGTACTGGAGAAGGTCATCCAGGCGGGCAAGCCGCTCCTGGTGATCGCCGAGGACGTCGACGGCGAAGCGCTGGCCGCGCTGATCGTGAACAAGATCCGTGGCACCTTCAAGTCAGCCGCCGTCAAGGCTCCTGGCTTCGGTGACCGCCGCAAGGCGATGCTGACCGACATGGCCATCCTCACCGGTGGTCAGGTGATCAGCGAAGAGGTCGGGCTGAAGCTCGACAGCGTGAGCCTGGAGCTGCTCGGCCAGGCGCGTCAGGTCATCATCACCAAGGATGAGACGACGATCATCGAAGGCGCTGGTAGCTCCGATCAGATCGCGGGGCGGGTCAACCAGATTCGGAACGAGATCGAGAAGTCTGATTCCGACTACGACCGCGAGAAGCTGCAGGAGCGGCTGGCCAAGCTGGCTGGCGGCGTCGCCGTGATCAAGGTCGGCGCAGCCACCGAGGTCGAGCTCAAGGAGCGCAAGCACCGCATCGAGGACGCCGTCCGCAACGCGAAGGCGGCTGTCGAGGAGGGCATCGTCGCTGGTGGCGGCGTCGCCCTCGTACAGGCCGGCGCAAAGGCGTTCAAGGATCTCCAGCTGGAAGGCGACGAGGCAGTCGGTGCCCAGATCGTGAAGGTGGCCCTTGAGGCGCCGCTGAAGCAGATCGCGATCAATGCCGGTCTCGAAGGCGGAGTCGTCGCCGAGAAGGTGAAGGGTCTTCCGGCCGATCATGGTCTGAACGCCGCGACCGGCGAGTACGAGAACCTGCTCGACGCCGGTGTACCCGACCCGACCAAGGTGACGCGCTCGGCGCTGCAGAATGCAGCCTCGATCGCCGGTCTCTTCCTGACCACCGAGGCGGTCATTGCCGACAAGCCGGAGAAGGCTCCCGCCATGCCGCCTGGTGGCGATGGCGGCATGGGTGGCATGGACTTCTAACCCGGTCACAGCAACATCAACAGAAGGGCGGCTCCAATGCGGAGCCGCCCTTCTGGTTTCGGCATCGCGTGCGCCTGGGCTCGTCGAGGGGTGCCTGCGGCCGCATGATCACGGCGTCTCGACGTACGTCCCGTCTTGAGATGGGAAAGTGGGTCTGAAATCCGGCCGGATACACCCGTTAGTCGGCTCGGGACGGCAAACATCTCTGCGCGGTCAGAAAGACACGCTCACCAACCCGGCAGTTTTGTGAGGTTCTCGATGAAGAACCGATAGTTCTTCAGCTGGTCCGCGTCAGGGAGGGGAGTCGGCCACTGGGAACTGGTCCAGCCGCGTGGCGGGTCGTCGCTGAAGTAATCCCATGCGTCGGCGGCGTACGGTCTCGGAGGTCCGAGTCGTGGCGCTGAGTCCTCACTCTTGACCACGGGGATGCCCGACAGCGTGGCCACGCCAGGCAGGATCACCGAAACGGTTCGCGTTCCGGGCGGCAGCGCCGGATAGTTGCTCGTCACACTGGCCTGGCCGCCTTCGCGTCGCAATGATCCCGCCCATAGTCCCAGGGGGCTGCACAGGCACTCGTACGCCTTCCGCCCGGCAACCGCGGTGGTCATCCAGGACACCTTCGAGGGTTTGGCTGCAGGGAGACCCTCGGGTTTGATCATCGGCCCGCTTACGACATCGGGGTCCAGTACGTCTACGTCGTCGGGCAAGATTCCGCCGATCGGGGACAGGGCCGGCTCGAGGACGAAGGTGGACTGATCCGTGACTGAGGTGATCGTCCATTCCAGCGACGTCCGGCCAGGTGACGCGACGACCCGGTCGATCGAGATGCGCTGCACCCTGCGCGGCTCGTCGCGATACCGGAACACGTGCTGCGCCAGAGTCGTGCGCAGAGCGGCTGGCGGCCGAGCGAGGTCGGTGGGATGCGTCGCCGTCGGAACCTCGCCGACCGGGGTCACGGGAATGTGCGCGAACGGCGCCAGATTGATCAGATCCACATCGACGAAGCCGAGCGCGTCCGGCAACGGCGGGAACGTCGCCTGCAGAAGCCGGGTCTCGCCTATCCGGAGTCCCTGCTGCGCCAACCACAGCGGGGTGCAGAGGCAGCGATTGAACAACCTCCGAGATTGGTGACTCAGCGTCCGATAGATCTTCCCGGCGGCTGGGTCGAGCAGGAACATGTTGATGTCCCCCTCGGAGCTCCGGCTCAGACCGAGATCGACCCACGAGGGAAGCCGCTCACCGAGTCCATAGCCGGGTGCGCTGAGCGGGGTGACTGACCAATCGACAACTGTCGCGTCCTGGACCCGCCGTACGGCATGGATGGCGAATCGGGTGCTGATATTGAGACCCTCCGCAGTCGTCCATTCCGCCTCGGCGGCCACCGGCAATTTCGGGTTGGTAGGCGCGGGCAGCGCAGTTTGCTCGGCCGTCGGCGACTGCGAAGCTTCATTTCGGAAGAGCCCCGGTTCCTCCTTGGTGTACGTGCAGCCCGCCGAAAGCACGCATGCCGCTGCGACGACAGCGACCAGCCGCATCACCGCAGCCACGCCACAATTCTAGGGTCGGCTGCTTTGTCGGCCCGGAGGATTATCGTGACGCCATGAACCCAGCCGAACCGACAAGCCGAGCCGTCGATTCGTCGTGAGTGCGGTGATGACAGGGCTGCTTGAGGTGGTCGTGCTGCACGCTGCTGATGCCGAACGGGCCGAAGCCGGAGGTGCCGACCGGCTCGAGCTGACATCCAGCCTCACCGAGAGCCTGTCACCGGAGCCGGCGTTGATGGGGCAGGTACGCCGCGCGACAAGCCTCCCGATACGAGTCGTGCTCCGATTACGCCAGGGCTATACCACCGATGGCGCCGAGGTGGCCAGGCTCAAGGGATTGCTCGGCAGTTACCGCGCAGTCGGCGCCGATGGCGTTGTACTGGGTTTCCTCAATGGCCATACCGAGGTAGACACCAATGTGGTGACGGAGATCGTCAGCGATCATCTAGATTTTCCCTGGACGTTCCACCGCGCAGTGGACGCGTGCATCTCAGGCAACCGCGCCTGGCGCGACCTACGCCTGCTGCCGGGCTTGGACCAGGTCCTGACCGCGGGATCGGCGCGCAGCGTCAGCGAGGGCCTGGATGATCTTGTCGCTCGGGCGCAGGTTGACGCGTTCGCACGGAGGGTCATGATGGCCGGTGGTGGCCTACTGGCCGAGCACGTGCCTTGGCTGGCGCGGTCTGGCGTACGGGCGTTTCAAATTGGTGCGGCTGCCCGGCCGCTGGGATCAGTGAAGGCTTACGTCGACCCCGGCCTGGTTCGCACGTGGCGCAATCTCATTGATCATGCGATGCGCCGGCCGATGATCCAGGCGGCACAAGGCTCTTGACGATCTATATCGACCCTCCCATCTGGCCCGGCCATGGCCATCTGTGGTCACACATGATCAGCGATCGTTCCTACCAGGAGCTGCATGACTTCGCTGCCATCATCGGAATCCCCCGTCGCGGCTTCGAGCGTGACCACTACGACGTGATCGGCGAACGCTACGACGTGGCTTTGGCCGAAGGTGCCCATCCCGTGTCCTCGCGCGAGATCGTCGCACTACTCACCGCGGCCGGGCTGCGGCGCCGTCGGCAGTCCCGCTTGGCTCGGCCTTGACCCGGGCCCCGACGGCGAGGCCCACTTGAGGTGCGAGGCTTGTGGTGCGCGCAGACTAGATTGACGGCAAGAAAGGATTCCGCCCTGTGACTAGTTGCGCCCATCTCGACGCCACTCCTCTAACCCCGGTGCCTAGCAGCTTCCGTGCCGCGTGTGGTGATTGCCTCGCGGTCGGCGGCCGCTGGGTGCATCTGCGCCGCTGCCTCACCTGCGACCACATTGGCTGCTGCGACTCCTCGCCGGCCAAGCACGCCAGCGCGCACGCTCGGACCACCGGCCACGCGGTCGTTACCTCGGCCGAGCCCGGCGAACACTGGCGCTGGTGCTACGTCCACAAGGTGGGCGCATGACAACGCCGGTTGCAGAAGCCACGGTCGCCGAAGCCAGACCTGAGCGACACGCGCGCCCAGTGGTGCTAACAGTCGATGACGACCCCAGCGTGTCGCGTGCGGTGGCTCGGGATCTCCGGCGCCGTTACGGCGCCGATTATCGGATCATGCGTTCCGATTCTGGTGAGGAGGCATTGCAAGCCATCAGGGAAGTCGTGCTACGCGGCGAGCAGATCGCGGCGATCCTGGCCGACTATCGCATGCCGCGGATGAATGGGGTCGATTTCCTGGAGCAGGCCATGGATCTGGTGCCGCAGGCGCGCCGAGCCTTGCTCACCGCGTACGCCGACACCAATGCCGCAATCCAGGCGATCAATGTAGTCGATGTCGATCACTATCTGTTGAAGCCCTGGGAGCCGCCGGAGGAGAAGTTCTATCCGGTCGTCGA
Organism: uncultured Actinomycetota bacterium; assembly: GCA_963712625.1. Taxonomy (GTDB): domain Bacteria; phylum Actinomycetota; class Actinomycetes; order Propionibacteriales; family Propionibacteriaceae; genus Microlunatus. The sequence goes on from CAVQIU010000016.1 coordinate 27,883, forward strand.
CGAGCTCTTGGAAGCGTGGCAGCGTGAGGGCAGGGAACCTGAGCACAAGATCAAGATCTTGGGCCACCCGTGGTCGGCGGCATCGTATGAGATACGCGACTTCCTCGCCCGGAGCATGGTGCCCTACCGCTGGTACAACATCGGTGAATCCGACGGTATGCGGCTGCTGGCGGCGGCCGGTGCCGAGGCGGGCCAGGCGCCGGTGGTGATCACCAGGGACGGTCAGCCGCTGGTGCAGCCGAGTCTGCTCGAGGTCGCCAACGCCGTCGGCCTCAGCACCACGCCACAGGGCGCGTTCTACGACGTGGTGATCATCGGTAGCGGCCCTGCCGGCCTGGGCGCCGCCGTCTATGCGGCATCGGAGGGCCTGAGGACGGTCGTCGTGGAGCGTGCGGCGGCCGGCGGACAGGCAGGGCAGAGCTCGCGGATCGAGAACTATCTCGGTTTTCCCGACGGTGTATCGGGTGATCAACTCACCGATCGAGCACGCCGGCAGGCATTGCGCTTCGGGGCGGAGCTGCTGACTGCGCGGACAGTGGTGGGCCTGCAGGTCAGAGGTCCAGCGCGCGAGGTGCTGCTCGACGACGGATCCTCCGTGCTGACTCATGCGGTCGTACTGGCCACTGGAGTCAGCTACCGCCAACTCCAGGCGACGGGCGCAGGCGAGCTAGTCGGCCGTGGGGTCTACTACGGCTCGTCGGCGACGCAGGCCGAGTCCTGCCAGGGTGATCACGTGATCATCGTGGGCGGTGCCAATTCGGCTGGACAGGCAGCTGTCTTCTTCTCCCGATTCGCCTGCCAAGGTCACGATGGCTGTACGCGGCGACTCCTTGGAGAAGTCCATGTCGTCGTACTTGATCGAACAGATCGCCGGGGTCTCCAACATCGAGGTCCGGCTGAACACATCGGTACAGAGCTGTTCGGGCAACGATCGGCTGCAGTGTGTGACTTTTGTTGATCATGGCGGGGGCCAGGAGGTCATCGATTCCGGGCACCTCTTTGTCTTCATCGGCGCGGCGCCGCTGACCGATTGGCTGCCGCCATCATTGGTCCGAGATGCAAGTGGTTTCGTGGTCACTGGCTCGGCGCTGACCGGCGGTGGCAAGCGGCCTGCATCATGGGATCTGGAGCGAGAGCCATACCTGCTGGAGTCCAGCATCCCGGGTGTCTTCGTGGCGGGGGATGTCCGCGCCCAGTCGGTCAAGCGGGTGGCCTCCGCGGTGGGGGAGGGGGCGCTCGCCGTCACCCTGGTTCATCGCTACCTGGCCGAGCAGTAGGAGTTGATCATGAGCGAACAGACCATTGAGCCTGTGCGATTGAGCCCGTCGGAATTGCGCCGCTTGTTCCTCTTCGAGAGTCTCGACGATGAGCAGCTGAGCTGGCTCAGCGAACACGGATACTGCGAGAACTGGTCGGGCGGCCAGCCGGTCTATACCGAGGGGGAGCCGTCGACCTGCTTCTACGTCCTGCTGTCCGGGACGATGTCGATGCATCGTCGCGTGGAGAACACCGAAGTCGAAACCGGACGCACCAATCAACGCGGCGTCTATTCCGGCGCCACGCAGTCGTTCGTCAAAGGCATGGCTGAGATGCCGTACTGGGGCTCGGCACGAGCCGTGACGGACTGTGAGTTCTGGGTGATCGGTGCAGCGGAGTTCGGAGAGAAGTTCCGCGAGTGGTTCCCGATGGCGATGCACCTGCTCGAGGGTCTCACCATGGGCTTCCGCTCGAGCCAGGCCATCATCGGGCAGCGGGAGCGGCTGCTATCACTCGGCCGGTTGTCGGCAGGGCTGACCCATGAGCTGAACAACCCGGCGGCCGCTGCCGTACGCGCCACAGCAACCCTGCGGGAACTGGTCAGCAAGATCAGGCGCAAGCTCGTACACCTGGCGACGGCAGACGTGGACCCCAAGGCTCTGGTGGCTCTTACTGATCTCCAAGAGGCTGCCGTAGAAAAGATGGCCAAGGCCGAGAAACTGTCACCTATGGAGGTCAGCGAGGCTGAAGACGAAATCTCCGACTGGCTCGATGATCATGGCATCGACGATGGGTGGGATCTGGCACCCACCTTGGTCGCCGCTGGCGTGGACTCTGAGTGGCTCGATGAAGTGGCTGAGACCGTACCGGCATCGCTCGCCGACGGCCTGCATTGGGTCACCTACGCATTGGAGATCGAGCAGCTCATGGGGGAGATCGAGGACTCCACCGGCCGGATCTCACACCTGGTCGCTGCGGCCAAGCAATATTCGCAGATGGATCGGGCGGCGCATCAAGACATCGATGTCCGGGACGGATTGAAGAGCACCTTGGTCATGCTCAGTCACAAGATCAACGAACGAGGCATCAATGTCGTCAAGGACTTCGATCACTCGCTGCCGACGATTCCGGCGCATCCAGCGGAGCTGAACCAGGTGTGGACCAACCTGATCGACAACGCCATCTATGCGATGGCCGAGGGTGGGACGTTGACCGTACGAACGGTGCGGGAGGACGGCTGGGTCCTGGTCGAGATCTGCGACACTGGCGCCGGCATACCGGTGGAGATGCAGCAAAAGATCTTTGAGCCCTTCTTCACCACCAAGCCGGTGGGTGAGGGCACCGGCCTGGGCCTGGATATCTCCTATCGCGTGATCGCTCAGCGGCACGGCGGCGACTTGCGGGTCGTATCCCATCCCGGCGACACCCGATTCCAGGTCAGATTGCCGCTGACAGAGCCGCCCTCGTTCGGCTGAGGCTCACCTTTTCCGAAAGTGGTCCGGAACGAGATCACAATCGGGCCGAGTCGATGTCGTTTGATGACCAAGTGCAGGAAAGGTGGGCGGCGGCCCACCGCCGCTGCTCAGGCTGCCAGGGCTGCCGGGAGCTCCGCCGCATGTACGACGATCAGTGACGTGACGGCCCGAGTGAGGCACACGTACAGTCGGCGCAGTCCCGTCACCTGATCCGGCTCACCATCGACAATCTCAACCGGCTCCAGGAGCACAACATGATCGAACTCCAGGCCCTTCGCGAGCGACGCCGGGACCACGATCGGCTTGAGCGATTGGAGTGGCGAGGGAGTCCGAGCTGCCGAGTTCGCCGCGTAGATCGAAGAGCTGCGGATCCTCACCGAGCAAGTCGTAATCCATCTGATGCCGCTCCAGCAGCTTTCGTACGCCTGGCACGGCGGCATCGGCGACGATCACACCAACGGTGCCTTCGTTGCCTGCGGTCTGTGCAATCGCGTTGACCAGTTCATCGGCGACTTGGCCGGTGGAGCGCACCTCGAGTTCGCCACGGTGCCGTCGTACGGAATGGGGTGGCTTGAGCGCCGGAGCGATTTGTGGCAGCAGCCGCGCTGCGAACTCGATCACTGCTCCAGGAACGCGGAAGCCGGCCACCAGCTCCTCGAGCGCGGCATCGGGATGGCCGAGGTGCGCCAGCGATTCCCGCCACGAGCGGGTCGCCCACGGTGTCGTCGCCTGTGCAAGATCACCGAGTACGGTGACCGAACCGGTGCTGGCCCGACGCCCGACCGCTCGCAACATCATCGGCGACAGGTCTTGTGCCTCGTCGAGAATGACGTGGCCGCGGCTCGGCGTACGCTGCAGCAGATCTGCCGCCTCATCGATCAAGATCACGTCGGCGAGCGACCAGCGAGCGGCACCAACTGACCGGGGTGGATGAGGCATCATGATCAGCTGCTGCTCCTCAGCACTGAGAATGCCTTCCGAGGCGGCCGCCAGAAACTGTGCGTCGGTGAGCAACTTCATGATCAGCTTGACTGGGTCGAGGGCCGGCCAGATTGCATCTGTGTACGCGCGCACCGGCTTGCTACGGGCAACCGCGTCTTGCACTCGATCATCGGGCGAATCGCCGGCCGCCTCCATTCGCAGCAGCACCTGATGAGCCAGTCGCTGCGGCAGCATGGCTCGGCCGGCGCCGTAGCGCACACCACGCTGCCGCAGTTCGTCGACGACCTGCTCCGTCAGGTACGTGCCGACCCGCCACTGATAGGCGCCACGCGGCACCACCAACGGCGCTGTGGGAGTGCCGAGATGGCTCCAAACCGCTCGGTGTAGCACCTCCGCCATCCGAGCGTCCCCCTTGATCAATGCCGCCGGAACGCTGTCGAGCCCGCGAACGGTTACTCCGTTCGCCTGACAGACCAGCGATGTGATGGTGGCCTGCGCGGCATCGATCTCGCCGAGGGCCGGCAGCACATCGGCAATGTAGGACAGAAAGCTCTCGTTGGGCCCGACGACCAGGACCCCCGAGCGGGCGAGTTGATCGCGGAATGCGTAAAGCAGATAGGCAGCACGGTGCAGGCCGATCGCGGTCTTGCCGGTGCCCGGCGCGCCCTGGACGCACAGCGATTGGCTCAAACTTGCTCGTACGATGCTGTCCTGTTCGGGCTGGATGGTTGCGACGATGTCGCGCATCGGGCCAGTCCGGGGTCGCTCGATCTCGGACTCCATGATGTCGGAATGGCCTACGTCCCCGGGCTCGGTCAGATCCTCATCCTCGTACGCCGTCAGCTGGCCGTGCGAGAATCCGAACCGCCGGCGAAGACGGACGCCCATCGATTGGCCCGGTTGTGCTTGATAGAAGGGCCGCGACATGCCCGCACGCCAATCGATCACGAGTGGCTCGCCGCCTGCCTCTCCGGTGACGTGCCTCCGGCCGATGTAGAGGATCTCGTCCTGCTCCGCGCCGAGACCGGCGTCGTAGTCAAGTCGGCCGAAGAAGAGCGGGACAGTCGGATCGTCCTCCAGGGCCTTCATCCGGCGATAGAGCGCTTGCTTGAGGTGCTCGGTTGATACGTGGTCGCCGCCGAATGCCTCGCAGGCTGGCCGTGTGTCGCCGCATCCGCTCGAGCGCGGCGCGCGACTCCTCGAGATGGATGCGTTCCCGCGACAGGATGTCGAGCGAGGTTTCAGGCATGCACAATGCTCCGATGCTGGATCGGTTGATGTGGGGAGCGACGGGCCACGCTACCGCTCGGGTGGCTGAGAAGTCCACGGGTTTTGGAGCCGCGATTGGGGTGTGCCGCTGTCGCAATCGGCATGCTCGTAAGGTGTAGCCCGTGTCTTCCTCTGATACCGAGCGTAGCTACGTGCCGGTCGCGGACCCGGCGGACCGCCCGCGCAAATCCAGGGCGACCGTGCGAGTGATGATGATCAACAACGACCGCACCTTGTTGTTCGAGGACAGTGACCCCGGGGTTCCGGGCGCCACCTGGTGGACGACCCCTGGCGGCGGGATCGACGACGGTGAGAGTGAAATTCATGCGGCCATCCGAGAGGTGGCCGAGGAAACCGGCTATCGACTGGCTGAGGGCGAGCTGCTGGGGCCGATCGCCAGGCGACATGTCGTGCACGGCTATTCCGATCTGGTGATCGAACAAGACGAGTCATTCTTTTTGGCCATGGTCTCCCCATTCGAGGTGGACATCTCGGCTCACACCGCCGACGAGCGGCTCACCATGCTGGGGTACCGCTGGTGGACTCACGATGATCTGCGGCACACCGACGATTGGATATGGCCGCATGCAGCTGGTCGAGCTCTGGTCGCTTACGGGCCGGCCGGACATCTGGCCTATTGATCTTGGAACCCAAGAGGAGTCGACGGTCCTCGACGTGGCCTAGGCCACCTGGACCAGCGCCTCATCCGGCGCCTCTGATCCGTCTGGCGCATGCTGCACACCGCTCGCGCGATGACCGGGAGGCCGTCACCTCGCACCTGGGCATAGTTCGGTGAGGTGGCAGCTGCCTGATCAACACTCGGTCCAGGAGCCGGGCCGAGTCCTTTACCGAGTTTGAACCTCAGGTCACGTTTCGAGCGTGCGGCGAAACCCGGCGTTTCCAGTCCCCAACTGACGATGCGATGCGGTCGCACCCGGACGAATTCGGGCTTGAAGTTGGGAAAGCGCGGATTGATCGACTCGCCGCCCCGGAAATGAGGCTCGGCGTCGCCGCGGATCTCGATCGCATGCGCACCGTCAGGCGAGGCGTCGTCCACAAGGAAGGCGACTCGGGGATTCTGCAGCATGTCTCGCCACTTCTTCGAGTTGCCGAAATCGACGCCTCCAAGATCGATTGCGTCCTCCTCGGCGTTGAAATGGTAGGTGAGCGGGATGAGATGCGGCCTCCATCAGTGCCGATACTCGCCAGTCGGCCCATCGTCTTGCTCTGCAAATAGGCGATTTCGGCATCGGAGAAGACGCTCATGCGGCCTCGACAGACAGCTCCAGGTACTGCGACTCCGCTTCCTGAGAGGATTGTCCGCCACGGTGCCTCCTCGTCTCTGGAGAGTACGCGGCCCCCTATTTGTGCTCCGCTCGCGCAGTCGCGCCGGGAGCTGCCGTCGTCGTCGCCCTTCGCGAACGGTCCGTGACGTTGGCTCGCCCGGGCTCGCTGTTCGCTCATCACTCCTTCGATCGGCAGCGGGCGCGACTCCGACGCTCGGGAGCGGCCTGGCGAGCCTCCTCTTGCGGAATCGCCGCTTCACTCCGCGGCCAATGCGTCTTCGGCGTCCATGATGCGGTAGCCGTATCCCTGTTCGGCGAGAAACCGCTGCCGATGGGCAGCGAAGTCGGCGTCAACCGTGTCACGCGCGACCACGGCGTACAGGCGCGCTGTGATGCCCTCAGACTTGGGACGCAACAGCCGTCCGAGGCGCTGCGCCTCCTCTTGCCGGGATCCGAAGGCACCGGAGACCTGCACGGCGATCTGTGCTGAGGGTAAGTCGATGGAGAAGTTCGCAACCTTGCTCACCACGAGTAATTCGATTTCACCGGAGCGGAATGCCTCGTAGAGCTTCTCGCGCCGCCGCACGGTCGTCTCTCCGGTGATAAGCGGCGCATCCAGCCGCGCGGCAAGATCCTGGAGTTGATCAACGTATTGCCCGATCACGAGCGTCGGCGTACCGCGATGTTTGGATACCAGGTCCACAACGACGCCGCGTCTTGGATTCGGCCGTGGATGCCAGACGATACTTCTGGTCGGGTTCGGCAACCGCGTACGCCATCCGCTCGGCTTCGTTGAGGGTGACCCTGACCTCGATGCAGTCGGCCGGCGCGATGTAGCCCTGAGCCTCGATGTCCTTCCACGGTGCGTCGTAACGTTTCGGGCCGATCAGTGAGAAAACGTCACCTTCCCGGCCGTCCTCGCGGACCAGCGTGGCCGTCAGGCCGAGCCGACGGCGGGCCTGGAGCCCGGCTGTCATCCGGAAGACCGGGGCCGGCAACAGGTGCACCTCGTCATAAATGATCAAGCCCCAGTCTCGGGCGTCGAGCAACTCGAGGTGTGGATGGATCCCTCCGCGCCTCGTGGTGATCACTTGGTACGTCGCAATGGTGATCGGCCGGATCTGTTTCTTCGCGCCGGAGTACTCGCCGATCTCATCCGCAGTCAGCGTCGTTCTCTTGATCAACTCATCCCGCCATTGGCGTGCCGCGACGGTGTTCGTGACCAAGATCAACGTAGTGGCCCTGGCCCGAGCCATCGCCGCAGCACCAACAATGGTCTTCCCGGCACCACATGGCAGTACGACCACACCGGATCCCCCATGCCAGAAGGAATCGGCCGCCTGACCCTGATAAGGGCGAAGCGTCCAGCCGCGCTGGTTGAGGCTGATCGCGTGCGCCTCACCGTCGACGTAACCGGCAATGTCCTCTGCAGGCCAGCCAAGCTTGAGCAGTACCTGTTTCAGGTGCCCGCGTTCGGACGGGTGAACCGCCACGGTGTCTTCGTCGATCCGGCTGCCGACCAGTCCCTTGATCTTGGTGCTCCGCAGCACCTCGGTGAGCACTGGCCGATCAGTGCTGACCAAGATCAATCCGTGGCTGGGGTGCTTCTCGATCCGGAGTCGACCGTAGCGGTCCATGGTTTCGGCGATGTCGACCAACAACGCGTTCGGGACCGGGTAGCGGCTGTAGGTCAGAAGCGTGTCGACGACCTGCTCGGCATCGTGGCCAGCAGCGCGGGCATTCCAGAGTCCTAGCGGAGTCAGCCGATAGGTGTGAATGTGCTCCGGTGCTCGTTCCAGCTCGGCGAACGGTGCAATGGCGATCCGGCAAGCATCGGCGGCAGGATGATCAACTTCGAGGAGCAGCGTGCGGTCGGATTGGACAATGAGGGGCCCGGGGCCATCGAGAGGTGCCGCCATCAGCGTTTGTGCTCGGTCGCTGACTCGTCGTCGGTCGGCGGAGTGCTCGGTGGATCCGACGACTGCGCGGCAGGGCGGGTCGACTCATTCGACTCGTCGGTCGGGCGTCGGCGAGTCGGAAGGCTCCGGCGTCGGCGTAGCGGTCGGCTCGGGCGAGGGTCGCGTCACGACGAGTGTTGGTGAACTGCGACTTTGATTGCCGGCCGCGTCCAGGGCGCGAATCTGCACTACGTGCTGACCGCTGTCGTCATTGAACCAGCGCAGCCGGGCCCGGGTCTCGGCCGTGGTCGCCACCTCGAAGCCGTTGAGCCAGACGCGGTAACCGATCACGCCCACGTTGTCGCTCGCCGCCGGCCAGCTGACGGTGAGTCGTCGGGTGGTCACGTTCGACGCATCGATCTCGGCCACCGGCTGTGGCGGCTCGGAGTCCTTCATTTCTTTGGGCCCGGCTGCATTCGCTGTTTGGGTCGTGCGATCCGCTGCATCAGGCTGGCGTTTGGAGTGCGTCGCCGATGGCTGTGACCCGGAGGTTGTCTCGACCGGTCGGTCGCCACCGCCGGGCACAGAATCAGGATCTCCCGTCGTCGCGGCTGATTGCGGAGTCTTGCCAAGCCGTGGTCCGGCCGGGCTGCTCGTCGGCTCGTCACTCGGGTCCGAGAGCCTGGCCTGTTCCGGCGACCGGGCCACGCTGGGCACCAGATAGAGCGCTCCTACGCCGAGTGCGCATACGCCGAAAACGATCATTCGCCTGATCGTGACGGCACGCATCCGCTCATTCTATGGATCTGGCTAGCGTCCGTGGGACAGATGAGCGACCAACGGCTTGTTTTGTCGTGCCGGCCGCAGATTTTGCGTGAACCTGCTGGCGACGCTCGCGGGCCAACAAGGCGTCGGCCACCTCGGCAGCCGAGGGGACGTCCTGCTGCTTCGCAGCATGCCCCGTCGCCCGCCGTGTGGGTGGAGTCCCGATCACTTCTCCAGCGCCGTTTTCTATTGCCGGAGCATGTCCGAGCTCTTGGAGCAGCAGAAGCAACTCCTGCTCATCGACAGACGCGACGACAACTCCGGGCGCGACAGCGCGCAGTCCAAGGGCTGCGGCCGCAGGATGGGCAAGGAGCGCCGCAGCCTGCGCCTGGTCGGATAGGCGAACATAGCTGCCGGCGGGGCCGATGCGGATACTGTCGTGCCGCCTGGCCACGTCGTCAACGAGGTAAGCGAGAGGCTGGGGGACTCCGGTGGTGGAATGCCGCTCCAGCCACCGTCGTACGTCCGCTGCCGACCATCCTTGGTTGAAGGCGCCGCGCAAGCGACGTGGCGGTGAACCGATAGACACCCGCACCGCCCCGCGACTCCTGATCGCCAACATCCGCAACTCGGCGGCGGCAGTGTGTTCAAGCGGCCCAGGGGCTACCGCCGTCAGATCGTTTTGGATGACAAAGTTGTTGACAGGAGTTGGGAACAGGCCCTTGAGCTCGCCTGGCATTTGCTGACCGGGCTGCAACAGAAGTTTGGCGAACGACGAAACCGCGCCGAGCGCCGCCAGCCCTAACCAGGAGCCTTCCCGCCAGGTCCACCGCACCAGCTCCTCTGCATTCAGTGGCGCGTGTGTCAGCCTGGGCCGATGCCAGGCCACGGCGTCGGCCAGCTGGCCGAGGTCGAGCACCGTGCCCGGCTCAACCACTTCGACGATCCGCAGCACGGTCGTTCGCAAGCTGACCGCGCCGCGGGCGTACGCCTCCTGTCCGAGGGTATGACCGCCGGCCTCGGACGACCGGGCGAAGAACCGGTCGGCAGCAAGCCAGGCCCCAGCAACCACCCGCCACCGGCTTGCTGCATCCCGGCCGAGCCATTGGTCGTATTCGGGAGTCGGCAGCAGCGAGCCCGTAGTATCGGGTGCTATGAGCTGAGCCGCCGCCGCGCACTCGATGAGGAAGCTCGCGTAGTCGGAGCCAGCGTCAAAGTGCCGAGCAAGTGCAGAGACGTCGCGGGTGGCCAAGCCACCACCGCGGAGCAGCTTGTGCGGAACGGTTTCGAGCTGATGTGCAAGCAGCTCGACGTCGTGGAGTACGGCGAAGGCTGCGCCGGCTGCAGCTCGGTCCACGAGGTCCGCGTCACGAAGCTGGCCGATCAGCCGCGGAGGTTCGGTCGCTACCGGCTCTGCGGTGAAGCGTCCAGCGCGCAGCCGCCATGACACTTCCCGCGGGAGGATCACGGTCTCCGAATCCAGCGGGCGCAGCAGCTGATGACTGAGCAGGCGCTCGATCGGCGAACGAGCCGATGCGATGCTGACCGGGCGGTCGGCGTAGCGTACGGCGCCAGTCGGCGACCAGAGAAGCCGTTCCAAGACGGTCCGAGCTTCGGTGCCGCAAGCCTCGACGGCCGCATCGATCTGGTCGACCGACATCGGGCGAGCCGATGGGGGAGCCAGACCACCTGGATACGGTTCGAACGCTTCGCGTACCGGCCGCACCAGGTGCAGCTGGTCATCCGCGCCCCAGAGCAGGCCGCGCTGTCGAAGCTGCTGCTACCGCAGCAGCCACAGTGGCGCGGCTCTTCCCAAGCATCGTTGCCATAGTCTCCCGCTGAGGCCGGGTCGGGCAAGGCGGACAGAGCCTCGGCAACGGTCCGCAGCCAGGTGTTGAGCTCCTCAACGGCTCGGCTGATCGAGGCTGAGGTCGTGGATCGGCTGGCGAGCTCCGCAACATCTTCGGGAACGGGATCGAGAAGATCTGGACGCAACGCAAGTAACTGCGCCAACTCCTCGGCCGGCATTGCGCGCAGGGCCTCGGTCAATGTGCGCGGCCGCTGCTGCTCACTCAGCGCCCTCACCCGCGCTACCTCCCGGGAGATTGATAGGTCGGCGGAGCCGGGGGCTCGGACTTGAGGCGGCGATAGATGATGACCAGCGTCACGACGAGCAGCACCCAGCAGATCAGCAGCGCCCATTGACCGACAAATCGCCACCACCCGGCGAAGTCGGTACCAACGACGAGTGTGCCGAGCACGCCCAGGATCGCCAGTACGACGACGCCGAACACATGGGCACGGCGGACTTCCGCTGTCGCGACCTTCGCGCGTCCGGACAGGCCAAGGCTGACACAGAGAAAGATCGGCGCGAGGGAGTACACCAGACCGCCGATGATCAAGCACATGCACAGGCCCGGGCGTCGCGGCATCGAGGACGCTCCTCGCCGTTACTTGGACACTCGGGCCGGGGCTGTTGACCGTATGTGCCCGGCGCAAACCAGCCAGGGGTACCCGGTGTCGGGAACGGAGCCGTCGGATCGTTCCCCGGGCGAACTGCGATGGGCTGGTCGGGCGGCGGATAAGCAGCGGCCGCCATCGGGCTCCAGCCATCACCCGAGTTTGGCCCAACGGGACGGCTGGTGGGCGGGGCCCAGTGCACCGCTCCCCAAGCCGAGTCGGCATCATTTCTCGCTCCCTCGCGGACGTCATCATGCTGGACACGACCGTGAATGGCTTCTGCGGGTCGCGGATCTCTTCGCGCTGCGCCGGAACCAGGCTGGACAGCGGCGTTAGCGGAGCCGATGGGTTATCGAAGAGTGGCCTGCTCTTGGGAGCCCAGGCAGCCACCTGCATGTACGGTGGCGCAGTCTCCAGGGGCGGTGCATCGGGGTTCTGAAACTCCGCAGGACGCTCGATCGGCGCGTACTCCGGTCCGTCCTCCCACGTTGCCATGAAGTCATCGTAGACGCGGCGGTCACACCTCCCGAGCGTGCAGAACCTGGAGTGACCTGGCCACAGGACCAGGAGCGATTGTCGCTTGATCACGCACTGATTTCGAGGTTGGGCTGCGGCAGCGAAACGGCTACGCTTAGCGCGCTGTTGTGGGGGGTAATCCGCACTGGAAGCGTCGGTCGCGAGCAGTGCCGAAGTGAAGACGCCCCGAGTGAAGACGCCCCAAGTGAAGACAATGGTCGGCAAACCGGCGAAAGAGCAAGTGAGGTTGGACGTGCCTGTTGGCAAGGTGAGGTTTTACGACGCCGAAAAGGGCTTCGGCTTCCTGACCAAGGACGAAGGCGGCGACGTCTACGTCCGCGCCAACGCGTTGCCTCCGGGCGTAACGAGCTTGCGGGCGGGCCAGCGGGTCGAATTTGGTGTCGTGGAAGGGCGTAAGGGGGAGCAGGCACTCTCGGTGCACCTCGTGGAGGTTCCACCGTCGCTGTCCAAGGCGCATCGCAAGCCAGCGGAGCAGATGACGATGATCGTCGAGGACTTGATCAAGATGCTCGACGGAATCGGTAACGGCTATCGTCGCGGCCGCCACCCCGACGCCAAGACCAGCAGCAAGATCGCCACGGTGTTGCGAGCAGTGGCTGACGAGCTCGAGCTCTAGTCAATTCGTGCCCCACCGGCCGGCTCGGCCCTGGCTGAAGGCGCTGTCCGATCTGAGAGGACTTCTGACACGTGACGACTCCTGCGGCTGGCACTGCCAGAATGAGCTTCATGGCTTCGAGCACCGGTACGACCCAACCGGACGCCACCTGCCTGGCGGCTGTTGATCTTGCCCGGGCTGCGGCCGAAGAGACTGCCGGAGTGATCGGAGTAGGTGACTATCTCGGGGCGCAGGCCGAGGACACCCGAGTGGTGAGCCACTTTTTTGCGTGCCCGCATCCGGGCTACCCGGGATGGCGCTGGTCGGTGACGGTTGCGCGGGCGTCACGTGCCCGCGTCGTAACGGTCGACGAGGTTGTGCTGCTGCCGGGCGACGGCGCATTGCAGGCGAAGGCCTGGGTGCCGTGGGCCGAGCGGATCCAGCCCGGAGATGTCACGCCCGGATTGCTGATGCCGAGTACCGGCGATGATCCGAGGCTGGAGCCGGGTTACACCGGCGGCGAGAACGCCGCGGACTCAGAACCTGCCGAGATGAGCGAGGTGCGCATTCTGGTTGCCGAGCTCGGACTGGGCCGGGAGCGTGTGCTTTCGTTGGAAGGCCGAGACGAGGCGACCGAGCGCTGGCTTGTCGGGGATGGCGGCCCGAACAATCAGCTGAGCAAGTTGGCGCCGGATGTCTGCGAGACCTGCGGGTTCTTCGTACGCCTGCAGGGGCGCCTGGGGACCCTGTTCGGAGTCTGCGCGAACGCGTTCTCGGTTTCGGACGCAACGGTCGTCAGCGTGAACCACGGCTGCGGCGCTCACTCGAATGTGCAGTCTGACGAGCAGGCCGAGGAGCTTCCGGCGCCGGTCTGGGACACCATCGAATGGGACGCCCCGATCTCGCTGTTCGACTAGCGAGCAGGCCTGATCATCGCCCAGCTCGTGCCGGAACCCGGTACAACTTTCAGTCCTGACAGGGATGCGTGGCGGACTTTTACGTTCCTGTGACATTCGTCACAAACCGGTTCCCCAATAGCCGAGGCGTACACCAAACTCTTCACTCTCGGGGATTCTTCCTTACGGCAGGAGAATTCTCATGTCGGACGCGGCTTACCAGTTGGGGAGCCGGATCCCCGGTATCGCACGGCTCTCCGTGGCCGCTCCTCCTTGGCTCATCCGCTGGACACTGCGCATCGTGACGGTGGGTCTGTTCGGGGCGGCGACGGCGGTCGGCGTAAGTCTTGGCATGGGCGCCCCCGATATTTCGCCTACATCTTTGGTTCACGACGACGCGGCGGCGTCGGATCGGTGACTGGAACTGCCGCGACGTGCAATCGCCGAGGCTTTCCGCGACGCTCCTCGTGGCACTTGTGTGGCTGGGTGCCGCGCTAGTGGTACTTCAGAGCTTGCTCACTGCTGGGCTGCCCATACGGGTCGAAAGCTCCCTGGTGGCTCACCTCACCGGCATGGCCGCGGGGTACGGCGCAGCCATCATGTTGATCTTGATGTCGCGATCCCCGTGGCTGGAGCGTGGCGTCGGCAGCCACCGGCTCGCGCGCTGGCATGCCTGGGGCGGTCCGCTGGTGATCATCCTCACCGTCGTGCATGCGACGACTGCTGTGCTCGCTTGGGCGCAGACCGCATCACTCGGACCTCATGCCGGCGACGAAGGACGTGCTCGACATTCCTGGGATCTCGACAGCCCTGGTCGGCGCTGCGATCCTCGTTCTCGTCGGAGTTGCCTCACTGCGGCCCGTGCGACGGCGCCTGTCGTACGAGCGGTGGCACGCACTGCACCTGTTCACCTATCTTGCTGTAGCGCTGGGGTTTGCCCATCAACTGGCTGGAGCCGATCTCGCGGGCCGCAGATGGTTGCAGATTGCGTGGAGCCTGCTGTACACGTATGCGTTTGCGCTGGTGGTGCGCTGGCGGGTCCTGCAACCGGTGTTCCAGCTCTGGCGACACCGGCTCAGGGTCGAGGAAGTGCGGCAGGAATCCGCCGACGTGATGAGCGTGCTGATGTCTGGTCACCATCTGGATGAGCTACGGGCCGAACCAGGCCAGTTCTTCCGCTGGAGATTCCTGACAGGTAAAACGTGGCGCTCGGCGTACCCCTTCTCGCTATCCGCAGCCCCGACCTGCGACCGACTGCGGATCACGGTCAAGGCTTGCGGCGACGGGACGCGGCGGATCTTCACCATCCCTGTCGGCACACTGGTCTTCGCCGAGGGCCCGTACGGTGCGTTGACCACGCGGCGACGTCGCCGTCCGCGGGTGTTGCTGATCGCCGGGGGCGTCGGAATTACGCCGATGCGAGCTCTGTTCGAGGTGATCGACCTGCCGGGCAAAGACGTCACGCTCGTCTACCGCGTATCAAGGGAGCAGGATCTGGTTCTCAAGCATGAGCTCGACCAGATCGCCGAGCGCTCCGGGGCGAGAGTCGTCTACCTCGTCGGTCCGTCCAGTGATGCGGCGAATGACATGAGCGCTCATGCGCTGAACCGGATCGTCGGCAATCTCAGTGAGCACGATGTTTACCTCTGCGCATCACCCCGGCTTGCTGCCCGGGTACGCGGCTCGCTGATGGACCGCGGTTTCCCACGCCATCAACTCCACGAGGAGCGTTTCAGCTTCTAGATGCACGCACCTCCGGCGAGCTCTTTCTGCCCGAATGGCGGTCAGAACCGACAAGCTCCTCGGCGGAAATCGGGTCGGATTCGACCACTTTCCTGAAGGGATGGGCCGATCAGCCCATCATTCGAATGCGGCGGCGGCGTCGGCGGTTCCAGCAGTAAGCCAGCACAATCAGGCCGAGCAGGAATCCAGCCACACTGATCTGCAGCCACGAGGTGTGGCCATGCGTGGCAAGCCAGTCGTAGCCGATCGCAAAGACCACCGACACCAGTGCGAAGATCACCGTACCGACCGTGACGACTGCCAAGCCGTCCACATCGAGAGCCGGCACGGGGGCTTGCACCCAGAAATGGCGGTGTTGCAGCCGGCTCCTCCATAGCCGCAACCTTAGTTCGCGTCACTTGCAATCGACTTGCGCGGCAGGATGTGGTGGTGAACCGACTCGAAACCGAGCTTGCTCGCCTGGTCGAGCAGCAGGTCCTCTCCTCTCCCCAAGCGCAGGGGCTGGTGGAGGCGGCCCGGGCCGACCGACTGGACGAGCAGTCGGTCCCTGATGAGTCTGCTGCGCGATCAACCCCGAGGAGCTCGGCCGTGCTGGAGGTCCTCGGCTACGTCGGCGGCGCGCTCGTGCTGGGTGCAGTCATCATGCTCGGTTCCTTCTTCTGGGACGACCTGGGCAGCACCGGTCGCAAGCTGGTTGCTGTCGCCTCGCTGGTCGTGCCCGCTCTCGGAGGCGCGGCATTGGTCCGAGGACGGACCAGGCCCGAGCTCGGTCGAATCCTGCTAGCTCTGGCCTGCTATGCCGCCGGCTTCGCTTATCTGGTCGTGTTCGACGATCGCAAGTTCGTGGTGTCGGCCGCGATTGTCGTGCTGACCTCCGCAGTCGGTGCGGTCGTGTTGCGTTCCGGCGCGTTTCTCGTCTCGGGCTGGTCGGGCGCCATGCTGCTCGTGTGCGCTGTCGTGTTCAACGTCATCGACCCAGTGGAAACCATTGGTCCAGCCAACACGGCCGTGCCGGTGCATCTTGCGGTCGGGTTTCTCCTGGTCGGGCTGACCCTGGCCGCCAGCGGGTTGCTGCTCAGCCGAACCCTCGCCTGGTCACTGGCGGGTCTCAGTGGCTGGGCGGCGAGCATCGTGTTGCAAATGGATGCGCCCCATGGCGAATGGCTGTCACTGGTCGTCGCAACTCTGGTCACGGCCGCGCTGCTCACCGCCTTTGTGCTCAGCCGGCGATACGCGTACGCGGTCATCGGTTGTGCGATCTTGTTGAGCATCTGGCCGGTGTCGCTGTATCGGATCCTCGACGACGCGGTGGGCGCTGCCATTGGTCTGGTGGCCGCTGGCGCCGTACTGATCGGGACCGTGATCGTGCTCTCTCGGCGGCGCCGCATCTCGCCAGCTGCATAGCCTTGATATTTAGCATTGCTAACTACTATGCTGGGGTAAGTGGGCAGTACTCGGGACGATCTTCGAACGACGACTGGGCTGGCGCGTGCGTTGCGCCCAGCCGTGATGCGACTGGCTCGTCGGTTGCGCCAGATGCAGGACGACTCACTCGATCTGAACCCCAACCAGCTCTCGGCTATGGCCGTGCTACTCAACTCCGGTGATCAACTCATGGGTGAGCTGGCCGCGCTAGAGCGCGTGCGACCGCCCTCTATGACTCGCGTCGTCAATAGCCTGGAGGCGCGTGGCTACGTCGCGCGCCGCCCCGATCCACGCGATCATCGGCAGTGCCTGGTGACGCTCACAGACTCCGGCCGGCAGGTGCTGCTGGCGAACCGTCGGCGGCGCGACGAGTGGCTGGCCGTCCGGATCGCCGGACTCGACCCCGCCGAGCGTGACGTATTGCGTCGCGCGATACGCGTGCTGGAGAAGGTGAACCAGGGATGAGCGTCGATCTCGAGCAATCCAGAACGCAGACTGGTCGCGCTGGGGCGGCAACACCAGCCACGCCGCGACGAGGTGGCATGTTCGCCGCACTGGTCGAGCGCAACTACCGCATCTATCTGACGGGGTCGTTCGTCTCCAACATCGGCACCTGGATGCAGCGGGTGGCCCAGGACTGGTTGGTGCTCGAGCTCTCCGGCGGTTCGGCGCTCGCGGTAGGCATCACCACGGGCCTGCAGTTCTTGCCGATGCTGCTGCTGTCCCCGTACGGCGGCTTGATCGCGGATCGCTTCAACAAGCGGCAGATTCTCAAAATCACCCAGTCGTGGCTGGCGCTCTGCGCCGCGGCGCTGGGCGTGCTGGCGATAACTGGCGTCGCGACCACCGAGCAGGTCTATGTGATCGCATTTGCCTTCGGATTGGGTACCGCGTTCGACAATCCGGCACGACAGAGCTTCGTGTCCGAGGTCGCTGGTCTTGATCACCTACCGAACGCCATCGGGCTCAACTCGGCAACGTTCCATGCCGCAAGAATTGTGGGACCGGCTGTCGCTGGGCTGGTGATTGCCCAGGTCGGATCGGGCTGGGCGATCTTGTCGAACGCCTTCAGCTATCTCGCCTTCATCCTCGCCTTGGTGATCATCGACAGCCGGCTGCTACACACCGTCGCTCGCACTCCGCGAGCCAAACGGCAGCTCCGCGAGGGTCTGGCGTACGTTCGTCCGCAGCCCGGACATTCTGCTCGTGATGTGCGTGATGTTCTTTGTCGGAACATTCGGCTTGAACTTCCAGATGACCACCGCCTTGATGGCGCAGCAGCAGTTCCACCTGAGCGCTCGGGCCTATGGGATTCTCGGCACTCTTCTAGCTGTCGGCTCGCTGGCCGGTGCGCTGATCGCGGCGCGACGGCGCGCCCGCCCGCGCCCACAGTTCGTGGTCGGCATGGCGGTCGTTTTTGGAATCGTCGAGATCATCACTGGGCTGGCACCCAACTATCTGGCGTACGCGGCCGCGCTGCCGATCATGGGCTTCGCCACACTGCTCACCCTGACCGCGGGCAATGCCTCGATCCAGCTCGGCGTCGATCCGCGACTGCGCGGCCGGGTCATGGCGCTCTACATCATGGTCTTGATGGGTGGTACGCCGATAGGCTCGCCGATCCTCGGCTGGATCGGCCAAGTCATGGGTCCGCGATGGACCTTGATCGGTGGCGGTGCGGTGACCGTGCTCGGAGTCGCTGCAACCGTGATGATCATGCAGCTCAGCCTGCGGAGGCGTATGCGGCAACCGGTAGCCTCCTTGGCTGAGACGGAAACATAGTGCCCTGGAAAGGGCACTAGGAACGACACCGCCGGCCCCGCCGCCTGACGTTCAGCCGGCGACCTGACGACCGGAGCGGGCCGGAAGCACGAAGTCGGCATTGTCCCGACCCGCACCGCGATACTCCAGCATCGATCGGGCCATTCGCTCCCTGAGCGGACGTACGTGGTTGGTCACTCGCATCGCCGTTCGCATCAGCGCGAGCATGATGCCGCCCGATGACTGGTTTGTGGATCGGGTCCTCGTCGGTCATCTGCTTACGTGATTTCAGCACCGCATCGAAGCCGTACGTGATCATCTTGGCCTCGTAGCGTCCCACCGCCTCAACCAGCTCAGGCGACTTTCGGCTACGTCGATGATCCGTGCGCAGAGCAGGACCGCATCCCGCAGCGCGGTGTTCGCGCCAACCCCACGCCCTGGCGTCATGGTGTGGATCGCATCGCCGATCAACGTGACATTCGAGGCCGGCCACGGATCCAACGGCACCGAGGTCTTGATGTTGACCGGAAAGCAGGTGCTCGGATCGGTGAGTTCGAAGAGCCGTCGCAGGTTGGGGTGCCAGTCGGGCGTCATCTCCACCACCAGTCGGGCAAGATCAGCACCGCTCCGCTCCATGACATCTGCCGGAAACTTGTCGGCGCTGGCGGAAAGCCCCAGTTGATGTAGTCGCGGGTGTTGTCGAATTGCAGCCCTGGCCAGACCTTGATCAGCTCGGCGTCGCTGCCACCGATGCCGTTCTTGATCTTGCCCGAGCGATCCCACTTGAACTCCATCACATGGAGGATGCAGAAGTACCCCCTGGGTGCCTGGACCATCGAGATGCCCTGGAACACGCGCGGTGATACGAGTGCGGCCGACTCCTCGGTGATCGGCAGCTTCCCGGCGATTGCGATGATCCCCGTGTCCTCCATGCGTGCCTGCGGGAGGTACTGCTTGCGTACCCGTGATCCGGCGCCATCCGCACCGACCAGCAGATCGCCCGTTGCACTGGAGCCGTCGGCGAAGTGTGCAGTGACCGTGCCGTCGATGTGCTGCTCGAAGCCGGTGAACTCCTTGCCGAAGCTGATCACGTCCTCCAGGCCGGTCATCAATACCTGGCGCAGGGTCATCCGGCTGACCGACTTCTCGCTCTCGACAGGATCGTCTTGGGCCGGGATCTCGAGCGCGAGCACTTCCCGCAGCTGCTCAGTGATCATGTTGAACCAGCGTGGCGCGCGGGCACACGTGGCCACGAAGGTGTCATACAGATCGGGCGGCAGCAGGGCATGCAACGCTCGGCTGCCGTCGGGATCGATACCAACGCGGTAGCCGTGAAGGCCCTCGGTGCGCAGTGCGTCACGTTCGAAGACGCGCACGTCGATTCCTGCCCGTACCAGTCCGTGGGCCAGTGCGAGGCCGCCGGTGCCGGCACCGATCACCAGGACTCGTGGTGATGTCGTGGTCATGATGTGCTCCGTTCTAGAATTATCTGGACGATTCGTGAATCTCGTTTTACCAAGTATCTTGATATGACGAGATAAAGTCAAACCTGTAGAGGATAAGGAATCGCATGGCGCTGCGGAGTGACCTTGAGCTGGAGATCCAGCAGCGGATGATCCAGATGATCGCGCAGGTGGTGCTGTTCAACCACGCCGCGAACGCGAGCCTCGGGCTGGGTGCCAGCGACTCCCAGTTCCTCACCTTGCTGCGGACGCGCGGCCCGATGACGCCCGGTCAGCTCGCGGTGGCCACGGGGCTCACCTCAGGCACAGTCACCGGCGTGATCGATCGCTTGGAGAAGGCGAGCCTGGTACGCCGTGACAGGGATGCCAAGGATCGGCGAAAGGTGCTGGTCGTTCCGATGGCCGACGCAGTCGACCGTCTTGCGCCGATCTATGCGGGCCAGGGCGCGATGCTGCAGCGGGTGCTCCGACGCCGTAGCTCCGGAGAGCTCGAGGTGATCAGCAGCTTCCTTGGTGATCTTGTTATCGAGGACGACAGCAATCTGAGCAGTCCGGCGGTGCCAGACAATGCGCGCTGAGTCTGTCGCAGGACACGATCATGTCGCCTCCACACGCTCGGCGTACAGATCAGCGGTCAGCTGGGCGGCACGGAACTCGTGGAGCCGCGGACGATCAGCTGCGTTGGCAGTGGGCGCAGGTGACGCGAGTGATGTTGACCCTTGGAGCACGGCGAGGAGCGCCTGCGCTGCTTTCTCGCCCTTTCTGCGCGAGGGTTGCCGGACTGTCGTCAAGTCGAGTGCAGCGGCGGTGGGAACGGCGTCGTCGAAGCCTACGAGAGACAGGTCCGCAGGAACCCGCAGGCCGAGCTTGTGCGCCGCGCGGAGCGCACCCTCTGCGAGCCGGTCGCTGAGACAGAGGAGGGCGGTCGGGCGGGGGATCTGCGCGAGGATAGCCGCCGCGCCGGCTTCGCCTTCCTGCCGGTGTGCTGTCGGTGCCCTGGTGGACGGGCACGGTATTCCAGTCCAGACCGTGCCGATTGGCAGCGTCCCGGTAGCCGGCGAGGCGATCGCGAGACACGGCGTAAGTGGCCGCGCGTTGTGCCGCGACATCAACCAGACCTCGGATCGGGCTGCGATGCAGGCCGAAACACACGACTCCGATCCGGCGATGTCCAAGCTCGAGCACGGGTTACTCAACACCGGCGCTCAGCTAGGCACCGCTGTCGGCGTCGCCGCGCACCTGGTTCTCGCGGCCAGCGTCAACCAACCGTGGCCCGGCACCGCGCAAGCTTGGGTCGTCGCCGTGGCAATTGCTGGCGCGACCGCGCTCAGTCTCACAGTCGCGCGTCGCGGCAACGCTTCGCGAGCTGACGCCTTCTCCCGAAGGCAAACAGCCATCCCACCTCTAGCCAGGACGCCGCCTCGCAAGCTGCTCATCGGTGCGAATCGAGCACAATACTGTTGCAGCGGGTGCTCGGACGGCCTACGTCAGCCGAGCTCGATGTGATCAGAGCTTCCTTGGTGATCTTGTCACCGAAGACGAAAAACCTGAGCGGTTCCCCGCTCACACCGGCTGAACTGTGTCGTGGTTGCTCAGACTCTGTGCAGGTTGCAATGCGAGCGCAGCCTCGAGTTCCGGATGCGGTAGCCATGCGCCGTCCTGTAGCACGCGACGATTCCACGGAAAGATGATCAGCTCGTCGCTGATCAGAGCGGAGAATGTCGGCGCCGGATTCGCCCACGAATGCTGGATCAGGCAAGCCGTGATCACATCGGCAGCGCCCGCATCCATGATCGTCTGTCGGGCCAGCTGTAGCGTCTCCCCGCTGTCGGCGATCTCGTCTACGAGCGCGACCCGAAGCCCCGCAACCTCCGGCGGGACGCCGATCCACCACACGGGCGAGTCGTATCTCACCTCGTCGTTGATGCGCCGGCTCAGACGTACCGGGAACATGTCCCGGCGTAGACAGAGCGCGATAGTCGCGGCGGGAATCAGTCCAGCACGCGCAATCCCCACTACAGCGTCGATGTGAAGCGGCTCTAAAGCCTCGGCCAGGCTCGATGCCAGCTCGAAACACGCATTCCAATCAAGTTCATGCGTTCCCCTGCGGCGATCGTAGTCATAGCTTGCGATTACGCCTGAGTCCCTGCCCCTTTGTTCCTCCCGAGTCATGGTCCCATCTTCGCCCCGACACGCCCGGCTGACTAGCCCCGATAAAGATAGGTTTTGGCTTATATAAGTGCCAACTGATAAAGTGGTGTGTGTGCACGCGCTGGATGTTCTCGGCGATCCCGTCCGGCGTCGGATCCTCGAGCTCCTGGCCTCGGGGGAGCATTCTGCCGGTGCGGTGGTGGCAGCGATCTCGGCGGAGTTCGGCATAACTCAGCCGGCGGTGTCGCAGCACCTGAGAGTGCTCCGGGAGGGCGGTTTTGCCACTGTACGCGCCGATGGAGCGCGCCGACTTTACGCCGTCGATCCGGCTCCGTTGCAGGAAGTCGATCAGTGGCTTGATCAGTTCCGTGAGTACTGGAAGTCCCGGCTCGATGCGCTCGGCACCGAACTGGCTCGTGGCAAACGTGCCCGTCGACTGTCCGCCCAATCCCCGGAGGAGCCAAAATGATCATTGACATCGCCAAGGAAATCGGCGCTATCGCACGAGGGGTCGCCGAGCAGCAAACCCAGAGCGGCGAGATCGTCGCGGTTACGCTGCAGCGCCACTATTCGGCCGAGGTAGCAGACGTCTGGCAAGCCATCACCGACCCCGATCGGGTACGTCGCTGGTTCGTGCCGCTCAGCGGTGATCTTCGTGAAGGTGGAAACTTCCAGCTCGAAGGTCACGCCGGCGGCGACATCTTGTCCTGCGAGCCACCCCGTCACCTCGTGGTGACCTTCGGTGGTGAGAGCAGCATCGTCGATCTTGTGCTCTCTGGTGGGGAGGGCCAGACGCTGTTGCAGCTCACCCACTCCGTGCCAATCGAGCTGGCCGGCAGCGGCGCCGGTGCGCTGTACGTCGGACCTGGTTGGGACGGCGCCTTGATGGGCATTGCGCGGCACCTGGCCGGTGAGGTCACCGGTGATCCGGTCGCGGCCGCCAACAGTCTTGAGGTGCAGGACTTCAATGTCCGCTCCATCGAGGAATGGGTCGCCGTTGTCGAGGCATCAGGCACGGCCGACGCTGAGGCGATTTCGACAGCCCGGCAGGCCTCATTTGCGCAGTTTGCTCCAGACCTCGTACGACCCGACTGACTGCTGGCCTGCTATCCCCATCTCAAGCCGGCGGGCGTCGCGGGACATTGCAATGGTCGATGCGCCGGCACGGTCCGAGGAACCTCGTGCCGGCCGGAACGATCTCGTGCGGGTGTGGTTACCAAATTGAGATGTGGTCATGGAAAGAGTGCAATACCGCTCACAGTTGCTGTCGACCAGGCCAGTGGATCGACCTACGGATGAAACAATGTTGGCCACCACGGGTCGGGTGCTGGAGGTGAGTTGAGCGGGTCTGCACGCGTCTTCGTGAGCTATCGGCGTGAAGACACGCGTCATGTTGCGGGCCGGCTGGCTGACCGCCTCATCGAGCGATTTCAGGTGTTCATGGACATGGACACGATCGAGCCCGGAACAGACTTCACCGAGGTGATCAGGCGGGCCGTCAACGACTGCGATGTCTTCTTGTCGATCATCGGAACGCAATGGACGACGGTTGACGACGAGAACGGAAGACGCAGGCTGGACGATCCCAATGATTGGGTGGTTGCCGAGACTGCGACTGCGCTGCAACGAAGCGTTCCGGTCATCCCTGTGCTGGTGGACGGTGCGCGAATGCCCGTCCGCGCCGAGCTTCCGGAATCCCTCGCTCCATTGGCAAGCCGGCAGGGGATGACGCTGCGGCATGAATCATTCTCTTCTGATGTTGGCCGACTGATTGCGGCTATCGAAAAGCGCGGTGGGGTGGCGGCGGCACCTGGTGTTCGGTCTGATCAGCAGCCGGCTCCAGCCAACGCCGTGGCCGCCGAGGCCGACTACACCGCTGCATTGGCTGCGTTCTTTGCTCAGCGGTGGGATCAAGCGATCGAACTGTTTGAGCGAGTGCTGGCCCAGCAACCCAATAATCAGGCTGCGGCCGACCGGCTGGGCGAGGCCCGACGTCATCAGCAGTCGGCGACGTGGAATTCTGAAGCCGACCGAGCCGCGACTGAGGGTCGTTGGTCGGACGCGATCGTAGTGCTGGAGAACATCCGGTCGCTCGACCCCGACTATCCCGATCTGAACCGCCGACTCCAGGCCGCGACGCGGAAGCGTCATGCGGCGGATTTGGAGAACGACATCCGTACGCTGGCGGCCGCGGGCCAGTGGGCGGCGGTGGTGGCCGCTGGTCAAGAACTGGCCGCCCTCGATCCACGCAGGGCCGACCCGGATCGGCTCGTGAGCAGCGCACAGGCGGCGCTCGCGGAATCCCGGCGTCGTCACCTGTCGGCCCTCTACACCGCAGCCGGGGAAGCCGAAGCTGCGGGGCGGGTCGATGAGGCGGTACAGGCCCTCGAGGAGATCACCAGGCTGGATCCTGGCAATGTTGACGCGACGCGACGGCTTCGGGCGTTGCGCGACCGGCAGGCGGCTTGGCCCCAGTCGCAGCCGCCCCAGTCGCAGCCGACTCCACCTCAGGCAGCCGCCTTCGCGACGCCTCTCATACAGGCTCCGACACAACCCGGGCCACCTATCCAAGGTGCCCCTGGCTCGACCATGCCGCCGCAGAAGCGCAGACGTTTCCCGATCTGGATTGCGGCGCTGGTCGCCGGGCTGGTTGTGATCGCCGTCGTCGTGAGTGTCGTTGCGATCAACGCTCTTCAAAAGGGTCGCGGCGAAACCATCGATGTCTCCGTTTCAGGGTCGGTCGTGAGACCGAGTCCGACGCCAACTCCGAGCCCGACCGCCAAGCCCAACAACACGAACAACCTGCGCACCCACATTCCAACCGACATCCGCACCACATGCGCTGACTACTCCCCACCCGCAGGCGATGCGTTGGAGGTGAAGCTCGTCGGGGCGCTTCGGTGCGAGCCGACTGGGAGTGGGGTGCCGGTAAAGGTCTGGTACTTCGAGTTTCCGGACAACTCGGCGATGGACACCGCATACGCGGCGTACATCCGCGGAAACTTCACCAAGGGGGACTGCACCAAGAACCGGCAAAAGATGGACTACACCACGACCGAGAAGGGCAAGAAGCTGCCGGGCGGACAGCTGCATTGCTATAACGCCGACGGCGATGTGACGTTCGCTTGGACGCACGACTCCTTGCACATTGTCAGCTTTGCGAGCGACAGTGACCTCAGCTTTGCCGCGATGAAGAAATGGTGGGAGCACGCCGGGCCCTATCGCCAGCCCTAGGCAACGGTCGGAGGGGCGAGATCCGGACGTAAGGTCTTGCCATGACCGAACCGGGCGGGCCTGCTCCCCTCGTGACCGTACGCGGTGAGGCCCAGCTGGAAGGTCCGCCCGATCTCGCGGCCCTCGCTCTCACTCTGCATGCGTCGGGCGATACCGCGGAGCGAACCAGATCTCAACTCGCCGAGGGATCGGCTGCCGTCACGCAGCTGCTGCACCGGTTCGAGGCTGCCCTGGAGCGGTCGAGCACCAGTGGGTTGCATGTTTCACCGGTCTTCAATCGACGCAGTCCAGCAAAGATCACGGGCTATCAGGGCACCTTCACGACCCAGATCGTGGTCGCCGATTTCGACTCGCTGTCACCGCTCGTGCTTGCGTTGACCGCGCTGCCGAACAGCCAGATCGACGGGCCATGGTGGTCGCTGCGGCCCGACAACGAGATGTTTCGTGACGCTCGGCTGGCTGCGATCGCCGACGCTCGCCGCCGTGCCGACGACTACGCGGCCGCATTCGGCACGACATTGGCGGATCTGGTCGAAGTATCTGATACCAATGCTGGATTCGGCGGCGTACGCGAGATGCGGGCGTTTGCGATGGCCAAAGGAGCCGATGATGCTTCGTTCGAATTCGAGCCGTCCGTGCAGACCGTATCTGGGCAGGTGACCGTCCGCTTCAGCCTGAAAACGGTCTCGCTGTGACCGGTGCCGCTCATCCCACGGTGCGCTGGGAAGAGCGCGCCCTTCGACAGGCTCGGGGCGCGAATCTGGCTGCAGCTTGCGATGCAGGGAAAACCGCCGTCTCGCTGCGGTAACAATCTGCCGCTAGATTCGACCCATGTTCGGCAAGGTGCTGGTCGCTAATCGCGGTGAGATTGCGGTCCGGGCCTTCCGCGCGGCGTATGAGCTGGGCGTGAGGACCGTCGCCGTCTTCCCCTACGAGGACCGTAACGCTATCCACCGGATCAAGGCGGACGAGGCGTATTTGATCGGCGAGCGCGGGCACCCGGTACGCGCCTATCTGGATATCAACGAGATCATGCGTGCCGCCAAGGAGTCCGATGCGGACGCGATCTATCCCGGCTACGGATTCTTGAGCGAAAATCCCGAACTGGCCAGCGCGTGTGCCCAGGCGGGCATCACCTTCATCGGTCCCCCGACGAGAGTGCTCGAGCTCGCCGGCAACAAGGTCCGCGCCATCGAAGCAGCCAGGGCTGCAGGCGTCCCGACTCTGAGGTCGACGCCGCCGTCAGCAGATCTCGATGAGCTCATGGTCGGGGCTGAAGCCATTGGGTTCCCTGTATTTGTCAAGGCTGTTGCCGGCGGCGGCGGCCGTGGCATGCGCCGGATCGAGCGCGCCGAGCAGCTCGGAGACTCCATTTCGGCCGCCATGCGCGAAGCTGAGGGCGCCTTCGGCGACCCAACTGCCTTCATCGAGCAGGCTGTCGGCCGCCCGCGGCATATTGAGGTGCAGGTCCTCGCCGACACCCAGGGCGAGACGATCCATCTCTTCGAGCGTGACTGCTCGGTGCAGCGGCGTCACCAGAAGATCGTCGAGATAGCACCGGCTCCGCACATCTCGACCGACTTGCGCGAGGCCCTGTGCCGCGATGCGGTGCGATTCGCCGAATCGATCGACTACTCCTGCGCCGGCACGGTTGAGTTCTTGGTCGAGACCGAGGGGGAGCGAGCCGGCGAACACGTCTTCATCGAGATGAATCCGCGCATCCAGGTCGAGCACACCGTCACCGAGGAGATCACCGATGTTGATCTGGTGCAGGCTCAGATGCGGATTGCCGCCGGAGAAAGCCTTGCTGATCTTGGTCTCTCCCAGGACGTGATCCGGATCAATGGTGCTGCGCTGCAGTGCCGGATTACGACCGAAGACCCGGCAAACGACTTCCGCCCCGACACCGGCACGATTACCGCGTACCGCTCAGCTGGCGGAGCGGGCGTACGCATCGACGGCGGAACGGTCGACATCGGTGTCGAGATCAGCGCTTACTTCGACTCCCTGCTGGTCAAGCTCATCTGCCATGGACGTGATTTCGATGCGGCGGTCAATCGGGCTCGGCGCGCGCTAGCAGAGTTCCGAATTCGCGGTGTCAGCACCAACATTCCTTTCCTGCAATCGGTTCTGGAGGATCCGGACTTCATTGCAGGCGACGTCTCGACCTCCTTCATCGAGGATCGGCCCGACCTGTTGACCGCCCATGCTCCGGCCGACCGCGGCACCAAGTTGCTGCGCTGGCTCGCAGAGGTGACGGTCAACCAGCCGTACGGCCCGGCGCCGACCCAACTCGACCCCGGCCTCAAGCGCCCAACTGGTGTGAACGTCAGCATCCCGTCACCCAAGGGCTCCCGGCAGCGGCTTCTCGATCTTGGTCCGGAAGCCTTCGCCGAGGACCTGCGACAGCGGGTCCCGGTCGAGGTGACCGATACCACCTTCCGCGACGCTCACCAGTCCCTGCTGGCCACGAGGGTGCGTACCAAGGACCTGATCCGGATCTCCCCGTATGTGGGGCGGATGACTCCGGAGCTGTTCTCGGTCGAGTGCTGGGGCGGGGCAACCTACGACGTAGCGCTCCGGTTCATTGCCGAGGATCCATGGGAACGTCTCGCCGCGCTGCGTTACAACATGCCGGGCCTGTGCCTGCAGATGCTGCTGCGCGGTCGCAACACGGTCGGCTACACCCCCTATCCCACAAAGGTCACTACCTCGTTCGTTGCCGAGGCTGCCGAGGTCGGCATCGACATCTTCCGAATCTTCGACGCCCTGAATGACGTGGAGCAGATGCGACCGGCGATTGAGGCCGTACGCGAGACCGGCAGTGCGATCGCCGAGGTCGCGTTGTGCTACACCGGCGATCTCAACTCACCGACCGAGGATCTGTACACCCTCGACTACTACCTGCGGCTGGCCGAGAAGATGGTGAATGCCGGGGCGCACATCATCGCGATCAAGGACATGGCCGGCTTGCTGCGCCCGCCCGCGGCTCGGAAGCTCGTTGCCGCGCTGCGGCAGAACTTCGACCTGCCGGTGCATCTGCATACCCACGACACGGCCGGCGGCCAGCTCGCGACATTGATCGCAGCCATCGAGGTTGGCGTAGATGCGGTGGATGTCGCGAGCGCCCCGATGGCTGGAACGACCAGCCAGGTGCCGGCGTCCGCCCTGGTCGCGGCGTGCGCCAACACTGAGCGGCCGACGAACCTCGACCTGCGCGCGGTGATGGAGTTGGAGCCGTATTGGGAGGCGGTGCGCAAGGTGTACGCGCCGTTCGAGTCGGGTCTGCCTAGTCCAACCGGGCGGGTCTACGATCACGAGATCCCTGGCGGTCAGCTCTCCAACCTCCGGCAACAGGCGATTGCGCTGGGGTTGGGCGAGAAGTTCGAGCAGATCGAGGCGATGTACACCGCCGCGAACCGCATCCTCGGCAGGCCGCCCAAGGTCACCCCGTCATCTAAGGTCGTTGGTGATCTTGCTCTCCACCTGGTTGCGGTCGGAGCCGATCCGGATGAGTTCGCGGAAAACCCGCAGAAGTACGACATCCCCGATTCGGTGATCGGTTTCCTGAACGGTGAGTTGGGTGATCCGCCCGGTGGCTGGCCGGAGCCGTTCCGCACCAAGGCGCTGCAGGGACGGACGATGCCGACCCGTAACATCGAACTTTCTCCGGAAGACTCAGCCGATCTGGACGACAAGGGCCTCGTACGACAGAGCTCGCTGAACCGCCTGCTGTTTCCCGGGCCTACCAAGGAGTTCCTGGCCAACCGTGCCACCTACGGCGATGTCGGGCGGCTCAACACCCTCGATTTCCTCTACGGTTTGCAGCCCGGCCAGGAGCACGTCGCCAAGATCGGCAGGGGTGTCAGCCTGATCCTCGGCCTATCGGCGATCGGCAACGCCGATGAGCGCGGCATGCGTACGGTGATGTGCACGATCAACGGCCAGCTGCGACCCATCCGGGTACGCGACCAGTCGATCAAGGTAGATGTCAAGACAGCCGAGCGTGCCGATCCGAACAACCCAGGCCACATCGCTGCGCCGTTCGCAGGGGTGGTCACCGTCACCGTGAACGAGGGAGATCAAGTCCAAGCCGGTGCCGCCGTCGCCACTATCGAGGCGATGAAGATGGAGGCGGCGATCACGGCGCCCGTCTCTGGTGTGGTACAGCGGCTCGGCGCTCGCCGACATCCAGCAGGTGGAGGGTGGCGATCTTGTCTTGGTGATCGTCCCGGCCTAGGTGAGCTAGGCGCGCCGGCGATCACGAACCACTCCCTCGCGGAAACCTACCTGCACGAGGTGGCCTGTATGCGACGGGTTGCAAGCTGTGCAAAGGTCAGCAATCGGCGCAACCTTTCGCGGTTGGCTTGATTGAGGCGGTTGATCCAGTAGCGCGGTCGGAGAGAGATCAGCTGGCCCAGAAGCCGACCAGATCAGGCACCGGGCGACGGAGCGATGCGGCCACCTGTGCCCAAGGCTGGAAGCTGTCCAGCCAGATGGTCAGGGCCTTTATCATCTCCCGCTGCTCATCAGTCTTGATTCCCGGCATGGCCGACCGATAGGCCGCAGCCATCGCGATGGCCTTCTGGTGTGGGTGCCAACCGACCCTCAGCCCCTGCACCGGAATCAGGTTGAGGCTTGGCGCGCTGTTCAGCAGGTGACGCAGACCCACCGACGCTGAGGCACCGCCCCGGGCCAGCGCGAAGTCGAGATCATCGAGCTCCTGTGCAGTGAGCCCCATCCGGGTCGAACCCCAGGCGATGCCTTGCACCAGCGTCTCGAGGAGGCGCCAAGTCGCGCCGGTCCGATCGGGTGACACGTACGCGCCCGCGAGCAGCACCTCGACGTCGTGCGGCTCTGGTTGCGTGGGGGAGATCACCGGCGCAGCAGGTACGCGTTTGAAGATCGGTCCCAGCTTTGAAAGCAGCCCGCCTCGGGACTCGACACTTGGTGGCGCGAAAGCGCGTTGCGCCACTTCACGCAGGTGTGCAGCCACCGGTGGCGGCGCTCCGAACATGCTGCGAACCTCCTCGATGCCGATGGCATACAAGCGAAGTTCACCCATGAAAGACACCGTAATCGAGCGCAGCGTAGACCGCGGTGCATTTGCTGTCCTCCTCGGCTGCGAGCCATTGCGTGAGCAGCCGCGAGAAACGGCTGTGAGCGTCGGCATTGCGTGAGCAGCCGCAATAGGCAGCGGCTGCTGAGACGTCGGCATTGCGCGAGCAGCCGCAAGGAAACGTCGGCATTGCGCGAGCGAAGTCGGCATTGCGCGAGCAGCCGCAAGAAACACAGCCGCCCTATCCTGGGCGCATGAACCCACGGGTACGTCGGCTCATCGTCTCCGGCGTACTTGGCGGCCTCGTCTTGATAGTCGTCGTGACTGCCGCGTGGAACTGGCTCCGGTGACGCTCGTCGGCGCGTACGCTCCCATAGGCAAGAAAGTCGCTGAAAGGGATCGAGGGATGTCACTGATCCAGGGGTCGAAGCGCGCAGGTCTGCTCCTGCTGGCCGCGATGCTCCTCGCGATCCTCCCGATGACCGCCGTCGCGGAGGACACTCTCGCATTCCGGATCACTGACGCGCGAATCACTGAATCGTCAGGTCTTGCTGTTGATCCAGGCGGCAACCTCTATTGGACGATCAACGATTCGGGCGACCGCGGAGTGGCGTACGGCATCGGGCTTGACGGGAAAGTCCAAGGAACGCTCAACTTCCGCGCCAAACCGCTCGATGTCGAGGCCGTGGCGGTGCACAAGGATCGGCTCTATGTCGCCGACATCGGAGACAACAATGCGCGACGCAGCTTCGTGCGCGTCTACTTTTTCGAGAACCCCAGGGCCAACGGTCTGACCGTTAGCTATCACGCGTACGACTTCCGTTATCCGGATGGACCGCACAACGC
This sequence comes from uncultured Actinomycetota bacterium, assembly GCA_963712625.1. GTDB lineage: Bacteria > Actinomycetota > Actinomycetes > Propionibacteriales > Propionibacteriaceae > Microlunatus. Next base: position 58,945 of record CAVQIU010000016.1, read on the forward strand.
CGAAACGCTGCTCGTCAACGACTCGGGCCGGCTGTTCATCGTGACGAAAGACAAAGACGCTGCCGTCTACGCGGCTCCACGCCAGCCGGACCGCCAGAATGTCAATGAGCTCAAGAAGGTCGGTTCAGCGCCTGCCGGCGTCACCGACGGCACCTACCTTCCGGGTGGAGACAGGATCGCCTTGCTCACCTACACCTCGGTGCACGTCATCGATGCAAAGAGCTACAAGGTCCTGGCTAGCGCCCCGATACCTCATCAGCCGCAGGCAGAGTCGTTGACGATGAGCGTGGATGAGAACTCGTTGCTCGTTGGCAGCGAGGCCAAGAAGTCCAAGGTCTATTCCATGCCGGTGCCGAGTGAGGCAACCCCGACACCCACACCCAGCGACGACCCAGGAAGCGAGACCGACGTCCCCGAGGACCAGGCCGATGGCATCCAAAACCAGAAAGGCACGCTACTTGCGCTCGGGTTAGCTGGGTTCGTCGCCCTAGTCGCGGGAACCGTTGTCGGCTTTGTCCGCAAGCCCTGACTCCTGCCGACACCTGGTCGACATCCCGCCCGACTCCCGGTCAACACCCCACGCTGCTCTGTCAAGGTCCCACGTTGCGTAGGTTGTTGACGTTGTGCACGGGCGTATACCTGCTGCGCAGACATCCGACGCAGCAGGGAATCTTGGCAAATCGACGGGTGGCCTGGTGCAAAACTGGCTGGCATGCCCGATCTGTACGGCGAGCGCCTGGACTACACCGGCGACCACCTGCTGGAATCCAACGCACCGTCCGATCCCTTTGCGCTGTTCGACGTCTGGTTGGCCGACGCATTCGTGGCCAAGGAACGTGGTCTGTTGCCGGAGCCGACGGCAATGGTCGTTGCCACCTGTGTCGACGAGCAACCGTCGGCTCGCACGGTACTGCTCAAGAACGTCACCAACGAAGGCTTCACGTTCTTCACCAACTACAACTCACGAAAGGGCAGCGAGCTAAGCCGCAACCGACGCGTTGCGTTGCTCTTCGGGTGGTATCCACTGCACCGTCAGGTGCGGGCGGAGGGAAGCGCCGAACTCGTGCCGCGCGCGGAGTCGGAGGCTTATTTCGCTACGAGGCCTCGGGACTCGCAGCTTGGCGCATGGGCCTCTGAGCAGTCCTCGACCGTTGCCTCCCTCGATGAGCTGGCCCACGCATACGCCGCGGCGGAGCGCCGGTTCCGAGGAGCCGTCGTGCCATGTCCCGAGGATTGGGGAGGCTACCGCGTAGTCCCGACACTGATCGAGTTCTGGCAGGGCCAGCCGAGCCGGATGCACGACAGGCTGCTCTACCAGCGAGCTGGATTGGATTGGACCCGCACCCGGTTGGCGCCGTAGCGCCACAGAAGTCGATCACCTGCTGGCGACGAAAGGTGATCAGCTCGCGATCAGAAGTTGATCACTGAGGCGCGATCAGCCCAGCGGTCTGGGCCGTTGCTGCAGCGAATCGAGCTTGAGCATCCGCCCAGTTGGCGACGTTCCACCATGCGGTGACGTAGTCGGCCTTGACGTTCCTGTACTGCAAGTAGAACGCGTGCTCCCACATGTCCAGCAGCAAGATCGGGATCTGCGCCAGCGGGAGGTTGGCCTGCTGGTCGAAAAGCTGCACGATGTTCAGCCGGCGGCCGAGAGTGTCCTAGACCAGCATCGACCAGCCCGAGCCCTGGATGGCGTTGGCGTTCGCCTCGAAGTGGGCGCGGAACTTGTCGAAGCTGCCGAAGAACTCGTCGATCGCGCGCCAAGGTCGCCGTCCGGCTTGTCGCCGCCCTCAGGGGACATGTTGGGCCAGAACACCGAGTGGTTGATGTGTCCGCCCGAGGTTGAAGGCGAGGTTCTTCTCCAGCCGGAGCCGCCGAACGAATCGTCCTCGCGCGCCTCCGCCAGCTTTCCAGCGCGGTGTTCACCCCCTTGACGTAGGTTGCGTGGTGCTTGGAGTGGTGCAGTTCCATGATCTCGCCGGAGATGTGGGGTGCCAATGCGCCGTAGTCGTAAGGAAGATCAGGGAGTTCGTAGGCAGCCATGGCATTCCTCTCGGATCGTGATGTGGATCAGGGGTGAAACTGACGCTCATGCTACGACCAGCGATGGTCGGGCTTGGGCACAGGCCCCCTTGAGACGGCGTCATAGCGATAGCTACCCAATTGCTTGCTACTCGAACATCACTCTGCCGGCCATTCTCGTGCTGTGTTTGACTGAGTTCGTGCGGCATCCGCGGAACCACTCGGCAATGAGCCTGAGGTCCGCGACGATCTTGAATGGCCTAACGGTGCGCCATGCTAGGCGGCTCGACAGGCGAGCGACAGCGTGACCGCTGCGCTCTCTCTCGTCGGACTCTGCAAGTCGTTCGGCTCAAAGCGAGCCGTTGATCATCTCGATCTGGAGGTGCGCCGCGGCTGCATGTTCGGATTGGTCGGACCGAACGGTGCCGGCAAGACCACCACCTTGTCGATGGCGACTGGTCTGCTCCGGCCAGACGCCGGCGCCGCGCGCGTCCTTGATCATGACGTCTGGGCTGATCCGGCTGGGGCGAAGGCGCTCATGGGCGTGCTGCCGGACGGATTGCGCCTGTTCGACCGGCTCAGCGGCTCGGAGTTGCTGCGCTACGTCGGACTTCTGCGGCGAGTGCCTCCGGCCGAGATCGCTAGTCCGCTCGGCCGAGCTGCTCGAGGCGCTCGCGCTGGCCGACGATCGGCACACCCTGGTCGTGGAGTACTCGGCCGGCATGACCAAGAAGATCGGGCTGGCCTGTGCGCTGATCCACGCTCCGCGGCTGTTGATCTTGGACGAGCCGTTCGAAGCGGTCGACCCGGTGTCTGGTGAGGGATTCGCTCGATCCTGCGCAACTACGCGATGCAGGGCGGAACGGTGGTATGTCCAGCCACGTGATGGAGCTGGTGGAGAGCCTCTGCGACGAGCTGGCCGTGGTCGCTCAGGGCAGGGTGCTGGCGGCGGCACGCTGGACGAGGTTCGGGCGGGATCCAGCTTGCAACAGCGGTTCCTGGATCTGGTCGGCTTTACGGCGGCCGGAGAGGAGTCCTTGGCGTGGTTGCGCTCCTCGTCCGGCTGAAGCTGACGCTGCTGCGGAACAGCTTGCGACGCAGCGTCTGGCGTACCGTCGGGCTGATCATCGGCTCGTCTACGGCCTGGGCATCGTGATCGCCGTGTTGGCGGCCATGGTCGCGCCTGCGTTACACCTCGCTCGCCTTGACCGCCGACGTCACCGTGGTCGCGTTCGCCGGCCTCACCGTCGGCTGGCTGCTGATGTCGATGCTGGTCTTCGGGGTCGATGAGACGTCGATCCGGCCAAGTTCGCGCTGCTGCCGGTTCGCGCCCGCGAACTGCTGCCGGGCCTGTTGGCCGCCGGCCTGATCAGTGTGCCTGGGGTGGCAACCGTCCTGATCGGGGCTGGGGCTGCTGATCACGTGGGCACGTAGCCGTGCCGCTGACACTGGCAGCCGTGATCGCGGTACCGCTCGGCGTGGTGACCTGCTTCTTGCTGTCCCGGGCGGCGACGGCGGCCTTCGCTTCGTTCCTCGCCTCCCGCAGATTCCGTGATCTTGCGTTCGTTGCGATTGCCCTCGTCGGCGTCGCGATGGCCATTGTGGGAAACCTGATCGGCACGATCGTGAGCACCGAGGTCAGCGAGCTGCGGGACAGCTTGGCCGATCTTGCGACCGTGGCCGGTTGGTCACCCTTCGGATGGGCGTGGGCGATTCCGGCCGACGTCTCACGTGGTGGCTGGCGGCGCGGGGATTCACCTGCTGCTGGCCGTCGGGCTGGTCGGACTGCTCTGGAGGGCCTGGCGGCACTTCCTCGGCGTAGGCCTGGTCTCACCCATGGACGGCGGTGGCACGGCTAGCAAGGTCCGTGGGTCGGGCGCCGTCGATCGCCTCTACCCGGTGACGCCGGCGGGCGGAGTCGCAGGTCGTACCCTGCGCTACTGGCGACGCGATCCCCGCTACCTTGCCGGAATCGCCGGCTTCCTGATCGGCCCGGTCATCCTGATCGTGACTCAGATGATCAATCCGCAAGGCAGCGCCGCTGTCGCGGTGTTCGCCCCCAGCCTGCTCGGCCTGCTGGTCGGATTCAGCGTTGCCCAGGACCTGTCGTACGACGGGACGGCGCTGTGGCTTCATATCTCCTCCGGGCATTCGCGGCGCCGAGGATCGAAGTGGGCGCGTCATGTCGGCCGTTACCGTCTATCTCCCGCTGATGGTGATCTTGCTCGCATCGCCATGATCACCGGGGAGTGGCATCTGCTCGTACCGGCGGTCGGGCTGGCGTTCGGCCTGATGCTGACGGCTCTCGGCGTCGGATCCTTGGTCGGGCACGCTCTGGCAATGGCCGGCCCCGCCGCCAGGAGCCAACCCGTTTCACCCAGGGCAAGACCGGCGGCCTTCCCTCTCTGCTGTCCTTCACCGTGACCATGCTCGGCACGTTGATCTCTGGCGCTGCCGACGATCGCCCTGGTGATCTGGTCCTTCTTCACGCCCTGGGTGGGTTATCTGACGCTGCCGGTCGGGCTCGCCGTGCGGATTCATCGTGCTCCGCGTATGCACGACTCAGGGCGGCCGGATCCTCGATCGCCGCTGGCCCGAGGTGCTCAGGCCGTCTCCGAGAAGGCCGGCTGACGCGCTGGTCGAGCGCCGGTCACGCAGCACTCGGAAGCCTTTGGCTGAGGCGGCACGCTCGCAGGCGTAGCCCTGCTCGATGAGCCAGCGCTGCAGTGTGTCCGCGCCGAGATTCTTTCCGACCACCAGGCGTGCTACGCCGGCGGGTGCCAGCCGGGCGAGCCAGCTGAGCAGCAGCTCATGAGGGCTCTGCTTGCCGATGCGGATCGGGGGGTTGGACCAGATCTCGTCGTAATGCACGTCTGGTTCAACCTCTTCAGGTCGCAGCACCCGCACCCGATGCGCCACGCCCAGCGCTACAGCGTTGTCTCGGCAGAGGGACAGCGCCCGCTCGTTGACATCCACCGCATCGATGAGCGCTCCCGGGCAGTGCAGTGCAAGAGCGATCGCAATCGGCCCGTACCCGCAGCCGAGATCGAGGATCCGCGGGCTTCCGGCTGGCATTGGCGAAGCACGCAGCAGCACAGCCGTCCCCCGATCCAGGCCATCGGCGGCGAACACTCCGCCGGCGGTGATCAACCTCAGCTCTCGCCCCCAGATGCGCGTCGTGATCGTACGCCGCACCTCTGTACCGCTGGGCTGCTCGCTGAAGTAGTGCGAGGGCTCCGGCCGTGTCATGATCGGCTCGCACTTCGGACGGCGCGCGCCTCTTGTACGCGTGTCGCCAGCTCGTGATCAGCCGGATAGCCGACCTCCTCCAGGGTCAGCCCGGCCGCCGGCATGACGGTGATCGTCGGGATCGCGTACCGCCCGCTCGGTGACAGCGACCAGCCAGTCGTGATCACGTTGCGCCGTGGCGACGGCGACCAGTGCGCCGACGAGCGAGCGGACCATCGAGTGACAGAACGCGTCCGCGCGTACGCTGCACTCGATCACACCTGCCATCGGTCCGGAGGCGATGCGCCGACCTGCCAACTCGAGCAGGGTCCGGATCGTGCTGGCTCCCTCTCGCTGCCGACAGAAGGCCCCGAAGTCCCTCAGCCCAAGCAGAGTCACTGCCTGCCTCATTCAGCTGAACAAGATCGACTTCTGTGTTCACCGGAGCGATCTGATTGCGGTACAGCGGGTCCGGCGGCGACGCTTCCATCGCTCATTCGATAGACGTAGCGCCTCCAGATCGGCCCCGAAACGTGCGTCGAATCCGGGTGGTGCAGCGGAGATCCGTCGCACCACACAGTCTCCGCCCAAGACTTTGTTGAGCCGTCGAGTCAGCGCGTCGCCGCCGTCGGTGATCACCGTTGCGTCCAGGTCGAGGTGGGCGACTTGCCCTCTCGCGTGCACACCGGCATCGGTCCGGCCGGCGCAAACCAGTCGCGGCTGCTCGTCCAGCCGCAGCACCCGTGCAATCCAGGTCTCCAATTCGCCCTGCACGGTACGCAGACCCGTCTGAGCGGCCCACCCGGAGAAGTTGGTCCCGTCGTAGGCGATATCGAGCCGCCAACGAACCTTGGGCGGTTCGGCAGGCTCAGTCGGCACGACGATAGGCAAGGTCGAAGATCGGCCGGCCCGCATCCAGCCCTCGCTGCTCGAACTGGGTGATCGGCCTGGCCTCCCACCGCGGAGCCCAGCCGCTCGGATGCTGGTTCGCGAAGGCCGGATCGTCGTCGAGAATCTTGCGCATCAAGTCCGCGTAGTCAGCGCAGTCGGTCGCGAGTCGCCAGATTGCGCCGGGCTTCAGCCGCGACGCGGCCAGTGTCGGCGAATGCCGGCGTCAACAGCCGGCGCTTGTGGTGTCGCGGCTTCGGCCACGGATCTGGAAAGAACATCCAGAGTGTCGTCGATCGATCGAGGTGGCAGGAGGCGCTGCAGGCCGGCGACCGCATCCGCCTCGACGATCCGGACGTTGTCGAGTCCCTTGCGTGCGAGGTGGCCCAGCATCCGCGCAATGGCCGGCCGGTAGACCTCGAAGCCCAGCAGGTTGGCCTCCGGCCGAGCCTCGGCCATCGGGATCAGCGACTCGCCCGTGCCGGGCCCGATCTCGACGATCAGCTCGGCGGGCCGCCCGAAAGCCTCGACCAGATTCAGCGAGGCGGCCGGGTGAATGGACGTGGAGGTGTCCTCGCGCGGTACGCAGAGAACGAAGTGGTCGCGATGTATCTCCCACGCGCGACGCTGGTTGGGGCGCATCCGGTTGCTACGGCGTACGAACGAGACAACCTCCCGGCGTACGCGTAGCTCAGTACGCTCTACAGCTGACTCAGTCATGATCTTGGCCAATATAGCGGCTAGCTCGTGACGTCCTTGGTCGACAATCTCGCCCACGCAGCAAGCCAGAAGACGCCTGCGTAGGCCAAGGCAGTGATCAATCCCCGCTGGACCGATTCGGTCGCGATGGGATCCCGCAGCAGATCACCAAACGCGGTCCACCAATGCGTCAGCAGCCAGGGATGTAGCCAATCCAACTGTGAGATCGAATCCAGGATGAACATCAGCACATCGACGAGTACGACGGCGATGGTGGCGCCGATCGGCTGCTCGGTCAGGGTCGAGATGAACAACCCGATGGCACCCAGCGCGGAAAACTGAGCCGCCAGATACAGCGAGCTCAAGATCAGCCGCCATACGCTGTCGGCCATTGACGTCTGGGTGCCGGAAAGCAAGGTCAGATCGCCGCCGCCGAAGAGGGCCAGCCCCATGATCGCCCCGACCAGCGCCACCAGAAATGTCGCAGCGGCAGCGAAGATCACGATTGCGGTGTACTTGATCACCAGCAGCCGGGTACGTCCAGCAGGAATCGCCAACAGGTAACGCAACGTGCCGAGGTTGGCCTCACCGGCGACCGAGTCGCCGGAGATGGCGCTCACCGCCAAGGGCAAGAACAGCGGCAGCTCCAGGGCCAGCGCCGCAAATGCCACGAACAGTCCGTTGCCGGCAATCGCGCTGATGAAGTCCGGACCACCGCCCTGACCGGGGGAGGACACGCGTACGGAGATGGCCAAGATCACCGGAACTGCCGCGAGCACCCCCATCCCGGCGATGTTGCGCCGACGACCGAAGATGATCTTGAGTTCGGATCGGAGGAATCGGGTCGAGACCCGAGCGCGCGGCGGGCTGCCGATCAACGCAAGCTCAGCCGCTGACATCGAATCCCTCTCCGGTCAGAGAGACGAAGACGTCCTCAAGGCTTGGCCGTAGCACGGCGAAGCCGAGCACCGGCACGCAAGCATTCACCAGGTTCGGCACGATCTTCTCGACAGCCACGTCGCCCAACGTCGCCGTGACGCAACCAGGCGCGGTCACAATCTCGCTCAACCCCAGCTCGTTCAGAACTCGGCCGGCATCTTCGGCCCGATCGGTGTCGACACGTACGGTCTGCACCGTGCCGGCGCCCAGTTCGCTCAGTGGTCCCTGCGCAACCAGCCGGCCCTCGTACATCACCCCGACGTGGCTGCAGATCTGCTCCACTTCGGCGAGCAGGTGACTCGAGACGAGCACCGTGGCGCCCTCAGCTGCCAGATCGCTGATCAAGTGCCTGACCTCGCGTGTGCCCTGCGGATCGAGCCCGTTGGTGGGCTCGTCCAGCACCAGCAGGTCACGCGGCATCAGCAGCGAGTTCGCGATCGCCAGCCGCTGGCGCATGCCGAGCGAGTACGCCCGATAGCGCTTCTCCGCTGCCGCGAGCAAGCCGACCCGATCGAGTGCAGCGTCGATCCGGCCCTCGAGACGTGCGTGGATCGCTGTAGCGATCAGCCGCATCGAGCCTGGCCAGGTTGGCGCGGCCGGACAGATACGGATGGAACGCCGGTCCCTCCACCAGCGAGCCGACCCTCCGCAGCACCCGGCGGGCACCGGCAGGCATCGCGGAGCCCAGCAACGAGATCTCGCCCGCCGTCGGAGAGATCAAGCCCAAGAGCATGCGGATTGTGGTGGTCTTGCCAGAGCCGTTCGGGCCCAGGAAGCCGTAGACCGCACCGCCTGGAACCTCGAGGTCGATGCGATCGACAGCAGTCTGGCGTCGAAACCGCTTGGTGAGCCCGCTGGTGACAACCGGCGCAGAGTCGGCTGGGGCCGAACTCACTTGTTGAGCGCCTGATAGATCACGTCTGGGCGCACGGCACCGATGGCGAGCCGACCGTCGTCGGTCCACACCGCGGAGAAGGCCGTACCAGCGAGCAGCCGACCAGAACCCCACGAGCCGTGGACCGGCGGGAGCTTGTTCACGAACGCCTCGAGCTGCTGATCAGCTTGGCTATTCGACAGGGTGCCGACCTTGCGTACGGTCACCGCGGTCCAACCGGTGCCGACGACCTTCGTCGCCTTCCTAGCCTCTTCCGCCTTGCTGGCGATCCTGCGCGCTCGGCGTATCTTGATCGCTCGGCTTGATCTCGGTCACCTTCGCGCCCGGCGGCGGGTTGAAGACGAACTCGGCATCATCAGGCCGGGTGAAATCCACCGAGGTGTAAGCGACCTCGAACACGATCTTGTTGTCGGAGCCGACCACCTGCACCCGGAGCGGCAACTTGGTCTCACCGTCGATCGCGATCCGCACCTGGCTGATCAAGCGTGTTCGGGTCGTTGGGATCCAGTACCAGTTCGTACGCCGGACGGCCCGCAACATCGACCGAACTGTCGCTGGTTACCTTCGTGGTCGGCTCGAGCGCCTTGAGCACCTTGTTGGCCGCTTCCTCCGGCGTTGTGGGCGTACCGGACGGTGTCGGGCTAGGCTGCGCCGCCTGCTCGGCCGTCAGGGTGCGATGGGTCGCAGCGTTGTCCTTGCTGTCCCAGGTCCAGACGTCTTTGCCATTCCTGATGATGTCGGACTCGCTATAGGTGCCAAGCACCGCCAGCCGTGCCTTGTCCGGGGCCGAATACCGCACCCGCAGCGTATGGGTTCCCGAAACCAGGGATGTGAGTTCCGGGTCGTTTTGTCCGTTCGCGCTCGGAATTGCTGGAATGCCGAGATCGGCGCGCTCCACGATGGTGCCGGAGAGGCCGTCGGTTCTTGCCTGCTGGAGGTCGACGAGGAGCTCCTGGGTGTTCTGGCCGGCAGCTTGTTATCGGCACTCGCGGTGGCGGCGATCAGGCCGGTGCCCGCCATGACGAGTACGAAGGCCAGCGGCGCGATCAGGCGCAGCGCTGGTTTGGAGTCGAAGATCCGCACATGCCCATTGTTGCCTCGACTCACTGTGAGATCGCTGTGGCTGATGCTCCGCTCGCTGGCGCCCGCTCGTGTCCAATCGGCTCGCTCGCGCTCGTCCGCGATCGCGCCGGGAAGCCGCCACTTTGTCCAGTCGCCGACGAAAGCATGCGGCTCGCTCCGCCCAGCTGATACTTGGCGTGTGCGGGTACTGCTGGTCGACGACGAGGAGCGGATGGTTGCCGCGCTCCGTCGCGGGCTCGCGGCCGAGGGATTCGTCGTCGAGAGCGCCACGGACGGGAAATCGGGCCTCCAGTTGGCGCAGCACGGCGACTTCGACGCGGTGGTGCTCGACGTGATGCTGCCCGGCCTGTCGGGCTATGAAGTGGTCCGCCGGCTACGCGCTCGATGACAACTGGGTTCCGGTGCTGATGCTGTCGGCGAAGGACGGCGAATACGACCAGGCCGACGCTCTGGACGACGGCGCTGATGACTATCTGACCAAGCCCTTCTCCTTCGTCGTGTTGCTGGCGCGGATCAGGGCACTGCTGCGGCGGGGCGCTCGAGCTCGGCCGGTCGTCATCGAGCGCGGGAGAGCTGAAGCTGGATCCGGCGAGCCGTGAGGTCTGGGTCGACGGAGTGTCTGCGGACCTGACCCCCCGCGAGTTTGCGCTGTTGGAATACCTGATCCGTAACGCCGGCCGGGCGATCGGCAAGACCGAGCTGCTGGACCACGTCTGGGACAGTGCCGCCGACATCGGCCCTAACGCCGTCGAGGTCTATGTCGGCTACCTGCGGCGCAAGATCGGAAGCGATCGGTTGATCACCGTACGCGGCGTCGGCTACCGGCTAGCGTCGTAGCCGCGGAGGCCCTTCACGTGAAGCGATTCTGGACGTTGAGCCTGCGGGGGCGGCTCATGATCATTGGACTCGCCGGAGTAGGCATGGCGCTGATCCTGGGCGGCTTGGCATTCTTCGCTGCGCTGACCTATTCGGTGAATCGCACCCTGGACAGCGAGGCGCTCACGAGCGGTCAGGAGGTCGCAGCGATGGCCAACGAGGGCCGGCTGCCCAGCCCGATCCCTGTATCAGGTGCGCAGGTCGTTCAGGTGGTGGATGGCCAGCAGCGGGTGATCGGGGGCTCGGCGACGGCGGACCGATTGACCCCGTTGTTGCGACCGAGCGAGCTGGCGAGGGCTCTCGGCGGAGAGGCGGTCGTGCTGGATGGCGTTCGGGTCGGCACCGCCGGGCCGTTGCGGGTTCGAGCCGTCCCAGCGGGACCACCGACAGCGCAGGTCAGTGTCATCGTCGGACTTCCGGTCGGCGATGTGCTCGCAACGCGTACGGCCCTCAGGAACGCCCTGCTCATTACCTTTCCTCTGCTTCTCGGAGCCCTGGCCGTCATTGCGTGGCGAGTGATCGGGTGGACGCTACGGCCGGTGGAACAACTTCGCGCAGGCGCGGAGCAGATCAGCAGAACGCGCCGGATCAGTGGGCCGGCCGGACGGGAGCGACTGCCCGTCCCGGCGGCGGCGGACGAGATCCGTGCTCTTGCTGTCACCCTGAACGAAATGCTTGACCGGCTGGCCGAAGCCTATGAGCGGCAACGCTCGTTCGTCGCGGACGCAGCTCATGAGTTACGCAGTCCGCTGGCCAGCATCCAGACGCAGCTGGAGGTCGCTCAACGACTCGGTGAGGGCGGAACGTTGCCTGCTGATCTCATAGTCGATGTCAAGCGGCTGTCGGGACTGGCCGAGGACCTGTTGCTGCTAGCCCGAGCCGACGCACATAGCAGGCCACCGGCACAGCTGAACTCTATCGATGCTCGCGATCTTGTTGCCGAAATGGCCAGGGCGTACGCCGACGCGCGAGTCCCGGTGAGTCTGGTGGCGAGCGAGCCTGTCATGATCATGGTCGATGCTGAGGAGCTGCGTCGCGCGGTCGGGAACCTGGTCGACAACGCGGTGCGTCACGCGCATACCCGGGTGGAGATGGCAGCCTGCGTTGATCATGATCAAGCCGTGATCAGCGTCAGCGACGACGGTCCAGGCATACCGCCGGCAGACCGTGAGCGGGTTTTCGAGCGCTTCACCCGCCTCGATGATGCGCGTCAGCGCGGCTCGGGCGGCGCCGGACTCGGCCTCGCCATCGTCCGCGAGCTCATCACGCGCGCGGGCGGTGCGGTCGCTCTCACCGTTGCCGAGCCTCCGTGGCACACCCGTGCGGAGCTCCGGCTCCCGCTGGCATCAGCCGCCCCGATTACGAAGTGATACCAATCGACCTATCACGAAGTGATACCAATCAACCTAGTCACGTCTGCTTTGGCACTCCCACCCCCTTGTCTGCTAACTGCTGCGTGAGGACGATTGAGCCAAGTGCGACTGGGGATCACGACGTACCACCCGAGGTGCTGCATCTGAGCATTGAGTTGGGAGGTCATCATGGATGGCTTTCGACCATCGTCGATCGAGGTGGCACCGCTGCAGGCAGATGGATCGCTGTATGGCTTCCTGCTGCTGGGGCGCTGGCCAAATGACACCGTCGAATGGGCCAAATTCCTGGTGCTCGCCGTGCAAATGGCTGCTGTCCCGGGGTTACTACCGAACAGTACTGTCTTCGGTGTACGTGAGGAGCTGCCCGAAAAGCCGCACCCGGGAGCGGTTGGGCTCGTGGTCGCTGAGGGACAGCTGCTCGGTGAGCATCCCCTTCGCCCTGGCCATTTCGCGGGGCAACAGCCGCCGGGGCTGATCGTGCTGCACCCACCGTCCAGCACTCTCGCGAGTATTCCCGAATACAAGGTGGCATCGGGTTGTGTCTTCCTCCCGGGCCTGCCGTACCTCGGCCTGGATCATCGCGCCGCCTGGGTGGAGGCAGATGTCGATGGCACAGTGACGCAGCTGATCAGCAAGGTAGGCATCGATCCGCAGGGCAATGCCGACACCGCTGCGCTGGCGATGCTGCTTGCCGCCTGACGCCGTGCCGGCGGGCTGTGCCAGATTCCGGCAGCTGCGGCATCGGTCGTCGTCTGACTGACCCATCAGTGCCTCGCGCCGTCAGCGCGAGAATCTGCCTTCCGCAGCATGAAGTCCGCCATAACGTCCAGGGCGGCCTCGACCATGTGTCCGCCGTTGGCCGTCTTGCAGCCCGCGGATTCCGCAGCCTGGAGGAATCGGGTCAGGCCGTGTCCGGCGATCACGTCGCCGACGAACATGGACGATGTCAGCAGCGAAGCATCGACGGGGAGCGGGTCACCCTCGTCCATGCCCATGGGAGTCGCGTTGCACACCAGATCGCAGCCGGTGGGATCCGGCGGCCCGGCACTCACCCGCCCTTGGCCGCGGCTCGAGAGCAGGTCGATGAGTGTCGCAACCCTCGACTGGTCGGCGTCGTGGATGACGAGTTCGCGGACCCCAGCCTCTAACAGGGCGATCGCGATGGCGCTGCCTGCGCCACCAGCGCCGACAAGGAGTACCCGCGCTCCCTTCGGTTCAGCTCCATGGTCCTTCTGCGCCTTCACGAAGGCGAGGCCGTCGAGCATGTCGCCGTGCCAGGTCGCGTCAGGATTGCGGCGGATGACGCTCACGACTCCGAGCATCCTGGCGCGTTCAGAACTGG
>CAVQIU010000017.1:0-151179 GCA_963712625.1 uncultured Actinomycetota bacterium
TATCCGTCAAATTGAAGGGAACTGAGATGTCGTCGTCACCTATGGCGTTACTGCTCGATGTGGAACTGCAGCCTGGCAGGCCTCCGATTCTGCGGACTGAGGCCACCGGCGACGTGCCTGGCTGGGCTGCAGAGCATCGGGATGGGTTGCGCGCTGTTGTGGCAGAGCATGGTGCGGTTCTGGTCCGTGGCCTCGGGCTGCGTGACGCGGCGGAGACCACCGCAGTTTTTCGGCGGCTGGCTACCACCTTGATGGTTGAGAGGGAGGCGTTCGCTCGCCGGCAGGTTTATGCCGACGGGGTGTATTCCTCAGCGACGTGGCCGGCGAACCAGCCGATGTGCATGCACCACGAGCTGAGTTACCGGCTCGAGGTTCCCGGCCTGATGCTGTTCGCCTGTCTCCGCGCCCCCACCGCAGGTGGAGCGACGGCGGTGTCGGATTCGCGCGCGGTGCTGGACGCACTACCCGCCGAGTTGGTCGCGCGGTTCGAGCGGGACGGTTGGCTGCTTACCCGCAGCTACAACGACGAGATCGGGGCGAGTCTGGAGGAGGCGTTCGGGACCGAGGATCGTGCCGCCGTCGAAGGCTACTGCCGCGCCAACGCGATCGGGTTTGAGTGGCAGCCTGATGGTGAACTGCGGACCCGGCAACGCCGCAGCGCCGTGGTGCGGCATCCGAGGACTGGAGAGCGTTGCTTCTTCAATCAGATCGCGTTCTTGAACGAGTGGACGATCGATCCTGAAGTACGTGAGTACCTGGTGGACATGTACGGCGCCGACGGGCTGCCGTTCAACACCGGCTTCGGCACCGGCGAGCCGCTCACCGAGGAGATCGTCGAGTTGATCAACGCGGTCTATGAGGCCAATACGGTGCGGGAGCCGTGGCAGGCCGGCGACTTGATGTTGGTGGACAACATCCGCACCGCGCACAGCAGGGAGGCCTACGAGGGACCCCGCGAGATCCTGGTCGGGATGGCCGAGCCGGTACGCGTTTCCGATGCGTCGCCCAGTAGTGAGGTGACGCCGCAATGACCACCACGTTTTCCGATACGACCGCGCGCGAAGGGGTCGAGCGAGCGACGGTGCCTGCGTTCGCGGTGGTTTCTGGTGGGCAGGTTCAGGGGGTGTTGCAGGGTCGGGAGAGGGAGGTCGTGGAGCTGGTTGAGGCGACCTACCGGCTGCATGGTGCCGGGGATTCGGTGAATCCGCCGTCGTATTTTCTGCGGTTTCCCGACCGTCCGTCCGACCGGATTATCGCGTTGCCGGCATCTATTGGTGGGCCGGTCCGGGTGGATGGTGTGAAGTGGGTTTCGAGTTTCCCGGAGAATGTGGCGGCTGGGGTGCCGAGGGCGTCGGCGGTGTTGATTTTGAATGATCATGACACCGGGTATCCGTTCGCGTGCCTGGAGGCTTCGATCATCAGTGCTGCGAGGACGGCCGGATCGGCGGCTTTGGCGGCGGATTGGCTGAGCCGCGGCCGGCCACGCCCGACCCGGGTGGGGTTTGTCGGGTTGGGTTTGATCGCCCGCTACATTCACACGTTCCTGGCCGGGACGGGTTGGTCGTTCGACGAGATCGGGGTGCATGACCTGTCCGCCGCCAGCGCAGCCGGCTTCCGGGGCTATCTGGAGCAGACGGGCACGACCGGCCGGGTCAGGGTCTATGACAGCGTCGAGGAGCTGATCCGGTGCAGCGACCTGGTCGTCTTCGCCACCGTCGCCGCGCAGCCGCACGTCAGCGACCTGTCCTGGTTCGGACATAATCCGTTGGTGCTGCATATCTCGCTGCGCGACCTGGCACCGGAGGTTCTGCTCGGCTCCACCAATGTGGTCGATGATGTCGATCATTGCCTGAAAGCCAACACCTCACCGCACCTGACCGAGCAGCTCACCGGCAGCCGGGACTTCCTGGCCGGCACCTTGGATGATGTGATGGCCGGCCGGGTGAGAGTGCCGGCGGATCGGCCGGTGATCTTCTCCCCGTTCGGCCTGGGCGTGCTCGACCTGGCAGTCGGCAAATACGTCTACGACAAGGGTGGCAGACGGCGATCTGCACATCATCGACGACTTCTTCCACGAACTCCGCCGCCACGGATGAGCAGCTCGACCCCGTCCCGTGGCAGCCGTCCAACACACGACCATCAGACGGTGGTGGTTACGTGACCAGCGTGACCGGCTCGGTCAACCTCGTGGGTTGCCAATAGCCCCAGTATGACTACGGCCCGGCGTTGATGCCCCGGACCGGCCGGCTTCGTTCATCATGTCGCGATACCGAAAGCTGCTGCCCGTTTCCGACGGGTCCGGTGAGGCACCTGAAATCATCCGCTCGTATCGTCGACTCCGACCGACGTGCCAGCGGAAGCGTCCGGAGGAACAGATCACAGTCCGGCCCGCCGACGCAGCGCGGTGGGGTTGTTGATGGTGATCTCGTGTCCGTTAATGCTGATCGAACCGCGAGCCGCCAGGCTCTGCAGGACCCGATTCACCGCAGGCCGAGAGGCGCCGACCATCTGCGCCAGCTCCGTCTGAGTGAGGCCCAGATCGACGAGAGCCCCTTGCCGCTGGTCCCCACTCCGCCTCTCCGCCTCGCGGAGCAGCAGCTTGGCAACCCGTGCGGCAAGATCGAGAAACACTAAGTCCGTCGCGCGTTCGGTCAGGCGACGGACGAGGGCGCCCATGGAGCGCAACAGCACATCAAGCAACTCGGGGCTCCGCTGCATCAAGGCAATCAGTGGTGCACGACCGATTACTATCCCTGAGGTCGGCGTGAGCGCAACCACAGACGCCGATCTCGCTCCTCCGTCGATCACCGATAGTTCGCCCACGACCTCTGATGGTCCGAGCGTTACGAGAAGCATTTCGTCCCCATGGGGGGAGGTGACAGTGACCTTGACCAACCCCCGCACGATAACCACCAGATAGTCACCAGGATCGCCTTCGTACCACAGAAACTGACCGCGGCGGTAAGTCCGCTGCAGGCACACCTGAGCTAGCTCCCGAAGAGCGGAGTCGTGCAGCTCGCCGAAGATCGCAGTCTGTTGCAGGGCGGCTGCCACGCTGTCCGTCTGCACGACAATCAACTGCTGGCCGAGGGGGATAGCTCTGATCGGGACCTTTCAATCGCCCCACCGAATGGAGGTTTGATGGAGACGAACTCGCCGGGGAGGCCCCGGACAGTGCGCCGGAATACGGGTGTGCGAGGCTGCTCGGTGGCGACGTCGAGGATCCGTGCGGCCAGGGCGAGGTCGCGGGCACGATTCTGGGACTCCAATTCCCCCTCCGCATGCCTTGTCGTACGCCTTCTGGACCTCAGCCTAGACTCGGCCACTATCCGATACCTTCATGCCGTGTTGCTTGGCCCAGTCTCGGATCGCCGTGGCTTGATCCTTATCGATTGCGGCGGAGCCAGGCGCCGGCCATTCCTCTTGCTGCCAGTCTTGCGTGCGGTTTTCACGTAAGGCTCCAACGAGCGACGTAGCTCTTCGGCGTGCGCCTTCGACAAGTTGAGCTCGAACGCTTCGCCATCGAGTCCGAAACGAACCGTCTCGTCAGCCTGTGAACCGTCGATTTCGTCCATCATGTTTTATGACCATTTCGTGGCCATCCTGTCTCTGTTGTCCTAATAATGGAGAACTAATACTGCAAATGATTTATCCGAAGCTCCATTAGGAGATTGCTGAGTACGTCCGATGTATGGACGATCGAGGCCATCGCTGTCTCCTCGCTTCTGCTGCTACGCAATCACTCCTAACCGCGCCCCGAGCGCAAGCCTGCTGATATTCCATCGTGGTAATTGCGCGGCCTGGCGAGGAGGGACCGTGGTCCCGCTCGAATCGGGCGAGTGCCGGGCAGCATCCGGGACGCGGCCGGTGGCGCCTAACCCAGGCCGGCGGTACGTGCCCGGATGATGGCCTGTGCGCGGTCGGAGACCTGCAGCTTGGTCAAGATGTTGGAGATGTGGTTGCGCACCGTCTTGGGGGCCAACCCGAGTCGAGCAGCAATCGCGGCGTTGTTGTGTCCTGCCGCCACCATGGATAGGACTTCCCGCTCACGTTCTGTCAGCTCGGGAAAGGGGTCGGATGCGCGCTGGTCGCTGAAGTGTTCCATGACTCGACGAGCAACAGATGCGCCAAACACACCACCGCCGTCGGCCACTGTCTGTACAGCTCGCACGATCTCGGCTTGGCCGGCCCCTTTCAGCAGGTAACCGCGGGCACCTACTCGAAGTGCCGCAAACACCGAGTCGTCGTCGGCGAGCATGGTGAGCACCAGGATTCCTACATGTGGGCTGCCGTGTGCAATCCGGCGGGTGGCCTCGATGCCGCCCATGCCGGGCATGTCGAGGTCCATGATCACTACATCGGGCTGCAACTCCAGGCTGAGCGCGACCGCTTGCCGTCCATCGGCAGCCTCACCGACCACATCGACGCCCGCGGCATCCAGCGCCGCCCCAAGCCCGTCTCGGAAAAGGGGGTGATCATCGGCGATCAGCACGCGTAATGTGGTCATCGCAACAATGTTGTCATCGCAAACACCGGGGCAAGTCTGCCTGTTCGGTGCGGGGGTGACGGCCGCGGTCGCTCAATACACTCCGGGCGTCGCAGACCCGAATAGCCCGACGGCGTCATGCCCCCAGAGTCCAGCGGAGGTGTCCTGGCCGCATGAGGCAATCGTCCTGGTCGGGCTGGGCCAGCATCCGACCACATCTGCCCCGCTGGGCAGGGGTTCCACTGCTTGTCGCCTTAGCAATCATCGCTTCCCTCGGCTACTGGCCGAGCGCGAAGACGGCCTTCCGGGTGGTCGCCGTCGAGAGCCCGCTAGCCAGGAGATAGGAGACCCATTGTCGGCGCGTGGGCAGCCACAGCTCAACCCACTCATGCAGACGCATTTCCCCACGACGTGGGTCACGCCAGGTCCCTCCGGCCAACGCGACTTCAATCTCGGCCTTGCGACGCTCGGCATCGACGAGTCGCATCTTGGTTTCGCAGTGCTGCTTTCCGCTCTCGTCGCGATAGCGCACCCTGTACCGGGTGACGACTCGAACGCGGCCCGAGTGTCACGCCGCTGAATGCGACGGCGCTCGATGTGGGCCATGCGCCTATTCCCGTCAGGAGCGACGGCGGTCGGCCTGCTGCTCCAGCCAGGCCTCGACGCTGGAGCGGCGATAGCGAACGTGGCGGCCGATGCGGTAGCCCGTTGGGCCTTCCCCGCGATGACGCCAGCCGTAGAGGGTGTCGACCGGCACGCCTGAGCATCGTCGAGAGATCGGCGATCGTCATCAGTCGCTCCTCAGCAATCTGGTTCATAACCTGCTCCCTTCTGGCTGGAGGAATCGCCGTTCGTGAGCTGAGTGCAGCGGTTTGGTAAGGCTGTCGACCCCCTTAAGGACACCCAGCCTCGCGAGCGGTCCGGATCCTGAGGAGATCGGATCGAAATAACCAAATGCGTCCGCGCGAGTTCGCCTCGATCGACCTGCATTTGGCAGGCACCGACCTGAAGGTCCCAGACAGGACTGCTCCACGCGGCCAGCCTGACCAAGGCGACTGCAGGACAGAACCGGGCGCAGCCCCGAGAGGGACGCGGAGCCATCGTGTGGGAGGCGAGTCGGAACGCTGCGGCGGAGGGGCCGCTCCCCTGCCGCTCCCTCAACTCATCGCTGTGCCTGACGTCGCCCAGGAGGATGCAGAGCGTTTGACCTTGTCAGAGGCGAGTTTGATCTTGTATCCCCAACGGGATTCGAACCCGTGTTGCCGCCTTGAAAGGGCGAAGTCCTAGGCCTCTAGACGATGGGGACCTCAGTGGCACCAGCAACCATAGCGTGAGCAGCCGCCGCCAGCCGTCATAGCCGAGGCTCACAATCGCCTCCGCTTTCCGCCAAATCGCTGTGCTGCGCTATAGTTTCGCGGGCGCCCGGAAGGGTGCGTACCCTGGGCCCGTAAGGCCCCGTGGCGCAGTTGGTTAGCGCGCCGCCCTGTCACGGCGGAGGTCGCGGGTTCGAGTCCCGTCGGGGTCGCGTAAGCGGTGATGAATCCATCACCGATCACAAGGCCAGGTAGCTCAGTCGGTAGTAGCGTTCGCCTGAAAAGTGAAAGGTCGCCGGTTCGATTCCGGCCCTGGCCACGATTTCCTGGCTGCTCGCGCATCGCGCGCTTTGGATCCGCCTATTTCGTCGTCGTTCGCAGAGGAAGAGCGCCTCTGCTACTCTGCCTGCTCAGCACGGCGGGCGCGCGATTACCGACGCTCGCAGCCGCGATTCCTTGCTAGCCGACTTCTTCTCCTCGGCTGGATGGCGCGCAACTTCGGCGTCGGCAGCACATCGCCCACGATCGCGCTCGAGCGCCGCGGGCCCAAGTACCGGGAACCGAGGTTGACCAGCGTCTGCACCCGGTTACGCCCGCCAAGCAGGTAAGCGATGTGCAGCACGATCCAGCCGAGCCAGGCAGGGATGCCCTTGAGCTTGAGCCCGATCGGCATCTGGAGCACCGCGTCGCCCCGACCGATGGTGGCCATGGTGCCTTTGTCGTGGTACTTGAACGTCTCGGTGTCCAGGCCGCGATGCAGCCGGGCGATCTGCCTGGCGGCAAACTTTCCCATCTGCAGAGCCGGCTGGGCCAGCTGCGGCAGCGGGTTGTCCACGATGATGCTGCCATCGCCGATGGCGAAGATTCGCTCCTCGCCGATGACGCGGGTGTCTTCATTGACCTCGATCCGCCCCGCCCGACCGATCGGGAGTCCCCAGTCGCGGACCAGCGGATCACCTGAGACGCCGGCTGCCCAGATGACCAGATCGACCGGCATCGAGGAGCCGTCCTTGAAGTCGACGCGATCAGCCTCCACTTCGGAGATCGCGGTATTCAGCCGAACGTCCACCCCACGCTTGATCAGTTCCTGCAACGCATACTTGCGCAGCGAGTCGTCGAACGGCGCGAGGAGATGTTCAGCCATCTCGACGAGCACCACATGGACTCGCGCCGGATTGAGTTCGGGATAGATCGACGGAATGGTCTCGGTCTTGAGCTCTGCCAGCTGACCAGCCATCTCCACCCCGGTTGGTCCGCCGCCGACGATGACCACGGTGAAGCCGCTGCAGTGTTCGGATCGGACTGCCGGCAATGATCTCCAGGCTGCCGAAGATCGTGTCGCGGACCCTGAGCGCCTCCGCCCGGGTGTACATCGACATGGTGTACTCCTCGGCGCCCGGGATGCCGAAGTGGTTGGTCGTGATTCCGTTGCCGATGATCAGATAGTCGAAACCGATCCGGAAGCCGTCGTCACAGACCACTTCTTGCTGATCATGGTCGATGGCGACGACTCCGGCGCAGCGGAACCGGACTCCCTCATGCCGCGCGGCGAAGAAGCGAAGCGCGTACGTGACGTCGCCGGGATTGAGGCCGCCGGTCGCCACCTGATAGAGCAGCGGCTGAAAAGTGTTGTAGGGGAACCGGTCGATCAGCGTAACCCGGAACCCTTCCTTGGACAGCTCGTCTGTCGCCGCTATGCCTCCGAAGCCGGCGCCAACCACCACCACATGAGGCATCTCAGTCACACACTCATCTAATCAGTGCGCGCACCGCCTCCAACAGACCCATCGAGCACAGCGTCCCCACGCTTCACGTACGCCTCGACGAATCGGCCGATCTCATCCAGCGCCTGCTTGCGTACGTGCGGCGCAGACAAGGTGAGATCGTGCAGACCTTCCGGGATCCTGACCACGGTGACATGCGGGCCGAGGCGAACAGCCCGCGCCGCTGTCTGCTCCACATCGAGCACCGAGTCGACGACGCGCAGACCTTCATGCCAGCGCCGCGAGAAGTCCGTCGTCGTCGAGGCGAGCACCAAGATCGGAACGCCGATGCCCAGCCCGCCAGCAACCCGTTGATGCCCGAGCAGAATCGCGCGCAACCAGCCTGTGCGAATGGGCGGACCGGGCGTCGATTTCAGCGTCAGGTCGTAGTCCCACTCCCCGCCCAGGCTGACATGGAGCGATCGGGCGTTGAAGCCGAGATCAGGCAGCCGGATGATCGATGTCGGCGCTCGACTGCCCAACGCGTCGATCACCGGCGTACCCAGCGTCCGTACGATGGCCGAGCCCTGCAGGTCGAGCCACGGCGAGTTGAGGATCAGGCCCTCGAGGCGGTCGGCGTTGCGGGCCGCCCAGAGAGCGGCGATCAACCCGCCCGTCGAGTGGCCCATCAGCAGCAGCCGATCATGGTCGGCCGCAATCAGATCGGCCGCCGCATCAAGCTCAAGAGAGTAGTCGTCAAGGTTGGTGATGAAGCCGCGGAGCTGACCCTGGCGAATGCTGCGCCCGTATCGTCGCAGGTCAAGCGGCGTAGAAGTCATAGCCAAGGTCGGTCAGGTAGTCGGCGACGTGGGTCTGGAAGAAGTAGTCGTTCCAGCCGTGGAGGTACAGCGCTGCCCGCGACCCGATCCGATGGACCGACTTGCGGATCAGCGTTGCCACCAGGTCGACGTCGGTCGGCTCACCCGGCGCCGGCTCGGCAGCCCGGCAGCGCAAGTTCGGTCGTCTCGTAGCCGTCCAGGAAGTCGGGACTCCAGGTGGTCACTCACCCATAGTCCCAGGAGGCCTACTTAATAAACCGGATGTTGATCGGGTACTTGTAGAACTCGTGCTTGCTGGCCAGCGATCGTGCCCATGATGCAGAAGATCAGCGCGACGATGAACACCAGCGGCCACAAGATCAACCCGATGACAACCGCGGTCAAGATCACGCTGACCACGTAGGCGATGCTGTACAAGATCGAGAAGTTCAGCGCCTCCGTGGTGACCTGCTTCAGCCACTCACTGCGATCTTTGTAGACCAGGTAGGCAATGAGCGGGCCGATGAAGCCGAAGAACGGGATGCTGATGTGGGAGATGATCGCCCACGTCTTCTCATCGCTCTCCGAGACCGGAGCGACGCCTGGCTGCGAATAGCGCTGCTGCGGATATCCGGGCTGGCCGTACTGCTGCGGTGCATATCCCTGCTGGCCATATCCCTGTTGGCCGTACGCCTGCTGGTTCGGGTCATATGTCTGATAGCCCTGTTGATAGCCAGCTTGCTGGTTGGGATCGACATAACCCTGCTGCGGATAGCCCGGTTGCTGGTAACCGGCATTGGGATCGGTGTAGGGGGGTTGCTGATACCCCTGAGCCTGGCCGTAGGCGGGTGGCTGGCCAGCACCGGCAGACGGATCGCTGTAGCCCTGCTGGGGTGGTTGCGCATACTGAGGCGACGCAGATTGAGGTGTCTGCGGAGCCTCCGTCGGGCTGGTCGCGGTGCCGTACGGATCGGCTGAGCCAGCACTCCTCGTACCGGCAGTATCTGCACTGGAGGGTGCCGTAACAGATGGACTTGTATCAGCCGAGCCCGATGCACCTTCGGCAGGGTCGATGTTCTCCGCCGTCGCGGGGCTCGAAGACTGGCTCGCTTGGACTCGCCGGCGCAGTCGCGCGCCGAGCTTGGGATTGCTCGCTCTGAGACTGCGATTGATCGGGCGTTTCTTGAGGGTTCTGGCTCATGCGGTCCAGGCTATTGCCAGCGGGAGGCGCTTGCGGTGTTTTCCCTAACCTGACTTCCGAAGGTCCCGGTACGCCTGATCGTCGTCCGAGGAGTCGTCGTCCTCGTACTCCTCGGCAAGGTCGGCATATTGCGGCGGTACCTCGTGGCTCTCCGACCCTCCCCGAAGTTCACGCTCCAACGACGAGAAGTCAGTATCGAACGAGCGGTACTTGAGTTCGCGAGCAACCTTTGTCTGCTTTGCTTTTGCACGGCCGCGCCCCATCGGGTCGACCCCCTCGCACTGTGTCTGCCTGCGGCTAGCCGCGGCTCAGAATGGTTAATGTCGTGAGGGAAAGGCTACCCAATGGTCCCAAGGGTGCAAAGCGCCGGGACCCTATCCCACAACGTGTTGGCCGAACAGGCTCACACGCTTGTCGTTGCCTGCGTTGGCGCATGACCGATCCGCACACCCAGGCCCGCAGCCCACGCCCTGCAAGCAGGTGTACGGCTTCGTCGACCACGTCGGAGGGCAGTACCGCGACCATCCCGACGCCCATGTTGAACGTTGCCGCGAGGTCGGGATCGGAGATCTCTCCGAGCTGCTGAATGAGCCCGAAGATAGGCGGCGGCTGCCAGGTCGTACGGTCGATTCGCGCTTCGCATGAGGCAGGAATGACCCGAGCAAGGTTGTTCGCCAGTCCACCACCGGTGACATGGCTCATCGCATGCACTTCGACGGCTTCGATCACCGCGAGGCAGTCGCGAGCGTAGATCCGAGTCGGGGTCAGCAGCTCCTCGCCGAGGGTCTGGCCGAGCTCGGAAACGTAGCGATCCAGCGCCCAGCCCGAGGTGCGGAATACGCGCCTGACCAGGGAGTAGCCGTTGGAGTGCAGGCCGGAGGATTCCATGGCCAACAGCACATCGCCGGCGACCACGCGCTCCGCGCCCAAGATCTGGTCCCGTTCCACGACTCCGGTCGCCGCGCCGGCGAGGTCATACTCGTCCGGTCCGAGAAGTCCAGGATGCTCGGCGGTCTCACCGCCGAGCAGCGCACAGCCGGCCTCGCTGCACGCCATCGCGATGCCCTTGACGATCGCCGCGATGCGTTCTGGATCGACCTTGCCGCAGGCGATGTAGTCGGTCATGAACAGCGGTTCGGCCCCGCACACGACCAGGTCGTCGACAACCATCCCGACCAGGTCGAATCCGATGGTGTCGTGACGGTCAAGCGCCTGGGCGATGGCGACTTTGGTGCCGACTCCGTCGGTCGAGGTCGCCAGCACGGGATGGTCGTAGTGTGCGAGTGCGCTGGCGTCGAACAGCCCCGCGAAGCCACCGATGTCGCCCATGACTTCCGGACGGCGGGTCTTGGCAACCCATTTCTTCATGAGCTCGACGGCCCGGTCGCCAGCTTCGATGTCCACGCCCGCCGCGGCGTACGCCGACTGTTCGCTCATGGGTGCCCTCTCCCAATCACCGACTTGTCAGAATCTGAGCACCATATTTGGTGCTCAGATTCTGACAAGTCGGTGGGAGTAAGTCGGTGGGAGCAACGGAGTTAGGGGCGGGTGAGGGCATCTGCGGCGCCCACCCCGGAGGCGACGGGCTCCAGGTCGGCGGGGTCCTCGAGGATGGACTTGCCCAGCCGCTCACTGAGCGGCAACTCGACCGGGTAGACGCCGTCGAAGCAGGCGCGGCAGAGTGCTCGCTTGCCAACCTGAGTCGCCGCAATCAGGCCGTCGAGTGAGACGTAGCCGAGCGAATCCGCTCCAATGGAGCGGCAGATCTCATCGGTGTCCAAGCCGTTGGCGATGAGCTCGGCGCGCGAGGCGAAGTCGATGCCGTAGAAGCACGGCCACTTCACCGGAGGGGCGGAGATGCGTACGTGGACCTCGGCCGCCCCTGCCTCGCGCAGCATCCGCACCAGCGCCCGCTGGGTGTTACCGCGCACGATGGTGTCATCGACCACGACCAGGCGCGTCCCGGCGATCACATCCCGCAGCGGGTTCAACTTCAACCGGATGCCGAGTTGGCGAATGGTTTGGCTCGGCTGAATGAAGGTGCGCCCGACGTAGGAGTTCTTGACCAGCCCCTGCCCGTACGGGATTCCGGACGCTTCCGCATAACCGATCGCCGCCGGCGTACCCGACTCTGGAACCGGAATGACCAGATCGGCATCGGCCGGGCATTCCCGCGCGAGCGTACGCCCGACAGCAACCCGCACGGAGTGCAACCGCTGACCCGAGATCATGGTGTCGGGCCGCGCGAGGTAGACGTACTCGAACAGGCAGCCCTTGGGATCGGCCTTGGCAAACGTACGACTGCGCAGGCCATTGGCGTCGACTGCGATCAGCTCACCGGGCGTGATCTCTCGAATGAACGTGGCACCGACGATGTCCAGCGCCGCGGTCTCGCTGGCGACCACCCAGCCGCGCTCCAGCCGGCCAAGCACCAGCGGCCGGATGCCCTGCGGGTCCCGTGCCGCGTACAAGGTCTCCTCATCCATGAAGACCACGCTGAACGCGCCGCGCAGTCTGGGCAGCACCTGAAGGGCGGCCTCCTCGGTGTTCAGCCCGCTGAATGTGGCCATCAGCCCAGTGATCAAAGAGGTGTCACTGGTCGCCTCGTTGGACAACGATCCAGGAAACAGCGACCCGTTGTGATGGTCACGCTCCTTCAACCAACTCTGCAGCTCCAAGGTGTTGGTCAGATTCCCGTTGTGGCCCAGTGCGATGCTCCCCACCGCGGTCGAGCGGAACGTGGGTTGAGCGTTCTTCCACACACTCGAGCCGGTCGTGGAGTAGCGGCAATGCCCGATGGCCAGGTGAGCGTTGCCCAGCGAGTCCAAAGTCGCCTCGTTGAAGACCTGGGAGACCAGGCCCATGTCTTTGAAGACCACGATCTGCGAGCCTTTGCTGACCGCAATCCCCGCCGACTCCTGCCCGCGGTGCTGCAACGCGTAAAGCCCGAAATACGTGAGCTTGGCTACCTCCTCGTGCGGCGCCCAGACACCGAAGACGCCACACGCATCCTGGGGTCCACGATCGTCGGGATCTAGGTCCTGGTTCAGCAGACCATCACCTCGTGACACAGCCTCATCGTATTCGTGCCGGGCGGCCATCACTGGGAGTTTGCTGGTACGTCGAAAAAAGTCGGGTCGAAGGGATATACCCTTTCCCTGCCATGGAGTCAACCAAGCCCGCGGGAACCACGAGCATCGGCGATTGGTCGGCCTTTGCTGGTGCCCCCCGGTCGCGAGTCGTCGATCTGATCGTCAGCAACCTGCTCAACGTTTGCATGGTGGTCAGCGTCGTCATCATGTTCGGCTTCGCCGGCTCGGTGCTTGTCTGGCTGGGGGCCGCGCTGGGCCTCATGTCGCTCATCATGCTCGGCTGGCTGATGCGTCGCGACATGGGCCGTGGCCGTCCACTCCTGGCGACCTATCAGGCGCCCAGGGTCGTCATACTCATTGCCGTCGCAGCGGGCTATCTCGCGCGCCGACCTGGCGAGCAGGCATGGATCTGGGCCGCCACGGGTCTCGCGATCTTTGCCATCGTCTCCGAGCCAACGGTGCGCCTGCTGCTGACCAAGGCGACCCCCGTTGCCGTCCAGCTCCCTGACTTTCCCGAGGTGCCGCGGACGCCTTTCAATCCGACGTTCGTTGCGCTTGCTCCACTTGCCGTTGCCGCGGTAGGTGCCCTGCTGGCGCTACTCGGGGTTGCTGGCTGGAGCTACTTCCTCGTCGTGGTCGCTGGCATCATGCCGGCGGTGATCATGATTGCGTACGCCGCCCGGGCCGTGCTCATCAGCCGGAGCTCCGCGATCGAAGTGCGGAAGGCGCTTCAGCAGTACGAACCCGAGTTCTGCGTCTACTACGCCGCCCGTAACGGCGCCGGCTACCAGCTGGGCATGTGGCTGCCCTACTTCGAGCGCCTCAACCGGCGGTTCATCGTGATCACCCGCTACCCGCACACTGTGCCCGAAATCACCAGGACTGACCTCGGCACCGGTGCTGGTTCCCAAGCTCAAGAGCACGAACGGGCGGCTATGGCATCTGGTCGTCGACTCGCTCAAGGCTGCCTTCTACGTCCAGAACCACCAGGCCAACGTCGACATGTTGCGGTTCCCGCGGCTGACCCACATCTGGTTGAACCACGGCGACTCCGACAAGGCAGCTAATTACAGCGCCAGGCACGCCGCCTTCGACAAGGTCTTCGTGTCTGGTCAGCAGGGCGTGGAGCGCTATGCGGACCACGGGGTCAGGATTCGACCGGAGCAATTTGCGCTCGTCGGGCGACCGCAGATCGAGCGAATCGCGACGCGAGACAAGCCGCCGGCGCCGGGAGGACCACGTACCGTGCTGTACGCGCCGACCTGGCACGGCGGCAAGCCGAACACCAACTACTCGTCGCTGTCTCTCGGTTCCAAGATCGTTGACGCGCTCCTGGCTCGCGGCGTAACGGTGATTTTCCGCCCGCATCCGCAGACCTATCGCGATCCCGATCAAACTGGCTTGGCCCAAGACATCCAGCACCGGCTCAATGCGGATCGAAAAGCCACTGGGCGGCAGCACGTCTTCGGCGATGCCGCTGAGGTCGAGTGGGACATTCCCGACTGCTTCAACCACTGCGATGCGCTGATCACCGACGTGTCATCGGTGGCCTCGGACTTTCTGGCGAGCGGAAAGCCACTCGCAATGGTCGCGATTCAGCAAAAAGGCGCCGCATTTCGGCAGGCAATCCCGATGGCCCGGGTCGCGTACGTCATCGAGCGCGATCTGAGCACCCTGCCTGAGGCCCTCGACGAACTGCTGGGCGCAGATCCGTTGGCATCTGCCCGCCGCGCTTACCGTTCCTATTGTCTCGGGGACGCCATTGGGTCAGAGGCGCCCATGCCGTTCCTGCGCGAGGTGGAGAGGATTCTCGACGGCCCGCCATTGCGACAGCCGAGCGTACAGGCCGACCGGCCGCGGCGGTCTTCTCGGCAGACGTCGCCGCTGGAAGAGCATGGGGTTCGATCCTCAGCTTCGGTCGATCAGCCCCAGCGCTAGTTTCCACGAGACTTCCGGCATCGGCGACGCAGACGGTTAGGTATCGAAGCGCCCGTCTGATCCGGATCAGCACTCCGCGTTAGTTACCCGCATGTCGCGTTAGTTGCAACTAACGCCTGGTGCCGCTAGACACCGCGACGTGCGTTGAGTCTTGACCAGCTGGGCTGGAACGACAGGTCACGCCAGGTCACAAGGCGACCGGTTTGCCAGTGCGAGCCGACTCGTAGACACCGGTGATGACGCTGATCGATTGGCGATTGGTCTCCAGATCGACCCGAACCTGCTCCTTGCCCGCCAGCGCAGCGAGGAAGTTCTCGTATTGCCGGCGGTGGGCGTCGATTGCCAGTTGACCGGGGTTGCTGCCGGCGGTCTGCTCGGCAGCACCCGAGGCATCGGGGTAGTCGGCGATCTGGTTGATCGCCGAGCCCGGGGTGCCGTACGCCCGCTCTTCCGCGCTGCTCTCGCGCGGCGTCCGGTGGATGAAGGTCAGCTTGTCGTTGTCGATAACGACCGAGCCCTTGTCGCCGTGCACCTGCAGCCTGGCGCTGAGCCCCGGGTAGGCGGCGGTGGTGGCATGCAGCACACCGAGTGCGCCGTTCTCGAACCGGACCACACCGACGGCGACGTCTTCGACCTCGATCCGTTCGTGGGCGAGGGTTCCGGTGTAGGCGAAGACCTCGACGGGTCGGCCCATCGTGGCCACAAGCAGGTCGACAGTGTGCACGCCCTGGTTCATCAACGCGCCACCCCCGTCGAGCTCCCAGGTGCCACGCCAGTCGCCGGAGTCGTAGTAGGTCTGCCCGCGCCACCAGTCGATCGAGGCGATGCCGCTGGTCAGCCGACCCAGCTCACCGTTGCCGATGGCCGCCACCGCCACCTCGGTGGCCGGGTCGAACCGGTGCTGAGAGATGACCGCGACCTGAGTGCCAGCGCGGCGCTGAGCGGCGATGATCTCATCGGTCTTCGCCACGGTGGTCTCGGCGGGCTTCTCGATGATCACGTGCTTGCCGGCCTCGAGCGCCTCGATGGCTATCTCGCCGTGCCGGCCGGTCGGAGTGCAGACCGACACCACGTCGATCGTCAACGGCCTGCAGTGCATCCGTCAGTGAGGTAAACGCCATCCCGCCATGCTCGGCGGCCAGCTTCTCGGCACGTTCCGGGTGGAGGTCGACGACCGCGACCAGGTCGATCCGGTCGGCCAGTTCGCTGATCACCGCCCCGTGGATGGTGCCGATAACGCCGGCACCGACAAGCGCCAGCCGGATCCGGTGGTCAGATTCGCTGACCGTGCTCATGCGTACTGCGATCCCTTCGCTGGTGAGGATGCCGGTGAAGGCCTTCCACGACTCGGTGAACAACTCCGGTCCGGACAGCGCACCGAACGCTGTGAACTCCCCGAGATGGGGCTCCAGGGAGAAGAAGCCGTCGAAACCATCGGCCCGCAATGCGCGGACCGTCTCGGGCACCTCGCCGTCGCCAGCACCAGCGACCACGACCGTTCCGTCGGCCAGCAATGCGTCTTTGATCTGGATGTAGCTGACATGTGGGCGCAGCATGGCGTACCCCTCGGTAAATGGTCGAACTCCGACTTGGACGAAGTTGGCCGAATCCCAAGCCAGCTGCAGATGGGGCGCCGACACCGATGTGACGATGTCCAAGCAGCGGCGCGGAATATCGCCGTAGATCTCCTTCTCGTTCTCATGGACCAAGATCACGTCCGAATCAGCGGCCAGCATCAGCCAGGGCGCTCATGCGATTTAGTACCTCATCGCGGCGGCTGTCGGGGTCCGTGCCCTCGGGAATGAAAAACGAGAAGATCCTGATGTACGGCGCCTCGAGAGTTTTGGCGACCTCCACGGCGTGCCGCATCCGCTCCAGATGAGGTGCGAACTCGTCGTCGATGGAGATCTTCCCGATGGGCGAGCCGATGCTCGAAACCTTCAGCCCGTACCCGTCGAGGGTCTCTCGAAGCGTGTCCAGTTGGCCGGCATCGAGGTCCAAGATGTTGGTTCCCCACGCGCTGCGGACCTCCACATAGCGCAGGCCGAGACCGGAAGCGACCTCGCACTGCTCCTTGAAGTCTTTGGAGATTTCGTCGATAAATCCTGAAAGGGTCCACACGTCGTCGTCCTTTCTCTTACGGTCATGCGTGGCTGACGCTCGACAAGCTGTGTCCAGCTTCGAAGCTCAGGGGCATCACTTCCAGGTAGGGCTGTACTAGTTCGAGATAACGATTCGCCATCGTGTCAACGACCTCGTCCGGCGGGGACGCCCATAGATCGGCATTGAAGATCTCCACCTCGATGTCGCCGCGATATCCAGCTCGCGCGACTGCTCTGGTAAAGGCAGGGAAGTCGATGTGGCCGTCGCCCATCATGCCGCGAGCCAGCAGGGTGTCCGCCGGCAGCGGGGTGATCCAGTCGCAGATCTGATAGCTGGCAATCCGTTCTCCGGCGCGCTGCAGCTGGTCAGCAATTCCTGGTTCCCACCACAGATGAAACGTGTCGACCACCACGCCGACATCGGCGGCGTCGAAGCGCTCGGCGATGTCCAGTGCCTGCGCCAAGCGTGGAGATCACTCCGCGATCTGCGGCGTAGATCGGATTCATCGGCTCGATGCCGAGGGTGACTCCGTGATCATGCGCGTACGGGACCAGCCGCTCGATGGCCCGTGCGGCGCGGTCTCGGGCAGCCTGAAGATCACGATCACCCGGCGGCAGCCCGCCGGCTACGAGCACCAGCGTGGCCGCGTTCAGCGCCGCAGCCTCCTCGATGGCCTCGCGGTTCTTGATCTCTGCAGCCTCCGCCTCGGCTGGATCCGCGGTCGTGAAGAACCCGCCGCGGCACAGCGACGAGACGCGTAGGCCGGACTCGGCGACCAGCCGACAGGCCTCGTCGAGTCCCACCTCGGCGAGCTGTTCCCGCCAGATCCCGATCGCGCCGAGGCCGGCGTCGACGCAACCTTGGATCGCCTCCGGCAGCGACCAGGAGGCAGTGGTCCGCTGGTTGAGCGAGAGCCGGCTCAGCGCCAGCTCGGTTGTTCACCTGGCCAGGCCGGCGGTCGCCAACAGCAGGCCGAGGCGATGAGCCGCGAGGTCGGGGTCGGTCAGCAACTGCGCCTCGTTGGCGAGCTCGAACACGCGGGCCAAGTGGAGAATCGAGCGAGCAGACTGCAGGCCGCCCACCATGACGAAACCGTCCTGGTGGCCGTTCAGCCAAGCTAGGAAGGCGATTCCCGTCTTGTAGTAATAGGTCGGTGTCGCGAAGATGTGCCGCGACAAGTCGCAGCGTCGGTGCCATCTCCCGGCGATATCCGTCGATGTCGCCCTCATCGAGCGCGCTCAATGCCGCCGCGGCGGCTGGCGCGATAGCGGCGAACGCGCCGAGCAGGGCGTCGGAGTGATGAACGCCATCACCCTCGATGAGCTCCGGATAGTTGAAGTCGTCGCCGGTGTAGAGCCGGACGCCTGCCGGCAACGCGGCGCGCAGCTCCTGTTCATGATCAGCCGAGAGCAGCGAGACCTTCACTCCGTCGACCTTGGCGCTGTGTTCGTTGATCAAGTCGAGGAACGTACGCGTGGCGGTCGGTATGTCCGTCGACCCCCAGTAGCCGCTCAGCTCTGGGTCGAACATCTCGCCCAACCAATGCAGGACGACTGGTCGGGAGGCCTGAGCCAGCACGGTCGAATAGACCTGGAGGTAATCCTCAGCGTTGCGAGCCACAGCCGCCAGCTGGCGCGAGGCCATCACGATCGCCTGGGAACCAGCCGCCTCGACGAACTCGACCTGCTCGAGGTAGGCATCGGTGACCTCACTCAGGCTGCGAGCCGGAGCGAGGAGTTGATCGGTTCCGGCGCCTGAAGCGATTCGGGCGCCGTGCTCGCGGGCCAATGCCGCACTGCGAGTGATCAACTCCTGAGTGGCGGGCCAGTCCAGACCCATGTTGCGCTGCGCGGTGTCCATGGCCTCGGCGACGCCGAGCCCGTAGCGGAACAGGTGCCGCCGAAACGCCAGGGTGGCTTCCCAGTCGACAGCCGCCGGCGCGCCTGGCACGTTCTCGCCGCGTGGGTCGGCGACGACGTGCGCAGCGGCAAAGGCGATCCGGCTCTGGAACGGCTGCGGATGCTCGGCCCAGGCGCGCGGTTCGCGAAGATCGATCTCACGCCAGCCGCCGCCGGCTTCTGGCAGAGCAACCGTGGTGGTGGTCGTGGTCACGATGCGAACCCCTCGATCGTGACCCGGCGACCCTCGGCCGAGGATCTCAGGCCGGCATCGGCAAGCTGCAGGCCACGTACGCCGGCGGCGAGATCGTAGGCGTGTTGCCGGCCGGCATCCACATCGGACAGGAACTGCTCCCACTGGGCCCGGAAGCCGTTGATGAACTCCGCGTTGTCCGGGATTTGCTCCCACTGGCTGCGGAAGTCCTCGGTCGTTGGCAGATCCGGGTTCCACACCGGCATCGGCGTACGAACGCGCGGCTGGATGCGGCAGCCGAACAGACCGGCCACCGCCGAACCGTGCGTGCCGTCGACCTGGAACTCGACCAGCTCTCCGCGGTCGACACGAACGGCCCAGGATGAGTTGATCTGGGCGATGACGTCGCCCTCGAGCTCGAAGATCGCGTACGCAGCGTCATCGGCGGTGGCGGCGTACTTGCGGCCCTGTTCGTCCCAGCGCTCCGGGATGTGGGTGACCGCCTTCGCGCTCACCGCACGCACTTTCCCGAACAGGTTCTCCAGGACGTAGTTCCAGTGCGGGAACATGTCCAGCACCATGCCGCCGCCGTCCTCGGCCCGATAGTTCCAGCTTGGGCGCTGCGCGGGCAGCAGATCACCCTCGAAGACCCAGTACCCGAACTCTCCGCGTACCGAGAGAATGCGGCCGAAGAATCCGGAGTCGATCAGCCGCTTCAACTTCAGCAGACCCGGCAGATAGAGCTTGTCGTGGACCACGCCGTTGATCACACCGGCCTCCCGAGCGGCGGTGACCAGCTCAATGCCTTCGTCAACCGACTCGGCGATCGGCTTCTCGGTGTAGATGTGTTTGCCGGCGCCGAGGGCCTTCAAGATCGACTTCTTGCGCTCAGAGGTAACCTGCGCGTCGAAGTAGATCGAGGCTGAGCTGTCGTCGAGTGCTTCATCGAGATTGGTGGTGAAGTCGGCCACCCCGTGGGCGACTGCGAGCGTGGCCAGTTTCTCGGCGTTGCGGCCGACCAGGATCGGCTCGACGGTGATTCGATCGCCGTTGGGGAGCATCACGCCGCCGTCGTCTCGGATCGCGAGCACCGAACGGACCAGATGTTGGCGGTAACCCATCCGGCCGGTTACCCCGTTCATGATCACTCGAACCGTGCGCTGGGCCACGTCGTCTCCTCAGTCGTCATTTCCCCGAATCACGAAAGCGCTTTCGCAATCGCTTTACTTACTATACGATCGGCAGTGGAAGAAGCACAACCTGAAGGAGTCCGCGGTGTCCCCTTCGTCAGGGCCCGTGCTGCTGAGTGACGTGGCGGCGGCCGCCGGTGTCTCGCTGGCTACCGCTTCGCGTGCGCTCAATGGCCAGGCGGGGGTCGGCCCAGCGCTTGCCGAGAAGGTTCGCCAGGTGGCACATGATCTCGGCTACGTAGCCAATGTCCACGCACGGCAGCTGGCCGGCGGGACCACCTCGGTGATCGGGCTGATCGTGCATGAGATCGACGATCCGTTTTTCACCCAGATTGCGGGTGGCATCGTACGTTCGGCTCTCGCGGAGAACCTCATGGTTCAGGTCTCACATTCCGGCCGAGACCCAGAGCAGGAGCTGAGGGAGATCACCACTCTGGTGGTTCAAGACGTTGACGGCATCATCATCGCCGGCTCAGGGTACGTCGATCCCGCCAACGAGGCCCGCGCAAAGGATGTGCTGCGGGCATATCAGCAGCGGGGCGGTCGAGTAGCCGTCATTGGGCGCCACCATCTGGGCGTGGACGCCGTGCTTCCTGACAATGTGGCTATAGGCGCTCTGGCGGCCGACCATCTCCTCAAGCTCGGACATCACAACGTTCTGGTCGCCTCAGGCTCAGAGGAGTTGACGACGATCGCCGACCGCCTGTCCGGCATTCGTTCGGTGTTCGAGGAGGCCGGTGTACAACCAACCGTGTGGCACGACGCATTCACGCTCGCTGGCGGTGCCCGCATCGCCAGTCGGATCGGTGATCTCGCCACACGCCCCAGCGCCATACTCGCGATCAGCGATCTGATGGCAATCGGCGTACTGCAGGAGCTGCGACGCCAGGGAATGCAGGTCCCGGACGACATCTCCGTGGTTGGAATCGATGACATCGCGGTGGCCCAATCACTCGCACCGGCCTTGACCACAGTCGCCGTACCCCTGACTGAGATGGGAGAGATCGCCTTCGGCATGCTGCGGAAGCCTGCCGCGATCAGGCCCCGGCGGCGCATCGTCCCTGCTCATTTAGTGATTCGCGAGTCGACCGCTTGGGTAAAGCAAAACTGATACGTTCGTAAGCAGGTGCACTGAAATTCACAGGTCTCATTCTCGAAACGAATATTGACACCCATTGAGAAAACGCTTACGCTCAGTCACGAAAACGCTTTCGTGAACCAATGAAAGGGAGAACTGATGGCTCTGAACCGAAGGCAGTTCTTGATCGGCGCCGGCGGGCTGGCTGCTGCGGCCACCACGATGGGGCTGGCGGCCTGCGCCCCTGGCTCTTCGGGCGGTGGTTCTCAGGGTGGCGGCGACGAGGGAGGCGCGACCGACCTGGCTCTGGCCTGGTGGGGCAACCCGACGCGCAACAAGAACACCCAAGCAGAGATCGACGCGTTCATGAAGGCCAACCCCGATGTGACAGATCTCGGGCCAGCCGGGTGAGTTCAACAGCTACTGGGACAAGCTGGCCACCCAGACGGCCGGCGGCAACGCTCCCGACATCATTCAGATGGACATGAACTACATCTCCGAGTACGGCACTCGCGGCGCGCTGCTGGATCTGGGCAAGGTCGACGTGTCCAAGTTCGTCGAGGGCACGGTCGATTCGGGCAAGATCAACGACAAGCTGGTCGGGCGTCAATGCCGGCATCAACAGCGCGCTCATCTTTGCCAACCCCAAGGTCTTCGAGAAGGCCAAGATGGACCTGCCCGACGACAAGACCTGGACCTGGGACCAGCTGATCGAGGTCGGCTGCCGAGGTCGCCTCCAAAGCGGGAGTGTCCGTTCGGCATGGCGTCGCTGATGGGCTCAGACGCATTGTTCGGCACGTTCGTGCGCCAGCACGGCAAGGAACTCTTCACCCCGGACGGGCTTGGGTTTGACGTAGCCGATGCTCAAGCCTGGTACGACCTGATGGTCAAGGGCCAGAAAGCCAAGGCCATTGGAACGCCGGAGCAGATCAGCGAGGAGGCTGCCAAGCCGCTGGACCAGAGTGCGATCGTGGTCGGGACGGCTGCCATGCAGTACTACAACTCCAATCAGCTGGAAGCGGTCAGCGCTGCGGCCGGGGGTGAGCTGATGAAGATGCTGCGGGGCCCGAGCCTGACCGGCAAGGCAACCGAACGCAAAACCTGGTACAAGGCGAGCATGCTGTGGTCGGCGTCGGCCAAGACCAAGAACCCGGATGCCGCAATTGCGTGGATCAACTGGTTTGCGAACGACCCGGCGGCCGCCAACATCGATAAGGCTGAGCGGGGCATCCCGCCGAACAGCCGAGATACTGGCCGAGGTCAAGCCCAAGCTGTCCCCTGCGCAACAGGAAGTCGCGAAATACATCGCCGACATCAAGCCCGAGGTGGCTAGCACCCCGATCGCCCCACCCCCCGGCGGCGGCACGATCGCAACCGTCTTGTTCCGTCACGGGACTGATGTCCTCTTCGGGCGGACGAGCTCAGCTGAGGCCGCGCAGAAGTTCGTGGACGAGCTGAAGTCGAACCTTCAGGGCTGAGCCATGAGCGCCATCTCTGAGCTCTCGACGATCCATCGCGTCAAGGCCAAGACGCCGGAGGAGAAGCGGCTCCTGGCCAAGGAGGCGGGCCGGGACAACAAGGCGGGCTATCTGTTCCTGCTGCCCTGGCTGATCGGACTCGTGCTGATCATCGGCGGGCCGATGATCGCCTCGTTGTACCTGTCGTTTACCAACTACAGCCTGATCCAGGCGCCCAGTGGGTCGGGCTGGATAACTACGTCCGGATGCTCAGCGACCCGCGACTGCACAAGTCGCTCGCGGTGACGTTCATCTACGTGATCGTCGGCGTTCCACTGCAACTGATCGTGGCCTTGGCCGTCGCCATGCTGCTGAACGAGGGGATGAAGGGGCTGCCGTTCTACCGGTCGGTCTTCTACCTGCCGTCGATGCTCGGCGCCTCGGTTGCCATCGCTGTGCTGTGGCGGCAGATGTTCGAAGTCGACGGCCTGGTCAACCAAGTCCTGAGGACAGTTCGGTATCCCAGCCACTACTAGCTGGATCGGCGACCCGCAATAGGCGTTGTGGACCATCATCTTGTTGCACGTCTGGACGTTCGGCTCACCGATGGTGATCTTCTTGGCCGGTCTGCGGCAGATCCCCGGAATGTATTACGAGGCGGCGTCGGTCGACGGCGCAAGCCGATGGGCCCAGTTCAGGAAAATCACCCTGCCGCTGCTGTCTCCGATCATCTTCTTCAACCTGGTGCTGCAGATCATCAACGCCTTCCAGGCATTCACCCAGGCCTTCGTGGTTTCGAACGGGACCGGCGGTCCTGCGGACTCGACACTGTTCTACACGCTGTACCTCTACCAGCGCGGGTTCGTCCAGTTCCAGATGGGCTACGCCTCCGCGATGGCCTGGCTGCTGGTGGTGATCATCGCGGCTTTCACCGCTATCAACTTCTACTTCTCCAAGCATTGGGTGTTCTACGGTGACTGATCTTCAAACAGAGGGCGGGGTGGCAACCCCCCCTGAAACAACGGTGTCATTGACCGGACCGGCTCCCCAGGAGGCGATCCACCACCGCGCCACATGGCGGGACCGGTCACGGTCGGTGATCAAGCACATACTGCTGATCGCCGCCAGCCTGATCATGATCTATCCGCTGCTGTGGCTGGTGGCCAGCTCCCTCCGGCCGACCGAGGTCATCTTCCGTACTCCAGGCCTCTGGCTGAACGACCTGTACGTGGAGAACTACACCAAGGGTTGGTATTCGCTGTCCTACCCCTTCGGCCAAT
Source organism: uncultured Actinomycetota bacterium (assembly GCA_963712625.1). Classification (GTDB taxonomy): domain Bacteria; phylum Actinomycetota; class Actinomycetes; order Propionibacteriales; family Propionibacteriaceae; genus Microlunatus. Next base: position 23,751 of record CAVQIU010000017.1, read on the forward strand.
ACATCATCAACTCCGCCATCGTGGTGATCGGGGCAATCGCCGGCAACCTGTTTGCCTGCACGCTGGCCGCGTACGCGTTCGCCCGGCTGAAGTTCCGGCTGCAGGGGGCTGTGGTTCGCCATCATGCTGCTTGACGCTCATGCTGCCCTTCCACGTGGTCGTCGTGCCGCAGTACATCCTCTTCAACGCGCTGGGCTGGGTGAACACGTTCGTTCCGCTGATCTTGCCCAAGTTCCTGGCCACCGATGCGTTCTTCGTGTTCTTGATGGTCCAGTTCATCCGAGGCATTCCCAGGGAGCTGGACGAGGCGGCCACGATCGACGGTTGCGGCCACTGGAAGATCTTCAGCAGGGTGATGCTTCCGCTGATGGGCCCAGCGATTGCCACCACCGCGATCTTCACCTTCATCTGGACCTGGAGCGATTTCTTCACCCCGCTGATCTACCTGACCGATCCCATCGCCTACACGGTTCCGGTCGCGCTGCGCTCCTTCCTGGACGCGACGGCCGGGAGCAACTGGGGTGCCATGTTCGCCATGTCAGTCGTCACCTTGATCCCGCTCTTCCTGGTGTTCCTGTTCGGCCAGCGGTTCCTGGTCAAGGGCATCGCCACCACCGGCGGAAAGTGACCTCAATGCGGGATCCGGCTCAGCCGGGTCCCGCATTTCTTTAACTCGCGAAAGGCACTGCTGTGACCTCCAAACGACGCTATGTGGTGGTCGGAACCGGCCACCGTGTCCAGATGTATCTCGATGCCATGGCCGGCGATCACCGCGACGACGCGGAGCTGGTGGGGCTCGTTGAGCCGAATCCCGGCCGGCTCGAGGTGCATCTCGGATGGCTGTCCCAAGCGGGGCTCGACGTCAGCGGTGTGATCACCGGCCCTCCGGATGCGTTGGAGCGGATGATCACCGAGACCCGGGCCGACCGGGTGATCATCACCTCACCCGACTACACCCACGCCGAACTGATCGTGCGGGCACTGGATGCCGGCGTCGACGTGGTGGTCGAAAAGCCGTTGACGATCGATCCGGAGAGCACCCGGCAGATCGCCGAGGCGGTCGAACGTACCGGTCGGCAGGTCGTGGTGACGCACAACTATCGCTACTCCCCGCGGAACTCCGCGCTGAAGGAGTTGATCAAGAACGGCTCGATCGGCACGCCACTGTCGGTCACGTTCGAATGGGTGCTCGACACCGCGCACGGCGCCGACTACTTCCGCCGTTGGCACCGGGACAAGGCCAACTCCGGTGGCCTGCTGATCCACAAGGCGTCGCACCACTTCGATCTTGTCAACTGGCTGGCTCGCTGACTCTCCCGACGCAGGTGTACGCCCGCGGCGGGGTGCGGTTCTACGGCTCGGAGAACGCGACAGCACGCGGGATGGCGACCCCGTTCCGAGCGAGGCACCCATGACGGGGCTCACACTCCCTGGGAGCTGGACCTGCGTGAAGACCCTCGGCTCAAGGCGCTCTACCTCGACAACGAGTCCTACGACGGCTACCACCGTGATCAGGACGTCTTCGGCCCCGGCGTGACCACCGAGGACAACCTGGCGGTGATCGTGGACTACGGCCGGGGCGCCACGCTCAGCTACGCGCTCAATGCGCATTCGCCCTGGGAGGGATACCGGATCGCGGTCAACGGCGACGAGGGGCGCGCCGAGCTCGAGGTGGTCGAACGGGCGGCCGTGCTCACTGACGCGGACGGCAATGTCGTGATCGACCCGAGCGCCGTTCCGGAGTCCTCATCGCGGACCGGCGGTGAGCGGCTGACCCTGCAGCGCCACTGGGAGGCGGCCCAGGACGTCAAGATCGAAGAGGGCTCCGGAGCTCATGGCGGAGGCGACGCGTTGCTGCTGGCCGAATCTTCCGCGGCCCTGGCGATGACTGGTTGGAGCGACCAGCTGATTGGCTGGACGGAATCCGGGCTATCGCGGTCGGCATGGCAGGCAACGAGTCATTGCGTACCGGTCTGCCGGTCAAGATCACCGATCTTGACCTCGGCGTTGATCTTTCCCGCTGATCTTGCCCTCTCAGGTGTCTAGATAGGAGTTGCCGATGTCGTCCCTCCAGCTCGATTCTGACCGGGCGCTGCCGTTTCCTTCGGAGCAGCGAAACATTGCGAGGGAGATCTACGGGAATACGAAGGATCTGCCTCTGATCTGCATGCACGGGCATGTCGAACCGGAGGTGTTCGCTGACGACACCCCGTTCGCGGATCCCGCGCAGCTCTTGATCGTTCCTGATCATTACGTGTTCCGCATGCTCGCCTCTCAAGGCATTGAGCCCGCTCGCCTTGGGGTGTCACGGCTCGATGGGGGCCTGGTCGAGACTGACTCACGGAAGATCTGGCGTACGTTCTGCGAGAACTGGAAGCTCTTCCGCGGCACGCCGTCGCGCTACTGGCTGGAACACGAGCTCGTCGAGGTATTCGGGGTCGATCTGGTCCCCAGTGCCGAGACGGCTGATGCCATCTATGACCAGATCGCCGCTTGTGTGGCCGACCCTGCTTTCCGTCCACGCGCACTGCTCGACCGCTTCAACATCGAGGTCATCTCGACGACGGATTCGGCTACGTCGGACCTGCAGCACCATGCGAAGCTTGCCGCAGACGGTCTGGGCGAGCGCGTTTTTCCAACCTTCCGGCCCGACGCTCTGGCCTACCTTGATCGACCGACCTGGCGCGCCGATGTCGCTGAGCTGGCCGAGCTTTCTGGGATCGACACGACGACGTACGACGGATTTCTCGAGGCTCTGCGTACGCGCCGTGCCGCCTTTGTCGAAGCCGGCGCCCGGGCCACTGATCATGGCCACCTGCTGGCCGACACCAGCCCGATGGAGGCGACCGCAGCCGGTGAGCTGTACTCGCGGATTCTCGGAGGGGCCGACGCGAGCGGAGCCGAGGTTGTCGCGTTCGCGGCAAACATGCTGTACCAGATGGCTCGAGATGTCGTGCGACGACGGTCTGGTGATGCAGATCCATCCCGGCGTGCTGCGCGATCACAACAGCACGATCTGGAGATCGTACGGGTCGGACAAGGGGTACGACATTCCGATTCAAACCGAGTTCACGCGCGCCCTCCGACCGATGCTGGACCGGTTCGGGACCGATCCCCGGTTCCGCGTCATCCTCTTCACAGTCGACGAGACTGTGTATAGCCGAGAGCTGGCCCCGATCGCCGGCACCTACCCTTCGGTTCGGCTGGGCGCCCCATGGTGGTTCCTCGATTCCCCTGAGGGCATGCGCCGCTTCAGGGAGACGGCTGTCGAGACTGCCGGCTTCTACAACACATCTGGTTTTGTGGACGACACGCGGGCGTACGCGTCCATACCCGCTCGCCATGACCTCTTCCGCCGCGTCGATGCCGGCTATCTCTCGCGGCTGGTCCTGGAACATCGGCTCAACATCGACGAGGCCATCGAGACAGCCATCGACCTGACCTACAACCTGCCCAAGGAGTCCTACCGACGCCCGTGACGCACGTGATCAACCATCGGCTGCAGATGATGCGGGGTGCAAAGAACTGATACGGAGCGCCCTAGCTTGCATATGGTGCGAACGGTGCCAGATGCTTCACGAAATGGTCAGCGATGATCTGGTAGTGCTCTTCCTCATTGGCGTTCCACACCTGATACAGGCGCGGCCCGAATTCCTCCAGGATCGCCCCGTAGCCCACATGCAATACCTGCCGTGAGTCGATGAGATCCATCAGTCGAGCGACCTCATCATCGGTCGGATCGGTCGGGATTTTCGTCGGATCGCAGGAGAGGTGGTAGCTCTTGCGGTTGGCTTCGAAGCTGTCGAGGGCGAGCGCCAGAACCTCTCGCATCAGGTCCGGATCGTTGTTCGCGATCACGCGCAGGGCCTCGGCCCAGCTGGTGCCAGCCGTCTTGAGATGCACCACACCCTGGGTCGCCTCTGCAATCAAGGGGTAGGTCGAGTACTTGTCGGAGCCAGAGTGCAGCGACAGCTTGTACGGGCCGAGTGCCCTGGCAATCTCGGCGTGAATCTCGAAATCACGCTGCAGATCGTCTATGTCGCCGATGTATTCGACGCCCTTCTCGAAACGGCCCACGAAACGCGGGGCGAAGGAGACGAAGTCCATCCCGAGGCGCTGCAGCTCGCTGACCACGACAATGTGCTCTGCCGGCTTGGTTGGATAGTCCGTCTCGTCGACGGCGAACTCGACTTCGCAGTCGATCCCCTTCTCCAGCAACCGCCGGTACATAGCCATGGCGTGCGCGAGGGACGGTCCGTACTTCGCCATGGCGCGCAAGACCGATTCCTCGTCTAGCTCGATCGCCTCGCGCTCGAGGTCGATGCGGCGCCCCACGTAGGTCTTGGTAAAAGTCGCGAGGTCCGAATCCAGACCGGCCCAGTCCAGCCCTTCCACCTTCCGCTGGATCGCCGCGGCGTCGGCGTGTTCAGCCTCTGGGTCCACTTCCGCCTTGGGATCCAAGGTGTAGAACACGAAACCGGCAGCCGCGGTGTCGTCAATGTCTTCGAGCTGCTCGAGATGATCAGCGTCACCACCGACTGGCTTCGTCCAGCCGGCCTGAAAAGCGCCCCAGGTCGCGTCATCGACCACATTGCGCGGGGTCCGATGGCAGCGGCCCATTTCTCGGATGGATTGCTGGGCGAAGACAGGATTGATCGCCGCGCCGACCGCCTTCAGCGCTCGTACATGGCCCGGCGTCGCCAGTCCCAGCCGATCGCCGAAGCCCGCTGAGGTATGCAATCCGAAACGGGACGGTTGCAGCCAGGGCAGTGCGGATCGGAGCGCCAGAGCGTTTTCCGGCGTCGTTTCTGCGACCAGGCGGACCTTGCCATCGCTGGTCTCCGTTGTCCCTGCGAAGCCGCGGAACACGGACTCGTCATCGGCGACGGCCGCGAGTCGTTTGACACCGTCGCCCGAGCGCTCCAGCCAATACGTGGTCCCCTGGTATGAGACCTGCGACTCTGGATACGCGCGATCTCCAAGTAGGGCGGTTGCCGAAGGGCCTAGCTCGTCTGGTCGGGCGCTCATAGCATCAACGTATCAGAAAGCGCTTTCTCAGTCACTGCTGGATTGTGATTCGGAGGTTCAGGTGATGGGTGTCGATGATCTACGTGCCGGGTTTGCTGAGCCCTCGCCGGAGGCGGCGCCCCGCATGCGTTGGTGGTGGTTCGGGCCGTCGGTGACTCGCGAGGAGCTGGAACGCGAGCTCACAGCTATGGCTGACGCCGGACTCGGCGGGGTCGAGGTGGCCTATGTCTATCCGTTGGGGCCGGCCACGACCGAGTTCGCTTCGGATGCCTTTCTGACCCACCTCCGCTTCGCTGCCGAACGGGCGCACGAGCTTGGGCTCCGCTTTGACCTCACACTCGGCAGTGGCTGGTCCTTTGGCGGGCCGCACATCTCTCAAGAGCTAGCCGCCCGGCAGCTGCAGTGGCAGCGACGCGAGATCGGCCCGGGACCGCTGGATGTTCCCGTCGTCTCACCTTGGCCAGGCGACGACCTGGTGGCCGCGTTCATCGGTGCAGGCTCGCTGCAGGAGCAGCCGGCTTCGTACGAGCCGTTGCCCATCGTCGACGGCCAGCTGGTGATCGGGGCCGGGGCGGGTCCCCGCGTCGTGCTGCTCGCGTACGGCCGGCTGACCGGGCAGAACGTCAAGCGCGCTGCGGCCGGAGCAGAAGGTCCGGTTCTCGACCACTACTCCGCTTCCGCCACCGAGGCGCACCTGGCGGCGGTCGGCGATGCGATGCTCGACGCCGTCCCGGCCGATCTCGTCGGCTCGGTCTTCTGCGACAGCCTCGAGGTGTACGGCGCCGACTGGACACCGAAGTTTCCGGCGGAGTTTGCCCGGCGGCGGGGCTACAACGTCCTCCCCGAGCTCTACCTTCTGACAGTCGACGGACCCGATGCGGCGCGGCTTCGCGCTGACTATCACCGCACGTTGGTCGAGCTCTACGAAGCGAACTTTGTCGCAGTTTGCCAAGGCTGGGCAGCCCGCCGCGGTGTGCCGTTCCGGATCCAGGGCTACGGGACGCCGCCAGCTACCGTCAGCAGCTACCGGTTCGCGGACCTGTTCGAGGGCGAGGGGTGGGGATGGCGCGAGATCACCCAGACCCGATGGGCATCGTCAGCTGCGCACCTGTACGGGCGTAGTGGTCACTCGGCCGAGGTGTGGACCTGGGTGAACTCCCCCTCCTACCGCGCCACCCCGCTCGACCTCAAGGGCGAGGCGCACGAGCATTTCCTCAACGGCATCAATGAACTCGTCGGACATGGCTGGCCGTACTCGCCGCCTGACGCGCCGGGCCTGGGCTGGTTCTTCTACGCGGCCGGAGCGCTCGATGATCGCAACCCGTGGTGGCCGGCGATGCCAGAGCTCAGCAGGTATCTGAGCAGGCTCTGCTGGCTGCTGCAGCAGGGCGAACCGGTGGCCGACGTAGCACTGTACGTGCCCAATGAAGATCTCTTCGCGACCATGGGCCGTGCGCAAGGCGGCTCGTTGGACACCTGGCGGGAGGCCAACCGGCGGATTCCCAGCGCGATCCCGGCCACGATTCGGACGGCTGGGCTGGACTACGACCTCATCGACGACCAAGCAGTCGTGATCATTCCGCCGGACCGGTATCGGGTAGTGATCATCCCAGCCACGACCATGATCTTGGACACCACCGCGATCTGGATGGACAAGGTGATCGCAGCGGGCGGCTCGGTGATCAAGATCGACTCGACAGTCGGGGTGCCTGGTGCGGTTAGCGTAGAGACTGAAGGACCTGTCCGATGCGCTAGCCGCGGCTGGGACTCCCGATCTTGAGATCTCGCCGCCGGCGCCAGACATCGGCTTTGTGCACCGTCGCTGGGGCGACGTAGAGGTTTATCTGGTAGCCAACACGGGGCCGACGGCTCGTACCTTCAGCATCGTCCCGCGGACGAGCAAACCGAGTTATGAGCAGTGGGATGCGATGTCGGGCCGAGTGCTCCGGACGGGAGCGGCGACAGCGGGCATCGAGCTGGCACTACACCCGTACGAGGCGACCGTGATCGTCCTGAGCGACGAGCGGGCCGACCAGGTATCCCCCGACGCCGCCGAATGAGCGACTTCTGCCGCTGAGCGGTCCTTGGCAGGTGGCGTACGGCGATCAGCCGGCGCAGCCAGTCGAGCTGCCGCACGTCTGGGAGGACGAGCCCGGTCGGCAGCACTACTCGGGGGCGGCGACGTATGTGACCAGCATCGATCTCGGCGCCATCGACGGCAGGGCATGGATCGACTTCGGCGACTGCGAGGTTCACGATGACGACGCGACCGAGCACGGCCTCGTTGGGCCTTCCTACCGGGTGGGAGTGCGCGCTCCAATAGGCGAGGTCGCCCAAGTGCGGGTGAATGGCGTCGACTGCGGGCTGGCCTGGGCTCCGCCGTACCGCGTCGACATCAGCGAGGCGCTGCGCGGCGGGCGCAACACGATCGAGATCGTCGTGTACAACACCGCGGCGAACGCCCTCGCCGCGGACGAGCACATTGCCCGGCTGGCGGCTGAAAGCGAGGCCCGCTACGGGCGCAGGTTTCGGATGCAGGACCTCGACAAGGCAATGGCCACGGTGCGATCCGGGCTCTTGCAGGTACCAACTCTTGTTCTCAGCCTGTGATCGTCGTATGAATGTCAGCAATGGAAATGCCAACGCTGGGCACTTGGTTGCTCGTACTCGGGCTGTATGTGGTTCTGCCACTTCTTACCTGGCCAAAGATCCGACGTGCCCTGGCACCATTGGCCATACGCATCAATGACTGGGCGAAGGCTCGGATCGAACGAAACGAGTACGACCCCGAAGAAGAAGAGTTGTGGCTGATGGAAAAGCGACGCAGACTCACCGCCGACCTGCGTCGCGTTGAGCACCTCGTGGCGACCGACACGTGGATGTCCGCCACGCGGCAGCGCGCTAATCGACTCGCCTACCTTCAGCTCGTTGAGGACCTTCGCCACATTCCTCAACTTTTCCCAGCCCTCGCTCCTTACCCGGGCATCGACTCCTGGGACGAATCCGGCAACTTGCGTTCGACCAGGTATCTCGCTGCGGGCGACGTCCCACGGACTCCTGAGGTCGAAATCCTCGAGATCGGACGGCGGCGGGGTCGCGACTGAATGCGGTGATAACTGAATGCAGTGGTCCCGCTACAACGCTTCGGCCAGAAAAGCCCAGGCCTCCTCCTGCATGGCAGCGTCAAAGGCGTGGCCGCCTGGCGTAAAGGACCCGCGGTAACGCGTTGTGCCCGCATGCAGGCGGACAAGATGATCATGAGCCGCCTCCATCCCCGCACTCGGAAAGAGCTCGTCATCGGTCCGGTACTGGACCAGGAATCGAGCCCGGCCCATGGCAGTCAGGTCGGGCCAGTCAGTCAGCGACCACAGTCCGGGTACGTGGAGCAGCCAGGAATGCGTATCCAGCTCGTCCGGCACCAGTGACGCGAACGTGGCCATCATGCAGCACACCACGCATGCGGCGATCTGGTGATCCAGCGCCGCAAGCAGGAGGCTGCGGCCACCTCCACCCGAAAAACCGAACGTTCCGAGGTGTGCTGGATCGACTCCGCCCTCGCTGGCGAGCACCCGAAGCGCCACGAGATCGTCCATCAACACCGCGCCGGCGAACGTCTGGCCCAACGCGCCCGCGGCCTTGGCCACCGTGTCCTCATGCAGCCCCGACGCCACATCAAACCTCTCGTCCTCGGTTGGCGCGACCCCCTGCTGCTGCCAGAGGGCGTTCTGAGCCTCCAGCAATGCGGAGAGCCGAGGCGTCGGGCGGGATAGATCGAACCGACGGCTGCCCCACGAGAACGTGTCATGCACCAGGACGACGTTGCCCTGACGAGCCAAGTCATTGGCCGGAGCCCGCCCGGAGTAGTACGTCGTCGCGAAGCCAGAGCGGCACGCGGGCTCGAGGCGGCGCCGAGGTCGACGAGCTGCTCCGCGCCGACGGATCGGACGCCGCCATGACAGTGCATGCCGAGAACGCCGGGCAGGCTGCGTCGAGTGCCGGCTGGGCGTAGCAGCCAGGCGGTGGTGTCGGGCCCATAGCCGACCGACCACCGCAGCCGACGGATCAAGACGCCATCCAAGCGCCGGCTGCCCTCGTCGTGCACGGTCGGACGGTCGGGCACTCGTCGCAGGCCGAGCACGCGGCCCAATGCCGTGCCGGCCGCGTCTTCGCCGACATAGGGCTCCGCCGATCGCACGGCCGCCGGCCAGTCCTCGTAACCGGCGATGGGGTTCGGCCGGGCGGGCTGCTGCGGAGATGTCCAGACACAGTCGTCAGCGGACTGCCTCGCTGAGCCGCACCGGCCCAGTGCTGCCGCGGCGCTCGATTCGGGGTCGGAAGAAGATCGCTGGACCCGGTGCGCGCTCGTTCAGTAGATCCGACATCCGATGCCAGGCCTGCTCCCCGAGCTCAGTGACGGGAACGGACGCGGTGGTCAGGGGCGGCGTCATATAGCGAGCAAACGGGATGTCGTCGAATCCCACCACCGAGATCTGTCCTGGCACGCTGACGCCTCGTTCGCTGAGCGCACTCATCAAGCCCATCGCCACGAGATCGTTGAACGCGAGTACCCCGGTCGCTGACGGAGGCAAGAACGCGCTCTGCGGCGTCGTAGCCGTCGGCGAAGTTGACGCCGCACGGAAGAACCTGGATTGCCGCGTCTGGATGATCATCGAAGAAAGTCGCGCACCGCCGCGAGCCGCTGAACGTTCGATGCGCTCTGCGGAGCGCCGGCGAGATACACCAGCGACCGGTGACCGTAGCCGTACAGCAGATCGAGCAACTCCCCCAGCCCGGCCCGATAATCGGCGGCGACCACCGGCGTGCCTTCCGATCCTGCGTCGCGATTCACCAACACGACGGGCTTGAGTTCCTGAGCAGCGGTCGGAGATCCGTTCTCGGGCATGCGTGGCGCGCACAGCACGATGCCGTCGCAGCGCCGTCGGGTCTCAACGGCAAGGATCCGCTCTTCGGCAACCGACTCGGCGGAATCGGCGATCAAGACGTGATAGCCGTCGCGTGCCGCGGCGCGGCTCAGCCCTCGCAGCACGCCGTGGAAGGTCGGGTTTTCGAGGTCGGGAACAACCACGGCGACGGTGCTCGTCTTGCCGAGCACCAGACTGCGGGCGAGCGGGCTGGCTGAGTAGTTGAGCTCCTCCGCCGCTGCACGGACCTTCTCGGCCAGTGCCTGATCGACCGACGGGTTGCCGTTCATCACCCGTGAGACCGTGGCCAGTGAGACGCCTGCGCGGCGAGCAACATCGGCGATGGTTTGCGGTCGAGTGTTGGGTGAGCTTGCCACGTCGGTCCATCCTCTTCAGTTGCTGCTCCGAGTGCCTAGCTGGGCCTACTGGCCATCGGATGAATCCATCGTGTACCTTTGTGAAAGCGTTTTCTAGTCCTCTGCAAGAAATCATGGATGAGCATGCACTCCACCTCGAGCAGCGGCCCAGCACGCCTGGTCCTGGTCGGAGTTCGCGGGTATGGACAGGTCCATGCCGAACGGATCGCCCGGCTGACAGAGCAGGGCGCTGTGCAACTCGTCGCGGCCGTCGATCCCGGGAGTCGTCCTGGATCCGCCGACCATCTACGGCGTCGATCTGTACGCCGACCTGACGGATGCGCTCGCCGCAGTCGGCCCAGTGGACGTCGTCGTCATCGCCGCGCCCATCGGCGACGCACTTCCGACTCGCCCAGATCGCCCTCACCTCCGGCGCTGACGTCTATCTGGAGAAGCCGCCGGTGGCCTCGATGGACGACTTCACCCGCCTCCTCGCGACCGAGCAGGAGACCGGACGCGTGGTTCAGGTCGGGTTCCAGAGCCTCGGCTCACGCGCATTGGAGATGCTGAGAGAGGACGCCTTCGACATCGGTTCCCTGGTCAGGGTAAGCGCCGTCGGAGCGTGGTCGCGGACTGTCGGCTATTGGAGCCGTTCGCCCTGGGCGGGACACCGCAGCCTGCACGGCCAGCCCGTTGTCGACGGGGTGGTCACGAACCCGCTGGCACACGCGGTGGCTACCGCGCTGGCGATCGTTGGCTGCCGCCGGCTTGAGGACGTCGAAGTTGTTGAGACCGATCTCTACCGGGCCAACGCCATCGACAGCGACGACACCTCAGTGGTCCGTATTCGTACGAACCAGCACCTCCGGGTGACCTGCGCTCTCACCTTGTGTGCACCCGACCAGCGCGAGCCGCAAGTGCATATCGAGGGCTCTCGTGGTCGTGCCACCTTCGCCTACACCACTGATCGCGTCGATGTCGAAACAGAGGACCGAGCCGTACCGAGATCACGGCGCGGGTGGACCTGCTCGAGAACCTGTTGGCCCACCGCCAAGATGGAACGCCGCTACTCGTGCCGCTGGCCAGTACCGGAGCATTCATGCGGGTACTGGACGCGGTCGCGGCCGCCGATGAGCCGGTCCGGATCGACCCCCGCGCCATTCAATGGGAAGGCGAAGGTGAGGATCGGCGCGCGATCGTCGACGATGTCGAGCACTGGCTCTGGCAAGGCCGCATTGAGCGGGCAGACATTCGTCGAGCTCGGCGTGCCCTGGGCCCACCCCAAGAAGGACCAGATACTCGCTCGAGCCCACATTGCCGGGGCTGAGGTCGCGCTCTATCGCGACGGGCAAGGCACCATTCCGACCTCGAGTCCGCGTCCGGTTCTGCACCCCGTGCGTACGCTGACCGGGGTAGTCGTGACCGCGAACCATCCCGCCGACCACGACTGGCACAGCGGAGTCGGCATGGCAATACCGGATGTGAACGGCACCCACTTCTGGGGCGGTGGGACTTATGTCCACGGGCAGGGCTATGTGCTGCTCGACAATCATGGCGTGATCACCGGTGAGCCGCCGGAGCTCAGATGACGACGCCTTGGCTCAAGAGCTGCAGTGGATCGGCCACGACGGATCGGTCCAGCTTCGCGAGCATCGGTTGATCAGCTGGGCAGCCATCAATGAGCAGGCCTGGCGGCTCAGCTTCGACACCACTCTCCGCGCCGATGCCGGCGCAACGCTCAACTCGCCTGGCAGCAAGGGTCGCATCGGCGGTGGCTATGGCGGCTTCTTCTGGCGGTTTCCCGCCTGCGACAACGTGGAGGTGTTCACCGCTCAGGCTCGGGGCGAGGACGAGGTCCACGGCAGCGTGGCGCCGTGGGTGGCCTGGTCGGCCGACTTCGAGGCGGGCCCGGGCGTCAGTGGTCCGGCCACGATCATCATCGCGGCGCCAGGCGCGGCCGAGGCTGGGGAGCCCTGGTTCGTTCGGGTGCGTGAGTTACCCCGGATGGGCTCCGCCCTCGCCTGGGACCGACCTGTGCTCATTGCTCCGGGCGCAGCGCTCCGCCGCCGTTTCACGTGGCGATTGCGGACGGCCGATTGAGCGAAGACGAAGCGCGGGCGCTGGCAGCCGATGCTGGTAACACAGGACAGCGGCAGAAGCAGCGCTAGCACAGGCCGACCCGCGGGCTGAGTCAGTCGAAGTCCGCCGAACAGCCGCGGGCTGGCGTCGCAAACCTTCCGCGGGAACGTCGTCCGTCCCCTTGGGATTACCGGCGCTAGAGCGTTTCGAAGATGCTGGCTCAGCCCGTCGAAGCCACAACGCTGTCGATTTCCGGCCGGCGACATTTCGCTGATCGATGCACCTTTGGGAACGCAACCGTTTGTTATCCAATACGGCCGCACGACTTATGAGAAATAATCCAAAGCCCGGGCATTTTATCCCTTGACATCTGCTATTCCACAAACATTTAAAGGTGCCAAAGATTCGAATCAGCCGGCTACCACAGTCACAGGGCATCGCAAGCCCGGGGGCCTAACTGATCCGCGCGTCGCCAGTAAGTAGCGTGCAGTCCAAGGCTTCAGCCAGAGCCACGTACGCCGCGTCATAGGCGCTGAGGTTGTCCCGCAACTCCCACATCCTCTCGAACATGGGAAACGTGCGACTAGCACCGCTCAGCCCGGGGCAAGATCGAGGTCCTCAATGACTCACTCGAAGCGGACCAGCGCTACTTCCTTGCCGCGCGCCAGGCTCGTTCGAACGGCAGCCGCCACGCATGCGGCGCGACGAGCTGATGGATGGAGTTCGGCCCCCACGAGCCTGGCCCGTACGGCCGCACCGGAGGGGGATCCTGCAGCAATGGCTCGGAGCGCTCCCACAGGCTTTCGATGCCTTCGGCAGTGGTGAAAAGCGTGTGGTCATCGCGCATGGCATCCAAGATCAACCGCTCGTACGCCTCGAGGATCTCGCCAACCCGATCCGTCTCCTGGGTTGAGAACTGCATGCTCAACTTGTCGAGCTTCATGCCTGGTCCGGGTCGCTTGCCGTAGAACGAGAGGGAGACTTTGGCCTCGTCAGCAAGATCAAAAGTAAGATGGTCCGGACCGGACGAGCCGACCCCCGATCCTGCGGGGAACATACTCTTCGGTGCCTCTTTGAAGGCAATCGAGATGATCCGCAGGCCCTCGGCCATCCGCTTGCCGGTCCGGCAGTAGAAAGGTACCCCGGCCCAACGCCAGTTGTCGATACCGCATTTCAAAGCAATGAAAGTTTCCGTGTCGGAATCTCGAGCGACCCCTTCTTCCTCCCGATAGCCGCTGTACTGACCGCGTACAACATCACGCGGATCGAGCGGCAACATGGAGCGAAAGACTTTATTCTTTTCCTCACTAATTGCCCGTGGTTCTAGTGCAGTCGGCGGTTCCATCGCCACAAATGCAAGCACCTGGAAGAGGTGCGTGACGACCATGTCCTTATAGGCGCCGGTCACCTCGTAGAAGCTCGCGCGCTTGTCCAGACCCAACGTCTCGGGGATGTCGATCTGGACGTGGTCGATGAAGTTCCGGTTCCAGATCGGCTCGAACAACCCGTTGGCGAAGCGGAACGCAAGGATGTTCAGCGCCGCTTCCTTGCCCAGAAAGTGGTCGATCCGGAAGACCTGCCGCTCGCGGAACGTCTCATGCACCTGATCATTCAAGGTGATGGCACTCTGCAGATCAGTACCGAACGGCTTCTCCATGACCACCCGGGAGCGTTCCACGAGGTTCGCCTCGCGGAGGGTGTTGATGACCTTCGGCGCAGCTGCGGGGGGCACGCTCATGTAGTGCAAGCGCCCGACGACCCCGCCGAGCTTCTCCTCAGCAATCCGAACCATCTTGCTCAGGCCCTTTGGCCCAGCCGACTGCGGTATGTAGGTGAGCCGCTCGGCGAAGGAGTTCCAGTGCTCATCCGTCAGCTGATGGTGGCTGAATTCCTTCACCGCCTCTTTGGCGAAGTTGCGGAACTCGTCCTCGGTCAAATCCTCCAGCGACGTCCCGATCACTTGGATGTCGGGCGCGAGCGCCGACAGGGCGAGGTGGGCCAAGCCGGGAAGCAGTTTGCGGCGCGAAAGGTCACCAGTGGCCCCGAACAGCACAATGACATGGGGCTGGATGGTTTCCATTCCTCGGCGGGGACGTACTCCTGGCGCCGGGTAGGCGATGGTCTGAGGAAGATCAGTGTGTACTGCCACGCCTTGATGCTCCCATCTGCCACGCGGCGCCAACAAGATGAACAACCGGATTTAATGAGCACATGGGCCACCTCCTGCCATACGCCGCCAACTGTTCGCTGCTTTTCACAGAGGTGGAGCTGCTGCAGCGGCCGGCGGCGGCTCGGGCGGCGGGATTCGATGCAATCGAGTTCTGGTGGCCGTGGCCTGCCGATCCAGTGCCACCGGATGCCGACATCGACACATTCATCGCCGCCGTACGCGACGCCGGTGTCCAGCTGATCGGGCTGAACTTCTTTGCCGGCGATCTTGCAGGCGCTGACTGCGGAGTGCTATCCATTCCTGCGCGATCCTCGGAGTTCCGCGACAACATTGATGTCACCGTGGGCATTGGTGAGGCGCTCAGCGTGCCCGGCTTCAATGCGCTGTACGGCAATCGGGTGGGAGACGCAGCGCCGGAGCAGCAAGATGATCTTGCCACGGAGAATCTGACCCTCGCCGCGAAGGCTGCCGCGGCGATCGACGCAAAGGTCTTGGTCGAACCGGTCAGCGGTCCCAAACCGTATCCGCTACGAACGGCCGGCGACGTCGTTGCGGTCCTCGACCGCCTCGACGCGCCGAACGTGGGCTTCCTCTGTGACTTGTTTCATCTCGCCAATAACGGCGACGACATTGACGCCGCGCTCGCCGCGTACCCAAACCGGATCGCTCATGTACAGCTGGCCGACCACCCCGGACGCGGTGAGCCGGGCACCGGCACTCTTGACCTCGATCGCTATCTCAACACGATTCAGGCCAACGGCTACGCCGGCTATGTCTCCCTCGAATACATTCCGACCACGACCACGATCGACAGCCTCAGATGGCTGCGCCAGCAGAAAATCTGATCAACCACGCGGGCCGACGCGAGCGAACGCGTCCAGCATGATCGTCTCGGCCACGCAGGCGGCGGCGAAGTCGCCCAGATGGAGTGACTCGTTGGTGCCGTGGGCACGCGAGTCCGGATCGGCGACGCCAGTGACCAAGATCGTCGCATTCGGGAACGCCTTGCCGAAGTCGGCAACCATCGGGATTGTTCCGCCTTGTCCGATAAACACTGGCTCGACACCCCAGGCTTGAGCGAACGCAGTATGCGCCGCCTCAGCGTACGGGCCGGTGAAATCGATCGTCGACGGCTCGCCCGTTTCGGTGGCCGACACCGTCACCTGAGCGCCCCACGGCGCATGATCATGAAGATGCCTGATCAGTGCGGCCAACGCCGCGCTGGCATCATCGCCCGGCGCAAGCCGGGCGCTGATCTTGGCCCGGGCCGCCGGGATCAAGGTGTTGGAGGCCTTGTCGACCGACGTGGCGTCGAGGGCGATCACCGAGACGGCCGGTTTGCACCACATCCGCTCAGCGAGCGATCCGCTGCCGATCCAATCGACGCCGTCCAGGATCCCGGATTCGGTCCGTAGCCGCGCCGGCGGATACTCCAGTGCCGGAGCAGGCGCAGTCGCCAGTCCGTCGATCGCCACATTTCCCTGGTCGTCATGCAGCGTTGCGAGGAGCCGGCAGAGCGCGGTCAGCGCATCCGGCAAGGCCCCGCCATAGACCCCCGAATGCAAGCCGTGGTCCAGAGTACGGAGCTCGACCGTGCAGCCCGCGAGTCCACGAAGCGAGGTCGTGAATGCGGGTTGTTCGACTGCCCAATTGGTGGAGTCGGCAATGACGAAGACGTCGGCTGCGAGCTCGGCATGGTGTTGCTCGATGAGCTGCGCCAGAGTCGGAGACCCAATTTCTTCGTCCCCCTCGACGATCACGGTGACACCCACGGGCGGACGACCGGCGAACGCCCGCAGGGCGGCCAGATGAACCGCAAAACCCCCCTTGTCGTCGCTAACTCCGCGGCCGTAGAGCCGCCCGTCGACCTCGGTTGCCACGAACGGCGGCGTGCGCCAGTCAGCGCTATCCCCTTCGGGCTGGACGTCATGATGGGCGTAGAGGCATACGGTCGGCATGCCCTCGGGTGCCGGAAACCGGCCTACGACAGCCGGCGCCCCACCATTCGCGCGGATCACCCGAACGTCTGGGCAACCGGTGTCTACGAGCAGTTGCTCGACGCGCTGGGCGCTGCGCTCCACCTCCGCCGCCCGCGACGGGTCGGCGCTCACCGACTCGATGGCAACCAGATCCTTCAGATCGGCGAGGACACCAGGAAGGTGAGCGTGAACTTGATCGCGGAGAGACATCTGACCAATTGCTTTCGCGGCCTAGTGCGCAGCCATGACGACGGGAATGCTGCCGTGCCACGCCTCGCGGATACGCGCGAGCGGCATCGTGAACTGGCCGACAACCTCAATCGCTGCGTTCTCGTCGGGCGTGACCTCACCCAGCTTTGTCAACGAGACTCCATTCGAGTGGCACAGAGCAGCCAGATCGTCATCGCCGCCGTCCTTCACCGAGACCAGTGCGCGACCAGCGCTCTCGGTGAACAGCCAAACAAATGGATCAGCGTCGGACGGCAGCTCGATGCGTGCGCCGAGCCCATGCCGAAGGGCTGATTCCACCACCGCCTGCGCCAGGCCGCCCTCGGCAAGGTCGTGAGCGCTGGCGAGCAACGCGCGACGGCTCGCTCGAATGAGGACCTCGGCGAGCGCCTTCTCCTGATCAAGATCAACTGCGGGCGGGTGGCCGCCAAGATGATCATGTATGACGTCAGCCCAAGCCGAACCGCCCAACTCATCACGGGCTTCGCCGAGCAGATAGATCGCATGCCCAGCTTCTCGGAAGCCACTCGGTGTGCGACGCGTCACATCGTCCATGACGCCGAGGACACCGACCACCGGCGTTGGCAAGATCGGCGTACTGCCGGTCTGGTTGTAGAAGCTGACGTTCCCGCCGGTTACCGGCGTTCCGAGCACGCGACAGCCATCCACGAGTCCGCGCACTGCCTCGCTGAACTGCCACATGATCGCCGGGTCTTCCGGGGAGCCGAAGTTGAGACAGTCGGTGATCGCCAGCGGCACGGCTCCGGCGGTTGCAACGTTGCGATACGCCTCTGCCAAAGCCAGTTGGGCGCCCGCGTAGGGATCGAGCAGGGCATACCGGGAATTGCAGTCGGTGGCCAGCGCGACGCCGAGGCCAGAGTCCTCGTCGATACGCAGCATGCCGGCATCGTCAGGTTGTGCAAGTACGGAATTGCCGCGGACGTAGCGGTCGTACTGGTCCGTGACCCACGACTTGTCGCAGAGATTGGGTGCGGCGACCATGCGGAGCAACGTGTCAGCGAGCTCGTCTCCGCTGGCGGGTCGCGGAAGGTGATCGACTCCGTCGGCCTGGACGTGATCTTGCCAGTCCGGCCGCTCGAATGGACGCTCGTAAACAGGTCCCCCGTGAGCGACCGTACGCGGCGGTACGTCCACCACAGTCTCACCGTGCCAGTCGATCACCAGGCGCTTACCCGCGGTCACTTCGCCGATCACGGTTGCCAGCACGTCCCACTTACCACAGATCGCCATGAAAGCGTCGACGTTGTCAGGCTCGACGATCGCCATCATGCGTTCCTGTGACTCGCTCATCAAGATCTCTTCTGGGCTCAGCGTCGGATCTCGAAGGGGGACCAGATCAAGATCGATATGCATGCCGCCGTCACCGGCACTGGCCAGCTCCGAGGTCGCACACGACAATCCGGCGCCACCCAGATCTTGAATGCCGGTGATCAACCCGGCGGCGAAGATCTCCAGGGTGCACTCGATGAGCAGCTTCTCCATGAAGGGATCGCCGACCTGAACGCTGGGCCGCTTGGTCGCAGGCTTGCGCCCTGAGTTGGTCGAAGAGCGCGCTTCGGCACCATCAGCGCTCATCTCTGAGGTGTCATCGAACGTTTCCGACGCAAGCACGCTGACTCCGCCGATCCCGTCACCACCCGTGGCTGCGCCGTACAAGATCACCTTGTTGCCCGTACCCGTGGCCTTGGCCAGATGCAAGTCTTCGTGACGCAGCACCCCGACACACAGAGCGTTGACCAGTGGATTGCCGAGATAGGTCCGATCGAAGACGACCTCACCGCCGATGTTGGGCAGGCCGAGACAGTTGCCGTATCCGCCGATCCCCGCGACCACACCGGGCAGCACCCGTGCCGTGTCCGGCTCATCCAGCGGTCCGAAGCGCAATGAATCCATGACCCCGATTGGACGGGCACCCATGGCCAAGATGTCGCGGACGATGCCACCGATGCCCGTAGCAGCGCCCTGGTAGGGCTCGACATAGCTGGGATGGTTGTGCGACTCGATCTTGAACGTGACGGCGTATCCGTGCCCGATGTCGACCACACCGGCGTTCTCCCCGATGCCCGCGAGCAACTTGCCAACGGGAGTCTCGGGCGGCAGCTCGGCGAACTTCCACAGGTGCACCTTGGACGACTTGTAAGAGCAGTGCTCGGACCACATGACGGAATACATGGCAAGCTCCGACGAGGTTGGACGGCGGCCAAGGACCTCCTTGATCCGGGCGTATTCGCTGTCCTTGAGCCCCAGCTCAGCCCACGGCTGTCCCTGGTCCGGGGTTTGAATCGCGTCGCTGACGGTGTCTGCCACGGCCGCAACGCTACCGGTGCGCGGCCAGCGCAGTGCTGGGAGTCCAATCGTTGCGTTCGGCCCAGTCGAAGAAGTACCAGCCCATCGCCACCGTGATCTGCGCCGTCGCCGTGAGCCAGACAAAGATCCCACCATCGTTCAGCACGGTGCCCAAGATGGCGACCATGAGCACGGCGATGAGGGTGTTACGCAGCGTACTGAAGTCCGGCGAAATTCGTGGCACCACGTAGGCGAAGATGACTATCCACAACACGACACCGATCAGCAGCGACCCAATGCCGACGATGGACACAATTGTCTCGGCGGAGGCGACCGCTTTGCGACTGACGACGTCCCACGCGTCGCCATCGAGGATTCGCTGCACGAAATTGCCCAAGTGAGTACGCCGATCCGGTCCGCGGCGCCAGTCAAGAACGGAGAGCACAGCAACCGCCAGCACCGCCGACCCGCCGATCCCCAGCACCTTCGGCCACGTCATCCTGACTCCGGACAGGGCGAGCACGAGCCATAGCACTGCCGGCGTGAGGGCGACGACGCCACCGAAGTCACTGCCCATCGAGGGCCAGCCTTCACAGATCACCATGCCAAAGCCGATCGCACCGGCCGCCGCGACGGCGGCCCCGCGCCGGCCGGCAGCAAGGCAACGATGGCCGAGGTAGCCCGCGAGAAGGAGCCCGGCGCTGGCGTACGCGGCGAAGGTCACATTTCCGAATCCGTACCAGCGCAGGCCATAGATTGGGCGTGAGTTGAGCATCGAGCCCGGCTGCATGATCGCGCCAAGTGCAGCGTCGACCGTGAACGCAGCAACGGTGATTCCAGCCGCCGCGATGATATTGGGTACGCCGGCGAGTCGGCCGATCAGCAGTGCCAACGGCGTCAAGATGGTCAGCCACAAGGCCACGACGATGCTGAGGAACAGGCCCGGATGGTCGCTGTACTGCCAGGGCACGGCGCCGGTGAGCATCATGGCCGCCGCGAGTACTCCACCAAGAGTCAAGATCAGTTTGGGCACCTCGAACTTGCCCCGCACCACCCAGATCACCATGATCACGCCCATCACGGCACCGGCCAGGCCAAGGGCCAGGTAGCCAATCGGCGCCGCGTCGGAGAGCGCCGCGATCGCAGAGATTTTGGCGTCGATTCCGTCGACAGTGAGATTCGCGTCGTAAACCGTGAGCGGCGAACCGTCAACAGCAACCGATGATGTCGGACCGCCGAACTCGATCAAGGTACGGGTCAGGTCACTCAGCGTCACGATCCCGTCGCGCCGGGTGCTTGCCGAGGTCAGCCAGCCAGGCAGCGTCGTCCCAAGCCGGTAGACGACTTGCAGGCTGGGGTCGTCGGAGCCGGGATTCGGCCCGACACCGGTCACTATCAAGGTGATGTCTTTCCGGTTCGCAAGCTGGGTGATGATCTGGTCGGAAAGTGACCCCGCGTCCACGATCGTGATCGGGCAGTTTGTCTTCATCCCAGCCGCAACGAATTCCTCCGGCGACTGATAGCCGGTGACAGTACCGTCCGGCTTCGCCGCCGCGAGCGCCGCACCCGGACCGACGGCGGCAACACATCCCTTGACCGAACCCGCCAGAGTGCCCAATTGCGCGTCACCACGACGCGCGGCCGCTGCCGCTTGTCGCGCGGGCCAGTCGGTCACCTTCCCGTCCTGGACCTCCGGAGCGCAGAGACCGCCAACCGCCGCCCTCCGACCGGCGCCCAGCGTCGTCCATCCGGCCGCAGCGCAGTCCCCGACATAGCGCGGGCGGATGGACATCGCGCCGGCCTGCGCATCACCGAGATGAGAGCCGAGCACCGCACGGTCCGTAGCCGTCAGTTCGGGCCGTCCGGTCACGCCAACGACCACCACTCGATCCGTGAAGATCGCCGACTCCTCCGGCTGGTCCGCCAACGCGTGTATGCCCCGGAGCCCGACGAATATCACACCTAACGCAAGCAGGAGGAATATCCATCGCCTGCCTCGAAGAGCGATCGGACTTCTTCGGCTCGTCCGGCACTCGGCCGCCCACGGGGTGACGCCGTGGAGAATGTCGGACGCCGGATGCGTGCGGTCCCGACGTAACTCTCTGTGGCACTAGACCTTGGCAGCGAGGAAGCTGAACACGCTACTGAAAAATGGACGACCGTCTCTCGTGGGCCCCGTCAGCGTGTCGACGTTGTGCTCGGGGTGTGGCATCAGGCCGACCACATTCCCGCGCGCATTGCAGATACCGGCGATGTCATGGAAGGAGCCGTTTGGGTTGCCGTTGACGTAGCGGAAGATCACCTGGCCCTCGCCCTCCAAGCGGCGCAGCGTCTCCTCGTCGGCAACGTAGCCGCCCTCACCATTCTTCAGTACGAGCTTGATGACCTGGCCCGCGGTGAAGCCGGATGTCCACGTGGTATCGACCGACTCGACCCGAAGATCTTGGTCTTTGCAGACGAAGACGCGCACGTCATTGCGGATCAGCGCACCTGGGAGCAGGTGTGCCTCGCAAAGGATCTGGAAGCCGTTGCAGATGCCGAGCACCGGCATCCCCGCCTCGGCAGCCTCGATCACCTCGCCCATCACCGGCGCGAACCGGGAAATCGCGCCACAGCGCAGGTAATCGCCGTAGGAGAACCCGCCCGGCAAGATCACGGCCTGTACGCCGTCAAGGGTGTCGTTTCCGTGCCACAGCGACACTGGCTCGCCACCGCACTGCCGGATAGCCCGCAATGCGTCCTGATCGTCGAGCGAACCAGGAAAGGTGACAACGCCGACCTTTGGCCCCATCAGCCCGCCTGTTTGGCCAGCTCGGCATCACCGGCGGGCTTGGCCTCGCCCGCCGGCTTGGCATCACCGTCCCGCTCGGCCTTGTCGGGAGACTTGGCTTCATCTCCAGCGGGCTGGGCCTCGTCGGCGGCTTCCGCCTGGTCAGCGGGCCCAGCCTCCGTCGACCCAGCCTCCTTCGGCCCTGCCTCGGTCTGCTTGGCCCCGTCGGTAGTCACGACTTCGTCGGAGTCCTCGGGCCTGTCGCTGGGCTCCGCCTTGTCGACCGGTTTCACCTCGTCGATGGCCTCAGCCTCGTCTACGGGCTTGGCCTCATCTGGTGATCTCGGCCTCGTCGACGGGCTGTGCCTCGTCAGAGATCTCGGCTTCGTCGCTGGCTTTGACTTTGTCGTCTGCGGCGGCCTGGGTTTCCTCGGCCCGCTCGGCCTCGGCTTCGCCGGCCCGTCCGGCCCCGTCGTCTGCTGCGGTCGCCGGAGCTTCCTCGACTCGTACGTCGAACGTCTCGATGACCGTGTTGGCCAGCAACGTGTCGGCGGCTCGCCGCACCTCGGCCAGCCGTTCCTCGGTAACCTCGCCGTCGAGCTCGAGCTCGAAGCGCTTTCCTTGGCGTACGGACATGCCGGAGAAGCCCAGCCGGGCCAGCGCCCCGGTGACAGCCTTACCCTGCGGGTCCAGGATCTCCGGCTTCGGCATAACGTCGACAACCACTCGAGCCATGCCGCGGAGTCTAACCCGAGCTGGGCACAGTCAATGCGAAGTGGGCTTAGGTCGACTAAGCAACATCCCGTCGTACGGCAGACAGCATTCCAGCAATCGCGGGCAGCAGGCACCACGTCGCAAGAATCATGCCGGCGAGCCACCAGGGCGTCGGATGGGGCGCGGCGAACAGTACTGGCGAGGTGATCTCGAGCATCGCGTTGGTCGCTCCACTCGGCATCAGATTGAGGAGCTGATCCCACCTGTTCAGGAAGAACACCACCGAAATGATCGGCTCCACCAGGAAACCGAGCAGGACACCAACCACGAGGGCGACCGACATGCTCTTGATCAAAATCCCGATGCCCATCCCGATCATCGTCCAGAGTGCGATCGAGCACACTCCCAGAATGATCGAGCGCCAGATTTCAGGCTGATCAAGCAGCAGCGAACCGTTGCTTGCCGACACAAAAGGAACCGCCACCGCTATCCCCGCGGCCACGCTCGTGATTCCGTAGATCACGCCAAAGATCAACAGCGCTCCGGCTTTGCCGAGAAACATGCGGACGCGGCGTGGAGTGGCTAAATAACTCGAAGCAACCGTGCCGTATCGGTATTCGCTGCCGATCGCGACGATGCCAACCACCATGGCGAGGATCCGGGACAGTACGTTTCCGCCGTTGTAGACGCTGCGAATGATGCCAGGATCGGCAAAGGGCGAACTCGCAAGTCCTGCCCTGCTCTGCAGTAGCGCGACGGAAGCCGGCAGCGCCGCATAACCGGCGCTGAGCACGAAAATGCAGATCAGCGTGATCCACCACAGCTTGGTGGTACTGATCCTGCGTAGTTCCGCGCGCAGCGCACCACTCATCTGGAACCCTCGAGCATGGAGAAAAACTCCTGCTCGAGATCGCGCCTTTCGGTGATCAGTTCATCGACCACAATGCCGGAGTTGAAGAGGACTGCGCCGATGCGACTCACATCGGCGCTTTGAATGCGCAGGTACGCGCCACGCTCGTCGGCGGCGGTTTGTATATCGGCACCGATGGCCTCTAAAGCATGTACAGCCGCCCTCATGTCGGTGACGCGGGCACGGGTGGTGCCGTCGCCGAGGTTCAGTTCGGACATCGGCAGCTGCGCCAGCAGCCGGCCCTTGTTGATCACGACGATGTCATCCGCGGTGGCCTCGATCTCGTTCAGCTGATGTGAGGAGATCAAGACCGCTCGACCGGTCGCCGCGAATTCGCGCAGGAAGCCGCGAAGCCACCGCATGCCTTCGGGGTCCAGGCCGTTCGCCGGCTCATCCAAGATCAGATAATCGGGATTTCCAAGCATCGCGGCAGCCAGCGCCAAGCGCTGCCGCATGCCGGTGGAGTATTCCCCGACCGGCTGGCGGGCGACCTTGCCCAGGCCAACCTGTCCGAGCAGCTTGTCGACCCGGCGATCACTGGCACCGGCCGTGGGTGCGAGCACGCGAAGGTGATTGCGCCCAGTCCTCGCCGGGTGGAAGCTCGCGTCCAGCACGCATCCGACAGTTTGTTGCGGATGCGACAGGTCGGCGTAGGCAAGTTCGCCAAAGGTTGCCGTACCCGTCGTCGGCGTGGCCAGGCCGACCAGGATCCGCATGGTGGTCGTCTTCCCGGCGCCATTGGGACCCAGGAAGCCGGTCACGCGTCCAGGCTCGACGACGAAGCTCAGGTTGTGTACGGCAAGGACGCCGTTGTAGCTCTTGATCAGCCTGTCGATGATGATCGGCGGCACTTCATGATCAACGACCCAACGTGAGGGCGTGCCACGGCGTACGGCGGCCGTTGCGGCGTCGCGGCGGGCGGCGGTCGGGCTGCGGTTGCGGCGGCGCTGGACGGGCGCTCGGCTGAGCGACGCGCGAAGCTCGGTCTGCGGCGCGGTCCGATTGCGGAGGCGCTGGCCGTAGGGGCACATAAGCCGTTGGCGTCGTCACTGGTACGGGTGCCGGCTGCGATGTCGGCGGTGGCGTCGGGACCCGCGATGACGCGCGAGCAGGCGTTGGTACGAATGATGATGGCGGAGTGACCGGGGACACGGGCGGAGTCACGCTCGCCGCTTGACGCAGCGGGCGGGGACACATTCGCCTGAGTCGCTGCTCGAGACATGGGCGGCGGAGGTACGTTCGCTGCGGACGGCGTAGGCCGCGGCGACGCTGGCGGAGCCGTCGGCACGGGTGATGGCATCGATACGCGCGGCGGCGCGACTGGTGCGGGTGGCTGGGGCGGCTGCGGCCGTGCCGGACTCGGATTGTCGTACGAGGTCCCATAGCCATTGGCCGGTGCACGCTCAATTACCGGCTCAAAACTCGGCAAGGGCGCGCTGCGTCGCGGCCGCGGGCTTGTCACGGATGCTGTCGGCGCCGCGTGCGCGGCCGACTCGAGCCGTACAGCAGGCTCGGCGTATCGGCTGGGCAAAGGATCCATGGCGCGCCTGCCGATCCCTGCCTCGGTCGCGGCCGCGGTCTCCTTCGTCTGGGCGGTCCGGGCGGGGGGTCCGGAGGGGGTTTCCGGGAGCCGGGCTCGCCGCGGCCGCGGCGGACGGATCGGAGAATCCCAGCTGATCAGATTCTGGACTCGGGTGAGTGATAACAGGTGGCTCGAGAGCTCGAGCGGCACGCACTGCGCGCGTTGCCAAGTGGTTGCCATCATCAGCCGGAGTGAACCCGCGCGATCGTCGTGCTACGTACGACTCGACGTCGTCGGGCTCTTCCGCTAGCGCGCGCCGGGGCCGATCCACCGGGAAAGTCTCTCAGTCACCATCTCGTGCCGGGCGACGGCAGCAGTGTGTCTTAGGTCAAGGTTTGATTGCAGCGCAGTCAGCTCCCTCAGGGAAGTTACGTTTTGGGCCCTGACGCCGACCCCGATCGAGCCAGCAATCGAGCAGTTTAGGCGAATTGATGCCTCAGAGTGGAGATATCTCCAATCTCTTCGACGTCCAGGAAGGACAACTCGACATGACGCTCTACCGCCCTCGTGACGACCGGATGATCGCGGGCGTGTGCTCAGGAATCGCCCGCCACTTCAACATCGATCCCGCCATCGTGCGCATCGCCTTTGTTGCGAGCCTTTTCCTTCCCGGACCGCAGATCTTGATTTATCTCGCCGCGTGGCTGCTCATGCCGGACGAGACCGCAACCGTCGCCTGATCCCCCTCGCCACAAGGCCCCTCAGTCGCTCCGACTGAGGGGCCTTGTGATGTGTCCGCCTCCCCCGACTCACGGCGCGCCGTACAAGGTGCGCACGATGTCCTCAATCGCCGGCTCTTCCAGCGTCAGGTCGATGACCTCGGTCATCGCAGTTACCTCCGCCAGGACTCGGGCGGCGGTTGTCTGCTGCGGGCTGAACGCAAGGCGTTGTCGCTGGCCGTCGAGCTCGCTGCCGATATGGGTTGCGGCCGCCACGTGGAGGTCGGGACCCGGCTCGGGCAGGTCGACGACGAGCACGCGTTGCAGCGCCACCCGCGCAGCCAGGCTCGACAACGTCCCGTCGAAGACCAGGCGGCCGTGGTCGACCACGAGCACTCGCTCGCAGAGCCGCTCGATGTCGCCCATGTCGTGCGTGGTCAGTAACAGCGTGGTGCCGAACTCTTTGCGCTCGGCAAGGAGAAAGTGACGCAGCCGCTCCTTGCTGAT
The DNA here is from genome assembly GCA_963712625.1 of uncultured Actinomycetota bacterium. Taxonomy (GTDB): domain Bacteria; phylum Actinomycetota; class Actinomycetes; order Propionibacteriales; family Propionibacteriaceae; genus Microlunatus. The sequence goes on from CAVQIU010000017.1 coordinate 49,962, forward strand.
CATGTCCAGTCCGATGGTTGGCTCATCGAGGACAAGCAGCCGCGGGCGATGAATCAGGGCCGCGGCCACCTCGCCACGCATCCGTTCGCCGAGGGAAAGCTGGCGTACCGGGACGTCCAGCAAGTGGGCAAGGCCCAGGCGCTCCACCAGCTCCTCGATTCTGGCCGCGGCCTCCATGGTCGGCATTCGATGGATCGCGCCCAGGATGCGGAAGGAGTCGCGCAGTGGCAGGTCCCACCACAGTTGGCTGCGCTGTCCGAAGACCACCCCGATCTCCCGAGCGAGCAAGCGCCGCTGCGGGACCGGGTCGTAGTCGCAGGTACGTACTCGCCCGACTGGTCGGGACGAGGATTCCGGTCAGCATCTTGATCGTGGTGGACTTGCCGGCGCCGTTGGCCCCGATGTAGCCGACCGCTTCCCCGGCCAGGATCGACGCGGTGATTCCGTCGACGGCGTGCACGACCCTGGTCTGCCGGCGCACCCGCCCGATCTTCTGCCGCACGGTGAAGGATCGGTGCAGGTTCTCGAGCGCAATGATCGGTTCGCTAGTCACATCAGCCACCTGCCCCGGTGAACCGGCGGATACCGGTGCGCCACGCGAGCCAGGCCAGCAGCCACGCCCAAGCCGCGAACAGTGGAGCGAACCAGCCGAGCCAGGCCGGCAGGAACTCCGGCCCCTCTAGCCCCATGATCAACAGCGCCGGCAGGTACGCGGTGACGGTGGCCGGAAAGACAAATGTAAAGAGCACCCGAATCGGTGTGATCAAGACGCTGCCGGGCAGCTGGCCTGCGTAGCTGCCTCCGTAAACAAAGGACGACGTGAACTCCGCACCATCGATCAGGAAGAACTGCAGGCCACCTGCGGTCGCGAAGAACGCTGCATAGATGGCGGCGCCGACGAATGGCGTGATCACTAGCAGGTAGATCGTTGCCAGCGTGTAGTCCAAATGCAGAGCAGGCAGCACGACAATGATGATCACCACACTGATCGCGACCCTGCCTAGCCGGCGCAGCTGGAAGTCCGACGTGATCAGCTGCACCATGAGCGGCATCGGTCGGACGAGCATCACCTCCAGGCGACCCAGGCGTAGGTACGTCGGCATCGTGTCCAGCTGGCCAAAGACAAGATCCGCGAGCGCAAACCCTGCGTTGGCAAGGGCGAAGACCAGAGCAGCCTGCGGCAGGTTCAGCCCGCCGAAGACCGGAACATTGGCCAAGATCACGTAGAGCTCGATGAACTCGACGACGCCGACGGCCACCGAGGTGACGACGTTGAGCCAGAAACTGGTGCGGTAGGCCAGCTGGCTGCGGATCCGCGAGCCGATGACGGTCCGGTACACATGAACGGCCGAATCGCGCGGCGGTTCAGCCACCTTGCACCACCAGCCGAAGTCCGGCCCGCCATTGCATCAGGCGAGCGACGCCGACGAGCACCGCGAGCCAGGCAAGCTGGCTGCAGACCAACGCCACGGCCGCAAGGTCCAGCGCCCAGCCAGAAAGCACGTCGATAGGCGTCTGCAGCATCGATGGAAACGGCGTGGCGTACGCGATGATCCGCAGCCATTCCGGAAACAGGTGGACAGGAACGAACAGCCCGCAGAGCGGACCGACCAAGACGACGTAGAGCCCGATGAAGCCGCGCACATCGAGGGTCCAGAAAGCGATCAGATTCATCAGGAACCGCACCACGAAGCTGATCGAAACGCCCAGGAAGAAGCTGATCAGACCGAGCGGGTAGGCGGTCCAGGATTGCGGCAGCGCGAGTCCAATCGTCACAGCGCCGATGAGCAGGGGCGGGAGGCCGCGGGCCAACAGCTGGAAGCTGGCGCGTCCCAGGTCGCGAGCCCACCAGGCCAGTTGCAGGTCGATGGGCCGGGCGAAGTCGACCGCGATCTCTCCGCTGCTGACTCGCTCGGCGATCTCGATCCAGCCGAAGATCGCAATCGGCGCCAGCAGTGCCTGGCCGAGCCAGACGTAGGTCGACGCGGTGCGCTGGTCGTACCCCGCCAACGTCCCTCCAGCAGTAGAGATCGCCGCGAAGAGGACGCTGATCCGGATGAACCCGAAGACTGATTGGGTGACGACGCCGGCGAATATTGCCAGCCGGTAGGTGCTGTACCGCCGGAACTCTGCCTTCGCGAGCAGCAGGTAGGTGCGCACGGTCGACACTTTCGCAGAATCGCCCCGAGCTAGAGCGTCGGACGTCTTCTCACGCTCAGCCAAATCGAGATCTGGAGTGAAATTCTGCGGGTTCTAGAGCACCGGGCCGGGCCGGTAGCGGGCCGCCTCTGGATGGGCCTCGGCGATCGTTTCGATCTGGGAGACCAGCGCCGCTACTTGTCTGCCGCGGTGCCGGCCAGCTCGATGGGATCGGCAATCGCCGCATCGAGCTCGGCGCGACGTCACACCAAGCCGCGGGTCCGCAGCCAAACGATCAAGCAGGTCGTTGTCGCTGCGACCAGTCTCGCGCATCTGTAGAGCAACCGCGATGGCGTGCTCCTTGATCACTTCATGTGCGGTCTCCCGGCCGACTGCCGTGCCGCATCGCCGCGACCAGCACCTTGGTCGTGCGCGAGGAATGGCAGGTAGCGCTGCAGTTCCGCGTCGATGACAGCCGGGAACGCGCCGAAGTCCTCGAGCACGCTCGAGAAAGGTCTCGAACAGCCCGTCGAGGGCAAAGAATGCGTCCGGCAGCGCGACCCGCCGGACCACCGAGCAGGACACGTCGCCTTCGTTCCATTGATCACCCGCGAGCTCGCCGATCATCGAGACATAGCCCCTGATGATCACCGCCAGGCCGTTGACTCGCTCGCAGGAACGCGTATTCATCTTGTGCGGCATGGCACTCGAACCCACCTGCCCGGGCTGGAAGCCCTCGGTGACCAGCTCATGTCCTGCCATCAGCCGGATGGACGTGGCCAGGTTGGAGGGCGCCGCCGCGACCTGGGCCAGCGCAGTCACAACATCGAGGTCGAGCGAGCGGGGATACACCTGGCCTGTGCTGACCAGAACCTGCGTAAACCCCAGATGATCAGCAATTCGCCGCTCCAGCTCCTCCAGCTTGCCCTCGTCGCCGCCCAGCAGATCGAGCATGTCCTGGCTGGTTCCCACCGGGCCCTTGATGCCACGTAGCGGATAGCGGCCGAGCAGCTCCTCGATTCGTCGGTATGCCACCAGCAGCTCGTTCGCCGCCGTGGCGAAACGCTTCCCGAGCGTGGTGATCTGAGCCGGAACGTTGTGCGTCCGCCCAGCCATCGGCTGATCTGCGTATTGGCTGGCCAGCTGGGCGAGCTGTACCAGCGTGGCCACGATCCGGTCGCGGATGATCTTGAGAGAGGACACGATCTGCAGCTGCTCGACATTCTCGGTCAGGTCGCGGGAGGTCATTCCCTTGTGCACGTGCTCGAAGCCGGCAAGCGCATTGAACTCCTCGATCCGCGCCTTGACGTCATGCCGGGTGATCTTCTCCCGCTCGGCGATGCTCCTCAGATCAACGTGGTCGACGACCCCTCGTACGCCTTGATCACCACAGCGGGATCATCGCCACCGAAATCCACGCCAAGGTCACGTTGTGCGGCCAGCACCGCGAGCCACAGCCGGCGTTCAGAGATGATCTTGCTCTCGGGTGACCAGATCTCCCGCATCGCCGACGAGGCGTAACGGTTGGCCAGGACGTTGCCGATCGGCACCGCTCAGCTCACCACCAGCCGTGCGGCGCCTGCCGCGATATCGCGGCGAGGATCGGCGATCGCCGCGATGTCATGGCGGTAGAAGGAACCTTCGAGCTGGATCTCCGCGATCGACTCATACGCCCTGCCGCGAGCTGCCTCGATATCCTCACCGAGCCCGACGACCGCAAGCACCCGGCCGCCGGCGCTGATCAGGTTGCCCTGCTGATCGAGCGCGGTCCCGGCATGGATGACCGCGCTGCCGTTGCGCGTTGCCGCCTCGACACCAGTGATCACCCCACCGGTCGTCGGCGTACCGGGATAACCGGCAGCGGCGAGGACGACGGCCACCGCGGCACCACTCCCCCACTCCAGCTCGGGATGCGCAGCAAGATCACCGGTAGCCGCGGCGTACAGCAGGCCGCCGAGCGGCGTCACCAGGCGGGCCAGCAGCGGCTGGGTCTCGGGGTCGCCGAACCGGGCGTTGAACTCGACCACGCGAACACCGGCCGAGGTCAGCGCCAGGCCGGCGTACAGCAGTCCGCTGAACGGGGTGCCGCGCCGCGCCATCTCATCGATGGTCGGCTGCAGCACCCGTGCGGGTGACCTCTTCGGCAAGATCATCCGGTGCCCACGGCAACGGGGTATACGCGCCCATGCCGCCGGTGTTCGGCCCGGTATCTCCGTCGCCGACACGCTTGAAGTCCTGGGCCGGCTGCAACGCGCGTACGGTACGGCCATCGGTGATCCCGAACAGGCTCACCTCTGGGCCATCGAGAAACTCCTCGATCACCACCCGGCCGCAGCGCAGTGCATGATCAACAGCCTCCTGCCGATCACTCGTCACGACGACGCCCTTTCCCGCCGGCCAGCCCATCGTCCTTGACCACATAGGGCGACCCGAAGACGATCGAGCGCTTGATCAACTTGGTCACGAGTCACGCAATCTTGGGAACGCGCCGTGGGCACGCCGGCTGCGGCCATCACTTCCTTGGCAAAGGCCTTGCTGCCTTCCAGCTTCGCCGCGGCGGCGGACGGACCGAAGCACGCGATACCCCTTGCGCGTACGGCATCGGCGACACCCGCCACTAGCGGCGCTTCAGGACCGACGACGACCAGATTGACTCCGAGCCGGGTGGCCAAGCTCGCAACGGCGTTACCGTCAAGCGGGTCGACGCGATGATTCGTGCCGAGTGCGGCGGTTCCGGGGTTGCCTGGTGCGGCGTGCAACTCGACCACAGCCGGGTCGCGACTGAGCGCCAAAGTGAGCGCATGCTCGCGTCCACCTGAACCGATCACCAGCACGCGCAGCGGACTCACCACGTGCCAAGAGCCTACCCAAGCGCGCTGACCGGCCCTTGTATCCATTGCCGATGGACGCTGTGAAGTGCTACATCGGGTACTTTCGCTCCGTGGCTGATCCCAGCTTCCCTGCGCTGCACATCCGGCCGCCGCGGGGTTGGATGAACGATCCGAACGGTCTGTGCCGCGTTGACGGGCGCTATCACGTCTTCTTTCAATACAACCCCGCGGCACCGGTGCACAGCGCAATCCATTGGGGTCACGTCAGCTCGACCGATCTGTTGTCTTGGCAGGAGCACCCCATCGCGCTCGCGCCGCGGCAGGGGCTGATCGACGCAGCCGGCTGTTGGAGCGGCTGCGTGATCGACGATTCGGGAGTGCCCACGGCGGTCTACACGGCAAACCCCGACCACGCCAGAAACGCCGTCGCAGCCCTGGCGCGCTCCGATCGATCACTGATTCATTGGCAGCAAGACGAGACGCCGGTGGCGGGCATCGCGCCAACTCCGGAGCTGGACGAGGTCCGGGATCCGTTCATCTTCATCCACGACGGCCATCGGTACGCCGTGCAGGGTGCGGGACAGCCCGACGGGGAGCCCGCGGCTGGAGCTGTATGGCTGTGACGACCTCAGGCGATGGACTGAGCTCGGGACGTTGCTCACCAGCGACGACCCCATCGCTGGTGAGGTCGCCCCGGCCGACATCTGGGAGTGCCCGAACCTAGTGCAGATCGATGGTCAGTGGGTGCTGCTGATCTCCGTGTACCGCGCAGGCCGATGGCGTCGAACCCGCTGGTCGGAGTGCGTTATCTCCTCGGCGAACTGGTCGCACGCGGACCGGGATGGTCGTTCAAGGCGACCTCGGGAGGCGTGCTGGACGATGGCCCGGCGTTCTACGCGCCGCAGGTGCTGGCCGAACCGGACCGAACGCTGCTCGTCGGCTGGGCTGGCGAACTCGATCGCAGCGACGAGCAGATAGCGGAGGCAGGCTGGGCGGGCGTACTGACCTTTCCGCGTGAGCTGTACGTACGCGACCGCGTTCTCGGTACCCGGCCGGCAGCCGAGCTGACCAGGCTGCGCCGGGCACCTCTGGTGTGTGCGGCCGGACACGCCGTTCCGGGCGCCTGCGTTCGAGCTCGTCGGCCAGCGGGCCTGTTGCGCTGCGCTTGCTGGACGACGGCGTTGATGCGCTGGCCGTCGGCCGCCGAGGGCACGCCCAGCGATCCGGTGAGAATTCTCGTCGATGGCAGCATGGTGGAGGTCTTTCACCGTGGCGCAAGCCACACCACGCGTGCCTATCCGGGCGCCGGCAGCAGGTGGGTTGTGGAGGGGACTGCGGTCACCGGATATCGGCTGGGCCGCATGGTCCGCGACTCGCCCGCCGCCGCGGACGTGCCACCGAATCTCGAAGTATCGGCGAGCAGCTGAAGGTCAGCTGCTGAATTGATGCGTTCGGTTTCGTCCTCGAAGCGCTGCAGCGTCATGGTCACCGCCTGCTCGGCCATCGCCCGATCGGGTCGCTCGATCGTTGCTAGCCGTGGTACGAGCTGCGCAGCCAAGTGCTCGCCGTCGTCCAGGCTGACCAGTGATAAGTCAGCTGGAATTCGGACTCCGAGATTGGCGGCAGCAAGGACCGCGCCCACGGCCAGCCGCTCATGGGTGCAGATCAAGGCGGTTGGACGCGGTTGGGCCTGCAGCAGCGTACGGGCCGCGGCGAAGCCGGCGTTGATATCGCGATTGGCAGCGGTCTGGATCGACAACTCGACGTGTCTCGGCGGCTTCGGCGGTCTGTTCGATGCCGGCGAGACGCAGCCGGCTCTGCATCGCATCGCTCGGTCCGGAGACGACGCCAATGCTGGTATGCCCACTCTGAATGAGAACGCGCGCCGCGGCGCAGCCGGCGCCGTGCTCGTCAGCAACGATGCTTGTCAGGCCCGCATTCGGATCGACACAGTTGACCAAGATCGTTGGGATGGTCGACATCACCTCGACCGGGCGAGTAGCTGATCAGATCGGGCGCCATCACCAGCAGCGCATCCACCTGACGATCATGAAGCGTGGCCAGCGCGCGATTCTGATGATCACGATCGTTGGCCGTATCCATGAAGATCAACAGGTAGCCCGCGGCTGTCGCGCTTTCCAGCGTCGCATGCAACATAGGCACTGAGAATCCGCTGGCGCCGGGCCAGACCAGCACGCCGATGGTGCGGGTCCGGCGGCTGCGCAGGCTGAGCGCCACGGCGTTGGGGGTGTAGTTGAGCCGTCGAGCGGCCTCGATGATCACTTGCTGCTTGTGGCGGGCGATGTGCCCTTGCGCCCGACCGTTGAGGACGAGCGAGACGGCACTCCGGGACACACCAGCAAGATCAGCCACGTCCTGCGCGGTCGCCTTGTGTGCCACCGGGTATCGGCCCCCCTTGCACGTCTCTTGCCACCCACTCTATGCAGGCGTTACTCACGCATCGGATGTCCAGCTTGCTCGTCGGCATCCCACGCAGCGCTGGGACGCTGGCGTAATGCACAGTGTGCGTGCCATGGACAGCGCGAAGAATCTGAGTACGGCTGAGCACGATAAGTCCGTCAGCTGGCACGCTGGCGGGCGGCGTCAAAGGGTGCTCGGTCAAAGATGAACCGGCTGTAGGCGATCTTGCCGTCTCTGACCGTGACGCATTCGGCAGCGGGTGCGCTTTTGACGAGCACTGTCTCGGTGTCGTAAACGACTACGGCTTGCTCGTCGTCGCCAAAGGCGGCGAGCAACTCCGACCCGGTGAGCATCTGGATGAACGGGGCCATGAATCCGCGGTACGCAGCAGCGCCCTCCAGGCGGCCGGCCGGCGCGTCGCAGACAATGCCATCGGCAACATATTCCATGGCCTTGTCCAGATCGTGGCTGGTCCAGGCGTGGAAATAGGCCAGTACAACGTCGAGCGCCGGGTTGGTTGATTCGGTCATCGTGATCTCCTTCATTTGTTGGCAATTTGTGGCTCGATTCTGTGCCTCCTTACCTATGTAGACACCGAGACGGTCGGGAACGGAACGCCACCATGACCTGTCAGGCCGCAATGGCATGCTGAAAACGTGGAGCAGGCAGCGCTCGAACAGGCAGGACTCGAACAGGCAGGTGCTCGAACAGACAGGACTCGAACAGACAGGGTCTCGAACGAAAAGCGTTCAACCAAGCAGCGCTAGAGCGTGCTCGCGCCGGCGACGAGCAGGCATATCGCGAGCTCACCGACCCGTACCGCCCGGAGCTGCTAGCTCACTGTTACCGCATGCTGGGTTCGCTGACCGACGCCGAAGACATGCTCCAGGAGACTCTCCTGGCAGCCTGGCGCGGGCTTCCGCGGTTTCAGCAGCGTTCCACTCTGCGGTCGTGGCTCTACCGCATTGCCACCAATACCTGCCTTAACGCGATTCGCTCCCATGCCCGGCGAGCTCCCGCAGAGCCAACTCCACCGTTCCAGCCGCCGGAGCCGACCCAGCGCGATGAAATCACCTGGCTGCAGCCCTACCCGGAAGCCCTCCTCGATGGGATCGCCGATACAGCACCTGGTCCGGAAGCTCGCTACAGCCAGACTGAGGCGATCGAGCTGGCGTTCGTTGCCGGACTGCAACGCATGCCGCCTCGACAGGCCGCAACGGTTCTGCTGCGCGACGTACTCGGCTTCGGCACCGACGAAGTGGCCAGAATGCTCAAGACCAGCCAGACGGCGATCAAGGGAACGCTGCAGCGGGGTCGTGCGGCGCTGGAGAGCTCGCGCAGCATGGCTGACCGCCTGCCTGCAACCTCGACGGAGGAGCGTAGTCTCGCCCGCCGCTTCGCCGACGCGTACGTCGCCGCCGACATCGACCGCCTCCTGAGCTTGCTCACCGACGACGCCTGGTTGTCGATGCCGCCGGCACCTCACCAATACCACGGCTTGGAGGCGATCAGGTCGTTCTTGGCAGCAAGCTTCGCCTTTCGAGGCGAACGCGGCGTCTATCTGCTACCCGGCAGGGCCAACAATCAGCTCTGTTTTGCGAGCTACCTCGCTGCTCGTGATGAGCCCATGGCGAGTCCTTCCGGAGTATTCGTTCTCACCCTTGCAGGCGACCGCATCGCCGCACTGACGCGGTTCCATCGCGATGATCTCTATCCCCCGTTGGGATTCCCGCCCTCAATGCCCGTCCAAGCGGGTGCGGCAAAGAGGGCTGTACTTCGCCGGTGACGGCGAACGAGCCGGATCCGGGCGATATGGGCGAGCAGACGCTAAAGAAGGTCGTGAACGACAATTGACTGTTCGCGGGACGGCCCGACGCCAATGCCGGAGATTCGCGCACCACAGAGCTCCTCGACGCGGTTCACGTAAACCTGTGTGTTCTTCGGCAAATCATCGAATTCCCGGCAGCCACTGAGGTCCTCGGTCCATCCGTCGAGCTCCTCATAGATCGGAACAGCGTGGTGGAACTCCGATTGGGTGAGCGGCATGCTGTCATGCCGGACGCCGTTCACCTGATAGCCGACGCACACCGGAATCTTCTCCCAACCGGTCAGCACGTCGAGCTTGGTGAGGAAGACATCCGTGAACGCATTGGCACGGGCCGCTGCCTGGACGACCAAGCCGTCGAACCAGCCGCAGCGACGCTTGCGTCCAGTGGTCGTGCCGAACTCGACACCCTTCTGCGCAAGCTTCTCGCCGTCCTCGTCATGCAACTCGGTTGGCATGGGGCCTTCCCCGACACGCGTGGTGTAGGCCTTCGCGATCCCGACCACCCTGTCTATCCGCGTAGGACCAACCCCGGTGCCGACGCACGCCCCGCCGGCGACCGGATTGGACGAGGTGACGTAGGGATACGTTCCATGATCGACATCGAGATGGTGGGCCTGGGCGCCCTCGAACAAAACCACCTTTCCCTCATCGAGTGCTTCGTTGAGCAGCCGGCTGACGTCAACAACGTGCGGTCTGATCCGCTCGGCATGGGATAGCAGGTGCTCGGTGATCTCTTCGGGGTCGATCCTGCCGTCGGTTGTAGACCTTCACCAGCAGGTGGTTCTTCTGCTCGAGGGCCGCCTCGACCTTCTTGCGGAGGATCGACTCGTCGAACAGGTCCTGGATCCGCAGACCAATCCGGTTGACCTTGTCGGAGTAAGCCGGACCGACTCCACGTCCCGTCGTACCGATCCGAGCCTTTCCGAGGAACCGCTCAGTGACCTTGTCGATCACTTGGTGGTAGGAGGTGATGATGTGCGCATTTGCGGAGATGACCATGTGCGAGGCGTCCACCCCTCGCGCCGCCAGCCCTTCGATCTCGGCGAACAGCACATCGAGATCGACGACGACTCCGTTGCCGATCACCGGGACACACCGCGGGTTCAGAATCCCCGACGGCAGCAGGTGCAGGGCGTAACGCTCACCATCAACGACGATTGTGTGACCGGCGTTGTTACCGCCTGAGTAGCGCACGCAGTAGTCGACGCGATTACCGAGCTGGTCGGTCGCTTTTCCCTTTCCCTCGTCACCCCACTGGGCTCCCATGACCACAATCGCCGGCATGTGATCGCCGTCCCTTCTAGGCCTACTGCGTTGAGAAATACCGAAGCCCCTGGGCGCATTCGCCACAGGGACTCTTGCGACGTAACCCTACCCAACCTCCCAGGTGTCAGGCGAGTCCGTTTAGAGCCAGTCCTTGGCGCGAAAGACGAAATAGAGCACCACACTCGCCGCGATCATGAGCAGGAGATACACCCAGAAGCCGCTGAGGGTGCCGACGAGCGGGAACTTCACGTTCATGCCGACGAAGCTGGTGACCAGGGTGGGAACGGCGAGGATCGCCGCCCATGCGGTGAGCTTCTTCATGATCTGGTTCAGTCGGACATCGGCGAGCGCCAGGCTTGTATCGAAGATCGATGACAGGGTCTCGCGCAGCGCGTCTGCGGCGTTGGCCACCCGGGTCTCCTGCTCCGACAAGAGCACCCAATGACGGCTGATCGCAGGATCTCGGCCACCCTTGCCCTTGCGGCCTTGTGGCGGACTGTCGATGATGTCGGTCATCACGGTCCGCATGGGATCAGTCAGCCGCCGCAACTGGGAGAGCGCCGTTCTGAGCTTGAAGGCGTACAGCTGCTCAGGCTTGCTGAGCGGGCGCTCCTCGAATAGTGCATTCGCCAGGCTGTCACTGGAATCCTCGAGCCACTGAAGTGCCTCCTGATAGCTGTGGATGACGGCCTGGATGATCATCTGAACCGCTGCCTCGATGCCGCCCTTGGCGATCATCTCTTCCTTGTGGCAGAAAAGCTGGGCGGGCTGAAAATCCGGATTGGGATCGACCAGGCAGATCACCGCACGATCCGTCGCGATCAGGGACACCGGATGCACCATGATCCGTGTGCTGTCTTTGTCGATCGAGACCGCATTAGTGATCACCAACCGAGCCTGGCCGATTGTGTCGAACTTGGCTCGCCGGTCTTCGGCGAGGAGATCTCTGATCGCCGGCTCGTCGAGATCAAGGGCCTGGGCGACGTGGCGCACCTCGAGCGCTCCATAGTCGTGATCTCGTGGCAGAACCCACCATGCGGAGGCATCGGAATGCAGCTCCAGTACGTCGCTGAGATCTTCACCGGTCAGATCCTCGGCGATGATCTTGCTGCCCCGACCACACCCGGCTCAGGGGGATAGGTCGGTCAGCAACAGCGGTGGACACGCTCCGAAGACTAACCCCGGCTAGGTGAGGAAACCGATGTGCACGTAGCTTGCTGACCGTCTGCACAGCTTGCGACCTGTGCCGACCGTCAACAACCTGTGCAGACCTTACGAAAGGACTCAGATGAGAAAGCTCATCGTAAGCACGTTCTTGACCCTCGATGGGGTCATGCAGGCGCCGGGCGGACCTGGAGAGGACGACGAGGGAGGGTTCGCGTACGGGGGCTGGTCGGTCAACTACTGGGACGACCGGATGGGTGAGGTCATGGAGAAGGCGACGAGCAGACCGTTCGCGATGGTCCTCGGGCGCAAGACCTACGACATCATGGCCGCGTACTGGCCGAACGCCCCCGAAGAGGAGGGCGGAAGGGTGTTCAACGAGGCCACGAAATACGTCGCGTCCCGCGGTCGTCCGACGCTGGAGTGGAGCAACTCGGTCCTTATCGAGCCCGACGCTGCGGCAGGCCTGGCGGCACTAAAGGCCGAAGATGGGCCGGAGCTGCAAGTGCACGGCAGCAGCAACCTGATCCAGACGTTGTTGAGCCAAAACCTCATCGACGAGTACCGGCTATGGGTCTTCCCCGTTGTGATCGGGTCGGGCAAGCGCCTGTTCGCCAACGGAGCCATCCCCGCAGGGCTGAGGCTCGTCGACAGCACGGTCTCCACGACTGGGGTAGTGATCGGTACCTACGAGCCGGCAGGGGAGATCGTCCCTGGATCATTTGCGGCGGAGTAGTCGCTGCCCGGCCGCTGGCAGTTCCGGGGATCCGGCTTCATGACAGGTACTTGCCCAACCAGTCCAGCACCTCGCTCCAGGCCTGCTGGGCCGCCTCCGCGTTGTACCGAGGGCCGGTGTCATTGAAGAATGCGTGGCCGGCTCCGGGGAAGGTACGAATTTCGTAGGTAAGTCCGGCAGCCTTGAGCGCCGCCTCGGCGCGGTCGCGCGTGGCGTTCACCCGCTCGTCTTGCTCCCCGTAAATTGCATAAACGGCTGCCTTGGCCTGGCGGAAATCGGGGTTTTCGGGCGCTGGCCCGTAGAACGGGACAGCGGCAGCCAGGCGTTGTTCGCCAACTTGCAGCAGGTTCCACGTCATGCCGCCGCCAAAGCAGAATCCCACTACACCGATCTTCGCATCAGGAACTCGATGCTCGAGCTCGTCGATGCCAGCCTTGAGGTCGGCAACCAGCTGCTCAGGTGGGGTGTTCGCCAGCGTGGTCGGTGCGGCCGCCGGGTCCTTCAGCGACCCGGTGCCGCCTTGAGCTGAGAGCAGGTCGACGCACAGCGCCGAGTACGACTCCTTCGCGAAGCGGCCAACCAGGTCAAAGAAGTGCGGGGTGAGACCGCGGTTTTCGTGAATGACGAGCAGGGCTCCCTTTGGGTCGGTCGCCGCAGCCCACGCTCCCTGCAGCTCGCCGGCTGGGCCGGCAAAGCGCACTGGCTGGCCCGGGTTGGCCGACCCCGTTCCTCCCTGGGTGGGGGTGCTCGCCGCCGCAGGCGATGTCGCTCCGGCGGCCCCCGACTGTCCGCCTCCATCGCCGCAGGCGGCTAGCAGGGCGGTCGCACTGCTCAGGCTGAGGCCGAGAAGGGTCAGCCGGCGTAACGCCTCCCTCCGGTTGAGCAGTCCATCCGCGAAGTCCTCGGCCACCTCGCCCACGAGGTAATTGCGCAACGCCATCTCAACCTCCCTAATGTGCCTGAAACGATCGACACCGCGAATGCCTATTGCTAAATCACGCATAGGGCGGAACGAACGTTCACAGGAGCAGTCCAATGAGTCCCGATTGAGACCGAGCGCGATGTTGAATCCGAGCAACGGAGGTGGAAAATGGCGGCAAGTTGCACAAACCTGAATCGATTCAGATGTGTCGCTCGCCCGCAGTTCCGTCTAAAGGTCGAGGCCTGCGAGGAGCTGCCGGCTGGACCAGGCTCGGACACAGCCTGTAGGGCCTATAACAAGGCGAAGGCCGGCTGGATGGCCGTGCGCCAAAGGCTAAGAACGCTTGAAACGGAACCTCCGCCCAAGGTGCGCGTTCAAGGCAAGCCCGACGACAACCTTTGGCGCCGGCGCAGCCAGCCGGCCTTCGCCGGGAGCAGACTCAGACGCACGCGACGCTACTTGTTCAGAGACGTCCCAGCCGAACGCAGGTCCTCGCAGGCCTCGATCACGCGCTTGGCCATGCCGGCCTCGGCGATCTTCCCCCAGGCCCGCGGGTCGTACGCCTTCTTGCTCCCCACCTCGCCGTCAACCTTCAGCACGCCGTCGTAATTGGTGAACATGTGTCCGGCAACAGGTCGGGTGAAGGCGTACTGGGTGTCGGTGTCGATGTTCATCTTGACAACGCCGTAGTCGACCGCCGACCGAATCTCCTCCAGCGTCGAACCTGATCCGCCGTGGAAGACCAGATCGAATGGCCGCTCCTTGCCGATCTTGGCGCCGACTTCCTCCTGGATGTCCTTCAGTACTTCAGGACGCAGCTTGACGGCCCCGGGCTTGTACACGCCGTGCACATTGCCGAAGGTCAGTGCGGTGATGTAGCGGCCCTTTTCGCCGGTACCCAGCACCTCGACGGTCCGCAACCCGTCCTCGACGGTCGTATAGAGCTTCTCGTTGATCTCGGCGCTGACGCCGTCCTCCTCGCCGCCGACCACGCCGACCTCGATCTCCAAGATCACGTTCGCGGCCGAGGTCTGCGCCAGCAACTCCTCGGCGATCGACAAGTTCTCCTCCAGAGGCACCGCGGAGCCGTCCCACATGTGCGATTGGAACAGCGGCAGGCCGCCACCCTTGACCCGCTCGGTCGAGATCGCGAGCAGCGGGCGGACATAGCCATCCAGCTTGTCCTTCGGACAGTGGTCGGTGTGCAGCGCAACGTTGATCGGATAGTTCTTCGCGACCTCGTGGGCGAACTCCGCCAACGCGACGGCCCCGGCGACCATGTTCTTGATCGTTGGGCCGGACAGATACTCCGCACCTCCGGTGGAGACCTGGATGATGCCGTCGGATCCGGCTTCGGTGAAGCCCTGCAGCGCCGCGTTCAGCGTCTGCGAGGAACTGACGTTGATCGCTGGATAGGCAAAGGAGCCCTGCTTGGCCGCGTCCAGCATGGCGGCATAAACCTCAGGGGTGGCGATGGGCATGCTCGATGAGTTCCTTTCCTACCTGCGGATTCTTGGTGGCCTTCGCGATTGCACAGTCTGTCAAAGGAACGCAAAGGGGTGGTAACTGCCATGTTTTGTCTCAGCTTTCCAGTGCCGACAAGTCGACTCCATGGCGGCCCGCAGAAAAAGCACGGACAGTGCTGTCGAGTGTGGCAGGAAACACGCTTACCTGATCAAGTGGCACGACGGCTCGCCGGCCGTCGATGAGTGTGAGGCGAAGCCGCGGGCCGCGAGCGAGGCCGCCCTTGATCGTGTCGATGGCGGCAACCTGCGGCCACGATGCGGCAAGATCGGCAACCTGGATGCCGGGCGGACCAATCCGGATGGCAATGCCGCTACCGATAGTGCTCATTTCTCGTTTGGCGAGGAAGTACAAGGCGCTGATGGCCAGGAGCCAGATCAATGACGCCCCCAGCACGACCGCACAAATGATGACGAATCCGGTGCCTTGCAGATCGTCCCGGCGCCACACATAGATCAACAACAGCACCGCGATCGGTGATGCCGAGACTGATCAGCCGCGACCGCACCAGCCGGCGGCGCCGCGCCACCTTTTGGCCGAGCGGTCCTGGATCATACGGAACGACCAACTCCGAAATCGGATCCGTGCTCATGCGATCACCGGCTAATTCTCCCGAGCGCCACGCGGCGTAATCGCCATATGGATCCGATAGCGGTCCGCGCGATACCACGAGGTCGACATCTCGATGGCTCGATCACCCGCGTACGTCACCCGCTCCTGCACCAGCAGCGGTGCGCGTTTGGCGATTCCCAGCATCCGCGCCTGATGGGCATCGGCCGACTCGGCGCGCACCGTCTGCTCACCGCTGCTCACCACGACGCCATATTCGCTCGCGAACACGTCGTACAGCGACCCGAGCTCGCGTTGCAGCAGTCCCGGGAACAGCGCCGACGGATAGTGACCAACCTCGTACGCCATGGGCGTGCCGTCCGCTGTCCGGAGCCGCTCGACCCGTACGACGGACTGGCCGGGGCGGATCCGCAGCGCATACGACACATCATCATCGGCCGGCTGCTCGGTCGCGGACAGCACCACCGTTGCCGGAATCAAGCCACGATCGCGCATCTCGCGCGAAAACGAGGTCAGATGCAGCCGCGAGTCCACTTGCGGGCCGGTGAGGTAGGTGCCTTTGCCGTGCACCCGCTCCAGTACGCCGGCCGCAACAAGATCGGCAATTGCCTGACGTACGGTGACTCGACTGACCCCGAGGCGGATGACCAGCGCCCGCTCGGAGGGGATGGCGTCGCCCGGGTTGAGCTCGGTCGCGATCAGCTGCTCCAGGATGCCGCGGACCTGGGCGCGTTTCGTGGTTGCTGAAGCTGGTTGGCGATCAAACCCCGCAGGGGTTCAATGGGGGTCGTCCTCCCTTGCTGCACTCCCGCGGTCTCGAAGGCTGCGAGATCGACCTGGCCATGGTCGTGCACCAATGCGTCTCCTCACCACCTACGGTTACAGCCAACTCACTGGACCCGAAGGCCAGTATGCGCCAGGCGCATCGAGGGGCGACAACCCGCGCAACGCAAGGTGCTGACCCGGTCGTACACAAGATGTCAGCGAGCCCAGCGCAGCGCCCAGTGGTACATCGCGATGGCCGCGGCCGCACCGGCGTTCAGGGATCGGGTCGAGCCGTACTGGGTGATAGCGACCAGATCCTTGCATGCCGCCACCAGCTCGTCGGTCAACCCCGGGCCCTCGGAACCGAACACCAGGCAGGTCTGTTGTGGCAGCTCATAGGCCTCCAACGCCACGGCACCCTCGAGATTGTCGACGCCGATCAGGACATAGCCATCGGCGGCGAGTTGGCTCGCGAAATCGGCGACCGATGGATGGTGGTGGATCGTGAGGTACCGATCGGTCACCATCGCTCCCCTGCCGGTTCCACCGCCGGCGGCCGATGATGTGTACTCCTGAGACGTTCAAGGCGTTCGCGGTACGCACGATGGAGCCGATGTTGAAATCGTGTTCCCAGTTCTGGATCGCAATCCGCAGCGGATGTCGCTTGGTCTCAAGATCAGCAACAATGGCCGGCACTGTCCAGTAGCGATACCGGTCGATGACATTGCGGCGATCGCCGTGCTCGAGGAGATCTGGGTCGAGCCTGTTGTCGTCGGGCCACGGACGCGGATGCGGTCCAACGCCCGGTTCCCCGGACGCGTCAGTCATTTCGTCTTCACTCAGGGTGGGATGCGAGGATTCCGCTCCGCCGCGGTTCAAAGGGTCATCCCTCTCGCTATGTCCCTGCGGGGTTTTCAGGAGTGTCGTCCCCCCTTGGGTCATTCAGCAAACTCACAGTCTGCGACGGTACCGTTTCCCCCCGTGACCCCACTCGAGGCCGCCGTCGCGCTCATCCCGATGCTGCTGCCGTCATGGATGGACCCCGAAGAACTGATCAAGTCCTTCGGGCCGTACGCGCTCTGGGGCGTGGCGTTCATCGTGTTCGCAGAGTGCGGACTCTTCGCGATCCTGCCCGGCGACTCGCTGCTGTTCACCGTTGGGCTGTTGACCGCGGCCGGGGTCGATCCCCTACAACTTGGTGTTCGTCTGCATCGTGCTCACGATCGCTGCCGTGCTGGGCAATGTGAGCGGCTATGCGATCGGACGCAAAATCGGGCCGCCGCTCTTCAAACCGCGTAGCGGGCCTGCTGGAAAGATCTTCAAACAGTCTCACGTGGACAGGACCCACGCCTTCTTCGAGCGGTACGGCAACCGCGCGCTCATCCTCGCGCGGTTCGTCCCGATTGTGCGCACATTCGTCACCTTGGTCGCCGGAGTCGGCAAGATGGATTTCCGGCATTTCATCACCTACACCGCAATCGGTGGAGTGTTGTGGGCATGTGGTGTCACCATCGCCGGCTACTTCCTCGGGAACATCGGATTCATCAAGAACAACATCGAGGTCGTGCTGATCTTGATCGTGGTCGTCTCGCTGGTCCCGATGGGAGTGGAATATCTCCTGCATCGGCGGCGTCGCAAGCAGGAATCGGCCACCGTCTGATCAGCGCCCTTGGAATAGGCTCACGGCGCCATTGGGACAGGCTCGGCTCCATTGACAAGCTCAGGCATTGAAGGCTCAGGCATTGAAGGCTCAGGCATTGAGGCTCGGGCCGCGCTAAAGAGCAGGCTTCGTGATGTCCAGCAACACTTCAAGATCATCTCCGCTGGGCACCCAGTGTGCCGCGGCGATGTTCTGCTTGACCTGCTCGGCGGATGTGGCACCCGCGATCATCGATCCGACGGTCGGCATCGCCGACAGCCCTCCGATCGCGACCTCAAGGATCGAGAGATCCCGCTCAGCGGCGTACGTCTCGATGGCCTCGATCAGATCGAAATTCGCCCGGTCGAGCCGAGCCCGGTTGCGAGCCAACCGGGATCCCGTGGGAGCGGGCTCGCCGCGGCGGTACTTCCCGGTAAGCAGTCCAGACGCGAGCGGGAAGAACGGCAACAAACTCTGGCCGGTGTGCTCCAGGGCAGGGATCAGCTCTCTTTCGACCGAGCGGTTCAGCCAGGAGTACTCGTTCTGCGCCGAGATGAACGCCTCGTAGCCGCTGGTCCGCGATGTCCAATCAGCGTCCATCACCTGCCAGCCCGCAAAGTTCGACGATCCGATGTAGCGCACCTTGCCCTCGGCCACGATCTCGGTGAGAGCCGCGAGCGTCTCATCGATCGGCGTATGAGGGTCAGGTTCATGCAGCTGGTAGAGGTCGATCCAGTCTGTTCCCAAGCGACGCAGGCTGCTCTCCACCGCAATCCGGACGTAGCGGCGCGAGCCGCGGGCACCCCAGTCTGGCCCGTTCACACCCCGCATGTCGGAGCCGAACTTCGTGGCAATGATCACCTCGGCACGGCGTGAACCGAGCGCCCTGCCGAGCAGGATCTCCGAACCGCCGGCATTGCCGTAGACATCGGCGGTGTCAAACAGCGTGATGCCGGCATCTATTGCCGTGTTGACCACCGCCGGGACATCCTCGTCGGCCATCCTGGCGCCGAAGCTGTTACAGCCGACGCCGATGGTGGAGACGGTTAGGCCGGAGGGCCCGAGCTGCTGGTAGGTCATTTCCGCGGGCACGTACGACCCCTCGAACCGCTAACGCTGGTTGGGATTTTGTTGCCCTGGATTTTGGGGCCCGGTTTCGGGTGGCACGTAACCACTCTGCTGCGGCGGCTGCCCCTCGCCACCTTGTGGGGCTTGATACGCCTCGCCACTTTGTGGCGCTGATAAGCGCTGCTCTGCTGAGGTGGCTGCTGGTACTCCTGCGGGTCGGGTAGCGAGTCGCTGGGCCGATCGAACTGGACCGGGGGCGCCGACTGCTGCGGCGGGAGCTGAGCCTGCTGTGGATCGCCGCGGTAGGCGATTTCACCGAAGTTCACATCCGGCGCCTGGCGTACGGCAGGCTCGTCAACCTGGAAGTACGTTGCCTTCTCGAACTTGAACATGTTGGCGATGATGTTCGAGGGCACCGACTCGACCTTGGTGTTGTAGACCCGCACATTGGCGTTGTAGAAGCGGCGGCCCGCGGCAATCCGGTCCTCGGTCTCGGCGAGCTGTCGCTGCAGCTCCAGGAAGTTCTGGTTGCTCTTCAGATCGGGGTAGGCCTCGACGCTGACGATCAGGTTCCGTACCGCACCGGAGAGCTGAGCCTCGACGTCGGCGCGCTGCTGGCTAGGCAATGCCCCCTCCGATTGAGACAGCTGCTGAGCCTGGCTGCGGAGCCTAGTGATGTCCTCCAACGTGTTGCGCTCATGCGCGGCGTACGCCCGGACCGTCTCGACCAGATTCGGAATCAGTTCATAGCGGCGGTTCAGCTCGACGTCGATCTGTCGCCAGGATTCCTGAATCAAGTTGCGGGACTTGACGAAGCCGTTGTACGAGCTCATGCCGATGAGCGCGAGAATGATGACGATCACCAAAATGATGATGATCACGATGATGGCGGTACCCATCAGCTCTCCTTAGCTTGCACCTGCCGCCCTGCGCTTCGTCGAACGGCAACATCTGGGTTTGACGGGCTCGGCCCACATTCACCCTAACGGGTGAAGCCTTGAGGAGGCCCCGAGCCCTTGGTTCCGACAGAGGTCCCCCTTACTCCAAACCCAGTTCAGCTGCCGAGATCGCCGAACGATACGCGAGTCCGACCGCCTCCACAGCCTCCTTGGCGCCAGTGTTGCGGTCGACGATAACGGCGACTCCGACGACGTCTGCCCCTGCCTCGCGCAGTGCCTCGACCGCCGCCAAGACCGAGGCTCCCGTCGTACTGGTGTCCTCAACGGCCAGCACCCGACGACCTGACACAGCCGGGCCTTCGATGCGCCGCTGCAGGCCGTGAGCCTTGCCTTCTTTGCGTACCACGAACGCGTCGAGCCGCTCCCCGGCCGATGCCGCGACATGCAGCATGGCCGTGGCCACCGGGTCGGCGCCGAGTGTGAGGCCGCCGACCGCCTGAAAGTCCCAATCCGCAACGAGCGCACGCATCACACGGCCGATGACGGGCGCGACCGCTCCATCGAGAGTGACCCGTCGCAGATCGACGTAGTAGTCGGCCGTACGTCCAGAGGACAAGGTGACCTGGCCGCGTACGATCGCCAGCGCCTTGATCTGCTCAACCAGCTCGGCGGTGTCCTCGGCAAGAGTCGGGCTGCTCACGACCGGCACCCTATTGTTTGGCGCCCGCTCGCGCACCGTCGCCGGAATCCGGCGAGTTCGTGGTTACCGGTGAACCAAAAGGAAATTGCTGCTGCCGCCATCTCGTCCGGCTTCACCGCTACCTCCACTTCCGGGCTACTTGCGCTCAGTGCGAATGAGATGCCCGAAGCCAACGGAGCGTTTTGCTGAGTGGAACAGGTCCGGGCAGGTGGTCAAGGTGATCAGCGGCTGGGTCGGCTTGAGCTCGGGCTTGCCTGGTACGGGATCGATCACCCACGTATCGGTGTCCTTTACGGTGAGCTGCCTCGGAGACTCATCGAGGACGTAGGTGAAGATGGTGTCTCGCGTCTCGACGATGATCTCGTCGCCGCTGTTGAGATCCAGGAGTCGAGCGAATGGCTGGCCGTGGGTCACCCGGTAGCCGGCGAGCGCAAAGTTCCCGATCTGCCCCGCCTGAGCGCTCGAGGAGTAGTGTCCGACGCCCTTGGCCAGCACACCGAGCTGGGTGCCATTTCGGATCGGAACTTCGTACGCCGCCCCTAAGGCCGGGATCCGCAACAATCCGACGGCATCGCCCGGACCCGCCGAAGCCTGGTTGATTCCTTGCGGATCGGTCTTCTGCTCCTCGCTCCAGGTCGCGCGTAGCCGGCCGGCCTCACTCCGGAACTCATGCTCGGCGGCCAGGTTGGTTGCGACGTACTGATAGGCGACCCAGCCCAGACAGGACAACCCAACGACCAGCAGCGCGCTGCCCACCATCGCAAGCAACCGACGACGTTTGCTGTGGGGCGCCTTGGTGTCAGTTCCGGCTACGCGGATGGAACTGCTCACCCGCGACATTGTGCCGCTGATCGATCAGTCGCAGAGGAGGTTCGTGGCAATTTCAAGAGCTGGTCGCGCATCGCGCGCTATGAATCCGCCGCCGTCGTCGTCCCTCGCAGAGGAAAAACGTCTCCGCTCACTCCTCCTCCGTGCGGCGGGCCCGCGATTTACCGACGCTCCCAGCTGTATCAAGAGCTGGTCGCGCATCGCGCGCTCGCAGCCGTGTCAGCCCGCGAATGGGTTGGGGGTCAACGTGTACTTGGTGGACAGGTATTCATGAATCCCCTCGAAGCCGCCCTCTCGCCCGATACCGGACTGTTTCACGCCGCCGAACGGGGCTGCTGCGTTTGAGATCACGCCCATGTTGAGGCCAAGCATTCCCGTTTGCAATGACTCGATGAGTCGTTGACCGCGCGCCAGGTCCTTGGTGTACGCGTAGCCGACGAGGCCGAACTCCGTGTCATTGGCGATCCGCACCGCCTCGTCCTCGTCGCCAAAGGTCACGATGCTGAGCACCGGCCCGAAGATCTCCTCACGGAGAATGTCGCTACCGGGGCGTACGCCGGCGACCACCGTCGGCTCATAGAACGTGCCCGGCCCTTCGATCGCGTGACCTCCGGCCAGTACCTTCGCTCCGCGGTCGCTCGCGTCTTGCACCAGAGCGTCTGCCTTCGCCACCGCATCACCGTTGATCAGCGGGCCGATCTGGACACCCTCCTCGGTGCCACGTCCGACCTTGAAGCCCTGCACCCTCTCGGTAACGCGAGCAGCGAACTCGTCGGCAACCCCCTCGTGCACGATGAACCGGTTGGCCGCAGTGCAGGCTTGGCCGATGTTGCGGAACTTGGCGAGCATCGCTCCGTCCACGGCCGCACCAAGATCCGCGTCGTCGAAGATCAAGAAAGGCGCATTGCCGCCCAACTCCATCGACGTACGCAAGATGCCTTCAGCCGCTTGCTGCAGCAGCCTCCGGCCTACCTCAGTCGATCCCGTGAAGCTCAGCTTGCGCAGCCGCGGATCGGCGATGATCGGGGCCGACACCTTGCCCGAGGTGTGGGTCGTGATCACGTTGACGACACCCGCCGGCAGCCCAGCCTCGGCGAGAAGTTTGACGAAATAGAGCGTGGTCAACGGGGTGAGCTCAGCGGGCTTGATCACCACGGTGCAGCCAGCAGCAAGGGCTGGAGCGATCTTGCGGGTGGCCATGGCCAGCGGGAAATTCCATGGAGTGATCAAGAAGCAGGGCCCGACTGGATGCTGGGAGACGATCATCCGCCCGGTGTTCTCGGGGTTGATGCCGTAACGGCCGAAGATCCGGACTGCCTCCTCGGAGAACCAGCGCAGAAATTCAGCACCGTAGGTGACCTCGGCCTTCGACTCGGCCAGCGGCTTGCCCATCTCCAAGGTCATCAGCAGCCCGACGTCGTCCTTGTGCTTTTGGACTAGGTCGAACGTCCGCCGCAGGATCTCGGCGCGCTCCCGAGGCGGCGTCTTGGCCCATGCGGCCGCGGCATCGACCGCTGCGTCCATCGCTGCAGCACCATCCTCGATCCCGGCGTTGGCGATCGTCTTGATCACGTCGCCGGTCGCGGGATCCTGTACGTCCAACGTGGCATCGCGGATAGCCGAACGCCATTCACCGCCGATGAACAGCCCATCCGGTACAGAGTCCAGCAATGCCGTTTCCGCCGCGTTCACCATCGACAACCTCCCTGGCTCAACCGACACCATCGTCTCGACTCGAGCCTAACTCTGGGGCCGGGCCAGACGACTTGGGGAGGAGTAGTTCCAGCGCACTATGGTCTCGGTATGTCCTCTGCCTGGAAAGCCGACCGGATCCGCTCGGCGACTACCACGATCTTCGCCGAGATGTCGGCGCTCGCGATTGCCACTCAATCGATCAATCTGGGGCAAGGCTTCCCAGACACCGACGGCCCGGCCTTCATGCTCGAGGAGGCGCGCGCTGCGATCGCCAGCGGGATGAACCAGTACCCGCCCGGGCGCGGCATCCTGCCGTTGCGACAAGCCATCGCGGCGCACAGCAGCCGGACTGTACGGTCTGAGCTACGACCCCGAATCGGAGATCGTAATCACGACGGGTGCCACCGAGGCACTTGCGGCGTCCATGCTGGCGTTCGTCAACCCAGGCGACGAGGTGATCGCGCTGGAGCCCTACTACGACTCCTACGCCGCCTCCATCGAGCTCGCCGGCGGGCAACGCGTCGGGGTAGGCCTGTTCGGGCCGGATTTTCGTCTGGACCATGCCGAGCTCGCCGCGGCGTTCACTCCCAAGACCAAGGCGCTGTTGATCAACTCACCGCACAATCCCACCGGCGTGGTGCTGGATCGCGCCGATCTCGCCGCGATCGCGGAGCTGGCGGTGCAGCACGATGTGCTGGTCATCTGTGACGAGGTATATGAGCATCTGACTTTTGATGACGCGAGCACATCCCGCTGGCCACCTTCCCCGGGATGCGCGAGCGGACTGTGCGGATCTCCTCCGCCGGCAAGACGTTCTCGGCCACGGGCTGGAAGATCGGCTGGGCGCTCGCGACCCCTGAGTTGATCAACGAGATCACCGCAGTGAAGCAGTTCCTCAGCTACTCTCCGGCGCGCCGTTCCAGCCGGCCATTGCGCGAGCTCTCAACGAGGGCGATGAGTGGGTGGAGAAGGCCCGGCTGGACCTCCAGGACAGGCGGGACCAGTTCGCGGCGGGCTTGCGGTCGATCGGCCTCGAGCCGATCTTGCCGCGGGGCACGTACTTCATGACCACCGATGTCCGGCCGCTGGGCTATGAGGACGGCATGCAGTTCTGCCGCGACCTGCCCACCCGTTGCGGAGTAGTCGCGATCCCCCATCAGGTGCTGTACGACCGGATAGAGGCCGGCAAGACCGTACGTGCGGTGGGCCTTCTGCAAGCAGGAGCAGGTGCTCGATGAAGCGATCCGCAGACTGGGAGCCTTGCGCCACGCCTGAGCTCGGTATCTGCACCACGTTTACGCGTAGTGCTTCAGGTTGTTTCCGGGCTCCGGAGACTCCTCAGCATCCTCGTCGTTGAACGGTAGAGACTCGGCCAAGCAGCTGCCGCAACCGCGCCCCCCGCAGCACTCGATACGGAAACGGCGATTGTCCCGCTCGTTGCGCTATGGCGGCGTACGGCAGCGGTGTCGAGCCGCCAACGATGATCACGTTGCCGAACCGCCGACCCTTCAATGTCGATGGTTCCGCGCACAACAACACGTGCGGAAAGGCCAGGCATACGCCGGCCACGACCCGGCGTGCATAGCCGAGCGGGCCACGATCAGTAATGTTGATCATGATCACTCCATGATCAGAAAGAGCGCGCCGGGCGTCGGCGAGAAACTCCGCTGTCGTCAGGTCGGCTGGCACTCGGGCGCCGACGAAGGCGTCGATGATCACCAGGTCGGCATAGTCATCACGCAACTCGGCAATGCCGCACCGGCCGTCCGACGCCGCGCACCTTGATCCCGCTGCGCGTAGGCAGCGGTAGATGTCGCCGTACGAAGGCGGTGAGCTCGATATCGGGCTCGAGCACGATCTGTGCTGAGCTCGGTCGCGTCGCGGCCACATAACGCGGCAGCGTCATGGCAGCTCCGCCGACATGGACCACGCGGAGTCGTTCCCCCGGCTCAGCCACGCTGTCGAGGACATCGACCAGTCGTTGCACATAGTCGAATTCCAGGCGCAACGGATCGTCAAGATCGACATACGACTGGTCCGTACGACCTATCCGGAGAGTGAAGGCCCGCGGATACGCCACATCCGGCACCAGCATTGCCCCATCGGCCCCGGGTCGCAGCACCAGACCCCGCTGATCTCACAGCCGCTCCCCTGCCGTTGGCAGCCATCGCGACAAGCGCAACCGGCTTTGGCGCAATCGGTTGTGGCGTGGTGTAGAAACAAAGTGGAAGGGAGACTCGCCATGAAACTGCGCTGGATCGACTCCAACGGCGTAAGCACCCACGATTTGGTGGAGCTGCCGGCCCTGCGCGAGAAGACCGACGGCTTCATCTGGCTCGATATTCCCGAGTGGAGCGACGAAGCAGAAGCGCTGCTCAAAGGTGGCTTCGGCTTCCATCCAATGGCGATCAGTGAAAGCCGAAACCGCAATCACATCCCCCGTGTCCACGTCTATCCCCACCACGTGTTCATCGTCGTGCATGCGCCTGAGATCGGCGCCGGCGGCCACGTGCACTATCTCGAGCTGGATCAGTTCGTTGGCGAAAACTTCCTGGTGACCATACACGGGCCATTGAGTCCCAAAGTCCCCCTGGAGGCGGCCCTGCGAGAGACCGAGGCCGTTGCGGCACGTCTGGACAACGGCCGGTTGCACCCAACCTCTCCGTTCGGCCTCACGTACGCCATCGTCTCCTCCATCGCGCGGCGTGAAGCCGACATGGTCGCCGATATCGCGCGGGACGTCGGACTCATGGAGCAGCGGGTCATGGCTGAGGCGAATGAGGATCCGCAGAAGTTTCTCAGCCAGCTCTTTGCGGCGCGACATGAGCTGCTGACGATCAAGACCATGGCAGCCCAGGGCAGCGAGATCTATCGACGCGCGATCAAGCTAACGACCTTTGCGCCACCCGAGGGCATGGCTTTGATGAAAGATGTCCTCGACCAGTACGAGACCGTGGCTCATATCAGCGATTCCCAGCTGGTGTTCCTGATGGGTGTCACCGAGTTCTATCGGGCTCGCACGGACACGAAGATGACCATCGCCGCCGAACGCCTGGCGGTCATCGCGGCGGTGACGCTGCCGATCACCTCGCTGTCCTCCGTACTGGGCATGAACGTCATCGTCAACGAATCCACTCATTGGGTATGGCTCACCATCTTGCTGTTGATCATGCTCGTGATGTCGCTGTTCTTGCTGCGCTGGGCGCACAGACAAGGCTGGTGGGGGTGACATGCCGACTTGTCAGCATCTCAGCGGGCTATAGCCGTCTGAGACGCTGACAAGTCGTGGTTGGAGATGGACGTGGTTAGGCGATGGCCGGCTGAGACTCCAGGATGATCAAGCCGTCGCTGCTCTCGTCGGCGTCGAAGGTGACGGTGTCGCCCTCGCGTACCTGGCCGGACAGCACCCGTTGCGCCAGTTGATCTTCGATCGTGGTCTGGATCAGCCGGCGTAGCGGACGGGCGCCGAAGACCGGGTCGAATCCGGTGAGGGCGAGCCACTCCTTGGCTGCCGCCGTCGCCTCAACCGTGATCCGCCGATCGGCGAGCCGCTTGTTGAGCCGTGCCAAGTTGATCTCCACGATCTTGGCCAGCTCTTCGGTACCCAGGGCGTCGAAAAGCACGACTTCGTCGAGCCGGTTCAAGAATTCCGGCTTGAACGCTCCGCGTACCACGCCCATCACGGCATTCCGCTTGGTGTCGATGTCCAGCGTCTGATCCGCGAGGAACTGCGATCCCAGGTTGGACGTCAAGATCAAGATCGTGTTGCGGAAGTCGACCGTGCGCCCTTGGCCATCGGTCAACCGGCCGTCGTCCAGCACCTGCAGCAAGATGTCGAAGACCTCGCTGTGCGCCTTCTCCACTTCGTCGAGAAGCACGACGGAGTACGGACGACGCCGCACGGCCTCCGTGAGCTGGCCGCCCTCCTCGTAGCCGATGTAGCCGGGAGGTGCGCCGACGAGCCGCGCCACCGAGTGCTTCTCGGAGTACTCGCTCATATCGATCCTGATCATGGCCCGCTCATCATCGAAGAGGAACTCCGCAAGTGACTTGGCGAGCTCGGTCTTGCCGACGCCAGTCGGCCCGAGGAACAGGAACGAGCCGGTCGGCCGGTTGGGATCAGAGATGCCAGCGCGGGAGCGGCGTACCGCATCCGATACGGTACGGACAGCCTTCAACTGACCGACCAGCCGCTCGCCGATCCGCGACTCCATCGCCAACAACTTCTCGGTTTCGCCCTGCAGCAGCCGTCCGACCGGTACGCCGGTCCAGTTGGAAACGACCTCAGCAACGTCGTTCGGGCCAACCTCTTCGGAAACCATCGACGGCAGCTGATTCTCGTCCTTGGCGGCCTCTTCCAGCTCCTTTTCCAGGGCAGGAATCTCGCCGTAGTTGATCTCGCTGGCCTTCACCAGGTCGCCGTCACGAAGTGCCCGCTCGGATGCTCCGCGCAGCTCGTCGATTTGCTTCTTCAGCTCACCGACGCGGTTGAGACCTTGTTTCTCTGCTTCCCAACGTGCCTCAAGAGACCTCAGCTCTTCCTCGACATTGGCCAGTTCCTCAGTCAACCGGTGCAACCGGTCGACGCTGCCGGGATCTGACTCCTTCTCCAAGGCAAGCTTCTGCATCTTCATCCGCTCCACGGTGCGGCGCAGCGCGTCGATCTCCACTGGCGAGGAGTCGATCTCCATCCGCAACCGGGAAGCGGCCTCATCGACCAGGTCGATCGCCTTGTCGGGCAGCCGGCGTGAGGTGATGTAGCGGTTCGACAACGTGGCCGCCGCGACCAGCGCAGCATCTGTGATCGCAACCTTGTGGTGTGCCTCATACCGCTCCCGGAGGCCACGCAAGATCGCGATGGTGTCCTCGACGCTCGGCTCGTCCACGAACACCTGCTGGAAGCGGCGCTCAAAGGCCGGGTCCTTCTCGATGCGCTCCCGATACTCATCCAAGGTCGTGGCGCCGATCATCCGCAGCTCGCCGCGAGCCAGCATCGGCTTGAGCATGTTGCCCGCGTCCATCGAGGAGTCGCTGGTGGCGCCCGCGCCGACGACGGTGTGCAGTTCGTCGATGAAAGTGATCACCTGGCCGGCAGCGTCCTTGATCTCGGTCAGAACAGCCTTGAGGCGCTCCTCGAACTCGCCGCGAAACTTGGCGCCAGCCACCATGGAGGGCAGGTCGAGTGCAACGAGACGGCGGCTCTTGAGGGAGTCGGGCACATCGCCTGCAACCAGCCGTTGCGCCAGGCCCTCGACGACGGCGGTCTTGCCTACTCCGGGCTCACCGATCAACACGGGGTTGTTCTTGGTACGCCTGGCGAGCACCTGGACCACGCGTCGGATCTCAGCATCCCGCCCAATCACCGGGTCCAGCTTGCCGTCCCGCGCCATGGCCGTGAGATCGACACCGTACTGATCGAGCGCAGACGACGTTCCTTCCGCCTCCGGGCTGGTCACCCGCTTGCTGCCACGCAGCTCATTGAAGGCGCGGGTCAGCACATTGGGCTTGACGTTCAGCGCGGACAAGACCTTCTTGGCGTCGGAGTCGACCGTCGCGAGAGAGATCAGCAGATGCTCGGTCGCCACGTATGCGTCGCCGAGCTGCTCGGCCCGCACCTCAGCGTCTGCAAGCACCCGAGCGAAGGATCCTGACAAACTCGGCTGGCTGACTGACGAGCCCTTTGCCGAGGGCAGCTTGGAGATGGCTCCCTGCGCGGCCGCAGCGACAACGGCGGGGTCGGCGCCCGCGGCAGACAGCAATGGCGCGACCGTGTTGCCAGGCGTCTGGAGCAGCGCGTGGAGCAGGTGGGACGGCTCGGCGTACGGGTTGCCCTCTGTCAGGGCGGTACGCAAAGCAGCTGAGACAGCGTCCCGACTCTTGGTGGTGAGCTTGTTGGTGTCCATGTCTCCTCTGTGGTCAAACTTGAGTAAGCCTCACTCAACTATGCGCCAGTGAAATGGACTTCGCAACGACAAAGTTGAGCGTCATAGACTCAACCTTTGGCTGACGGGGGCTATTCCGGATTTGGCACGATCACAAGGTCCCTCTCGGGCTCTCGGATGCCGCCTATGGAAGGCGGCGGTACATCACGCGGAGCCCAACAAGACCGTGGCTCCGTGAGTCGAACGCCTCTGGCACGATGCCGATGGTCTCGAACCCGAGCGACTCCCACAACGCGACGGCGGCGGTGTTGGTGTCCACGACAGCGTTGAACTGCATGGCCTTGAATCCGGCGTCGGCCGCCCACTGCAGGGCGTACTCACCTAGCCGCCGTCCAACCCCGCGGCCGCGAGACGCTGGCGACACCATGAAGCTTGCGGTGGCGACATGCGAGCCACGGCCAGGTCGATTTGGACCGATGCTCGCGGCGCCGAGCACCGTGTCACCGTCGACGGCAACGACCGTCGTCCCAAGCGGGCCGGCGGACCACAGAGCCTTGGCGCGCTCAGCGGTGAGATCGTCCGGATATGCATACGTCTCGCCGTCAGCGACGATGTCGCGGAAGAACAGCCAGATCTGCTGCCAGTCGTCATCTTGAGCCGTACGGATCTCCACGACGGTTACCGTACGCGGGCTGGACACCCCGTGACTGTCGCGTGATTCCCTGAAAACCTCACTCCATCGGCTGACCATCGGGCCGACACGCCGAGGCGAGGCGCCGCTGGCGTCAGCTTTTCAGGGATCTGATGCGGATACCGCCCGCCACGACTTGCTTCGGCATCTATGCCGAGACGGCAGTTCCTGACGTAATCTCCCTGCGATGGTGACCCATAAGTTGTCCCGGCGTGATGCGCGGCGGATCGCCGTTCGTGCGCAGTGGATTCATCGACAGCGGCCGACCGAGCTCGTGGAGCTGGTACGCCAAATCACCCTGCTTCAGATCGATCCGACGGCTGCCGTTGCGCCCAGCGCTCACCTCGTGGCATGGAGTCGCCTGGGCTCCGCATACGACCCGGCCGATCTCGACCGCGCCTTGCAGAAGCGTGAACTGGTCGAGCTTCGCGCAACCATCCGTCCTGTCGAGGACATCGTGCTCTACCGCGCCGAGATGGCGGCTTGGCCGGGCGAGGGTCCGCTGCGGAGCTGGCAGGAGTTCCGGCGGGACTGGGTAAAGGCAAACGACGCATGCCGCCGGGACATCCTGCGCCGGCTGTCCGCGTCCGGCCCGTT
Source organism: uncultured Actinomycetota bacterium (assembly GCA_963712625.1). GTDB lineage: Bacteria > Actinomycetota > Actinomycetes > Propionibacteriales > Propionibacteriaceae > Microlunatus. The sequence continues at coordinate 80,127 of CAVQIU010000017.1, forward strand.
GCCATCGCGGGAGCTGCCCGACACCTGTGCGGTCCCGTGGCGCTCCACGGGCTGGACCAACAACAGAAACGTCACCCAGCTCCTGGAATTCATGGTCAGCCGTGGCGAGGTCGCCATAGCCGGCCGGCTCGGGAACGAGCGCCTGTGGGATCTCGCGGAACGTGTCTACCCCGACACTCCCGTCATACCGCTGAAAGAAGCCGCGTACCGCCGAGACGAACGGCGCCTCTCAGCGCTCGGCATCGCCCGCTCTCGCGGGCCCGAGCACCCCGTCGAGCCGGTCGATGTCCACGAGACGGGGAACCGGCTGTTGTGGAGGGCGTACGCGGAACCTGGCGAGTCGACCCCACGCGGCTGGGTCAGCCGTTCACCGGCCGGGCAGCCCTATTGTCGCCCTTTGACCGGGTGCTCCATGATCGCAAGCGCATGGCCGACTTGTTCGAGTTCGACTACGCGCTCGAGATGTACAAACCTGCTGCAAGTCGTCGCTGGGGATACTTCGCTTTGCCCGTTCTGTACGGCGACCGGCTGGTAGGAAAGCTTGACGCTGCTGCGGACCGCAATGGCGGCGTGCTTCGTGTCAACGCTCTCCACTGGGACATCGAGCCGAGCAAGGCCATCGCCGCCGCTGTCGACCGTGAGATCCACGACCTCGCGAGATGGCTCAAACTCGGCCTGGTGGCGGCCTGACCGGCCGCCACGCGCGGTTCTGATGACTCTTGTCGCGAGACGTTTCTCAGTTGGAGCCGTCAGACGGCGCACCATCACGCTCTGGTCTTGCCATGCGGGCGACTACGACCGTTCTGCCCACACACCCAACTCATTGCCGCTGGGATCAGTGAAATGGAACCGGCGACCGCCTGGAAAGTCATACGGGCCATTCACTATGCGCCCACCGGCACCGACGACCGCTTCGACGCTCGCATCTAGATCGTCTGAGAAGAGCAGCACAAGCGGGCCGCCCGGGCGTACCGCATCCGCCTTCGCAAGTCCCCCGACCTCGGCACCGGGTCGGGCGGAATCCTGGATCCCGGCATAGTCCGGCCCGTAGTCGTTGAATGCCCACCCAAATGCCGAACCGTAGAACAGTTTGGCCGCGGCAACGTCGACGACTGGAATCTCGATGTAATCGAGCGTGTGGTGACGATGTGTTGACTCTGCCATGACGCTTCCTCTCTCAGCCTGTAGCGCGTTTCGACCGTACAGGCGGCCGCCGACAGTTCCTCAGGTGATGGTGAGTCACTGTGCCGAATCAGTGGTTGCAACGATCCGGTTCAGCAAATCCAGACCCGAGAGCTCGGTTGTCAGTGCCTCCCGGGAGACTGAGCCCATGTCAGGATTCGCTTCTTTCGCCATGATCAACCTCGACAGCGAAGACCCGGCCGGGCTTGCCTCGTTCTATTCACGAGTGCTCGGCTGGGAAATGCTGCACAGCGAGGCCGAGTACGCCATGATCGGCGACGGCTCGATCAACATCGGCTTCGGCAAGGTGCCCGGTTACGCGCGCCCGGCTGGCCCGACGAGGCCGCACCGAAGCGCTACCACCTGGACCTCTACGTGGACGATCTCGACGCTGCTGAGGAGAAGGCGCTGGCGCTGGGTGCCAGCAAGCCGTCCGAACAGCCCAACCCGTCACGGTGGCGTGTGCTGCTGGACCCGGGCGGTCACCCGTTCGACATCTGCTTGAAGGGCTAAGTCTGACGCGGCGTTGCTAGCGGTTGATTTCCGGAAGGCCCGAGGCAGCCGCGAGCGGGATCGACTGTCGCTGCGTGCAACTCGGTCGCCTGCTCCCCGATCGCGCGGAGTCCCTATGCCCATCCGAGATGCTGGTGCAGCGGTCCTGGCCGACCGAGCGTTACCGCGACTGGGTACGTGCGGCCCTCCAGATCCGGTGGGCTGGCTGCGGCACCGCTAGATCAGTTACGGGGCCCCGGCAGCGCCTTGGGCGCGGGCCGTACGCGAGCTCCGCCCAGGTGCACCCCGCCCAACGGGTCGGCGGTGAACAAGCGTGATCCCGGTGGTGCGGCGCGTACGGCGGCGAGCAGCTGCGTCAACTCCTGCATCCGGGCGCGCAGGTCGTCGATCTCGTCCTGCATGTGGAGGATCCGGCGGATGCCCTCCAGATTGATGCCCTCGTCCTGAGAGAGCCGCTGGATCAGGCGGAGCCGCGCAATGTCGCGTGCCGAGTAGCGTCGACCCCGCTTGGCGGTACGCCGCGGCGAGACCAGGCCCATCCGGTCGTAGGTCCGCAACGTCTGGGGATGCATGCCGGCGAGGTGCGCTGCGACGGAGATGACGAAGACCGGCGCGTCATGATCAATTCGCTGCGGCAGCTCTGAAACAGACACGTCTCACCTCATCCAGCCGCAAAGAGCTTCGCTCTCGGGTTCATCGAGCCAACTGCCTCAGCATAGGAGTTCAGCGCTGCTCGGGCCTCGTCGTTGAGCGCGGAGGCACCAAGACCTCGACGGTGACCAGCAGATCGCCCTTATTGCCGTCACGCTTGCTCACGCCCTTGCCGCGTACCCGGAGGGTGCGGCCGTTCGGCGTTCCCGGGGACAGGCGCAGCTTGACGGGCGCGCCATTCAGCGTCGGAACCTCGATCTCCGCGCCGAGGGCGGCCTCTTGGAAGGTGACCGGCGCGGTCAGGGTCAGGTTGTCGCCCTTACGCCCGAAGACCGGATGTGGACGTACGTGCACGATGACGTAGAGATCGCCAGGGGCACCGCCGTTCTCTCCGGCTCCCCCGCGGCCCTTGAGCCGTATCCGCTGGCCGTCGGTGACGCCTGCCGGAATCCGGACCTGCATCGTCTTGGTGGACTTCCCCCGGCCAGAGCCATGGCACACCGGACATGGGTCGTCGACGACCATCCCGCGTCCGCGGCACTCACGGCAGGGCTCGGTTACCGCGAAGACACCGCCAGAGGTCGAGGTCTGCATGCCGCTGCCCTCACACGTGGGGCAGACCCGCGGGATCGTCCCAGCCCGCGCACCGGTTCCGCGACAGGCCTCGCACGCCGTGTCGGACACCATCTGCATCCCGACCGTGACACCCTCGATCGCCTGAACGAAGTCCACCGTGACCTCGCCCTCGACGTCGCTGCCGCGGCGTGGACCGCGTGCCGTGGAGTACCGCGTCGTCTGCGTGGTCGGGCCGCCATTGAACAGGCCGCCGAAGATATCGCCCAGACCGCCTCCGGCGTTGCGGAACAGGTCGTCGACAGACGGACCGCCCTGCCTTGCTCCACTTCGCGGCGGGAAGTGGAAACCGCCGCTACCAAACAACCGCCGGGCCTCGTCGTACTCCTTGCGCTTGTCCGGATTGGACAAGCACGTCGTTGGCTTCGGAGATCTCCTTGAAGCGCTGCTCGGCTGCGGAGTTGCCAGGGTTCTGATCAGGATGGTTGTCACGCGCCAGCTTGCGGTAAGCCTTCTTGATCTCCTCGGGCTTGGCGTCCTTGGCGACACCCAGGACCTTGTAGTAGTCCTTCTCGATCCAGTCCTTGGTACTCACCGACGCCTCCCTTCGCGATGATCAACTACCGATGTTAGGTGGATGTTCCACAGACAATTCTTCTCTGCTAACGAAGAGAGAAGGTCACGGCTGCTCAGCGTCGGCATCCGGCTTATCTGCACCCGGCTCACCTGCTGAGCTTGACGAGGGTCCTTGACAGAGCGCTCACTGGGCTCGTCGACGTTGCTCACGGCGTCCTGCACGGGCGTGAGGGCTCGGGCTCGGGCTCGGCCACCGCGACCCGCGCCGGCCGCAGAATGCGATCTCCGATCCGGTAGCCGGGCTGCAGGATCTCAACACATGTCGGGCCGTCGATGCCCTCAGCGTGCGCATGCAGCAACGCCTCGTGGATGTGCGGGTTGAAGGGATCGCCGGCCTTGCCGAAGGTCTCCAGACCGTACTTGGAAGTGACCCGCTCGATCTCCTCCGCAACAGCCTTGAAACCGCCGCTGAGTTCCTCGTGCTCGCGGGCCGATCGCACGTCGTCGAGCACCGAAAGGAAATCCTTCAGCACACCCTCGATCGTCACCTTGCGAGCAAGATCACGATCACGGTCGACTCGTCGCTTGTAGTTCACGTACTCAGCCTGGAGCCGCTGCAGATCAGAGGTTCGCTCGGCGAGCTTGGCGTTGAGTTCTGTCACTTCTGCCTCAGCGTCTCGAAACTGGACTGGCGGCCTCGGATTCTGTGCCTGCCGCGGCAGGAGCCGCAGTTGCCTGCGGCTCCCGTACCTCGTAGGTCTCCGGATCGATGCGACGCCGGTCCCGTACGGTCGGGCCACGCTGCTCAAATTCGGCTTCGGATACGCTGATGCTCAGGTTCGGGTCCGCTCACCGCGCCTCGCTCGAGGTCTGGTCGTCGTCCACGATCTCGGCATCGACGACATCTTCGTCACCGGTGCTGCTCTCGCCATTGGACTCGGCGTGCTCACTCGGGCTCGCCTGCCTCGGACGGAGCCTGCTGAGCCGCCTGCGCCGCTGCGTACATGGCCTGACCCAGCTTGGCGCTGGTCGTATTCAGCTTCTCGACCGCAGCCTTGACCTTGTCGTTGTCCTCGCCCTCGAGAGCGGTCTTGACCTCGGCGATCGCCTCCTCGACCGGCTGCTTGACGTCGTCGGTGATCTTGTCGGCGTTCTCGCTGAGCAGCTTCTCGGTACGGAAGACCAGGTTGTCGGCCTCGTTGCGAAGCTCGACGGCCTCACGGCGCTTACGGTCCTCTTCGGCGTGCGCCTCGGCCTCCTTGACCATCCGGTCGATGTCGTCCTTGCCGAGCGCGGAGCCACCGGTGATCTGCATCGACTGCTCCTTGCCGGTCGCCAGGTCCTTCGCGTGCACGTGCACGATGCCGTTGGCGTCGATGTCGAAGGCAACCTCGATCTGCGGCACTCCACGCGGGGCCGGCGGCAGGCCGGTCAGCTCGAAATTGCCGAGCGGCTTGTTGTCCTTCGCGAAGTCACGCTCGCCCTGGTAGACCTGGATCATCACCGACGGCTGATTGTCATCGGCCGTGGTGAACACCTCGGAGCGCTTCGTGGGGATCGTGGTGTTCCGCTCGATGATCTTGGTGAATACGCCGCCCTTGGTCTCGATGCCGAGGCTCAACGGGGTGACGTCGAGCAACAGCACGTCCTTGACCTCGCCCTTCAGCACACCGGCCTGCAGGCTGGCGCCCAGCGCGACGACCTCGTCGGGGTTGACGCCCTTGTGCGGTTCCTTGCCACCGGTCAACTCCTTGACGAGCTCAACGACGGCAGGCATCCGGGTAGAGCCACCAACCAAGATCACGTGGTTGATCGCGCCGACGCTGATCTTGGCGTCCTCGATCACCGAGTGGAACGGCGACCGGCAACGATCAAGAAGATCAGAGGTCATCCGCTGGAACTCCGAGCGGGTCAGCTTCTCCTCCAGGTGCAGCGGGCCGGCCTGACCAAGAGTGATGTACGGCAGGTTGATCTGCGTCTCGCTCGCCGAGGAGAGTTCGATCTTGGCCTTCTCGGCTGCCTCTTGGAGCCGCTGTCGCGCGATCTTGTCCTGGGCAAGATCAGTTCCGTTCTTGTTCTTGAACTGCTTCACCAGCCAGTCGACGATCCTGGAGTCCCAGTCGTCTCCACCGAGCCGGTTGTCACCGTTGGTGGCCTTCACCTCGAAGACACCGTCGCCGATCTCCAGCAGGGAGACGTCGAACGTGCCACCACCGAGGTCGAAGACCAAGATCGTCTGGTCCTGATCGGTCTTGTCCAGACCGTACGCGAGCGCCGCAGCCGTCGGCTCGTTGATGATCCGGTCGACGGTCAAGCCAGCGATCTCACCGGCCTCCTTGGTCGCCTGGCGCTGCGCGTCGGAGAAGTAGGCGGGCACCGTGACCACCGCATGGGTGACCTGCTCGCCAAGATAAGCCTCAGCGTCTCGCTTCAGCTTCTGCAGCACGAATGCGCTGATCTGCTGGGGGCGGTAGTCCTTGTCGTCGATCCTCACCTTCCAGTCCGTGCCCATATGGCGCTTGACGGAGCGAATGGTGCGATCGACGTTCGTGACGGCCTGGCGCTTGGCGACCTCGCCAACCAGCACCTCGCCGCCCTTCGCGAATGCGACCACCGAAGGGGTGGTTCGGGAACCCTCGGCGTTGGGAATGACGGTGGGCTCTCCACCTTCAAGTACGGCGACGACGGAGTTGGTCGTTCCGAGGTCGATGCCGACTGCACGAGCCATGATGTATTTCCTCCAGCTGGAAAGTTGGGGTTGTCCTTGAGTCTGTGTCACTCAACTTAGTACTTGAGCGCACTAGGCTCAACTATGCCAGACACTCGAATGTTCCCAAATCGGAGTCTTCATTCTTTGCAGCTCGCTGTGGTACGCGACCAACCTGGAGCAGGTGGTGTCCGGCGATGATCATGCGGCCGGCGAGTCCTTCCCATAAGTGGATCCCTCACCAAAACGGCTTAGGGAACATAGTTTGCCGGGAATGGGATTCCTGCCTCGGTTGCCAAGGGTGACGCGGCGATCTAGCTTTGTCGGGTGCTGACGAACCGTTCTGCACCGCACGCCCGGGTCACTCCGGTGCTGACCGTGTCCGACGTCCGCGCGGCGGTCGCCTGGTACAGCGAGGTCTTCGGTTTCGTGGAGCACGTGCGCATCGGGGAGGGGCATCGATCGCAGCTTGGACTCCCGGGCGAGCCGGCTGCCGAGCTCGTCGTCGCCGAGGTGCGGCCGGGGCGGCGCGTTCCCGGTGAAAGTCGTTCGCATCAGGTGATGCTCAAGGTCGCCGACGCGAGGGCCGTTGTCGAGACGGCCGAGGCTCGCGGCGCCACTCTGGTCGATCCGCTGCACGACTGGGAGTACGGCGAGCGGCAGGCCACGGTGAATGACCCATTCGGTCACCAGTGGGTGCTCAACCAGACGCTGACCGACGTCGCTCCCGAGCAGTGGGGTGGTCAAACCGTGGTATCGCGTTCTCCCTCGGGTTGAGCAGCCGATGCGAGTAGGACCGTCAGAGACGGTACAGCGCATCCGCGCCGCGCGGCGCTGCCGTCCGGCCGGTTGGTATTCGCGCTACGGGCACCAAGAGCCAACCATCCGCTAGAGGATCCGCCTGCGAGGCGTGCTCGTACGTCTGTCGACAGCGTTATCGGCGTACCAGCGGCCCGAAGCCGGCATCGCCGTCACCACCCTGAGCCGCCGGGTCAATGGCCTTGCGGGTCGCGAGTCGATGCGCACTCCTTACCTCGGATTCCAAACCTCGGATTCCAGCGACCGGCGCGGTTAGCCTGAGCGCGGCGGCCACACCACTCGCACACGCAAGGCTCTTTCTCACGACCGCTGGGTCAGACAGCCGTCTTGCAGAGATCACGGCGTCACACCAGTTCCGGCCGTCGCGCGTCGGCGGCCTTCGGCGATCACTGACTGGCCCTGCGGCTACCAGTGTCACGAGGAACTGGTCCGCTCGCTCTTGCCGGCGAAGCATCGTAGAACGGCCACGTCACCCGCCGCGACTTCGAAAGGAACACAACCACCATGACCCAGGAGCGCGTACTCGTCACCGGCGGGTCTGGCTTCATCGCCGGCCACTGCATCCTCCAACTCATTGAGCAGGGCTACATCGTCCGCACGACCGTGCGGTCCACGAAGCGTGAGAGCGCGGTGCGTGCCGTGCTCACTGACGCCGGCATGGCGACCGGTGATGCACTGACCTTCGTGGAGGCTGACCTCACCCGAGACGCCGGATGGGCCGGACGCGGTCAGCGGCTGCGACTTCGTGCTGCATGTGGCCTCGCCCGTTCACACTGAGAACGTCAAGGACGAGGGCGAGGTGATCGTCCCGGCGCGTGACGGTGCGCTGCGTGTGCTGCGCGCCGCCCGGGACGCCGGTGTCAAGCGGGTCGTGCTCACTTCGGCATTCCATGCCGTCGGCTTCGGCCATCCGCACACCGACCACGTCTTCACCGAGGGCGACTGGTCTGTCATCGACGGACCGGGGGTCGACGCCTACGGCAAGAGCAAGATCCTCGCCGAGCGTGCCGCGTGGGACTTCATGGCCAGCCGAAGGCGGTTCCATGGAGCTCGTCACGATGCTGCCGGTCGCGGTCATGGGGCCCGTGATGGGGACGGAGATCTCCGGCGCAAACCACATCATCCAGCGCTGCCTCGACGGGCAGATGCCGGGCTACCCGAACATGTACATCCCGATTGTCGACGTACGCGACGTCGCCGGGGCCCACGTCGCAGCCATGACAGCTCCCGGCGCCGCGGGCCAGCGATTCCTCATCTCCAGCGGCGAACCAGCGATCGCGATGAAGCAGATCGGCGCGATCCTGAAGAGCTCCTTCGGAGCGGCCGCGCAGCGGGTGCCGACCCGGACCATCCCGAACGTCGTGGTCCGCCTCGCGGCTCTGTTCAACGCGGAATTCCGACCCGTTGCCGCCGACCTGAACTATGTCAAGAAGGTCTCCAACGATCGCGCACGTCGCGTACTCGGTCTACGTCCCCGCACATCCGAGCAGGCCATCATCGCTTCCGCCGAAAGCATGATCGCGAGGTCGCTCGCGGGCAACTGACCCGGCACCGCGATCGACCGAAGCGCCCCTGATCGACTGCGATGCGGCCCCTCGCGCAGAGCGCACAGGAGGCTGCGGCAAGCCGGGTCGTGACACCATCCAGCCCAGCGCGCTGGCGGCAATGCCATCCCCTACGTGACGGTCTCGGACTTAGATGAGTGATTCTGTGTCGAGAAACTCTGACCGGCTCCGCTCACCATATGAAGGGCCACGACAGGGGTGGCCCACGAGACCCAAGGAGACCATCATGCCGAAGTACCTGCTCCTCAAGCACTACGGCGGCGGCCCGGAGCCGCACCGTCCCGTGCCCCCGATCGACCAGTGGGCCCCCGAGGACGTGGAGGCGCACATGGCCTTCCTCCACCACGTCAGCGAGCTGCTCGAGGAGAACGGCGAGTACGTCGACGCGCAGGCGCTCACACCGGCGCGCACCTGGGTGCGCTATGGCGGTCCGGACGCCGCGCCAGTCACGACCGACGGCCCGCTGCCCGAAACCAGCGATCTCGTGGCGGGCTGGTACATGATCGACGTCGAGTCGCACGACCGCGCGGTCGAGCTCGCGGCCTACGTCTCCTCCGAGCCCGGCCCGGGCGGGGCGCCGCTGTATGAGTGGATCGACGTCCGGGAGGTCATGTCCGAGGCGCCCCAGGACGAGTGACCCGGCGTGATCGAGGAGCCGACGCGACGGCTGAACGAGGGCGCGCTGCGCGCCCTCGTCCCTCGGGTGCTCGCGGGCCTGGTCCGGCGGGGCGAGGACTTCGATGCCGCCGAGGACGCGCTGCAGGAGGCGCTGCTGGAGGCGCTGCGGGTGTGGCCCGAGCACCCGCCACGCGACCCACGTGCGTGGCTGACCGCGGTCGCGACCCGGCGGCTCGTCGACGCCCGCCGCAGCGAGGCCGCCCGTTACCGCCGTGAGCAGCAGACATACGCCGAGCCGCGACCGGCCGTCACGGAGGAGGGCGACGACACCCTCTTCCTTCTCTTCTGCTGCTGCCACCCCGACCTCGCGCCCGCCTCCCAGGTGGCGCTGACCTTGCGCGCCGTCGGTGGCCTCACCACCCGGGAGATCGCCGACGCCTTCTACGTGCCGGAGGCGACCATGGCGCAGCGGATCAGCCGGGCCAAGCGCACCCTGCAGGGCCGCCGCCTGGACCAGCCGGGCGACCTCGCCGTCGTGCTGCGCGTGCTCTACCTCATCTACACGGCCGGCCACGCGGGCCGAGTGGACCTGGCCAGCGAGGCGATCCGGCTCGCTCGCCAACTCACCCTCGCCACCGAGGAACCAGAGGCGCGCGGGCTGCTCGCTCTGATGCTCCTCAACCACGCCCGCCTCCCAGCGCGACTCGACTCACGAGGGTCGCATCGTCACTCTCGACCGACAAGACCGCCGTCTGTGGGACACGCGCGAGATCGCCGAGGGCGTACGCATCCTGCAGTCGGCGCTGGCCGTGCAGACGGAGGAACGGTGCCCCGGCCGTTACCAGCTCGAGGCCGCTATCGCCGCCCTGCACGACGACGCGGCAAGCACCGAGGAGACCGACTGGCCGCAGATCCTCGCCTGGTACGACGAACTCCTCGCCCTCACCGACGACCCGGTGCGCCAAGACCCCGCCGCGGTGCTCGGGCGCGCGGTCGCGGTCGGCCACGTCCTCGGCGCCGCCGCTGGGCTGCGCGAGACCGACCGGCTGCGCGAGGTGCTCGGCGACCGGCACCGCTGGCACGCCGTCCGCGGCCACCTGCACGAGCTCGGCGGCGACCTCCCTGCCGCCGCCACGGCGTACGCGGATGCCGCCCATCGGGCCACCGACATCGCCGAGCGCGACCACCTAGTCCGTCAGGCCGCCCGCGCTCGGGCCGCTGAGCCATGGCGGAACCGTCGTCTCACAGAACGTCCACCATAGACTCGCGCACTCAGCTATGAGCCGATCGAGCCAAGCAACTCGTCGCTAGTCTGTTTAGACCAACGGGCGGCGCGTTCCAGACAGCTATCGGCTCTGCTACGTCCGCGGCCCGGAGGCGTCAGTGTCGAGATGGCGGAGCAGATCGGCCGAGGGCTCCGGCGGGCCGCCAACCACCTCGCCAGCGTCAGTGGTCGTCCCGGGACAGGATCGCACTCAGGCCGGCGGCCTTGGCCGTGCGAACCCCGGATCATAAGCCGCGCGCATCGCGGCCGGTCGGCGCTCGAGAGAGGCAACCTTTGCCGGGCCGAGCCTTTCGGGGGTCTGCGGAGTTCACTTCGCTGATCGCGGCCTCGATCAAAACTCGAGGCGAGCGTTCCGCCTGCTCTTCAAATCCGAGGTCGAGGTGCCAATCACCTTCCGTACGACTGGTTCTTTTGACGGTCCTTCAGAAGGTGCTGGGTTCACTCGAAATGCAACGAGTCCCTGCGTTCACGCTTGAGCTCAAAGAAGTACGGGTAGCCGGCCAGCGTGACACTGGCATCCCAGATCCGACCGGCGTCTTCACCTCGTGGAATCCGGGTGATGACTGGTCCGAAGAACGCGGTGCCGTTGACGTGAATCGTTGGGGTCCCCACGCCCTTGCCGACCTTGTCCATCCCCGCATGGTGGCTTTCGCGGACCGCGTTGTCATAGTCAGTCGATTCGGCCGCCCCGGCGAGCTCCGGCGGCAGGCCGAGTTCGTCGAGCGCTTCGGCGATCACTGTGGAGCGGTCCTGATAGCCCAGGTTGTGGATGCGAGTCCCCATTGCGGTGTAAAGAGGGGAAAGGATCTGGTCTCCTTTGAACTGTGCGGCCGCGACCGCCACGCGTACCGGGCCCAAAGAGGACTGCAACTTGTTCCGATAGTCATCGGAGACATCGGTGTCCTCATTCAGCACGGCCAGGCTCATGACATGAAAGTGCACCTGGATGTTGCGCACTTTTTCGGTTTCGAGGATCCAGCGCGACGTGATCCAGCAGAAGGGGCACGCTGGATCGAACCAAAAATCAACTCGCTCGCGAACAGGAACCGTCTGGGCACTCCCATCTCTGGTGGTCGTCATCGTAGAACTCACAAAACCTCCTGTGCGTCGCATGCTTCGAGGGCTGCCGAAATATGTGCATCACATAGATCGACTATGCAAGTGAAGCCAAACACCCGTCGATCTATTCCTGGCATCGATGGGCACGGCAGCGCGCAACGGCCTCGTGGGCTCTCGCTGATTACACCAACGCGACAACTCTTAGCGGACAGGTCGATTTCAGCTCACCGCTCTCTCCACGAGCGCGCCGATCCTCTCCTCCTCGGCGGCGGTCAATTCCTTCAGCGCGAACGCGGTCGGCCACATGGCGCCATCGTCGAGGTTCGCTGGGTCGTTGAACCCCAATGTCGCGTACCTCGACTTGAACTTCGATGCGGCCTGGAAGAAACAGACGACCTTGCCGTCCTTGGCATATGCGGGCATTCCGTACCAGAGCTTCGGCGAGAGGTCTGGCGCGGCGGCGGTGATGACTGCATGTACCCGCTCGGCCAAGACACGATCTGACTCCGCCATCTCGGCGATCTTTGCGAGCACAGCGCTCTCCTCATCCGCCGTGGCTGTGCCCCGGCTGCGGCCCTTGGCTGCCTTCACCTCTTGGGCGCGCTCCTTCATGGCGGCCCGTTCCTCGTCGGTGAATGCCGCCGAGGACTTCTTTGTCGCGGTGGTGCTCTTGGCGGCCTTCTCAGTGTCGTTCACTGCGGGTCTCCCCTCTGGCGTCTCATTTTCGGCGCCAAGTCTCATTCTTAGGAAAATTGCCGTCGCGCGCTTCTTGGAAACTGATGGATATCACGTGGGCATGCGATCCGTACGACCGGCGCGACGGCGAAGGCGCACCCACACATCGCCGACTTGTCAGCGTTGCGCCAGATGTGGCGACTGATCACGCCCATACCAGCGAAGAACCCGCAGGGCGCGGAGGGTGTTCCATCGGCTGGGCTGGCCGTCGCCATCCTCTAAGACGAAGTGAACCTCGCCCGGATGCGTGTGCTCCAGGAGCCAGCTGCCGTCGGGTTGCTGCTTGGATCGGAGCAGCTCGATGGCCTCCTCTATACGCGGGTCTGGGTCATCGCCTGATGATCGGAAATAGTCCAGGGCCCGTAGAACCTCGTAGTGCCAGCGGGTCGGAAACGAGAACTGCAACCAGTCCGGCTCCACGATCTCGCCGGTGCTTTTGCGCCGGAACAGCCTGCGTTCGAGGAGGTACTCATCCCCACGACGCCGCGCGGCGACGGTCTCAGCCGACCCGCCCGTCGACTGCTCGTGGGCCAGCAGCCCTTCGAGCACGTTGATCGTCGTCGCGAAGGACGACCGTCTGGAACCGTAGACCGCCCAGCAGTTCCACCCGCCGTCCTCAAGCTGTTCGTCCAGCAACCGGGCCACCACACCGTCGACGGCTTGTCCGAAGTATGCGCCGAGCGCGACAGTCATCCCGTTGATGCACGGCTCTACCTCGCCGTCGAAATACCGTTGGCCACCCTCTTCCCAGCGGCAGTGGCTGCTGACCAGCGCCACCGTTTCGCGCACCTGGTCGTTCTGCGGGTCGACCCCGAAGTCCCGCAGCAGGAGCAAGCTGTACGTCGTCGCCGTCCAGGGCTGGGCATCGTCGCCTCCGTCGTCGGCATGGTCGCCGCTGGACTGCTCCTCGTCGGCATGTCCACGCTGGGCGGGGATGTAGGCGCCACCCGCCCACTGGCCGTCCTCGTCCCGCAGCGCCAGCAGCCGGGCGCCCCAGCCCTCCGTGGCGACTCGAGCCCGCTCTGCTGCTACGACCTGGGGAGGCGCATCCGCAAGGTCGCGAAGCACCTGCCAGCGCACGGCAGGATCGGAATCGAGCAACCATTCCAAGACGGACATGCGCTCAGGTTAAGACCGCTGACCTTAGAGCCGCTGCGCTGGCCAGATTGACGAAACGGGTGTCAGGTGGGAGTGATGACCGGGTCCGAACTAGGGTGATTCGATGGACCGTGCCGCCGCTCAAGCTTGGCTCGACCGTTACGTCTCGGCATGGCTTTCTTATAACGCGAACGACATCGCTCAGCTCTTCGCCGATGACGTCGCCTACCGCTATCACCCCAATGACGACCCGATCGTCGGCCGAGCTGCCGTCGTAGCATCGTGGTTGGGAGAGTCCGAATCGGATGAGGCCTCAGCGCGTGACGCGCCCGGCACTTATTCGGCCCGGTACGCACCAGTCGCGGTCGACGGTGACGTGGTCGTCTCCACAGGCATCTCCAGCTATCGCGAGCAGCCCGACGGTCCCGTCGTCCGGGTCTACGACAACTGCTTCGTCATGCGGTTCGATGCCCAAGGACGATGCAGCGAATTCACCGAGTACTACGTGCAGCGACGGTGACTGGTGCCTCTCTCCGCCGCGGCCCAGGGCTGCGGCACGCTCGACTTGATGACTTCGGTAACACTGCCGTCGTTACGGGGGGCCGATACCGGTGGCGTCAGCACTAGCCGCGCTGTCCTGCCTGACTACGGGAAAGGTGATTGCAGGCGTAGGTCCAGGGTCGTCAGCAGTCGACTACGGCTTGACGGGTCAGCCGTTCAACGAGCGTTGGTCGAGGTTTGAGGCGGCGGTAGTTCGGTTACGCGAGCTACTGGCCGACGGCGGGCCTACCGATCCAAAAGATCCCGTTCCGCGGCCCGCGGCCATAGCGGTGGCCAGTTCGACTATTCCGGTCTGGCTAGCTAGCTGGGGTTCACCGGCAGGGCTACGCCGCGTAGCTCGGCTTGCGGACGGCTGGCTTGCCTCCGCGTACAACCAGACGCCCGAAAGCTTCGGGTTGGCCAAGGAACGCCTGACGGAATTGTGCCGCGATCGTGGTCGACCAGCGCTGCCGCATGCTGTCGCGACCATGTGGCTGTGGATCACCGAGTCGGCGAGCGATGCCGACCGAGTGCCGGCAGCCTTGGCGCGGGTCCTGCGTCGTGATCGGGAAGAGCTACGACCGAGGGTCTGCGTAGCTTCGGCCGAGCACTGCGCCGAGCTGCTCACTCGGTATGCCGCGGTCGGCTGCCAACGGATCCACTTCTGGCCCGTTGCGGAAGAGCCGCGCCAGCTCTCATTGCTCGCCGACCGGGTGCTGCCGTTGGTCAAAGAAGTGCCGGCGGACTAGCCGACGCCAGCTCGGACCGATCGGCGTTGCCGTCTCCAGGCGGTTGGCGGCTGCGAACGACGTGGGCTCGCCGGCCCGGACTGCAGTTCGACTGACGGCGCAGCTAGATTCGGGACGTGGAAGACGCACTGCGCGTCGAGGTTGTCGTGATCGGTCGCATCGCTACCGCCGGGACGAGCTGATGAGCGTCGGATCGACCGTCGAGGCCGTTACCGGACGCACCCCGGACGAGTCCGGCGCCCGCGCCGGGACACTGCTCTCGGTCAACGTCGGTCTGCCGCGGGATGTGTCCTGGCAGGGCCGCACAGTGCACACCGGCGTGTGGAAGTACCCGGTCGAGGGTTCCCGAACTGTACGCCGGCTCAACCTCGACGGCGACGGTCAGGGCGACTTAGCCGGGCATGGTGGCGAACAGCGGGCGGTGCTCGTCTACCAGCTCGACTCCTACCGCCACTGGGAGCGCGAGCTCGGCCGGGACGACTTCAGCTATGGCCAGTTCGGCGAGAACTTCACAGTCGAGGGCCTGGCGGACCACGCTGTCTGCATCGGTGACCAGTTCCGAATCGGGACTGCGGTCTTCGAGGTGACTCAGCCGCGGGTTACCTGTTACCGAGTGGGCGTCCGGATGGCCGATCCGCGCGTACCAGCGCTGCTGGTAGCACATCACCGACCCGGCTTCTATCTGCGAGTTCTCACTGAAGGCACCGTTGCGGCCGGCGATGAGATCATCCAGGTCGGGTTCGGACCCGAGCAGATGACCGTCGCAGAGATTGACGCACTGCTTTACCTGCCCGGTCATCCACGTCGGCAGCTCGTACGCGCTTTGAATATCTCGGCGCTGAGTCCTGGATGGCAAGGATCGTTCCAAGCCCTGCTGGCCGAGGTCGATCAGACCGGCTCGAGCGGGAACGCGGGCCTGGTCAGCACCGCGCCGCCGCCTGCGTGGGCCGGCTTCCGGCAGCTCAGCGTCACCGGCCGGCAACGGGAGAGCGACACCGTGTTCTCGCTGCAGCTAGCCGATCCAGACGCTCAGCCCCTGCCGCCCGCCTTGCCCGGCCAATATGTCACCGTGCGGGTGCCAGCCGAATCCGAGGGTGCACCGGCGCTGCTGCGCAGTTACTCGCTGTCCGGTCCACCCGCGTCGACGAAGTACCGGATCAGCGTCAAGCGTGAACCGTACGGTATCGCCGGTCGCTACCTGCAAAACGAACCGCAGATCGGCCAGCGCCTGCCAGTGGCCGCTCCTCGCGGAACCTTCGTCCTGCGGCCGGGCGATGCGCCGATCTTGCTACTCAGCGCCGGTGTTGGTGCCACGCCGGTGCTTGCCATGCTGTATGCGTTGGCGGCCACTCAGTCAACGCGGGAGGTGTGGTGGCTACACGGCGCCCGCAACAAGACCGAACACCCGTTCGCGGAAGAAAGCGCCCGGCTGCTTGCCCAACTGCCGCATGGCCACCAGCACATCTGCTACAGCCGAGCCGGATCTGGGGACCGACTCGGAAGGGACTTCGACACTGCCGGCCGGCTGACCCCGGACCTGCTGGGAAGGCTGAATCTGCCGGCCGGGACGGAGGCGTATCTCTGTGGGCCGAATGCGTTCATGGCTGAGCTATCAGCCGGCCTGGTCGCTCTTGGCGTCGAAGCTTCCCGTATCCACACCGAGATCTTCGCCGCTGCGCCGTCGCTGACCCCGGGCATCGCGCCCGTCGCGGCCCATACGCCACACATGCCCACCGGTACGCCCGGCCTAGGGCCAATGATCGCGTTCGCTCGGAGCGGCCTGTCCGTGCCGTGGGATCGGGCGTACGCGAGTCTGCTGGAGCTGGCGGAAGCTTGTGACGTACCGACTCGATGGTCCTGTCGCACGGGGGTTTGCCATACCTGCGAAACCGGGCTGCTGTCGGGCGCGGTGGACTACCAGCCCGACCCGCTGGAGCCCCCGGCCAGCGGCGATGCGCTGCTGTGTTGCTCGCGGCCCCGCGGCGAGATCATCCTCGATTTGTAATGTGCTCATAGTTCGCACCCGGCACCCACTCCTCGTAGCGCCCTACCGCCTCGAAGCCGAGCGAGGAGTACAAACGCTGGCCCATGCGCGTGGACTGAAGTGTCGCGGTGCGTGCTCCGCGGCGCCAGGCCTCGGCGAGCACGTGCTCCATCAGCGCTCGGGCGAAGCCTCTCCGACGCCAGGGAGGCACGGTGCCGACGGCGTAGATCCCGCAGTCGCTCCCCAGGAGGAAGGTCCACGCGCCGGCCACCGCGACATCGTCGTCCAGAATCACCCATCCCATGAGGCCAGCTACGTCGTCCGGCTGCTCCAGCTCGGTTGCGGCGATCGGTGAATCATCGCTTGCGCGCGTGGCCGCCGCGATCGACGTACGAACAACTCGAGCGGTAGGGCATGGACGAGACGCAAGAGTCGCCTGCATGACCAGCGTTGTCGTGTCTCGCTTGAGTCCAGGGACCTCAGAAACCTGGTCCGGAGCGTCTAAGTCCCTTGTCGTCGTAGGCAGCCACAACGCCCAGACATCTACCGCTGCGTCGGCGTACAGAACCCCTAGCCGGGAAGCAGCGGAGGCCAGCGTGGCGCCGTCGCAACCGTCGAGCATGACCGCGTTGTTGAGCGGCGCCCAGGAGGGGAATACTGCCGCGATCGCATCCGAGGCGTTGACCAGCCTCGCCCCAGGCGACAACGTTGCCAACGCTTCCCAAAAGGCGAGCAGGGTGTCCTGCCCCGCTAGGTTGGTGATCTTTGTTGGCATTCGGCACTCCTGCTTCCCCGGCAAGTGGCTTGGCGCGTACGCGGGGCTCGCTCGCGAGACTTTCTTCCTTTGTCACGGTGAGCCAGGTGGTGTTACACGGAACGCAATGGTGTTCCAGCCCGCGTGTAACAACCATCCGAGCCCGCGTGACCAATCAAGTGCCATCGGTACACATGGTGTTCCATCCGTACGGAAGGAGACAGCGACGTGGCAACAGAGTCGAAAACAGTGCCGGACTCAAGCGTGCGCATCGGCCTGTATGAAGGTGCCCGGGACAATCTCCGACAGCTGTTCGAGATGGCCGAGTCCTCGGCCACCCAGCTCGACTCCTACATCGACGACGGCGAAGTCTTTGTCGCTCGAGCAACCCGGGACGGCGTGATCGGGCACCTGCAACTCATCTCGCTCGACGCGATCGCGGGTGAGATCAAGAATCTGGCCGTCACCGAGCGCTTCGAGCGGCGTGGTGTAGGCAGCGCGCTCATCCAGCACGCGGTCGATATCAGTCGTCACCACGGCTGGGAGCGGCTGATCATCCGTACCGCGACCGCGGACACCGCTAATGTGCACTTCTACCAGCGGCTCGGATTCCGCTGCATCGGGATCGAACCAGACGCGTTCACCCCGACCGGCGGCTACCCGCCCGATCTCATGATCGACGGCATCCCGCTGCGCGACGCCATCGTGCTGGGTCTCAGGCTCACCGACAGCGGCGGCTTCCCGGCGCGGACCGTAAGCCCACCTCTACAGGTGCGGGTTGCCCGCCAGACCAGCGACCTGGAGACCGTGGTCGCCTTCTATCGCGACGGGTTGGGACTACTGGAGATCGGGCGGTTCGCTGGTCACGCAGGCTACAGCGGCGTACTGCTGGACTTGCCGGGCACGGCCGCCCATCTGGAGTTCACCGCTACGCCGCACCTGTCGCCGCCAGCGCCGCATGTCGAGGATCTTCTCGTCCTCTATCTGGGTAGCTGGCAGGCGGTCGAAGACGTGCTAGCACGGCTCGACGTCACGCCAGTATCTAGCGCCAATCCGTGGTGGGATCGGATTGGTGTCACGGTTCTTGACCCCGACGGCTTTCGGGTAGTGCTAGTCGCTCAGACCTGGACGGTTTGATGTCGGAGCCCTGTACGCGGCGCCGCGGCCGGCATCGGTTGCGACTCCGCACTTTCACGCGTGACGCCCCACCTCCTCGCCGACGCCCCACCAATATCTGCGGCGTCGCGTAAGCATATGTGGGGCGTCGAGCCCTTCGGTCGGCTTGACGCAGTGTGGGATGTCAGAGGGATCCGATTTGCTACCAGCATGTCAAAGTCACTTGCGGTTGTAACCGGTGGCGCATCAGGTCTCGGCAAGATCATCGCCTGGAGTCTGCATCGCCAGGGCCGGCATGTGGCTATTGCGGATCGTGATCAAGGTGCAGGCATTGCGCTCGCCGATCAACTGAAGAACGCGGCTGGCTGGTGCACCTTTATTCGCGTTGATATCTCCGACGAGGACGAGGTACGTCGCCTTTTCGACCAGCTGGCCACCCTGGGACACCGGCGTCTCCTGGTGAACAACGCGGGTGGTTGGCTGCCCGGACCGCAGTTTCCGGACACCGACGATTGGTACCGCAGCCTCGACCTCAACCTCAGAATGCCCATGCTGGCCACTCAGCTGGCACTGCCGCTCATGCACGACGGCGGCGCCGTGATCAACATCTCCTCCTCTGCTGGCTGGGACTCCGCTGCCTACGGCTCACCCGAGTATGCAGTTGCCAAGGCCGGCCTCATCCGCCTCACCACGGCGGTCGCGGACTTTGCCGAACGCTTCGGCGTACGCGTGAGTTGCGTCGTCCCGCACTGGATCGGGCTCCCGAGAGCTGTAGCGGAGTTCGATCAGATGGACGCCGAGGCTCGAGCACAGAGCGGTGGCCTCGTCGACCCCCAGGTGGTCGCTGACGCCGTGCTAGAACTGGCGGACGACCGCAACAGCGCTGAACGGAGTCATAGTGCGGGCTGGCCGACGCCCTGGCGCGATTGGCCCATCGGCGGGGCGAAATTGCGTGAGATTTTCTTGATGCTGATGTCGGATTTGACGGGTCGGGATCGTCGCCAGGGTGTCTTGTCCATCTGATGCTGGAAGGAGAGGGAGCCAGGTGACACTGGCCGGATGGCCCACAAAAATCAACCGACGCGAAAATGAAGGAGATCTCACATGAAGTACATGATGTTCGTTGCTACCGACCCAGAGCCCGATCAGGGAACGGAGTCAATCGAAGAGCTGGAAGCCTGGTTCGCCGATGTGACCGGACGGGGCAAGCACGTGACCGGAGATCGGTTACGACCTGTTGAGGACGCGACAACCGTTCGGGTCCGAGCTGGCGAGTTGCTGGTTACCGATGGCCCGTACACCGAGGCCCGAGAGTGGATCGCCGGCTTCGACATCCTTGACTGCGAGGACCTGGACGACGCCATCGAGATTGCCTCCAGGCACCCGATGGCCAGGTTCGGCCGCCTCGAGCTCCGACCATTCTGGCCGTTCGAGGACTGAGAGACATCGACCACGACAACGAGGCTGCGCGGGCCGTCGCAGCGGCAATCGCCGCCGAGCGGCTCCGCATCCTCGCCGGTCTGATACGCACCATAGGGGACTGGGAACTCGCCGAGGACTGCGTACAGGACGCGGTCGAACGCGCCCTGATGCGGTGGCCTGACGACGGGATACCGGACAATCCGGCGGCCTGGCTGACGACGGCGGCTTATCGGAGGGCGCTGGACGTGCTGCGCCGCCGACGCATTGAGGCGCACAAACTGCAAGAGGTGGCAGCCATGGCGAGAATCGAGCGGTTCTCGAGTAGCGAGCCCGACCCGTACACCGGGGTATACCGCGACGAGCAGCTGCAGTTGGTGTTCACGTGTTGCCATCCGGCGCTGCCGCTTGTGGGCCGAGTGGCATTGACGTTGAAGACAGTCGCGGGCTTGTCGACCGCCCAGATCGCCCGGGCCTTTCTGGTCAGCGAAGCGACCATGGGACAGCGGCTGCTACGTACCCGAAACAAGATCGCCCACACCGGTATCAGGCTCCAAGTTCCTGAGCCACATCGGCTCGCCGAGCGGACCGCCGGCGTATTCGCCGTGATCTATTTGATCTTCACCGAGGGATATGCGGCACCTGACAGCGATGACGCCGCCGACCTGGCCGCCGAAGCCATACGGCTGGCCGAACTGCTCACGCGTCTTCTTCCGCAGGACGCCGAAGCGCGTGGTCTACAGGCCCTGCTCCTGCTCCAGCACGCCCGCCACTCCGCCCGAACCGATCATGACGGCAACCTGATACCGATGGAAGAACAAGACCGGAGCCGCTGGGACCACGCCATGATCACGGCCGGACTCTCCGCCTTGGACACGGCGCGGGACATCGGCGGTCAACCCGGGACGTATCGCCTCCAAGCCGAGATCGCCGCTCTGCACGCGGCCGCGCCGACCGCAGCCGCCACAGATTGGACGAGGGTGATTGCAGGCTACGACGCCCTACTGCGGCTACATCCGTCGCCCGTCGTCACCTTGAACCGCGCAGTCGCGGTGGGACTTCGTGACGGACCTGCAGCCGGCCTGGATCTGCTCGAGCAACTCCGCAGTGACTCTCGGCTAGGCAGCTATCACCTGCTGCCGGCGGCACAAGCGGATCTGCTCCGCCGTGCCGGTCGTCCAGAGGAAGCAGCCGCTGCGTATCGCATGGCACTGACGTTGGTCGAAACCGCGGGCGAGCGCCGCTTCCTGCAGCGCCGCTTGCATGAGGTGCTCACCGATCCGGAGTGAGACACCGCATACGCCGATATTGAGGAGAACTCGAGCCAACCTCGAAAATCCCGGATCATCACCACGGCACGGGCCGGGTGTTGTAGAAGAAGCCGCCAGTGGGCCCGCTATCCGGCAGGTCGGCGGCCCAGACGATGCCGGCCGCTCCATCGGCTACTGGTCCGCCACCGCGACCTCCCATGTCGTTGGCAACCCAACCAGGGTCGACTGCGTTGACGAGGATGCGGTCGCCGCGCAATTCGGCGGCGAGCATCCGGGTGAGCGCATTGAGCGCAACCTTCGAGATGCCGTACGCGGGAGTGCCGCCGCCCATGTACGTCAGGGACCCGGCTCCGCTGGACACATTCACAATCCGCCCGTGTCCACTGCGGCGCAGCAGCGGCAGAAACGCGAGCGTGAGCCGCCACGCACCGAACAAATTCGTTTCGAGCGCCTCGCGGACGACGCCGAGGTCAGCTGCGCTAGCCCGCTGCCAGGTGTCGTACAAGATCGCGGCATTGTTGATCAGTATGTCCAGCCGGTGATGATCGGCCTCGATGGTCCCGGCTAGCCGGTCGATGCTCCCTTGGTCGGTGACGTCGAGCTGGTGTGAGCGCAGGTTCCTCGGTGAACCCAGAGCGGCGACCGCGGCGTCGGCGTCCGCCAGGTTGCGTGCGGTGAGGTAGACGGTGTCACCCGTCTCCGCGAGTTGTCGGGCGACCTCGCGGCCGATGCCACGGTTGGCACCGGTGACGACAGCAATGCGATTCATCGCTCGCCCTTTCCCAGCTAGTCGGTCATGCCGCGCTCGACAGAGTGACTCGCCGCGCCCGTCCTATGTCGCCCGGATGCTGCTGGCTCGATGGCGGCACGCGCTGGCTGACGGCCACTCACTCGTTGTGACTGGCGAGAGAGAGTGTGTTTCCGTCAGGGTCCTTGAACCATGCGATCAGACTGCCGCCGGGAGCAGACCACACTCCTAAGTCGTCCTGTTCGAGGCCATCCACGCGAAGGAAATCGACTCCCCGCTCCGCCAGCTCGGCCATATCGGCTCGAAGATCATCGACCTCCCAGCCGAACACGGTGAAGACCTGGGGACGCAATTGATCACCGACACTGGTCAGCCGAATGGTAATCGGCCGGTCTGAACGATGACCGCGAACGAGTCCGCGTTGATCACTGGGAGGCCGAGTACGTGCTCGTAGAACGTGCGTGCTCGATCAAGATCAGTGGTAGGTAGGAAACCAACAGGAGTAGCGAACCGCAACATGCGCCGATGATCTCGCACGACGCCGAATGCTTGCTCAAGAGGTGTCGCCGGCCTCTGAGGCGATAGTGAGCGCGCGTGGCGCGGCGGTGTGGCGCCGCGCACAGGGGCTCGATATCGCCCGTCTTGCCCGATGAGTTCTTGCCCCTGCACCGGTCAATGTCTTCGTTACGTTGGTCCTTGGGGTTTTCGCCATGCCAGACACCTACGGAGGTCATCATGAGCACGCCGAGTGAGCACCGCCTGGAAGTCCCAGGTGGCAGCGTCTACTACGAGGTTCGCGGATCCGGTCCACTTCTACTGGTGTTCGGCCAGCCGATGACCAGTGGTGGGTTCGCACCGCTGGCGGACTTGCTGGCAGAGGACCACACCGTGGTGACCTATGACCCGCATGGGGTTGGTGAAAGTACAGTCGACGATCCATCGCTCGCCGTCACGCCCGAGATCGAGGCAGACGATCTGGCTCACATCATCGACACGCTCGGCGCCGGGAAGGCAGACGTGTTCGGCAGCAGTGGCGGCGCGGTTGCCGGGCTCGCCCTTGCCGCGGGCCATCCCGAAAAGGTGGATACCCTCATCGCGCACGAGCCGCCCGTCGCCGACATGCTGCCTGACGCGTCTCATGTTCGGACGGCGATCGACGGCGTCGAGGATGCCTACCACGCGTACGGTGCGGGCGCGGCGTGGGGCAAGTTCGTCTCTGCCGTGATGCACGACGGGCCGGTAACCGAGGCAGGAGTACCCGACGCCCAGTGGCCGCCGCCAGGCTCGAGTGACGAGGCCGTCGCCGAGGGCAGTAGCGACGAGGCAGCTACGCCGCCGGAGCCGTCGGCGAAACAGCAGGCCGATGACGAACTGTTCTTCCTCCGCATGCTTAAGCCGTTCACCCGCTACCAGCCACCTGTCGAGCTGCTTCGTTCGGGCGAACCGAGAGTCATAGTCGCGGTAGGCGATGCCTCTCGTGGAGAGATCGCGGCACGCTCGGCCCGGGCGCTGGCTGAGCAACTCGGAACAGATCCAGCCGTGTTTCCTGGTGACCATGGCGGCTTCATGGCCGACCCAGCAGGTTTTGCCAAGAAGATCCGGGAGTTGCTGACCGAGCCGAGCTGAGCAGGCATCGCGCTGACTGGCTCAACCAGGAGCCGGTCCGTCTACGTTGATGACCGCCGGACCACGACCAGCTCGGACGACGATGATGTGGCTTTCCGCATCGGCCGGGTTGCCTTCGCGATGGATCGCACCCTTCGGCACATGCAAGAAGTCGCCTGGACCTGCCTCGACCACCTCGGACCCGCCAGGCCCAAACTCCATGCGCAGCCGCCCGTCGACGACGTATATAGATGTGTCGTAGTCGGCGTGGTGGTGCCAGCCGGTGGTCATCTGTGCCTCGGTGCGCACCAGCCCCGCCCACATCCCATCGATGGCAATGGCCTGCTCTCGCGTCATGCCCGAAGTGCGCTCACCTTCGACCCGATCCGCCGGCCGCACCAACCGCACCGGGTCCCCAGCGTTCATGATCGCTCCTCGGCGTCAGCGGAGAATGTGGACGTCATTGTACGACCGAGTCTGGGGAGTACCGCATGATCGGTCGCCCCGGCGCCGGGCCTGCCTGGCGTCCTAATCATGGCGGTTCGCACAAGGTGGCGGATCTTGCCGGGAGTACACGGCAAAATCCACCCAGCTCTGCGCAACTTGCGCTTGAGTCGTCCCGTCCGTGCCCCATACCTCTTGCAGCGCAACGACATCTGGATCGACCGCGCGCAGAGTCTCGACCAATGCGGGTTGAACGTTCGCATGAGCCCAGCAGGGCCTCGGACTGGCGCCCATCCCACGCCGAGGCGTGGCCAGAGCCCGTACCGCACACGGAAGCCGCGCCGCACTGACAGATGTGGTCCTTACGACCATCCGCCTCAACGCGCGCTTCCTCGAAGCAGCTCAAGCTCTCGCAGCCAGTGGGGACTTGACCGGAGCCTGGTGGCAGGTCCTTGGCGGCGTCCTGGACCAGCCACGCAGCGTCGCAGCCGTTGGCGCACCCCTGGGGCAACCGGATCGGAGCTGAAGTCGGTGTCGACCAACTGCGGAATGCACTGGTAGCAATGCGACGCCTCGTCGAAACACTCGAAGCCGCTCAGCCCGCAACCGAGGCCTAGCCGGTGAGCCGACACTCCTACGGCCCTGCAAGCATGCAAACATGAACGACTCCCATGTAGCGACACCAACTCTGCGTCAGGTCGTATTGGACTGCGAGGACGCGCGCATGCTGGCCGAGTTCTATCGACAGTTACTGGGCTTTCACTATCGCGCCGGTGACGAACTGCCCACTGACGGCACTCCCGATGCCCGGGGCAAGGACTGGCTGGTGCTTTGCGACGCTGATGGATCCCGGCGTCTGGCATTCCAGCAGGTGCCGAACCTGCCGGAGCCCACCTGGCCGGAGGGTCCGCGGCCACAGATGCTGCATCTCGATACCACCGTGCCGACGCTCGATGACTTGCATGTCCAGCATCAACGGGCGCTAGCGCTCGGCGCACGCCTGCTCTTCGATCGCTCCAACGATCCGAACGAGCCGCTGTTCGTGTACGCCGACCCGGCGGGACACCCCTTCTGCATCTTCGTAGGATCCTGACGGACGACCCGCGAAAACTGCTCAGGGAAAGATCGTGCGCGTTTGATACGCGAAGTCACATGTCGATCGCGCACGATCTTGTGTCTACGGTCGTGACTTCCTAGCTGACTTGCGATCGCTGCCGCGCGGCGTGTGTTCTGGCTAGCCAGAACAGGCATGCGTAGCGTGGATGCAGTGCAGCTGCAATGAGAGGCAATCCCATGTCCAGCTTTCTGAAGTTTCTGCAGAATTTCGGTCTGCTCGTTGTTCGGCTGGGACTTGGCGGCATCCTGCTGCTGCATGGCTGGATCCGCTGGAGCTCTGGGGTCCAGAAACAGATCGACTACCTGACCCAGTTCCGCACCCCGTACGCCGAAGTTGCGGCCTGGGGTGCGATCATCTTCGAGCTCGTCGGCGGCGTACTGCTGATCGTCGGCGCGCTGACCCGGATCGTCGGCCTCGGCGTGCTCATCGAGCAGATCTTGATCATCGCCTACACCAATTGGTACAAGTGGCCGCCAACGCTACTGAGCGCCGACGGTACATACAAGGGCGGCTATGAGTACAACGTGGCTCTCGGCTTGCTCGGCTTGCTGCTGTTTGTGATGGGCGGTGGCGCCGTTTCCATCGACCGCTTGTTCCGGCGGAAGAAGGAGCCAGCTGAGGAAGATGACGCGTACGACCACACCACTGCGGGTGCCGCGACCTGAGTTGGTGGCTTGCAGAGTCTCATGTTGAAATCTGCAAGATTCACAGGGAAGCCACAGCTAGCCCATAGAGTCCTAGCGAGATCTGGTGTCACTCTTAACGCATGATCCGCACCGATGGAAATGCAGCACCACTTACTCGACCAGATGGTTCACCGATTCGTGTCCTTGCTGTCGACGACGAGTCCAGCCTGACCGAACTGCTCTCGATGGCCATGCGCTACGAGGGTTGGCAGGTCTCCACTGCGGCCTCGGGCGGCCAGGCCGTGAAGGTGGCCCGGGAGACGAGGCCGGACGCCATCGTCTTGGACATGATGTTGCCGGACTTCGACGGGCTCGAGGTGATGCGCCGGATCCGAACCGAAGATCCTGACGTGCCGGTCATCTTTCTCACCGCTAAGGACTCCGTCGAAGATCGAATCGGCGGCCTCACCGCGGGTGGTGACGACTATGTCACCAAGCCGTTCAGCCTGGAGGAGGTGATCGCGCGACTCCGCGCGCTCCTCCGTCGCAGCGGTGCGGCACTCGCCAGGAGCGACTCGACACTGGTAGTCGGTGATCTGACACTCGACGAGGACAGCCACGAAGTACAGCGCGGCGGCGTAGAGATTCAGTTGACCGCGACCGAGTTCGAGCTGCTCCGATACCTCATGCGCAACCCACGGCGAGTGCTCAGCAAAGCCCAGATCCTCGACCGAGTCTGGAACTACGATTTCGGTGGCCAGGCGAACGTCGTCGAGCTCTACATCTCCTATCTGCGTAAGAAGGTCGACGCCAACCGCCCGCCGATGATTCACACGCTACGCGGAGCTGGATACGTATTGCGGCCAGCTGCGACATGAGCCAGAGCGGTCAGCCGGCCCCCGCTTTCGTTGCCGGCCCGGCCTCCGTCCCTACCGCTGGCGTACCGCGTACACCGGAACTAATGCCGAGGCCGGATCCGTTCGGCCGCCACACACTGGGCCGCCAACTCGTCGTCAGAGTAACGGCCCTCGTAGCTTTGGCGGCGCTGTTGATCACGACGGCAACCGCCCTGGCCGCCCGGCAGCTGTTGCGGTCGCAACTCGACGGTCAGCTCGATACGGTCACCGCCCGGCTGCGGGATCCGGCCGGTGCTTGGCCTATTGGCGGTCCCGACACCGGTTTGCTCCGCCCGGGTCAGCCCATTGGCACGCTGGCCGTGCTCTACGACAATGGCGGTACGGCGCAGGCAGGCGGGCGGCTCACAGAGCGCGGTGCCGCAGGCCAGAGCGGCGCGGCGGTCACAGCGCTTCCCCAGGCAGCTGTCGATCAGCTTGCCGACGTGCCTGCCGATGGCACGAAAAGTTCGATCGTCTTAAGCGGACTCGGTCACTATCGGGTCGTCGGCTATCGGATCCAGATCGTCGCTAGTGGCGCCGACCTCGGCACCCTGGTCGTCGGCGTACCGCTGCATGAGGTCGATGAGACGATAATCCAACTTGTCGGCATCGCGGCGCTGCTGTCTTTGTTTGCGATCGTGGGAACCGTTTTCGCGTCCCGCTCCATCGTCGTCCGCAGTCTGCGGCCCCTGAATCGGGTGGCCGCGACGGCCCAGCAGGTATCCCAGTTGAGGCTCGATCGTGGCGAGGTTGCCCTTGCGGTCCGGGTGCCGCCCCAAGATGCCGATCCCGAATCTGAGGTCGGCCGGGTCGGGCAGGCGATCAACCACATGCTCAATAACGTCGAGGAAGCGCTCGGCGCCCGCCAGGCTTCGGAGACCAAGGTGCGGCAATTCGTCGCTGACGCGTCGCACGAGCTACGCAACCCGCTCGCGGCGATCCGCGGGTACGCGGAACTGACCAGGCGCGACCGCGAGCAGCTCCCGACCGAGGCCGCGTACGCGATGTCCCGCGTGGAGTCCGAGGCCGAGCGGATGTCCCACTTGGTCGAGGACATGCTGTTGCTCGCACGGCTTGATGCCGGACCTGATCTTGATCTCCAGCCATGCGACCTCAGCGAGATCGTGATCAACGCTGTCAGCGACGCCCGTGTGGCAGGACCCGATCATGCGTGGCAGCTGACTCTGCCGCACTATCCGGTGATCGCCTATGGGGACCAGCACAGGCTGCAGCAGGTGATGGCCAACTTGCTCGCGAATGCCCGCACGCACACGCCGCCCGGAACTCAGGTGCATACCGAAGTCTCGGTCAGCGGTCCTCAAGCGGTTGTCACCGTTACCGACAACGGACCGGGCATCCCTCCCGAGGTTTCGAATCGCGTCTTCGAGCGGTTCGCCCGCGGGGACGCGAGCCGGATGCGGACGCCTGACGCCAGGACGGGTGGCAGCACCGGCCTGGGCCTGGCCATTGTGGCGGCGGTCGTCGAGGCTCATCACGGCAGCGTCACGGTTAACAGTCAGCCCGGTCACACCCAGTTCACAGTTCGGCTCCCCCTGGCCCACCTGACCCCGGCGCCGTACGCGGCGCCGGGGCCGGACATGCGAGCGCCGTCTATGAGCTAGACCCTGCTGGCGCTACTCGAGCACAGCGCAGCATCACAAGATTGAGGCGGCGCTCATCGCGCCGGCCTCAATCGCGTAGTGGCCGCTCTTGCTTGACCGTCATGTCCCTCAGCTCGCGCTTTACATCCCTCCGTATTTAGCGCGCTATACCCCGGGACCTGAGGTCAAACCTGCGTACTCAGCAGTCCTTGATCAAAGACTTCAGATGCGACGCTTCTTGCCCGGCTTGGACGGCAGCGGCTCGACGCCTGGTGTCCAGTTGAGGGTGCTGGACCGCTCCAGAAACTCATCGGAGGTGATGTCGCCGCGGGCGAAGCGCTCGGCGAGGATGCTCTTCGCCTCCTCCTCCGGCGATCGCTTACCGAGTTTCGGCAGTGGGAGCTTGCCCTGGCGCCACAGATATAGACCTGTAAGTACCAAGCCCAAGATCACGAGCAGAAACAGGAAGTTGCCGAGGAAGGGCAGCATCGCGTACGAGCTCTCCCCCCACTCGTGGGGACCGTGTTCGCGTGGATCCATGGATCAACCTTTCAATCGATGTAGCTACTAAAGGGGTCTTTGGGCAGGCGCGTCGTCGTGCCGTCGGCCCACACGACGAGGGCACTGTGGATCGGCCGGGTCTGGAGCCATCTGGCGGCGTCGTGGCCCTGGACGTACGCCGCTGTGGCGTCGATGTCGGCCCACGTCAACGACGATGCGATCACGGTGACCGAGGCCACACCGCTGGGTTCGCGGCCGGTGCGCGGGTCGACAAGATGTGCGCCGCGATGTGCGGTGCCAGAGGTCGCAATGCCCCCAGAACGGACGGGCACCGCAGCGATCAGGGTGTTCGGATCATGAGGGTGCTCGATACCGATCCGCCAGGCGGCGCGACTCGGATCTGCGGTGTGGCAGACGATGTCGCCTCCTGCAGACAGGCAGAAGTCGGTGTCGTCCAACGCGGCCAGAAACCGTGAGGCCCGCTGCGCCGCCCATCCCTTCACGACCCCACTCGGATCGAGCCGGCGGCGGCCATTGTCAGAGCCGTCGGTCGGAAGCTTGATCGAGAACGCACCATCGGAGACGCGCTCGGCTTCTTGTCCGAGCTCGATCACCTCGGCGACCTCGGCTGGGCACTCCGCAATCGTGAGCTCGCCGCGATCGAGGCGATTGATGATCGAGTCCGGCCGGTAGACGCTGAAGATCGCGTCGACTTGCCGCAGCTCATTGATCACCGCCCGCCAGGCCTCGTCACCTGCGATGCTCGAGGCGTGACGGCCGCGCACGGCGAGGCTGATTGGCATCCCCATCAGATGCTCGATGCGGCGTCGGATGCGGTCGTCGGCTCTCCCCTTGGCCATGCTGCTCATATCCCCGCCTCGTCGAGTGCGGCCTGCAACGATTGCACGTAGCCCTCGCTGGTCACCGTCGCACCACTGACCATGTCGATGTTGGCGTTCTGCGCGTTCAACGATTCGTTGATCAAGATTGGCAACGCGCGGCTGTTGATCTCCGCATCTCTGGAATTGCCGCTCGGCTGCTGCAAGATCGTGACTCTGGTGAGCTTCCCGCCCTGCGCGGTGATCTTCACCTGGACAGGCCCCCACCGAGTCTGAGCTACCGATCCGGCGTAGGACGTGATCTTCGAGGAGCTGCCACCGTCGGAACCTGAGGACGTCGTGCCAGACGGCGAGGTGCTGGGGTCGCTGCCGGACGAAGCCGTTGGACTGCTGCTCACCACCGACGCGGACGAGGTCTTGTTCGTCGAGGTGTGGTAGCCGAACAGCAGCACCACGATGGTGAGCGTCGAGGCCAGCCAGATGACGATTCGCCTCATGTTCTTACCATCCGAAGCTTTCGGTGTGGATGCGCTCGCTGGGAACACCTGCTGCGAGAGCCAGGCTTTCGAGACCGTTCGTCCAGGCCCTGGGACCACAGAGGAACAGATCCCGCTCTGCCAGGTCGGGGACCCAACGCCTCAGTGCGATCAACTCCGGCAGGCCACTAGCCGCCGGCCCCAGAACCGCATTGCCCGTACGCCTTGGACCCGGCAGATACACCACCTCGAGGCCCTTCTCGGCGGCGAGCATCTCCAGCTCACGGGTGAACAATGGCTCGGCGGTATAGCGCTGCAGAATGATCGCCTCGCCAGGCGCGTAGTCGAGGCCCTCCGCGAGCGCGCGTAGCGGGGTAATCCCAACGCCCGCGCCGGCAAGAACCACCTTGCGTTGCGCACGGGCCCGGCTGCTGAGCCGACCGTAGGGACCCTCGAAGAGCACCCTGGTGCCTGGACGCAGGTACGCCAGCCGTGCGCTGCCCTCGCCGAGAACCTTCGCGGTGACCCGCAAGGTATGGCCGTTAGGCGCGATAGACAGAGAGAACGGGTTGGCACGTGTCCATCCCGGCCGGCTGAGGAACCGGATGTTGATGAACTGTCCGGGCCGCAGCGGCAGCCGGTCCAGGCGATGCCCGCTCAGATACACCGACACGACGTCTGAGGACTCCCGAACCACCCCGACGACGCGCAGCCGGTAGCGTGCGCTACGCCACAGCGGCAGCCAAATCCGCCACACCAGGACGGCGGCAGCTGCGGCGGCCCAGAGCGTCCACCAGTAGAGAGTCGCGGCGGGTGACCGTAGAAACTCCTGTCCGGTCCACAGCTGGTGAGGCAGTGCCAGCCCCACACCGAGATAGGCATAGAGGTGCAGCAGGTGCCACGACTCATAACGCAGCCGCCGGCGCGCGGCCTTGACGCTGGTGACGACGACCATGATCAAACAGGCGCTCCCGCCGACGGCTAGCAGCATGCCGCCGTACGCGGTGATCAACTCCCAGGTGGTCCCGAGCACTGCCGACCATTGGCCGGAGGCGTAGCCGGCGATGATCAACACGATGTGACTGATCATCAGATATACGGAGAGCAAGCCGACTACCCGGTGGATCCGTGCCAAGCGGTCTCGCCCGAAAGCGTGCTCCAGCGGGGGTAGCCGCGACATCAGCAGCACCTGGATCAACAACAGATCGGCCGCCCAAAGACCAGTCAGACGACCCAGTGAGGTGAGCCCGCTGACCCAGTGAGCAAGATCAGTCACGCCACCGTCGGCAATCCACCAATAAGTGATCACCAGCAACCCAAGCCAGAGCAGCAGTGCCGCCCCCGACCGAACGGCCCGATCGACCGCGGCATCCCTGTCAAGCCGTACCGGTGCCGCCCACGACGCGCCAGTCGGCGCAGTAACCAGCGCCGTCACATTGATCACCTCCAGGCGAACCTGCCACCTGCCCTCGTAGACGGAGTTTCATCGTTCAGACCTGAGCTGAGCCTGAGCCGTGGCGAACCTGTCAGCCAGCTATGAAGCGCTTCGACCTGGGGCTACGAGCTTCCGCTGCTCACTCAGCGGCCGCATCCTCGGCCTCACCAGCCAAGATCAGATAGAGCGACCGGCGTGCCTGGGCAAGTACCTGCGCCGCAGCTTCCAGCTGCGCGGCGTCGCCGCCAACCTCGATCTGACGTACCGCTCCGTGCAGTTGGTGCAGCGGGTCTCTGAGGTCGGGACGGTTGGGGGCATCGGCGAAGTCGGCGAACGGGTCTCCCAGTCGCGCGCTCCGCTCTTCCAGGTAGGTACGTCCCTCGGACGTAAGGGTCACCGATCGACGACCGCCTTCCTCCCTGGTCGTGACCAGGCCCTCGTCCTCGAGTTGCGCGATCGTGGGATAGATCGCTCCTGGGCTCGGGTGCCACGCGCCGCCGGTGCGCTCGCTCATCGCCTGCATGATCTGGTAGCCATGCATAGGTTGGTCTGCCAGGAGCAGCAAAATCGCTGTCCGGATGTCGCCTCGCTGCGCACGTCCCCGGCCGCGACCACCAGACACACGGCCACCCGGGCCGCCGCGACCACCTCGACCCTCGTGACCTCGGTAACCGTGTGGCCGGTGTTGCTCACCTCGCGGGCCGGCCCTACGACCCGGCTCGGCATCCCAGCCACGTCCCCGGCGGTGTTCAAATTCCCCAATGGGGCTTGGATCCTTGTAACGCATTAGCGTTCCTCCCTTTGTCTTTCCTTTGGATAAAGATAGTATCAAGATATATCGCGATACTATCAATTGCAAACCCGCCCTGTCCACCGATGCGAAGCCAACGGAGATCGATCAGCACGGTATGGACGATCGCCGGCACCTCGTGATGGGTCGAAAAACGAAGCGCCGTTCGATGTGTGCCGAGCCCATCGAAGGCACCACGGTGAGGCATCAGTAGGGATAACCCCAGCTGGAACTCGCCCGATAGCCTGATGGTGGCTGCACTGCCAATCGAGGAACGTAGCCGGTATGAGTGATTCTTACGTCCGCGATGACCCTGCCGACGAAGTACTTGATCTTTATGACGTTCTTCCCGAGCGCGTCGACGCTCCGCACGACACGGCTCGCCGGACGGAGGATGATCCCGTGACCTCGATGATCAAGGGCACCGGGCGCAACTTCGCGGCGATCATGGGAATGTTTGCGCTGTCGCTCGCCGCCTTCGTCGCGTGTACCGTGCTGTTCAGTCTTGGACTCGGGCTGCTGGTGCTTGTGGTGGGGCTTTTCATCCTGGTCGGCTGTCTCATCGTGGCAGGCTGGTCCTCGCGCATGACGATGGCCTTACTCGCCTATACCGGCATCACGCTTCCGCGTACTCACTATCCAGCAGCCGGACCCGGCTTCGGTGGCAAGCTGCGGCGGCTCACGTACGCGCAGTCGTGGCGCGATCTGCTACACGTCCTGGTCAACTTCATCCTCAGCACGATCACGTTCTCGCTCGCGCTGACCTGGGTCTTCGGCGGACTCGGCGGGGTGACCTATTGGTTCTGGAGCCGCTGGTTGCCGGAGTCACGAGACAGCGGCCTGGCAGCGCTGCTCGGCTACCCCGGCCGTTTCGCAGACATCACACTGCATACCGTGCTCGGCACCGTGTTCTTGCTCACAGCCCCGCTCGTGCTGCGCGGACTCGTCCGACTGCATGGCGCTCTGGCGTACGCATTGCTGGTCGATGAGACGCCCGCTCTGCGACAACAGGTCAGCGAGCTGACTCAGAGCCGCACCGCAGCCGGCGAGGCTGAGGTACACACGCTGCGTCGCCTCGAGCGTGACCTGCACGATGGCCCGCAGCAGAGACTGGTCAGGCTTGGTATGGATCTGTCGGCCGCCCAGCGTCGCCTCGACGACGACCCGGTACAAGCACGTGCCCTGCTCGGCGAGGCTTTGAGGCAATCCCAGGATGCGCTCGCCGAGATCCGGACGCTCTCCCGCGGCATTGCTCCGCCGATTCTGGCCGAGCAGGGCTTGCCTGCCGCGATCACTGCTCTGGCGGCGCGGGGCACCGTCCCGACCTCCGTCGAGGTGGATGACGTGCAGCTGTCCGACGCGGCGCAGAATGCCGCTTACTTTGTAGTGGCCGAAGCTCTTGCCAACATGGCGAAGCACAGTCAGGCTCGCACTGCCTCCGTCGAGGTACGCGGCGTCGGCGCGCTCGCGGTGATCAATATCGCAGACGACGGGGTCGGCGGCGCGTCACTGGCGAAGGGTCATGGCTTGTCCGGCCTGGTCGACCGGCTGGCGGGCGTAGATGGAACCTTGACCCTGTCGTCGCCCACAGGCGGTCCCACACTGCTTACCGCAACGATTCCCCAACAGCGCTGAGCTCCCGCTCCCCACCGAGTTGTCAGAATCTGAGCACCAAATTTGGTGCTCAGATTCTGACAACTCGGGATGGGTGAGGGTCGGTCCTAGCGGGCTCGATGTGACAGCCTGGTGCCCGTGCGTGTGGTGGTGGCCGATGATTCCGTACTCCTCCGCGAAGGCCTCGTCCGGCTGTTGACCGAGGTCGACTGTGACGTCGTGGCCGCAGTGGAGGACGCGCCCAGCTTCTTGCACGCCGCGGCCGAGCATCGGCCGGATGTCGCGATTGTGGACGTACGGATGCCGCCAGGCATGACCGACGACGGGCTGCGGGCGGCCGTCGAGGCCCGGGAATCGCAACCTGATTTGGGGATATTGATGCTGTCGGCGTACGTCGAGCTCTCCTACGCTGACGTACTGCTGTCCGATGGCCGCGGTCGGGTGGGATATCTACTCAAGGACCGAGTCACCTCCCTCGACACCCTGGTTGATGCCTTGAGGACGATCTCGACGGGCGGCACGGTTCTCGATCCCGAGGTCGTCGCGCAGCTCCTCGTGGCCCGTCGCCGAACCGACCCACTCAGCGCGCTCAGCCCCCGCGAGCGCGAGGTGCTCGCGTTGATGGCTGAGGGGCGTAGCAATGCTGCGATCGCACGACGCCTGGTGATCACCGGCGGAGCGAGTCGAGAAACACATCTCCAACATCTTCGCCAAGATCAACTTGCCGGACGTCGGCTCGGACAACCGCCGCGTACTCGCCGTGCTCGCCTGGCTCCGCGCCCGCTGACTTGGCGTGTGGCCAGGCGTTACTGTGGCGGGCATGGCCACGGAGCGCATCGAGCTAGATGTCGGAGATCGGGTCGTGAAGATCAGCAATCCCGACCGGATCTATTTCTCCGCGCGCGGGGAGACCAAGCTTGACCTTGCTCGGTACTACCTCTCGGTCTCTGACGGCATCGTCAACGCCCTCTACCACAGGCCGTGCATGCTGCACCGCTTTCCCGACGGCGTCGATGGGGAGAAGGTGCATCAGAAGCGGCTCCCGCACGGCGCGCCACCATGGATCGAGACCGTACGCGTGCACTTTCCGCGCTTCGATCGAGACGCCGACGAGCTATGCGTGACCCATCCCGCGGACGTGATCTGGGCGGTACAGATGTCGACAGTCGAGTTCCACCCCTGGAATTCCCGGCGCGACGACGTCGAATCCCCGGACGAGTGGCGAATTGATCTTGATCCGATGCCAGTGGCCAAATATGACGACGTACGGCGGGTCTCAGTGATCGTGCGGGAATTGCTCGAGGAACTGGGCGCCGTGGGATACCCGAAGACTTCTGGCGGCAAAGGGCTCCACATCTACGTCAGGATCATTCCTGATCATGGACACCCCGACGTACGCCGCGCCGCCTGGGCCTTTGCCCGCGAGGTGGAACGGCGCGCCGGCGATCTGGTGGACCTGACGTGGTGGCGCAAAGATCGGGATCCCGGCTCGGTCTTTGTCGACTACAACCAGAATGCGCGCGACCACACCATCGCCAGCGCCTACTCCGTACGCGGCACTCCGGAGGG
The DNA here is from genome assembly GCA_963712625.1 of uncultured Actinomycetota bacterium. GTDB lineage: Bacteria > Actinomycetota > Actinomycetes > Propionibacteriales > Propionibacteriaceae > Microlunatus. The sequence goes on from CAVQIU010000017.1 coordinate 115,602, forward strand.
TGTCGTCTCGGCACCTTTACTCTGGGACGAGATCGCCGACGCGGATCCCAAGGATTTCACCATCGCCACCATGCCTGCCCGGTACGCCGAAATTGGTGATCTTCACGCCGATATCGACGATCACCCGTATCGGCTCGATCAGCTGCTGGAGTGGGCCGAGCGGGACGAGCACGACAACAAGGCTGTGTCTGATGCAATGGGGTTGATGCAACGGGGTCTGAACGGGCTGATGCAATGGGACCCCCCGACGCCGATTGAATCGCTCGTGCTGATCAGCGTCGGGGGATCGATCCGAACTGCTAGGCCAGACCCTTGCTCTTCAGCCAGTCTCCCGCGACCTGCGCAGGATCTTGGTGTTCGCTATCGACCTTCTTGTCGAGCTGTACAAGATCATCAGTTGTCAGCGCGGCCTGAACGGCGTCCACAGCAGCTACTGCATTCGCGTTGTCAGCGACATCTGAACGAACCAGCGGTATGACGTTCTGCGGAAGGATCATCGACTGCGGGTCTTTGAGTTCGACGTAGCCCTTCTCTGGGATGACGGCGTCGGTGGTGAAGAAGGTCGCTACCTGGATTTTGTTGGAGTCCAGGTCACTGATCTTCGGCGGGTATTTGGCGTACGGGACGAAGGCCTTGAACTTGGCGCCGTAGATCTTCTCCAGACCGGGAGGTCCGTAGGCTCGCTTCTCGAGCTCCGGCGGACCACCGAGGGTTGAGGTGCTCGCGATCTTCTTCAGATCCTCGAGCGAGGTAACCCCGTGCTGCGCCGAGTAATCCTTGGTCACGACGTAGACATCTTGGTCGACTGCAGCAGAGCTCTTCAACAGCTTGAGGCCGGGCGGCAGCACGGCCGGCAGCGATTTCTCTACCTCTTCGGCCGTGGTCGCCGTGGCGTTGGCGTCAAAGTTGAGGAGCAGGTTTCCGGTGTACTCAGGTACGGCAGAGATCGACCCATCTTGCAAGGCCTTGATGTAGATCTCGCGCGATCCGATGCCGAGCTTGGTCGATGATTCGACGCCTTTCGCCTTCATGGCTTGCGAATAGATCTCGGCCAGGATCTTGGATTCAGTGAAGTCCGCCGAACCGACCACTACCGGCGCACCTGCTGCACTTGCCGAACCCGACTGTGCCGGTTGGGACGAGCTGGCCTCGCCCAGTGGATTGCTGTTGCCGCCGCACGCGCTGAGAAGCAGGGCAGCAAGGCCCAGCACGACGCCGACAAGTGATTGCTTGATCTTCATTCCTGTACTCTCCGTGAAGCGGTCGATCCGGACTATCCGACTAGGTTAAGTGGGGTTCCTGTGGGCTCACTGATCATCCTGCCTACTGGCCGCACCCGTCGACCCGGGCTGGCATGACGGCTGGCAAGCCAGCCAAGTCCGCCCAGCAAGAGGTCCAGGACGATAGCCAGCACGGCAACTAAGAATGCGCCCGCGAACATCTCGGAGTAGTTGCGGGTCGCGTTGCCCGTGATCAACAGCCGGCCGAGGCCTTCCCCCGAGCTATATGCGGCAACGGTTGCTGTCGCGACCACTTGCAGGGTCGCACTCCGCAGGCCCGAGATCACCAGCGGCAGGGCAAGCGGCCACTCCACCTTGGAGACCACCTGTAGGGGCGACATGCCAAGCGCGCGTGCGGCGTGTACCGCTTCGTGATCGGCACCCCGGACGCCTGCGGCTGTGGCGGTCAGGATGGGTGGCAGCGCGAGTATGGCCAGCACGCCGATGATCGGTCCAATCCCCGTGCCGAGGAGCAGCACTACAAGGACCAGCAGACCCAGCGTAGGAACGGCGCGAGCAGCGTTGCTGAGCCCGATCACCAAGAACGAACCACGTCCTGTGTGGCCAATGAAGATGCCGACTGGTATTGCGATAGCCGCTGCGATCGTTACCGACGCCACGGTATAGCCGATCTGCTGCAGCAGCAGATGCCAAATCCCGTCAGGCCCCTGCCAGTTGGCCGGATCGGACAGATACGCGAAGAGGTTCATGCCGGCCGCTTCCTCAACCACGGCAGCGTGCCACGCTGAATGAGCAGAATGAGGGCGTCAAAGATCAGCGAAAGAGCCAGCATCAAGATCAGCGCCACGATGATCGGCGTATAGAAGAAGCTGCTGAAACCGAGGTCGAACAGCTTGCCCAGCGCTCCGCTTCCCACCAGCACGGCAACGCTGACCAGAGCGATGTTCGACACCGTGACGACCCGCAGTCCTGCGAAGATCACCGGCATGGCCAGCGGAAGCTCAACTCGAAACAGCCGCCGTGGCCAGCCGTAGCCGACGGCCGATGCCGACTGCTTCACCGCGGGCGGCACTGAGCGCAGCCCGTCCACAACGGAGCGCACCAGTAGCGCCGTCGAATAGATCGCGAGCGCAACGACGATGTTGACTGGGTTGAGGATCTTGGTGCCAAGGATCAAGGGCATCAGCACGAAGAGCGCCAGCGATGGGATCGAGTAGATGACGCCCAGAAAGGCCAGGACGACATTGGTCGCTCGCCTCATCTTGGAGACCAAGAAGCCAAGCGGCAGCGAAACAATGAACGCAATGAGGACGGGAAGCACCGCGAGAACAATGTGCTCCACAAGCAAGCTGCCGATCATCGGCAGTTCGCGCTGGATCCAGGCCCAGTCGAGATTCACTTCATTACGCCCGAGTCACGGCGATCCCAGGCCTTGCCAATGGCGTCCCAGCCCTCGTGGTTCCTAAGGGCCGCCTGGTGATCTAGGGCGGCCTGGTGATCCTCAATCGGGAGCGTGCGATCTGACGAGGACTCGATGATCGACTCTGGCTCATCCGCGTCGATGGAGCCGCGGCGGTCCTCCTGGACCTCAACGTCGGGAGGTGCGTGATCAGCGGTTTGCCAATCATCGGTGTTGACCTCAGCGGCATCGATATCGGCTGCCGGTGTGCTGCTCATCGATCCCGGTTCGTTTGGGGATGGCGTGTACGACTCGGCGCGCTCGCCCTCGGTCCCATCGTCGTGGGTGCGCTGGCCCGCGGTTCCATACCCTCTGCGCGGGCTCCCGTTCGACTCGTTCGTCTTGTGCCGATTCCTGCTGGCCCGATTCGTACTGGGCTGATTCGTGCTGTGCTGATTCGTACTGGGCTGATTCGTACTGGGCTGATTCGTACTGGGCTGATTCGTACTGGGCCGATTCGTACTGGGCCGATTCGTGCTCGTACGGCTGATTCGTACTGGGCTGATTCGTACTGGCGTCTGATTCGTACTGTGCCGGTTCGTCCTGTGCCGATTCGTACTGGGCCGATTCGTACTGGGCCGATTCGTGCTGGGCCGATTCGTGCTGGGCCTCATACTCATCCTGCGCTTCGGGGGCCTCGGCGGATTCGTCGTCTGACTCGTATTCATATTCCGGCTCGCCCAGCGGCTCGTACCCCGCATCGTCTGGTTCTTCCAGCAGCTCGTACTCGTGGGCGGCTTCAGCTTCGCGAATCGAGATCGAATCGGCGATCGATATGCGTACGTCCTTGACCTTGTCGAGAATCGTGTCCGCGCTCACTACGCCCGCATAGCGCCCGGTGTCTCCTGTCACCGCGACAGCCAACCCGTATCGCGAGGTCAGTGCGGAGTCCAGGGCTCCCCGAAGCGAGTCCCTCTCAGGGCTGAAGGTCGCGCCGAGCGGGAAGACCCGACCTGGGCGATCCGGATCCGCCCAACCAACCGGCCGAGCATCGCCGTCGACCACCAGAATCGGTGCCGGGCCCCTGGCAGTCTCCACGTCTCTGACCACCTTGACCCGATCCAGGCTGAGCACGCTCGCGGACTGAAACGAGAGTGACCGAAAACCGCGGTCACGGCCGACGAACCCCTCGACGAACGCATCAGCCGGCTCATCGAGCAACTGCTGAGGCGTGCCTACCTGGGCGAGATGTCCGCCGACCCGCATGATGGCGACTTGGTCACCGAGTTTGATGGCTTCGTCGATGTCGTGGGTGATCAGAATGATCGTCTTGCTGAGCTCGCGTTGCAGCCCAAGAAAGAACTCATGCAGCTCGCTGCGAACGACCGGGTCGACGGCCGAGAACGGCTCATCCATGAGCATGACGAGCGGATCCGCCGCGAGGGCGCGCGCTACGCCAACCCGCTGCTGTTGACCGCCGGACAGCTGGGCGGGATAGCGCTGTGCGAGCTTCCGCTCCAGACCGACACTGTCCAGCAGCTCAAACGCCCGCTTCTGGATCTTTTTCTTCTGCCAGCGGAGAAGTGAAGGCACGGTGCCGATGTTGTCGAGCACCGTGCGGTGGGGAAACAGCCCGCCGCTTTGAATGACATAGCCCATCTGGCGGCGCAGCGTGGTCTTGCGCTTGGAACGAAGCGGAGTGCCGTCCCAGAGGATCCGGCCAGTTGTGGGCTCCAGCATCCGGTTGACCATGCGCAGCGTGGTGGTCTTGCCGCAGCCGGAAGGGCCGACAATTACCGTGATCTTGTCTGACGGCACCGTGAGCGTAAGGTCGACGACCGCGGCCGTGCCGTCCCGGAACGTCTTGCCGACTGACTCGAACTCGATCACGCCAACTCCATAGATCTTGGCCCCACAGGTTCGTTCAACAGCTTGTACGACCCTAGCCGCCAGTACCGACAATTGGGGCACGTAGCGCGGCGTGCCATGCTTACGCCTGCTGAACCCCAGCAGTGGAATTGCTTGGGCTCGTTCCTGCGGTCTGAATACACCGCCCCGCGACGCTCAGCGCGCATGTACAGCGGCCCGCCCTCAAGCCGCAGTCAAGGCCGTTCCCGCGCACCAGTGGCAGAAATATCTCGTCCGGCGATCTCGCTGATCGTTGCTCCGGCACCGGCTGCAAAGTCATCGTGGTCGTCGCCGCGGTCAGCGACTTCACGATCTGCCGTTTGCCTTCGGCTCCGAGCGCGCCTGATGACGCCCGGCACATCGGTCGGCTCGTTGAGTGCTGCCGACGGACTGTTGTCCTGTCAGCTCGGCATCGTACGGTTGCGATGCTGCTCGTACCGCTGTATTTCCAGCATCGCGTTTACCGCGGTCGCGATCGTGCTGGCGCTCTGGCTGCCCGCTCGCTCGCCGTCCTGACGCATTCCTATGTCGCGACATCACGATCCCCCCTGGGCTTGTGCAAGGTCGCTGGACGGTCGTTGAGCTCGGCGAGGTCGGCGTCACTGAGGTGGACATCGACGACCCCGAGGTTTTCCTCGAGGTGGGCCAGCGACGACGTGCCAGGGATGAGCAGGATGTTGTCCGCCCTGGCCAGCAACCAGGCGAGGCCAACCTGGGCTGGGGTGACACCTAGACGTTCGGCGACGCTGCGTACCGCGGGGTCGTCGACCACCTTGGGCATGCCGGGGAACGCCGAGCCGAGCGGGAAATACGGGACAAACGCGATCCCGGCGGCGTTGCAGTGGTCAAGCACGCCGCCGTCGTCCGGGTTCAGCAGGCTGTAGGGGTCCTGAACGCAGGTGATTTCGCTGGATACGGCCTGCACCTCGGCAAGTGGCGCGGTCGAGATGCCGACTCCGGCGATCTTGCCTTCATCACGCAGGGCGACCATCTCAGCCAGTTGATCCTCGACCGAGACATGCTGGCTGGGCGAGAGTCCGTGGTGCCCGTCGATACGGCGGATGTTGACCGCACCCAGCTGCTCAACGCCGAGAGTCGCCAGGTTCTCCTCCACAGCGGTCCGCAGTTCCGCAGGCCGTTGGGCGGGAATCCAGCCACCCTCGTCGTCGCGCAACGCGCCGACCTTGGAGACGATCACCAGATCTTCGGGATAGGGATACAGCGCTTCCCTGATCAGCTCATTGGACACCTTCGGCCCGTAGTACTGGGCCGTGTCGATGTGATTGACCCCCGCCTCGACCGCGCGGCGCAAGACCGCCACTGCCTGTTCATGGTCTTTGGGCGGTCCCATCACGCCCGGGCCAGGGAGCTGCATCGCCCCGAAGCCGACGCGCCGAACGGCCTTGCCGGAGATCTCATACGTCGCTGCCATCTCGCCTCAATCATCTTCTGCGGATGGTCAACAACGTACGCGTGGCCGCACTCCCGCCCATCCCCCGGGCTTTCCTACCTCTCGGTCACCAGCGGTGTTACCGCAAGGTCGCGATGGCCCAATCTCGCGTCGAATTAGGCTGAGGGCGCAACGCCCCGAGGAGGAGTGACAGGTGAAGGTCGTCGCGATCATCATGGCATTGGCCGTCTCGGTCGTAGGTGTCCTGCTGTTCGCCCGCGGCGTGACATCGATCGTCGGCGTCGTCAAGCTCGGCCAACCCTCCCCCGGGCGAGGTGATCATCCTGGCCAGCGGTGGCGGCACATGCTCGCTGAGACTCTTGGGCACACCCGCATGCTGCAATGGACCAAGATCGGGGCGGCTCACTGGTTTGTGTTCATCGCCTTCGGCGCGCTCTTCTTCACCTTGATCACCGCGTACGGGCAACTCTTCGATCCCCTTTTCGCACTGCCGATCATCGGGCACTGGCCGCCGTACGAGTGGGCCAGCGAGATCATCGCCTGGGCCGGCTTGATCTCGATCGTCTTCTTGATCATCGTTCGGGTGCTGCTCACCGGTCGTGGCCGAGAATCCAGATTCTTCGGCTCGCGATCTTGGCAGGGCTTCTATGTCGAGCTGACCATCCTCGGGATCGTGTTGTGCATCCTCGCGCTGCACGCCATGGAGTATCGGCTGCTCGGCGCGGCGACCTCGCGCCTGCATTTCCCGCTGACCTGGTTCCTGCTTCCGGCGGGTGTCAACCCGGCGGCGCTCGAGACCGGAATCGTGATCATCGCTGCGATCAAGATCATTATATCGATGGCATGGTTCATCGTCATCGGACTCAATACCACCATGGGCGTTGCCTGGCATCGATTCACCAGCTGGCCGAACATCTGGTTCAAGCGAGAATCCTCAGTGAAACCAGCACTCGGCACGCTGCGGCCGATCATGGTCGATAGCAAACCGCTGGACTTCGCCGAAATCGAGGATCTTGACGAAGACGTCTCGCTGGGCGTCGGCAAGGTGGAGGACTTTACCTGGAAGGGACTGCTCGACTTCACCTCGTGTACCGAATGTGGTCGCTGCCAGTCCCAATGCCCAGCCTGGCATACCGGCAAGCCGCTCTCGCCCAAGTTGTTGATCATGGATCTACGCGAGCACGCGTACGCCAAGGCCCCTTATCTGCAGGCGGCAGAATCCGCGCGAGCCGCGCTGCCCGAGCCGACCCGAGCGGAGGCGACTCGGCCGCTGGTGGGCCCCATCGAGATCACCGATGGCGTACCCGGAGTCATTGACCCCGACGTGCTGTGGTCGTGTACCACCTGTGGTGCCTGCGTGCAGCAATGCCCGGTGGACATCGAGCATGTTGATCACATCCTCGACATGCGCCGCTTCGAGGTCATGATGTCCGCGGAGTTTCCGAGCGAGCTCAATGGACTCTTCAAAGGCCTGGAAAGCAAGGGAAATCCATGGAACATGAGCCCGCGAGGCCGCATGGACTGGGCCAAGGATCTCCCGTTTCCAGTGCCAGTCGTCGGCGAGGATGTCGAGGACCTCAGTGAGGTCGAGTATCTCTTCTGGGTGGGCTGCGCGGGGGCGTACGAAGATCGTGCCAAGAAGACCACGCGTGCCGTCGCGGAGCTGCTGCACATTGCGGGCGTGAGCTACGCCGTACTCGGCAACGGCGAGACGTGCACCGGCGATCCCGCCCGGCGCGCCGGAAACGAGTTCGTCTATCAGCAGCTGGCCATGCAGAATGCGGAGACCTTGCAGGAGGCCAACGCAACCAAGATCGTCGTGACCTGTGCACACTGCCTGAACGCCTTGAAGAATGAGTATCCGCAGCTTGGCGTGAACTGCGAGGTCGTGCACCACACGCAGCTGCTCAATCGGTTGGTAGGCGACGGCCAGACTCACCCCGGTCGCACCCCCGCAAGGCTCGGTTGCCGGTCGCACGATCACCTACCATGACCCGTGCTATCTGGGGCGACATAACCAGATCTACGATCCGCCGCGTGATCTTCTTGGCGCGCTGCCGAGTGTCACGGTCGCGGAGATGCCGCGGACGCGGGAGCGCTCGTTTTGCTGCGGTGCCGGTGGCGCGCGGATGTGGATGGAGGAGCGGATCGGCACCCGGATCAACAACAACCGCACCGAGGAGGCGCTGCGTACGCTCGCGGCATCTGGACGCAATGGCCACGATGCGATTGCGACGGGATGCCCGTTCTGTCGGGTCATGTTGACCGACGGCCTGACCGAGAAGCAGGCTGCGGGGTCTGCCCCCGCGACCACCGAAGTGCTTGATGTCGCCCAACTGCTCCTCGAGGCGGTCAAGCGGGAGACGTGAACCGCGACTTCATGTTTGGGGCATGTCGGGCGCCTCGTAGCAGTCGGTGCGTCGACAACCTCAGCGCGCATTTTGCGTACCTGCTGCCTCGAGGCGATCGTGCCATCGACGAGCGAGACACTCGAATACAAGCTGACGTCAAATTTGACGTCTAATCGTCTTGATTTGACGTCATTGCGCCGTCATAGTGGTGTCATGGACCTTTCACCGTACATCGAGTCGGTTCGAGCAGGCGTCGCAAGCGCGTCATCGCTCGCCGACGAGCACACGCAACAGGTCGCGGACCGTCTCGGCACTGCGATTGAATCATCGACCCGCCTCGCTCTCATCCAGGCGCTGTCAGACGCCGCCGGGACCATTAGCGCCGACCTGGCCCCCTCGTCGGTCGAGCTACGCATAGTCGGCCAGGACCCGGAATTCGTCGTGTCGGTACAGACAGCCGAGACCGAGCCCACTCTGCTGCTGCCGAACGCCGAACCAGGCAGCGAGTCCACGGACCAGTCCGCCGCTGCTGAAGCAGAGGACGAGCCGGTCGCGCGGATCACACTCAGGCTTCCGCAGTCGGTCAAAGCGCGGGTGGACGAGATGGCTTCCTCTGAAGGGATTTCCACCAACGCGTGGCTGATCCGCGCGGTCATGGACGCCTTGGCCGACCGCGGCAGCCAACGACAGGACTGGCCACTGCCACCGGGGGCGCCGGTCCCGCCGCCGGACGTGATCTTCGGCTCCGCTGGGCCGTTCGGACCGCACGGGGTCTTCGGTCCTGAGGGTCCTTTCGGGCCCGGCGGCCCATTCGGTGACCGCCTCAGGAAGGCCCGACGCGAGGAAGGACGTTCCCGCGGGAACGTTCAGGGCTGGGTCCGATGAGCATCGCGAACTCCTACCAAGGCGTGAGGCACGTTGTCGTCGACAACCTCGGCAGTGGATCGATCACGGTCGAGCCGGGATCGGCCGAGCGATCTTGTGGAAGCCTCTGTCGACGCTGCCGATGAAACGTTCCTCGATCAGATACATATCCGCCATGATCATGATTGGCTGCGAATCAGCTTTCCGCACCAGTTGTTCCGGTTTACAAAGGCCGATCTACGCCTCCGCGTACCGGACGGCCTGGATTATGCGATCAAGACCGGTTCGGCCGACGTCGTGATCAGCGCCGACATCGGTCGCTCCAAGATCGTCAGCGGCTCCGGTGACATCACCGTTGGTAACGCTACTGATCTTGACTGCAGCACTGGCTCTGGTGACATTTCGGTTGCTCGGGTTGCCGGCAATGGCAGCCGGCTCAACTCCGGCTCGGGGGACGTATCAATCGGCGAGGCAAACAGCTCCCTTGCCGCAAAGTCTGGCTCCGGCGACGTCGTCGTGAAGTCCCTACGAGGCGGCAGCCTGCAGGCAAACTCCGGATCGGGTGACATCGCTGTGTCCTCGACAAGCGGCTCGGTCGATTTGCGTTCTGCCTCGGGCTCACTGACGATCGGGGTTGCCGACAACCTGCCCACCTGGCTTGACCTCAACTCGGTGTCGGGCGACATCCGGATCGGGCTGGAGTCGACCACGCAACCCGAACCGGGTCAGCCCTACATCACGCTGCGGGCGCGTACCGCCTCCGGAGACATCTCGATCTACCGCTAGCCGCCGCGGCGGCACTACGAACGAGTCTCGACGCGCGAGAGGCGGAGGCGCGCGGAGTCGCCGAAAGCTAGATCTTCGTGCGGTGGAAGTTCAGGTGGGAGCGGCTCGGGGTCGGGCCGCGCTGGCCTTGATAGTGGGAGCCGTACTGGGCCGACCCGTACGGATGCTCCGCCGCAGTCGAAAGACGGAAGAAGCACAGCTGGCCGATCTTCATTCCCGGCCAGAGCTTGATCGGCAACGTCGCCACGTTGGACAACTCCAACGTCACGTGACCAGAGAATCCGGGATCGATGAAGCCTGCGGTGGCATGGGTCAGCAAGCCGAGCCGGCCCAGCGACGACTTGCCCTCGACCCGCGCCGCGATGTCGTCGGGAAGGGTCACAACCTCATAGATCGAACCCAGCGCGAACTCTCCCGGATGCAAGATGAACGGCTCGTCGCCCCGCGGCTCCACAGCGCGGGTCAGCTCAGATTGATCAGCCGAGGGATCGATGTGCGGATATCGGTGGTTCTCGAAAACCCGGAAGTATCGATCGAGACGGACATCAATGCTCGACGGCTGCACCATGTCGGCGGCATAGGGTTCTAGCCCGATGCGGCCGGCATCAACCTCGGCCTTGATGTCCCGGTCCGAGAGCAACATGGCGGGACACTACCGCGGTATGCAGCCGTTAGCTGCCGCGCGTGATTTCCAGCCAGTGATCGCCGATAGAGACGATCGCGCCTTCCCCAACCCGGACCATCTCGCCGGCCTTGCAGCGCGCCGACATGCCGTTAGTCGTGGACACGGTCGAGCCATTCGTCGATCCGCGGTCGACGACGTAAACCCCGCCGGCATCTACACCGACTGCCAGATGGGACTTGGAGACCGTTCGAGTCTCGTCGGCGATCTTGATCAGCTGCGCATCCTCTTCACCGGCCTTCGGTTGCGGGTTGCGACCCAGCAGGACCAATCCGTCCAGGGCGATCCGCCGCCCGTCGTCCAGCAGAATCGACCATTCCTGGACGTAGGGAGAACGAGAGGCAACAGCGGTCTGGTCGGAGAAATCACCCGCAGGCTGGGCCGGCATTGCCTCGTACGAGGGCGAGGCAACCGACGGATGACCGTTGGGCGGCTGAGGGCTCTGGAGCTGGGGCATCGGAGTCCCCTGCTGGTCGGGCGCATAGAGTTCGGCGCCTGCGTCGGGCGGACCGTACTGCTGCGGCTGCCCGTACGGCGCGCCAGGGTAGGGAGTTGCGTACGCGTTGCCTCCGTAGGGTCCGGCCTGGCCACCCTGGGGCGCTGCGGCAGCGCCAGCGTACGGCCCTCCAGCTCCCGCCGGATACCCGGGCGGTGCAGGTAATTGGCCAGGCGGGGGAGCCATCGGACCGGGTGGCATTGGACTGCCAGAAGAGCCGTAGCTCTCTGGCGGTCCATAGCTTGGCGACATCGCCGCGCGAGCCCCGTTCGGCTGCGGCTGGTGAGATCCATTGCTCACCTGCGCCGGCGGTCCCTGCTGTGCCGGAACGGCTGCCCGAGCCGGTTGCACCGGCGGGGCCAGCACCCGCTCCTTGATCATCACCGAGGTGGCGGCGAGGTCGTGCCAGCCCTGCTTACGTGGATGCCTGAGCTCCATGATCAACATGATCAACAAGCCGATACCCGTGATGTACAGCGCCCAGAACACCAAGCCCCGAACAAAGACCCGGCCTCCGCCGATCGGCCGGCCGTCAAGAAATCCGACCAGCTGCAGTTTCATCGCCCGCAGACCCGGACTCGCTGCGCGGGCTGCGAGCCCGTACCCGACCAAGATGATCCAGCCAACACGACAGCCGAGCCGATGACCGCGACCGTCATCTGGAGCGCGCCTGTCATGGTCGGGAGAAGGAAGCAACAGGGCGACGCTGACGACGACCGGAACCGACATATTGATGAGAAACGCCACGAACCGCCTGCCGAGCGCGCCTACCTCCACCCCAGGCGGCAGGCCTGTCTCGCGGTTGGGGCGACCCTGCGCGGGCGATTCCATGACAAGCTCCTCGTCGTTCGTGACTGGTTCGCAGGAGAGACGCTACTGCGGAAAGTCAATCAATACAGACACTCCGTCACCGAGCTCCATGACGGTGCCCACTGGCACCGGGAATGGCTCGCCCGGAGCGAGCTGCTGACCATCGCCGCCCCCGGGTGGTACCAGGATCGTTCCGTTCGTGGAATTCAGATCGGTAACAACAATCTGCCATTCGTCTGGAACCACCTCCAGATGCGTCCGGCTGATGTCGTGGTTCGGACTGGGGACGGTCATCAGCCGGGGCGTCCGGCTGCGTGACCGATCGCCTGAGGGCGCTCGGCCAATGAGGACCGGACGATCGACCTCGGCGCTGCTCCCGTTCGAGGCGCGAAGAACGGCCAGGACCGGCGGTCCCACCAGCTGTGGGCCTTGAGTGCCGACAGGGCTGCCACAAACGCGGCAGCTGGTTGAGTTTGGCGGGCTGGCGTGTCCGTTCGGGCACAGCAAGGCAAGGATTGCCGACTCAGGGACACGGCGTCGGCGGTTCGGAGCTCTGCCCACGAGGCGGCGGCACTTCACCAGCACGATCATCTGCCAGATTGACGGCGACAGCAGACTCCAGCTTCTGCGGTGCAGCAACATCAGGCTCAGTGTCAGAGTGGGCCCCAGGCAGTGTCAGTGTAAGTGTCAGGCGCGGGCTCATCGAACGGTGACTGCATGAGTTCGGTTTCTGCATTCGCCAAAGCCGCGATCTCGTCCACTGGCAGCTCGGCGGTCTGGCTGCGCGGCGCATCGGCATTCAAAGCTGCTTCGTCGGCCTGGGCCTCGGGCTGCCGCTGCGCCGAGCTGACGCCGACGCAGCGGAGCGTACGGCGACCACTTCTGGCAGCGGCTCGGTGGTTATCTCGGATCGGTCGCCAGAGACATCAGTCGGTCTCGATCGTCCCTGGGGAGAGCTGACCTGTGCCCGCTCTGAGGCATCAAGGACCACTGATGAAGCACGTACGGCCCCAACGACAAGCGGCAGCTCGAGCAGGGTGGCATCTCCGTCGTATGGAACGACCACCCGGATGTGCTCGACCCCGGCCAGCCCGACCTCACTCCAGGTTTGGATGCCCTTCCCATCGGCCACGACCTTGCCTGTGGCGAGATCGATGACCGACACCTGGCCCCGCACCAGGGAACGCATCCCGTCCTCGGTCCAGAAGAACGCACCCAAGCTGGGTAGTTCATCAAGTTTGAACTTCGCCAACCTCGAAGCGAGGTCAACAATCGAGCTCGAGGCGACCACCTCGTCCCACAGCGTGTTGATCAAGGCGGCCCGTTCGTGGGTCGGCGGCTCGAGCAGCACCAGGGAGGTCGGCCCGGAGAGCACGACCCATTCCCCTGGTGTGTACGTAGCGCGCCACCGACCGAGCGCCGTAGACATCGATCCTCCCCAGGCCCTCTGTCCGTCAGGGCTCCCGCGCCATTCTTCCCTGGCCGGGGTCTCAGCGAAAGCCAGGGGCGGGCGACAAACGATTCCCCTGGTCAGGGGCACAAGGGGCTGCCCGAAGCGCTCACCGGCCGTATAGTTTGTCTCGTGCTCGCCGAATCCCGGACCTGGGTAATTGCGACGAGGCGCCACGCCACCGCTCGTCGTACGACGATCGCTGACGTCGCGCGAGAAGCCGGCGTGAACAAGGGTACGGTCTCACGTGCGCTCCGCGGCATCCCCGGTGTCGGCCCCACGACCAGGGAGCGGATCATCGAGACCGCTGATCGGCTGGATTTCTCGGCGTCGCATCTGGCCACGGCCCTCGCTAGTGGGCAGTCCCGCACCATCGGCATCGTCCTCCCGACGCTGCGCTCTTGGTATTTCAGCGAGTTCGCCTCCGGCGCCAGCGAGATCCTCAGTCCTGCGGGATTCCGGGTGGAGTTGATCAATCTCGACGTCGACTCGGACTTCCTGGAAGTTGATTCGCCCCAGTTCCGCAAGCTGTTCCGTGAGCTTGGTGCCGGACGGGGCCGAGACGCCCTCCTGTTTGCCGGCACGATCTCGACAGAACGGACTGAGGAGGCCGACCGACTCGGCTCGAGTACCAGTCCTAGCCGCCGGCTCGCCGTTGACCAGCGTGCCGGGGATCTTCGTCGACAACCGGGCGGGCGGGCGACTTGTCGCACAACACCTGCTCGGGCTGGGCCATCGCGATATCGCCATCCTGGACGGACGAATGTCAGGCAAGTACGACTATCACGTCTGGGATCAGCGGAGCGACGGGTTGCGCGACACCGTACGTCAAGCGGGGTTCGACATCGACAGTCGCAACATTGTGCGACCAGGCGACTGCCACGCCCAAGACGGCGAGCATGCAATGAACGAGCTTCTGGCAAGTGGCCGCAGGCTACCGACGGCGATCTACTGCCACACCGACGAGATGGCGTTCGGCGCCACGGCGGCGCTGCGAGCGGCAGGACTCCGTTGTCCCGACGATCTTTCCATTGCAGGCTTCGACGGCCATCCGATGTCACGCTGGTGGGGTCTGACCACGGTGACCCAGCACGCGTACGAGCAAGGTGTACGCGCCGCGCACGCGATGATCAGCGCGCTTGCTCCAGATGGGCACGACGGGAATGGCTCCAAGGAAAAGCCTGCAGAGCTGCGGGTTGAGCTGATCGTGCGCGGCACTACCGGCCCTGTCCCAGACGCTTCTTGATCGCAGTCTCTTGACCCCCACCTTTAGTTCGAACTACGATGCACGTCGGTGCTGCGCCTATGCACCGTGACTCAGTCCCCTCGTCGAACTTGATCCGCAGCAATCACACGACCGCGGCGCGTACGGACAACACGTCCGGCAGGTGCGCTGCGATCTGATTCCAGTTGGCGCCGTCATCGGTGCTCACGAAAACTGAGCCGTCACGGGCACCGACGTATAGACCCATTTGTTCGGCATTGTCAGCGGTCATGGCATCGCGCAGCACCGAGGCGAAGAAGCGATCCGGCAGGCCAGATTCAGACGCCGTCCAGGTCTCACCCGCGTCCTCTGAGCGCCAGACGCGCGCCTCGCCCTCCGGCGGGAAGCGGTTGATGTCTGCGGCCAGCGGAAAGACGAACACAGTCTCCGGATGCCGCGGATGAACAACGATCGGAAATCCGAAATCACTCGGCAGACCATCGGCGATGGATGTCCACTGATCGCCGGCGTTGTCGGAGCGGTAGACCCCACCATGGTTCTGTGCGAAGATCCGCTGCGGCGCAGCAGGATGCGCGGCGATCTTGTGCACACACTGCCCAAACTCGGGCCAGGGGTCGGGCGCATGGGCAGCCATGATGCCAACGTTGGCCGGATTCCACGTCTCGCCCCCGTCGTAGGTCCGGTAGACCCCGCCGGTCGACATGGCAACCGTGACGTGGGTTTCATCGACTGGATCAGGCAGCACTGTGTGGATCGCCTGGCCGCCCCCTCCCGGTTGCCACTTCTCGCGATGCGGGTGGTCCCACAGTGAGCGGATGAGACTGAAGGACTCACCCCGATCGGCGGAACGGAACAGCGCGGAAGGCTCGGTGCCGGCGTAGATCACATCGGGATCGTTGGGTCCGGCGGGCTGGATTTGCCAGACGCGCTCGACGCTACTGCCGAGCTCTTGGGGAAACCGTACTGGGGCGGCTTGAGTCTCGGTCCAGGTCGCGCCCCGGTCGTCGGAGTAGTAAACGCCTGGACCCCAGTGCTCGCTGGTACCACCGACCAGAAGCCTCGGCTCTGCGCCGCGGTTGTCGATGCAGGTCCCGTATACGGCCTCCATGAGAAACGCCGGCTCCGACCACTCCCAGTCCTGACGTTCTTCGTCGGAGCGGCCAACCCAGAGGCCCTTCTTGGTGCCGACAAGGATGATTGCTTCACTCATTCCGATCTCCCCCGGGATGCAAATCTGCTCATTCTCAAGGTCTATGTCGACCCGCGCGTTCGGGTCAAGCTCGCACTACATGAGGGCCGACCCGAGCCTGCAGGCCCCTCTGACAGGCTGCGGCGCGCCGCAGCGTGGTCAGGGAACGCGCAACCAGACGGTGGTGTCGCTGGGCAGCCGGCCATGATCGAGTTGAGCGCTGCTCAGCAGTACGTCGCCGACCGGAAGCGGGACGGACCCGGCGCCGAAGTTGGTGAGGCACCGTACACCGCCGGGGCGGGCGAAGTGCAGCACCGACGGTTGCGACTCGACCCAACTGAAGTCACTGCCATCCAGCAGGTTGCGACGGAGTTCGAGCGCCCGACGATAGAGATTGAGCGTAGAGTCCGGATCGACCTCCTGGGCGCTCACCGCGTACGCTCCAAACCACTCCGGTTGAGGCAGGTGACCGACCTGCGAACCGAACCCGTACGAGGGTCCATCGAGGCTCCACGGCAGCGGCACTCGACACCCGTCGCGGCCCTTCTCTGTGGTCGAGCGGCGCGCCATCGGATCCTCCAGAGCTTCCCGCGGCAAGTCGGCCACCTCGTGAAGTCCGAGCTCCTCACCCTGGTAGAGGTAGATCGAGCCGGGCAACGCCAGCAAGATCATGATCGCCGCGCGGGCTCGCCGCTCGCCCAGCACCCGATCAAGCTGCGGCGTGACACCGTCGGTCAGTAGCCACTCCCTGGCGATCTGTTGGGCTGGACGCTCGTCTCGCAACGGCAGCCCGTATCGGGTGGCGACCCGTGGTGAGTCGTGGCAACCGAGCAGCCAGCTGGTCGTTGAGCCGCTTTTTATCATGTCGTCCAGTCCGGCGTTGATCACGCTGCGGTAATCCTCGAGCCGCCAGTCGGCGTCCTGCATCGCGAAGTTGAATGCGTGCCCGAGACTGTCAGGAGACGCGTAACGTGCTCGCCGCGCAGGATGCACCGAGGCCTCGGCGACCGCGTACCGAGGCGGGTCGTAGGAATTCAAGATCCGCCGCCAGTCCGCGTAGATCTCGTGTACGTCGTCGCGATCCCAGAGGGGGTGCGAGCCATCATCCCGGATGATGTCAGCGATGTCGCCCCACGGCGGATACGGCTCGGACATGTTCTTGCGGAGGCCGTGGGCGACATCGATCCGGAATCCGTCGACCCCGCGATCCGCCCAAAAGCGCACCGTATGCCGGAAATCTTGCCGCACATCCTCGCTCTCCCAGTTGAGATCGGGCTGCTCTGCGGAGAAACAGTGGAAGTACCACTGACCATCACCGACCGGTGCCCACGCCGATCCACCGAACAGCGATTCCCAGTCATTGGGCGGTCGCTCGCCACCTGAACCCAGCCCGTCGCGGAAGATATAGCGCTCGCGTTCGGAGGCGCCCCGACCGGCCGCAAGTGCTTGCACAAACCAGGCATGCCGATCGGAGGTGTGATTGGGCACGATGTCGACGATCACCTTGATGTCAGCCGCATGCAATGCGGTAACCATCGCATCGAAGTCGTCCAAGGTGCCGAGCCGCGGGTCGACATCGCGATGATCATCAACGTCGTAGCCGCCGTCAGCGAGCGCGGATGGATAAAAGGGGCTCAGCCATACCGCGTCCACACCGAGCGACTGCAGGTAGGGAACCCGCGAAGTGACGCCGGGCAGGTCACCGATTCCGTCACCGTCGCCATCGGCGAAGCTGCGTGGATAGATCTGGTAGACCACCGCCGTACGCCACATATCCGCGACGACCGCACTACGCGCTCGTTGATCTTGATCGGTCATGCTTGTCACCCGACGAGTGTGCCGCATCCGAGCCAATCTCCAATGTGTTTCTTCACACATGGCGGTAGACATGCAAGATCTTCGAGGCCGGACCACCTCGGCAGACGGTTTGGCATATTGAGCCATTGACCGTCTGGCACGAAGATTCCCCGAATCGCGTCGCCATCCTCGTTCATCACGACCTCCTACGCCGCGACCCGGCCAGAGATGGAAAAAGTGGGTCCAAATCCGATCCGAGACACGCGTTGACCGTTTCGAGACGGGAAACGTCGCCGGCTAGCGACCTTCGCTGGCTAGCGATCGCCACCCGAGCTTGTGCCTCAATCGGGCAGTGCGCGAGGATCGTAAACAACGCAAACCCATCTCTGTGAGCTACCCGAGGAGGCACTTCATGACCGAATCCGCCACCGTCAACGCAGCCGAGGAGGGCGCCAGCCAGCCCGTGGGGTCAAAGCTCACCGGAAGGGTGGCACTCGTCACCGGCGGCACGCGGGGAATCGGCGCCGCTATATCGGAAGACCTCGCATCGAAAGGTGCGACGATCGCGGCAGGATTCAGCGGCAATGTCGAACGCGCCGCCCAGTTCGCGCAGGACTTTGCCAGCCGATACTCCACAGCTGTCAGCACCCATCGCGGCAACGTAGCTTCACCTGACGACTGCCGCCGGGTCGTCATGAGGTTCTCGAGGAGCACGGGCGGCTCGACATCTTGATCAACAACGCCGGCATCACGATCGACAAGACAATCCTCAAGCTGACCGACGACGACTGGCACAAGGTCTTGGACGTCAACCTTTCGGGTGCGTTCTTCTTGTCGCAGGCGGTTCTCGGACACATGGCCGAGCGAGGCAGCGGTCGGATCATCAACGTGAGCTCGATCATCGGCGAAATCGGCAACATCGGTCAGGCAAACTACGCGGCTTCCAAGTCGGGTCTCTTCGGGCTCACCAAGACCTTCGCCCGCGAAGCCGCGTTCCTGCTCGAACGATCGGGCAAGCTCACCGACGACACCGTGGGCCTCACCGTCAATACCGTCACTCCGGGCTACACCTGGACCGAGATGGTTGCAGCCGTCCCGGAAAAGGTGCTCGACAAGCTCAGGGCCCAGATCCCGCTACGTCGCTTCGGGCGCCCAGAGGAGGTTGCGCGGATCGTAGGATTCCTCGCTGCCGACGAGTCGTCCTACATCACCGGTCAGGTGTGGGGGGTCAACGGCGGCATGGATATGTAGAGGCGCTCGGGCGCATCACGGCACGGCCCGGCTGTGCAACGCGATAAGTTCGTCGGCCGTAGGGCCCGGGGTTTGAGAGATCCGAATTAATCGCATTCGTGTTCTAATAGGTGTGTGAGGTTTGAGGCGCGACACATCGGCAGCGGACGGTGGGGCGTCTACGACGGGGGCGTGATGGGCTGGCGCGCTGTCGATCTTGGAGAAGACGAGGCCAGCCAGATGGCCATGGACATGGATGTCGTCTACAACCAGTACGGACAGCGAGCGCCCGACGAACGGCGCGAGGTCCGGCCACCCGTCGAGATCCAGACAGCGACGTGGGCGGCTGGAGGAAGCCTTGACTATTGGGTACGCGAGCGCGGGGAATGGTGGGGCCGAGTACGCGGGCCCGATGGACGGCAGGTGTGGATCAAAGCCACGGATCTGAGGCGCAGCCCAGAAACGAGCTGAGCACGTCGCCCGGGTGAATCGCTCTTCCGACAAGCTCAGGGGTGCGCGCGAAGTCCACTCAGGGCGCACGGTCGACAGGTCCGGGCACACAATCGAGGAGTTTCGGGACGGGGCAGGATCGACAAGCTCAGGGCCATGATTTAAAGCACCGGCGCGCAATTGATCACAAGAGTCGCTCTTGCGTGGTGGTTGCGGCAAGGAGATGGCGGGCTCGACGTCCAAGATCGTTGAGGTCGACCCGTCCTGCCTCGGCTGCGCTGGCCAGCCGCGAGGCTAGATCAAGCGCCTCGTCGAGCAGTGGCGCATCGTTCGCAGCCTCCTGACCCATGTCACGCAGGATTGTCACCTCGGTCCGTGCAGCGATGATCGGATCCGCAATTCCCTCGATCCAGACCTTGGTCCGATGACCGTCGCCTCGTTCCTCCCCGACCAACGGCTCCAGCGCAAAGATGCGGTCTGATCGCGCGAACTTGCCGAAGCCCAGCGAGACCATCCTGGGTTCTGACACCACGATCCGATCATGTCAGCCCTTGTCACGCCGTGTCACTCGCGATGTCAAACCGCTGCCAAACGCCGACGCCGAGTTGAGCGAACTGACTATCGACGCCTGCTATCTGTGCCGAGGTTTCCAGAAGCAGTCACGAACGATCTCGAAATCAGTTAATGTGATCGCGTTTCTGATCACTGCAATCTGCGGTCGTCCAGTACGACACGCCGATCTTCTCGGGGGACTCTCAGCCGTCTCCAGGCGTCTTATGATCAACAGTGATCACATCAGTCACATGCATCACTCCATCACCGTCGAGCAGGAGTCGACATGAGCTTTGCCGCGGGGCCCAAAGCTGACAGCCGGGTCGACCAGTGGACTCAAGTAAGCGTCGGAGGCGTCAAGTATCTGCGTCTGCCGCTGCACACGCGATGGCTGGACGAGACAGATGATCTCGCGCTGGCACTGAAGGAGCACCTCAAGCTGGCACGCCCTGGCGACACGGTCGGAATCAGCGAGAAGGTCGCCATCCTGCTTACCGGCCGGACCGTGGACATCGACACCGTGCAACCTGGTCGGTTGGCTCGATTCCTGTCAGCTCACGTCAAGCCGCGCACCGATTCGAAAGGGCTGGCGGTCCCGGAGAAGATGGAGTACGTCATCCGTACTGTCGGCTTGAGGCGGATCATCACCGCGGCAATCGGCAGTGCCGTCACTCGCCCGTTCGGCATGCACGGAACTTTCTATCGGCTGGCCGGATCCGTCGCCCGGGATGTCGATGGAGGGCGGCCGCCGTACGAGAATGTGCTCTTTCCTCCCTTGGACACCGAAGGTCGCGCAGCAGATCTGTGCCGACCTCGAGCGGGCGCTGGACATCGGGGTCAGCATTGTCGACCTCAATGACTACGGCGGCTCCATCCGAGCGGTATCTCCGCGATCCCTTTCTCAGGAGACACTCTTGGCGGTGCTCAGTGACAACCCGCTACGCCAGCGGCTCACCAGCACGCCATTCGTCCTCGTACGGCCCGCCTGACAGACGCTCAGGCCGCCTGATCAAGCGCCCGAACTCAGCGTCGAACCAATGTCGCCGATCAAGGCCGGACCATTCATCGTCGGCGCCGCGCCACGACGTCGATGGCCTCGCCCAGCAGGAACCGCTCCGGAGCGCGCAGCGCGTACAGGCCCCCGATGAAGACTGCCAGCAGGGTCAGCCCGACTGCTGCCACCAACAACGCCTCGTTGATCAGCCCCGAACCCAGAACGGGACCGAGCAGGTAGTAGACAACTCCACCTGCAGCGGTTCCGGCAGCAGCTGCAGCCGCCGTACGGCCGACCATCAAAGGCAACGACCGGAGATCAACAGCGTTGTGGCGCCGACCCAGCAACCAGGTGTTTGCCACCGCAGCAAACAGCACCGACAGCGAAGTCGAGGCCGCAATCCCGGCAATCCCGAAGGTCAGTCCGAGGGTGAAATCTCCCACCACATTGATGGACATGGCCATGACGAATACCGTCACCGGCCGTCGCGAGTCGCCCAGCGCGTACGAGGCACGCACCACCATCTCCCGCCACCCGAGCGCCAGCAGGGCCGGTGCGTACCACAGCATCGCGGTCGCCGTGCGCTGGGTATCGCTGGGGGTAAAGCTGCCATGCTCGAAGAGCAACGCCACCAGAGGGACCGAACAGACCATCAGGAAGCCCCACACCGGCATCAGCACAGTGGCGACCGTTGACAAGCCTCTACCCACCAGCCGGCGCATCTCCTCGAGATCGCGGCTCCCCGCCGCTGCGCCGAATGCTGGATACAGCGCGGTCAGCAGCGACGCGACGAGCAAGGTCTGGCCGAGCGAGATGATCCGCCAGGCATAGCTCAATGCCGAGATGGTTCCCTCCCCCACCATCGAGCCGACCGCCCGATCAACCATGGTGTTGGCGTTGCCGAGAGCGCTGCCGACCAGCAGGGGCGGAATCAATTTGGCGATCGATCTGAAGCCCGGATCCTTGAGGTCCCACGATGCGCGCAAACGAAGCCCCAGAGCACGAATCGGCACGAACTGACACAGCAACCGGGCGGCGGAGCCTACGACGAACCCGACGGCGAGCGCATAGACGCCGTAGCGGGGACCAAACACGACCGCCGCCACGATCATGATCAGATTGAATGGAACGCCCTGCATCGCCGACCAGAAGAACCGCCGATGTGCCTCCGCCGCCGCTGCGAGCAGGTTCGTACCCGATATCAGGACGGTCGCAATCAGCACGATGCGGGTGAGCGAGGCAGCCAACTCGGCCTGTGCGCCTTTGAAGCCCGGCGCCAGCACGGTGACGACCACGGGCGCCGCCAGCGCCATGATCAGCGAACCGAGCCCGAGGACGACCAGCGTCACCGTCAGTACGACGGAAAGGGTGTGAGCCGCCTTGTTCGAGCGTGGTCGGTGCCGTCCACCCCTCGCGCTGTTCTGCGCGGCGAGCACTGGCACAGTCGCCTTCGCCATGGCGCCGGCGACAGGGCCAGCACCAAATTCATCAGGCCCTGGGCCACCAGGTAGGCATCAAGCTCGCCGCCGGCGCCGAAGACGCCCGCAATCACGACATCGCGGAGGAAGCCAAGAAGCGCCGATACGGTGGTGAGAACGGTCACGAGAGCAGCCGCTTGGGCAATCCCCGACCGTGCCTTCACGCCTAGCAACTTAATGCAGCTCGAATGGTGGCATCCCCCACGTCCGTGGAGACCTCCTAAGAATGTGGCCAGAAACGACACGGAAATCGGCAAATCCGATGTGTCTGGGACCACGTTCCCAACGGCTCTCTACCGCGATCTGGGGCGCGTGGCGGCGAGTGCCGATCGGAGTTCCGTGGAGGGGTCGGCGGGCAGTTGTGGCCAGCTGAGCAGCGGCCGACCGTCAGAATGAACCACGAGAGCGCCCGCGTACTCGATGCCCAAGGCGTCCGCCCTCGCCTCGGAACTCAGTGAGGCCGAGGCCGGCGACGTGGTCTATCTGTCAACTCGCCCGAGGTCTACCGGATCCTCACCGGCGAACGGGGATGGATTCCGAGGCCGTACGAGACGTGGCGCGCAACAACGCTCGGCCGAGCGTTGCTGCCGGCATCGTCGTAATCTAGGGCACCGCTAGCCGCGGATGTCGTCGTCCTCGACGTACGCCACGGTCTCCTGTTCGGCCAGATCCGCCTCATCGACCTCGCGTATGCCCCGGCCTGAGTATGCAGGCTCCGCCTCCTCGCCCTGAGCCTCGGCGAGCGGGTCGGCCTCGAGTTCCTGCTCGGCCCAATCGGCCTCAGGTACATCGGTGGGCGGAGTGTTAGGACTTGAGAAGGTCATGGGGCTCCTTGACGGTCACATTTGCTGATCAAGGTCTGATCCTCACCTTATGCCTCACCGAAATAATCAGTTGCCCGGGCCGGGGACGGTTGCCTAGCCTGACGAAGGAATACATCGGGCAGCGATGTGTTCGGCACCGTGAGAGGGGGTGTTCACCTTGTACATGATCATGATGACTCCGAAGACAGGGCCCATTCGTGCTGGCGCCTGTTGGGTGGACGCCACCCTCAGTCGCGCCGCGTAGCGCGGTTCCCGGTTCGGTCATCCCACAGTTTCAGGCGCTGACGCGCCGCTAGTGCCCCGCCCAGCGGCCGCCTCGGGTACCGCGCCTGATCATGTGAAAACCCAGTCCGATCGTCGGGCAGCTCCACACCGATCGGGAAACTCAACCATGCCCACATCACTTGCCCGCAAGCTGCGAGCGTCGGTAATCGCGCGCCCGCCGTGCTGAGGAGGAGCGAGCGGAGGCGCATTTCCTCTGCGAGCGACGACGAAGTCGGCGGATCCAAAGCGCGCGATGCGCGAGCAGGTTCAAATAAGGAGAAACAGCCATGTTCGAACAAGAGCAGCGACCCCAGCAACAGATAAGTCGTGAAGCCGCAGAACGCTACGCGATCATGGTGGCCATCACGGCCCGTAAGGCTGGGGCGCAAGCAGGTACGCCAGCAACGACGTCGCGGCGCCGTGCGGGCTGAGCCTGTCGAAGCCCGCTAATGCAATCACGAATGCCGACTGAGCCTGTCGAGGGCACGTCTCCGCCCTTCGACAGGCTCAGGGCGCCTCCTCAGCGACGGCGGCGAGCTGTCCCGAAGATGCTGCGTACGATCTCCGTTCCCGCCGTCCGCGCAAACTGCTTGAACGCACTGGAGCCCGTGATCTGCTCCACCACCGATTTCTCCCGACGTTGCGAGCTACGCGGCTGCGCCCGAGCTGACGCCCGCGCCTCACGCTCGGCCTGAGCCTCAGCTCGCGCCCGCTCCTTTTCCGCCGCGGCCTGCTGCGCCGCAGCCTCCTTCTCCAGACGCTCTCGCTCCGCCGCCTCTGCGCCCGCCTGTAACTCGCGGGCAAGTTTCTCGTACGCGGAGTCCCGATCGAGCGGCTGGCCGTACTTGGCCATCAACGCAGACGCAGCGATGCCCGGCCGCAACACCTCATCCGGGGTCGGCGCCATGAGCGACTCCGGCGCCCGCATGCGAGTCCATGCGACCGGAGTCGGTGCACCGTCCGGATCCATCACCGTGACGATCGCCTCGCCGATGCCGAGCTGTTGGAGTGTCTCGGCGAGGTCGTAATGCGACTTGGGGAACGTGGCGACGGTTTGCTTCAGAGCCTTGGCGTCGTTCGGCGTGTGGGCGCGGAGCTGGTGCTGCACCCGCGATCCGAGCTGTGCCAATACGTCGTCGGGCACGTCTTTCGGGGTCTGGGTGACGAAAAAGATGCCGACGCCCTTGGAGCGGATCAACCGCACGGTCTGGGCGATGGCGTCCAAGAAGGCCTTGGAGGCGTCGTCGAACAGCAAATGCGCCTCGTCGAAGAAGAAGACCAGCTTGGGCTTGTCGATGTCTCCGACCTCGGGCAGCTCGTGGAACAGGTCGGCCAGCAACCACATCAGGAACGTCGAGAAGACCGCCGGCCGGTCGACCAGATTCGGCAGCTCCAGCAGCGAGACCACACCGCGGCCATCCCGCGTCACCCGAAGCAGGTCGGCCGTGTCGAATTCGGGCTCGCCGAAGAACTCCTCCGCTCCCTGGTCCGCGAAGTTGATCAGCGTACGCAGGATCACCCCGATGGTCGAGGCGCTGAGGCCGCCGATGTTCTTCAGCTGGGCCTTGCCCTCATCGCTGGTGAGATAGGTGAGCACGGCCCGCAGGTCCTTGAGGTCAAGCAAGGGCAGCCCGGCCTGGTCGGCGTAGTGGAACACCAGGCCAAGCGATGACTCCTGCACCTCATTGAGCCCGAGCACCTTCGATAACAGCACCGGGCCGAATGAGCTCATGGTTGCGCGCAGCGGCACGCCATTGCCTTGGCCACCGAGGGCGAAGAACTCGGTCGGGCAGGCCTTCGGCTGCCAGTCCTGGCCGATCTTCTGGGTACGCGCCAACAACTTGTCGTTCGGCGCTCCGGGAGAGGCGATGCCCGACAGGTCGCCCTTGATGTCGGCCGCAAAGACGGGCACGCCGGCGGCGGAGATCTGCTCGGCCATCACTTGCAGCGTCTTGGTCTTGCCGGTGCCCGTGGCGCCCGCGACAAGCCCATGCCGGTTCAGCATGCTCAATGGGATGCGGATGACCGCTGCTGGTAGCGGCGTGTCGTTCTCCATCAGCACGCCAAGGTCGACAGCTGGCTCATCGAAGGTGTAGCCCGCAACGATTGGTTGCACGTCTTCGGAGAGCTGGTCGGCGCCGGGCTCGGTCATGGCCAAATCGTAACGACGCACCATGGAGTTGCCTGATGAAACTTGACTAGAGTGTCACAGTGATTTTCAAGCGCGTCGGGGACGTACGCCCGTACCCAGATCATGGTTACGTCCAAAAGCAGTGGGCGGCAATCGCCCCGCACCAGGTGCGCTTGGATCAGCTCGTCACCACAAAGCGGACGTTGGACCTGGAAGCGTTGCTGGAGGAAGACTCCACCTTCTACGGCGATTTGTTTGCCCACGTGGTGGCCTGGCGCGGAGAGCTCTACCTCGAGGACGGCTTGCATCGCGCACTACGTGCGGCGCTCCAGCAGCGGCAGACCATGCATGCACGAGTGCTTGACCTGAAGTAGCGCCGAACTCCAGGTAGGCTCTCACGGCACGGGGGGTAAGTCGGGCACGGAAGGAGCTCGGGGAACTCACGCATCGGGGCCGCTGCGGAGGTAAAGGAGTTCGACGTTGATCGGTCGGATCTTCCGAGTGGTTCGGACGCCGGTCACGCTCCTGATCTTGTTCGGCGTGCTCTTGTACGGAGCATGGTGGGGCTACAACAACATCCTCAAGCCGATACCGGCGTTGCCACCTGACCCCTGCGTCAACCAGAGCGTGGCTAAAGGTCAGCTGAAGAGCAGCCAGGTTGTGGTACGGGTCTACAACGGGGGCGACCGGAAGGGCCTGGCGGCCGATGTCGGCCGGTCGTTGCGAGGCAAAGGATTCCGAGTCACGCTGACGACCAACACCGTAGAAAAGATTCAAAAGACCGTCATCGTCGGCGCGGACGCGAACAATCCAGAAGTGAAGTTCGTCAAGACCTTCTTCAAGGAGGCGGTCGTACGTCCAGACAAGCGAGTTGATCGTTCAGTGGATGTACTCGTAGGCAATAAATACGGCGGCTTCAACAAGGACGCCAAGGCCACCTACCAGGTGAATACCACCACTATCTGCCTCCCCTCCCAGACCCCTAGCCCGACCCCGGCCCTCGGCGGCTGACAGGACCTGCGCGCGAGGCCAGAGAAAGGAAGCTAACGCCGTATGCCGACGATGGTGGAGAAACTGCGAGACGCCCAGAATGCCCACGACGCCGAGCAAATGGCCGCACTGTTCGCCGACGACTACGCCAGTTCACAGCCGGTGCATCCGGGACGCGCTTTCACCGGCCGCGCACAGGTCCTGGAGAACTGGACATCCGTCTTTGAGGGCGTTCCTGATTTCGTGTCCCACCTCGTATCGTCCTCAATCGACGGGGACAACGAATGGGGCGAGTGGGACTGGCGCGGACATCACGTGGATGGTTCACCTTTTCTCATGCGAGGCGTAACGATTCTGATCATCCGTGACGGCTTGATCGCTGAGGGCCGTCTCTACATGGACCCGGTCGAGGATGCCGGTGAGGATATCGACACCGCCGTACGCGAGCTCTACAAACCACCCTCAGCGGACGAGTGAGGCTCGGCGGCCGGCGACTGGTTCCGGAATGTCGCTTCACTCCCTCGGGTTCGAGCGCCAGCGGGCGAGCCGACCGCGCTGCCCTACCGCTCGGAGGCGTTCTTCGGTGTTCGTGCGCTGATCCTCAGGTGTCACGATCAACAGTTCGTCGCCCACCTTGATCCTTTCCCGGCCAGCGGGATAGAAGGGTCGCTCATCTCGAATGATCAACGACACCACCGTGTCCTTGGGAAGCCGTAGCTCGCCTACCTCGACCCCAGCGAGACGCGACTTAGGCGGGATGCGGACCTGCAAGAGATCAGCCGAGATCTTGTCAAGCGGCGCAACCTCTACCTCGACATCTTGTGCCGACTCATCATCGACCAGCCCCAACCACCGGGCGACCAGGGGCAGCGTCGGACCTTGCAAGCAGGTGAACACGATGACGAAGACGAGCACCACATCGAAGAGGAACTCTGCGCCCGCAACCTGCTCAGCCAGCGGAATCGTGGCCAGAACGATAGGCACGGCTCCGCGCAGGCCGGCCCATGAGAGGAACACCTGATGCCGCACCGAAATCTTGAACCACACCGCGCACGCCACAACCGAAGCCGGCCGGGCTATGAGAGTGAGGAAGAGTCCGGCAGCGATGGCGATCAGCGCGCCGTGCAGCGTCACCCGGTCTGGGAAGGCCAGCAGCCCGAGCATGACGAAGAGGCCGATCTGCGCAATCCAGCCAATTCCCTCCACAAATGAGCGGGTCGCCGCGCGGTGCGGCAACTGGAGGTTTCCCAGAATCAACGCGCACACGTACACGGCAGCGAATCCGCTGGCGTGGACCAGCGCGGTAATCCCGTACGCGAAGACGGTCCAGACCAAGATCGCGAGTGGGTAGAGCCCTGAGGACGGCAGTGCGACGCGCCGCAGAATCTGTGCACCGAGCCAGCCAAGACCACCACCGATGGCTAGGCCCCCGATCAGCTCGAGCACGATCAGGCCGAGAACACCGAAGATGCCGTACTCCATCGGCTGTCCTTGCGCGAGCGAGCTCGCGAGCAGCACGAGCAGTACTGACGGCGCATCATTGAGGCCTGACTCGGCTTCCAGCGCGCCGCGCAGCGAGTGCGGGATCGGGACGTTGCGGAGTACTGAGAAGACGGCCGCAGCATCGGTCGGGGAGGTGACGGCGCCCAGCAGCATCGCAATCCAGAGTGGCAATCCCAGGACGTAGTGCCCGAACAGGGTCATCAGGCCCACGCTGATCCCAATGCCGACCGTGGCCAGCAATGCCGCCAAGATGGTCGAGGATTTGATGTCGCTCCACTTGGTGGTGAGACCGCCCTCCGCCAAGATCACAACCAACGCGGCGAAGGCGAGCGCCTGCGCGAGGCCCGCATCGTCGAATGAGATTCCGATTCCAGATTCACCCAGCACCATGCCGAGACCGAGGAACAGCAGCAGCGAGGGGAGTCCGACCCGAGCACCGATCCGTGCGGCGATGATCGCGGCGATCAAGACGACGGCGCCCACCAAGAGGATGGCGTCGATCTCAATCATGCGCACATCCTTCCGGACGTTTCCGCTGGCCGCGACAAATATGCGCGTGTGGCCGGTCGCGCGACCAGTTCGGGCAGCGGCGTTACGCGAGTAGCTGCTAGATCACGGTCGCAAGCGTGGCCCGGAGAAGCTGCGCTTCTAAGGATGGCGCCGGAGCCGAAGCCGGTCAGACCGGCATGGTGACATACAGCGTGCCAGGTGATACCACGCGTGATGCTGGGTGATCTTGTGGTAGCCCTGCAGGCCCTTTGAAACGCTTAGTCGCCACGTGGTTGAGCGCCAATCGAAGTCCGGCGAGACACCCTGGACAAGGTCAGGGCATCACGTCGCAGAGTCCCGGCGGGAGCGGGCGCGGCGTTTGCCTTCGTGCATGGCCTGAACTCGGGCAACCGGGATGGTGTGACCCTCTGCGACCAGATCCGCGTCCAACTCTTGGGCTGGCGGCATCTGATCCGCCCACGGATCGCCTCCATCCAGTAGGCCGCCCGCGTTATGCACCGTGAAATCGCCGGGAACCACTCGATCGAGGTCTTCCCAGGCAATGGGAAACGACACAGGCACGCCGGGCCGGATACGTGGGCTGTACGCCGCGACGACTGTGGCGCCACCAGCGCGGGTCGAGTCGAGAAAGACCTTGCCGGCTCGCTCCTCCTTGACAAAGGCCGTGGTCGCTAGATCCGGATCGATCCGTTCGGCTCGCGCGGCCACCGCACGAGTGGCCGCAGCCACGTCCTCAGGCGAGGATCCGGCCGCTAGCGGCACGAACACATGCAATCCCTTGGCACCGCTGGTTTTGACCGCGCCCGCCATACCCGCGTCGGTCAGCGCTTGATGGATCAAGTGAGCAGCCTGTATGACCGTCGAGAAAGCCGAGCCCTCAGGCGGATCAAGATCAAGCACCAGATAATCGGGGTGGCCCTGGTTGGTCATGGTGAAGAGAGTGACGTGATACTCCACCGCTCGCTGGTTGGCGAACCAGAGCAGTGTGCGGCGGTCATTGCACAGGGCGTACGAAACCTCGCGTCGAGACGCCTCCGCCCAGATGGGTGCTCTGGGCACCCAATCCGGGGTGTATTTGGGAAGGTTCTTCTGCATGAATGCTGGCTGCCCAGGCCGGATACGGATCACAGATAGCGGCCGATCATCTAAGCAGGGCAGGATACGAGCGCTAACCGCATCGAGGTAGTCGATCAGGTCCCGCTTGGTGGCACCCGATCCATCGAAGAGCTCCTGATCGAGGTGGGTAAACGAGACGCCTGCGCGCTCGTCGTCACCACCGCTCATGATGTGATTGCTCCGCTCGTTGCACTCGCTCCGCGCGGATCGCGCCCTTGATCCCGCCTACTTCGTCGTGGCTCAGGGACAGAGAAGCGCGTCCCCTCGCTCCTCCTCAGCACGGCGGGGGCGCAATCCGTTGATCAATCATCAACGAAGGCTTGCCTCGGCAGCTGACCCCTCCGCCGTCGGCTCCGGATAGTTCTCGGGGAAGTGGCACGCCACCTGGTGCCGCGGTAGCAGCTCGACGAGCGGCGGCTCTTGAGTCCGGCAGATCTCTTGTGCCTTCCAGCACCTGGTGTGAAATCGGCATGCCGGCGGAGGCGCGATCGGACTCGGCACGTCACCGGTCAGCAGGATCCGCTCACGCTGCTGCCGGCGTCGGGTGTCAGGCACGGGCACGGCTGACATCAGCGCGACGGTGTAAGGGTGCATCGGTGCGCTGTACAGCGCCTCGGCGTCGGCCAGCTCGACGATCTTGCCGAGGTACATGACGGCCACTCGATCCGAGACGTAGCGCACGACCGACAGGTCGTGCGCGATGATCACGTACGTCAGATCGAAGTCCTCCTGCAGGTCCTCCATCAGGTTGAGGATCTGCGCCTGAATCGATACGTCCAGGGCCGAGACCGGCTCGTCGGCAACAATCAGCCGTGGGCGCAAGGCGAGGGTACGAGCGATGCCGATCCGCTGTCGCTGCCCACCTGAGAACTCGTGAGGATAGCGGTTGTAGTGCTCCGGATTGAGTCCCACCCCAGCGAGCAGCTCCTGAACAGCTTTCTTGATTCCACCTTCCGGCGTCACGCCCTGGATGCGGAACGGGGCACCCACGATCTTCCCGACGGTGTGCCGGGGATTCAGCGACGAATACGGATCCTGGAAGATCATCTGCATGTCGCGCCGCAAGGGGCGCAGCTGACCGTCCTTGAGATGGCTGATGTCGCGGCCTTCGAAGGTGATCTTGCCGCCGGTCGGTTCGAGCAGGCGCGTCAAGAGTCGAGCCGTCGTCGACTTGCCGCATCCGGACTCACCGACGATGGAGAACGTCTCTCCCCGCTTGACCGTGAAGTTCAACCCGTCTACGGCCTGAACGGCACCGACCTGCCGTCGCAGAATCCCGGCGCGGATCGGGAAGTGCTTGATCAACCCGTCGACGATGATGAGGTCCGAGTCCTGCTCGGTGCCAGCGGCCGCAGGCTTCTGCGCGGGCGCGGTCATAGCTTCGGCGCAATCTCGTGTTCCCAGATCGCCTCGCGTTCGGTCGGGGACAGATGGCAGGCCACGGTGTGTCCGGGTTCGACAGGCGCCAGCTCTGGGCGTACGTCCTCGCTCAGGCCCTCATTGCGCGCGGCATACTCGCAACGCGGATGGAACGGACAGCCGGACGGCACATTGATCAGACTGGGCGGCGTTCCCTTGATCGCGAGCAGCCGCTCGCCCCTCGACCCTTCAAAGCGTGGCATCGACCCGAGCAGACCCCAGGTGTACGGGTGGGCCGGCCGGTTGAACAGCTGCTCGGCGCTGCCGTACTCCACCGCACGGCCCGCGTACATCACCAGCACGTCGTCGGCGATCTCTGCAACGACGCCGAGGTCGTGGGTGATCAACACCACAGAGGAGTTGAATTCGCTCTGCAGGTCGCGGATCAAGTCCAGGATCTGTGCCTGGACGGTCACATCGAGAGCGGTGGTCGGCTCGTCAGCGATAAGCAAGGCGGGATCGCAGGAGAGGGCCATGGCGATCATGGCGCGCTGCCGCATCCCACCTGAGAACTGGTGCGGGTACGCGTCGATACGGCGGCTGGGCTCGGGAATGCCAACTCGCCCGAGCATGTCGATGGCGTGCTTCCGCGCAACTTTCTTGTTCACCGGATTGTGGATTCGGTACGCCTCGATGATCTGCCGACCCACCGTGTAGTAGGGGTTCATCGCGGAGAGCGGGTCCTGAAAGATCATGGCCATCTTCTTGCCGCGGAGGCTGCGGACGTACTCCGCACTCTTGGCCAGCAGATCCTCGCCATCAAGATAAATCTCGCCGCTCAGCCTGGGGCCGGGCCGGTTCTGCTCCGAAGCCGGCCGGGTATGCAAACCCATGATCGCCAAGCTGGTGACGCTCTTGCCGGAACCGGATTCGCCGACAATGCCGAGGGTCTGGCCCCGATCGAGCGCGAAGCTCAAGCCGTCGACCGACTTGACCAACCCGTCGTCGGTCGGGAAGTGCACCTGAAGATCAACGACCTCCAGGAACGGCTGTTTGTCGAGCTGGCCGGGGTGGCGGATGACAAGATCGCGTAGCGCAGAAGTTGTCATTCGAGCCTCACCCGGGGATCGATCACGCCGTACAGAAGATCAACAATCAAGTTGGCGGTGATCACAAAGAAGCCGGCGACCAGGGTGACGCCGAGGATCTTAGGCAAGTCGTTACTTACGATGCCGTCGTAAGCGTACTTGCCCAGCCCATTGAGCGAAAAAGTCTTCTCAGTGATCACCGCACCGCCGAGCAGCAGCCCAACGTCGAGACCGAAGATGGTGAGGACGGGAGTAAGGGCCCCCCGGAGCCCGTGCTTGAGGACAACCGTACGCTCGGGCAGTCCTTTGGCCCGCGCGGTGCGGATGTAGTCCTCGTTCATGGTCTCCAGCATCCCCGCCCGGGTGAGCCGGGCGTACTGGGCAGCGAACAGAAATGCCAGGGTGATCCAGGGCAGTAGCAGCGAGTACGCCCACATCGCCGGGTTTTCTCTGAACGGCACGAACGTGCCGCCGGGCGCGGTGATACGAAGGCGGTAGCTGAAGAATGCCAGCGCGATCAGCCCGGTGAAGAAGATCGGGAGCGATACCCCGGCCAGCGCGACGCCCATAGCGCCCCGGTCGAACACCGTCCCCCGCCGTAGAGCAGAAATCACCCCCACGCTGACACCAGCGACCAGCCAGATGAGCGACGCCCCGACCACTAATGAGATGGTGACTGGCGCGCGATCAAGCAGTTCGGGCCACACCGGCTGCTTTGTGATGAAGGAATATCCGAGGCAGGGAGCAGGACAGTGCTCCACGCCAGAGCCATAGTCGTACTCGGCGCCGACAAAGACTCCCTTGAGCCAATGCCAGTACTGCACTGGTACCGGGTCAAGCAACCCCAGCCGTTCTGCAGTCAGGTGGACCGTTTCCGGCGTAGCGGCTCGCCCTACGTAACGTGCCGCCAGCGTTTCCGGGGTCGACCCACCCACCAGTGGTATCAGATAAAAGATGGAGAAGACGACGAGGCTGAGCACGATGAGCAGCAAAACTGCCCACAGCAGCCGCCGCAGGATATAGGCGAACATCTCACCCTCCCTTCCTTCGTGATCACGGTCCGACCTGATCAGTCTCACTCTCGCTCGCGCAGTACCGATGCTCGCGAGAGGGCTTGGCCGGGCTAGCGCCCTGAGCCCGTCAAAGAACCTTCGACAGGCTCAGGGCGTAGGTGATCATGTGCTACTTCTGCGCTCCCATCCCGAGATAGTCGTACTCGCCATATGCGTCGGTGACGAAGATGTTGGTGCCATTCTTCGACCGCACGAGCAGGCTCTTGGAGTAGATACCTGGATAGATGACAGCGTCTTGCATGACCCGCTTGTCGATCTCGCCCCACATCTGATTGCGCTTGTCGGTATTGAGCTCGGTCAGCGCAGTGTCGAGCATCTTGTCGACCTCCGGGATGCGGACGCTGGTGTTGGAGGATCCGCCGGCCGGACGGATGACCCGC
This sequence comes from uncultured Actinomycetota bacterium, assembly GCA_963712625.1. Classification (GTDB taxonomy): domain Bacteria; phylum Actinomycetota; class Actinomycetes; order Propionibacteriales; family Propionibacteriaceae; genus Microlunatus. The sequence goes on from CAVQIU010000017.1 coordinate 149,153, forward strand.
GAGTCGACGATCTGGGACAGGAAGCCGAATCCATCTGGCCAGTCAGCTGCCCAACCGTTCAGTGCCAGACCCAGCTTGTTCTTCACCACGTACGGCGGCAGACCGGCGTACTGCGCGAAGTAATCGCCCTGCGGGTACGGCTTCAGGGTGAGCTTGATGCCCACGCGACCCAATGCCTGCTGGAACGCCTCGGCGGTGGCCTTCTCCTTGGGCCGCTCGGCCCGGTACGCGATGTTGGTCTCGAAGCCGTTCGGCTGCCCACAGGCTTCGAGTGACTTCTTGGCCGCGTCGAGGTCGCCCTTATGGTCCGGACCGTCTGGGAAGAGATCGAACTTGGAGTAGCCCGGAATGCTCGGCGGCAGGATCGTGGTTGCCAAGTCCCCACCGGCAAACTGGCCGCCGTATGCGGTCTGGTAGCTGGTGTGATCCATGGCATATTCGACTGCTTTGCGGCACTCGATGTTGTTGAACGGAGGAACGGTCGGGTTGATCGAGGTGTACCAGAGCCGTACGCCGAGCGGGTTGTCCGCGTTCTCCTTGAGCGTCGGATCCGTCAGGACCCGGCTCTGTGCGGCAGGTTGGACTCCAAGGGCCGTGACAGCGACGTCGAGGTCGCCGCTGATGATCCGGTTGTCAATGTCGTCGGCGTTGACATTGAGTGACACCTCGATGCGATCAGGAAGCGCCTTGCGGTTCGGGTCGGTCGCCGGATCCCACTGGTCATTGCGAACCAGATTGAAGCTCTTGCCTGGCTGCAGGTCGGCGAACTTGTATGGACCGGTGGAGACGACCGAGTTGCGATACTTGGCGCCGGTGTCCTTGGCCTTGGGGACCGGCATCGTGTTCGGCTGCTGCGCTAGATAATCGAAGGCCGCAAACGGCTGCTTCATGTGGAACACAATCGTGTATTTGTCGGGTGTCTCAATAGCCGAGTCGGTGTTCATGTTCGGCGTTTTGTACGGACCCTTGTAGCCGCTCGGCAGGTTCAGCATGCCATCCCAATACGCTGGACCGTTGGGGAACGTTTGCTTGTCGGTCGAACGCAGTACCGCGTACTTCACATCGGCGGCGGTGGCCTCGGTGCCGTCGTCGAATTTCACACCCTTGCGCAGCTTGTAGGTCCAGGTCTTGGCGTTGTCAGATGCCTGACCTGGTGCCTCGGCGAGATCCGGCACCAACTGGTTGCCTTCCTTGCCCGGTGCGGACTTGAACATCATCAGCGAGCGGCCGTACAGCCGCGCGAAATTCCACGAGTAGGCGTAATAGGTCTCGCCAGGGTCAAGGGTGTCCCAGTCACCTTCGTTTGCGAACTTCAGCGTGCCGCCCTTCTTGTCGGAAGGATTGACGACGCTGGTGGATGCCGCGTTGAAGCCGCTAGCGCTGGTCTGGGTGCCTGGCTGTTGGTTGTTGCCGGCGCCCCCGCCACCACCGCAAGCCGCTAGCACGAGCGCGGCCGAAACCCCCACGGCGGCCAAGCTCCTAGCTCGCCAGGATCTCGAATGGTTCATTTCTGAATCCCTTCTTGGTTGTCGGGGGCTCGCCCCCATGGTGATTCCTATCGATTTGCTCGTGGGTCGAGGGCGTCGCGCAGCCCATCGCCGAACAGATTGAAGGCCAAGACCGTGACGAAGATCGCCATGCCTGGCCAGAACATGAAATGCGGCTGGGTGTAGAAGACGACGGCGTCCGACAGCATCCCGCCCCAGCTCGCGGTGGGCGGGCGGATACCGACGCCGAGGAAGGACAGCGCCGCCTCGAAGAGAATGTTGGTGGGGATCAGAAGCGACGAGTAGACCAAGATCGGCGCGATGAGATTGGGCAGCATCTCCGTGCGCAGGATGTAGCCGCGGCGAGCACCGAGGCTGCGGGCCGATTCGACAAACTCCCGTTCCCGCAGCGACAGCGTCTGCCCGCGGATGATTCGCCCTATGTAGGGCCAGTTGAAGAATCCGATGATGAAGATCAGCAACGCGATGCGAAGCTGGTTGCCCTGCAGGCCGAACGCCTGGTCCGGGAAGACACCGGCA
>CAVQIU010000018.1:0-55044 GCA_963712625.1 uncultured Actinomycetota bacterium
CAGCTTCTTCCCGAGCATCGGAGCTGTTAACCCGTCACTGACGGCGATCGCGAACGCCTTGCGGGTCGGCGATCACATCACAGAGCGGCTCGCCTGAGACCTAAGGCCGCCATGGACGACCACATCACCCCACGCCGTATCGCCCCACGCCGTCTCATCGCTGTCGAAGGTGGTTCAACTCCATGACCCCGACTTTCGCTGACCTGTTGGGTCCCGTTTTGCTGGAGGTGAACCCGGTTCCGTGGGCACGGGCGCAGATGGCGTTCACGCTCGCGTTTCACATCATCTTGGTGCCGCTCGGGGTGTCGTGGGCCTTCATGACCTTGATCGCCAACTACCGCGGGCTGCGACACCACGACCGGGCCGCCCTTACGCTGGCCCAACGCTGGTCGAAGTACATGGCAGTGACGTTCGCGGTGGGGGCGGTGACGGGAACGGTCCTCACCTTCGAGTTCGGCCTCCTCTGGCCTCATTTCATGGGGAAATGGGGAGAGGCATTCGGCGTACCCTTCGCGTTCGAGGGTCTGTTCTTCTTCACCGAAGCCCTCTTCATCTCGATGTACATCTACGGCTGGCGGCGGCTCAAACCGTGGACGCATTTCTGGACTGGTGTCCCGATCCCTATCGCCGGCATATTCGGCAGTGCCTCGGTAGTTGCCGCCAATGCGTGGATGAACTCTCCTCAAGGCGTGACCCTCGACTCTTCCGGCAACGTCGTCGACGTGGACCCCGTCGGGGTGATCTTCAACAATGCCATGCCGCTCATGGCCACGCACATGATCGTCGCCGCCTACGTGGTCGGCGGCTTCTTGATCGCGTCGGTGTACGCCACGGGTATGTTGCGGGGGCGAAGGGACCGCTACCACAGGCTCGGCTTCATCATCCCGTTCACGGTCGCAGCCATCGCCATACCCGTCCAGATGGGGGTCGGCGACGGGCTGGCTCGCTGGGTGTACAACTACCAGCCGACAAAGTTCGCCGCCATCGAAATGGTGCCGCAGACAGGTAGCGATGTGCCCGAGACCCTGCTCGGCCATCTCAACGCTTCCGGTGAAGTGGTGGGTGGCGTTGCCATCCCGGGCCTGGCGTCGTGGTTGTCGGATCCGAGCACCGGCAAGGCCACGGTCGTACAAGGCCTGGATAGTTTTCCCGCCAATGCACGACCGAGCATCCATGAGGTGAACGTCGTCCATCTCTGCTGGGACATCATGGTTGGCCTGGGCACACTGCTGTTCTTGTTCACGCTGTGGTACTGGGCGTCGTGGATCTTCCGACGAGACATGCCTCAAAGCCGATGGTTCCTGCGTGTTGCTGCCGTTACCGGAGTCCTCTCCGTGGTGAACCTGGAAGCAGGCTGGATCGTGAGCGAGGTCGGTCGCCAGCCCTGGATTGTCTACAACATGATGTTGGTCGCCGACGCCGCCACCGCCAATACCGGTGTCTGGATGACCTTCATTGCGGTCGCAATCCTTTACGCGGCGCTAGGCATAACCACGATTCTCGTGTTGCGTGGGATGAGTCGTCGAGCACGCGCTCAGAAAGGATTCGAGGAGACGGACGCCCCGTATGGGCCGCCGGAAGCTGCCGATAGGCCGAAGGTGACAACCGGATGAGTACGGTCGCTGCGATCCTGCTGATGGCCGCCGTCACGTTTTATGCGATTTTCGGGGGGGCAGACTTCGGCGCCGGCTTCTGGGATCTCACAGCGGGCGGCGCGGAGCGTGGCAAGCGGCCGCGCGAAGTCGTCGACCACTCGATCGGCCCGGTGTGGGAAGCGAACCATGTGTGGTTGATCTTCGTCTTCGTTCTTTTGTGGACATGCTTCCCCGAGGCGTACGCCTCGATTCTTTTGACAATGTTCGTACCTCTGACGATCGCGGCGTTCGGCATCGTGCTACGCGGCGCCAGTTTCGCTTTTCGGAAAGCGGTGTTTCGGGTACGCGCCCAACGGCACTTCGGAGCCATCTTCGCCGTCTCTTCGGTGCTGGTGCCCTACTGCTTCGGCGCCGTCGCCGGAGGGATCGCCTCCGGGCGTGTGCCGGCTGGTGGTCAGGCCGGCGATCCGTGGAACAGCTGGGTCAACCCAACCTCGATCGTCGTAGGTGTGCTGGCCGTCTGCGTTGCTGCGTACGTGGCTGCGGTCTTTCTCACCTGGGACGCCGGGCGGCTCGCTGACGACGCGATGGTGGCGTACTTCCGCATGCGGGCCGTGGTAGCGGGCGTCGTAGCTGGAGTTGTCGCCTTAGTCGGCCTGTTCGTGGTGCGCAGCGATGCGAAGTACATCTTCGGCGGACTCACCTCACGCGCGCTCCCTCTGGTTGCGGTCTCGGCGATTGCCGGGATTGTTGCGCTCGTACTGCTTCGGGGGCGCCCACGTCGAGGGGGGCGGGCGGCAGCCGTGGTTGCGGCTGGGGCGCTCGTCCTGGGATGGGGAGTTGCCCAGTGGGATTATTTGCTGCCCCAGACGCTGACGGTATCGCAGGCGGGAGCGCCAGCCGGAACGATTAATGCAGTGCTTGTGGTGGCCGTACTCGCCGTGCTCTTGATCGTGCCGGCGTTCGCGTTGTTGTACGCGCTCGACCAGAAGAGCCTACTTCCAGAGGAGGGAGTAGAAGAGGGGGCCGATCAGGAGGCTCCCGACCAGACAACCGGGTCGGGTACGCCTGACGGGTCGCTCAGCTCACGCTCCGACGATCCTGCGACATCGAGTGGACCCGCTCAGCCGCAGAACTCGCAACCCCATGGTTCCGACCAATGACGGCTGACCCGCTGGCCAGGTGGGTCAGGCTTGGACTCAAGGCGATAGCGTGCGAGGGGCACCTTGCAGTCACCGCACCACAGCTGCCATGGTCGGGGGTTGCCGGGCTCCGGTCTGACGGGTCGAGCGTCCTGTAGCAAGACACCGACCGGCACAAGGGTCGCGTGGCAGCGGATCGAGATCCGGGCTGGTGGACAGGAGGCACGATGACTCAGGAACAGACCCCGACGCAATCGGCACGCTTCGAGCGATGGTTCGAGGTGGAGGTTGTCCAACCGATCGCGGACTTCCAGGATCCGAAGCAGGAGTGGCGGCGGCTGTTCTCCGAACTGCTCGGGACCTTCTTCTTGGTGCTGGTCGCCGCCGGTGGAGGGATGATGAGCCAAGCCTTCCCCAACACCATCAGTCGTGGCGCGGCCGTGACCGCACCGGGGCTGATGGTGATGGCCATCATCTTGTTCATGGGGAAGGTGTCCGGCGCGCATCTCAATCCTGCGGTGAGTCTGGCGTTCTCGCTGCGAGGAGATTTCCCGTGGCGGCGCGTGCCTGGCTACATCGTGGCCCAGCTCGCCGGAGCATCGCTCGCGGCCTGGTTCCTCCAGGGCGTTGTCGGCGTGTCCGCGACGTTCGGTTCTAACTATCCCGCCGCTGGGTACTCCTCCTTCGACGCATACCTGATGGAAGCGGTCCTCACCTTGGGTCTGGTGAGCGTCATCCTCGGGACGGCATCGGGCGCGCAGAACCTCGGCGTGATCGGCGCACTGGGCGTGGGCTCCTACATCATCCTGGCGGGCTTGTGGGGCAGCCCGATCTCGGGCGCGTCGATGAACCCCGCACGCACGTTCGGCCCCGACCTGGTCGGAACCGACTTCACCGCCTACTGGGTCTATGTCGCGGGGCCGTTGACAGGAGCTGCGATCGCGGTTGGCTTCGCGTTCGTGCTTCGCGGGTACGGCGGAGGCCGCAGCGGCTCTGCAGCGGCGCAGGGGGCGTCTGGATACCGAGGTCAAACGGCCCCCGCAGCCATGAACGACCCATTCGCCCGAGGCCACCACTGGCCCGACGGCCATCCCGTGAGTGGCTCCTCGGGCGGGAAGATTCGGGAGAAACTTGAGGTTCTTCAGGGCTGTTGTCTTGGGGTGAGCATGGAGGTGGAGCGGTGGCTGGAGTAGAGGGCGGTCCGAGGTTCGATCATGTCGTGTCGGTGATGTTTGAGAACCGGTCCTTCGACAACCTGCTGGGCCATCTGTACGAGCCGGGTGAGGTCGCTTCATTCGAGGGCGTGATCGGCAAGGACCTATCGAACCCGATCCCGAGCTACGCCCCCGGAGCCGAGCGTGGCGTGGTGCCGCTCCACGTCGCGACGTCCATGGACGCACCGAACCCCGACGCGGGCGAGGAGCATCCCCATACGAACACCCAGTTGTTCGGGACGGTGGCTCCGGAGGACAACCGGTTCCTGCCCTACGAGGAGATGCAGCCGCCGTTCAACGCTCCGGATGACCCGGCGCGTGAGCCGACGATGGATGGCTTCGTCGTGGACTACGTCAACACGTTCCGCAGCGAGATGGGCCGGCTGCCCGAGTACGACGAGTACGCGCAGATCATGTCGGTGCTACACCCCCGAACAGGTGCCGGTCATCTCAACCATCGCCAGGGGGTTCGCGACCTTCGATCATTGGTTCTGCGAGGTGCCCTCGCAGACGTTCACGAACCGGTCCTTCTACCACGCAGCGAGCGCCTCGGGTCTGTTGGTGAACGCCCCGTACGACAGCTTCCCGAAGCAACAACGACGCTGAGACGATCTTCGAGCGACTCGATGCCGCAGGGCTTTCGTGGCGTGTCTACGTGGACCCCGGCATGCCGATCTCGATCACGGGGATGATCCACACGCCCCGGCTCCACGAGCGGTTCGCCACCCAGTTCTCGACCCATGACGACTTCTTCGACGACGCCGAACATGGCAGGTTGCCCACCTACTCGTTCATCGAGCCGAACCTGCTGCACGCTCACAACGACTACCACCCGGCTTTCAACGCGATCGTGCCCGGGCTTCTCGGCTGACCCCCCGTCGTCGATCCTGGGCGGGGAGGAGCTGCTCGCTCGCGTCTATTCCGCCATCCGCGCCTCATCCACCGAGGATGGGTCGAACTTCGCCAACACCTTGTTCCTGGTCGCCTTCGACGAGCATGGCGGCACCTACGACCACGTCCCGCCCCCGAGCGCTCCTCCGCCCGACCCGGCGGCTCCTCCCGGACAGATGGGCTTCCGCTTCGACCGGTCGGGCGTCCGCATCCCGACACTGGCCATCTCCGCCTACATCGACGCCAAGACCGTCGTGACCGAGGAGTACCGCAACACGTCCCTGATCCGGACGCTCAGGGAGCGCTTCTCCCTCGGGCCGCCCCTCACCGGGCGCGATGCGGTCGCCGCCGACATCGCCCCGATCCTCACCCGGGATGCCCCGCGTCCCCAAGAGGATTGGCCCGAGGTCACGGCTCGCCCGGTGCCCCCGCTGCTCGACCCGATGGTCCAGATGGACAAGCCGCTGCCCCGCTCGGCAAGTACCTCCTCGGCGTGGCCATCGCGATGGACACGATGAACACCGGGCACGTGCCCGCCATCGACCCGAAGACCGCAACCGGTCAGCAGGCCCATGAATACATGCTCGACAGGCAGGCCCGGATCTGGCCGGGGGTGGCCAGGCGATATGCCGAGCCGGGTCTCGAAGTGCCAGGCAGCTGACCGAGATGGTCCACTCTGTTGCTGGCGGCCGTGGCGGGGTGGGAGTTCAGCTCCGCTGAGGTCTGCGTCGTGAGCATCTCATCCGGGCCGGCCGCGGCACCGCCGGTCACCCAGAAGCGGGAGTTCTGGGTCCTGATGGGTTACGCGGTGGCCCTGGGGGTGTTCGGCGCGGTCGCCGGCCTGGTGTTCATCGGAGTGATCAAGTTCGGGGGCAAGTGGTACAGCGATTCCGATCCGGGCTGGTTCGGCGGGCATTGGTGGTGGGTGGCGGTCGCCGCGGCGGCCGGTGCCGTGGTCGGGCTGCTGCGCCGTCTGACCCGCCTGCCCCAGGAGGTTCCTGGCCTGTTCGCCGACCTGCAAACCGAGCACGTCGACCCGCGACTGGTGCCGGGGATCGTGGCCGTCTCGACGGTGTCGCTGATCGGTGGCGCCAGCCTCGGCCCGGAAAAGGCGCTGGGCGCCATGGGCGGCGGGGCGGGCAGCTGGCTCGCCCAGCGAAGGGCGCTCGGCAAAGAGGACTCCCAGGTGAACACCCTGGCCGGCTTCGCCGGCGCCTACGGCGGGCTGTTCTCCAGCACGGTGATCGTGGTGCTGCTGATCCTGGAGGTCGCCCGCCCGGGCGGGCAGCGGTTCACCAAGGCCCTCGCCGCGGAGATCGTGGCATCGAGCGTCTCGTTCGGCATCTACTTCGCCATCGCCGGCGCCGTGTTCCTGGACCACTACCAGGTGCCGCCCTACACGTTCGAGGACTGGCAGCTGCTCGCCGGGGTTCCCCTGGGCCTGTTCGCGGCCCTGGTGGTGGCGCTGCTGGCTGGGTTCATGATGGCGGCGGCGCGGCTGTTCGGCCGGCTCAAGGTCCCGGCCATCGCGAAATCAACGCTGGGCGGCGTGGTGTTCGGGATCGTCGGCGTGGCACTGCCGCTGACGATGTTCTCCGGCAGCGATCAGCTCACGACCGTACTCAACGACGCGGGGACCCTGGGCGTGGGCCTGGTCGCCGCCATCCTGATCGCCAAGATGCTCACCTTCGCCGTCAGCCAGGGCAGCGGCTTCGTCGGCGGGCCCATCTTCCCCTCGCTGTTCATCGGCGGAACCGCCGGGGTCCTCGTCCACCAGGTCATCCCCGGCGTGCCACTGGGACTGGCGTTCACCTGCCTGCTCGCCGCCGTCCCCGGGGCGCTCGCGCCCGCGCCGTTCTCCATGGTGCTGATGGCCGCGTTCCTGACCCAGGTCGGGGCGCTGCAGACCGCACCCATCCTGATCGCCGTCGTCACCGCCTTCCTCACCACGGGGGCCGTCAAGTACCTCCTCGCCAGCCGCAAACAGGCCCGCGCAGCCGCGGCGAAACCAGCAGCCCCGGCTTGAGGGTGATCGAGATCCGGGGCGCCCATGCGCTGTTTCGATCTTCTCTGCCAGCGCCTGATCTGCGGCCCGGTGGCTCGGCCAGATGCATCAGGCCGTTTGTTGTTAGGTGAAGGCGTTTACGGCTCGGGCCACGATGAGACCGAATAACGCGAGGGCAACCGTCGATTGCACGAGCATTGTGTACTTGGCGCGGTGGGTCAGTGGCATCACGTCGGTTGGGCTGAATGCGGTCGCGTTCGTGAAACCCAGGTGTAGATAATCGAGGAACACCGGCCGCCAGCCATGCGGCGCGAGCTCAGGGCTCATGTGCTGGGTGAACGCGAAGTCGGCCGGCAACGGCTGCCGGGCACGCATACTCGGGCCGCCGCTGTCGATCAGCCAATACAGCAGCGAGAAGGACAGGTTGTTGCCGAGCCACACCAGGGCACCGGCGGCGAGCAGGCGTGCGGGGTCGTTGGTCACCGCCGATCCGTGGATCAGGTCGTCGATCAGGCGCACCGTCGCCCAGAGTGCTGCAGCAACCATCAGGGTTGCCAGCGTGACAGCGGTGGGGTGCAGCCAGCGTCGGTGCCTGGCCAAGTCGGCCGGGTGGCCGAACACCAGAACCCCGAGAATGGCGGCTTCAAGTGCCGGAAGCAGCCACGGAACGGCAATGAGCGGCTCCCTGGGCAACCAGATCCGCATTGCGATGTTGAGGATCATGAACATAAATACCGCAGCGGCGGGAGGCCAACGCGACTCGTTGAACGGCACCAGCTCAACACCGTCGGCTGCCGTGGCAGGCATTGGCTCAGCTTCGGAGGAATCCACGCCCGAACGCTAGCGCGCAGCGAACAAACCGTACGTAGTCCGCTGGAACGAGTTCGAACATCCGGGTTCGCTCACTGCTGCCGCGAGCCGCCCATAGTTTCGCTTGCCAGGGTCGTGCCCGCGCGCTTCACGTGCCGGGAGCCGTTGCGGACGCCCATTCAGCCGATCGCGACTATCTGGTGCTGACGAAGCTGAATGTGATCATGAACAGGGCACGTTTTGCGGCCATCGGAATTGCCTTGGGATTCCTCGTTGCTGCTTCAACCGACACCGCAGATTCTTCGAGGCCTTGCCAGAGGGCCTAATCTGCGCCGGACATCTTTATGCCACTGGTCTATAAGCTCGACTGGCCCGGTTTAGCCTTTCTCCGTGAGTGCAAGCGCGGGCCAGGGTTTCGGCGCCTCCATTGAGGCGCGCCGCGGATTTCGCAGAGTATTCGTCACCTTGCTTAGGGCGTTGGGCTCTACGGCCGCGCTGGTTGCTGTCTATTACCTGCTGCCCTTGGACCGCAGTTCGATCGGCGTGGTCATCGGGATACTGGCAGTCGGGCTTCTGGCGCTTGTTGGACTGGTCGCCTTTCAAGTCCGCGCGATCATGAGGGCGGCGTATCCGGCGTTGCGGGCCGTCGGAGCCCTTGCGACGAGCGTTCCACTGTTTCTGCTGCTGTTTGCCGGCACCTATTTCGTCATGGGTACGATCTCTGCTGGCACTTTCAGCCAGCCGATGACGCGTACTGACGCGTTGTACTTCACCGTCACCGTGTTCTCAACCGTCGGGTTCGGTGATATTACGGCCGTGACCGAGGCGGCTCGGGTGTTGGTCACCGGTCAGATGATCGCCGGCATCGTGATCCTCGGCCTCGGGGTCAGGATCATCGTTGACGCGGTGAAGCGCGGGCAGCAGGGGCGACCGATGCAAGCGGGCGACGCCGCTCCCGACGCAGATTAGCCCTCTGGAGTAGCCAGCGCCCAGGCACCATCCACGCCCGGGATCCAGGGAACCAAGGGCCTCTACCCCTCTCAGGAGGGTCGATGAGTAGGCGGAATGCGTCCTCGTCTCCGGCACGGGCGCGGCGGCGAGCGTACGCTCGGTCACGACCGCATCCTCGTATGGCCCGATCCTTTTGCGCTCTTCACAAGTAGTGATCAATCCACGCGAAAGAAATCGCCGATTACTTCCGGACCTCGGTGGTGTCTTAAGTACATGAACCCAGACCGAATGAAATCAGTACCTAAGGAGGGCATGCCGCAATGAAGACCGCATCAATCGTCTCGCCGCAGGAGTGGGAAGCCTCGCGTGAGGCGCTGCTCGTCAAGGAGAAGGAGCTGACCCGCGCCCGCGACGCGCTGGCGGCCGAGCGCCGGCGGATGCCGTGGATGGCCGTAGAGAAGGAGTACCGCTTCGAGGGACCCAATGGACCGGCGAGCCTGGCCGACCTGTTCCAGGGCCGCAGGCAGCTGATCGTCTACCGCGCCTTCTACGCGCCGGACGTCACCACTTACCCGGAGTCGGGCGGCGCCTACCCAGAGCGCGCCTGCATCGGCTGCTCCTTCGGTGCTGACCAGGTCGCACACCCGGCGCACCTGAACGCGCGGGACACGACGCTCGTATATGTCTCGCGCGCCCCGCAGGCAGAGATCCAGGGCTTGAAGGAGCGGATGGGCTGGGAACTCATCCCCTGGTACACGCTCACGGACGACTTCGACAAGGATTTCGGCGTGGACGAGTGGCACGGGCACAACGCCTTCATCCGTGAGGGCGACCGGATCTTCCGCACCTACTTCATCGACGCCCGCGGCGACGAGCAACTAGGCACCACATGGAGCTATCTCGACATCACCGCACTCGGACGCCAAGAGCAGTGGGAGGACTCTCCCGAGGGCTATCCGCAAACCCCGCCGTACCAGTGGTGGAACTACCACGACGCGTACCGCGAGGACGCGTGATCGCTCACGTCGGAGGGTCCCGCTAGAAGAGACGGGGTACCTGGGACCGGGTTCTGGTTCCCCATCTCGCCAGCCGCCTCGGGCTATTTCTCGGCCTAGCCCTTGGCGTGCGGGGTCGGGGGTCACCAGTCGTGGATCGACCCGTCACGGCGGCGGCTCACCGGCAGATACTTCCGGTCGTACGGATACCTTGCCGCAGCTTCCTCGTCAAACGTGACGCCGAGCCCAGGTTGGTTGCCAGGATGCATGTAGCCGTCCCGGAACGTGTAGCTGGCGTCAAACACCTCGCCAACGGGGTCGCGATGTCCCATGTACTCCTGGACGCCGAAGTTGGGAATGCTCATGTCGACGTGCAGTGCGGCGGCCAACGAGATCGGTGACAAGTCGCCTGCACCGTGGGAGCCGGAGCGGACTCCGTAAAGGTCGGCCAGCGCGAAGATCCGACGCAGATGCGTGATGCCGCCAGCGTGCGACACAGCGGTGCGGATGTAGTCGATCAGCCGTTCGGTGATCAGCTGCTGGCAGTCCCAGATGCTGTTGAAGATCTCACCGACCGCGATCGGGGTGGTTGTGTGCTGGCGGATCAATCGAAACGCGGACTGGTCCTCGGCGGGGGTCGGATCCTCGATCCAAAACATGCGGTACGGCTCCAACGAAGCGCCCAGCCGTCCGGCTTCGATCGGCGTTAACCGGTGGTGCAGGTCGTGCAGCAGGTGAACCTCGTAGCCGAATTCCGACCGGAGATGGGCCATCACCTGGGGAGCGAAGTCTAAGTAGTAGCTGGTCTCCCAGATATCCTCCTGAGGCGCTTTGCCGCTCGCGGGCTCGTAGATCTTGCCGTCGGTCGGCGCAATGCCATACGTCTTCTCCAAGCCGGGGATGGCAGCCTGGGCCCGAATCGCCAGGTAGCCGAGGTCCAGTTGGCGCTGAAAGTCCGCGCTGAGCTCGTCCAGGGTGGAACCGCTGGCGTGGCAGTAGACCATCACGCCCTCCCGGGCCGCACCGCCTAGCAGCTCGTACACCGGGAGACCGGCCAGCTTGCCCTTGATGTCCCACAGGGCAATGTCGACGGCGGCGATGGAGGTCATGGTCACCGGGCCACGGCGCCAGTAGGCGCCTTTGTACAGGTACTGCCAGGTGTCCTCGATCCGGTTGGCGTCCCGGCCGACCAGCAGCGGACAAACATGATCACGAAGGTAGGACGCAACCGCCAGTTCGCGGCCGTTCAGGGTAGCGTCACCCACTCCGAGCAGGCCGTCCTGGGTCTCGATGACCAAGGTGACGTAGTTACGGCCAGGCGATGAGACGATCACCCGGGCGTCAGTGATCTTCACGATTTCTCCTCTGGTCCGCGGGCATCGAGAGCAGAATCAGGTCGGCGACAGCATCATCGCCTGATCTCGAAGTCGCATCGCCGGCGACCCATTCGCCGTGGATTTGCTCGAGAAGGCCGACCCCTTTCTCGATCTCGACGTCACGGCCCGTCACTGCAGGACCATGGCCCCCAGTCAACTACCTACTTCATGCTCTGGATTATCGAGAGCACTTTGGTCGCGCCGTCCGCTGGGCTGGACCTGCCGAAGAGCACCTCGGTGGCGACGGGGGTGAACTCGCTACTGAAGCCGGAAGCGTTGGGTGGGGTGACTTGAGGTGGCGGCACGAGTTCGGACCCGATGGATTGGGAGAACTCGAGCGCAACCTTGGCCTGCGGATCCAGCAGCGGAGCGACCTCCTTTTGCACCGCCGGGATGGCCGGGATGCCACGCTCCGTGGTGAGCACCTTGGTAGCCGCAGGATCGGTGAGCAGGAAGTCGATCAGTTTGGCGCTGGCGTCGACCTGCTTTGAGCGTGCTGACACCGACCAATACATGGATGCCTTATTGACCATCTTCGGCGATTGACCTGTCGCCTGCGCCGGGAGCCGAAGCAGCTTCATCTGCGTGCCGCTCGCAGCGGCGAAAGCCGAGATCTGGGTGTGGAAGAGCAGGTGGAAAGCGGCCTTGTTAGTTGCGAACAACGATTGGTCCAGAACAGCAGTAGAGTTCTCCACCTGGCGCCCGGCCGGAGGTGTGGCTTTCATGGCGACCAGCTTGTTGGCGTAGTCGAAGAAGCTGGTAATGGTTGCTTGGCTGACTCCACGACCGTCGTTAGGCCAGACTTCCTCACCCTTCTGCCGCGCCCACGCGCCCAGTTCCGCGGCGCCCATGCCGAATCCGTCTAAGCCGTACACGCCTTGCGAACCGAGCTTTTCGGTGACCTGTGCCGCCGCTTCGCCGAACTGGTCCCAAGTCCACGTTTCGTCGTTGGGCACCGACACCCCGGCCTTCTTCAACACTTCGGGATTGGCTGCCACGGAGAAGTTCGCGACGCCGATCGGGGCGCCAACCAGCGTCCCCCCCACGTTGCCCGTTTCGAGCACCTTCGGATCCATTGCCGACAGGTCGAGGTTGCCTTTCACCGTGTTCAGGTCGAGCAGAGCCTCTCGGGCGCCGTATGCGGCGATGTAGGACTCGTCCATCTGGATGACATCCGGTGCGTTGTTGCCCGCCGTCATCGTGGCGAGCTTGTCCCAATAGGCGCTCCAGTCGTTGTTCTCGACAGTGACCTTGATGCCCGGGTTCGCCGCAGTAAAGGCGGCCACCGCTTGTTGGGTGAGTTTGAGCCGCGAGTCGTTACCCCAAGTGGAGACCCGCAGCGTCGCTGCCTCCTCGGACCCACTCTGGCTCTGGCCGGGAGCGCACGCGGCCGAGGCGACGAGGCACAACGGCACGAGGAGAGCTGTGACCAATCGACGCCGACGAGAGAACGCGCCGCGGTCCGTCCTTGGCATTGCCCTGGTCAGCCCGGAGGCGAGCGCCCTGGCGGGGGATCCGCGTCGTTGTGATCGATATGGGAGGGAGCTCATAGTTCGGACCTTTCTCGAGGTGCTAGGCGGGGGTCGGAGGCCTCCGAGTTACTTGCCGCCTATCGTGGCTATACCCCGATCGAGGGACCGCTGACCGACCAAAACGCGCTGCTCGATCAAACGCGCTGCTCGATCAAACGCGCTGCTCTCGACAGTGGGGCAGGCGGATACGCGGGAGTGTCCCGGCTCATAGTCGGCCCGCATCCAGTCGGGCGGTGATCGTGTCAGTGGGCAGCCCACCGCTGAGGCTTTCGTAGAAGCGGTTGGCCGGAGTCAAATCCCGTCGGTGAACTGTTTCGCACTCGATCGAGGATGCGTAGACCGCGGTGACGAACTCCATTGTTGGACGGGTGCTGGCCAGCGTGGTCTCGTGGCCGCGGCCAGCGAGCATGTCGTCGACCAGCTGATCGATCTGTGCCGCGTGGTTGCTGGGCAGATCCAACCCAGCGGAGGCGACCCATACGTCCTCGCTATCTGCCGTTCGCCGGCTTCCGGCGTCGTCCGCGCTGGGCAGACCCGGATCGCGCCCGAGACTGGCAGCCGCTGTCGCATCTGGCGCGGGCGCCCACGACCAGTCGGCATCGCTGTAGCCGTAGACGTGGTTGACCTCGAGCGTGCCGCCGGCGGTATCCACCCGAATGCGACTGAGCTCTCGCGGGGAGAGCAGGCTTGTCACGACCGTGCCTGCTGCGCCATTTCTGAACTTGATGATGGCCAACGACACGTCCTCGAACTCAACGGGACGAGCGATCCGCGCCGCACGAGCGTCGACGGTCTCCCACGGGCCCATCAGGTGGAGAAGCAAGTCGATCTGATGGATGCCGTGCCCGAGGGTCGGGCCGCCGCCCTCGCCGGCCCAGTTGCCACGCCACTCGGGCAGGAAGTAGCTGTCGGGGCGGTACCACAGGGTTTCGCACACGACGACCAGCGGAGTCCCCAACGCGCCTGACTGCAGCAGATGGTGGGCGCGACGCGCGCCCGATCCGTGACGGTGCTGAAACACCACGTAGACGGATCCCAAGCTCAGCTTTTCGGCGGCGGCGATGACGTCCATGTCGGCCAACGACGTGGCTGGTGGCTTCTCCAAGAGCACCGAGGAGCCTGACTCGAGCAGCTCGACGGCGACCTCGGTGTGATTTCCGGGTGGCGTAGCGACGGATACGAGGTCAGGCTGCTCATTTAGGAGCTCACGGCATGAGCCGTATGCCGTCGTCCCGTAGCGCGCGGCAAACGCACTGGAACGCCGTTGGTCGAGGTCGACGACGCCCACCAACTCGACGCGGGCGTTGCTCTGGTAGCTGAGGGCATGCGCGCGGGCGATCGTGCCACACCCGACGATCCCGACACGGAGCTCTTTGTCAGTCGGTCCGTTCACTTGGCAAACCCCAACATCGTCGCGCTTTGCTGGGCGCGGATTGCCAGCCGCATCACCTCGAACGTGTGCTTTTGGGGGCAGGCTGTCTCGGTGCGGTTGATCACGTCGTGCACCAAGTCGGGGTAGTAGCTGAGCTCGACGTCGGAACAGTCGATGTGCTCGATGCCGGCACCATCGACCACGAACAGGTGATCTCGTCCGGGGCGACCCGCCAGGTCGACGTACTTGCGGAGTTCGATGTAGCCCTCAGTGCCCAAGATCACGAGCCGACCATCTCCCCAGGTCGAAAGGCCTTGCGGGGTGTACCAGTCGACGCGGACGTAGCCATGAGCACCGTCGCCCTGCAACGTCACCTCGCCGAAATCCTGCATCTTCGGCGACTCCGGATGGGTGTAGTTGGCGACGGTGCTCGAGACGACCTCGGCCTCTTTGGCGCCGGTGAACCACAAGAATTGGTCGATCTGGTGGCTGGCGATGTCGGTGATGATGCCGCCGGTCCGGTCTCGGTCGTAGAACCATTCCGGACGTCCCGCACCATCCGCGAGGTGCGCCCGGTCGCCCTCCCGGTGGGGTCCAAGCCCCAGGGTCTGCACGACCCGCCCGATTCGCCCCTCTCGGACCAACTGTCCGGCTTTGATCGCGCAGCGCACTTCGAAGCGCTCAGAAAACGTGACCGACCAGAATCGACCAGAGTGCGCGACAGCCTTCTCGATTTCGTCGAGCTGTTCGAGCGCGACACAGCCGGGCTTGTCGGCGACGACATCCTTGCCGTTCGTCAAGGCATCGACCGCGATGGCGGAGCGTCGATCGGGAACTGCGGCCGTCACGATCACATCGACGGAGGGATCACGGACCAGGCTCGTCGCATCGTCGATCCACATCACGTCGGGCCAGCGAAGCCGAGTCGCCTGCGCGACGGCAGCGGTTGGGTCATCGGAGCTGAATCCAACCAGCTGACAGCCTTGATTGAGGAGTCCCTCAATCTGCCCAAAGACATGTGAATGGTCCAGGCCGACGGCGGCAAATCGAACTTGTTGACCATCCTGGTGTCCTGTGCTCACTTTTGATCAGTCCTTCGCTGGAGGGCTAGCATTTCGGGCCGGCTCCGATCGTTCAGTTACCCCAGGGCAGTGGCTCGAAGCCACAGATGCTGAAGACGATCGATCACTTTTCGGCTTTGCCGTTCCACGCAGTAATCGATCACTACGACCACACGAGGATGGCCCCGCGAGAGGTTAGCGTCCGGCCGTCCGACGCACCGCCTCGACAACGACGTCGAGGAGCTGGCCAGTTTTTGCAAAGGTGCGGCGCTGGCCTGTGGCACCGGTGCCAACCCGGGTCAACCGGTCGATCCCGATGCTCGACGCGCTCGAGATCGCCAAACTCCTCGAGGGAGTCGTGCACGTGGATGACCAGATCGCGCATCACGTCGATCCAGGGCCGGGGCCGTCGTGACACTGGGTCGACCAGCACTCCGCCGACGCCGTCGTGGCCCGCCCGCCAGACCGCGAGACGCAGCAGCGACGTCGGCATCTGCGGCGCTGGATCACCGCGCGCCGCCTCGGCTGCAGCCGTCTCGACGAGCGCTCGGCACAGCGCCGCAACGAAGAGTGTGTCTTCGAGATCGACGCATACGTCGGCGACTCGGATCTCGACCGTGGGATAGCGCCGCGACAGGCGTGCGTCGAAGTAGATCATCCCGTCGTCGAGGAGCACGCCGGACTCGACCATCGAGCGCACCAGTTCGTGGTACGCGTCGGGGGTCCCGAACGTGTCGGTTGGGCCCGCCGACGGCCAGCGCATCCACAGCTGCGACCGGTAGCTGGCATACCCGGTGTCGCGACCGTCGTAGAACGGCGAGTTCGCACTCATCGCGAGAATGACCGGCAGCCAGACGCGGATCCGGTCGATGGCGGCGATGCCCTCCTCGTCTGACTCGACGCCGACATGCACGTGACAGCCGCAGGTCAACACCTCCTGCGCGGTCGGACCGAAGCGCTCCGCCATTCGCTGGTAGCGCGGGGCCGGCGAGATGAGACCGGTACCCGCTACCGGGGCGGCGGCGACGGCTGCGACGCCAGCGCCGGCTTCCCGGGCGGCACTGGCCACGACACGTCGCCACTCACGCAGCTCTTCTTCAACGTCGGCAAGCTCGCTCGCCACGGAGGATTGGGTTTCCACCACGTAGCGCTGGAGCTCGGCATCGACGCCGCCCTCGCCGGCTCCACGCACGCCGTCTCCGTCCGCCGCGGCGATGACCTGGCTGGCGACTGAGCGCGGCTTCCCGGTGTGCACGTCGACGAGCAGCAGCTCCTCCTCCACCCCCACTGTCCGCATGGCGGAAGTCTGCCCGAACACCTCCGCGCCACGCGACGAGCCCACGTATCGTGCTGTGCCCGATGCGCGGATGCGTGTGCTACTACTACTCGGCGTCCTCGATCCGGATCCGCAGGCGGCGAAAGCCGCGACCCTTACTCTCCATCTTCGTCACCGCGATACGCCCGATCATGGCCGTGGAGGCCACGTGGGTACCGCCGTCGGCCTGGAGGTCGATGCCGTTGATGTCGACGATCCGAACCATCTCGATGTCCGGCGGCAGCAGGTCGCTGGCGGTGCGGATGACGTTCGGGATTGCCAGGGCCTGCTCCCGCGGCAGCACCCGGACGTCGATCTGCCGGTTCAGGCGGACCGCCGCGTTGCAGGCATCCTCAACGCGCTGCTTGAAGTCGGCAGGCACGTCGGACAGATCGAAGTCCATCCGTGCGATGAGCGGTTCCATGTTCCCTCCGGTCACTGGGGCGCCGAAGTCCCGCAGCACGATTGCGCTAAGCACATGCAGACCGGAATGCGTGCGCATGAGGCTCGTGCGGCGCTCGTCGTCAAGGCCACCGCGGACGCTCGTGCCCGCGGGGGGCAGAGGGTCTCCCTCGGCCGGGATGAGGTAGAGGTCATCACCCTTACGCGTGCCGACAATGCGAGTCCGGACATTCCCCCACAGCAGCACGCCGTGATCGGGCGGCTGCCCGCCGCCGCCGGGATAGAACGCGGACCGGTCCAGCACGATGCCCTGATCGGGGTCAGCGAGCAGCACAGTAGCCGCCCACTCGCGGATCGAGGGGTCTTCGAGGTCGAGGCGGTGCGTGTGGTGCCGATACGGATTCCCTGGCACGGTCATGGATGTGATTCTGCACCGCCGTCGGTCGAGCCCGACTTGTACAAAGAGAGATGGTGGCTGTGATGCCGGTCGCGTGCATCGAGTCACCCCCACTCTCCGCTAGGGACTGCCTCCTGCACCCGCTCCCGCGCCCGCGCCCGCGCCCGCAGAGAGTTTCATGTGTCCGAACTTTGATGTTCGGCGACGCAAAGGTCTTCGCCGGGTCCGGCAATCGCGGCAATCCCGCTTACAGGCTGAGTCGTGGACCCACCAGTCGGTAGCGCCTATGGGTGCTATCTACCGCCGCCATGACTCGTAAACCGGAGGCCCCCAAATGAGTATCCCGAAACCACTCCCCTCTCCCTGGACCCGGCGCAGCGGACGGCTGATCTCCGGTCTGCTGGCGCACGCCACCAAGCACGGTCGGTCTGGTTCACGATGACTGCTCGCCAAGCCAAGCAAGATCGGTCGCATGTTCCCTACACCTGCTAGCTGCGCTGGGGCGTGACAGCGGGGTTCGTTCCGTCTGTCGTAGGCTGCCCAGAGTTAAGGACCAGTAGGGATCTAATGACCAAGCTTTCCATGCACGAAAGTCTCCCGTTCGACGAAGCGACGGCGCCCTCGCTGGTGTCCACCGGCGAACTTCCACAGAACGAGAACGTAAGGGATGCCGTCACCGAGGCCTACGACCGGTATCGGTCCCACGGCGACGGTGCCGTCGCGGACTACATTCCCGCGCTGGCAAGCGCATCGCCTGAGCTCTTCGGGATCTGCGTGGTCGGGGCCAGGCGCCGGTTCTTCGAGATTGGTGATGTAGAGACGGCGTTCTCAATCCAGAGCGTCTCCAAGCCATTCGTCTTCGCGCTGGTCTGCGAGGCGATCGGGTACGAGGCGGCGCGACAGCAGCTGGGCGTCAACAGCACAGGATTCCCGTTCAACTCGCTGATAGCCGTCGAGTTGAATGACGAGCGGACGATGAACCCGTTGGTCAATGCGGGTGCGATCGCGACCACGAGCCTCGTTCCCGGCAATACGGCGGACGAGAAGTGGGAGCGGGTCCGAGACGGGCTTTCCCGCTTCGCGGGCCGCGAGCTCAGCTTAAGCAAGGATGTCTACGAGTCTGAGTCGACCACCAACATTCGCAACCAGGGCATCGCGCATCTCCTGGCGAGCTACGACCGGCTCTACTTCGACCCTGACGAGGCCACCGACATCTACACCCGGCAGTGCTCCCTCGACGTGACCGCCCATGATCTCGCGGTGATGGCTGCCACGCTTGCCAACGGCGGGGTGAATCCGATGACAGGCGAGCGCGTGATTGTCGCGGGGGTGTGCCGTCGGGTGCTGGCCGTGATGGCCACCGCCGGCCTGTATGAGCTGTCGGGAGACTGGCTGTATGAGATCGGGATGCCGGGCAAGAGCGGCGTCAGTGGCGGCATCGTGACCGTATCGCCCGGCAAGGGTGGCCTGGCGACCTTCTCGCCTCCGCTCGATGTCGCCGGAAACAGTGTGCGCGGCCAACTCGTTACGAAGTACCTGGCCGAGCGGCTCGGGCTCAACCTCTTCGCCTCCGAACCAGCGGGAAACCTGAGTGCGTCACCGATGTCGTAAACCGATCGGCGCCTGGACCTGGTAATTTCCGCCAAATCAGGCTTGACGGCGCGACGCGCTCCAGCTCAGCAACATGGCGGCCGAAGCGGTGTTGATCACGCGGTCTTCCGTGACACCACACTCCGCGGCGCGGTCGCAGCCGATGTACTGCCACTCGAGCTGACCCGGCGCATGTGCGTCAGTGTCGATTGAGAAACGGCAGCCAATCTCGACGGCCAGCTTCAGCAGATTGCGAGGCGGGTCTTTGCGTTCCGGCCGGGAGTTGATCTCGACGGCAACTCCGTTGTCTCTGCACGCGCCGAATACTGCCTCGTGGTTGAACTCCGACTCTGGTCGACCGCGTCCGGCAACGATACGGCCGGTACAGTGCCCGAGAATGTCCATGTTCGGGTCTTCGATTGCCGCGAGCATCCGCTTCGTCATCACGTCGCCGGGTGAACGCAGTTTGGAGTGCACGCTCCCGACGACGATGTCGAGTGCCGCGAGCACGTCCGGGGTCTGATCGAGAGTTCCGATCCTCGTTGATGTCGACCTCGATGCCGCTGAGAACACGAAATGGTGGCGACGCTTCAGCGGCAAGCTCACCGTTGACGCTCTCGATCTCTTCGAGTTGTCGCATTAGGCGCTCAGTCGAGAGTCCGTTCGCAACAGTGAGATTGGGCGAGTGATCAGTCATCACGATGTACTCGTGACCCAACGAACGCGCAGCGTGCGCCATCTCGATGATCGGACTGCCGCCGTCCGACCAGACCGAGTGCGTGTGACAGTCACCTCGCAACGCTCTCCGGAGCGCATCGCCGGCAACAGCAAACGGGTGCGGCTTCGCTTCCAACTTCGCGAGATAGTCGGGGACTTTGCCCGCCAGCGCTTCCAGGATCACGGCCTCTGTCGCTTCACCGATTCCCTTCAGGGAACGAAGCCGCTTGTTGGTGGCCATGCGCTCCATTTCGCCGGGTTCCAGCGCCGAGATTGTCTCGGCGGCGCGACGGAATGCAGCGACGCGATACGTGGGCGCCTGTGATCGCTCCAACAGGAACGCGATTCGCTTCAGCGCCACGACCGGATCCATCAGGTCTGAGCCTAGGGTGACTTGTGCGGTTGAGCTGACAGATTGAGATGCGGGACCAAGCCACTGTCGCTGCTGCTCACCGTGGCAGCTCAGCGGAGCCCGTGTCGCGCAGCGAACTCGCCGATCTCGCGCCGTTGCTCGTCGACCTTGGTCGCCGAAGGTGAGACGACAATCCGAGCGACATTTTCGTCTCCGAGTGCTTGGACTTGAGCCTCGGTGAGGTCGAACGATCCCCAGCGGGTGTACTCGAAGGTCTCTGAATCTCGACCGCGTTCAGCCGCTAAGGCCCTCGCGATGGCCAGCTGCTCGGCGCGCTGCGCTGCCGTCAGCCGACCGCCCGGAAAGTATCCGTCGCCGCGAAGGCCCGCACGACGTGCGGCCGCGATGCTGGACCCGCCGATGTGGATTGGGAGCGGACGGGACTCGTACGGCTTAGGGAAGCTGCAGACCTCGCTCAGGCGGAAGAACTCGCCCTCGAAGCTCACCCCCTGCTCGTTGCCGGCCCAGAGCAGCCGCAGCAGGTCGATCGCCTCGTCGGCGCGACGTCCGCGGGTCCGATAGTCCACGCCGACCGCGGCCGCCTCACCCGGCAGCGCGCCGATCCCGACGGTGAGCAGACTCATCCGTCCCCCAGACAGCTGATCGATGGTCGACAGCCGCTTAGCCAGCGCCACCGGGTGGTGGTACGGGATCAGGAGGACCGCGGTCCCGAGCACGATCGTGCTGGTGGTGGCCGCGACGAAGCTCAGGCATTCCAGCGGGTCGGCCACCGCGAGCGAGGGCGGCAGCTCGAACGCGCCCAACCTGGCGCCGGGGTAGAGCGCGATGTGCTCGGGCACGTAGAACGACTCGAAGCCGCAGTTCTCCGCCTGGGTTGCCAATGCGACGAGTCGGGTCGGATCCATTCCGTAGTACGCCGTGTTGTAGACGATCCCGAACTTCACGCCGTGTCCTCCTCCGACCGCCGGCGTCGCGGTCGGCGCCGTCACCAGATGACAAGCCTGCGGTTGCCATCAGCATTCCGGATCAGGTTCCGATTCCGGGTGCTCCAGGGACTGACCGCGGTCCGGCCGTTTGTGACAGGAGAAGGAAACCTCGAGGGAAGATCGTCGACGACCCCTACGTGGATTCGCCAGCCGGTCCGCGGGCAGTCCATAGCAAGGCGTCGCGCAGCCGATCGCGCCAGTTCTCCCACGTGTGGCCATCCCGGGCTTCCACGTAACGCACGCGCATGCCGGCGGATTCGAAAATCGGCACGATGGATCGGTTCGGAATGATCAGCGGCTCATACAACCCGCAACTCACGAAAAGCCGATCCGCAACGCGGCGGGGCCGCTCACGGTAACGGTTCACAAATTGCACAACCGGGTCGAACACAGGCCCACCGCCGTGGTCCGTTCCTGCATCCGCCGAGACGAACGACCCCGACATGAGTATGAGCGATCCGTACATACGGGGTGACTCGTACGCGGTCGACAATGATGCGACCGCCCCGAAGCTAGCGCCAAGAAGAGTTCGACCTGATCGGTTACGTGCCAGTGGGAACTCTGTCTGCAGGTGCGGCAAAAGTTCGCTGGTGACGAAGCGGGCGTGCTCCGCCGAATTGGCGTACTCGACAAGCCGATCCTTGGGGTGCAAAAACGCTGCGACGGTCGGGGCAATCTCGCCACGATGGATGAGGTTGTCGAGTACGACTTTCGCTGCGGCGTACTGCAGGAAGTCGCTGCCATCGTGCACGACGAGTAATGGGTACGACGCACTGCGACTGAAGCCGGCCGGCAGATACAGAGTCACCGGGCAATCGCGCTGCAGGGCACGGCTTTGCACCAAAAGTTCGGTGAGCTCGCCCGAGGGTGCGTCCAGGTCCGGAAAAGTCCACTCCGGCGTGATGTAGCCGAACGCAAAGCACACCGAAATTGCCCCAAAGGGGCTGTGCGAATGCTTTGGATTCAGCGGATCGTTGAAACGCTCGACGTGCTCGCCGCGTCGGACTTCGATCTGGTAGTTGATCCGCGATCTTTGAGGAACCCTGAGGACGACGTACCACAACGTGGTGTCAGCCACTCGCCGCATCGGCAGCCGGGAAGGCAGGCCGAGAATTCGTTGGGCGAGGTACACCTCGTCGGCCTCACCTCGGAAGAGGAAGGTGCAGTGGCGGCCTTCGACGATGGGAACTTCCCGACCTCCGAGGAAACGATCCACTGTCGCCTCGTCGATCCCGCCCTGTTGCTGCAGTTGGTTGACGGCGAGGCGACTCGTGCCGCTTCCGGCCGACCAATAATGACGACGCCCAGCGGCGTTACTCACTGCGCGTACACGTGGATGGTACGGCCGGCGTCGTCGAGCATGCCGCGCAACGCGTCGTAGTCGGGATGGCGCATGCGGACATAGGCGTTGGCCATGTACCCCGCCTCCACCGACTGTGTAGGGGTACCCGGCGAAGGCAGGTGTGCGTCGATAACCCATTCACCGGACCGACCCTGCATGTCCTCGACACCGGAATAGCCCGTGATGTGCCCGTCATGATCCGGTCGCAGCGCGACAATGCCGGCTGAGTAGCGTCGCGATGGACGGGCGGCGATGTGGTCGTGCACGATCGCGTTCGCCCACTCGCGATACACGTCGAGGTCATTCCCGACCGAGTACAGATCCCACGCTCCGACCCCGGGCGGACGGCAGCCTATCTCGGAGAACCGCAGTCCCTTCGGGCCGAAGAACCACTCCATATGCGTCGCGCTCGTCCCGATGCCGAGCGCCTCGTTGACTCGGGCGCCCAGCTCGCGCAGCTGCGTGTAGTCCGACACCGAATCGACGCGATTCGTGGCAATGAACTGCGGGGAGATCCATCGGGCGCGCATCGCTTCCAAGACGTTCGGGAAGTAATGCGAGACGAAGTCCAGCGATACATTCCCGTTGACGCAAAGCGTGTCGTAGAAACCCTCGTGGCCTTCGACGAACTCCTCGACGGCGATGGATCCGACACCTTGGCCACCGAACCGGCCCAGCGCAAAGTCGAGTTCGGCTTTGCTGTCCACGCGTGTCGTGTCGAGAGCGCCTGCACCGGTACGTGGTTTGAGGATGAGTGGATAGCCAACCGAATCGGCGAATTCGTAGACCTCAGCAGCGTTGTGCGCAGCCATCGACGCGGCGGTGGGTACCCCAGCTGCGCGCAGCGTCTCCTTCATCGACGGTTTGTCCCGGCACAACCAGGCCGTACGCACCGACGTGCCCGGGATCGTGCAGTTCTCACGCACCTGCGCGGCGGCCAACGTGTGCGACTCGATCGTCGCTTCCAGCCGGTCAACCCATACGTTGCCTTGAATCCAGCGCACGGCGTCGGTCATAACTCCCACATCGACGACCGACGGCACATGGTGATAGTGCGTCATCCAGCTTTTGAGTTGGTCGTCCAGCGCGTCGGTGTGGGACTCACCGATCCCGATGACCGTAGCGCCGACCTCGGCAAGCCCACGTACAAAATTGCGTTGCGTAGGCGGGAAAGACGGTTCGACGAACACGACGTTCACGCTGGGCATGCTACCTAGTAGCGTCCGTCTCATGGTCGTCGCCGCCTTTGTCGCACCCTTCCTGCTTCCCGCAACCGCGCGATTCGTTCTCACCGCCGCCAAGCTCCCCGACGTAAGCGTGGCCGTCATCACGACAGTTCCGGCTGATCGACTGTCACCGGAATTGAAGGAACACCTCGCCGGGCACTGGCGGGTCGACGACGCGCTAGACCCGCAGCAGCTCGTTGATGCCGTACGCGGCCTCAGTCAGCAGGTGGGCCCGGTGGAGCGACTCGTCGGTGCCCTCGAGCAACTGCAGGTGCCGATGGCGTATGCCCGGGAGCAGCTCGGCCTCGATGGCATGGATCTGGAGACAGCTCTCAACGTACGCGACAAGTCCCGGATGAAATCGGTGCTTCGCGCCGCTGGCATACCGTGTGCCCGGCACCAGCTTGTCACCGACGCTTCCGAGGCGTACACGTTCGCCGAGGCGGTCGGCTTCCCGCTCGTGGCTAAACCTCCTGCCGGCGCCGGAGCTCAGGCGACATACCGGCTCGATGACTTGATGGCGCTTCGAGGCTGGCTCGAGGCGATCTCCCCGCGGCGCAGATGCACCGGGGCTGCTCGAAGAGTTCCTCGTGGGCGAGGAGCACACGTTCGACAGCGTGACGGTCGGTGGGCAGACCGTGTTTTCGTCGATCGCCGACTACCAACCGACCCCATTGGAGGTACTACGCCAGCCTTGGATTCAGTGGACCGTGCTGCTGCCGCGGGAGCTCGACGATCCCCGGTATGACGGGATATGGGAGGTCGGGCCGGCGGCGTTGCGGGCCCTTGGCGTGCGCGATGCGTTGACCCACATGGAGTGGTTTCGCCGGCCGGATGGCTCGGTAGCGGTATCGGAGGTGGCGGCGCGGCCGCCCGGTGCGCAGATCTCGTCGATGCTGGGGTACGTGCACGGCGTGGACTTCTATCGGACATGGGCGGAACTGGTCATCCTCGGCACGTTCGCGCCGCCCGAGCGCCAGTTCGCGGCCGGGACCGTGTACCTGCGTGGCCAGGGGCGCGGTCGGGTCCGCACTGTTCATGGAATCGACGAATTGCAGCGCGAAATCGGACATCTCGTCGTCGAGGCCCGCTTGCCGGAGGTCGGCCAACCGGCCTCGTCAAGCTATGAAGGCGAGGGATACATCATCGTCCGGGATCTCGACACCGAGGTGGTCCGGGATGCCCTGCACCGCATCATCAACCGGGTCCGGGTCGAGCTTGTGGAGGCGCAGTGAACATCGTGATGGTCTCGCCTGGCTATCCGGCGGAGATGGCGTACTTCACGCGGGCCCTGGCCGCCGTGGGTGCCACAGTCATCGGCCTCGGTGATCAGCCGCCGTCGGCGCTGCCAGACGCGGCCCGGGATGCACTCGCTCACTACGAGCATGTGACGCTCACCGACGAGGGCGCCGTTCTAGGCGCCCTCCATGGTCTCGCTCAGCACGCCTCCATCGACCAGGTCGAGTGCCTGTGGGAGCCGTACATGATTCTCGCGGCGCGGATCCGCGAGTCGTTCGGCGTGCCGGGCATGACGGTGGAGCAGACTGTGCCGTTCCGCGACAAGGAACGAATGAAACAGGCGATCGACGCCGCCGGTATCCGTACTCCGTGGCACGTCAGTGCCACAACAGTGACGGGCGTCTGGGAGGCCGCGGAACGGGTTGGCTATCCACTCATCGTCAAGCCGATCGACGGGGCGGGCTCGGCCGACACCTACCGGGTGGATTCCGGCCAAGAGCTCGGCGAGGTGCTGCCGCTGCTTCGGCACGTTCCCGAGGTCAGCGTTGAGGAGTTCATTGACGGCGAGGAGTTCACTTACGACACGGTGTGCGCGGACGGATCGATCTTGTTCGACAACGTCATGTGGTACCGGCCGCGGCCGTTGCAGATGAAGATGCACGAATGGATCAGCCCGACCTCGATCGTGCTGCGTGACCTCAGCGTCCCTGACCTGCAGGGCGGCCGCCAGATGGGCGCCGAGGTGTTGGCCGCGTTGGGTTTCCGTAGCGGTTTCACCCACATGGAGTGGTATCTCAAGTCCGACGGCGAGGCGGTTTTCGGCGAGATCGGAGGGCGCCCGCCGGGCGCGCGAGTGGTTGATCTCATGAATTACGCGACTGATGGGGACGTGTACGTTGCCTGGGCGGAAGCGGTCGTCCACGGCCGGCTGTCGCAACCACTCGAGCGCCGCTATAACTCCGGTTGTGTCTTCAAACGCGCCGAAGGGGTTGGCCGGATCACCCACACGGAGGGGCTGGACAGGTTGTTGTCCGAGTACGGCGAGCATGTCGTGCTTGTCGACCTGCTCCCGATCGGCGCTCCACGTCGTGACTGGCGGGCGGTGCTCATCAGCGATGGGACGGTCATGGTACGACACCGGGAGCTGCAGCCGGTGATCGAGATGACAGAGCGATTCGCCGCCGATCTCCACCTGTACGCAAGCTGACGCGACGCGCGACGCCCTCTTCGCCCCTGTGTTCGACGCCTCAATCAGCAAACCGCGGCAGGTGATGCGCAAATTCTCGCCTCCACCAAGGCCAGTCGTGCGCTACGTCGTAACCCCACAGGTCCAGCTCATGCGGGATGCCCTTGTCGGCGAGCACGCCGCCAAAGGCTTTGGTGCTGACGAGGGCGCCAGTTGTGTCCTCCCACATCCCTTGTCCGCACACCAGCAGTAGGAACACCCGTGATCGCAGCCAGTCCAGGTGGTCGCCGGACATATTGGCCACATAGTCCGGCGGAGTGTTGAAGTACAGGGCGTCGCCGCGTTCGCCCCACCCATACAAGGCGCTGAGGTCGTAGATCCCGGACATGCAGAGCGCCTGCGGAAAAAGATCGGCGCGCTTCAGGGCGAAGTTCGCGGCGTGATAGGCACCGAGACTGGTGCCGGTCGTGAGGATGTCCGCCGGTCCCCCGCAATCATCGAAAATCCACGGCACCACTTGATCGAGGATCCACGACTCGTACGCACCATGTCGACGAGCGCGTTCCTCCAGCGGAATGTCCCTGTTGGACCAGGTTTCCCTGTCGTAGCTCTCCACGCAGTAGAGCTTGACCCGGCCGCCGTCGATGAGATCGGCAACGACGTCGATCATGCCAAACGATTCGAAGTCGTCCGCCTGCCCCATCTCATGCGGGAACACCAAGACCGGACGACCCCAATGCCCGTACGCAACAACTGAGCCAGTCGCTCCGATCGCGGGTGACCAAAGATCGACGGTGCTGCGCCTCATGCGAGATCCTTCGTGACGAGTGGCGATAAGTGCCTAGCACCAGATGCGCATGCGTGTCTAGTCGCGCTTCTGGGCCGTGTCGCCAGAACGTCGCTAGAGGATCAGCTTGTCGATCTCACGGTGAGTGTCGAGGCTGTTGGCCTGAAGAGCGTGGTCCGAGAGCATGTAGACGGTGTCGCCAATGACCAGGGAACGGTTGACGGTGCCGTAAGCCTCGGTGGTTGCAAGGCGGCCAACCTCGGTGAGTCCATTGGCGTTTGCTCGCAGTAGAACAAGACCGCTGAACGCTCCCCTCCCTCTGTAGTCACCATGCAAGTTCGTGGGAGCAATGATCAGATTGCGCGGCTGCCAGTACAGGAACGCCTTCGGATCGAACTCGGCGGCCGCAGTACCTCCACCGTAGGTCTGCGTGTCGATACGGCGCGGAGACGCGGGGTCGCTGACGTCGAACAGCGAGAACTGCACGCCGATTTGGCCACCACGATTCGGCGGAGATGGGGCGATGCCGGTCGTTCCGCCATCCTTCTTCCGGGGCCGTGGAACCACCGGGCTGGTGCCGGAGTCCAACCCGCTTTGCCCGACACCGAGCAGCAGGTTCTCACCGATCGGGTGCAGGTAGCCCGAATAGCCGGGGATCTTCAGCTCACCCACGACCTTCGGTGCAACAGGATTGCGAAGGTCGAGAACGTAGAGGGGATCGGACTGACGAAACGTCACGATGTACCCGCGCTCGCCGATGAATCGCACCGCTCGGATCGATTCGTTGTCCTGCCTGCCGAGCCCGCCGACCTGTCCCGAGTTGGCGAAGTGCACCGCCCTGCTCCTGCAGCGTGGTGACCAGACCCTCGGTTATCTGTCGAGAGTTGACCCAGCCCCGGCGCTCCGAAACCGTGCTGGCGACACGTAACACGCCGTTGTACTCAGACATCGCGTATTGATTCAGCAAGGTTCCGGGAACCTCACCCGATCCTTGATAGGTCGTTGCGCCCGATGGCGCGGTAACGAACTTGTGCAAGCTCGTCGTGGCGGGAGAACCGTCGCGGCTCCAATCCGTTGTCGAGACATATGTCGACGTGTCGGTCGCGTATATCTGCTGGCCACCCGCAATCACGCCCACCGTCTTGCGGGACTGCAGAGCCGACCCGATATCGAACGACGACACCGCCACGGTGTCGAGGCCTGAAAACGTTTCCGGATGAGCCAGATTGGCACATTCCACAAGACGGCCCTTGCTCACGTCCGCACCCGAACCGTCCTGCAATGTGTACGCCGGAATCCAGTCGTCGACAGTGGTCTTTGCGACAGCAGCCCGGAGTTCGTCCTTGGACTCCTGAGAGATCTGGCCATCTGGGTTGTAGATCGGCGACGGAGCATCAACGTCGGGCGACGAAACGGTCACGACTCGCACCTGCGTTCCCACAAGTCGTGCGTCGAGCACGTCGCCGTCGATTGTCAGTCTGGCGATGAGTTTTGGATCGCTGAGATTCGAGATGTCATACATCGTCAGAGCCGCTTGCTGACCCGTCGAGCGCAATCCAGGCTCGGAACTCTGAACCGCTTGACTGCTGAAGACAAGCACACGATCGCCGGATAGAAACACATTCCGAACCATCGTGTCTGGAAGAGTCTTGCGAAGGGTCATCTTGCCGCCGTCGAGCCCAACCAAGCGAACTCGGGCCTGTGCGACCGCAACAATGCGATTTCCATCCGTCTTCACGATGTCAGGCTCATCAACTCCTGCTTCTTGCACGTTCGTCGTCGAGTACGGCGTATTCGCCGACTCAGCGGTCGTACCCGAAGAGTCAGCCGCACGGCCTTGCTTAGGTACCGCAGTTCTAGGCACCGGTGCGCCGGCCTCGGTGGTTGTGCTGGCCACGCCGCCCGCACGTTGGATCAGATACTCAGGAGCCTGGTCTTTGAAGTACTGGAGAACGGTGTCGCACGTGTCGAACGGCTGCAACGCCCCCGCCATGCGCATAGGGCGCGCTTTCGGCACGCAATGATGTTCCGCCATCGCCGCCGCGAGGTAGCGCCACTGCGACAACAGCGATGAGGACTGCTGCGGCAGCAACCGCACTCGGGATGGCTACGCGGCCAGGTGATCGCTGCGCGCGCCGGATTCCCTTCTCAGGGTTGGAAGTGTTGTCGGCAATCTGCTGCCGAACTGCATCGGCGGCCTTTCGTGCGCGCGAATCGAAGTCGCTCATTGTTCATCCTCTAACTGCAGTTGACGCGCGACTGCATCGCGCGCCCGGCTCAAGTGGGTTTTGACGGTGCCTTCGCTGCAGTCAAGAACTTCGGCGATTTCCCGCACGCTGTAGTCCTCCATGTAATAGAGGGCGACCACTTGTGCTTGCCGGGGTGGCAGACGACGAACCGCTTGCCAGAACGCTTCATCGCCTTCATCCAATTCGATGTGGAGTCTGCGTCCGCCCGGCGAGACGCATCAACGCCTTTGCCTCGCGTACGCGTCGCCGCAACACCGATGCCGCTCGATTACAGGTGACTCGCCGAACCCATGCGCCCGGCGAGTCGTAGGCAACGATGAAACGCCAACGTCGAAATGCGGCCGTGAATGCCTCTTGTGCGGTGTCCTCGGCCACCCATTGATTGCCAGTGAGCACAAACGCCAGACCAAGCACATGCCGGTGCTCCCGCCTGTAGAAGTCGTCGAACGTCAGCGACTCGCTAGACGCCTCGACCGAAGGTTCGACGGCGGCCGTGGTTGTTGGTTCGGCGGCAGCGGTTGCTGGTTGGCTTTCCATCAACGAGTTACTCGCCGCAGGGTGCTCTTCGGTTGACATGACGGGGTGATTCTCTCCGGAAAGTTCGTCCCGCGTTTGCTCGAGCGACCAATTCGCCGGTAGTTCCTGCCATTCCGCGGTGGAAGGGAATGCCGCCGAACAGGATTACTGAGGCGAAATGCCCAGCAGCGCGACTCGACAGCTGAACGACTGTCCTCGAGTCGATGATCCCAACCCCGAGTCCCCGTGCGGGTTCACATTGTGGAGGCGGCGCGTTTGATCGCCTTGCGGATCCGGCAGTACGTACCACATCGGCAGACGTTCATGATCTTGTCGATGTCGGTGTCGGAGGGTGTCCGGTTCGACTTGAGTAGCGCAGCCGCCTGCATGATCTGCCCCGGCTGGCAGAAGCCGCATTGCGCTACATCCTCGTCGAGCCACGCCTGCTGCACAGGATGCAGGCCACCTGCTCCAGCCAAGCCTTCGATCGTTGTGACCTTCTTTCCCACAACGTCAGCCGCAGTGAGCGTGCATACCTGAACCGCCTGGCCGTTCACATGGCAGGTGCACGCGCGGCATACGCCTACGCCGCATCCGTACTTCGGCCCGGTCACACCGAGGAGATCCCGCAGCACCCAGAGCAGAGGCATATCCGCCGGCGCGTCGACCGTGACGTCCTTTCCGTCGAGCTTGAATGCGTACTTAGGCACCGAATGGCTCCTCAGAAGTTGATCGGGAATTTGCGGGGCTTAGCGCCTGTCGCGCGGGCGTAGGCATTCGCCACAGCGCCGGCAGCCGCTGGAACGCACAGCTCACCGACTCCCCCGGGCTTGCCGGTTCCGCCGACAAGATGCACATCGCACTCCAGTGGCGCGTCCGCCTGGCGGGCGTAAGCGAAGTCGCTGTAACTGCCCTCCCGAAAGGCGCCGTCGTCCAGATGGTTACCGGCCAGCAGGACGGTACTGATTCCGTCCATGAGGCTGCCCATCGCCTGCGCCCGCAGACCGCTCGGATTCACCTGACGCCCGACGTCCAGGGCAATGACGGCCTTGGTCACCCGTGGCTTGTCACCGGTGCAGTTGATCTCGACCAGACATGCTGCGATCGACCGGTACTCCGCGTGGAGTGCCACACCCTGAGCGGTTCCGGACGACATGTTCCGGCCCCAAGAGCCTTCGCTGGCCACCTTGTCGAGCACAGCGCGAGCATCGGCCGTTTTGAGAAACTTCCGCCGCATGGCGACCGCGTCAGTTCCCAGCGCCTTCGCGATCTCGTCAACGAGGATCTCCTCGGCCGTACGAGCCTGGGCCGAGTAGACCGACCGCCATGAGGCGGTGGGCATGTCGTAGGAGACCTCGTTGAGGCTTTCGGTGACGACTCCAAAGTTGTACGGGCAGGACTGGCTGATGTTGAAGAACGCCGTACCGATCGTGGGATTGACGTAGCCCGCGTCCACGAGCGCCTGTCCCGTGCCGCTGCCAAGGTCCAGCTCCACGCATGACATGCGGTGCTCGTACGTCAGCACATCGCCGCCTGCGTACACAGCTCGCAACTGGTGGTGGCTGCGCGGCCGTACGCGGCCATGGCGCATGTCATCGTTGCGGGTCCACATCAGCTTCACGGGCCCCTTGATCGCCTTAGACACGCGCGCTGCCTCGACTGCCGGTTCGTGGTAGATCCGCCGGCCGAAGGAGCCGCCACCCCGGACTACGTGCAAGGTCACGGCGTCGGCACTCAGTGAGACGGCGTCAGCGACCGCCGACTGAGCGCCGGTCGGCGATTTGGTCGCTACCCAGACTTCGGCGGAGTCGGACCGGACATCGGCCACCGCACTCCCGACCTCCATCGGGGCGTGGTTGACGAATGCAAACTCAAAGGTCGCGTCTACCCGTTTGGTGAGCGGCGGCGCTGGGATCATCGGCGGAATCGCTGCCTCGAGCCGGGCCTCGATATCTGCGTCGGAAACGCCATCGACCGTGCCGGAACCCCAGGTCACATTCACTGCAGACCGTGCCTTCAAGGCCTGGTCAAATGTCTTCGCGGTCACCGCTACCCCGGTCGGCAGTTCGGTGACGGCCACGACCCCGGGCATTTTCAGGGCCGCTGATGCGTCGAATGCCTTGACCTTGCCTTTGAGCGTGGGCGGCCTGATCACCACGGTCGGCAGGGCGCTCGGCACATCAAGGTCGAGCGCGTACTTTGCCGCCCCCGTAACGATGCTTCGGGCATCAACTCGCGTCGTCGCCGTGCCGATTAGGCGGTACTCGGAGGAGGGCTTCGGATCGGTCGAAATTGCTGGTATGCGCACTTTGGCGGCCGCTTCGGTGAGCGACCCGTACGTAGCGGACCGCCCGTCAGGCGCCCAGACCGCGGTATCCCGGGTGGTCAAGGAGCGGGCCGGCAAGTTCCACCGCTCCGCCGCGGCGGTGACGAGCCGGGCACGGGCCTCTGCCGCAACCGACCGCACCGGGTCCCACAATGAGCGAACTGAGGACGACCCGCCAGTGGATTGCGCAGTTCCGAGGTCCTGGCGAGCGTCCTCCAGCGGAACATCGACGTCAACGAGGCGGGCGTCGATCTCATCGGCAACCACCATGGCGAATGCCGTCGTGATGCCCTGCCCCACCTCCGCGCGTGGTATCCGGAAGACGATTCGGTTATCCGACGTCACCTCGAGCACCAGAAGATGCTGAGCTAGCTTCGTTGCCGCCACCATGACGTCGCCAAGGTCGGCGATGTTCTCCGGCTGCGGCGGGCTCGGCACAACAGCGTGCGCCTTGCTGGGGGCTATGAGGTCCATGCCGCTGCTGGCGGCAACGGTGAGCACGGGAGCTGCGACGACGTAGGTGAGGAATCTGCGTCGAGTCAGGTCGCCAGTTGCGGTGCCCTCCGACGGCACGACATCCCGCGAGGCGTGAGTTGGCATCGACCATCCTTCTCTGCCGGGTTGGTGGCCGGGCTGCGTCAGGGTCTCTTCGCGAGTCGTCGCTCGGCGTTGCCCTTGCCCACGCGGCAGCGTAGCGGGCTCCCCCTGACTCTGCAGGCGCTCTGGAAAAACCAGGTGTCGCGACGAGCCGACGAGTAGCAGCGTGGGCACCGGTGTCCGGTAGCCGGGCTCGGGATGGATGCAGCGATGAACGCCGTCCATGATCTTGACGTATTGATCTTGACGTATTCGGCCTTCGACATTTCATCAAAGCGCTGCCGAAGATATCTGCGAGAGGACTCCTCCTCGGCCGAGGCTTTGACCGACGCCTTCTTCAAGTTCTCGTACGGCCACGCTCTCATCATCGGCGTGGCGGCCTTCAACGACTCACGGCCGAGCCAGCCAGGATCAGTGGTGATGCAGGTACCGCCGATCACGATCAGCGCCAAGACCCGATCTGGATGTTCGAATGACGTGCGCCAGATGCCACCCGTGACGGCGCAGAAAGCCCCAATATCCGATGATCGCCACCAACACGAACGACCACGCCCAGCCCGATCTGCATCCCGTGAGTGAGCCCCGGTGGATAGATGATCTTGATCAGGTAGTGCTCGACAAATCCGCCGCTATAGCCGGCCTCTCCGGCATTGTGGCGCAGGTCGTTCTCCAGCAGCGTCAGCGGGCAGGTGAAGCCGGCGAACTCGACCAAGGCGCCGTAGATCGCGGCCGGAATATGCGCCCAGGCAATCCGAGGCCATCGCCAGGTGAGAAAGCCGCCACCGACAACGAAGCTGATGAACAGCAGATGAATAACCACCACGAAATCAGCGCCAACTCGGTACCACATCACTCACCTGCCGCGTACTTACCCAGCCCCAAGATAGGCATGCAGTCGGCGAAGCCGATCGCAGAGGTCAATTTGCGCTGCCGATCGGGCAACGATCATGGCCCGAGGCTCATGCAGATGACGATTGGTCGGACCCGCGCGATAGCGAAGTCATTCCCGGGCGAGCGGGCCGATGGTGGAAACTGTGATCAACATCGGCGCGACTGGAAGCCAGGCATGACAACGAGCACACGCTCCAGCGAATCCGGACAGACCAATGACAACGCCACGCTCGACGTCCATTTCGGGTCATCATGGAGGCGCGCGCGTTTGACGGTCGAGGAGCGTACAGCGAGGGGCCGGGACGCCCGCAACCAGATACCACGATCAGTTCACGGTCTCTGGGAGCCAGCGTCTGATCGCCCTGACCCAGTCGCATTGCTCGAGGAGCAGTCAGCAGATCGAGTGGCAGAACTCATCCCGATCCGTTATGGACGCATGCTCGTCTCCCCGTTCACCTTCTTCCGAGGCGCCGCCGTGATCATGGCGGCGGATCTGGCGGGAACGCCTGCGTCCGGGGTCACGGTGCAGCTGTGCGGCGATGCGCACGTGTCGAACTTCGGGCTGTTCGGGACTCCGGAGCGTCGCATGCTCTTCGACATCAACGACTTCGACGAGACGCTGCCCGGCCCGTGGGAGTGGGACGTCAAGCGCCTCGCAGCCAGCATCGAGATTCTCGGTCGCGACCGGGGCTTTGCGCCGACTGACCGGCGCGCCATCGTCATGGCCGGCGTACAGGAGTATCGGGACCGGATGCGCCACGCCGCAACGCTGGGAAGCCTGGCTGCCTGGTATGACCAGCTCGAC
This sequence comes from uncultured Actinomycetota bacterium, assembly GCA_963712625.1. Classification (GTDB taxonomy): domain Bacteria; phylum Actinomycetota; class Actinomycetes; order Propionibacteriales; family Propionibacteriaceae; genus Microlunatus. The sequence goes on from CAVQIU010000018.1 coordinate 33,889, forward strand.
GCGGGGATGATGCTGAAGCTTGCGCATCAGGAGGCGAGGGATGAGCACCTCGCCAAGCATGAGTTGAAAACTGCCAAGCGACGTGTCGCACAGGCCCGGACACGTGACAGCATCCGGGTGTTCGCCAAGCGAGCCACTGAGATCGACGGCGAGCTGCGGATTGTCGCGGACGCGCCGCTGATTGTGCCGATCGAGGATCTCGTCGCCGCGGGGACCGAGTGGGAAAACCCGACACCGTTGATCAAGAAGCTGCTCAGCTCCTACCGCCGCACCATCGGACGGCAGGGCCATCCCCTGGAGGAGTTCCAATACGTGCACGCGGCGCGCAAGGTCGTCGGCGTCGGCAGTGTCGGAACCCGCTGCTATCTGCTGCTCCTGGTGGGCCGCGACGCCAAAGACCCGCTGTTTCTCCAAGTGAAGGAGGCTAACGCGTCAGTGCTGGAACGGTTCGCAAACCACAGCACCTACCGGCACCATGGCGAGCGCGTGGTGGTTGGGCAACGCCTGATGCAAGGTGCAACCGATATCTTCCTGGGCTGGCAACGCATCAGAGGACTCGATGGGGTCACGCGCGATTACTACGTGCGACAGTTTCACGATTGGAAGGGCGGTGCGAACGTCGACAATCTCCGGGTCCGAGGAGCCACGTTCTACGCCCAGCTCTGCGCCGCGACACTCGCACGAGCACACGCCCGTTGGGGCGATCGAATCGCAATCGCCTCTTACCTAGGCAAAAGCGATGCCTTTGCCAGAGCGATCGCGGACTTCTCGGCCAGATACGCCGATCAGAATGAGCGCGACTACGAAGCCTTCACCGAGGTGGTGAAGTCTGGGCGGCTGACCGCGCAAACCGGCGTGTAGACGTTCTCGGCAGCCGAGAAACCGCCGCTATTGCGAGGAGCTGTCATTTTCCGGGCCGGGCTGCGCGCCTGGCACCGGCTGCTGCTCTCGTCCGTGCTTGATCGCATCGACAATGATCCTGGCACCGACACCAACGATCACGATGTCAGCGACCATCTGACCGATGACCAGGACACGAGTCAACTCGGTCGTCGCAACAATGTCGCCGAACCCGACTGTGGCGAACACGGTAACGGTGAAATACAAGGCGCCCGTACGCGTCAGAGGCTGGCTGAAGCTGTTGGGCGAAATCCCACCTATGACGAAGTAGGTGGCGGCGAACAGCAGGAGGAACAGCGGAGCGCTGGTGGCGAGGGCTCCAACTCCGCGCAGCGCTGGATGCTCTGCCCTGATGATCAAGCGGACTTGAACGGTCACCAACGCCACAAACGCCGCAAGGCCAGCCGCCAGAATCGCCACGGCAGCGCCAATCGAGGTGCGATCCAGCGGCAGCAGGTAATAGATCGTGACCAGTGCGATGGTGGACGCCGATGCGCGCAGCAAAGTGACGGTGACAATGCGAACCTCACGTCGGCGCTGACGTGCTGCCTCAGATCCACGGCCGGCGCTGACAGTCACGGGGTAAGGCTAACGGCGCACCTTTACTACGGTGGCGCTTGTGGGCTTTACCCAAGCGGAGTTGCAGGTCGTTCCGTAATACGTCGCTTCCCGACCTCGTCGGTCCGGGATTGAAGTTGCTCTTTGTCGGCATCAACCCTGGTCTGTGGACCGCCGCCACGCAGACCCATTTCGCGCACCCGGGCAACCGCTTCTATCCAGCACTGCGGCTGGCCGGCATCGTTGATCGTGATCTTGACCGAGGCCAACCGATGACTGATGAGGACCGGGCTTACTTCATCGAGCGTGGCATCGGCATCACCAACCTGGTCAATCGTGCGACGGCCCGCGCGGATGAGTTGGAGCCTGCTGAGCTGAGGGCCGGGCGCACACGACTTGAGGAATTCGTCGCACAGCATCAGCCGGTGGTCATCGCGATCGCCGGCGTCACCGCGTACCGCGTGGCATTCGCCCACCCGAAGGCCAAGGCGGGCGAGCAGGCGGTTCTGCTCGGCGGGGACACGAGTGTGGGTCGTTCCCAATCCCAGTGGGCTCAACGCTCACGAAACGATCAGCAGCCTGGCCGAGGCATACGCCGAGCCGGCGAGAGTAGCCGGAGTGATCAAATAGAGTGATCAACTAGCCTGTCAACCCCCGGCGGCCAGTCGAGAGTGAGCGATGTGTTGTGATGTGGGGCATGACTTCGGGCGCGCTCAACGGTCTTGGCTACCCGATCCTCCAGCACAGCCTGGACAACGGGCTACGCGTCATTTCCAGCCCTGACCACATTGCGCCGTCGGTCGCCATCAACATCTGGTACGACGTAGGTTCCCGAGACGAAGAGCAGGGCCGTACCGGGTTCGCTCATCTCTTCGAGCATGTGATGTTCCAGGGCTCAGCGCACGTGGCCTCCGGCCAGCACATCGCCCTGATGCAGGCAGCGGGTGCCGTCGTCAACGCCACCACCTGGTTCGATCGCACCAACTACTTCGAGACTCTCCCGACCGGTGGGCTCGACCTCGCGCTGTGGCTGGAAGCCGACCGCATGGCCACGCTGCTCGATGCCCTCACCCAAGAGAACCTGGACAATCAGCGGGAGGTGGTGAAGGAAGAAAAACGGCAGCGCTACGACAACGTGCCGTACGGCGACGTGATGGAACTTCTCACCTACCTGACGTTCCCCACCGATCATCCGTATGGCCACACCACGATCGGCTCGATGGAAGATCTGGACGCAGCGACGCTCGATGATGTTCACAACTTCTTCCGGCGCCACTACCTGCCGAACAACGCCGTCTTGTCGATCGTCGGCGATGTCGAGCCAGAAGACGCCTTCGAACGCGCCGGTGTCTACTTCGGGCACCTCATCCCCGGACCCAAGCCCAGCAAACCCGAGGCTGCCCCGCTGGCGGAGCTGTCGGAGCTTCCCCGCGCGGAGGCTTCGGGAAACGTTCCCGCCGAGGCGGTCTACTTCACGTGGCGGCTGCCCGCGCGCGGCAGCCGGGACTTCGACGCTCTTGATCTTGCCTTCAGCATCCTCGGGCATGGCCAGACCTCGCGCCTGCACAAGCAACTCGTCCGTGGCACCGAGCACGCCGAGGGCACCGGGGCTTCAACGATGGGTCTCATCGGTGGCAACTCGTTCGGCTTCAGCTATGCCCGGGCTCGCGATGGCGTAAGCCCCGAGGACCTCGAGCAGGAAATGGTGGAGGTCATCGATCAATTGCTTACCGATGGGGCGACCGAGGAGGAGCTGAGGCGAGCCAAGGCCCAGTTCGAGCGGCACTGGCTGCACGAGCTGGCGCGTGTCGACTCGCGCGCGGACGCTCTCGGCGAGTACGCGACGCTGCACGGCGATCCGCACCTGATCAACTCCCGGATCGCCGAGATCACCGCTATCGGAAACGACGAGGTACAAGACGTCCTGCATCGATGGTTCCGACCTGATCAGCGAGCAACCCTGATCTATCGGCAGGAGGCGTGATGAACCAGTTTCTGCCGCGCCCTGCCATCGCTCCCGCGGCCGTTTGGGCATTCCCGGCCCCACAGGCGGGGCCGGCTCAGCAACGGCATTGAGCTGATGACGTTTGAGCTCCCTGGCCAGCACGTCATCTCGGCGCATCTGGTGCTCGACCTCCCGCTCAATGCCGAGCGTGCCGACATCGAGGGTGTCGCGACGATCTGCGCCAGAACGCTCGACGAGGGGACTCTGCGACACAACGGTGAGGAGTTCGCCGAGCTCCTGGAGGCCGAGGGCGCGGGCTTCGGAGTCGATCTTTCGCTGTCGGGGATTCAACTGGTCCTCGACGTACCGGCATCGCATCTTGATCGTGCGCTTGAGCTGTTCGCCGAGGCTGTAACCGAGCCATCGCTCGCCGACCGCGATGTCAACCGCCACGTACAACTTCGGCTGGCCGAGATCGAGCAGGCACAGGCCAACTCCGCGCATGCAGCGAGCATTGCGTTCCGGGCAGCCGTATTCGACGAGACGAGGCGAGCGTCACGGATGAACGGCGGTGAGCCGGAGACGGTCCGCGAGGTGACACAGGAGGCAGTCGCGGCCTTCCATCGTGATCACTTCGGACCGGCCGGAGCGACGCTGGTGCTCGCCGGCGACTTCGTCGACGACCCGATCGCGGCTGCCGAGCGCAGCCTTGGATCGTGGCGAAACGACGAGCAGCGAAGGTGATGATCGAGGAGCCAATCCCGCGACCGCGCCGCACCCTGTTGATCGACCGGCCAGGTGCGGTGCAGGCGGACATCCGGTTCGGCGGCTTCGGCATCGATCGCCTCGATCCGCGATGGGCCGCGATCAGCGTCGCCTCGTACGCGATGGGCGGCGCGTTCCTGTCTCGGCTCAACGCGGTGCTTCGGGAGGAGAAGGGCTACACCTACGGCGTACGGATGAACTTCGGTCCGCTGCGAACCGGCGGATCTTTCGCAGTTCAAGGCTCTTTCCGGACCGAGGTCGTTGCCGACGCGCTGGCCACCACCCGCGAGTTGATCACTGTTGACGACGTACCGTTCACCAGCCAGGAGGTCACCGACGCCGTCGCGTACTTCACCGGTGTCTCACCGTTGCGCTACGCCACGGCCGACGGCGTCGCCGACCAGGCTGCGACTCAGATTCTCGCCGGGCTTCCCGACGATTACGTCGACCGAAGTCTGGCGCTGCTGCGTTCGGTGACTCCAGAGGCAGCTACCGAGGCTTACCGCTCCCTCGTTCACCCCGACGATCTGACCCTCGTCGTGGTAGGCGATGCCGAGCGCCTGGCAGATCCGCTCCGCGCCGCCGGATTCCCTGATCTTGAAGTCAGGCCGCCGGCCTCCGACCAGATCCAGCCGTAGAACGTGTCAGCGGCCGAGCGCCCGTAGCGCCTGCTGCGTCGCGGCATGCGCTTCCTCGATCTTCTTCTGGTACGTAGCAAGATCCCCTGACCTCAGCGCCTTGTCGGCAGCAGCGAAGGCGGTCTCCGCCTCTGCCAGCGCCTTGCTGGCGGCTGGATTGTCGGCCTTGCCAGTGCCGGTCGGTGTGTTCCCATCGGCGCTGCCTTCTTGGGTGTTGCCGCCTGAGCTTCCCTGGAACACCTGGTCCAGCGCCTGCTGCAAGGTGTCTCCGATACCCACCGACTGGCCGAAGCGGACCACGACGAAACGCAGCGCCGGATAGGAACCAGTGCTGCCCTGACGCTGGGTGTAGACCGGCGTCACGTACAGCAGCCCTCCACCGACCGGCAAGGTCAGCAGGTTGCCGAAGGTCGCGCTGGCCGCGCCCTGGTTCAGGAACGGCCGCAGCCGATCCGCCACAGTCTCATTCGTCGTCATGGCATTGAACGACTGCCCGGGTCCGTCGATCTGGGAGGTGTCAGACATCTGGAGGATGCGCATCCGCCCATACTCCGGGCTGCTGGCGTCGGCATTCACCGCCATGTAGGCGGCCAGGTTGGACCGCTTGTACGGCACGTAGGAGCTTGTCAGTGAGAAGATCGCGCCATCATCGCCGGGCCATTTCACCGACAGGTAGAACGGCGGTTCCTTGGTCTGGGTCGAGGCGCCGGCCACCGGATCGTTCGGCACGTCCCACAAACTGGAGCGCTGGTACCAGTTGTCCGGGTTGGTCATGTGGTAGCGGGCCAGGATCTGCCGCTGCACCTTGAAGAAGTCTTGTGGATAGCGCAGGTGATCCAGCAGATCTTTGGAAATCGCCGACTTCGGTAGCACGACGCCAGGGAACGCCTGTGACCAGCTCTTCAGCACCGGATCGGTGTCATCCCAGGCGTACAGCTTGACGCTGCCGTCATAGGCATCGACGACGGCCTTGACCGAGTTGCGCATGTAGTTGACGTCGTCCTGCGGCTGGGCCACGACCGTTCCGCCAGCGCTCGTCTGAGCGTCAGAGGTGACGTCATTGAGGTTCACGCGCTCGCTGTTCGGATAGGAGTCTGAGGTGGTGTAGCCGTCAACGATCCAGACGATCCTGCCCTCGACAACGGCAGGATATGCGTCGCCGTCAACCTTCAGCCACGGCGCTGCGCCCTGCACCAGTTGCCGCGGCGTCCGGTCATAGATGATCTTGGATGCCGGGTTGATGCGATCCGAGAGCAAGATGTTGACGTCGGCGAACTTGGCGGCGTAGAGCAACCGACGCCACATGCTGCCGATCTGAACCCCACCCTTGCCGGTGTAGGCGTAGGTCTTCGGGTTGCCACCCTCGCCGCCGCCAGGCGTGTCGAGCTCGATGGGTGGCCTACCAGGGGGCTCGCCGACGATGGAGTACTGATCGGGTCGCTGCCCCTGCAACTCGCCGAAATAGATCCGTGGCTCGTGCTCTTCGATCTCTCCGGTCGGCGGAATGTCCTTGGCAATCCACTCCGGCTCACCGCCGGGCTGACGTCGGTTTCCGTACGCCGCGACGAGACCGTAGCCGTGGGTGTAGACGGTCTTGCGGTTGTTCCAGTTGTCCTCGACACCGCTCAGGTCCATTTCGCGCACAGCCACAACGGCGTCAGTTTCTTTGCCGCCGATCGTGTAACGGTCCACGTCGAGGATCTTGGGGAACGAGTAGTAGCCACGGACCTGCTGAAGCTGCTCGAATGTCGGACCGACGACGTTCGGGTCGATGAGACGGATTCCTGGCAATGCTTCGGCGTCAGTTCGCAGCTGACCCGCAGTAGCCGTCGTCTTCGCCGAATAGTCGGTGATCTCAACCTTGTCGACGCCGTACGCCGCGCGGGTCGCGTCGATATTGGCCTTGATGTAGCTGCGTTCCTTGTCCGGCTCGTCGGGTCGGACGCTGAAGTACTGTACGGCGCCTGGATAGACCAAACCGAGCACGATGGCCGACAGCAGTAACAGGACCAGCCCGATCGTGGGCACCATCCACCGGCGCAGCACGGCGTTGGCGAAGAACAGCAGTGCACAGATTGCCGCGATAATGGCCAAGATCATCTTGGCGGTGACCGTTGCATGATCGGCGGTGTAGGAAATGCCGGTGAACAGCCGGTTGGAGCGGCCGATCGCTAGTTCGTACTGGTCAAACCAGTAGCTGGCACCCTTCACCAGGACGGCCAGCCCAACCAAAATCGAGAGGTGAGCCTGGGTGGCTCTGCTGCCGCCGCGCCTGGGGCCGCTGAACCGCAACCCACCCATCGTGTAGTGGACGATCGCCGCGACGATGGTGCTCAGGACCAGGGTCGCGAAGGCGAACGACAAAACGAATCGCCACCAGGGGTAGGAGAAAACGAAGAAGCCGACATCGAGCCCGAAGCGCGGGTCCTTGATGTTGAACGGCTGGGCGTTGCGCCAGGCCAGATATTCCAGCACTCGACCGCTGGCCGCGCCGCCGGCGAACAAACCGACAACGACACCCACGACGACGAGCACCCAGACGAACCGGGATTCCAGCATCTCGCGATAACGCTCGAGCAACGGACTGGTGGGCGTCTGAGCTCCCAGCCTCGGCCGCAGGCGGTACGCGATCGCCGCGTTGGCGACGACGCAGGTCGCCATGATCAGCCCAAAGGACACGAACAGCGCGATCCTGGTCAGCAGCATCTTGCTGAACACCGAGGCGTAGCCGAACGAGCTGTACCAGAGGCGGTCGGTCCACACACTGGTGAAAATGGCGAAGGCGACGATCAAGACCGCGACAATGACCAACGTCGGCAGAATGGCGCTCCGTCGCCGGCCGACCCGCAGACTGCTCAAACTCTCATCTCTCCTCAACCGCTACGGCAAACTCGTTGTCTCGGCAACGACTCAGCCGGTGCAAGCGGTTCCACCGGTACCCCTGTACGTAGCTCAAGTCAGCGTATGCGCGTGCGCCACAGCCGGGCCGGGATCCCACATCTGCCTCCTCAGCAGTGCGGCAGAGCGGCAGTGTCGCCGGAGACGTTGAGCGTCTGGACAGCCTTGATCGCATCGCGCAGCGTACTGACCTTGATCAAGGTCATGGTCGTGTTTGCACCTTCCAGGTCGCGGCAGTTGGCGGCTGGGACGAAAAAGGCCGTGGCGCCGGCCTTCTGCGCCGCCGCGATCTTCTCCTGGATGCCGCCGATTGCCTGCACATCGCCGTTGGGCGTGATCTTCCCGGTGCCTGCGACGTGCCGGCCAGCTAGCAGCGGTCCGTCGGTGATCTTGTCATAGATGGCTAGCGCAAACACCAAACCAGCACTCGGACCACCGATTTGCTGACCCAAGTCGAAGGAAATCTCGGGATCGTATCGATAACCGGTGCCCAGCGTAATGCCGACGACCGGGACATCTGATTGCACGTTCGACTCGACTGTCGTCACGGTGACATCGGTCTTGACCTTGTCCCGGATGACGACGAACCTGACTTTTTCTCCCACGTTGTGGGCTCGGATCTGCTTCGCGACCGCGTCATCGTCGGGCGTGGCAACGCCGTCGACGGAGACCACCAGATCGCCTGGAAGCAACAGCTTGTGGGCAGGCCCGCCGACAGTCACCGAGTAGACGGCCGGCATCTCCGTAACCGCCCGCCCATCGGCGCGCAAAGCGGCGACCACCGCGTCGTCTTGCGCCGTCTCCATCATGTCGGCGTCCTCGCTCTCCACTTCCTCGGCCGACTTGCCTGGCGCATACACGGCATCGCGTGGCAGAGCGTCGCGATGCGGCAGCCAGTACGCCAGCAAGGCTTGCGGCAGGCTGAGCCGGGCATCAGCCGGAGTGATCGCAACGATGGTCATGTCCAGCCGACCCGTTGTGGGATAGGTGTCGATGTCCTGCACCTTGATCATCGGCTCATTGCCCACATTGCCAAGCGTGTCGCGCGTGCCGCCAGGGCTCCAGCTGACGAAGGGCACCGGTACGACGACGAGCAGCACGGCCAGGCAAATGAACGCGAGTGCCGAGACGAATGCGGTCCAGGTCTGGCGGGTCACGGCCTACCCGACTGCGCCCTGAGCTCGTCGAAAGGCGCCTTGCTGGGCGTCGACAGGCCGTCCTGAGCTCGTCGAAGGGCTCAGGCTGCATACGCCCTCCTCGCCTGGCAGCCCCACCCACTCGGAGTCCCCCGAGGCGAGGTGCTGTTCCTTCCAGATCGGCACCTCGGCCTTGAGCGTGTTGATCAAATGAGCGCACGCAGCCAGGGCTTCGCCACGGTGGACCGCGCCAACGGCCACGACGACGGCAACGTCGCCGACCTCGAGATGGCCGACCCGATGCTCGACGGCGATTGCCAGCACATCGTGTTGATCCGCAGTCTCGTCCGCACAGCGTTGCAGCACGTCCAGGGCACTGGGATGTTGGGTGTAGTCGAGCGAGACCACGTCGGTCCCATGATCACGATTGCGTACGGTGCCGACGAACAACGCAATGCCGCCGACCGTCGGACCCGACACCAGACTGACCGCTCGGCTGATGTCAAGCGGAGACTCGCTGATGCCGACCTGACGGATCTTCGCCTCGCCGACTGTTCGATGGCACGCCTAGACCTTAGTACCCGGCACCTATGTCTGCGGATCGCTCAAGGCGCAATCCGCGGAGCGAGTTTAATGACGACTAAGAAGGCGGCTGCCGAGCGCGATCCGTGCCCGCGATGTTCGCGCCGCCGATCTGCAGGAGGTGCCGACGAAACGCATCGCGAGCAGAGCTGATTCTTCGAGACAGTCTTTCGTCGGATCCGACGAAGACGGCGGCTCTTCGGCGAACATCGCCGCGAGCGCAGCGAGCCATCAGACACAGCGAGTGCAGCGAGCGAGCATCAGACACAGCGAGCGCAGCGAGCCGTGCAGAGCACAGGCTGAGCGCAGCGAGCCGTCCTAGACGCAGCGAGCGAGCAGACGAGCTCATCGGCAGCACAGCGAGTGCAGCGAGCCAGCGGCACACGAGCGCCAGCCTGCAGCGAGCGCAGCGAGCTCAGACACAGCGAGCGCAGCGAGCCATCAGACACAGCGAGCGCAGCGAGCCATCAGACACAGCGAGCGCAGCGAGCCATCAGACACAGCGAGCGCAGCGAGCCATCAGACACAGCGAGCGCAGCGAGCCATCAGACACAGCGAGCGCAGCGAGCCATCAGACACAGCGTAGCGCAGCGAGCCATCAGACACAGCGAGCGCAGCGAGCCATCAGACACAGCGAGCGCAGCGAGCCATCAGACACAGCGAGCGCAGCGAGCGGAGCAATCGAACACCGGATCGCGCGCCGCGGGCTGAGCCAGGCTGGCGCGCCGCTGTCCTGGATGAGCGAGCGAGCAGACACGCTTTTCGTCTGCGAGCGCGTGAGGAAGGCAGCGGCTCACGAGCGCCAGCCTCAGCGAGCGGAGCGAGCAATGTATTAGGAGTGAGGGGACACGCCTTTCGTCCCCGAATGACGATGAAGAAGGCGGCCGCCCAGCGCGATCCGCGCGGAGCGAGCGCAGCGAGGGAGCAATCGATATTGAGCTCTGAGCGATCAGTCAGGCGCTTGCGGGTCAAGACGCAGCCATCCGCGTACGGTTGAATGAATCACAACCTCCGAGCTGCGAGCGTTGGCATTGCGAGAGCAGCTCCCAATAGATCAGGCAACCTGTCAGGAGTCAGCATGGCCGAGGATCAAACGCCAGATCCGGCCGATCAACCCGAGGAAGACAAGACGCCGCCAGCGGACAATCCACCCGAACCGTACCGTTTGGGCGGTTCCGGACGGTCCGGAAAGAGTCCGGAGGGCGCCTCCGGTCAGGGCGGGGAGCCCGGCAATCCGTTCGAGGCGTTCCTCTCATCACTGGCCGGCGGGGACATGAATGCCCTCGCAGCCCAGTTGCAAAACGCCTTTGCCATGCTCGGCGGCGCAGGCTCGATGTTCACCAGCGGGCCCACCGACACCGGGTCAGGCGTGAACTGGGAAGTGACCAAGGACACCGCGCGAAAGATTGCCGCCTCGCTCGGGCCGGACCCGAGCCCTGACGCCGGCCAGCAACGTGCGATAACCGAAGCAGTTGAGCTCGCCGAGCTCTGGCTTGACGAGGCAACGACATTTCCGCGGGTGAGCACAACTGTTGCCGCTTGGAGCCGAGCGGAGTGGATTGAGCAGACGATGCCGGTTTGGCAGCGTCTGGTGGAGCCAGTCGCCATGCACATCGCCGACGCGATGGAAGGCGCACTGAACTTTGGCGGCAGCGAGGAAGCCGGCGGTCTGCCCGGGATGGCCGGCATGGAACAGATGCTCCGCCCGATGCTGCGTACGTCGGGAGCCAGCATGTTCGGCCTCCAGCTCGGGCAGGGCCTAGGTCAGCTCGCAACCGAGGTTGTGGGCGCCACCGACATCGGTCTACCGCTCAGCGAGCCAGGGCACGTCGCATTGCTGCCCACCAACGTCAAGGCATTCGGCGAAGGTCTGGAACAGTCGAGCTCCGATGTCACGCTCTATCTGGCCTTGCGGGAATGCGCTCGGCAGCGACTCTTCGCCTCCGCGGGCTGGCTGCGAGCACAGATGCTGACCCTGGTTGAGCAGTACGCGAGCGGCATCACCATCGACACCTCCGCGCTGGAGCAGGCCGTCGAGCCAGCTCGACGCAAGCAATCTGGAGGAGTTGAGCTCATCGCTGGAGGGCGGCCTGTTCGAGCCGCAGAAGACTCCAGAACAACTCGCCGATCTTGGAGCGGCTGGAGACCATGCTGGCCCTCGTCGAAGGCTGGGTGGATGAGGTGGTCACCCAGGCCACCGCCCAATGGATGCCGTCGGCCCCTGCCTTGGCTGAGGCCGTACGCCGGGCTCGCGCGACGGGCGGGCCTGCCGAGGAGACCTTCGCCACGCTGGTAGGGCTCGAGTTGCGGCCACGCCGAATGCGCGATGCCGCCAATCTCTGGGCTGCGCTGCGTGACGCCCGTGGCATGGATGGCCGCGACGCCGTCTGGTCACATCCAGACCTGGTGCCGACGTCGGCTGATCTTGATGATCCGCTCGGGTTCGTTGCCGGGGAGGCGCGGGCCGGGGCTGCGGAAGGCGCGGACTTCGACGCCGCCCTCGAAGAGCTGCTGAAGGGCGAGAAACCCGAGGGCGACGAGAAATCCGAGTAGCTGAGTCGCCGACGGCGAGATCTGGCGCTCAGCTGTCGCCGCACGCTTGAGAGCTGGCCGGCACCCAGCCGTGAGCAAGATCAATTGCGCCGGCTCTATCTTGATCATCTTGCGAATCAGGTTGACGGCTGGTCGCGAGACTGCCTCGGTGCTCATCTGACCGCGAGCTCGCTGATCTGTGCGCGGGCCGAGGGCAAGGTGCTGTTGACCTTGCACGCGCGACTAGGACGATGGCTGCAGACAGGTGGTCACATCGAAGCAACCGATCCGAGCTTGGAGGCCGCCGCCGAAAGGGAGGCCTGCGAAGAGAGCGGCCTGACTGATCTCGCACTGGATCCGAGCCCGCTCCTGCTGTCCAAGCATGAGGTGCCCTGCGGTCCCGTCCGGCCCACCTACCACCTAGACGTGCAATATCTCGTGCTCGCGAATCACCTGGTCAATCCGTGGTCGGGGAAGAGTCGCTGGACGTGCGCTGGTTTGCGCATGATCAGCTTCCGGAGGTGGACCACTCGGTCGTGGCGCTGGTCCGGGCCGCCGGCGTACGCCTCGGCTGGTAACGGCCTGGTGGGCGCAGACTCAGTGGCCCAGCACCGGCGTGACGTCGAACGGGCCATCGAAGATGGTGACGAAAAGACAGCCTTAATCACCGGCCGGGAGCGTGGTGCATCACGGCGCCAGCCGGAAAGTGGCAGTAGGACAGGGAGCCGAGCACCTGTTGATTAGCGCTTCTTCAGTGACGATAGCCCGTCGAAGAGGACGGGCTGCGGTTGTGGCGTCACGATCCGATGCTCGCTTTCACCGGCCCGAACCGGGAGTCGACAGTCGAACCGGGATGCCGTGATCGTGTGCCGTACCGAGTAGCCGTTGCCGCGGTGAACCTGGAACCTCAGGATCCCACAGCCGCGTACGCAGTTCGGGTGTGGCATCTCGCGGACCACTCAGGTCGAACTCCATGCTCACTTCGGCCAGCCGGTGCTCTGCTCCGAAGTGATTCAGGATGCCCTCGACGGCCGCGAGTTCTGTCGGCGCCCAGTACAGCTGCGTAATCGAGTGCCATACCACGGGAAGGTTATCCTGGATCCGCCGTCGCCAGGACCCGCGGCAGCCAGTCACTGGCGGGAGCCTGATCGATGTGCAGCGGATGGGACGGCGGCGACCGCCAGGGCGGACGCGAGCCGGACGTGACGATCCAGATCGAACGGCCAAACAAACGACGTCAGCAATACTCGCCCGGCCGCCGTGCCGGCATCCACCGGATGCAGGTCACAGCCACCGCGTACGACGATCTCGAACGGCTCGGGACGTACAGGCCCCTCGATGGCTCCGATCAACTGCACCGGCGAGTCGACCGGGCCGAAACTCCAGTCGCGGCCCTGAAAGTGGTAGCGGTCGAGCAGCAGATTGAGACCAGCACTGGCGCCCATCTCGAGCAACCGGATCCGGCGCAGACCCGTCGCAGCGACCACATCGAACAGACCGGCAAGCAGAGCCGACTGCGCGTCCGACCTCGTTGGTCTGCGGCGCGATTGTCAGGGCTTGGTTCAATTCAGTCACGTGAGCGGCAATGATCTCGCGCATCACCGGCCACGCCTCCGACGCCGGTTCAGTCCCACCGAGGCAGGGATAGTAGGACCTCAGCTCGGGAGCCTGGTCGGTGAGCACCAGGCGGAAGACACCGGCCAGCAGTCGAAGCTGGACCACCGCTCCGCGAGGGGCATCCTCGTAGCCGCGACAGACCAGGCGGGTTGGCCCACCGGCCTCCCAGTCGTCGGCAAGGCCGCGCATGGCGTAGCCGTACAGGTGTTGTGAGTTTCCCGCGTGTGCCCGAAATCGGTCGGCGAGCGTCTCACCGCCGTCCCAGTGGCTGGCGCCTAGGGCCGTCATCAGCTGGCTGGCAGCGAGCGGCCGGCGAGCAGGGCCCGGGTTTCCTCCCACCCCTCCAGACCGGCGTCAAGGTGAGCCACGTCCTCCGGCGTACGCAGTCGGTGCCATGTCGGTGCAAGCGTCCATCGGCTGCGGCGCGGCGCACTGGCGTTCAGCATCGTCGACGGGTTGCGGTCGAGGTCGAATGCGCCCTCGGGTATCCAGTCGGCCAGCGGCAGTGACACGCCGATGGCGACGCAGCCGATTCCGCCGAGGTCCGGCGCGAACCCGATGTCAGTGCGATGCAGCACCTTGAACAACTTGGCAAGTACCAGTCCGGGCAGGTCAGGTGCGTCACCAGGCACCACGACAAGCTCATCGGCCTCACCGCTCAGCTGACGCGCCAGGGCAGGAACTGTGATGTCGGGCGGCAGATGCAAGGCTCCCGGCCACAACATGTCAGCGACCGCAGCGGGGCCGGCGATCCCTGATCGGACCCCGATCAGATCGGCCAGGACCTCGTAGGTGTCCAGCAGGCAGGCTGCCGCAAAAGCGTCGCGATCAATGTCGGCCGGCGCCGCCGCGGAGGCGTCGTAGCGGGCAAGCACGACCGCCGCCCGACGACGAGCGCCAAGCTCAGTCGATATCGGGTCAGTCGACATCGGATTCATCGGCAGTCCGGCCCTCCCCCGCGAGATATCCCTCCAGGTATCCCTTGGCCTTCTCGGCCTCCGGATAGCGGTTGACCAGGCTCCAAAAGCGTTCGGAGTGGGCCGGCTCAACCAGGTGGGCGAGTTCGTGAAGCAGCACGTAGTCGACAACCCAGGAAGGCATAGGTTGCAGGCGGTGAGACAGCCTGATGAGGCGGGTGGCCGGCGTGCACGACCCCCAGCGCTGTTGTTGGTTGGTGACCCAGAAAACGCCAGCAGGCTCGGGCATTTGATCAAGAGCTGGCATCAGATGCGTCGCTGCGAGTTGGTGGGCCCGTAGGGCCAACGCTTCGTCGCCCCGCGGCGCCGATGCCCGCGCCTCGCGGGCGAGGACCTTCTCGACCATGTCGCGGACGAACGTCTGCTCATCAGCCTTCGACATGCGTTGCGGAATCAATACCACGATGGTGTCGCGTTCCCGGTAGGCGGTCACAGTGCGGGTACGGCGGCTGCTCCGTCGCACCTCGACCCGGGGGCTGGAGTCACTGCCCGCCTGCTGTGCAGTTTTGCTCTTTGTTGGCCGCCGTGCCCTGCGCGCCTGCCCCCTCTTCGCCCTTGATTCGGGCAGTGGCAGTGGTGGCTGACTCACGGCCGTCCTTTCTTGTGGCACCAGCCAACTTACCTGCCGGGGCCGCGCGTCACCGTCGGAAGCTCTGCACAGTTTGCTGGCGGTCGGCACAGGTACCAAACCACGCAGAGCGACCGCAACGTAGGAGAAACGTCGGTTGGCCTCGCCCGGACTCGGAGGCTAGTGCGTCAAGCCTGAATCAGAGCTTGAGACTGGGACATATATAGCCAGACAAAGTAGATCAGACCAGTCGTCGTAGAGGTTTCCACAGAGGCCACGCTTGCCCAGAACCCGATGAGGAGATTGGTCCACAAAGCACCTGGCAAGGTGCACATCGTTTCCACAGTTTGTCCACATTCGGTGGAAAATGAATTATTCAGAACCGTTTGACGAGGGCCTCGGCCGCGGATAGCGTTCCGAGCACGAAACCTCCAGATGGTCGGCACGCTCGCAGGGGAAGGCTAGCGATTCCGATGTCCCTGGAGGTTTCGTCTCTTCTTTTCTGAGGTCTGCCAGCGCTCGGTGCGCGCTCGCGTAGAGTAACGGGCGACCAAGCGGTCCAGCGTGTGTCGGCCTGATCATTGCCTCGGGTATGAGCGGCTAGAAGGTCGATCACGAGCGCGAGGTCCCGCAGCTGTGACCAGTGTGCGGAGGAACATCGAACAAGGAGAAGTCATGGCGGAGACGTACAGCGGCGAGTTCTATTGCGTGAAGTGCAAGGCAAAGCGCGAGGCCTCGGGCGAGGTGCACGTCAACGACAAGGGCACCCGGATGGCGAAGGCCAAGTGCCCGGTGTGCGGAACGAACCTCAACCGCATCCTCGGCAGGGCCTAAACACATCCACTGAGCTCGAGTCATCAGGGACGGTCGCATGGCCGTCCCTGATGCATGCACTAGACCGTCAGCCTGCGTGCGGCGTCATCCACGACGGAGAGGAGCCGCGAATGCGCCAGGTATCGTCAGCAATATCGTGTCCGTCGGTATCGGACTAAATCGAGATCTCCCTTGTTCGGCTGTGGATAGCCGAGTGTGGATTTCCGGCTGACAACAGACTTGGCCGATGAACTCTGGCCGATCCCGATCCATCTCACGCCCACCGCTCAGGCATCCGCAGCTTCTGCCCTACGCACCTGTACTTCAGCGCGCGACCGATGAGTTACAGGTGGGCGTCGATCCTGACGCCGCGTTGGTCTTCCGCGGGCCAGGCTATGGTGCACTGCTGGACCGCCTGGACGGGTCGCAGCCGATCAGCGCTGTGCGGCGCGGCGCCCACGCCGCCGGATTGACAACCGCTCAGGTGAGGGAGGCACTGGACGCGCTCACGGCGGCTGGCCTGCTCGCTGAACGCGGTGCGACGCCGTACACCAATTCCTTGAGTGGGCGGAGGGTAAGGCTCATCGGTGCAGGACCTGTGGGCCACCAGCTTGCTCGACTGCTTGTCGCCAGCGGGCTCGGCACCTTGTACGTCTACGACGACGAGCCGCCTGATCTGGTGTCGTATCCCGCAGCAGGCGTCTTGGCTTCTCGTTCGGAGGCGCTGCGTTCGGCCCTCACCGGCAGTGGCACGACAGTCTCGCCGCTCAGCCATTGGTCGAAGCCCGAGGCGGCGATGGATCTCACGATCGTTGCCTGTGACCAACCCGAACTCGATCGAGTGATCACTGATCATCTGTTACGCAACGATCAGCCGCATCTGGTGATGCGCTGCTGGGGCAAGGGCGTGAGCGTGGGACCGCTGGTCCTTGCTGGGCAGACCTCATGCCTGCGGTGCGCCGACCTCGCACGCAGCGATGCTGACCCGCAATGGCCGACGGCGCTCAGGCAACTCTCTCGGCTGCGCATTGTCTCTCCGCCTGTGCTGCTTGCCTGGGCAGCGTCGGTGGCGGCAGCTCAGGCGCTGGGATACCTGCATGGGGAGGTCCCCGAAGCTGCCGGCGCAACGCTGGAGCTCGGCTGGCCAGATTTTGTAACACGGCTGCGTCGCTGGGCGGTTCATCCCAACTGCGGTTGCGGTTGGCTGAGCCAGACAGAATGGGGGCCATGAATGACCAGCGGTCCAATCCGGCCAACGGCGCGGAGCGTCAGGTGCCGAGCAGCTTGGACGGCAGTTCGCTGGCCCGCTCCGCGTTTCGACGCGGGGCAAAGCTGGCCTCGTTGCCCCTCGGCTTCGCCGGGCGCGCAACCCTCGGACTCGGCAAGCGACTGGGCGGTGCGCCAGCCGATGAGGTGAGTGAGCAGCTGCAGCAACGGGCAGCTGAGCAGCTCTTCCGGGTTCTCGGCGAGCTCAAAGGCGGGGCGATGAAGTTCGGGCAGGCCTTGAGCTTGTTCGAGTCGGTGCTACCGGAGGAGGTTGCGGCACCGTATCGGACGCATCTGGCGCGGCTGCAGGACGCCGCACCCCCAATGCCGACGTCCAGAGTGCACGCCGTGCTCGCGCGGGAACTCGGCTCGCGCTGGCGGGACTCTCTGATCGATTTCGACCCGCTCCCCGCGGCGGCCGCATCGATCGGTCAGGTCCATCAGGCGACCTGGTCCGACGGCCGTACGGTCGCGGTCAAGGTTCAATACCCGGGAGCCGACGAGGCGCTGCGCTCGGACCTGCGGCAGATCGGACGGCTATCGAAGGTGTTCGCGCCGCTTGCTGGCGGCATGGATGTGACGCCGCTCGTGGATGAGCTCACCGCCCGGGTCACCGAAGAGCTCGACTACACCCTGGAGGCAGCCTCGCAGCAGCAGGCGGCGATCGGCTTCGCAGGCAGCAAGGAGTTCTACGTGCCGCTGGTGCTGGCGAGCACGCCGAAGGTCATGGTGAGTGAGTGGGTCGAAGGCGCGCCGCTTTCCTCAGCGGCAAACCTGCCTGAAAAGAAGCGAAATGCCAGCGCCCTGCGCTACGTACGATTTCTTTTCGCAGGGCCCAGCGTGGTTGGACTGCTGCATGCCGATCCCCATCCCGGAAACTTCAAGCTCATGAAGGACGGCCGGCTCGGGGTCGTCGACTTCGGGCTGGTTGCGCGGCTGCCTGACGGCCTTCCGCCGGCCATGGGCCGGATTCTGAGGATTGCGCAGCAAGGTGACGCTCATCAGGTTGCTCGAAGGGCTCCGCGAAGAGGGCTTCGTTGCCTCCGACATCGACGCTGAGGATCTGCTGGATTATCTGGGCCCGTTCGTGGAGCCGGCCGCTGTGCCGGAGTTCCAGTTCAATCGCGACTGGATGCGTGAGCAGTTCATCCGGGTACGCGACCCCCATGCTTCCGGCGGAGTGGCGATGAAGCTGAACCTGCCGCCGAGCTATCTGCTGATCCATCGAGTCTGGCTCGGCGGGCTGGCTGTCCTCTCTCAGTTGAACGCGCGGGCAGCATTCGGCGAGGTGCTTGAAGAGTTTCTTCCCGGCTATGCCGAGGGATAGCGCTGGGGTTCAGAGCTCTAGAGCTTTCTAAATAGTGACGGCTTGCATCATCAACGCGCGGCACAGCGCGGGGGCTGGGTCGCGGGCACGCGCTTGGCTGGGGAGGCCAGGACTCCACGGTCGACCCGAAGGGGAGCCTCGAGGCTGTGCCGCGTGTTGATGATGCAAGCCGTTTCCAAGCTGCGAGCGTCGGATTACGCGAGCAGCTCTCAAACAACGATGATGTTATCGGCACAAGGCTTTGCGAGACGGGAGAATCGCCGTAAAGCTGCGAGCGTCGGCATTGCGCGAGCAGCTCTCAAACCCAGCTGCGAGCGTCGGCATTGCGCGAGCAGCTCTCAAACCCAGCTGCGAGCGTCGGCATGCGCGAGCAGCTTGTCGCTCGGCGATCCGTCCCGCCACGCGTCATGCCGCCTCCTCGTCCTTGGCCGCCGGAGCAAAGGGCTCGGCGACCGGATACTTCCTGGGACGACCTCTCGGCCGCTTGCGGGCCACGATTACGCCGGCAACGAACAACTCGCCGCCCCAGACGCCCCACGGCTCTCGCCGCTTCAGCGCACCCGCCAGGCACGCCTCCCGGACCGGGCAGTCCAGGCACAGTGCCTTTGCCTCCTCGACATCGGCAGGCGCCTCAGCGAAGAACAGATCCGGATCCACCAATCGACAGGGCAGCTCGGCGATGCCCACCGCCCCTTCCGGGGAACGACCATCGGGCCACCTCCTGCGTCATACATGTCGGCCTACTTTTCTGATCATGAGGTGCCCTGCCATTCGGGCTCCTCGAATCTGGCCGGGAAACACGAAGGCCGTGAATCCCGGATGTCTGGGAGTCACGGCCCTGGAGGCGGCGGTGTGATTTACACCGGCGGACTACAGGAAGGTGGTCCCCACACGGTCGAGAACTTGGTATCGGTGACGTCGTACGCGCCAAATCCGGCGATACGTCCGCCTTGTACTGCCGTAGTGGTGGGCTGCTGGCAGACTTCACCCTCGCCGCGCCAGCCAATGAGCTTCGTGTTTTGCTGGCCGAGATGGGCGTGTGGCCTACCCCGCGTAAGGCCTGCTGTGGCAGGCATGTCGAGTGCTGGCATCTCGCGTGCCGGTGTGGCCGAAACCAGCGCACGCGGGGACAGCAGGAGTTCAGGGACGGTTAGCTGAACCGCGCATACGCCGCACGTCTGATCAATATGCACCCGGACTCCTCCTCTCGTGTGTTCAGGTTTGGCATCCAGGCTGATGATGCGGGCCCTTCTTACTCGACCAAAGTTGTTCGGCCGAGCGTAAAGGTCCTCGTTAACCCTAGGGGAGTATCGCAAACTGATGCAACTGCATTTTCTTGGTGCGTTTCGGACGCTTTTTGGCGCAGCCCGGCGCGTTAGGAAGATGATCTCCTGTCACCGTTCTCCGTGGCGATGATCGCCAGCAGATGCTCGCCATACTTGTCTGCCTTCGTTCGGCCCAGGCCCTGCACCTTCAGCAGATCCAGCACGCTCCGTGGGCGCGCCTCGGCGATAGCCACCAGGGTGGCGTCGGTGAACACGCAGTAGGCCGGGAGTTTCTGCTCGGCAGCCTCCTGCCGGCGCCATTCCCGCAACATCGTCATCGTGTGCTCGTCAAAGGTGGCCGGGCAACCGAGATGCCGGCCGATCTTGCGTTCCGCGGCGTCGGTGAGCGATCGCCCGCAGGAACGGCAATGCAACGAAAGTGCTGAGTGACGCTTCCGCTGTGGTGAGCGGGCTCGCTTTGCGGGCACTCGCAGGGAAGCTGGCAGCACCGGCTCGAGGAAGCGTGACGGCGTACGTGCGTTGCCATTGCCGTTCCGGGTTCTCGACCAGGAGATGCGGAGCGATCGGCGGGCGCGGGTGATGCCTACATAGAGCAGCCGCCGTTCCTCACTGACCTGCTCGTGCGAGCTGGCGAGAACGAATGGCAGCGACCCTTCGTGGATTCCTAGCAATGCCACGGCATCCCACTCCAGGCCCTTCGCCGAATGCAATGTGCAGACCGTAACGCCCTGAGCCGCAGGGACATGTTGTGCGTCGGCGCGGCGGTCCAGCTCGGCAGAAAGGTCCTGCAGCGTGATGGGTCCGCGATGCGCACCAACTGCAGGGGCTATGTCGCTGGTCGCTGCGTTGGTGGCTGCCTGGTGTCGGCCGCCATGTCCTCGGCAACACTCAGCAGGGCGGCAAGCGACTCCCAGCGTTCGCGGAGTGCCCCGGCTCCGTCTGGCGGTTGCTGGGTCCAGCCCAGCGCGAGGAGAACCTCCTTCATCTGCTCCACCGCGCTCCCATGCTCCGTGCCGGTCACCGCACGCGCGCTGGTTCGCAGCGTTAGCAAAGCCTGGCGAACCTCCGGCCGTTCGTAGAACCGCTCGCCCCCACGGACAAGGTAGGGGATGCTGCGGTCCGCCAGCGCCTGCTCGATCGCCGGCGACTGCGCATTGATGCGGAACAGTACGGCCATCTTCCGGAAGCTGACGCCGGCTGCGGCCTGTCGGCCGATCCACTCGGCGACGCCCGCAGCCTCGGCTGACTCCTCTGGCGACTCGACGAATTCCACCTCAGGTCCATCCGACTGCTGGGCCTGGAGCGTGACCGGCCGAAAGTCGGCTCCTGCCACCTCCGCATCATCGGG
>CAVQIU010000019.1:0-76768 GCA_963712625.1 uncultured Actinomycetota bacterium
GCGGAGACGATAGCTGTGCCGATCGGCAGGGACGAATGGTGGTACCGGTGATCGGCGGAGTACCAGGTCGGAGCGTAGAGCACGACCGGCTTGTCGACGGTGGAGATTGAGGCAGTCGCCGTTTCGATGTTCTCGATCTGGGGGCGGCCCAGGATCCTGAACTTCTCCGGCGGGATATGGACCCCATGTGCGGCGTACCGGTCGATCGCGGCCTGGCCGGCCACAACTAGGACGTCGTAGGCCGCTGACTTCCGCCGGAACGAGGCCTCCTTATCGCTGTCGCCGTGGTGCAGCCAGACGTGAGTCATACGCCGCACCTTCATGAAATCGTCGTTGTCCCGGCTGAAGACATAGAGCGCGGCCCGGACTGTCTTGGGCAACATCGCTCGGATTGCCCGAAGGTCTCCATTCGGCGCATAAATCACCGGCATGGTGTACCTCTCGGCCACGCGCTGGAATGCGAGTGCGTCGGTCGTCACAACGGTGAAGGGTTGCCCAGTTCTCTCCAGAAAAGGTGACCACAAACCGATATGGAATGCGGCATGCCCGTTATAAGGCATCGTCAGTACCGGGCCGTACGCGCGAAGCTTCTTAAGCACCACGCGGTTGTACGTGGTGAAGCGGGCAAGCTGCACACGCAACACGGCCCACATTGCTGCGGCGAGGACCGCAAGCACCGAGAACACAGCGGCTGGCAGCGACAGCGTGGCAGCGACAAAGCCGAGGACGAGAAACGCACACATCGTCGGCCCGCCCCACCCGTACGGCCAGCGTGGAGGGTCAACCGGCTTATTGGGAACTCCTGGCAGATTCCGCGCTTGTAGTCGCACGACATCAACGTCTTTGAGGGCGGCGCAAAACCACCACAGGCCGGCAAGTACCACCAGCAAGCCTGCAACGACGAGGAACGGCAAGCGCGGGGAATTAGCCAGATACCAGCAGGCGACTCCAGCGCACAGCATGGTGGCGGCGCTCAATCGAACTCGGAATGTCTCTAGCGTTCGCGTGTGGATGCTGAGCCCGAGCAGCACCAGCTGCTGCGCAATCCCGATCACCAACCCAGCGGCGCAAGCGAGTTGCAGCCAGGAGACATCCCCGCCCAGATGGACGTGATGCCGGCCGAGCAACGCCAGAACGGACCACGCTCGCGAAGCCAACAGTCGCGGCATGTGTGATCCTCCCCCGAGGTGTTGGCTTGACCCTATCCGTTTCGCATCGACGTCTGGCGGAAGTGCTCATTTTCGGCGGGTTGTGAGCGCTCTAAGACCTGCGGCCATTCAGCTGCTGACGATGCCGTCGCCGAATCGGAACAGCGGATCGGCGGTGTCGAACGGGACGTCGCTTCTACTCTCCGCGACGGCTCTCATCGACGACGGTAGATCGAACGGCAGTCGCCCGCGGGCCTGGCCTGCGCCGAGCAACACGTCGGCGATTGCGTGGTCGCTGGCTCCGAACTCGACCAACAGGGCGGTTGCTGCCTCGGCGATCTCGGGCACGATGGCCGGGCGATCGAGGAAGAGCACCACGATCGTCGGCACCTGCCGGCAGATCGCGACGATCCGTTCGCGCTCCTGAGGGGCAAACTCCAGCGATCCAGCATGGAAGAACGACTCGAACCCGCCCGGGCGCGGTTCGTACGGTGCATTGATCCGAAGGACGGCAAGGTCAGCTGCGGCCGGATCGTGACCACCCGACCCAACCGGTCAGCGGCGGCCGGCGCGATGTTCTCGACATAAACCGCCTGGTCGCCGGCCAGGGGCAGGGCTGCCGGGCCCGAGTCAGCCGCGGTGAGCCGGACGATCGAGGCGCGTTGCGCGGCCTCGCCGCGGCCACGAAATCGGCTCGGCCGACGGTCGCCGCCGCGCGGTCGACGTCGACGAAGGGGTGGTCGAACAGGCCGAGGACGAACTTCTCCCGCAGCAGCCGGCGGACCGACACGTCGATGCGCTCCTCGCTGACGCGCCCGATCGGACGAGCTCGATCACCAGCTCGGGCCTGGCCTCGCCGCCGAACTGGTCGACGCCGGCGTCGATGCATCTTGACGACGCGCTCGAGCTCGGTGAGGTGCTCGACGCCCCAGGCCCGAGCCGGCAACGGCTGGCCCATGATGACGCGTCGGTGATCAGTCCCCAGTCGGTGCAGACGATGCCGTCGAAGCCGAGCTCGCTCGCGCAGCAGCCCGGTGATGACTGCCTTGTTGAAGCCGAAGCCGACCTCTTCCTAGTCGGTGCCGACCGGCATGCCGTAGTAAGGCATCATCTGGCGACGTCCCGGCCGCGAACGCGGCCCGGAACGGTTTGAGGTGGTAGCTCGAACTGGCCGCCGGGGTAGACCTGCTCGCGGCCGTACGCGAAGTGCGGGTCCTCGCCATCCAGCTGCGGGTCCGCCGCCGGGGAAGTGTTTGGTCATGGTGGCGACCGAGGTCGGGCCGAGCTCGGTGCCCTGGAAGCCGCGGATGTAGGCGGTGACCAGCCGCGAGGTGAGGTCGGCGTCCTCACCGAAGGTCATCCCGATGCGGGCCCAGCGCGGTTCGGTGGCCAGGTCGATCTGCGGGTGCAGCGCGACCCGGATGCCGACGGCGAGGTACTCCTGGCGGGCGATGTCGGCGAATCGCTCGACCAAGGTCGGAGTCGCCGATGGCGGCGAGGCCGAGCGACTGCGGCCACTGCGAGAACACGCCGGCGAGGGCTTCGGTGCCAGGGTTGTTGCTGAAGGAATGGCGAGGATCGGTCGACAAGGTCACCGGGATGCCGGGCCCGGTCGCCAGCGCCAGCTCCTGCAGCCGGTTGTGCCAGGCCACCAGATCCCGGACGTTGTGCACGCCTCCGGCGAGGTTGAAGTGGTTGAGCCGCATCTCGCGGATGGCTGCCTCGGTGGCGGGGCGGCCGAACGGGTTATCGGCCCCGATCAGCTGTCCGCCCGGCATCATCGTGATGATGTCGTGGAACATCAGTCCGGCCTTGTCCTCGAGCGTGAGCCGAACGAGCAGGTCCTCGACCCGGTTCTCGACGCTGTTCGACCGATCCTGATAGGGCTCGACCACGATGTCTCCTGTTCGGTATTGAAAGCTGCTCGCCGGTGCTGGCGATCGTCCACCCCCGACGTTAGAGCTCCGAACGTCTCGGTGGAGGTCACTGGCATTGTCCCCTTTCGCGGTAGGTTCCAGCCATGCAACGGCAAGCCCGAGCCCCCCAGACCCAGCCGTTCGGCGCCGAAGCATTCGAGGCCAGCGACGGGACCGTTTTGCGGTGGCTGGGTATGGCCGGGTTCTTGATCAACAGCCGCGGCACGACACTGATGGTCGATCCGCTGCTGGGCGGCTTCGACATGCCGGTGATGATCGAATTCCCGATCGCCGCCGCCGACGTGCCGAGGCTGGATGCCGTGCTGGTCACGCACAGCGACAACGACCACTACAGCGTCCCCACCTGTCGTGATCTTGCCGGGGTCACCGGTGAGTACCACTCGACGCAATACGTGGCTTCGCTGATGAAACAGGAAGGCTTCCCGGCGTACGGTCACGACATCGGCGAGCATTTCGCGATCGGACCGGTCAGCGTGGAGGTCACGCCCGCCGACCACGCCTGGCAGAACGCATCCCCGGGCGCCAGCGACCGCATCTTCGAGCCGGAGGACTGCCTGCGGATTCTGGATCGAAACCCCGGACGGCACCATCTGGGCGCCCGGCGATTCACGGCTCATCCCCGACCATCACCTGCGCATGCCCACCGCCGATGCCATGTTGTTCGACTTCTCCGACAGCGAGTGGCACTTCGGGCTCGACGGCGCAATCGAGATGGCGAACGCCTACCCGCACACCCCGTTGCTGCTGTACCACTGGGGCTGCGTGGATGCTCCCGACTTCCCGCCGTTCAACGCCGACCCGGACTCATTGCCGGACCGGGTCGAGAACCCGGAACGCATCCAGCTCCTGGCGCCCGGCGAGCCCTTCGTGCTGCGCCGGCTGACAGGCTGATCAGATAGGCCGGGAGTCAGCCGGCGAAGACCTCTTTGTGCTTTTCGGTCGGGCTGAGAGGTCGCAGTTCCATGATCATCTCTCGTCATGCGTTGGCGGTCAGTGGTCGTTCGCGATGGGCTAGTTGTTCGCGCCGTCGGCGCTACGACCCGACCTGGCTCAATCTTTAGCTCACCGCTTTCTTCACAAGTGCGGCGATCCTTGCCTCGTCGGCAGCGGTCAGCTCCGTCAGGGCGAAGGCGGTCGGCCACATGGCGCCTTCGTCGAGGTTCGCCGTGTCGTTGAAGCCGAACGTCGCATACCTCGCGTTGAACTTCTGTGCGGGTTGGAAGAAGCAGACGACCTTGCCGTCCTTGGCATACGCGGGCATCCCGTACCAGAGTTTCGGCGAGAGGTCTGGCGCGCTGGCTTTGATAACGGCATGGAGCCGCTCGGCCATGGCGCGATCCGATTCCGTCATCTCGGCGATCTTCGCGAGCACTGCGCTCTCCTCGTCCGCCTTCTTCTCGCGCGGGCCGCGGCGCGCATCGGCCTTCAGCTCCTTGGCGCGCTCCTTCATCGCGCCCCGTTCCTCGTCCGTGAATCCGTCGTACTTCTTCTCGGTCGCCGCGTTGCTCTCGGCCGACTTCTGCGTGTCATTCATTGCAGGTTTCCTCACCTTCGAGTCTTGATCGGTAGACCCTCATGCTAGGCAGCCGCCACCGCGGCGGCTTCTCCGAAGCTGATCGGTCGTTTCTGCGCCGACCTGCGCGGGCAGCGCCTTCATCCGGCGCTTTCGACGCCCGCCGGGCACAAGTGCTCGAACGAGACTGCACCGCCCCCTCCAGCGTTCCTCACGTCGTGTCTAGGCTGCCCAGTGAATCCCTAGCAAGAATTGGAGCATCGAATGAGTGTGCTGATCGAGACCTACGCCCTCAGCAACGGAGATCAGATTCCCAAGATCGGGTTCGGCACGTGGCTGCTCAAGGAGGGCGACGAGTGCTACAACGCCGTGGCTGACGCCCTGCGGTTGGGCTACCGCCACATCGACACTGCCCGGGCCTACGACAACGAGGCGTCGGTCGGCCGGGCGGTGCGCGACTCGGGCATTCCGCGCGAGGAGATCTATGTCACCTCGAAGTTGCCGGCCGAGGCGAAGGACTACGACAAGGCGCTCGAGGAGTTCGGGACCACCATGGGCGAGATCGGCCTCGACTACCTCGACCTCTACCTCATACACGCGCCGTGGCCGTGGGACGAGATCGGCAAGGACTGCCGGGAGGAGAACCAGCAGATCTGGAAGGCGATGGAGGAGTTCCTGGCCAGCGGTCGGGTCAAGGCCATCGGCGTGTCGAACTTCGGGCCCGAGGACCTCGACAGCCTGCTCCCGGCGTGCCAGACCAAGCCCATGGTCAACCAGATCCGCTGGTTCATCGGACTCGACCCGTCCGACACCGTTCAGACGTGTGCCGAGCACGACATCGTCGTCGAGGCCTACTCGCCCTTCGCGCACGGCCTCATCGTCAACCATCCCGAGATCGGCGACCTCGCGGCCCGCTACGGCGTCAGCGCACCACAGCTGTGCATCCGCTACCTATTACAAAAGGGTGCGGTCGTGTTGCCCAAGGCGACCAAGACCGCGCACATCCAGCAGAACGCCGAACTCGACTTCGAGATCTCGGCCGCCGACATGGGAGTCCTCGACGCCATGCGGGACACCGACAAGCACCAGGACGCGATGGAGTTCCGCTGGTCGTAACCTGATCAGTGCGTCAGGACGACCTTGGTGACCACGATGATCAGGCCAAGTACGGCGAGTGCGACCAGCACATTGAGTCCGACCTCGACGAAGAACGTCGTCGCGGCCGCGAGGTCGTCGACCACGATGCCCACATTCTCCAAGCGTTAGGTCGTCGCGCGCTTGAGGCTAGCAACACGGCTAGGAGATCCGGCGGCGGTAACTGACCATGGCGAAGATATACGCGACGATGAGGATGCCGACACACCAGGCAAGGGCGATCCAGATGTCCGTGCCGACCGGCTGAGCCGTGAATAGGTCGCGGATCGCGTCAACGATCGCCGTCACCGGCTGGTACTCGGCGAAGGCGCGCACTGGGCCGGGCATGGTGTCGGTGGGCACAAATGCCGAGCTGATGAACGGCAGGAAGATGAGCGGGTAGGAGAACGCGATCGCGCCGTCCGCGGACTTCGCGGAGAGACCGGGGATTACGGCGAGCCAGGTCAACGCCAGGGTGAACAGGATCAGGATGCCGGCGACTGCGAGCCACGCCAGCACACCCGCCCCCGAGCGGAAGCCCATGAGGAGGGCGACGAGCACGACGACCACGAGCGAGGTCAAATTGGCGACCAGCGAGGTCCCCACGTGCGCCCACAGCACGGACGACCGTGCGATCGGCATCGACTGGAATCGCTCGAAGATGCCGCTCTTCATATCCAGGAAGAGCCGGAATGCGGTGTAGGAGACGCCCGAAGCAATCGTGATGAGCAGAATGCCGGGCAGCAGGTAGCTCACATACGAATCCGACCCTGAGTTGATCGCGCCGCCGAACACGAAGACGAACAGCAGCATGAAGGCGATCGGCATGACCGTGGTCGTGATGATGGTGTCCGGGCTGCGCGTGATGTGGCGCAGGGATCGTCCCTGCAGGACGGCGGTGTCGCCGAAGAAATGCATGGTCATCGTTGTTCCTTACTCGACTGTGCCGACGCTGCGGTCATTGCCGGCGCGTCGCCGTCGTTGCCGTCGTCACCGACGATGGCGAAGAAGACGTCCTCGAGGGTCGGCTGCTTCTCGACGTATTCGACCTTGGCGGGCGGAAGCAGCTGCTTGAGCTCGGTGAGGGTGCCGTTCACGATGATCCGACCCTCGTGGAGGATCGCGATCCGGTCGGCGAGTTGTTCGGCCTCGTCCAGATACTGCGTCGTGAGCAGCACCGTCGTGCCGTGCTCGGCGAGTTCCTTGACGGCCTGCCACACCTCGATGCGCGCCTGAGGGTCGAGCCCGGTCGTCGGCTCGTCGAGGAAGATGACCTCCGGATTCCCGATGAGGCTCATCGCGATGTCGAGGCGGCGGCGCATGCCACCCGAATACGTCGACACCTTCCGCGCGGCCGCGTCGGTCAGCGCGAAGCGCTCGAGCAGCTCATCCGCGATCGTGCCCGGGTCCTTGAGGTGCCGCAACCGGGCGACCAGCACGAGGTTCTCCCGCCCACTGAGGATTTCGTCGACGGCCGCGAACTGTCCGGTGAGGCTGATGGACTCCCGCACGTCCGCAGCCTGCGTGGCAACATCGAAGCCGTTGACGCTGGCAGTCCCCGCATCGGCCTTGAGCAGCGTTGACAGGATCTTCACGACCGTGGTCTTGCCCGCCCCGTTCGAGCCGAGCAAGGCGAAAATGCTGCCCCGCGCCACGTCGAAGTCCACGCCGCGCAGCACCTCCAGCTTCTTGTACGACTTCACCAGACCCTTCACCTGGATCGCCTGGGCTCGTGCTGTGTTGTCATCAGATCGGCCCTTCTTCCTTTCCGGTGTCTTCTCCTTCGGCGTGCTCGATGGCGTTGTCAGCCGTTCGCGCTCCGGTGATCCACTGACCCCCCGAGTAGTTCTGAACAAAGGTCTCGGCGAACTCCACGGGGTCCTCGCCGACGATCTCGCGTATCGGCGTTCGGTCCGCCGCGCTCTGCTCGAACAGATCGGCAAGGTCCTCGAACATCGAGACCGGGTTGTCGCCGTCCGTTCGCCCCGAAGTACATCAGGTATCGCTCCAGCGCATCGATCGCCGTGCGATAGTTCTCGGGAAGCTGTCTGGTGCGCGCCTTGTATTGCCGCCAGCGCTTCTTTTGCTCGAGCGACCCTGTGAACTGTTCGATCACCCTGCGGCCATGTCTATCTCCCTCCTTCGTGGAGCTGTTCGAGCCGTTCCGTGAGGAAGCTCCACGTCCTCCAGAACTCTTCGAGATATTCCCGTCCCTGAGCGTTGAGCGAGTACACCTTGCGTGGCGGCCCCTTCTCGGACGGGATCTTCTCCACGTCGACGAGGCCCCGCTGCTCGATCCTGACGAGCAGGGCGTAGACGGTGCCTTCGGCGATGTCGGAGAAGCCCTGCTCCCGCAGCCATGCCGTGATCTCGTAGCCATACGCGGGCCGGCACGGACAGGATCGCGAGGACGATGCCCTCCAGCGTGCCCTTGAGCATCTCCGTCATCTGCTTGCCCATGAACACCCCTCCTCCAACTACTCAGCGTTACTGACTACCGGTACATAGTAACACTGAATAGTGCCGGCGCAAGCCAGGCGGAACGGCATTGCGGGCCGTTATCTGAGCAGCACTCGGCGTCGCCGCTCTGCCCCGGCTGAGGCATGGGGCATCGCGCCCACGGACGACCCAGACCACAAACGAGCCGGCTACACCTGGTTCAAACGCTCCTACGGTGGAACAGGTCGGGGAGTATGCCGGAACGTGGGACCTCCCCATCCACGCCTGACGTACTCGCTCTACCCGGGCAGCCAAAACTTCAGCAATGCGTACATATAGGTCGGTCGCTCAAGCCACTATTAATGCGACCGTCCCTAGTGCTCGTCCGAAAGGCGCTTGATCGTATGTGGTTCCGCAGGCACTGGTATTGGCCCTCGGGGTACATAGTTGTTGGCATCATCGTGGCGCTGCTGACCAACAACATCCACCTCTCCAGCCTCTCAGGCATTCTCTTATCGATACTGGCGGTACTCCTGTGGCCGTTCATACTCGGCGCAGCGCTTTGCCGCCTCCTGGGCTTTCACATCCCGGGCATCGATATCACCTGACCCCACAAGGCATTGGTGACACCGTTCCGGGGAGGCGAGCGACCCGGGACCACGAGGCGACTCGCCCTTATGCTGCGGATGGACGGCAGTGTTTGCGCCGGTGCCGAAGGGGAGGATCGCAGATGAGCTGGGTCATGCAGGAGCAGGACTCGTTGGTAGAGACCTTCCGCAGCACCGACCCCGACGCCCCGACGCTGTGCGAGGGCTGGAACGTGCGCCGGCTGCTCGCCCACCTGACGCAGCGCGAGCAGCGCCCTGTCGCGAGGATCGTGGACTCGGTCGCGCGGAAGCCGCCGGGGCAGGAGCCCGGACTCAACAAGCTCACGAGCCAGGCAAGGACTCCGCAGGGCTACGAGGCCCTGATCGACCGGTTCACCCAGGGCGCTCCGCGCTGGTCGCCGATGAGCTGGGCGGCGGACAGGCTCAACTTCGTCGAGTACCTCATTCACCACGAGGACATCCGGCGCGCCGGCGCCAAACCGGCCGGGCCGAGGAAGCTGTCCGAGGCGGAACAGGACGCTGTCTGGCATCAGCTCGGGCTGTTGGCCAAGCTCGGGCTGCGCAAGTCGCCGGTCGGCGTTCGCCTGGCGACGCCGAAGGGCAAGAGCCGTGTTGTGAAGGCTGGTGACGGCGTGACGCTGACCGGCGAGCCGGTCGAGCTGGCGTTGTGGGTCAGCGGACGACGCGGTCCGGCGCAGATCGCGGTAACCGGGTCTCCGGAGGCGATCGACGCCTTCCAGGCCTGGGCGCACGCCGCCTAGACCCGTGATCAAACTGCGCCGGTTGGCCCGCTCGCTGCCGGATGCCGGCGACGCCTTGCAGAGCTGACCGCTAAGAACGTCCGGCTGAGTCTGGGCGGGTCGATCATGCCCCGAACGACCCGGTCGGCCAGTGGCTGTTCAATGCGCTTGGCGATGGTGCCCGGGTTCGAAGCCGACCTGATCCACCGACCATGCGGCGCGCTGCTGGAGTTGGCCCGCCGCGGTTTACGCACGGTGTTCGTCACCATCTGCCCGAACTGGCCGGGCCCGACGACCCCGACCGATGCATCGCTCACCTCCCCCGTGTTGCGCTCAGGGGAGCAGGTGGACGGCGAGCGGCATCACGTGGCTCGCACCGGCCTCGGCCAGCAGCGTCGATGCAACCGTGATTGTCCACCGCGTCCGTACCGTGTCGTCCACCAGCAGCACCGGCCCGTCGAAGCTCACCCCGTAGCGCACGCTGGTGCGGGCCAGCAGGTCCCGCGCCCGAACCGCTGAGGCCGCCTCGGCCGTCGGCGGCGGCCCGCTCACCGCCAGCGCGTCAACCAGCGGCAGCCGGCCGATCCGCGCCACTTGCTCGGCGAGGGAGCCGACCAGCACCGGGAACCGCCGTGACGGCATGGCCACCACGGCGACCGGCCGTTCCCAGTTCGCCGACCAGCGCACCAGCACCTGGACCAGCCCGTCCAGCACCTCCGGGGACGCCGGCGCGTCCCGCTGCCAGAGCACGCGCAAGACGTCGCCCCACGCCGGGTCATCGGCGAAAGCCAGCGCGCGGCCGGGCGCCACGCCTGCGATCTTGCCCTTGCGACCGGCTAAGCCGCTGACCCAGAGCTTCCGCGGCTCGATCACCACATCGCGCCCGCGGAGGAACCGCCTTGCGGCCTCTACCAGCTCCGAGCTAGGGCGCGCGCCTGGCGCCGGCAGGCGCCCGTCGCACACCGAGCAGCGTCCGCACGGCCGCGGATCCGGGTCGTCCAAGGCGCGCTGCAGAAACTCCATCAAGCAGCCCTCGCCGTGTGCGTACCGGCGCATCAGGTCGGCCTCCGCGGCGCGGACGCGGCGCAGGTCCGACCACTTCTGCTCGTCGAAGTACCACGCGCGGCCCGTCGTCGCCCACCCATCACGGGACTTGGTCACCACCTCATCCACCGCCAGGATCTTGAGCAGCGTCTCCAGCCGGCCTCGGCGGATACCGGTGGCCGCCTCGACACCGCCGAGCGAGTGCGGGCCTTCGCCGAGCGCGTCCAGGATGCGTTCAACTTGCTCGTCGGTCGGGATTCCGGACGTCGCGAAGTACTCCCAGATCCGCTCGTCGGCCGGTCCGGGAACCAGGACCGCGATGGCGTCGTCCAGTGCGCGCCCGGCCCGGCCGACCTGCTGGTAGTAGGCCACCGGCGACGCCGGCGAGCCCAGGTGGATGCAGAAGGCAAGGTCGGGCTTGTCGTAGCCCATTCCCAGCGCTGAGGTCGACACCAGCGCCTTGATCTCGTTGCGGCGCAGCCGGTCCTCGAGGGCCTCGCGATTGTCGCTCTGACCCGAGTAGGCCGCCACGTCCAGTTGCTGGTCGACAAGGAATGCCGTGAGGCGCTCGGTCTCAGCCACCGTCAGCACATAGACGATGCCGGAGCCCAGCAGCGTTCGCAGCGCCTCCGCCACCCAGGCGTACCCCTCCAGAGCGCTGAGCCCAGGCACCACGGCAAGCCGGAGCGAGGCCCGGGCCAGCGAGCCGCGCAGCGTGACGGTCTCCGCTCCGAGCTGGGCCGCCACGTCCAGCGTGACGCGTTGGTTGGCCGTGGCGGTGGTGGCCAGCACGGGTGTGTCCGGCGCCAATTGCAGCAGGGTACGCGTGAGCCGCTGGTAGTCGGGCCGAAAGTCGAAGCCCCAGTCCGACACGCAATGGGCCTCATCGATCACCAACAGGCCGCACTCGCTGAGCAGGGCCGGCAGCTGGGTGGCGAAGCCGGGATTGGCGAGACGCTCCGGGGAAATGAGCAGCACGTCGAGCCTCCCGGAGCCCAGGTCGTCGAGCACCCCCGACCACTCGTCGACGTTGGAGGAGTTGATGGTCGCCGCCCGTAGCCCGGCCCGCGAGGCGGCGGCGATCTGGTCACGCATGAGCGCCAGCAGCGGCGACACGACCAGCGTCGGCCCGATACCCAGCTCGCGCAGGGCCGCCGTGGCCGCCCAGTACACCGCCGACTTGCCCCAGCCGGTCGCCTGGACTACCAGCACCCGGCTCCGACGCTCCACTAGCTCCTCAACAGCCCGCAGCTGATCGTCGCGCGGGCTTGCGTCCGGTCCGGCGCCGGCGGCGATGGTCCGGGCGAGGGCCGCGGCTGACTCCGACACTTTGTCCTTCCCTCGGAGCTGTCAGAACCTCACACCACTGGAGCGTGCTGAGGTTCTGACAACGGTGTAAGCGGACCCGAAACTTCGGCGTTACGTTGGCTTCACCTGTGTTGCTTCCGCGCGAGCCTGACGCGCGGCGCGTCTCTCCTCGAACCGGCCCGCTTGCCGATCCAGCTCCTCGAAGTAGCTGCCGAGCTGCTCGCGCGCCTGCTCCCCCTCGCCGGACAGCCCGACGCGATCCCAGACGTCCCAGGAGCGCAGGATCGGAGCGAGCACCTCGTCCCGGTGGATCCGCAGATCGTAGATGCCGGCCATGGCGATCTGCACCGACCGGCGAGTGAAGCCCTCAATGGTGTTACCGGGCATCTGGAATGTGCGGACGACGTCCCAGATCGCCTGCATCGTCTCATTGGGAGCGAGCTCGAGCGCCGCTTGGAG
The DNA here is from genome assembly GCA_963712625.1 of uncultured Actinomycetota bacterium. Classification (GTDB taxonomy): domain Bacteria; phylum Actinomycetota; class Actinomycetes; order Propionibacteriales; family Propionibacteriaceae; genus Microlunatus. The sequence goes on from CAVQIU010000019.1 coordinate 12,331, forward strand.
CAGGTTCCGGTAGAAGACCATGTGCAGGTTCTCATCCTGCGCGATTCGCGAGAGCAGCTGCTCACACACTGGATCCTTGGTGTAGCGGCCGGTGTTGCGATGGGAGATACGGGTCGCCAGCTCCTGGAAGGAGACATACGCCACGGTGTGCAGCATGTCCAGGTCGTACTGGCTGGCAAAGCCCTGCGTCATGTGCACCATGCGTTCGCGTTCAAGGGTTACCGGGTCGACGGCGCGCGTCGTCAGCAGGTAATCGCGGATCGCGATTCCGTGCCGGCCCTCCTCGGCGGTCCAGCGACCGATCCACGTTCCCCAGGCCCCGTCGGTGCCGAACGACTCGTAGATGTCGCGGTGGTAGCTCGGCAGGTTGTCCTCGGTGAGGAGGTTGACCACGAGCGCTGTGCGGGCGACCTCACTCACTCGAGATTGCGATGGATCCCACGCGTCGCCGTCCAGCACGCCGTCGAAATTGCGGCCATCGCTCCACGGCACGTACTCGTGGGGAAACCACTCGCGGGCCGACCTGAGGTGGCGATCCAACTCGCGCCCGACGACCGGCTCCAGCTCGGTCAGCAGCTCCATCTGCGTCCACCGTGGCATCGATCGCTCCTTACGCCTGCCTCGGTTAAGTCATCGTAGCTTCGCCAGGTCGAGACCGATGGGCGCCTCATCGGCCACCGCCCGGTTTCACCGGCGGTCCCGCCGGAGTGCTGCACCGGCAGCGTGGTCAGCGTGTGTACGGCATATACGTTTGCGCCCTAGGGCGTCCACCACGGCCGCAGTGGAAGACCACCATCGCCTCCTTGGGAGTCGAGCTTGACCGCCAAAACTTGGTGAAGCTGAACGACATTCGCCTCGAAGCCCAGCCGTGACCCGGCCATGTAAAGGCCCCACACCTTGGCGGTCGGGAGCCCGACCTCTTCGACCGCTTCGTCCCAGTGGTCGACGAGGTTGCGGCACCAATCGCGCAGCGTCAGCGCGTAGTGGTGGCGCAAGTTCTCTTCGTGCACCACCTCCAAACCGACATTCTGGGCCTCGGTGATAATGCGGCCAGAGCCGGTCAGCTCGCCGTCCGGGAAGACGTAGCGGTCGATGAATCCACCCGCCGACGGCCTGCCCCGGTTGTTCGGGCGCGTGATGCAGTGGTTGAGCAGCAGCGCGCCGGTGCGCAACTTGGACTTCAGGAACCGGAAGTAGGCGGGATAGTTGGCGACGCCGATGTGCTCGGTCAGCCCGATCGAGGACACCGCGTCGAAGCCGGATTCTGGCACGTCGCGGTAGTCGCCGTAGCGGACCTCGGCCAGGTCCGCCAGGCCTTCGTCGGCGATCTTGATCTGCCCCCACGCCGCCTGCTCCTTCGAAAGCGTGACCCCGATGGCCTTCACTCCGTGCCGGGCGGCGTAGCGGACCATGCCGCCCCAGCCGCAACCGACGTCGAGCAACCGGTCGCCCGGCTTCAGGCGTAGCTTCTCGAACACCAGCCGGTGCTTGTTCTCCTGCGCCTCGTCCAGCGTCGCGTCGGGGTGCGGGTAGCAGGCGCAGGTGTAGGTCATCGACGGGCCAAGAATCCACTCGTAGAACGTGTTGGACACGTCGTAGTGGTAGTGGATGGCCTCCGCGTCACGGGTCCGACTGTGGCGCAAGCCTTCTGCGATGCGTCGCCAGCGGGGCGGCGCCTCCTGCGGCGGCGGTGCGATGGGCTTGAGGTGCTCCAACCCGATCGACCGGACGATGTTGGCGAGCACGCGCGCCGGCGGCCGCCGGAAGTCCATCTTCTCGGCCAGCGCCTTGAGCAACTCGTAGGGATCCCCCGGGTGCACACCATGCAGTTCGAGGTCGCCGGAGACGTAGGCGCGGGCCAGCCCCAGATCTCCGGGTGCGGTGGCCAGATACGTGGTGCCGCGCGGGGTCAGCAGGTCCAAACCGAGCTCGGCATCGTCGGGTCCTGCCGTACTGCCGTCGTACGCCGAGAATTTGATCGGCAGTTGGCCGGCGGCGAAGACCTCGAGGATCTCGGCCAGTGTGAGCTTCCGGGCCGGCGCCGCCTGTGCTGTGTTCTCCCTGAATGTGGTCATCGTCGTTGCACCGCCTTCGCATACAGATCCAGCAGACGTGAGTCGGGATCGTAGGTTTTCTTCACCGTCTTGTAGGTCTCACCGCCGTAAAGTTCATCAAACTCGTCGGGAGAGTAGAACGCGTCGGAATACAGCGACTTCTGTCCATCCAACTCGCTGACCGCGCGCTCGATCAGCTTGTTGGTGTGACCTTCCTCGAACGGCCAGTCGGGACCGACCGGCACCGACGACCAGAAGCCGACGTTGACGTAGGTGCGGTGCGGGCGGAGGGGATACAGCGGCCACTCGCCGTCGGCGCGCAGACGCAGGGGGCACAACCAGAGCGGCTCGATGGGCACGTTGTCCAAGAACCAGTCCAGGAACTCGACGGTGCGTTCGATCGGCAGCTCGACGTCTTGGATGACGCGCTCGCGGGGTGGACGGCCGTTGAGCTTTTCGATGCGGTTGGCGATGTTGAACCGCTGGTCGAAGCCGATGAGCTTCCAGTAGAAGCTGCTGCGCCGGTAACGCCGCGGCCAGAGCCGGCGGATGCGCGGGTCCTGCACGCCGAACGCCCGCGAACACCAGAACCAGTCGGTGTCCCACCGCCAGAGGTAGTCGTGAACGGTGAGCCGGTCATGCTTCTCGCCGTCATCGTGCTGGATGGAGCGGTAGTAGATCTGCTGGCCGGTGTAGTCGCTGACCGGCCCGGGGGTCGACGTCTGAACGCCGACGCACAGGTAGCTTTCATCGGCGCTGAACACCACGCCGTCGAGGTAGTCGATGGGAGCACCGTCCAGGCCGCCGGTCTCGATGATGCGGTCCATCGTGGCGACCATGTTGTGCAGCGATCCGAAACGTAGATGCCTGAGCGCGACGAACGGTTTGACGGGTTCCAGCTCGATCTTGAGACGAACCGAATAGCCGAGCGTGCCATAGGAATTCGGGAACGCACGGAAGAGCTCGCCGTGTTGGTCGGGCGACGCGGTGAGCACGTCGCCAGTGCCGGTCAAGATGTCCATCTCCAGCACCGACTCGTGCGGAAGGCCGTTGCGAAACGACGTGGACTCGATGCCGAGCCCGGTGACGGCCCCGCCGAGCGTGATCGTTTTCAGCTGCGGCACCACCAGCGGCGCCAGCCCGTAAGGAAGCGCGGCAGCGACGAGGTCCTCGTACGTGCACATCCCGGCCACATCCATGGTCCGGGCCTCGGGGTCGACCGCGATGACGCCCGTCAACCCCGATGTGTCCAGGCCCTTGACAGTGTTCTTGGCCCGCGCTCGGAACAGGTTCGACGTGGGTTTGGCCAATCGAACGGTTGCGTTTTCAGGGATGGACCGATAGCTCGCGAGAAGCCGCTGCACGCCCGCGGCGTGAGCAGCCCGTGCGTCGGTCGCAGCAACAGACACAGATAGACGCTAGTCCGCGGGGGTGAGCTTGCGAAGTCTGACGGCCATAACGGGCGGCCCATTCCGGTTTGACCGCTCTAAGGAATTTACGCGGATGGGTCTCCATGATGCTGCCGATCCGTGCGGAGCGCACGTACGTTAACGGAGACTCATCGAGCGTCAGCACCACTGATGCCCGGCGTCGGAGCACTCCACTGAGACATTCCGGGCGAATGCTCACCGGCTACCTATGCCATAAGCCGATCCGCCTGCGGACACTGAAGAACGGCAACGACTGGGCGAAGCCGGATTCGCGGCCGACAGCGTCGGCCCAGAACGCGAACGGGCGGGAACCTGCTCCACACATCCATACACGATCATCCGGAGCGCCGGTCAGCACATGTCGTCAATTAGGGTGTACGGAGCGGACTATGTATATGAAGCGGTCAGGTGCGGGCGAAGCACCGTATTAGGTACATTCCTGGCAGTTCTCGCTGCCCCAACGAGCTCCCCGGCGATCAGGCTCTTCCACCAGTCGGCATTGCGTCATGACCGTGTACTGGGCGCCAGGCCGCGTCGATCTTGTTGATCTTCGCCTGGGAGCAATGTCCGGATGAGGGTGTCGGCGAGCCAACGCGCGTGCTGCGACTCGGTCCAGCCGATCTCATCGCAGAGCATGCGGGCAACGTCAGGACTGGCAAGGGCCCAGATGATCTCACCGGCTCGTCGTGTGCTGACGCGCAGTGGTCCGCGGGCCGCGATCCACTTTGCATACGTCCGCATGTTGTTCATGCGAAAGCGATTCATCTCCTCGAACACCTTCGCCATCTCGGGCTCGACTGCTGATGCCGTGCGCAGGATCTCGGCGAGCGGTCGGAGCTCGGTGGAGACGCCGGCGATGAATTTCGCGAACAGCTCAAGTTGCTTGCGTTGATCAACTTCGTCTTTGATGGCTTGGGCGTCGAGTCGTTGCGTGACGTTGGTGACTGTGCCGTCGGGCACCAGGCGAAGGTCGATGAGGGCGGTCAGCACCCGTGGTTTGCTGCCGAAGATCGCATGAACTGTGTCGCGTGCCACGTCGGCCCGCGCAGCGAGGTCCTTCATCGTAGTAAGCGCGTAGCCGCGCTCGAGGAAAAGCTCAGATGCCGCGTCGAGGATGCGCATCCGGGTGCGGGCCGCCTGCTCCTCGCGCACGGTGGAGGAGTACCTGCGCTTGTCCTTGACCTCGGTCACTAGTTCATCCTACAGTATTCGTATTTATCCGACGTTGTGTCGGATAATTAGAGAAGGGCTCGCCATGCTCGAGCTGCTTACAATGTCGCCCCCGGCAGAGGTCATCGCCAAAATCACCGCCATCGAAGGCGTACGCAGCGTCCCGACCATACTCACCACGCAACAAGGACTCGAGCGCCACCTCGGACCAGAAGCGGCGGGTGCGCTGCTTATCCTGCAAGGAACTTTCGTCGATAAACAAGGCGCCGCCGCGCTTCTGGCTGAAGGCCACCGAGCTCTTCGAGCAGTTGACGCAGGCACCCGGATTCATCCGCCGCTTCAGCTTCGCTGATGGACCGCACGGCACCTTGATCGCGCTCTGGCGTACCGCGGCCGACGCCCATGCGTTCTTCTCCAGCGATCAGCACCAAGCGGCGATGCGCGAGCTCTACCGCCAACGCTGGGCCTACAGCCACTTCGCTGGGCTATGGGAAACGACCACGCCACGCCAACGCGTCATCTTCTGCCAGCAATGCGACGGCGTGACGCCCGCGACGGACCGCGTGTGCGCGGGCTGTGGCACAGAACTGTTCGATCCCTTCGCCGTCCCGAGCCATGCCCAAGCCTGATGCGCACAAGCTCGCCACAGCCGTGCCGTCAAAACAAGCATTGCCGTCAAAACAAGCACCGCCGTCAAAACAAGCACTGCCGTCAAAAACCAGCGCCGCCGTCAACAACGGCTGCCGATCCGAGCGCGTAAGCGTCCGAAAGCTACCTAAGGTCCCAAGATTCGGCATCACTCCCTTCAACCAGGCGTTGATCAAGAACCATCCATCCGATCGCTTCGATCGCACTGGCGAGGATCGACCAAGCCACCGACCCTTCCTGGCCCGCTGCCACCGAGAAGGGGATGTGGGCGACGTCGGCGCAAGTTCCTAGTGCTAGGCAACGGATCAGGACATTGAACTTCCAGCGGCAGGGAACGGACGGCTAGCTGACGGGGCCGCCGACTAGTGCTGCGACCGGCTCGCGGCTGAGATCTGGCTCCTGCTCGACGAACTTGGTTGCGAGGTCGCCCAGGGCCGCGGCGAGCTCCTGGTCGTCGGCTTCCCAATCCGCGAGCTCGTCGGCGAGCCAGGTCCGCATGGCTGTGACGACCTTGCGCATCTCTGCCTCGCCGGCTGGGGTGAGTCTGAATTGCCCGTCCTGAGCGTGCAGGTAGCCGTGGAGTACGGCGTTCTGGCAGGCGGGTTCGAGTACCGCGGCGGGCAGGTGGTAGCGGCGGCTGATCTCCTCTATGCCAACGTCCCGCCCGAGGCGCGTACGGAGGTAGAACTGGCCAACAACCCAAGCATCGGAGGCGTCGAACGCTGCTCCCGAGCCGGCCCGGACACGGGGCAGTTCGGTGCGGCCTTTGTGCTGGATCAGCCGGGCGATGGCCAGTTGCAGCTGCTGGCTCGCGTCGCTGCCTTCCGGCATTCCGAAGCCTTCGCCCACGTCTGAGGCTGTTTCGCGGGCGGTACCGCGCAGCGGCACCTGCTTGAGGAACAGCGCGAGGACGAACGCGACGATGGGGACGGGCACCGCCGCTAGGAAGACGACGTGGACGGCGTGGGCGTACGCGTCGACGATCGGCGCGATCTGGGCGGCCGGGTAGGCGTGCAGCGCCTCGGGCGTCGCCACATCGGCGGGGTTCACACCCGGCGATGTGGCGATGGCCTTCGGCAGCTCGTCCTTCAGCACGTTCGCGTACACCGTGCCGAACACCGCCGCGCCGAAGGAGCTGCCGAGAGTGCGGAAGAACGTGACCCCGGAGGTGGCGACACCGAGATCCTCGTAGCGGACGGTGCTCTGGACGACGATGGTGAGAATCTGCATGGACGAGCCGATCCCGAGGCCCAGGATCAGCATCGCCACGGCCATCTGCCAGTACGGGGTTTGGGCATCCAACCGGGACAGGAGATACATGCCGAGCGCCATGACGGCTGACCCCACCACCGGGAAGATCTTGTATCGCCCAGTCCGACTGACGACCGCACCCGACAGCAGCGACATCACCAGCAGGCCGGCGACCATGCGGCAGGGTCTGCAGGCCCGACTCGGTCGCCGACGAGCCCTTCACGTACTGCAGGTAGGTGGGCAGGAACGTCATCGACCCGAGCATCGCGAAGCCCACGATGAAGGCGAGCGCGACGCACACGTTGAAGACGGAGGAACGGAACAACCGCAGCGGAAGGACCGGGTCGACCGCCCGGCGCTCCACGAACACGAAGATCACCAGGGACACCAACGACCCGACGATCATCAAGATGATCGTGGAGGATCCCCACGGATACTGGGTCCCGCCCCAGGACAGCGCCAGGGTAAGCCCGGCCGCACCAAGCGACACGAAGACGATGCCCAGGTAGTCGATCGCGGGTCGGCCGGACGGTTTGAAGGACGGCATCGTGAAGGCCGCGAGGGCGATCACGGCGATGCCGATCGGCAGGTTGATGTAGAAGATCCACCGCCACGACAGGTGGTCGGTGAACAGGCCGCCGAGCAGCGGCCCGAGGACGGTCGTGACACCGAACACCGCCCCGAGGGCGCCTTGGTACTTCCCCCGCTCCCGCAGCGGAATGACGTCGGCGATCACCGCCGTAGCGGTCACCATCAGGAAGCCGGCGGCGAACCCCTGGACCGCCCGCCACGCGATCAGCCAGGTCATTCCGGTGGCCAGCCCGCAGAATGCCGACGCGACAACGAACAGGGCAGCCGACCATTGGAAGATGCGCTTGCGACCGAACTGGTCACCGAACTTCCCGGCGAGGACGGTCGCGATCGTGTCCGCAAGCAGATAGGAGGAGACGACCCACGACAGGTGACCGGCCCCGCCGAGATCGCCGACGATCGTCGGCAACGCTGTGGAAACGATCGTCTGGTCCAGGGCCGCCAACAGCATTCCGGCCAGGATCGTGGCGAAGACCAGGTTCATCTTCCGCCGGTCCAGCGGCTCCGTCTCGCGACGATCTGGCCCAGCGCGGGTCGCGTCTACCGTCAACGTGGGAACCTCTCCGCTCGTGGTCTGCCGCACTCTCGTCGGCCCTGCGCCCGACGTGTCGACCGGGGCCTGATTCTTCATACACCGGCTATGCGTTGCCGCGCCACTGTGACTACGCAAACCACCGTTACGTTCTGTCAGCGTGCTATCAGGCACAGCGAGACAGGGTAATTCACGGTCCGTGGTAGCCACCCAGCTCGGGCGCGTCGAGCACTTCTCCGGCTTCCCCCTAGATCCGAGCGCCAACCAGCCGTGAGTGACTGGAAAACTCACCCCTGTGCCCAACCGTCAAGACGACCCATCTCTGCACGACCTTGGCAGACTGGGTGAACCGGCGACCGAGCAGTACGTCGGCCAACGTGACCTGACCCACTGGTCCCGCCCCGCTCGCGCGTTCGTCACGCTGGTTCTGCGGATCTCCAGGAACGCCTCGGCCTGGAGTGTCCTGCTGGTCACCGCCGCGGTCGGGGCGAGCATCGCGCTCCTCCTCACCTGGGCCGCCGAGGAAATCTACGACAGCATCAAAGCCGCCGACGGCCTGTCCAGCCTGGATGAACCCGTCCTCGAGCTAGCCATCAGCCTGCGTACACCGCAAAACGTCGCCGCCGCCCAGTTCGTCACCAACATGGGGGGAGCGATCGGGCTGACCATCATCACCGTCGTGATCGTCGTGATCATGACTGTCCGGTGGCGATCACGCACACCCTTGCTGCTGCTGTCGATCGGGACGGCAGGCTCACTGCTGATGACGGCCGTCGGCAAGGAGCTCGTCGGGCGCGCACGACCACCGATGGCCGACGCAGTACCGCCGTACGAGACCTCACCCGCTTTCCCGAGCGGCCACGCCCTCAACAACACCGTGGTCGCGTGCCTTGTCGCCTACCTCCTCCTGCTCCATCTCACATCGCTGATGTGGCGAATCGTGTCGGTGGCACTAGCCGTGGTGTGGTTCGTCACAATCGGCCTCACCCGCGTCTTTCTCGGCTACCACTGGCTGACCGACGTCATGGCAGGCTGGTTGCTCGGGCTTGCCTGGACCGCAATAGTGATCACCTGCCACCGCCTCTACATGACTGTCCGACGACAACACCGCAGCGCCACGCCACTCGTCGCCCGCTAGCACAGTGAGAGTCGCCGACCACAAACTGTTCCCGCCGATCCGCCATGTTGTAAGTCGAGGACCCGTCCAGATAGGACTCGTGAGGTTTGCGTGCGCCAACGGCTGCGTCGCATAATGTTAGTTTGTGTTAAGTAACTATTGTGGCTGTCATTCGGAGCGCTCATGATCGCGACGCAGTTCACGGCGAACGGCGAGCAGCGCCGGCAGGCTCGCGCCGCCGCCGACACCGCTAGCACGCACTACAAGTGGATGGTGCTGTCCAACACCACCCTTGGGGTGCTGATGGCCACGATCAACGCGTCGATACTGCTCATCGCGCTGCCGGACATCTTCCGCGGCATCCAGATAGACCCGCTCGCGCCTGGCAACACCGGCTACCTGCTGTGGCTGATCATGGGCTACATGGTGGTGACCGCCGTGCTGGTGGTCAGCTTCGGCCAGCTCGGGGATATGTATGGCCGGGTCAAGATGTACAACGCCGGATTCGCGGTTTTCACCTTGTTCTCCATCTTGCTGTCGGCAACCTGGATGCACGGCACCGCCGCGGTGCTGTGGCTGGTGGTGATGCGCATCCTCCAAGGCGTCGGTGGCGCCATGCTGATGGCCAACTCGAACGCGATCATCACCGACGTGTTCCCCGTCGAGCAGCGCGGCCTGGCGCTGGGACTGAATCAGGTCGCTGGGATCGCCGGCTCGTTCATAGGGCTGATCCTGGGTGGCCTGCTTGGCCCGATCGACTGGCGGCTGGTGTTCCTGGTGTCGGTTCCGATCGGCCTGTTCGGCACCGTATGGGCCTACCTTCGGCTGCACGACACTGGCATCCGCCAGCCCGCCCGGCTGGACTGGTGGGGAAACGTTACGTTCGGGGTCGGACTGATCGCCGTGCTGGTCGGCATCACCTACGGCATCCAGCCGTACCAGCGGGCACACCATGGGCTGGTCGAATCCGGCGGTGGTAGCCAGCTTGCTCGGCGGGGTGGTGGTGCTTGCCGTCTTCTGCATCGTTGAGACGAGGGTCGCGGAGCCGATGTTCGAGATCAAGCTGTTCCGCATCCGGGCATTCACCGCGGGCAACCTGGCCAGCCTGCTCGCTGCGCTCGGCCGCGGCGGGCTGATGTTCATCCTGATCATCTGGTTGCAGGGCATCTGGCTGCCCTCAGCACGGTTACAGCTTCGAGTCCACGCCGCTCTGGGCGGGCATCTACATGCTGCCGTTGACCGCGGGATTCCTGATCGCCGGCCCGGTCTCGGGTGCGCTGTCCGACAGGTTCGGCGCCCGCTGGTTCGCCACCGGCGGCATGCTGCTGGCCGCAGCCACGTTCGTCGGGCTGATGGTGTTGCCGGTGAACTTCGCGTACCCCGAGTTCGCCGCGATGCTCCTGCTGAACGGGATCGGCATGGGACTGTTCGCTGCACCGAACCGGGCCGGGATCATGAACAGCCTTCCCGCCAACCGTCGCGGCGTGGGCGCTGGCATGAGCACCACGTTCCAGAACGCGGCAATGGTGTTGTCCATCGGCATCTTCTTCAGCCTGATCATCACCGGGCTGGCCCGGTCGCTGCCCGACACGCTCTCGAGCGGCCTTGTCGCCCAAGGGGTTCCAGCGCCCGCGGCGGCCAGGCTGGCCGCGCTGCCGCCAGTTTCGGTGCTGTTCGCCTCGCTGCTGGGCTACAACCCGATCCAGTCGCTGCTCGGCCCGGCGGCGCTTGGGAATCTTCCGCCCGACCATGTCGCGTACCTGACCGGCCGTAGCTTCTTCCCGCAGCTCATCTCCGGCCCGTTCGCCGACGGTCTGGCGGTGGCGTTCGGCTTCGCGATCGCCGCCTGTCTGGTGGCCGCGCTGGTCTCCGCGCTGGGCGGCGGCAAATACGTCCACGCCGAGCCCCAGCGGCGTTAGAGCTCGCCCGAAGCGGGCAGCGGTGAGCGAACGACGGGCTCCAGACGCGGCACGCCTGCGCAGGGCGGCGCTCCGGCTCGCCTACGGGCTGCGCGCGCCGGCCACCCGGTACGGTCTGACGCCGAGCCGGCTGGCGGCGCTGGTCATCCTGGGCAAGCATGGCCCGTTGCGGGTCGGCGACCTGGCCCACGAGCTGAACATCGCGGTGCCCAGCGCATCCCGGCTGCTCGACGTGGTCGCCGAGTCCGGCTTCGTCGAACGCCGGGACGACCCGACCGACAGGAGAGCCTTTCTGGTGAGCCTGACCGCAGACGGCGCAAAGATTCTCGAGGACGTACGGGCCGAGGGCATCCAGGAGCTGGCTGGGCACCTGGCGTCGCTTCCGACGGCGCAGCGCGCAGCGGTCGAGGCCGCGCTGCCGGCGCTGGAGGCGCTGGCGGATGCGTTCACTCCGGTCACCGACCCGCCCCGCGCGCTGGCCTCGACCGCGGATGAGCTGGCCGAGGTGGTTGCGCCGCGCGGTCGGTGAGTGGACTTGGTCCGGCCGGGCATCCCGGCACGGCTTGCGTCTAATCCGTGGTGTCTCACGTGCAGGCACCGCGCCTTGAGTCGCGCCTCAGGCCAGCAGTCACACTGATCGCGGCGAACGCTCAGCCGCTTACTGGCCGACATCTAGCGGGAGGCTGGGAGCCGCCCGGTCAAGGCCGGACATCGACGCGTACGTCCAGCGGGACGTCTGGGTCGAGGATCGAGTACTCGTGCACGCTCGCCCGGTAAAGCCGCAGCCGCGCGTCGCCGGTGACCCGGTCGAGCCCCCACTCCTTGTCCCCCTGGCGCACAGACTCGCGCGAGAAGACGCCGATCCCGTGCTCGATCGCGGCCGCGTCGGTCAGCTGCTCTGCAGTGGCGGTCATATAAACCCCTTGCCCGGTGCCCGGCGGGAACCGTCGAGTCGAACACGACCATGGCGATCTGCGGCCGCACGGCGATGTTCTCTGAGTGACGCGCACCGGGGTAGGACACCCAGTACAGCTCCCGGTAGTCCTCCGTTGCGAACCACACCGGCGAGGCCCACGGCACCCCGTCCGTGTCCGCAGTCGCGAGCACGACGTAGATAGCGCCGTCCAGGATCGCGCGGGCGATGTCGTCGTTGGTCACAGCGCGCGAGCCTAGTTCACGTCCCTGGCGAGCGCGATCCGCGACTTGGGCCATGCGATAGCAGTCACCGGAGGCTCCCTTCATGAGTGCCACCTTCGAGGATCCGAGCGATCGACCGCGCTGGTGGGTCGCCGGTCGCGGCGGTCGCGTTATCGGGTTCGTGGGTGCTAGACCTGAGTCAACGCGCGCCGAGTAAAACCTTCCGCCATACAGAATCTATTATCCGACATACGAAAGTCAGATCTAGCTGGTGTCAGTCAAAAGGGAGTACCCGTGGCCGTCAAAGTCCCGGTCATGCAATCAAAATGCGGTTGCTGCCCCAGCTGCGAAGCTTCTGCTGGCTCCTTTCATGATGAGGTGGTCGGTGCCGACGTCTTCATCGGCGCAGCCGAGGCGGTCATGGAACGTGTTGCCGCCGAAGTCCTCAACGCCAGCTACATCGTCCCCAGCGTCTTGAGCCCGCGTGCCCGGGTGGTTGCGCACACCGTCACTACCGCTGCCACCACTGCTGATCAACACCCATACTCCGGGAGGAACCGATGACGCTCGAGCTGACTGACCCGCATCCCGTGGACCGTGCCGACCAGATCCTCACTCCGGCCGCGCTGGAGTTCGTGGAGAAGCTCCACGGCGCATTCGCCAGGCGGCGCGACGAACTGCTGGCCGCACGCCGGATCCGCCGCGCGGAGGCGGCCCGGGAGGGCCAGCTCGACTTCCTCCCTGACACGCGGCACATCCGGGAGTCGGAATGGCAGGTCGCGGACGCGCCGCCCGCGATGCAGGACCGTCGAGTGGAGATGACCGGGCCAGCCACCCCGGCGAAGATGGCCATCAACGCTCTCAACTCGGGCGCGAAGGTATGGCTGGCCGACCTAGAGGACGCCAGCTGTCCCAAGTGGGGCAACGTCATCGATGCCCTGCTCAACCTTCGGGACGCCGCGCGCGGCGTCTTGTCCGCCGAAGTCGACGGCCGGGAATACCTGCTGCGCACCGACGACGCCGTTGGCTGTCGTGGTCATGCGGCCACGAGGCTGGCATCTCGACGAAGCTCATGTCCTCGTCGACGGGAAGCGCGGCGTGGGTGCGTTGGTCGACTTCGGGCTGCACTTCTTTCACCTTGCCCAGCAGTTGATCGACAACCGGCAAGGCCCTTACTACTATCTGCCGAAGATGGAGAGCCACCTTGAGGCGCGACTGTGGAACGACATCTTCACCTTCTCAGAAGCCGAGCTGAACATCCCGCACGGCACCATCCGCGCCACCATGCTGATCGAGACCATCCCGGCTGCATTCGAGATGGAGGAGATCCTCTACGAGCTGCGCGAGTACGCCTCTGGGTTGAACGCCGGCCGCTGGGACTACCTGTTCAGCATCATCAAGTACTTCCGCGACGCCGGCCCGGAGTTCGTCATGGTGGACCGGTCCGACATCACCATGACCGCTCCGTTCATGCGCGCGTACACCGAGCTACTTGTCAAGACCTGTCACAGCCGGGGCGCGTTCGCGATGGGCGGCATGGCTGCCTTCATTCCCAGCCGGAAGGATCCCGAGGTGAATGCCGCAGCCATCGCCAAGGTGCGGGCCGACAAGCTGCGCGAGGCCAGGGACGGCTTCGACGGCTCCTGGGTGGCGCATCCCGACCTGGTGCCGGTGTGTCGGGAGGTGTTCGACGAGGTGCTCGGCAACCGGCCCAATCAGCTCGACCGAAAGCGCGAGGACGTCTCGGTCACAGCGGACCAGCTGCTCGACATCTCCTCCGCCGAGGGCAGCAACACCATGGCCGGGCTGCGGGACAATCTCTACGTGGCCGTGGCCTATACGGCGGTCTGGCTTTCCGGCAACGGCGCGGTGGCCATCCACAATCTGATGGAGGACGCCGCCACCGCCGAGATCTCCCGAGCCCAGGTGTGGCAGCAGATCAAGAACGGCACCGTGCTGGCCGACACCGGTGAGAAGGTGACCAAAGATCTGGTCGCGCGGACTCTCGACGAGGAGGTAGAGCGGCTCCGGACCGAGGTATCCGAAGACGCCTTCAAGCGGCACTACCTGCCGGCCAAGGAGCTGATCTCCTCGCTCGTTCTGGACGACGACTTCACCGATTTCCTCACCTTGCCCGCCTACGAGCAGGTTGTCTGATCGTGCCCACTCCGCAGCCCGGACTCACCGAACGGTTTCTGGCCCGTCTCGACGGCGACCTGGAGAGCACCGACGCCTTCCTGGCCGACGCGTTCCCCGGCGACGACGGGCGGCGCCAGCCGGTGCACACCGTCTATGTGCCTGCAGACCGGTTCATCCCCGACCTTCCGCAGGAGTGGGGACAAGCGGCTCTGGCCGCGGTGGAGGAGCACGGCGGCATGGAGCAGGTCTGCGCCGTCGTCGGCGTGAGCGATGATCTCATCGTCGAGGTCGCGCCACGCGTCGAGGCCAAGCTGCGCCAAGAACCGATCGAGGACCTGCGACTCGACTTCGAGGACGGTTACGGCGATCGCGGGGACGAGGCCGAGGACCGCGATAGCGTCGCCGCTGCCGCACAGCTGGCGGCTGCAGTGCGGTCAGGCGTCGCCCCGTCGTTCGCCGGGTTGCGGTTCAAGTGCTTCGAGGCGCCGACCCGTCGGCGGGGAATCCGTACCCTCGACCTGTTCCTCGGCGGTCTGCTCGACACACTGGGCCGCCTGCCGGCTGGCCTGGTGATCACCTTTCCCAAGGTCAGCACTGTCAGCCAGGTAACTGCCATGGTCGCCGTCTGCGACGAGCTGGAGCGCGCGTACGAACTCGAGGCCGGTCGTCTCGGCTTCGAAATCCAGGTGGAAACGCCACAGTTGATCATCGGCCCGCAGGGCGGGATATCGGTGGCGGAGGCCATCCACGCCGGCGCCGGACGGGTCACCGCATTGCACTACGGCACCTACGACTACAGCGCATCGCTCCAGATCTCCGCGGAGTACCAGGCGTCTGATCACCCGGCCGCGGACTTCGCCAAGCAGGTCATGCAGGTCGCCGCAGCCGGGACCCGAGTGCACCTGTCGGACGGCTCGACCAACATCCTGCCGCTCGGCTCGCCGGAATCGGTGCGGTCCGCCTGGCGGCTGCATGCTGGGTTGGTGCGGCGAGCGCTGGCGCGCGGCTTCTACCAGGGCTGGGATCATGCACCCGCACCAGTTGCCTACGCGCTACATCGCGACGTTCGAGTTCTACCGTGCGGGCCTGCCGCGCGCCGCGGCTCGGCTCGCGAACTACGTGTCCAAGACGGAATCGGAGATCCTCGACGAACCCGCAACCGCTCGGGCTCTGGCTCGCTACCTGTATCGCGGGCTAGTGTGCGGAGCAGTGAGCGAGACCGAAGTCAGCCGCAGCGCCGGTCTCACCGGAAGCCAGCTGGCCGCTCTGGCCCGCCCGCGATCCGACACCGAAGGAGTTGCACTTGGCTCCTCCTGAAGGCCACCGTGCCGACGCTTTGGCCCACTGCCAACCCCAGGACGAACGGCACATCGTCGCCCGTCACCTCCCGCCGAATACCGACTTAGCAAGGAGTGCACCATGACCTCCACCTACTACGCCCCGCAGGGCGGTCTTCCCGATCAGCATCAGCTCTTGACTGATCGCGCCATGTTCACCGAGGCGTACGCGGTCATCCCGCGCGGCACGATGAGCGACATCGTCACCAGTTATCTGCCGAACTGGACCGACACCAGGCTCTGGGTGCTGGCCCGCCCGCTGTCCGGCTTCGCCGAGACCTTCTCTCAGTACATCGTCGAGGTATCCTCCGGCGGCGGCAGCGACCTGCCTGAGGACAATCCCGAGGCGGAAGCAGTGCTCTTCGTCGTCGAGGGCCAGATGACGTTGACGATCGGCGACGAAGAACACCAGCTCGAGAGCGGCGGCTACGCGTTCTTGCCGCCAGGAGCACGCTGGACCCTGCGCAACCCCGGCTCCGACCCCCTCCGCTTCCACTGGATCCGGAAGGCTTATCAGAAGGTCGATGGCCTCGAGGTGCCGCCGCCATTTGTCACCAACGAGCATGACGTCGAACCCATCCCGATGCCAGGCACCGATGGCGCCTGGGTGACCTCCCGCTTCGTTGACCCGGCCGACCTGCGCCACGACATGCACGTCAACATCGTCACGTTCCGGCCCGGTGCGGTGATCCCGTTCGCGGAGACGCACGTAATGGAGCACGGGCTCTACGTGCTGGAGGGCAAGGCGGTCTACCGACTCAACACCGACTGGGTGGAGGTGCAGGCCGGCGACTTCATGTGGTTGCGGGCGTTCTGCCCCCAGGCCTGCTACGCCGGCGGCCCTGGAGTCTTCCGGTATCTCCTCTACAAGGACGTCAACCGGCACATGCCGCTGACCCGGCAGCTCGGGTAGGAATTTATTCGAGAGGACGACCATGACCGACGGGGTCCGCCAAAACGCCGCGAGACGGTACCCGGCAGGACCTCAGACGGGTAGCTGCCAGCGAATCAGCTCAGATCAGTTCGAAGGCTGGATACTCGGGGCGCCACATCGCCTGGTAAACCTGCTGTACCGGGTCGGTGAGCGGCTTGTGTGCCAGGCCCTCCTCTCAGCAGCGCGGGCTACCGCAATGGCGACGGCGGCCGAGACCATCCGTAGGTCCGTCACCGGGAGGTAGCAGTGCGGCACCCGGGCTGGTGGCGTCAGCGAACGTCGCTACGGCGTTTGCGGCTGCGGCGATCATGCCGTCGGTGACTCGCTCGCGCATCCACGACTGCCACTCCGAGGCCGAGACCGGGGAAGACCAACGCGTTGTTGGACTGAGCGATGGTGTAGGTATGCCCGCCATAGCTGACCGGCGGAAACGGGCTGCCGGTGGCGACGAGCGCTCGCCCGTCGGTCCATCGAATCAGATCTTCTGGAACCGCCTCGGCCTTCGAGGTCGGGTTGGACAGCGGCATGATGATCGGTCGTTCCACGGTGGCTGCCAGCTGCCGCACGATGCCCTCGGTGAACGCACCGGTGTGGGTAGAGGTCCCGATCAGCATCGTCGGCTGAGCATGCGCGACCACGTCGGCAAGGGTCAGCTCGTCGCCGACGCCCTGTCGCGACCAGCCCGCAACCTCGGCGGCGGGCCGCGCGTACGGCTGTTGGTAGTCCCGTAGGTCAGGTACGTCGCTGGTGAGCAGCCCCGGTCTGTCTAGAGCCCAGAACCTCCTCGCCGCCTCTTGTTGGGACAGTCCTTCCCCGATCATGACGTCGCGCAACATGTCGGCGATCGCGCAACCGGCAGTGCCCGCTCCATAGATCACCACCCGCTGATCGCGCATCCGGTTGCCGGCGGCCTTGACGGCTGCGAACGCAGCGGCCATCACCACCGCCGCAGTCCCCTGCATGTCGTCGTTGAACGTGCACACCTCCGCCGCGTACTTGTTCAGGATGCGACGAGCATTGCTCGCCCCGAAGTCCTCCCAGTGCAGCAATGCGTGCGGGAACAGCTTGGTCGCCGCGGAGACGTACGCATCGATTAGGTCGTCATAGCGTTGGTCCCGCACCCGGGCATGTCGGTTGCCGATATACATCTCATCGTTCAGCAGCCGCAGGTTGTCGGTGCCCATGTCCAACACCACCGGGATCACCCGGCGCGGATGGAGGCCGGCCGCGGCGATGTAGACGGACAGTTTGCCAATGGCAATTTCGATGCCGCCGACCCCCTGGTCGCCGATGCCGAGAATGCCTTCTGAGTCGGTGGCCACCAGCAGGTCCACATCATCCTCGGCCAGCCCGTAGTTGCGCAGCGACTCCTCCACATCCTCAGGGTGGTTCACCGTGAGGTACACCCCATGCGGCCGGCGGTACTCATGGCTGTACCGTTCGATCGCCTTCCCCACCGTTGGCGTGTAGACAATCGGCAGCATCTCCTCCAAGTGTTCGGACAGCAGCCGGTAGAACAACACCTCATTGCGGTCACGCATATTGGCCAGGAAGACGTTCTTGGCCAGATCGTCTGACTGCCGCCGATACTGCGCATACACCCGACGCAGCTGGCCCTCCAATCCCATCACCCCGCTGGGCAGCAACCCCTGCAAGCCCAAAGCCCGCCGCTCGTCAGGTGTGAACGCGGTGCCCCGGTTGAGCATCGGGTTCGAGAGGACCGACCGACCGCGAGCGCGGATCCGGAGCGGATAGCCATCCTCAGCCGAACCAAGTTCATATGGCGCTTCGTACATCGCATCTACCCTTCGATCGACATTTTCCGACGGATTGGACTGCGTCGGCGCCTTGGATCCGTCGGCGACGCATTCTGCAATGGTCAGCGCCAACCCCAGCGAGTCTCGATGTGTCGGACGACTGTGGCGGAGCTAACTGCGAAGGTTCCCCAAGCACAGCTGACAAGGGGTGGCGTCGAGGATGGGTTAGCACACGATACCGTCAGCGCGCCCTGCCGGCACCGGTGCGCCGGCCCGGTTAATCGGGCCGGCGCTCTGAGGCTTGACAGGAACGTCGAGTCCGGCACCTCGCTGGCGTCGCGGCAGGCGCGCGCCGGGTGGTGTCGATCTCTCCGCGCTGCCGCTGACCACTCGGGTTTACGCGATGAGGCGGCTGCGGAGATCGGGCGGGAGCAACCGCGATGCCTTCATGAGCTGATAGGCCACGACTACGGTGACGGTTTCCGCGGCCAGCAGGCCAACGAGAACTAGGACCTGCACGGCGCCAGCCTGGATCGGAGTCCCGCCGCCCAACAGCACTCCGACAAAGGCTCCTGGCAGCGTGACCAATCCCACGGTGCGCGTCTGGTCCAGTGCCGGTACGAGGGCTTCTGGCAGTCGACGCTCAATCACCTCGCCGATCGCCATCGGGCGGGGTAGACCGATGGATAGCGCTGCCTCGTAGCTTCCGTGCTCTTCGCGGAGTGCAGCGAAGCACCGTCGACCGGTCAACGACTGCGCCGACATCGATCCGCCGATGATGATGCCGGCCATCGGCACCAGAGACGCCCCGTTCCAAGGCACTGCGCCCGAGAGGAAGATCACCGTGAGAACGGGCACGACGCCGCACGCCGATCGCGATGGCGACCCACGGCCAGGCCCGCGGGGCCTCGATACGCCGCGAGGACGTGAAGACTGCGACACCGAACATGAAAGTGGCGAACACCAAAGACCAGGCCAGCTGACTGAGGACTGCGGTGATCACCAAAGCGACCGCCGCCAGTTGCACAACGGCACGTGCGGCCGCGGTGGCAATGGAGCGTTCGACCTTCAACCGGCCCACCCACGAAGCGGCGATGGCCAGGATGACCAAGACCACAAGAGCGATTACGAGCGGCAATCCCGGCTGATGGGCACAACTCAGTCTCCCAGCAGACGGTGAGACAGGAGGTGGCCACGGCGGCGATCACGTCGAGGCCCGACATCAGCACACACCCCAGAGACGAAGTTAGGCCCGCGACGTCCAGCCAGATGATGGCGCCGATCAGCTGTTGCGGAGGGAGATATTGGGTGCTCAACCGGCGTCCCCCGGAGCCCAGCCACCTGGCGGGAGCGGATGCTGGCGTTGGTCTGTGCCTTTGAGCGTGTCGGGCTCTACAGTGGTTGGGGTCGCGGGGACGGCGGATCGCGGCTGGAGCGCAGAGTGGTGCAGCGTGCGACGCAGTACGCGAAGAGCGGTCGGGTCAGCATCGCGTATCAAGTTGTTGGTGACGGACCCACCGACATGATTCTGGTGCCGGGCTTCGTCTCGCATGTGGAGCTCGCCTGGGAGGAACCGCGGCTGGCCCACTTCCTGGGCAGGCTGGCCGCTTTCTCGCGCCTGGTCCTCTTCGACAAGCGCGGCACGGGCATGTCCGATCCGGTCGAGAGCCCTCCAACGATGGGCCAGCGGATGGACGACATCCGAGCTGTGATGGATGCCGTCGACATGCGCCGGAGCACATTGTTCGGAATATCCGAGGGTGGGACCCTCGCTCTGCTGTTCGCGCATGATCACTCGGAGCGGGCGGAGGCGCTGATCCTGTACGGGTCCTGGGCCCGCCGCCTCGCCGGCCCCGATTACCCTTACGGCCCCTCGGCTCGACAGCTTGAGGAAGTCATCGCCGGGATGGACCGGGCGTGGGCTACCGGCGAATGGTGGGATGGAGGTCAGCCGAGCCCGACCGACGACGAGCGGCACCGCACCTGGTGGGCGCGTTATTTGCGGACGGCGGCGAGCCCAGCCATGGCGCAGAACGTCATTCGCATGAACATGCGGATGGACATCCGGGACCTGCTCCCGGCGATCGAGCAGCCGACCCTTATCCTGCATCGGACGGGCGACACCTGGATCGACGTCGGTCACGCGCGCTACCTCGCCGAACACATTCCCTCGGCCACCTACGTCGAACTACCAGGATCTGATCACCGGCCATGGCTTGGCGACGTCGACGCGATCGTTGATGCGGTCGAAATCTTCATGACGGGCCGCAAGAGCCGGCCTCGGCGCCACGCCGACATTGGCTTGGATGCGCTGAGCCGGCGTGAGCGCGAGGTAGCGGTGCTAGCTTCACGAGGCCTGACGGCGACGGAGATTGCCAGCCACCTGTTTGTCAGCAAGCGCACTGTGGAGAGCCACATGGTGAGCATCTACGAGAAGCTGGGGGTCGGTTCCAAGACCGAGCTGATCCGCAGGGCTGCGGAATTGGGCATCTAGCCAAGTTGCATATCAGGTTTCCGTATCACTACGGAGGTATCTGTCCTGGATCGCTCCTACGTTCATCGAAAGCCCTTTATTTGGGAGGTTCAGATGGACGGGATAGCGCCAACCTGGTCGACGCTCGGTGAGCTGGTCCGGCTGGTCCTCGCGCCACAGCACCTGAAGCGTACGGTGCCTATCGCGTTGATCGTCGGCACCGTGTTCTTCGCTATGAATCAACTCGGCGTCATCCTCGGCGGCCGTGCGACCGCCGTCGTTTGGATCAAAGCCGCTCTGACGTATTTGACTCCGCTGCTCGTCGCCAATTTCGGAATTCTGTCGGCCACGCGACGACACAGTGTCCACCCGACGTCACCATCGGCGCGATGAATGGAAATCGAGATAACCACCAATCCTCCAAGTCTTAAAAGCCCGAAAGGAATACGGCAATGGACGAAACGAAGATGACGAAGTTCGTCGAGAAGGCAGTCGGCGATGTTGGAGCGTTACTCGGGGGCGCGATGGTGGTCATCGGCGACAAGCTGGGGCTGTATCGCGCAATGGCTGGAGCCGGGCCACTTACTCCGGAACAACTGGCCGGCCGCACCGGGACAGCTGAGCGGTACGTGCGGGAGTGGTCAAGCGCACAAGCGGCCCGCGGCTACCTGTCCTACGACGGTGCCGGTCGGTTCTCTCTGCCCGACGAGCACGCCATCCCGCTCACGGATGAGACCAGCCCGGCCTGCGTGATCGGTGCTTTCGAGATCGCCCTCGGCTCCGTTTACGCGACTGACACGATCGCCGAGCGGTTCCGCACCGGAACCGGGTTCTCCTGGGGCGCGCACGACGCGCACGTCCTCGAAGGCTGTGAACGCTTCTTCCGGCCCGGCTACCTCAACAACCTGACCAGTGCATGGATACCAGCGCTCGATGGCGTCGAGGCCAAGCTCACAGCCGGCGCCCGGATTGCCGACGTCGGCTGCGGGCACGGCGCGTCGACCCTGCTGCTCGCCCAGGCGTACCCGGCCTCCAGCGTCGTCGGCTTCGACGCCCATCAGGGCTCGGTCGACGCCGCGCGCAAGCGGGCCGCCGACGCCGGCCTTACCGAACGGGTCCGCTTCGAGACCGCCGCCGCGACGACGTTCGATGGCCAATACGACCTGGTCTGCTTCTTCGACTGCCTACACGACATGGGTGACCCGACCGGTGCGTGCGCCCATGTCCACGATCACCTCGCGCCAGGCGGCACGCTCATGTTGATCGAACCGTTCGCCAACGACGACCTGAGCGACAACCTCAACCCGGTCGGGGCCGCCTACTACGGCTTCTCGACCCTGCTCTGCACGCCGAGTTCACTGTCTCAGGAGGTGGGCACGGCGCTGGGTGCGCAGGCCGGCGAGGCTCGGCTGCGCCAGATCGTCACCGGCGGCGGGTTCACCACACTGCGCCGCGTCGCCGAAACACCGTTCAACATCGTGCTGGAAGCAAAAGCGTCATGAAGTTTGCGCAGATCATCGAGTTCAAAACCCGTCGGATCGACGATTTCAACGCCAACCTCGATGCCTGGATAACCAGGACCGAAGGCAATCGCATCCCGCATCATGCAGTCCTGAGCCGGGACCGGGACGCCAACGATCGATACCTGCTGATGGTCGAATTCGACTCCTACGACAAGGGCATGGAGAACTCCAGCCGCCCCGCGACGTCGGAATTCGCAGCCGTCCTCGCCGAAATCTCCGAGGAACCCCTAGCGTTCCGCAACCTTGACGTGATACGCGAAGACGACCTATAGAGGTCCTACCAAGCGACGCTTCGTACGCGGTCGAAACCCCCTCGGACAACGCGCTGCTCGAACACTAGGCTTCGCAGGGATGACTCGGCCCCATGATGGAGCGCCCTCGGGCTACGACTGGCGCGGCAAGCTGGGCGAGCGCGCCCTGATGGGCCGCTGACGCGTCATGGCCGCGCTCGCCCACCAGCCCGATGTCGCACCGCCCCGGTGGCGGGCGTATGTGCCTGGTCTCTCGCTGATCAAGTCCTATCAGCGGAAATGGTTGCCGAAGGACATCGTCGCCGGCCTGGTTCTCTCCGCGCTGCTGGTGCCGCAGGGGATGGCGTACGCCGACTTGGCTGGACTGCCGCCGGTGACAGGGCTCTACACCTCGATCCTCTGCCTCCTCGCGTACGCCGTCTTCGGGCCGTCACGGGTGCTGGTGCTGGGTCCTGACTCCGCCCTGGGCCCGATGATCGCGGCAACCATCGCCCCGCTCCTGCTGGCCAACGGCGATCCTGCGCGGGCGATCGCGCTGGCCTCCCTACTGGCGATCATCGTCGGCGTCGTGATGGTCGTCGCCGGGCTGGCCAAGTTCGGGTTCGTGGCGGACCTGTTGTCAAAGCCGACGCAGATCGGCTACATGAACGGGCTCGCCGTCACGATCATCGTGGGTCAGCTGCCCAAGCTCCTGGGGTTCTCGGTGGACGCGGATGGGCTCGTGGCCGAGGCACGCGCCTTCGCGTCAGGGCTTGCGCAGGGCGAGGCGAACATGACGGCGGCCATTCTCGGCGTCGCCTCTCTCGCCGGCATCCTGCTGCTGAATCGACTGCTGCCCAAGCTCCCGAGTGTCCTGATCGTTGTGGTGCTGGCCGCCGTCGCGGTCAACGCATTCGACTTGGAGGACCACGGAGTCGACACGGTCGGCGTGATTCCTCAAGGGTTCCCACCCTTCACGATCCCCAGCCTCGGCTGGAGCGATGTGCCGCCGCTCCTCCTCGGAGCGTTCGCCATCGCGATAGTCGCGCTCGCGGACACCATGTCCACCGCATCGGCGTTCGCCGCCCGACGTGGCGAGCAGGTACGCGGCAACCAGGAGATGATCGGCATCGGTGCCGCAAACATCGCCGCCGGCTTCTTCCAAGGCTTTCCGGTGAGCACCAGCGGATCCCGGACGGCGGTCGCGGAGCAGGCCGGCTCCAAATCCCAGATCACGGGAATCGTTGGCGCCGCGGTGATCACGTTGGTCCTGGTCTTCGCCACCGGGGCTATGCAGTACGTACCACAGCCGACGTTGGGCGCTATCGTCATCGCCGCCGCACTCTCTCTGGCCGACATAGCCGGGACTCGGAGGCTGTGGCGGCAGCGCAGATGGAGTTCTGGCTGTCGATCATCGCGCTGCTGGGCGTTGCCTTTCTCGGCGTGCTGCCGGGCATCCTCATCGCCGTCGGCATGTCCATTCTCAATGTCTTCCGCCGTACGTGGTGGCCGCACCACGCCGTGCTCGGCCGCGTCGAGGGCATCGAGGGTTTGCACGACATCGAGAGGTATCCCAATGCAGAGGTGCTGCCCGGTCTGGTCGTCTACCGCTTTGACGCGCCGCTGATCTTTGCCAACGCACGGATGTTCGGCGAGGCCATGCGAGAGATCGCCGAGGAGCGCCCCGACCTCCGCTGGCTCATCATCGCCGCTGAGCCGATCACCGATGTCGATACCACGGCCTCCAACATGCTGCAGGAACTCGACGCTTGGCTCAACGAGCGAGGTGTGTCGCTAGTCGTTCGCGGAGATGAAGGACCCAGTACGCGAAAAGATCGAGCGGTACGAGCTCACCCGTACGATCGACCCCGCGCACTTCTTCCGCACGCTCGACGAGGCAGTCGCGGAATACGCACGACAGACAGGGGCAACCTGGCAGAGCCCCGGGGAGGAGCCGTGACCACGACGGTCGCGGGCGGCAAGCCGAGCATGTTGCGCCGGACCGCGGCGGCGGTTGCGCTCGCAGCTCTGGTTGCAGCCGTGGTCTACCTGGCAGTGTCGGCGGTCTCGCGCTGGTACGTCTTGCTGGCAAGCGTCGTTTCGCTCGGGGTCACTGTGATCGCCGCATGGTACATCTTGTCTCGGCGCGGGGTAACCCGTGCCCTTGCAGGTGTCGTCGCGGCGCTCGCGCTGCTTGCATTCACCGTGGTGGTGATCGCGAGCGAGAGCATAATCGTGCTCGTGGTTGGGCTAGCGCTCGCGGCAGTGTCGGTCGGAGCGGCGAGCTACGCCTTGAGCCCGGCCTCGGCAGCCAGCGCCGCCGAGCGCGCGCCAAACGCGCAGCACCCCGTCCTACTCGAGCGCGCGCCAAAGGCGCAGCACCCCGTCCTGCTGATGAACCTGAAGTCCGGTGGAGGCAAAGCCGAGCGGTTCAGACTGGTCGACCTATGTCGGCAACGTGGCATCGAGCCAGTCGTCCTGCATCCAGGCGACGACCTACGTCAGCTGGCCCGGGACGCGGTCGCGCGCGGTGCGGATCTGCTTGGCATGGCAGGCGGCGACGGCTCGCAGGCGCTCGTCGCCTCGGTCGCGAGCGAGCAGCACATCCCGTTCGTGGTCGTGCCCGCGGGAACCCGCAACCACTTCGCGCTCGATTTGGGTCTCGACCGCGACGACGTCCCAGGCGCGCTCGACGCGTACGAGGACGGCGTCGACACCAAAGTGGACCTTGCCGAGGTCAACGGACGGGTCTTCGTCAACAACGCGTCGATGGGCGTGTACGCCAAGATCGTCCAGTCGGGCGACTACCGGGACGCCAAGTTGCAGACAGCGGCAGCAATGCTGCCAGATCTGCTAGGACCGGAGGCGACGCCGCTCGACCTGCGCTTCGCCCTGCCGTCCGGCGAGGAAGCGGTCACCGCCCAGCTGCTGCTCGTGTCCAACAACCCGTACCAGCTAGCGCGCCTTCGCGGCGGAGGCACTCGCGAGCGCCTCGACAGCGGCGTGCTCGGCATCGCCTTCGCGCGAGTCGATACGGCAGTTGAGGCTGAGAAGCTCGCGGCACTGGAGGCCGCCGGCCGCGTTCAGCGCTTCGCCAGCTGGAGCGAGTGGACGACGTCGGAGTTCGAGGTGCGTTCCTCGGGTCCCGTGGAGGTCGGCCTCGATGGGGAGGCCATGACCCTCCAGCCACCCCTGCGCTTCGTCAGCCGGCCCGGCGCGCTGACGATCCGGCGGCCGCGCACTGCTGCCACGGGGCGGTCACCGGCCACGCGCGCCGCTACGGGTCATGACCATGCCCACTGTGGTTGCGCTGTGGCAGACAGTCCTAGGCCGTCCGGCGGTGACCAGATGACCAACCCGACCCTTCCGGAACCGGTAGAGGAACGGCTCGCCGACCGCCTCAGCACTCGCCATAAAGGTGCGCCGCCGTCGTTGGCAGTGCGAGTCCTCCGCCGGCTCGGCGGCCTCGACCGTGCCGCGTACCGCGCCGTGGCGGATCTGTCGACACCGCGGTTGGACCGTCCCCTGCGCCAAGTGTCAAAATTCGCCAACTTCTCCAAGCCGTGGTTCGTCATTGCCGGAATGCTCGCCCTCTTCGGCGGAGCCAAAGGGCGCCGCGCCGCCGTGGCCGGGGTGGCCGCGATCGGTGTCACCTCGTTCGTGGTCAATCAACCGATGAAGTTGGCTGGCGGGCGGCGGCGTCCGGACCGTACGCAAATGGGCGTCCCGGAGAACCGCTGGGTATCGATGCCGTCCTCGACCTCATTCCCGTCCGGCCACTCGGCATCGGCCGCCGCGTTCGCCATCTCGGTCGGGGACATGATGCCCGAGCTCAAGGGCCCACTGCGGGTGGCGGCGATCGTCGTGATGTTCTCGCGCGTCTACACCGGCGTCCACTATCCCAGTGACATCGTCGTTGGTGCAGCCGTCGGCGCCCTCGTCGGACGGGCGACCTCGAAGGTGGCTCGCCGGCTACGCCCCGATCCTTCACGGCGCCGGTCAGGTCCGACCGGCTGAGGGCACCGACGGCCCCTTGAGCGAAACCTTCCTACGAGGTGGGGTCGGGGTATTAATCCCGGGACGCGCCTCGTTAGGCTCCGCTTTGGAGACTGCCGCTGGGGATTTGGGTGGTCGGTTGTCGGTTGAGGCTGAGAGGAGCTGCGGATGCCATCGGATCGCGATGAGCGGATTGCGGAGTTTGTGGAGCCGTTTCGGGTGGAGCCGGGGTCCGATGTGTCGTTGGTGGAGGATTTCGACCCTGGGTTTAAGCGTGGTGTGGGGTCTAAGAAGCAGGGCAAGGAGTTGCTGGCGCGCGGTATTGATTTGTTGGCGGAGTATCAGTCACGGCTTTATGCGGAGAACACTCACGGCGTTCTGGTTGTGCTCCAAGCTCTTGATGCTGCCGGTAAGGACGGCACGATTCGGCATGTGATGAGCGGGGTGAATCCGCAGGGTGTGTCGGTGCACAGCTTCAAGGTGCCGTCGAGCGAGGAACTGGATCATGACTATTTTTGGCGGTTCGCGCAGCGGCTGCCGGGGCGCGGCGAGATCGGGATCTTCAACCGGTCCTATTACGAGGAGGTGCTGGTCGTCCGGGTGCATCCGGCGCTGCTGATCAACCAGAGACTACCGAAGGAGAGCCGCGCCCCAGGAATATGGAAGCGTCGTTTCCGGGAGATCAACGAGTGGGAGCGCAACCTCACCGGCAACGGGATCAAGGTGGTGAAGTTGTTGTTGAACCTGTCCAAGGAGGAGCAGCGCACCCGGTTCCTGCGGCGGATTGATCTTGCCGACCACAATTGGAAGTTTTCCGAAGCCGATGTGCGCGAACGGGAATATTGGGACGACTACCAAACAGCATTTTCGGAGATGCTGAGCCATACCAGCACCGAGTGGGCGCCGTGGTATGTGATCCCGGCCGACCGCAAATGGTTTGCCCGCACCGCCGCCGCCGCGGTGATCGCCAACACCTTGATCGAGATCGACCCGCGCTACCCCAGGATCGACAAGCAGGCTCAAGACACACTCCAAGAGATCAAAAAGACTCTAGAAGACCAGGCGCCGCCCGGAGCAGCGGCGGACCCCTTCGCCGATGCCGAGAGCGAGAAGTCCTGATGGCGACCACAAACAATGCCGGCACGCGTTCGGTCGCGGCCGGGCAGCGTTGGTACGCGCTCGACCCGGCCGACGTGGCCGGCAGGCTCGCTTAGGGCGATCGGTCTTTGGCCTTCCGAGACGGGCTGACAAGGTGGCGCAGAGTCGGCTCCGGGTATTCGACCGGCTCCAGATCGGCTGGATGAGTGGCTGCGTACCGTCTCGCCAACGGCTGCGCAGTCAGCCCGTGGACTACAACGCTGAGCAGTACCGTCAAGCTGATCGTCGCGACCACCTCATCGAGTGGACCGGGTACGCGCTGGAGGTCTTCGAGCGCGATCAGAGCGAAGACAATCGAAGCCAACCCCCGCGGGCCGAACCAGCCAATGAAGAACACCGTGGCCCAGTCCATTCGGGCGCCGAGCAGTGAGATCGCCACTGGCAGCATGCGGATCACCGTCAGGCTCATCAGAGCATAGAGAACGACCCCCCAGTTCCAGTCCGCGGCGATGTCGGGAACCGCGAGGGCCCCGAACAGGAGCCAGGAGATCATCG
Organism: uncultured Actinomycetota bacterium; assembly: GCA_963712625.1. Classification (GTDB taxonomy): domain Bacteria; phylum Actinomycetota; class Actinomycetes; order Propionibacteriales; family Propionibacteriaceae; genus Microlunatus. Next base: position 40,222 of record CAVQIU010000019.1, read on the forward strand.
AGGCGAGACCACACGTCTGCTCGACGTAGTAGATCTCTTTCGCACCTCCTCTGCCAGTGAAGGCACCGAATGCGCTTCCTCCCACGAAGGCGGCGACGAAACCGTTCGCGTCGACGAGTACCGCGAGGATGTACGCGAGCAGCGCGAGCGCCAGGATGGCGGGGCCTGCGAAGTCTTCGGAACTCCAGCCACGCTGGCGAGCGGATCGCAGCAGGATGCCACCGAGTGCGCCCACAACCGCGCCGATCAGAGCGCCGAGAAGTAGACCAAGCAAGGCATGCCTGCCACCTTCGTGCTGGATTCCGGCTTCGGCAGCGATTGCCGCTAGGGCCACAGTGACGATGGGCGTCGCGATTCCGTCATTCAATCCGCTTTCCACGTTGAGCGTCTGGCGAATTCGATAAGGAACCCGCCGATCCGACATGACTGCTGAGCCAAGGGCAGCGTCGGTCGGAGCCAAGGCGGCCCCCACAAGCAGCGCGTACCAAGGGCTGACGCCCAGCAGGATGGCGGCCGCCGCCGCGCCCAAGGCGATTGTCAGCGGTAGACCTATTGCAAGAAGTCGGACGTAATAGCGAAGGTCGTCTCGCAGGTCGGACAATCGCACGCGGCAGGCGTCTGCAAACAGCACCCAGACAAGCGTGACTTCGGCTATGACCTTCGTCGCATGGGGATCAGTCCCGAGGTGCACCAGCTTGAGGCCCTCTGCGAGTAGCAGGCCAATGGCGACGAAGAAGATTGGCGTCGTGATGGCGGTCGCTCTCGCGGAGATGACTCCCCACACGAATATCGCCGCAAGGACCAGCGAAAGCGCGCCAACATCCATGGTGTTATTTCACCCGTTTCACCAGCTGCCGCCGACTATGACACGGTCCGATGTGAGGCCAAAATGCAAGCCTGGCCAGCTTCGTCATCAGATAGTGACCGCTTCGCATGCGTTTAGCGCACCAGGGGACGTAGATATGTGGCAGAGGTATGCACAAGCGCATTGAGTGGGTGTCGATTGGCGCCCGCCTATCCGCTTGCGATGATCAGACAGTAGCCCCTGTCCGCAGCCGATTAGCACGGCGCAACTCCCATTGGGCGGTATGAGCGCGATGGTCACCTCAGATGACATCCGGACGTTCGCGTTGTCCTTGCCGCGGACGGAGGAGGCGCTTGTCCGGGATCAGGTCAAGTTTCGAGTGGGCCGGATCGTCTACGTGGCGCTCAGCCGGGATGAGCGGGCGATGGGGTTCGGCTTTCCCAAGGACGAGCGCATTGCATTGGTGGCAGCCCAGCCAGAGAAGTTCTTCATGCCGATTGCATCCGACCTGCGTTACAACTGGGTACGGGTTTGGCTGGACGCGATCGACCCGGCGGAGATGCGTGAGCTCGTGGTCGACGCGTGGCTCATGGTCGCACCCAAGCGAGTTGCCGCAGACTATCTACGTGATCATCAGTGAGCGACCGCGCAGACGCCGTTGCCCTCGCGTGGCATGCAGCAGAGCGCCTTGGCCCAGAACGTCACGTGTCTCACGTCCGACGCGCTCCATCACTGCCGGCCCGACCCTAGGGTCAGCGGCCGCCGCAGGGTCGGCGGCCAATTGTGCGACGCAAACACTGCCGGAGCGTGGACCGCAGTCGACCCTGAGATACGGGGAGACCTGCTAGGTGGTGCGCGCCTGAAAGCTGCGTATACCTCGTCGAATGGCCAGCCGAAGGGGTGCGAGTTGTGAAGGTCAGTCCGCATCGAGCGATGAGGAGCGGCTGACGCGCTTACGACTCGCTCTCGTACTTGAAGGACAGCTGAATTCTTGTGCGGTAGACGAGCTCGCCGCCGTCCCCGATGTGAACGTCCTGCTTGACGACCTCGGCGATCCGAACGTCCCGGACAGACTGGCGCGCCGTACTGATCGCGTCGGCGGCAGCCTCCTCCCACGACGTTGTGCTGGTGCCGACGACGTCGATCACCCGGTAGACACTCATGATTGCCCTCCTCGCTGGACCTGTGCCGATCGGCACGATTCGGCACGGCGATGATCTCGCATACGCGGCCCTAGGGCAACAGCGGGGTCCGACTGCCAGTCACGCTGCTCCGGGGCCTTCGACCGCGTGGCCCTGGTGGGGGCTCCGGCCTGCGCCGCACCGCGAGCGATGCGCTGACCACTCGGGTTGGCAAAGTCAAAAGCTTGGCGAGCAGGTCTGGCCTGGTCAAAAGTGTCCGATCGAGGACGTCCTGACACTGGCCGCTGCGCCGCTTAGAGTGCACCGTACGAGATCACCTCGTGTTGCCTAGATGAACCAAGCCAGTCAATCCGTTTGCGCGTAACTTGGCGAGACTCGCCAGCGGGAACACATGGCACACAGGCTGAGGCGAGCAGACTCAGCCCGCACCGTCATGAGATCTGAGGAGGTGAAGGGATGTGACCGTAGATGCGCCGGTGTTGACTGCGCGTCGGTGGCGGAGCCGGCGATCGGCGGCGATTGCGGGGATCATCTTCGCGGTGCTTCTCCTCACGGCGTTGACGATGATGCGTATTGCTTTGTCGGAGGGCAGCCTTCAGGTCCTCCACACAGATGCGCAGCGGCGTAGCCTCATCCGGTGGAGCCTGCACCTGGTTCCGTTTGCCGGGATTGCCTTCTTGTGGTTCATCGGTGTGGTCCGCGAGCAGCTCGGCGAGGTGGAGGATCGGCTGTTCTCCACCGTCTTTCTGGGTAGCGGGCTGCTGTTTTTGGCGATGCTGTTCATCGGCGCGGTCACCTCGACCAGCCTGCTGGGGATGCTCGCCGGATCCGACCCCAACCCTGACCTGTTCGCCTACGGTCGCAGCACCACCCAGACGCTGATCTCGGTCTACGCCATGCGGATGGCGGCAGTGTTCACGCTCTCGGTCAGCACCGTCGGGCTGCGCACCTCCGGGCTGCCGCGCTGGGTCTCCTACCTCGGCTACCTGGTCGCGCTGACCCTGCTGCTGGCGGCCGGGGAGCACAAGTGGTTCCAGCTACTGTTCCCCGCCTGGGTGCTGCTGGTCAGCGTGGCGATTCTCCTGATCCGCCCCGCAACCAGGACAGCAAACCCCACCAACACGGTCGGATGAGAACCTCAACCGCGAGATCACACGCCATTTTGTCGGCCACAGCGCAGGAGCCAGCCTGAGGGCGGCAAGGATCGATACGTAGTCGATCAAGTGGGCCAGCAAAGCAGCTATCACAATCAAACGGAGCAGACAACGTTTGGTCCGATTGCACTCCAGCTCGTTCCCGTTCCATCACCTGAAGCGGGGCCCCTTTCATCAATCGACGACTCGGAGCGCGGCTCCGCGAACCAGCACCTTCCCAAACTCACCCATTTAGCGTGATGACCCGGGCTGCGCGGCGTCCGTATGGTCTCCCTATGAAACGGCGACTTGCTGCGGTCTTCGCGCTGGTGGTGGGAGCGGCCACACTCGTTTTCGCGGTCGCGGTGGCGATCAACCAGTTCCCACGTGGCCTGATTCTGCTCGCCTGTGTGGTGATCGCCGGCGGGTCCGCCTGGTACGGCCTGCGCCGGCGGGGCATCGCGCGGGTAGTGGGGATGATCGTCGCTGGCATCGCGCTCGTCGGCGCCGTCGTCCTAATTCTCGTGGGCGGGGAGCGGTTCGTCGATCTGTTAGTGGTGGCAGGCGTCCTGGTGTCTGTGGCGGCGGCGCGGGCCACCCTTGACGCTCACGTGGATCTGCCGAGCGCTCCGGCGCCGCGCCGAGCGGTGCTTTTCTACAATCCGCGCTCCGGCGGCGGGAAGGCCGAACGCTTCCAGCTCGCCAAAGAGGCGCGTGCACGCGGCATCGAGCCGATCGAGCTGAAGCCCGGAGACGACCTCGAGACGCTGGTACGCGGCGCGGTCGAGCGGGGCGCGGACGGGCTCGCCATGGCCGGCGGAGACGGCTCCCAGGCGATCGTCGCCAAGGTCGCCGCCGAGCACGGGCTGCCGTACGCCTGCGTGCCCGCCGGCACTCGCAACCACTTCGCGCTCGACCTCGGCGTTGACCGCGACGACGTCGTCGGAGGACTGGACGCGTTCGTCGATGGCGGTGAGCGGTGGGTGGACCTGGCCGAGGTCAACGGTCGCGTCTTCGTCAACAACGTCGCGCTCGGCCTCTACGCCGAGGCGGTCCAGCGCTCCGGCTACCGCGACGCCAAGATCCGCACCCTGCTCGACACCATGCCCGACGTGATCGGGCCCGGCGGCAGCGACATCGACATGCGCTGGACCGGGCCCGGCGGACACGAACACCACGCCGGCGCCGTCGTGCTGGTCTCCAACAACCAATACCGGCTCGGCCACGCCGTCGGCTCGGGCACCCGTCCCCGCATCGACGACGGCCTGCTCGGCATCATTGTCGTCGGGGCACCCTCCGGGCGCGGCCAGAACGGCAGTTCGCAGCAGCGCCCATTGCGCCAATGGTCCGCCCCGACCTTCGAGATCGACGCGGACCAGCCCGTGCCTGCCGGCATCGACGGCGAAGCGCTCGTCATGGATGCCCCGCTGCGCTTCCGCATTCGGCCCAGGGTGTTATGGGTGCGTATCGCCCGCAAGCACCCAGGCGCCTCGCCCTCGGCAACAGCTCCCGAAGGTATGTGGGCCGGCGTTGTCGAGCTGGCGCGAATCGCCTTCGGCCAAGACACGAAGCCGGCGGACTCGACACTTGATCGGACCGAATGAACAATTCATGGAGAAACAGCTCGACGATTCGGAAGGCAGACCCGCAATGGCACCGACCCAAAGTGATGGAAGCCCTTTTGCTCACGGCGTCTCCGTTTTCGCCGGCGTGATATTGATCATCGGCGGCGGTTTCCAGGCGATCCAGGGACTCGCGGCGATCGTCCATGATCAGTACATCGTCGTATTGCCGAACTACATCTACGCCTTCGACCTGACCGCCTGGGGCTGGATACACCTCCTGGTCGGACTGGCGTTGGCGGTGACCGGCATCTTCGTACTGCGAGGCCAGACATGGGCCCGGGTTATTGGCATGGTCCTCGCGGGAATCTCGGCGCTCCTCAACTTCTTCTGGCTGCCCCAAGCACCGTGGTGGGCACTGTTGCTCATCGCCGTCGACATTCTCGTCATCTGGGCTCTCGCGTCATGGCAACCGGCGAAACCGTCACAGCCAACTCGACAGGCCGCGGCATAGGCTCCGGCCTGAATCGCAAACGACTTTCGTAAAGAAGATGTCTGGGTAGCGAGTCCGTACACCTTGCGGCTTTCAACCCGCAGATCGTTCGCCGCGCACGCGACGGGCGCCGAGGGATTCACTCGGCAGAGTCACCGCTCTCCTTGTTTCGCCTATCGCCGGATCGCCCGGGTGTTCAGTTGTGCGATCCGCATGATCAGACGACCGCCGTCATGCCGCCGTCAACGAAGAGAACCTGTCCGTTGACGAAGTCCGACGCCGGTGAAGCAAGGAACACCAGAGCACCGATCAGGTCCTCCACCTTGCCCCAGCGGCCTGCCGGCGTACGATCTCTCACCCATGCCGTGAACTCGTCGTCCTCGACCAGAGCTCTGGTTAGCTCAGTCTCGAAATACCCCGGCGCGAGCACGTTGACCTGGACGCCGAAAGGGCCCAGGTCGGCGCACAGACCTTTCGTAAGCATGACAATGCCGCCCTTGGTTGCGCTGTATGGGGCGATGCCGGGCCGGGCCAGCTGGCTCTGCACCGACCCGATGTTGACGATCTTGCCGCTGCCGCGGGCCACCATCCCACGTGCGACTCGCTGGCCGACGAGGAATGCGCTCGTCAGATTGGTGGCTACCAGGTCGTTCCAATCCTGGAGATTGAACTCGACGAACGGCTTCCGACGCTGGACGCCGGCGTTGTTGACGAGGATGTCGGGGGTGCCCCAGTCGTCCTCGATGGCAGTTATTCCTTGGTCGACGGCGCCCATGTCGGTGACGTCGAACGTGCTCACCTTCGTCTCGCCGCCGGTCTCTTCAGCCAATGTGGTTGCCGAGGCGGTGGCCCGCTCGACATCGCGTCCGTGGATCACCACCCGAGCACCGGCTTCGAGCAGACCCTTTGCGAGAGCAAAACCGATCCCCCGGCTGGAGCCCGTGACCAAGCCGACCCGGCCGCTCAGATCGAACAGGTTCACCGGGGGGCCAGCACTTTGTCGCGGGCAGCGTCAGGAGCGAGCGTCGCCCGGCGAAGGTTCGTGGCATATTCCGGATCGCTCGACGCTCGGACTGGTGGTATGAGCGGATCCTTGGTCACGGCGACTTCCTTCGATTCAGACGTTCTGCTCCATCCGGCCAACGCTGCTGACTCAGCTCGGTCGGAACCTGAAATTAGAGGAAAAGCTAACAATTTACTGAATAAAGTTCAACTGGCTGAACGCACATTTTCATCGATGGGGCGCCGAACCAACGGATTGGACAGGTGCTCGACCGCCGATCGCAGCTCAGCGACGATCGAGGAGACGAACTCATCGTTCGCCTGAACCGACAGGAGTGAGGCACCCATCGCGAGTGGCGGGTCGCCGCTTGCCCAGGGTGGCAGGACCACAGCGACGCCGTAGATACCCGGGTGCACCTCGTTGTCGTCGATCGCATAGCCGCGCGTGCGCGCCAGTCGGACCTTCCTCAACAACCCGTCGAGGGTCTGAACGCTGCGCTCGGTACGTCGCGGAAAGTGCTGAGGACCGGTGAACCGCGCGGCGATCTCGGTGTCGCTCAAGGTGGTCAACAAGGCATTGCCAACCGCGGTCGGGGCAGTCGGAAACCTGCTTCCGATGCTGGCCATGAGACGCATCTGAGCGTGCCCATCGTGCCTGGCCAGATAGAGCACCTCGGTGCCGTCCAGCATGGCGATCTGCAGCACCTCATGGCTTAGCAACGGTGAGGCTGTGCAGTAGTCGTAGAACTCGCGAATTTGATTGAAACCTGCGATGTAGGCCCCGCCGAGCTCGACGGTGCGTCGGCCCAGGACGTAGCCGGTGGCCGTTCGAGAGATCATCCGGCCGTCTTCAAGCACCTGGCAGAGGTTGGAGGTGGAGGACTTGGCGGCGCCGATGCCCCGGGCGACGTCACCCAGCGGCATCGGCTCACCGTCTGCATGCTCGAGCAGAGTCAGGATGTGCAGCGCTCTCGATACCGCCGGGGCCAGCGAGCCGCCAGCTGCCGGGCGGGGCTCAGTAGAAGTCAACGGTATCCACCTTGTTTGCCAGTTCGTCGCCGTCGAGAAAGCGGGTCGCGTTGGCAGCGAACAGCTCGGCGATGAGTCGGTCCTCGGCCGCGTTGAGCGCGGCTGTGTGCGGGCTGACCAGGAGATTCGGCTCGCTCCATAGCGGACTGTCTTCGGGCAGCGGCTCGGTCGCGAAGACGTCGAGTGCGGCGAGCGAGACTCGACCGTCGCGGAGCGCGGGCAGCAGCGCGTCCTCGTCGACCACAGTGCCCCGACCGACATTGGCCAGGATCGTCCCGGGCTTGACCGCGGCGAAGACCTCAGCTCCGATCAGCTTGTCCGTGACGGCTGTGCCGGGCAGCGTGAGCACAATGGCGTCAACCTCGGGCACCGTAGACACGATGTCGGTCACCTGAATCAGGCGATCGACATGCCCGACCGGTCTGAGGTGACGGCTCGTACCGATCACGGTCGCGCCGAGCACCGAGAGCCTTTTGGCCACCTCTCGGCCGATGCCACCAAGACCGACCACCAGTACGGTCATCTCCGAGACCTGCTTCATCTCCCAGCGACCCGTCCAGTTGCGATCCCGCTGCTGAGCGAGGAGCCGCGGCAAATCCTTCGCGCCAGCTAGGACGCCGAAAACGGCGAACTCAGCCAACGGTCCGCCGTGCACGCCCGCAGATGTCGTGAACAGAATCCGTCTCAACTGCTCCTCGGTGAGCCCGGCCCCCTTTACCTGGCCGCCACCCCCGGCAGCCATGGTGTGCACCCAGCGGAGCGCGGGATTTGCATCGGCGGTGCGTTTCAGTGCGATCGGATCCACATCGGGAATCCCGTACAACGCCTCGGCCGAGTCGAGCATCTTCTCGAACGCCCGCTGCTGATTTGGGGTACGCCGAAACAAGGGGTCGCCAGCGAAGTCGGCCGGGTGACGCATCGGTGGATACAGCCGCTGGTCGCGGACCAGCTCGATCCGTGGCTCGAGTCGCTCGATCAGCTTGCAGTGCTCCTCCGCAAGCGGTGTCGCCACTACCGCGCGTAGCCGGTCAGAACGGTTGGCCACAATCAACGCCTTTCCTGGGACACGCGAACGTTCGTCGCGCCGCCTGGACAACATAAGCTAGATCCACTGTATTGAACAGTGTTCGCTCTGTTGAGCGATAGTCTATGCTCACACCATGCTGCAATCGGTCGAAGCTGCGCGTGTGGGGGTGATCGGGCTTGGCGTAATGGGACACCCCATGGCGGCCAACATCCTCCGAAGCGGTGCTTTCGTGCACATCACCGGGCGTACCCGGGAGAAGTACGGCGACCTAACGGCAGCCGGGGCAGTCTGGCACGACACACCGCGCTCGCTTGCCGAGGCTGTCGGTGTCATGCTGCTGATGCTGCCAGACCTACCCCAGGTTGAGGAGATGCTGGCCGGTTCCGATGGGATCCTTGCCGGAGACTTCCAGGACCTGCTCATCATCATTGCCTCTACCTCGTCTCCGATCGAGGTCTGCGACCTGGGCCAGCGGTTGGCTCGTGAAACCGATGGCAGGATTCGAGTGATCGACGCCCCGGTATCCGGCGGTAGTGAAGGTGCCAAAGCCGGCAGGTTGTCGATCATGGTCGGTGGCGAAGCTGGTGACGTCGCCGATGCCTGGCCGGTGCTCGTCGCGTGCGGTAACCCGGTTCATCTTGGACAACTAGGTGCCGGCCAAGTTGCGAAGGCATGCAACCAGATGATCGTCGCTGCGACCGTCCTCGCTCTCGGCGAGGCCGCGGTCCTCGCACATCGAAGCGGCATCAACCTTGACGAGTTGTTCCGAACGCTCGCCGGCGGATACGCCGGCAGCCGCATCCTGGAAACACGCGGTGACCGTATCGTCAGAGAGGACTACAGCCCGTCAGGGGCAGCCCGATATCTGGTGAAGGACCTCGGCTTCGCTGCGACGGTCGCTCGAGCGACCGGCACTCACGCGGTCTTACTTCCGACACTCAAGGCTGCGTTCGAAGAGCTCACCGAAGCCGGGTATGGCGACGACGACATCGCTGTGACGCGCCGCTTCATAGCACGACGCTAGTCCCATTCGTACAGAGATCGACTTGCTCGAGGGTGAGTCGGTCGCCTTCGCGTCCAGAGCGGACGCGCTTTGTCCACACGAGCCTGAATGCGATTGCCTTGATTGATCTCGCAAAGAGCGGTCGCCCCAACTGGGCCCATAAGATCAACCACCTCTGCAAACCGTACGGCCGGCTGGCCAGTTCACTAGCATGAGGAGCACGGGCGCGACCGATGCCTCCGCGATGACGATGGGGCTAGTGCAGGCCAGATAGTGACACGGCAAGGAGCCTCGCCCTTGATCACTCGGCTTCAGGATCAAATCGGCTCCAGATGCAATGCTGCCTGAACGCCGGCAGCACCAGCACCTTCGCCGATCGCAGTTTGGCGGTGATGGCGCGGTGATCACTCGGGCGCGCACGCTCTCGATCAATTGTCGCAACAAGACCGCCATGGCCGACATCCCAAACTGCAGTCGATCAAGACTCGGGGCTTCGCCTGGTTCGCCAGTATTCATCTCGCGGTGAACATTCCAAACGAAGAGGCTATCCGGCAGAAGCAGATCAAGTTAGTGATCCAGCATGTCAAGGAACGCCCTGATCCGGAGCGTGTGATCATCTTCGGAGACTTCAATTCGATCCCCACGAATGCGTCAGTTCGCAAGATCGCCATTCACCGCCTGGCCTGCCCCTATGACCGCTGTGGCATCAGACATGATGCTCAGTATTATCAGAAAGATCATTTTGACGGGCAAGCGAACGCGACGAGCAAGATCAGGAAACAGCCCGCCGTGACCAAGATCATCATGTCACTCGAGATCAGGGAGCGGCTGGGCACCACAACCTTGCCACCGGCCCGCACAGCCGAGCTCGCTGCGGATGAGATCAGCAGGATCCATCAAGGATAGCTAGCCAATGCGTCTCTCGTTGAAGTGAAGGTTCACCGCTATGTCGCTGCTCGACGGCGCCGGTACAGCGGCATTCCGCTCGGGTGCCCCGTCAGTCGGCAGGACGGCGTTACAGTTCCCGCGTGACCACCTTCGCGCTGATAGGCAGCGGCTGGCGAGCGCGGATGTTCCTCAAGGTGGCCCATGAGCTGGGCACGATCCGCTGCGGCGGGGCAGTAGTGCGTTCGCCAACCACCCTCGATGTACCTACCTTCGCCTCCCTGGAAGCGTGCCTCCACCAGACCCATGTCGACTTCGTACTAATAGCCACGCCGCGGACTGTCACGCCGCATTTCATCGCCGATGCTGTCGACAGAGGGCTGCCGGTCCTGGCCGAGACCCCGCCCGCTCCGGATCTCGACAGCCTTCGTGCGCTGTGGTCGGCGGTGGGCGACTCTGGGCTGGTCCAGGTGGCCGAGCAGTACCTGATGATGCCCTCGCACGCCGCCCGAGCGGCCCTGGTGGCCGCCGGCGCCATCGGCACGCCGACCCAGGTCCAGGTCTCCTCCACCCAGCAATACCACGCCGTTGCCCTGATCCGCGGTCTGCTCGCCGTGGGCCGGGGGCCGGTTACTATCCGAGCCAGCCGGTTCACCGCACCGCTAGTCAATCCGTTGAGCCGCGCGGGTTGGACCGACGACGAGGAAGCGCACCCGACGACCACAACTATCGCGACCCTCGACTTCGGGGACGGACGCTCGGGGGTATACGACTTCACCGAGCAGCAAACACGCAACCAGCTGCGGTTCCGGCGGCTCACCGTGAGGGGCTCAGCGGGCGAGCTCCACAACGACGAGGTGGTTCGGATGACCGATCCCCGTACGCTCGTTCGCACTCCTCTGGTCCGGCGGCAGACAGGCTACGACCTCGACCTGATCGGCTACGACACCGAGCACATCTCCTTCGGCTCTGAGGTGCTCTATCGCAACCCCTATCCAGGTCGCCGATGGATGGACGACGAGATCGCCATGGCCACTCTCCTAGAGCGCACTGCGAGCTGGGTGCGCGGTGAGGGGCCGCAGCCGTATCCGCTGGCCGAAGGGGCTCAGGACCAGCAGCTCGCGCTGGCGATCGAGGAGTCGGCCGAGACCGACAGGACCGTGACTACCTCTCGGGAAGCATGGAACTGAGTGTCGAGGACCTGGCCCGGATGAGGCGGAGCGGCAGCACTTGAAAGGGTGGCCGGCACGCGCGGGTACGTGCCGAACGCGCGGCTGGCGTCCCGGTCGCTAACGACTTCTGCTGGCCGCCTGCGACTGCCCCAAAGTTGCCGCTCCCGCAAACCCCACTACTAGCAATTGGCCTGCGCCGTCTCAAGCCACCGGACTCGCACCCAGTACGACTGTGGCGGCATGCTGACTGCCTGACTGATCAATCCAGACGATCTTGATGCGGTCACCCGGATCATGATCAGCAACGAGGGGTGCGACGTCTTCGGCTGTCGTGATGGCGTGGCCGCCCAATGCGGTGATCTGATCCCCGGCTTCGAGACCCGCTTGCGCAGCAGCGGTGCCACCTACGATGCCCTCGACTGTTGCGCCCGAAGGCTCTTGTAGAGCCGCCCCCGGATAGCCGAACTCGGAGGACGAGGCGTCGCTCAGTTCCACTCCGAGGAACGGCGCCGGCCCAACCCGCACCGTGCTGCTTTCCTTCCCGGACCGGATCTGCTGCACGATGCCGAGAGCGCGCTGGACCGGAACTGCGAAGCCGTTGATTTCCTGGCCGCTGGAGGCGGCGGTGTCGATCCCGACGACCTCACCGTCGTTGTCGAACAGCGGTCCGCCGGAGTCGCCCGAGACAACGTCCGCGGTGGTCTCGATCATCGCCCTCAATGTTTCGGAGGCAACGGGCCCTTCTGCGGCTGTGGTGATTGAAGCCTTGAGAGACACGATCTTTCCTTTGGCGGCGGTCAGTGTGCCCGTGCCGCCCGCGTTGCCCACTGCGGTGACCTTGTCGCCAACGGAAGTCTTGTCGTTGTCGATCTTGATGGTGGTAAGCCCGCTGGCGCTCTTCAACTGCAGCAGCGCGACGTCGGCTGTCTGATCGCTCCCGATCACCGTGGCCTGATAGGTCTTGCCAGTCTCGGCAACAGTGACCTTGATCTTGCTGGCGCCTTCGACGACGTGATAGCTGGTGAGCACCTGACCCGAGGCCGTCAGCACCATTCCGGTACCTGCTGCCTTGGCGTTCTCATACGGCAGCACAGTGTCGATCAGCACGACACCCTTTGACTGTGCGGCTTTAGCCGGACGCGATACTGCGGTGGCTGCCGGGTAACCGGCGGCGCCAGGGGGGTTCGTCGTCCCGCGGTCGGTGCGCCATGGCTGCCGCCAATCGACGGCGACGCCGGACGCGACGTCGCTGGTTGCCGCCGGAGCAACTGAGCCGGGCATCGGTGAGAGCAAGGCTGTGCTCACCAGTGCTAGGAGGAGAGCCGTGCGCGCGGATCTGCGGGAAATGAGGCGAACGGTCGCGGGAGGGCTCGCGGCTGCGGCCCGGCGATCTGAGGCGGCCGGCGCTCGGTAAGAACAACTGTTGTCTGAGGGCTGCTCGAGCATGATCATCAAGAAAGGACGCTTTCTATCACTTAGCGCGGTGACATGAGCGAGAACACCTCGCCAAGCCATGACGCAGCTCGGACGCACCTGTGAGAGGCATGTGAGGATGGCAGCCGCAAGAGCAGGTGCAGCGCGCCGAAGGCGCGATCTCTGCCCCGATGACCGCTTACTCCTCTGCGCGCCACAAGCAGCACACAGACGAATTTACTCCCGGGCGACCGGCCGGGCCCGCGAGGAAGTCGGCCTCGGCGGCAGGGTCAATCTTGGCTGAACCCTCAGAACTTCACCCGAGCGTGCGGGTGCGTGCGTTGTGGCGCAGTGGTCGGCAGCCGTTGAATGCTGGCACGAGCCTGGTTCGCCAGTGCCCGGTTGACCCGTATGCCGGAGACGAGCGCGCAGGTGAACAGGATCAGTGCCATCGCACCATGGAGCCAGCCCACTGCCGAGGTTTCGTGCGCGTAGATGCCGAGGAGGCTTTGTGCCACCGTGGCCGAGAAGACGATCAGACCCCATCTGATACCGCCGGGGATCCGCGCGAAGAAGGAGCTGATCAAGAACATGAGCGCCAGCAGCGGCAGGATGGTCACGCCGACTAACTGGTGCAGGTTGAACCCGGCAATCCCGCCGATCTGGGGACTGTCGCTCTCAATGAGCGCCTTGTCGATGGTGCCGCCCGCGGAGACCCACTCGAACATGCCGAACACGGCATAGGCGATCGCCGCCGCCTGCAAGACGACGCCCGCCGCGATCAGGTACGCCAGGATCCGATAAAGCTGCTTGATCATGACTTCCTCTCAATTGAAGATGGATCGCCTACGCCCCCAGCGTGTGACATCGGAGGCAGATCGAAGTCGTCGTTGGTCATTCGCAGCAAGGCTCGGGTAGCGCCGGCGAACCCGAGACCGGCTACGAGCAGCCCGATCCCGGCGACCACATGATTCGGTAGGAACGGGTGCGTCGCTCCGCCGATGATCAACGCGGATGCCATCCACCGGGGCGCTACGCGGCTACGCCACATAGCGATGCCCAGTAATGGAAGTCCGACCACGATGCCAGAGATGAACAGCAGGGCAGCAGCTCCGGTCACCGGGAGCGCCCACCACGCCTGGTCGAGCGCCGCTACGGTCGCCACATCGAGCCGTTCGGTCACCGTCAGATAGGCCAACAGATCGTCGGGAACCAAGAGCGGAAAAGCGCTCAAACATCCGAGCAGTGTCCACACCGCTCCGATTGTTGTAAGCATCGGCGTTCGGCGCCTCGTCACCCAGGCCACGGCAATGACGGCTGGAATCAACCCCACCAGGAACGGCAGGCCCAGCCACAGGATCACCTCGAACAGCTGTCGGTGCGCGGTGATAGCCGCAGCGGTGTCCGGCAGGGGCGCATCGCCCTCGAAGGGTTTGATCACATAGACGATGCCCGTGCACAGCATCGGCAGTGGCGCCACGATGGCAAGGAGGAGTCGCCAGAAAGTACGGGTGTCGCGACGGCGCGGCGCGGTCTTGGTCGAGGTTGCGCTCGGGACGCTGGCGGCCCGCAGACTGGTGTCGGACATCTGTCGACTCCTCCGGATTGATGATCTTGCTCTCGATTCCAGAGTCAGTCCGGATTCCTCCTGAACGGCAGGGGTTGCTCTCTCGAGGAGCTGGGGGATTTCCGGTCGGTCTGGGGTTCCAGCACTACTCACCTAGGGGTCGTCACCAGGAGAATGACCATATGGTTGGCGCACGATCCCGAGCGGGCGTGGCAGCTGGGACCCTTTTCGGCCTGGCGGCGGCCGAGGTCGCGACGGCGATCGTGTTTGGGTTCCTGTCGCCACTGAGCTGGGCCGAACTGGTCGACCTGCTGGTGGTCAGCAACGCCATTCTCGGGCTGGCGCTGGCGGTGGCCGGCTGGCCGATCGCGGTCTATCGACCGCGAAACCTGATCGGCTGGTCGCTGCTCGCCGGCGGGTGCTGCTGGGCCTCCACCGGCGCCGGAATTGCCTTGCTGGCGTGGGCCCACTCCCAAAATCTCGAGGGCTGGTTCTGGCGAGTCGTGGCGACGGTCACGAACATGGGGTGGACATGGGCCCTCACGGTCTGCCTGCCGCTGGCGTTGCTGCTGCTGCCGGACGGCCGTCTGCCGGGGCGACGCTGGCGCTGGGCACTACTGCTGCTGGCCTTCAATGGGCTGTCTTTTGCCGCACTCGGCGTGCTCTTCAACTTCAGCATGGCGGTCGGCGTGCCGGGCTACTTCTCCTGGCCCGAGATCCATGCCTTGCCGTGGCCGGGCGCCGTGCTCGGCGTGACGATCCTGGGCTCGTACGGTCTGGCTCTGGCGGCACTTCTGGTGCGCTTCTACCGCGCGAGTGACCAGGTCCGGCGGCAGCTGTCCTGGGTGCTGCTCGCCAGCCTCATCGTGGTGGTGATCTCCGCGCTCGACCCGATCCTGCCGGACAGCATCTTCTCGATCTTGGTGATCGCGCTCATTCCGCTGTCGATCACGGTGGCCGTGCTGCGCTACCAGCTGCTCGACATCCGGCTCGTTCTGTCCCGATCAGTGGTGTATGTCCTCCTCACCGCGGCAGTCGTCGGCGCGTATCTGCTGATCGTCGCCGTCTCGGATACCGTGCTTCGAACCGGGCTGGGGCTTGGATCCTCCGTACTGGCCACGCTGCTGATCGCGGTTGCCTTCAACCCGGTCCGGGTCTGGTTGCAGCGCAAGGTCGAACGGTTGATCTACGGTGCTCGGCGCGATCCCGCCGAAGCCATGGCCGCGGTCGGCGCTCGGCTCGGTGAGGTGGGCGGTGCCGACGGCACGGGACTTCCCGGGGTCTTGCAGGCGCTCGCCAGCGTGATGCGCTTCCCGTGGGCGGCGGTGGTAGTCAAGGGTGCCGAGCTCGCCTCCTACGGAGATCCGCCGCCCGCCCGGCACGCCACGCCGTTACGCCAAGGCGGTGAAGTCGTCGGCGAATTGATCGTCGGGTTGCGCCCCGGAGAAGCCCGGCTTGATCCCGGCGACGCGCGGGTCCTGGATCTGGTCAGCGCGCCGATAGCGGCGACCGTCCAGGCGGTTGCGCTCGCTGAGCAGCTGCGGTCCTCCCGCGAACAGGTGATCACCGCCCGGGAAGAGGAGCGCCGCCGGCTCCGGCGGGATCTGCACGACGGGCTCGGACCGGTGCTCACTGGCGTCGTCCTCAACGCTGAGGCGGCGTTGCGACGCCTGTCCAGTGACCCCGCTCAGACCGCGGATCTGCTGGTCCAGCTGCGAGACCAAGCGACCGGCGCGCTGGATGACATCCGCCGACTGGTCTATGACCTCCGGCCCCCGGCGCTGGACAGCCTCGGACTTGTGGAGGCGCTGCGCGAGCAGGCTGCCGCGCTGGGGAGGCGTGAAGGTGCTGCACCGTTGCAGGTCAGCGTCGAGGCGCCCACCCCGCTGCCCGAACTGCCCGCCGCTGTGGAGGTCGCCGCCTACCGTATCGTCACCGAGGCGCTGACCAACGTCGTACGGCACTCGAGTGCGTCGGCGGCCGTCGTGACGCTGACCGTAACGGCGGGTGTATTACAGATCTCGGTGCACGACGACGGGATCAACCTCGGTGCTGGCTGGCAGGCGGGTGTCGGGCTGACCTCGATTCGCGAGCGGGCCGCTGAGCTGGGCGGTCGATGCCGCATCGAGCACGACCGCACCGGCGGTCGGGTCGACGTCGAACTGCCATGCGGCTCCCCAACGCGGCTCCCGGAGCGCGTCGCGATCGATGACGCGGTGCAGCAGACGTGACCCTGCGAATCGTGGTGGCCGACGATCACTCCGTCGTACGAGAAGGTCTGCGCGCCCTGCTGTCGGCGGTCGAGGGGTACGAGCTGGTGGGCACGGCAGCGACCGGCGCCGAGGCGGTGAAGGCGGCGGTCACCTTGCGTCCGGACGTGTTGGTGATGGACATCCAGATGCCTGACATGACCGGGATCGAGGCAACCCGGGAGATCCGTCGGGTGGCGCCCACGGTAGCCGTGTTGATGTTGACGATGTTCGACGACGACGAGTCGGTGTTCGCTGCGATGCGAGCCGGAGCGCTCGGCTATGTCCTCAAGGGTGCCGCACCCGAGAGCATGATCAGGGCCATCGCGGTCGTTGCCGGTGGTGAGGCGATCTTCGGTGCTGGTGTCGCCACGCGGGCTCTCAACTACTTCAACACGCCGCGCGCCGACCCTACGGTGTTTCCCGAACTCACACCTCGCGAGCGGGAGGTGCTGACGCTGATCGCGAGCGGGCTGAGTAACGCCGCCATCGCCAGCCGGCTTGGCTTGGCCGCCAACACCGTCGGCAACCACATCTCGAACATCTTCGCCAAGTTGCAGGTGGCCAGCCGCGCGGAGGCCATCGTACGGGCTCGGTCCGCTGGACTCGGCGACTGAGCTGCCGCACGACGCAGCGGGGCTCGCTCCCCCGTGGCTGCAGGCTCTAACGCCCGCGGTGACGCATCTCTGGAAGGATCACTGGAAGAGCGTCGCCACGCGGAGGAAGGCCGAGCGGAACAACGGCAGTGTCGCCTTCGGCAGGTGGCGCCTGCCCAGTCTCGGTCGTCTGATGCTCGCCTGAGAAAGTGTGAATCACGGCTGACGGAGTGCCGGCCGGCGAAGGAGGTCACGATGGTGTCGCCGTGGGTTGGCCACGTGATCTGGTGGCAGGTCTACCCCCTCGGCTTCGTCGGAGCCGAGAAAGAGTTGCGCGGGTTACTGGGCGAGGTAGACCGGCTGCCGAGGCTGCAGGGGTGGCTCGATCACCTGATTTCCTGGGGCGGCAACGGTTTGCTGCTCGGGCCCATCTTCACCTCCACCAGTCATGGCTACGACACGGTCGACTACTTCCAGATCGATCCGCGGCTAGGTGATGACGACGACTTCGACGCTTTGGTCGCCGCCTGCCGGGAGAGAGGTGTACGGCTGCTGCTCGACGGTGTCTTCAACCATGTGGGCCGGGACTTCCCGCCTGTCGCGAAGGCACTGGCCGAAGGACCGGGATCAGCGGCCGAGGATTGGGTGTCGCACCTCTACGACACCGGCGGGGTGATCACTGCCGACTACTTCGAGGGCCACGACAACCTCATTACCCTCAATCACAGCTCGACCCGCGTGCAGGAGTATGTGCGTGACGTGATGTTGCACTGGCTGCGCCGCGGCATCGACGGCTGGCGGCTGGACGCCGCGTACGCCGTACCGGCGCAATTCTGGGCCGCGGTGCTGCCGGCGGTCCGCGAGGAGTTCCCCGACGCCTGGTTTGTCGGCGAGATGATTCACGGCAACTACATCGACTACGTGGAGATGTCTGGCCTGGACTCGGTGACGCAGTACGAGCTGTGGTGGGCTATCTGGTCGTCCATCGACAAGATCAACTTCCACGAGCTGCAATGGACGCTAGGCCGCCACGCCAAGTTCGTCGAACACTTCGTCCCGCTGACCTTCCTCGGCAACCACGACGTGACCCGGGTGGCCAGCCAGATCAGCGATCCGCGGCACTGGTCGCACGCGGTGGCGCTGCTCGGCTTCCTGCCAGGGGTACCGTGCGTCTACTACGGCGACGAGTTCGGCCTGGAGGCGGTCAAGGAGAACCGCCCGAGCGGCGACGATGCAGTTCGGCCGGAGATGCCGAAGGAGCGGTGGCTCGTTCACCCACTCACATCCGGAATTGGAGCAGGTATATCGGCGGATGATCGGCCTGCGCCGCCGCAACTCATGGCTGGTCGACGCTGTGATCGAGACCCAACAGGTGGAAGACGCCAGCATCGTCGTCCGAGCCCGGGCCCGGCACGGCGAGCAGTCCTTGGCCCTGGCCCTGAATCTGACCGGTGAACCGTTGGCGCTAACCATCAGCGGGGAGGTGCTGGAGGCCGAGCCTGCCGTCGCGGGCCGGAGCCGTTGCTCCGCACGGCTGGGCCGTGATAGCGGGCTAGGGCCAGCTCGAGCCCGGCGAAGCAACAACTAACGGCCGAGCTGGCCGCTTATTACGGGTGGCGCAATCACCCGTCGACAAGTCCGTCCCACGACCACCGCGGGATGCGCAGCCCGTCCGGGACATCCTCTGCGGAGCGGTGGTATCGGGACATCGTGGTCGTGGTCGCCCAGGCGAAGTAGTCGTGCAGCACTCGTTGGAGCCGGTCGTCGCTGGCGAGGCCGACGTCGACCAGTGCTTGGTCGAAGCAGGCGATCGCTCGGCGGTCCATCTCCTCGTGCGGACCGTTGCCGCTATGCAGCCGCACCACAAAGGTCTCGTCGCCGTAGCACTCTGAATACATCGTCGGGCCACCGAGCGACTCCGCCCAGTAGGCAGCGAGCCGCTGACCGTGCTCGGGATGGAACCCGTGACTGAACGCGTGGCTGACCACCTCATCAGCCATCACCCTGGCGTGCCACGCGATGGCCAGGCGCAGCAAACCGTCGGTACCACCCGCCGCCTCGTATACCGTCTGCATGTCCCAAAGATGGCACGCTTTTGGTGCGGATCCCGGGCTGATCAGAGGCGCTTGACGAACTCGGCTGCGACCTAGTTCCGCACAATCTCGTATATGCGCGCGGACGGGCCGGCAAGCCCAGGAAGCAGGACGACTGCGCCGTCCTGGCCGTCAGTCACCTCCCACGCCCTGAGACTGCGGGGATAGCTTTCGACCAAGTGCTCAGCACGGACGCCCGCGCCCAGACGGAGCGGCAGCTCGGCGTCCTCGCCGCCGCGGTGCCACACGTACACGAGGCTGCGCCCGGGCGAGGCCAGCATGAGTGCGATGGAGTCTGCGTACCAGTCGGGCAGGCCCAGAGGCCAGCTTGGCACGGCCTGAGCAGTGTCGCCCCGGATCTCCTTGAAGAGCGCGGTGGCCTCCTGGACCAGGTCAAGCTGAGCTGGCGCCATACGGTCGAGGAAGCCGGAGAGGTATAGCCGGCCGCTCAGGCCGGTCACCATCGTGAACGCGATCTCCTCATCGCTCATCCACGCCTGCGGATACGCCCAGTTGCCCGCCTGCTCTGGCAGCATTTGCACCGGCGCCCCCGCCGCAATCGCCGGATAGAGCCGGAAGTCCTGTTGGTCAGAGGTCGACTGCAGATCGAATAGCTCGAGCATGGCGAAGTCGGCGCGCATGGCGCCCGAGCTGCAGTTCTCACACACGATGCGCGGGTAGCGCCGTCGCAGATCGGCGATCCACCCCAGATGCGCCCGATTGTGACCCAGCAGCCCCGCACCGACAGAAAACGCCTGGAAGTCGGTCCCGGCCCCAGGAGTCACGTTGTAATCGAGCTTGAAGAAGTCGACGTCGAAGGCTTGGATCAGGCGGTCAAAGGTCGCGTCAAGGTGCGCTCGAGCAGCCGGGTGACGCAGATCGAGGAAGAAACGATCGTGCTCCCTCACGCGACGCCCGTGGCGTTGGAGGAACGCGGCATCGGGCAGCGACTGCGCGACGGGACTCCGCACGCCCACCACCTCAGGTTCCAGCCACAGGCCGACCTTCATCCCCGTATCGCGAACTGCGGTTACCACTCGGGCGAGCCCGCCGTCGGGGAAGCGCCGCTCCGACGGAATCCATTCACCGACGGTCGGCCACCAGTCCCCGAGGTCCGTATCGTCGTACCAGCCGGCGTCGATGCAGAAGCACTCGGCTCCGGCCCGAGCTGCTGCGCTGATGAGCGGGAGCAAGCGCTCGGTAGTGGGGTCGCCGTTGATGGTGTTCATGTAGTCGTTGAAAACCAGAAGCGAGCCGCGGTCGGCGCGCTGCGCTCACGCCGCAGCCATCGCCGGTGGTGCGTCAGTTCGGCAATGACGCCCTCGAATCCGTTTGCGGCGACGGCGACGGAAACCGGGACCGTAGTGAAGCTTGCGCCCGGCGCCAGCTCCTCCGACCAGTGGTGGTCGAGGTCTTCCGGCCCGAGAAGGATCAACGCGACGGAGTCCTCGCCATCTCGGACATCGTCGACCTCCCAGCGCCAGCCGCCGTTGTGCTCGACCTGCCATGCGATCGAGCGACCGGTCACGTCGTTCTCGAGCGCGCCAATGGGCAGAGCCCGAGCCGTCGACCAGGTGGATGTGCCGATCGCGGCAACCGAGCCGCGGCCCGGTTGATTGTGGTACGCCGAGTTGAAGTCTGCGAGTCCGGTGTGACTCCAGAGCGGTTGGGCGCTCCAGCGGTTCTCGGCCAGTTGCTCGCCCGTTCCGGAATAGAGGACGAGATCGCGGGTCGACTCATCCGGGTAAACCAGTGCGCCGGTGGCGAACGAGGACACCGCTTCCAGGACCACCGGCTCGCGACCGTCGTTGACAACCGTGGTCACGACACGCGCCGCCGGGATGCCTGCGGAGGCGATGAAGGTCGTGGTGACGCGCAAGCCGGTTGAGCGCGTCGGTCTGGACGATCTCCAGGCGTTCCTCGTCCCCCTGACTACGAACACTGTGGCGGACGTAGCGCAGGCGCGAGCCGACCCCACTGTTCGGTGAAGCGGGTAGTGGTGCGGGCGCGACCATCGCCTGTGGCAATCAACTCGACCAGCGGCTGGGTGGCGCCGGTGGTCGTTACCTCTCCGTCGCAGCCAAGGCCGCTCAGCACAACCGGCCCGTCCGTGGACGCAGTGAATACCAGACGCAGCCGACCAGGCGTCCAGTCAATCCGACCCGGACTGTGGCTACGGGGGTCTGGAGCGGCTTTCGGTTCTGTTGCGGACGTGGGCCCGACTCGCGCGTTGTCCACCTTGGTGCTCCTTTGCCCGGCGTCTCCTCATGAGAACGTTAGTCAAGAGTTTTGGGGCTCGACACGTGGAGAGTGCAGTGGCAACAGCGGCCGTAATCGGATGCGGAGACGTTTCGATCGTCCACCTGGAGGCGATTGCGGCCGTCGCAGAAAGCCAGCTCATCGCGGTGTGCGATGCCGATACGGTCACGGCTGCCGCGGTTGCCCGGGATCGGGAGGTCGTACCGTTCACGGACCACCGACAGATGCTCCAGACGTTGCGGCCCGACGTGGTCCACATCTGTACCCCGCACGACCAACACGCCCAGCTGGCTATCGATTGCCTCGAGGCTGGCGTCAGCGTGATCCTGGAGAAGCCACTCGCGCACAACGTCTCCGAAGCCGAGCGGGTGATCGCCGCCGCCAACCGACACCCGAACGTCAAGATCGGCGTGTGCCTGCAGAACAGGTACAACGCCACCGTGCAAGCAGCTCACGCCCTGCTGGCCTCGGATGAGCTGGGACCGGTAGTCGGCAGCTCGGCAACGCTCGTCTGGCATCGGACACCTGACTACTACAGGTCCAGACCATGGCGGGGGCAATTCCGGCGCAGTGGAGGCGGCGTGCTGATCAACCAGGCGATCCACACATTGGACCTCTTGCAGTGGCTCATCGGCGACGTCGCTCACATTCGGGGCCATGCTGGCCGTTATGGCCTCGACGATGATGGCCTCGACATCGAAGACACCGCCCACATGGTTCTCGACCACCAGTCGGGTGCACGAAGCCTGTTATTCGCCACAGTCGCCAATGTCATCGACTCACCCGTGACGCTGGAGCTTGTCACTGAGCGTGCTGTGCTGTTCATTCGGGGCGACCTCACGATCACCTACGCCGACGGCCGCGTCGAGGTCGTCACCGAACGTCGGGCCCGTTCGAAGGGCCGCGGCTACTGGGGTGTCTCCCACGAGCTGCTGATCGCAGACTTCTATCGTCGCCTCGACGACCCGGAGCCCTTCTGGATAAGCCCGGCGGAGGCGATGAAGTCCCTCCAGATCATCGAGCAGGTCTACGCGTTGAGCGGTTGGCCAGCATGAGCATCGTGAACACGCCGCGGATCGCCGCCAACCCGATCCCCTACTGGATCCGAGATGGCAAGGTCTCCGCCGGCTCCACCACTCCCACGTTGGCGGAGTGTTCGAGACCGAGGAGGAGATCACGGCACTCCTGGAGGAGCTCGGCCCCGAGGTGATCGGCTTCGGCCTGACACGGGCCACCTTCGCTGGGCCGGGATCGAGCCGGCGCCTTTCATTGAGCGCTATAGCGACCGGATCGGCGGCATGCACATCACGGACGTGTTCGGTGATCATCTCGGACCTAACGGGCACAGCGAGCATCTGACATACGCCGAGCTGACTGCCACCAGCGCCTCTGGTGCGAACCCGGCCTCGGAATCGTCGACTTCAACGCCGTCCTAGCGGTCCTACCGCCCGACTACGCCGGCGACTTCATGATCGAGATCGACGAGCCCGGCATCGAATCCCCGCTGGAGTCCTGCCGGATGTCGTACGCCTGGGCTCTGCAAAACCTGCAACTCGGCTGACCGCTCCGCCGACCACGCCGAGGTGCCGTACGCGGCTCAGAGCAGCGGAAAGCCATCGAGCAGCTGACGAAGCTGCATTACCTGGCGCGGAACGTACTCGGCGATCGTGAGCCCGACCACGTCTGAGGCGGAGTCAATGTCCGAGATGACCCGGCGGACCTCGACGCTGGTGAGGCCGTCCGGTACGGACCCGAGGCCAAGCAACATGTCATTGCTGTCAACGACGTCGACATCCAGATGGATCCCACGCGCGAGCAGCCGGTGTAGGCCAGCCATTCCAGAAGTGGCCGACTCGACTCGCGAAGGTCGTCGGGCGCGAACGAGGTTATGCCCAAGTGGCCACATTCGCGAAGTCGTCATCGGTCCAGTCGTGCAAGCCCACCAGAGCAACCCGATCCGGACGGATCGTGGCGGGCAATAGCGCAAGCACGTCCGGGTCACCGTGGCCGGTCAGTACGGCCACAGCCATGGCGTGGTAGCCGGGGTACAGACTCGCCGGGGTGCCGATGTCGGGATGTGAGTCGATCCAGAGGACGGCAAGTTCGGCGCCGTACCGTTCGGCGAGCTTGGCGAATGGTGCGACGCTGACCGAGCATTCCCCACCGAGGGTGACGATCCGTTCCGGGTCGTGTTGCTCGATCACATCGAGGGCCGCTGCGAGTTGGGTCAGTATCGAGTCCTTGGCCTCGATCCCGTCCTGATTCGCCAGGCCGGCATCGCCGAATTCGACCGGTACGACTGCAGTTGGTCCGGAGTGCTGAGGCAGGATCGCGCCGAGAACGGCGGTCCCGGCCGCGTAACCGCGGCGCGCCACTTCGAACGGGAACTCTGACAACAAGGTGCGGACGCTCGCGCTGCCCGCTCCCTGCCACTGCGGCCACACCAACCGGAGCGTGCCACTGTCCTGCAAAAGCGAAGTTGTCCAGGTCCATCGTGTCGCATCCTTCCTGGCCACGGGGTGTTTGGAGCTGCTCGCCCGATGCCGACGCTCGCAGCTGGGCTTAGAACTGCTCGCGCGATGCCGACGCTCGCAGCTGGGTCAATACACCAACGGCTCGGCTATCACCGTTAGGACAGCGGCGCGCGCATGGTCACCTGAGAATCCGCGGCTGTTCGGCCTGACTGCAGGCAGCCGTCAAAAGCTGCCGGGCACCGGCCGAATGTCTTCCGCGCTTACCGATCTTCCGCCGATCACCAACTCATCGACCTCGAGGCGGCCAACTGTGAGCTTCTTCGCCGATGCGTTGCCGACCCTGAGACGTCCCACGGCGACGGCGCCGACCGCCAGCGCGCCAATGGCTACGGCACCCGCGGCGAGTGCACCGGTAGCGACGGCCCGTAAGGCAACGCCGCCGACTGCGATCGCTTTGAACCTGACTGCAGGTAACTCTGCGGCTGTGCCTTCTCTGCTTTCGATCATGTTCTTGTGACCCATGATGTCCTTCCTGTGCCTCGGTCTTCCTAGGTTGATCTTGCAAGCCGACCTTGCCGGACAGCAAGCGGCGTAAATCAGGGCAGCATCGATGATGCCGTCGCTTTGAACTCTGTCTTGGGTACAAACTGCTGGCCCGTGACTTGTGATCACGACCTGGCACCTGGCGTCGCACCCACCTACGGCCAACGGGCATGATCAGAGGCAGTCGCCGGCAAAGCCGGCGTGCACGATTCCTCGTGCACTGACCAGGAAGGCAGGTCACACCATAACGGAGATGATCATCAGATCCCTACGGGCGGAGGACCGCGAAAGCTGGGAGCCACTGTGGCACGGATATCTGGAGTTCTACCGCGCTGAATTGGCACCAGATGTCACAGAGCAGACCTGGGCAGAGCTCATCGATGGCAGCTCGGCGGTACACGGACTGGTGGCCGAGCAGGACGATCAACTGGTCGGGCTTGCGCACGTCATCCTGCATCCGACGACATGGGCGGCCCGCCCGACCTGTTACCTCGAGGACCTCTACGTCGCCAAGCCGTGGCGCGGCCGGAACATCTCCCGCCAGCTCATCGAGGCCGTCTACGCGTTCGCCGACGAGTCCCGGGCGGCCACGGTCTACTGGCTCACCCAGGAGTACAACGCCCCGGCACGTTCTCTATACGACACCATCGCCCACCGGACATCGTTCGTCGTCTACGAGCGGTAACCCCAGGTGAGGCACGTTGCAGCCAACTAGACGTCGTCCGCCCGAATGGCGTCTCCGACATGGATGTGCCCATCGCTGAGAATGTCCGCGCGGAGTCCACCTCGGTGAATCAGCGCGCGCAGCACACCCTTAGTCGTAAGACGCTCCAGGTGCGCGCACGGCTCGCAGAGCCGCTGCCCGACACAGTCGACATCGCCCACGCGAAACCGGCGACCGACAAGGCCATTGAGATCGATCCCGCGGGTGATCAGGTTGCGACGAGCGTCGGCGTAGCCGAGTCGACCGCCACTCGGAAGCGCGAGCTCATCGAGGACCTCGGCCTCGATGAGCGTCAGGTCATAGCCACGTCCCCCACCTCGCACGGGCGTGAATGTCCCCGCTCCTGACGCGTATCGATCGCCTATCAGGCCTCGGCCAGCGGCCGCTTCGGCCTCCGGGACGAGCACAACAGGTCCTGTTGCCCGAGCGGCCAATGCAATCGCCTCCACCCGCCCAACAGTCACCGGATACGCCGCGCGAGCAGGCAAAGCCGGGTCCAGTGAAGCAAGTATGTAGCCCTGCTGGATTGGCAGATCACTCGCCGCCGCACCCACCAGCTCCGGAGCTTGCGGGCAAAGCACAATTCCTGCCGGAGTACCGAACATCAATGCGGCGACTACGTCGCTCGCCGCCCCGGCAGCGTCCGGAGCGAGGACCGCGATCCAATAGCCGGGCCAGTTGAAGCGTGCCGGCTCCGCGATCGCGACCAACCCGACGCCGCGGCCGGCCAACAAACTGCGCCACTGACCGATGGCGTCGCTCAGGCTCTCCGCCGCGTCAGGAACCAATTCCGCAAGCGGGACCTCGCCAACGGAGGCGAGGCAGACGGCGAAACCACAGACCGCCCCTCCAAGGTCGTTGCGGACTGGCAGTTGAACGTCGAGCACCTGCCTAGTGTCGCAGCCATCAGGCGGTCAGCCTGAGAGCCGTCAGGGACTAGACAGCATTTCCTCAGCGCACCGCCCGCAGCTCGGCGTCGATCGCGGTAGCACAATCTTGGAGCCGCGGAAGAAACGATCTTTGCAGCCTCGTCAGCGGCACTCGGGCAACATGAGCACTGGTGTTCACCGCGGCGACGACCCCGCCGGCGGCATCGTGGACGGGAACCGCAACGGATCGCACGCCATCTTCGAGCTCCTGGTCGACCACACACCATCCGCGACTGCGGGTGCGCTCGACCTCCGCCCGCAGTCGGTCGCGATCGACAATCGTGCGCTCGGTCAACCGCGCAAGTGTTGCGGCCTCGAGATAGCCAGCCAGTTGATCATCCGGCAGGGCGGCAAGGAGTACCCGACCCATTGATGTCGCGTACGCCGGCAGCCGCGTGCCCACGGATAACGAGATGGTCATGATGCGTTTGGTGGCCGCGCGCGCCACGTAGACGATCTCGAAACCATCCAGCACCGAGGCCGAGCAAGACTCGTGTACCTCATTCGCAAGGTCGCTGAGGTGGCTTTGTGCAATATCCGCGAGGGACAGCGAGGAAAGGTACGCGTAACCGAGTGTCAACACGCGCGGAGTGAGGTGAAACTGCCGCCCGTCGCTGCCGACGTACCCCAGTGTCTGCAGCGTGATCAACGAACGTCGCGCGGCCGCTCGGGACAATCCGGCCTGACCTGCGACCTGTGACAAGGTGAGCCGCGGTCGCTCGGCCGAGAAGCAGCATATGACGGCCAGGCCGCGCTCGAGCGATTGCACGTAGCCGGATGGACGCTCCATCGACTCGGTCACGAGATCAGCGTTCCTGCCCGTCATTGACAGTCTTCCGTTCGGGGGAGACGCTTGGAATGATATGCGCACGATTGTTCGCTATGCGAACGCAAATGGCTGCTGCGCTCAAACTCACACGAGAAGACGACTCACATCACGGAGGAGGACGGCAAGCGATGAGTTGGAATGCCATGACGTACGAGGGCAAGGACACGGTTCTTCGCGTCGTACGAGATCAGGCCGAGGGCTTCTTCACGTTGGCCGATGTACCGGGGACGTGGCAAGCCAGGACCGCCTGCCCGGAGTGGGAGGTGCGCGACATCGTGGGGCACATCGTTGATACGACGGAGGGATACTTCCCGGCGTTCGATGCCGCCCGTAGTCACTCCAACGTGGATCCGGCCTATGGCCTGGTCGGTATGGCAAAACGCGCTGAAGAGCAAGGAAGGTCGTTCCGAGACCTACCCCAGAAAGAAATGGTCGACAGACTGCGCACCGACTTCGACAAGATGATGGGCATTTTCGAGTCCCTCACGCCGGAGGACTGGTCGGGGCTGATGGTGTCGCACTTCTACATGGGTCCGGTGCCGGCGTTCTTCTACCCGGCGTTCCAGCTGATGGATTACGGCGTCCACTCCTGGGACATTCGCGAGGGCACGGGACGGGAGCACGGTCTGCACAGCGACGTGGCTGACTTGCTCGTGCCGTTCATGTTCGGGATCTGGGCAGGAACAATGCGTGAATCCCCGAACGTCGAGCCGTTCAGCATCGGTGTACGCGTGACGACCGGACCGAATGCTGGTGACACCCGCGTAAATGTGTCACCGGACGGCATGACCTACGAATCGGGTGATATCAGCGATCTTCCAGCGGTGATCGAGTTTGATCCCGGCAGCTTCGTCCTCACCGCGTTCGGTCGTTTCAACGGCGGGACCATCCGTGGCGACAAGGCTTCGGCCGATCGCTTCCTCGGCATGTTCTTCCGCATTTAGGCAGGCAAACGGAGGGTGATGACTGACATCGATCTGGTCGCGATCGAGGAGGAGCGGGCACGAATACGCGCGACGCACTTGCGGGCGCCCGAGCAGAGGCCGCAGTCCTCCGCGCGGGGCCTGCATCACGCCGCGTTGCTCTGTGCCGACGTCGAGCGGACGATCCGCTTCTATCAAGACGTGCTCGAGTTCCCTCTCACCGACATCTTCGAGAACCGTGATTATCAGGGGTCCAACCACTTCTTCTTCGATATCGGCAACG
Organism: uncultured Actinomycetota bacterium; assembly: GCA_963712625.1. Taxonomy (GTDB): domain Bacteria; phylum Actinomycetota; class Actinomycetes; order Propionibacteriales; family Propionibacteriaceae; genus Microlunatus. Next base: position 68,357 of record CAVQIU010000019.1, read on the forward strand.
GCAATCTGCTGGCATTCTTCGATTTCCCCGGTCTCGATCTTGGTCCGTACGCGGAGGTCCTCGGTGGGCTGCACCACATGGCCATCTCGGTTGAACCGGCCAAGTGGGAGCGGTTGAAAGCCAAGCTCGACGACGCCGGCGTGCCGTACCAAATGGAGAGCGGAACCTCGATCTATTTCCGTGACCCAGACGGCGCGCGGATGGAGTTGATCGCCGACCCGCTTGGGGAGATGTACGGCTCGAAGGTGCTGTGACAGCCGCGTACTGTACGACGCGGTACGGACCCCGTTCGGCTGGTTCGATGGCGCGCTTTCCGGAGTCCGCCCGGACGACCTGGCTTCGTACGTGATCACTGCGCTGCTCGAACGCAAGCCGACGTAGATCGTCTCGACCGAATCCGACGCGGGCTGCCCAGCGAGGAATCGACAGGGCTTATTGTCGGCTTGCGACGTTCGGCACCGGCGCAGATGAGGAGTCATGCAGATGACCAGCGAGACGAAGACGCGAACTGGCGGAGTCTTAGCGGCTACCTGCTTGTCAACGCTCGTCGTCAATGCCAATACCTCAGCCGTCAGCATCTTGCTGCCCGCCATCAGCGAAGACACCGGAATGTCGGTCGACACCTTGCAATGGGCAGTCACCGGTTATTCGCTGGTCGGCGCTGCAGTCATCGTGACATCCGGCTCCCTGGGCGATGTCTTCGGTCGAAAAAGGATCTTCCAGCTGGGCTTGGCGCTGTTCGTCGTCTCTTGTGTGCTGATCGCGCTCGCAAACACCGGTGGAGTGGTCATCGCTGGGCGCATGATCCAAGGTGCAGCAGGTGCGACGATCCTGGCCTGCGGGCTCAGCCTGCTGTCGGTGGCCAACACCGGCCAGGCGCAGTTGCGGGCGGTGTCGTTGTGGGGTGCGGCTGCAGCGGTCGGCGCCGCGGCCGGGCCGCTGCTCGGCGGTGTCTTGGTGGAGATCACCGGATGGCAAGGGTTGTTCTGGGTTGATGCAGGTGTGGCTGTGCTTTGCATGGTGCTGACCTTTTTCACCGTCACGGAGTCGCGCGACCCGAACCGTCCGCGATCAATTGACTACGCGGGCACGGTGCTGGTGGCGCTTACGCTTGCGCCCTTCATACTGGCCGTCAGCAAGGGCGGTGCGTGGGGCTGGTTCTCGGTCGCCACACTCGCTTGCTTTGCTGTGGCGGTCGCCTCGGGCTTCGCGTTCGTCGCCGTGGAACGGCGGGTCGCTGTCCCAATGCTGGACCTGGCGGTACTGCGCAACCGAGTCCTTGTCGGTGCGACGATTGCCATCCTCATTGGCGCCGGCACCATCAACGGACTGATGTACCTACTGAGCCTGTATTTCCAAGATCCGAGCACGCTTGGGTTTTCGCCGCTCCAGGCCGGTTTGGCGACACTTCCCGCGACTGTTGGCCTGGTCATCATCGCACCGCTCGTGCCTAAGCTCGCCGCCCGGTTCGGTGGCCGCCAGGTCATCGGCGTGGGCTTCGCCATCACTGCCGGTGGATTTGCAGCGATCGGTTTCGTTCAGCCCTCTTGGCGCTATCTGGCTTTTCTGCTGCCGTTGGTCGCAATCGCGGTCGGAATGGGCATGTCCAACGGGCCCGCGTCCTCGGCGGCAACGGCTTCAGTCTCCGCCGAGCAGGTCGGAGCGGCCTCCGGCGTTTCGAATATGGCGCGCTACGTCGGCGCAGCGGTGGCAACCGCGCTGGCGGCGACGATCTACGCCACCGTGACGGCAAACCGGATCGCGGCGGGCAAGACAACTGCGGAGGGTCTCTCGGCGGGCTTGGCATTGGCGTCCTGGCTGATGGCGGCGTTCAGCATCGCCGGTGTCCTGATGGCCTTGGTGATGGCTCGGCATCGTGCGGCCAAGGGAACTCTGGAAGACTCCGCGGCAGCTGCGGCGGCCCATACGCACACTCTCCCGACATCCGCAACTCCCGCACCCGCGCAGGCCGTCGCGAACGAATAGCGGTCAACTAGCGGATGCAGCAACGGGCTAGCGGCCGCGCGCGGTTGCGTAGCGTTGCATGAAGAGAGCCTCGGCGAGGGCCATTGACTGTATTTCGCTGGGTGCGACGCTCTCGTTCGGGGCGTGGATGAGCGCTGTCGGCTCTTCGACCCCAATCATGATCAACTCGGCGTCGGGGTAGGTTTCGGCGAACACGTTGCACAGCGGGATCGATCCGCCTTGCCCCAAGGTGGTCATAGGCTTTCCGTAAGCGTCATTCATGGCGCTGGCCATCGCCTCGTACGCGGGCCCGTCAGACCTTGGCCATGAACGGTTCCCCGTCCCCCTCGAGCTCAACCGTGACCTGGACTCCCCACGGCGCCACCGCCTGGAGATGATCAACAAGGGCCGGGTGCGCCTGATCCGGAGCTCGATGCCCGGTGGAATGCGCAGATTCAGCCGGGCGGCCGCCTCAGGGACGATGGCTGCCGTTGAACCGAGGACCGGCGGACAGTCGATGCCGAGGATGGTGATCGCGGGACGCGCCCACAGCATGTCGCTGACACTGCCGTCTCCCGAAGCGACACCCCATCGAGTACGCCGGCGTCGCCTCGGAATTGCTCAGGCGGATACGGCTCGCCCGTCCAGGTCTCGGTGTTGTCGAGACCTCGGTGATCGTGGTATTGCCCTGCGTCATCGCGGAGCGTCGCCAGCATCGCGACAAGCGCGGCGAGCGCGTCAGGTGCGGGGCCACCGAACATTCCAGAGTGCACTTCAGAGCTCGAGCGCCTGAACTCGTCACGACGACGTTGATCAGCCCCGCAGGCTCACGGTCGCGGCCGGCTGACCGACGGCTGCATTGCCGGTATCGCAGACCAGGATCGCATCGGCGCGCAGCAGGTCGGCGTTCTTCGGGACGAAGTCCTCGAGACCACCGGTGCCCTGCTCTTCTGACCCTTCGACGACCAGCTTGAGATTGACCGGTATCTCGTCGCCGAGCGCGCGCAGGGCCATGAGGTGCGCCACGATGTTGCCCTTGCAGTCGGCTGCGCCGCGGCCGTACCAGCGGCCGTCGACCTCGGTGAGCTGGAATGGCGGGGTTCGCCACGCGGACTCGTCGAGAGGCGGCTGGACGTCGTAGTGCGCGTACAGCAGCACGGTTGGAGCATCACCGTTCGGAGCGTGCTCCGCGACCCGACCACAGCCTGACTTCCGTCCGCGGTCTCGGCAAGGCGTACGTCGGAGAAGCCGAGGTCTTTGAACTTGCCGAGCACCCACTGGGCGGCTGCGGCGCACTCCTCCGGAGGGAATTGGCGGGCGTCGGCTACGGATCGAATCGCTACGAGCTCACTCGAGTTCTTGTTCGGGCCTGCTGGCATCAAGCCGGCAATGCGCTCTCGCAACTCCATGTCGCCGCTACCCGCCGGCTACTTTGGCCGTCTTGAGCTGCTCGACCAACTGCTGGAATTGCGGCAGTTCGTCAGGGCAGTAGATCTGGATCACCAGCAGCTCTCCCTTGAAGATCCTGCTATCGACGATGACCGGACGAATTCCGGGTCCGCCCGCGCCGTTGGTGAGCTGGCTGAACAAGAGCGCCTTACGCAGCGCGCTGGCTGGGATTCTTGCAGATCGCCCCTCCGTCATCGCCGAGCACGCGCACGATCTGCTCTTGCGATGGGACGACGCGTACCCCAGCCTTCTGTAGCGCGGCGATCAACTGGTTGGCCTTGTCCTGGGCCTGCTGGCTCGACTGTGCCGAACGGTAGAAGACAAAGCAAATGATCAGTAGCAGTACCAGCGCGACCGTGATCACGATGTAGACGAGCCTGCGGTCCTTCTGGGTCGATGTCTCTTCGACCGTGCTCATGACGGGCTCACCTCCGCCTGCTCAGGCTGCTTCCACGACGGTTTGCGGAACCTGTAGAACAGGAACGGCACAAGAAGTCCGAGTCCAAGGGCACCGGCCGCCACGATGACGAAGTACGCTCCGCCGCTACCGGACTCGATCTGCGACGGCGGGATGAAGCCGATGAGCAGGGCCGCCAACGATGCAGCGAACCCGACACCGCACAGAGCGCCCAAGATCGGCGCCCGGTAACCGCGCGGATGGTCCGGCTCCTTGCGACGCAGCCGGACAGCTGCCACGAACATCAGCAGATACATGATCAGATAGACCTGGGTGGTGATCACCGAGAAGATCCAGTACGCGCTCGAGACGGTCGGGACCAGAGCGTATCCCAATCCGATCAGGGTCGTGATCACACCTTGGGTGACCAAGATGTTCTGCTGGACGCCGTTCTTGTTCATCTTCTGCAGGAACGGCGGCAGGTATCCCTCCTGCCGCGAGATGAGCAGCAAGCCTTTTGACGGACCGGCCAGCCAGGTCAACATCCCGCCCAGCGAGGCGGTCACTATCATCAGGCCGAAGATCGGGGTCAGCCACTGAATACCGAAGTTCGCGAAGATCGCCTCGAAGGCCTGCATGATCCCGGCGGTGAGCGAGAGCTCCTCGGCCGGCACCACCCAGCTGATCGCCAGCGCGGGCAGAATGAAGATCAACATCACCAGTCCCGAAGCGAAGAAGATCGCCTTTGGGAACTCTTTTGGTGCGTTGCGCAGTGATGAGACGTGCACCGCGTTCATCTCCATGCCCGAGTAGGACAAGAAGTTGTTGACGATCAGCACCAAACTCGAGAGTCCCGCCCACGCGGGCAGCAGGTTGCTTGCCGTCATCGGCGCGGCCGACGGGTTGCCCTGCCCGAGGAAGACAGCCCCAAGGAGGACCAGCACCGCACCAGGGATCAGGGTGCCAATGATCAAACCACCGCTGGCCAGGCCGGCGACGCCCTTGGTCCCCCGCGAGGAGACCCAAACCCCAGTCCAGTACACGACCACGATCACGATCGCGGTCCACACACCACTGGAGGCAAGTTCAGGATTGATCACATAGGCCAGGGTGCTCGCCACGAACCCAAGCAGCGTCGGATAGTAAAAGATGGTCATCGCGAACTGGCACCAGACAGCCAAGAAGCCCATCGGCTTGGAAATCCCGCGAGCCACCCAGTTGTACACGCCGCCCTCATAGCCCGAAGCCAACTCTGCGGACACCAAGGATGTAGGCAGCAGGAAAATGATGGCCGGGACGACATACAAGAAGATGCACGCCAGCCCGTAAACGGCCATGGTTGGCGCCGGCCGCAGGCTCGCCACCGACGAGGTGGTCATCAAGGCCAGAGCTATCCAGGAGATGTAGGTCACCGCTTTGCGACGAGCGACGGGCTTCTCAGCAGCCTTGTCAGAAGCCCCTTCTGCGGGTACGTCCATGGCCGTCATGACGCCCACTCCCATCGCGAACCGCTTGCGGTCAATCTGAGGCCGCAAGTTCTATGTGGATGATCACCGGCAAACAACTGCCAACCTCGACACGGCATGACCTCATCGCCTCTCTTCTAAAGAGTTCGACTGGATACCACCATCGTCGCGCCGCCTCGGCGGCCCATCCTCACCCGATTTGGGTGAATTTCATCAACAATTTTCTTGCGAGTAACGTACCGGCCAATTTCGTGCAAACTACTCCACGACTCGCAGGCCATGGTCTGTGTTGTTCAGACGCCGGCCGCCGTCTGCGGTCACCGTGACGATGTCCTCGATCCGGACGCCGAATCTCCCGGAGAGATAGATCCCGGGCTCGACGGAGAAGCACATGCCCGGCACGAGCGGCTGCTCTTCACCCTCGACCATGTACGGCGGCTCGTGGGTGGTTACGCCGATACCGTGGCCGGTGCGATGAATGAACTGCTCGCCGTAGCCCGCATCCGTGATGACCTTCCTCGCCGCCCGGTCGATCTCCTGGCAACTCACACCCGGCCGTACAGCGTCCACACCTGCCTGCTGCGCCTGCCGGACGACCTCGTGAACCTCTCGAATCTCCGAAGTAGGTTCCCCGACGCAGACCGTACGGGTGGTGTCGGAGCCGTAGCCGTACCGAAGGCCGCCGAAGTCCAGGACGACCGCATCGCCAGGCTCGATCATCCGGTCCCCCGCCTCATGATGCGGATTGGCCCCATTGGGACCAGACCCGACGACGGTGAAGTCGACCTGCTCGTGTCCGAACTCTCGCAACAAATCAGCAAGGTCAGCAGCGACCTCGGTCTCTAGCCGGCCGGCGAAGCGCCGCTGCACGATCTCGCCATAGGTCGAGTCCGCGGCTGCCCCGGCGGCGGCGAGCCGCATCAGCTCGTTGCTGTCCTTGACCGCACGCATCATCGGGAGACTCTCCGTGATCGCCCGGTAGCTCGACTTCGGTAGCGCTCGTTGCAGGCCGAGCACATGCATCGCCCAGGCAGAATCGGAAATGCCGAATTCCCCGTCTGGTCGGAGTAATGGTCCGGCGACCTCATAGGGGTCGGTGCCGTCCTCCCAATCCACGAGCGAAACGCTGCCCGCGCCCTCGGCAGCCTCCGCGTCGGGTCGCTCGAGCACCGGGAGGAGGAGGGTCGGCTCATCATCCGGGGAGAGCACGAGCATCGTCAGCCGCTCAGTGATCGCGGTGGGCTGGTAACCGGTGAGCCAGACCAAATCCGGGCCAGGAGTCACAATGACTCCGGCCAGTCCTTTCTCTACCGCCGACTCGACCACTCGACGCATGCGCGCCGCGAAGTCCTCGCCGGTGAATGGTGGCGGTGCCGGAGGATCAATCGTCGTCATTGCGAACTCCTTCCGCCTTCAAGCCTTGGAGATCACAGCAATTGTGCGCATCACCCAGCGGGGGTGATCAAGGCGGCGCCAGGGCAGCGGGCCAATATCCCCCACGAAGGGTGATGCCGACGCCGCTTCGGAGGTGCTTCACTCAGCGCATGTGTAGATGGATGGCGTACTCCGGAGACCCGATCCTCGCCGAAGAGCTGCTGTTCAAACCTCAGCACTCGATCATCGACCAGAGCCTCCATTCCCGCATGGGCGCCACAACCACCAACGGCGACGGCTTCGGGATCGGCTGGTACGGCGAGGGCGTCGAACCCGCAGTGTTCAAGAGCATCGAACCAGCGTGGAACGACTGGAACCTGCGGGAAGTTGCAGGCCAGATCCGCACGCCGCTGCTGTTCGCCCACATTCGGGCGTCGACCGGTACGCCGGTACAGCGCTCCAACTGCCATCCATTTCGTCATGATCGCTGGCTTTGGATGCACAACGGCGCCATTCGTGAGTTCCACAACACCAAGCGAGACCTCATGATGGCGGTGGATCCGTCACTGTATCTAGACATCGAGGGCTCGACCGACTCCGAAACCTTGTTCTTCTTGGCACTGACGTTCGGTCTGACTGACGATCCGTTCGACGCTGTCGCGCGGGCCATCGGCTTCGTGGAAAAAGTTGGCCATGATCACGGAGTCGAGTACCCGTTCCAGGGAACCGTGGCCACGAGCGACGGGGAGTCCATCTGGGCCTTCCGATATTCCAGCGAAGGCAAGAGCCGGTCACTGTACTTCTCGACCACCGTTGCGACGCTGCGCGAGCTGCATCCCGAGGTGGAGATCCTGCACACCTTGGGTGAGGAGACAAGATTGGTCGTCTCGGAACCACTCGGTGATCTTCCCGGAGCGTGGAACGAAGTCCCCGAGTCCTCGGCCGGTGTGGTCCGTCCAGGCACCGATGAGATGCGCTCCTTCCAGCCGATTGCGCCCTGAGAACGCCGCAGCCACTTCCATGAGGCGTCAAACTGGCAGCGTTTCCAGTCAGCACTGCCAGGGAGAGGCCCATGACGACGTCGCAGCAACGAGGTCAGGATGAGTACACCGCCGTAGACCGGTTTGACGAGTTGCCGTCGCATCGCCGCCGACGGTTATTGACCATCCTCGCGATCCGCTCGCTCGGATCAGTGGTCGTCTTGTTGGCGGCCTACTTTTTGCTTCCGTTTACTCGATTGTTGAACGGCAAGCTGATCGCCGAATTCGCCGCAGGAGTTCTGCTTGTGATCGTTGTTCTCGATGGTCCAGACATTAGCGACGCTGCGTTCTCCTTATCCACTACTGCGCTCGGTTGAGGCTATGGCTATGACCATTCCCCTATTTCTTGTGGTGTTTTCGACTACGCATTACTTGATCAACGGGCTCGACCCGGCCAGCTACTCCGAGCCGATGACCCGATTTGATGCGCTCTACTTCACCATGACAACGTTCGCGACCGTGGGCTTCGGCGACATCACACCGGTATCCCTGCCCGCGAGATTTGTGACGCTGCTCCAGATAATCGGCGGCCTGATACTCGTCGGGGTCGTCGCTCGAGTGCTGATCAGCGCTGCAAGGTTCCGCCAGGATCGCAGGTCCAGTAACCAGCCGTCAGTACCGTAGCGGTATGCGGGCGCGTCTGGTGCGGGCCGCCGTTGTCGCGCTGGTTGCCATCTTGGCGGCCGGCTGCGCTGGGCAACCTCTAGCCTCCTCTCCGCGG
>CAVQIU010000020.1:0-82539 GCA_963712625.1 uncultured Actinomycetota bacterium
CGGAGAGTCGGCTGAGGCACTCTCCCGCCATGTTCGTTGGTGCGTGGCGGAGAGCGACGCCCTGAGCCTCGCCTCCCGTCAACACGTCCTGGCTGGCGAGCCGCGTTCGATCAGGTGGCCGACGAGTTCCGTGGTGCCTTGGCCTGGGCAGCCAGAAATGCCGAACATCGGCCGGCGGCGTACCGGTTGGCGATCGGGCTGGCCGACTCATCTTCCCCCGCGGCATTCCCGGCGAGTCGCAGCGCCGCTATGAACAGGCGGCCGAGCTCGCCCCCGACGACGGCCGCCGCCGCGCTTGCGCAGCGCCGCCGGGCGCCGCGGAGTCGCGGCATTTCGGCAACGAGGCTATGCGGCTGCGCACGGGCGCCGCCGACGCGGCGCTGCGCGCCGGCGACCGGGCCGGCGCGGCGGCCGACCTGGCCCGGAACGCCGAGTTGATCAACCGCGGTCCCGGGCCTGATGGCGACCGAGCCCGAGGCCCGGCGAGGTGGCGGCACTGATCGCGCGAGGGATGGGCGCTGGCCGGCGACGACCGGCCGCGGAGGCGCGGCTGTTCACCGCCGAGGCGTTCGACGGCGCCGGCGCGATCCGGCCACGGTGGAGCTCATCGAACGCGCGATCACGCTGGCCCGCGGATCGGCGACCCGCTGATCGAGAGCGCCGCGCTGGACCAGCTCACCGCGGTCCAGCTGGCCGCGGCGAGGTCCGCGCCGCGGCGGCGAGCGCGCTTGCGGCGTACCGAGCTGCTGGCCCCGATGCAGGTGACGGCCACGGCCGCGTTGGAGTTCTTCGACAGGGTTCATCATGGCCGCCGAATGCGCCGATCGCGGCCGGTGACCTGCCGGCCGACGAGGGCTGGCCGAACGCCTGCGGGACCTGCCGTTCCACCGGAGGAGGGCCACCTGGCCACCGCGCGGCTGCTCGTCGTCACGGCGCTGGCGGGCGACTGGGCCGAGACGGTCGGGCTGGCCGAGCAATTCCGCGAGGGGTGGGAGCGGGCCGGACGGCCCCGCGCGGGCAACCTCAGCCGCGGCGCGTACGCGGCCGCGACGGTCCACGGGCTATGCGCGGGACGACGACGCCGCGTGCTGCGTGGCTGGACATCGTGGACGCCCTCGAGTCGCCGGGCCGCCCGCTGGCGGAGATTCACTTCGGCGAGTTCTTCGACGCCCTGCTCCTGCTGCACCGGGGTCTCCCGAGCAGGCGGTGCGAGTGTTGCACACGCCGCCGGAGCAGCTGACGCAGTGGCACAACAGCATGTGGCGGCCCTGGTACGCGGCGCTGTGGGCCGAGGCGGCCGTCCTGGCCGGGCGCGGGATGCCGTCGCCCGCGTGGACCGGGCCCGCGCTGATGACCGCGGACAACCCGATCGCCACCGCCATCGTCGACCGGGCGGCGGCCCTGGCGCAGCGGCGGCGACCGCGACGGGTTGATCGCCGCGGCCGCCGCCCTGCAGGAGGCCGGATGCCGCTACCAGTGGGCCAGAACGCTCGTCCTCATCGGCGGGGGCAACGGGCACGTGGCGAGGCCGTGCTGGCCGCGATGGGCGCGACGCTATGGCCTGGCCTCCAGAATGATGTTGAACGGGGTCTCGGTCGCCCGGCGCACGTGGGTGAACCCGGCCTCGCGCAGCACGGCGGCGAGCCGGCGTTCACCGGCCTGCGCGCCCAGTCCGAGCCCGACCTCCTGCGCCAGCGAGCCCGGCGTGCAGATCACCGTGGACAGGCCGTAGAGGTCCGCCCGACCGGGTTCAGGTTGTCCTCGAGCCCGTCGCCGGCGTTCGGCTCGACCAGCAGCAGCGTGCCGTCCGGCGCCAGAGCCTGCCGGATGCGGCGCGCCACCCCGACCGGGTCACCCATGTCGTGCAGGGCGTCGAACAGGCACACCAGGTCGTAGCCCTGGCCGGGAAGTCCTTGGCCGTCGCGACGTCGAACCTCGCCCGCCGGCTCACGCCCGCCTCGGCCGCGGCCGTGCGGGCGGCCGTCGATGAGGGCTCGTGGATGTCGAAGCCCACGAACGTCGAGCGCTCGAACGCCTCAGCCATGATGATCGTGGACGCGCCGAGCCCGCACCCCACGTCGGCGACGCTCGCCCCGGCCCGCAGCTTCTCGACCACGCCGTCCAGCGCCGGCAGCCACTCCTCGACCAGATGGGCGGCGTAGCCGGGGCGAAAGCCGCACGACGCCGGAGAACAGCCGGTCGTCGTGCTCGTGCCAGCCGAGCCCGCGCCGGTGCGGAACGCCTCGACGAACACGTCGTGGTCGGCGTAGCAGGACGCGATGGTCTCGAAGGCGCCCGCCGAGGAAGACCGGGCTGTCCTCGTTCGCGACACCATGGCCTGCTCGGCCGGCAGGGTCGTAGGTGCCATCGGCCGGGTCGTAGGACGACGTAGCCGCCGGCCGCCTGGTTGCCGAGCCATTCCCGGACGTAGCGCTCGGTGGTGCCGGTGCGTTCGGCCAGCGTCGGCCGAGGTGATCGGCCCGGCGCCGGCCATCGCCTTGTAGAGGCCCAGCCGATCGCCGATGTGCAGCAGCAGCCCCGAGATGGCCGCGCCCATGTCGACGACCGCCTGCCCGACGAACCCCTCGAGTTTCGCCTCATCGATGGCCTGGATGTCGATGGCCGGGATGTCGGTGAGTGTCATTGGGTGTTCCGCGCGTTGGCGGGTTCCCGACGGGATCCCGCTCGACTTCAGCGTGGGTGTGCCGGGGTCGCCCGAACATCCGTGCTCAGCACGGATCCGTCAGTTCCGTGGTCGGCACGGATGTCTGGCCCGCTCCTGCGACAGACAGTTGACCAACGCGACACCACCGTCGCGCGAACTCACAGAACTGGACCTCAGATGAGCCTGCACAACGACTACCTGATCAACATCGTGGCGGAGCAGCAGCAAACCGAGCTGCTCGACCGCGCTGCCGAGGATCGACTCGCCCGGCTGCTGCCCAGCCGGCCTGCTCCCTGGTGGCGCCGATTCGTCGTCGGCCGGCGGCGCACGCAGCGCCCTCGGCTCGGAGGTGCCGGGTCCCATCGAGCTGCTCGAGTAGGCGCGGTGCCGATTCCATAGCGGGACCTGCGGTGACTGATGGGAGGGCAGGCAGCCTTTCCTCGACAGTCCCGTCTGGCTGTCGGGGAGCTCCCGGCGTCCGACGTCAAGGGTCAAGACCGTCTTTGCTGGGCGCTGTCTGCGATACTCGGCCAGTCGCGCTTCGAAGCGACCGTTGGCCGCTGGCGCTACCGGTCCTCCCACCCTCGATGATGCTGGGCCGACCGGTGAAGCGGCCTTGGGCGACCCGGAGCGGTGAACCGTCCGGAACTATCCTGTGCTCGACCAGGTAGCCGGCCGCCGGACCGGCCGCGGTTCCGGTGGCCACGTCCTCGACGCGACCCGCGTTGTCCCAGGTGCGGCCCTCGGGCGCGGCGAATCAAGCACGTACACGACTGGCTCCGCTCTCCGCGAGCAGCGCTTCGAAGCCGGGGCTTCTGATGCTTGCCGCCGCCAAGGCCTGCGCACGCACAGGCAAGGATGATCATGGACAACCGCTTGCTCGGACGGACCGGGGTGACGGTCAGCTCGCTATGCCTGGGCACGATGATGTTCGGCCCTTGGGGCAACGAAGACCGCGCCGACTCGATACGCATCATGCAGCTCCCCGAGAATCAGCGCAAGCTTGATGTCGTCGAGGGGTCGCGCAGCTCGCCGATGCGGTCGGCATGACGCTGATCGAGCTCGCCATCGCCTTCGTCGTCAACCACCCCGGCGTCACGTCGGCGACCATCGGTCCGCGCACCGTGGAGCAGCTGGTCTCCCAGCTGCCAGCCGCCGACGTCACCTTGTCGCCGACGCCCTCGACCGCATCGATGAACTCGTCGCGCCGGAAGTCACCATCAACCCTGAGGACAACAGCTACGGCGCCGCCGAGCTGACGCAGTCTGCGCGTCGACGCTGGCCGTGCCCATCGGCGGGTCGTGGTTCTTCAGATCCCGCCTGACCGGGTGAAGGTCACGGCGGAGGTCCGGCCGGTCCCGCAGGAAATGGTGGGCGGGCGGCCGGTGCGGCCGGGGTCAGGAAGGTCTGACGGTCACGCCCTACATCGCACGCACAGTTTGCGCACGGATTTGGCACAGGGCCGGTGCGTGAGTCGGTCGACAGCAGCATGGCCTCGGTCCGGCGGTGATCACCCGCGTCGGGAAGGTTCCCCAGTCGCGGCTCTTAAGTCGAACCGCAGGTGGCCGCAACACTGAAGTGCGCGGTAGGCGCACAACCTCCGGCACGGCGTTTTGCACGAATTGGCGGAGTTGACTTCTTCGCCGGGTGCGATACGAGAGTCCACGGACGTCCACCGGCGCGGTTACTCGTTGGTTACTCAGTTGGCTACAGGGGTCAGCCAACTGGAGAAGCAAAGCCAGGTGTATATAGCTTTGACCAGGCGCTCTACTGGTCGGGGTGACAGGATTTGAACCAGTGACCTCTTCCGTGTCAGAGGACACCTTCGCAACGAGGAGGTCAGCGGGCTCCGTCCAGCGCTCAAGGATGAACCGACAAGCATCGACCACCTGTATAGGCTGACAGGCGTCCGGTGTTCGATTAGTCGAACACGAAGTCAAGATCGAGACGGTGCCACAACGTGTGGCACGTGCCGCGCTCCAACTGGATGAGACGGGAGTAAACGGGAGCTCATTCCACGCTCAAACTGGCCAATTCAGGCCTGACGAGCGTGGGTCGCGCCCGGTTCAAATCCCCCCTCGCGCACTCAATCGATCCAGCATCGCGCCTAGTCGTTGGCGACTTCACTGTTGAAACTCGCGAGGAATCGGCCTCTCGTGACACCGAATCGATACCTTGCCGCTCTCTGCTGGGCCATCAGGCACACCAACGCACTGGCTTCGAGCGTTGGACTTGTGTTTTCAGCTGGGAGCCCGCGGGCAACCGGCGTGTTTCGCTCCACGCAATAATGGGGCCGAACCGAGGGACTTCGAGTTACAAGGGGGACACCGTGATCCGCATGTTCATCCGCCATCCCGTCGAGGACTATGCGCGCTGGCGGCAGGGCTACGACGACTTCGACCAGGAGCGCAAGGGAATGGGGGTGAGCGGGGACGCCGTCTACCAGAGTGTCGACGATCCTAACGACCTCACCATCTGGCACGACTTCGAGACGCTGGAAGCCGCGCAAGAGTTCGCTTCCTCATCGCGCCTCACGGAGGCCATGGCCAACGCCGGAGTCGCCGGTGAGCCCCAGATCTGGTTCACGGCTTTGGCTTCGTAGCTCAGAACCTCGCGAAGCTCGCCAAGACCGGGGACGACATGGCGGCTGCTGCCGTCCATCCACGCCTTCGTGCTCCTTGTTGGCGACGTGAAGAACGAATCAGGCGCTGAAGGGAGCGGGCTCGCTGGCCGGGAGGCCATGGATCGCGAGCTCGTTACCGGCACCCTTGTGGTATCGCTCCGATCCGGAGACCTCACCTGACGGGCTGCGTGGCTCTTAGGGACGTTCTGTCCGCACGTTCCGCTCGCCCGCAAAGAGCGCGACCCAGTGGATGTTTATGCCATCGCGATCTTCTTCGTCTACCTGGTGTCGCCGACATTGTTGTTCTTGTCGTTGTCCAGGCTGGTGGTCGCGGCGCACCTGCAGGACAACACCTGGTCACTCGTACTCGTCTATCCGACCATCACCATCCCGGTGTCGGTGTGGCTCTTGGTCGGTTTCCTGAAGAGCATTCCGAAGGACATCGAGGAACAGGCAATGGTGGATGGCTACAGCCGGCTGGGCGCTTTCGTCCGGGCCGTGGTGCCGCTCGTCTTTCCGGGGATCGTCGCTGTCATCGTCTTTACCTTCACGCTGACCGCGAGCGAGTTCATCTATGCGCTTGCTTTCGTCGCACCTACCGCTGAGAAGGTGATCTGCACCGGAGTGCCTACCGAGCTGGTACGCGGTGACGTCTTCTTCTTGCAGTCGCTTCAGGCAACCACCATCCTGGTGGCGCCTCCGATTGCGTTCGTGTTCAACCTGTTCCTGCACCGGTTCATCACCGGCTTCACCATTGGTGCGGTCAAAGATTGATCGCTTTGATAATCCAGGCAATGGGCTGCCAGGGGATGGCAGTATCAGCAGTGGGTGCCAAGTCCGAGCAAGCAATGACAGTGGGAACGAGTCCCGCTAAGGATTGACCGGGGCCTTCGCGCGCAACACTTCAATGAACTCGCGCATCCACGCTGGATTATCTGGCCATGCGCGTGCGGACACCATCTGGCCGTCCACGACGCCAGCCTCGTCGACGTATTCCGCACCAGCCGCCTTCACGTCTACCTCGAGCGCTGGATACGCCGCTGTACGCCGACCTTGCAATGTGCCGGCCGCAGCAAGCACCAGCGGTGCGTGACATAGCTGTGCGACCGGCAGGTCACCCTCCATGAAGTGCCGCACGATCCGTTGCACATCTGGGTCATTGCGAATGTATTCGGGGGCGCGGCCGCCGGGGATCACAAGTGCGACATATTGCGATGGGTCTACATCGGCGAACGCCAGATCCGCCGGCCACGTATAGCCGAGCTTTTCCGTGTATGTGTCGAACTCATCGACGAAGTCGTGGATGACGAACTGCAGCTTCTTGGCCGTGGGCGCGGCGATCTCGACCTCGTACCCCTCCTCGATGAGGCGTTGATAGGGGTACATAACCTCGAGCGACTCCGCAGCATCTCCGGTGAGCAACAAGACCTTCGGCACTGCAACCTCCTTGTTGGGTGGAACGCTTCTCCCTCCAAGTGCAACTCCCAACGGGCAGCGAGTCAACTGACTGCTAGGACTGGCGCGCTGCAGATCTGGATTGGCAGATAGGTGACATTGCCTGGTTGTCCCAACTCAGATGTCAGGCTGTCCAGCCGAGCCAGGCCGCTCCGGCGTTCATGCCGCCGAGCCAAAACGCCACGGCAAGGAAGGGCAGCGGCACAACCCACAAAGGCTTGCGTCGGATCCAAAAGCATCCGAGTCCAAAGAGCCCCAGCCAGACACTGATGAAGACACCCACCGCCCAGCCAGGGGCCATTAATCCGGAAGCGAAATAGAAGGGCGCCAAGACGAGCATTGCTGCGAGAGCTAAGCCGGCCACGACGTACTTGGCGACCGTACGAGCATCTCGCGGCATGGGCGAATCGTCCCACCTCCGCGCGGCCCTGTCAGGTGATCACTGGACGCGCCTTCATTGGCACACTAGCGAGCGACTTCACTACGAGATCGAATGTGGGGCGCGGGGCAGCGTCGTCGTGTCGGGCGATGTTGTGGAGGATGAGCCCCTCGACGCACGCCGCGATGGCAACGCCGGTGGCGCCCGGATCGGGCGCGCGCCCACTCCGGGATTTCGCGCTCCACCATCCGCTCGACGACACCATTCAGCAGCGCCGCTGATCACGCTCTCGAGTTCTTCGCCAGGCTCGCTACTGGGCTTTGAGTTTCGGTCGTGTGGGAGTCTGAGGATGAGCCTCACGTGAGGGAGCACCTCGATGACCCAACCCACCGATCAGGCCTCAACAGCTGATCTCAGCAGCTACGCGATCCATTACGCGCCGCTCTTCCAAACCCTCCAAAAGATGGATGTCCAGCAGCTCATCGATACCGTCGCGGAGCCCTGGTACAACCAGACCCTGGTACGGGTGGGCGACGTGCTGGTCCGGCTCGGAGTGATGGAGGGAGAGTTCCACTGGCACAGGCACGACGAGCAGGACGAGTTCTTCTACCTGTTGCAGCGCGAGTTCCACATTGAGCTCGAACACAGGGACACCATCGTCCTCGGGCCGAACCAGGCGTTCAGCGTTCCCGCCGGCATGCTGCATCGTCCGGTCGTGCCCGTACGCAGCGCCGTGATCATGATCGAGAAGGCCGGAATCGTAGCCACCGGTGACTGAGCGGCCCGTCGGCTCCGACCATCGGCCAACCTTCCTGGTGACCGGCGCCACGAGTGGCGTCGGAGAGGCCATCGCGACCCAACTCGGTGAGCGCGGGGTACGCGTCATCGTGGGGGCCCGTACGCCCGAGCGTGGACGGGCCGCGGCAGAGCGAATCCGCAGCCGCGTGCCGGACGCCGACCTCCAGGTTGTGGCCGCGGATCTTTCGCTCATGAGGCAGGTGAGGGCTCTCGCGTACGAGGTGTCGGATACCACCCCGCGCCTCGATGGCCTGATCCTCAATGCCGCGGTCGCGCGCAGCGACCTGGTGCTCACCGAAGAGGGCATCGAGACCAATTTCGCCACCAACCATCTCTCGAGTTACCTGCTGACACACCTGCTGCTGAGGCTCTTGCGCTCCTCGGCTCCGGCACGGGTGATCGCGGTGTCGTCGTCGGTGCACACTCGCGTCAAGATGGTCGATCTGACCAGCGTTGCTACCGGCGCTCCGCTCACGCCGGACAGCTATCAGACCAGCAAGCTGTTGAACATCTTGTTCGTGCGGGAACTAGCCAGACGGCTGGCGGGCACCGGGATCACTGCCAATGCGGCTGACCCCGGTTTCGTACGGACCAACCTCGGCCGGTACGCCAGCGGCGGGCGCCGCATGCTCCTCACGGTCTCGCGGCCGATGCAGTCCAGTCCCGAACGGGCGGCGGCGACCCCGGTCTATCTCGCGACATCTGACCAGGTAGCAGCAGTGACGGGTGGCTACTACGCCAATGAACACCCGATGGAGCTGAGCGGGCTGGCAATAGACGGCAAGCTCGCTCGCCGACTGTGGGGAGTGAGCGCGCAGGCGCTGGTGAGCCGAGGACTGGCGACTCTCAACGAGATGATCGCCTTTGGCTGATACCGCGATGTCTGCAATGAGCCCCCATATCCCGGGCCGCTTCAAGAGGCTCAGCGCGCATAGCGGAGTGGGGGCTGCCAGCTTCAGGTGACGACCAGGTTCGTGCCGTCGACCTTGATCGTCTTCGGCGGCAGTGGCTTAGGTGCAGGAGGATTCACCACCGAGCCGTCGGCAATCGAGTATTTGCTGCCGTGGCAAGGGCAGTTGATCGTCGTGGTGATGCTGTCTACCAGGCATCCCATGTGCGTACAGATAGCGCTGAACGCCTTGAACTGTCCCTTTTTCGGCTGAGTGATCACCGCTTGGGCGTCGGGAAAGATCTTGCCGCTCCCGACGGGTATGTCGGCTTCCTTGACAGTGAATGGTCCGGCTGCGGCGCTCGACCCACCAGAGGTTGGAGTAGAAGGCGCGCTCGCCGGCGCGGTTGAATAATTCGTGCATGAGCTAAGGCCGGCGATGGCGGCCGCCGCCAGCCCGGAAGTCATGATCACCGTACGCCGAGGGATCGGCAGCGAATCGGTCGGGCGGCGGTCGTTGGGATTCATGATTGCTCCGTCTTGTCGGGGGAACTCCTGATGATCATCAAACTAAGAACCACAACACTCCTGTGACCCACAGGGCCGTTATGCCGGTCAGGACCAGTCCACCGGCCAGCGGCAGCGCCCACTTGGGCGAGTCGTCGCGGGTCAAGATCAACATCTTGAAGACAAAAGCGCCGTAGAAGAAACAGCCGAACAGCGAATGCGCAATCACTCGACCGTCATAGGTCTGGAAGCCCAAGGCGTACAGGCAGTGCACTGCCACCGGCACTGAGATCAGTACGGCGAGGCGCCCCGACCAGCGGTGTACGGTTCCGACCCAGGCTCCCCGCAGCGGGATCCGGCCATAGAGTCCCATGGCGGTTACTGTCTGGACGATGACCAAGGCCATCACCACTGAGGCCAGAAATGCCTTCGCTGCCGCGCCGGTGGAAAAACCAGCGATGTTGACCGCGTGGCCAGACGGTGTGTGCAGCCGTCCGTAGACCCCGAGTCCAAAGGAGACAGCCGTACCGATGGCGAAAGCGATCACTACTGGGCCGATCTTGGTGCCGCTCGGCTCCGCGGGGGAGACTTCTGGAACAGGAACTGGGATGCTGGCCATGAACTCTCCTCTGCTCACAGATCTTCGTTGCCATTGACCGGCTGGGCGTCAAGGCTCTCGCCGTTCGCGGTGACCTGCGGGTTCTCGGGATGGAGTTCGGGCGCGGGCGTGGAGTCTGCGCCATTCGTCTGAACGCCCACCGCTGCACCATCCTCGAGCACGATCCATCCGATCGTCGTCCTCGAGCCACGCGCCCGATAAAGACCGGCCGGCTTCTCAGCTTCATTGATCTCGAACTTCAGCTTGTCGTTCTTGATCTTCAATGTGCCCTTTAGATGATCACCGTCGAGGCTCGCCTGCAGCGTGGCGCCGTCCTTGCTCCTCAGCGAGATGTCGGCTCCCTCAACGGCGCCTCGCAGCCAGGACTCGATGCTGCGGCCATCACAGAAGTATGCGGCCGACTGGTTGCCGAGTACCGCGACGGCAATTGCGCCCGAGCGGTGATCGGTGTGCCCTGCGTACACCACCTTTTTGGAGAACTTGCTTTCCTCGGTGCTTTTGCTTGCGCTGGCAGAGGTCGTAGTGGCCGCAGTTTTGCTCACCTGCCGGGAGGGGCTTGTCGCGCTGGTTGGCGCGGGCGGCGCCGATGTATCTGCTGGTTGCGCAGAGCTGGCGCCGGGCGGGCCGGCAAGCACATCCACAGTGAACATGATGATGAAAGCCACCGCCACCGCGGCAAGTGTGAACAGGGGGCTGCGATGCTTCACGGCACCTCCTCCGCCAGACGGCTACGCATGCTGGGGATGAGTGCCCCTTCGATCGCCTGATACACCAACGCCGACATTCTCGCCGGATGTCGCGTGCGCCACAATGGCCGACACTAATTCGAAATCACTGAGCCGTGCGGCTTGGCGGCGTAAGTCAAAGCCTGAGGAAGGAATCTTGTGTCCGAGTTGCCGTACGCCAACCGCCCACTTCGAGTAGGGGTTCAGCTGCAGCCACAGCATGCCGACTATGCGGACTTGCGGCGGGCGGTAGCCGCAGCCGAGGAGGCCGGCGTCGACGTGATTTTCACCTGGGATCACTTCTTTCCGCTTGGCGGCGATCCGAACGGCAAGCACTTCGAGTGCTGGACGATGCTGGCCGCATGGGCGGAGCAGACCGAGCGCGTCGAGCTCAGCGCTCTGGTGACGTGCAACACCTATCGCAATCCTGACTTGCTGGCTGACATGGCCCGCACTGTTGATCACATCAGCAGTGGCCGACTCATCCTCGGGATCGGCGCGGGCTGGTTCGAGAAGGACTACGCGGAATACGGCTACAAGTTCGGCACACCGGGCAGCCGGATCGCGGCTCTGGGCGCGTCATTGCCTCGGATCCGCTCGCGTTGGAGTGAGCTGAATCCCGCAGCCACCAGGCCGATCCCGCTTCTTGTCGGCGGTGGTGGGGAGCGAAAGACCCTTCGGCTGGTCGCTGAGCACGCGAACATCTGGCATGGGTTTGGCAGCAGGGAGACGCTCGCAAGGAAGAATCGGGTTCTGGACGAGTGGTGTGCCACGGTCGGGAGAGATCCGGGAGAGATCGAACGATCGACATCTGCCCACAGCGGACCCGAAGAACTGGGAGAACAGCTCGTGGGCGTCGGCGAGCGGCTGATCACGATCGGCACCGACGGCAGATCTGGTTTTGATCTTGCCCTCACGCGCGACTGGCTGCAGTTCCGCGACGAGCAGAACGCCGATCTAGGAGTCCCATCTCCCGGTTCGCAACCTACCTGAACGCAGTTTGCGGTCGGCTTGCCCAGTTTGCTGCCCGTGCAGATCGCCAGCAACCTGTGCAGCACACTAGCTACGTTGGTCTGGTGATCACTACGCTCGCCGAGGCTCTTCGCCGCGGTCCGGTCGTACTCGACGGCGGCTTGGCGACCCAGCTGGAGTCCCAGGGTCAGAATCTCAACTCCGAGCTGTGGTCCGCGCAGCTGCTATATGACGATCCGGAAGCGATTGTTGCGGCTCATCTGGCCTATTTCGGCGCCGGCGCCCAAGTGGCGACTACGGCGTCCTATCAAGCCTCTATCGGCGGATTCGCCCGAGCCGGCATCGCCCGAAGCGAGGCCGAGTATTTGATCCGGCGCAGCGTACGCCTCGCCGAGGAGGCGCGGGCACGCTGCGACGACGGAGCCGTACGCTGGATCGCTGGTTCGGTGGGGCCGTACGGGGCGGCGCTGGCTGACGGCTCGGAGTATCGCGGCGATTACGACCTCTCGGTCGCCGACCTGCGCATCTGGCATCGGCCAAGAATTGAGCTATTGGCCGAAGAGGGGGTCGACATCCTCGCTCTGGAGACCATTCCGTCTCTCGCCGAAGTTGAGGCGTTGCTAGCCGAGGTCGACGGCATCGGCCGGGCATGCTGGTTGTCGATGACCTGTGCCGGGGATCGTACGCGCGCTGGCGAACCGGCGATCCAGGCCTTCGCGCTCGCTCGCGACGTTGCGGAGGTCATCGCCGTGGGAGTCAACTGCACCGATCCCGCTGACGTCGACTCCCTGGTCCGGCGCGCCAGCGAGGCCAGTGGCAAACCTGTCGTCGCGTATCCCAACAGCGGCGAACGATGGGATGCCTCGACTCGGGCTTGGATTGGCCCAGCACTGTTCCGTCCCGAGGACGTCGAGGGCTGGATCAGCGATGGCGCCCGTCTGGTCGGTGGCTGCTGCCGCGTTGGTCCGACGGAGATCAAGGCGATCCGCGATCTTGTCAGATGATCAAGACCTCAGTTGTGCAGCACGGCAGCTCCGCTGAATCGACCGTGCTTGAGGTCGGCCAATGCGCGTGGCGCATCACCCATCGGATACGCGACGGTTGTCGCGCGTACGCCGAGCCGCTCGGCCAGCCGGAGGAACGTCTCGCCGTCCGCGCGGGTATTCGCGGTCACCGATCGCAGCTTGCGCTCCTGAAAGAGCGTGTCCTCATACTCGAGCATCGGAATGTCGGACAGCCAGATGCCCGCCACCGCGAGCGTCCCGCCGCGGTCGAGCGCTCGTAACGCAGGCGGTACCAGTTCGCCCGCGGGGGCGAACAAGATCGCCCCATCCAGCGGCTCAGGCGGCGCATCCTGAGCCTCGCCCACGGAATCCGCCCCAAGCTCCGTAGCGAGCTGCTGATTGGCCTCGCCCCGGGTCAGCACATGAACGCGCAGACCCTGAGCCAGCGCGACCTGTGCGGTGAGATGAGCACTGCCGCCGAACCCATAGATGCCGAGCGAGCCGCCTGGCGGGACCGCCGCGCAGACGAGGGCGCGATAGCCGATGATGCCGGCGCAGAGCAGAGGGGCGAGGTGCTCGTCGTCGATGCCCGCTGGAAGGGCGTACGCGAATGCCTCGTCGACCAGGCAGAAGTCGGCGTAACCGCCATCCCGGTCCCAGCCGGTGAATGTTGGCGCCGTACACAGGTTCTCCGCGCCGCGGCGGCAGAACCGGCAACTGCCGTCCGTGCGCGCCGAGCCAGGCCACGCCGACCCGATCACCGATCTCAAACCGGCTCGCGTTCTCTCCGAGCGCATCGACGAGACCCACGACCTCATGGCCAGGGGTGACGTCGGCGCGCTTCGGAGGCAGGTCTCCCTCAGCCAGATGCAGATCGGTTCGGCAGACCCCACAGCAGGTGACCCGCACCCGCAGCTGCCTGCCCGATGGTTGCGGCACCTCGCGTTCCAGCCTCTGCAAAGGTCCGGCGTCGATCTGACCCGGCTGATGCACCACCCAGGCCTTCATCTGGCCATTCTGTCGAGTCGGCCGCCTGGAAGGGAACCGGTGCTGCCTGTCATTTGCTCAGCAAAAGACAACGTTTGGTAGATGCTTTTCACAGCTCGGCGCGCCATGATTGTGATGTGAACGTTACACAGCTCATGATTGCGGGCATCGCCATCGTGCTCGTCATCGTGATCGTGTTGCTGGCGGTCATTCCATCCCTGCTCGACTATCCCCGAGGCCGCGACAAGGACGAATCCGACAAGCCGGCACCGACACCTCTCAAGCCCGATGATCGCCACGACGATCACTCGGTCGATCTTGCAGCCTGAGCCGACCAGACTTCGTCTAGCGCTTGGGCAAGTGAAGCCGCGGATCCTGCACGAGCCTGATCAGATCACCCGTGCCGACGTCTAGGACTTGTCCGCGTTGGGTGTTATGCGCGATCACGGTGATGACTTCGTCGCCGCTCGGGGAGTACTGAACTTCAATCCCCCCGTTGCTCACCGTCGAATCGGTCAACAGAAAGCGGTTGCCGTCCATGAAGCGAAGTGCCAGACACTGCTGGTGAGTCGTGGTGCCGCAGCGCACGGCGAACTTGCGGCTGGTGGCAATCTGCACATAGACCTCCGTAGCGCCCTTGTTGAGCCGGAACATCTCGAAGGCGAGCGCGCCTCCTTGGCCGCTCCAGAAGCTTGACGTGTCGTAGCGGTTCGTGTACCCGTAGCCGAATCCACTGAAGTACTTCCCCTGCGGATCCAACTGTGCCGTCGCGACCTCGGCCATCTCGGACCGCCATTTCAACAAGATCTTCGATCGGCAGATCGCGCTGGATGGGTCGCGACCATCAAGGCGATCATGACCTCGCCCACAAATCGTGGTGGCTGTTGTAGAGATCGGCTGCGATGGTGCCGCCTGGGGAATCGGAGGCTGCGTGGGAACGAGCAGGATGGCGGCCACGATGACCAGCGCCGCCGCAGTGAGCGCTGCGGATCCTCGCTGGAGCCAGCGACGGCGGTTGAGCCGGCGACCACGGGCCACATCACTTGCGCTCCCGAGCGACTCGCGCAGGTCGTACGGGATCGCGTCTTTGAGTTCATCGGCGAGCGTTTCGTCATTCGTACGCTCAGGATGCTTCGCGGCCAGCATTGCCCGGGCGCGTCGAGCCAGGCTGAGCAGATCCCCGACAGGCAGCTGAAGGATGTCAGCGATCTGGGCACTGGACAGTCCGGTGTAGGTATCCAGGACGACGGCAGCTCGTTGGTCGTAGCTGAGCGTCCGAAGGTCAGCGACGACCGGCTCGGCAGTGGCAACAGGCAGCGGCCCATCGATCAGCTCAACGCGCTCCCGATATTCCCAAGGCAAGTTGACCGGTGCGTGCGCGGTGTGGACCACGGCCCGGATCGCTTCCACTTGAGGATGCGCAACCCGCGGCCAGCGCCGGTAGAGCTGGGCAAGGACCAGTTGGACGACTCGCGCGGCCTGTACTGGATCACCCGTGAGGAGGTAGGCCGTGGCCTGCAGAAGCGGCCGCTCGCGCTCGACCACGGCGGCGTACTCCTCATCGCGGATCGCCGACATGCCTCACCGTCTTTTTGAGCGCCGCTCGTGCAATCGCGCGTGCAATCCGCCTACCTCGTCGTCGTTCGCAGAGGAAAGGCGCCTCCGCTCACTCCTCCTCAGCACGGCGGCGTGCGATCTACCGACACTCGCAGCGCATTTCTCGATCATAATTCGCAGCAGACGCGCCGATCGATCGGCGGTCAGCTTGATGATCTTGAACAGCGGCGCAAAAATCGGTATGTGGCTACCTTTGCTCGCTATGTTGCGATCGGTGACTCCAGTACCGAAGGCCTCGAAGACCCTGACGGGCAGGGCGGCTATCGCGGCTGGGCCGATCGGTTGGCTCAACACATCGCCAATGCTCAGGACGAGCCGCTGGAGTACGCGAACCTGGCTATTAGGGGACTGCGTATGAAAGAGATCCGGGTCAGCCAGCTCGAGGACGCCCTGGCGATGCAACCCGATCTGCTGACCGTGTTCGGAGGCGTGAACGACCTGATTGCCGGCGCTTGTGACTTTGATTCGATTCGGGCCGACTATGTGATCATCTTCGGTCAGGCGCGGCGGCAGGGCGCTACCGTGCTTACCTTCACCATGCCGGATCCCACGGCGATCAATCCGCTCGGCAGGTATTGGCGGGAGCGCGCGGCCAAGCTGAACGCGATCATCAGAGCCGAGGCCGAGAGCCGAGGCGTGCTGGTCATGGACTTCGAGCACTATCCGGTAGCCGAGGATCCGCGGCTGTGGTTCGAAGATCATCTGCACGGCAACGAGCTCGGCCACCAGATGGTAGCTGCGGCACTGGCCTGGCGACTCGGCATCGACGGCTTCGAGGGCTGGGCCGAGGTGCTCGAGGGGGAGCCGGTGAGGCCCCAGGGTCGCGAAAGGCTGATCCGCGATATCGATTGGGCGAGGAACTACGTGGCCCCTTGGCTGGGCAAGGGCATTCGTGGGATCCGACACGGCTTCGGTGTCGAGCGCAAGCGACCCATCCCAACCGTCGTGGCCAAGTCAAGAATTCTCTCGGACTGAGCCAAAGTCGTGCACAATGTCCTGACCGTGCGGGAACCTACGTGCATCGTCGGTTGCGTGACTCCGAGTAAGTCGTCACCCGTCTGTAAGTGGGGATATCGGGCAGTCAGGCGAAGAGCGCCTGGCCGACGTACCCACCTTGAGCGATACCGCTCGGGATCGCGAAAAGGGCCGAGCCCGTGTGCTGCACATATTCGCTCAGCCCGTCGCCACGGCCGAGCTTCATCTGGATTGGGATGAAGTGGGTGCGCGGATCCCGGACGTACGCGAGGAAGAAGAGTCCGGCGTCCAGCCGGCCGAGGCCGTCACTCCCGTCGACGAAGTTGTAGCCGCGGCGCAGCATCTTGGCGCCCCCGTTGTTGGTCGGGTGCACCATGCGTACGTGCGAATCGGTTGCGACGATGGGCTCATCGTCACTGCCCTTGATCGCGAAATCCGGCTGGCTGAACTCGCCGCCGCCCGATAGTGGCGCGCCTTCGGCCTTGGTCCGGCCAATGACGCGTTCCTGCTCGCTCAACGGCTGTCGGTCCCAGATCTCGATGGTCATGTTGATCCGGCGCACCACCAGATACGAGCCGCCAGCCAGCCATTGGCCCTTACTGTCGGCATCGGAAGGCACCCACACGTGGTCATCAATAGCCGCGGGATCCTCGGCTTTCAGGTTCATCGTGCCGTCTTTGAATCCCATCAGGTTCCGCGGTGTTGCCTGGCTGGTCGAGGTCGATGACGTCCGGCCGAAGCCCAGCTGTGACCAGCGGATCGCGGCGCGGCCGAAAGCCAGCCGCGCGAGATTGCGTACGGCATGCACGGCGACTTGTGGGTCGTCTGCGCATGCCTGAACGCACAGGTCCCCGTCGGATCTTTGGGGATCCAGCTTGTCGGCGGGGAAGTGAGGGAGTCGTTGCAGAGCGGCTGGTTGCTGGTCGGCGAGTCCGAATCGATCTTTGCCGTCCTTGCGGAACAGCGTTGGACCGAATCCGAAGGTAATCGTCAGGCCCGCTGGCGGTAGGCCGATCGCTTCGCCGGTGTCGTCCGGCGGTGCACCGTACGGACCCGCGGTCGGTCCGATCTCCCCCGCGCCGTGGCCCAGTGTCATCCGTGCTGCGGCGGCCGTCCAGTCTTTGAGGAGCTGCGCCAATTCGGCACGGGAATCGGTCGTCACATCGAAAGCAGCGAAGTGCAATCGATCTTGGACCGGTGTCAGGATCCCTGCTTGATGCTCGCCGTAAAAGGGATAGGTGCGCGTGCCCGCCGCTGCCGCGGTTGGCGCACTCTCTTCGCTTCCGGCCGCGTAGCCAGCCGCCGCACCGACCGCCAGCCCGGCAAGGCCCGCTCCCGCCACGCCAAGCAGTCCGCGCCGAGAAACTCCCGATCGGCCCAGAGCGGGCTCAGGCGGGGGCGGCACGGGAGGTTCGGTCTCGGCAGGCTGCCCGCGTACGTGCTGAGTCGAGGTCATGCTGTCAGGCTCCCGACTCAGACCACCGCGACGGCTAGCTTGGACATTGGCTCAGAGAGCGCATTTACCGCGTTGGACAGCTCCTTGATCTCGGCCTTGGTCAATTTGTCGTAGGTCTTGAACCCGTCGCCGTCTCGTTGGGCGTCGAGCAGCGCCTGGATTGCGGCGAACCGCGCGGTGATCTGGGTGTCGAGGTCAGGATTCTTCTGCTTGAGCAACGGACGGAGTCCTTCGAAGCCGACCCGGGCACCCTCAATGTTGGCCTGGAAGTCCCAGAGATCGGTGCGCGACCAGTACTCTTCCTCGCCGGTGACCTTGCCCGTCGCCACCTCGTCAAGCAGGCCCCGTGACCCGTTGGCGATCTCATCGGCGCCGAAGGTGAGCTTGGGAACCCTCTCACTCAGGATGGCCGTGTTCTTCACAAGATCATCGGAGTATGCGAAACGCTGGGCCTTGCTGAGCCGCTCGTAGTTCTTGGCGCGCGTTGGCCATAGGTCCTTCTCAAGCCGATGCCAGCCGGTCCACTTCTGACCAGGCTCGAGATCGGCCTCCCGGAGGTCGAGCTTGGGATCAAGGTCGCCGAATGACTCCGCGACTGTCTCGATCCGTTCCCAGTGCATGCGGGCCAGGGGATAAAGGACACGCGCCTCATCATCCTTCCCCGCCTTGTACGCCGCCACGAACTTCGCGGTCATCGATACCAGCTGATCGGTCTGATCTTCGACGTATTCGGCGGTAGGCCTGATTCGCCTGCTCGACCAGCTCGACGTCGTTCCCCGCTGACCCTTGCTCCTCGCCGGAATCGGAGACCGAGAACGGAGCGCGGATACCCTCGCCCGCCATGCCGGGCTTACACGCGGTGATGTAGTTGCCGGGCTTGACCTTGAGCACCAGCTCGCGGGTGATGCCGGGTCCGATGTTCTCCACTTCACCGACGATGCGCTTGCCGTCCTCGGCGTACAGATAGAACTCCGTCACTTTGGTGCCGGCGTTGCTCACTGCGAAAGTAAGCGCGCCGGCGGGCGCGCTGGCAGCCGAGAGCTTGCACTCGGTATCGGTCGCCTGCACAGTCAGAGCCCGTGGGTTGGAGCTTGCCGCGGCACCGGCGCCGCCAGTCGGAGTGTTGTCAGTGCATCCGGCGAGCAAGGGCAGGCCCAAGACGGCGGCACTGGAGGCGAAGATGAGCACGCGCGCAGGCAGGGCGGATCCGCCGGCCCGACGGGTCGGTGAGATCATGATCATTTCCTTACGGTGGCCCCGACGGGCTCGGGCGTACGACGGGAGGAAGCACGCGTATGCTGCCGCCTCTGATAGAGGAAGATCGTCATCGTTGGGATGAAGTAGAGCAGCCATGCGATTGCCTCGAGCACGGTCGTGGCGGGCGAGAAATTGAAGACGCCCTTCAGCAGCGTTCCGTACCACGAGGTTGGCGGGATGGCCGCGGAGACATCAAAAGCGAGGTTGTTCAAGCCCGGTAGGAATCGAGCTTCCTGCAGATCGTGAACGCCGTATGCCAGCACGCCCGCAGCGATGACGATCAAGAAGGCGCCGGTCCAGGTGAAGAAGCGACTCAAATTGATCTTCAGCGCACCGCGATAGATCAGATAGCCCAGCACGACCGCGACGAGCAGGCCGAGCGCCGCGCCTAGCAATGGACCCGCCGTCGAGTTGCCGCCTTGAACCGCCGTCTGGGTGGCGGCCCAGAGGAACAACGCGGTTTCGAGGCCCTCGCGGCCGACGGCTAAGAGGGCGACGATGACCAGTGACCATCGGCTGGCATCCGCCGCCCTGTCGATCTGCGCCTTGAGCTCCCCGGACAGGGTGCGCGCAGCCTTCGCCATCCAGAAGATCATCCAGGTGACAAAGCCAACGGCCACAATCGAGAGCAGGCCGCCGATGAGCTCCTGAGCTTCGAAGGTGAGTCCTTTTGGACCGAACGTCAGAGCTGCGCCAAAGCCGAGCGAGATGGCGATTGCAATTCCCACGCCAAGCCAGATCTGGGGCAACATTTGGCGGCGATCGGACTTGACCAGGTATGCAATGAGGATGCTGACGATCAATGCGGCTTCCAGGCCTTCACGTAGGCCAATCAGGAAGTTGGCTAGCATCTCTCCTCGTTCCCCCGCGGGATTGGCGCCTCAGCTCTGGCCGCGCCTCCGCGGTCAAGAAAATAGGTGAGGCTCGCCTAACTTAAGTCAGCCTTACCTTTCTTCGCAAGACGTTGTGGCAAATTGACAGGTGCCTGTTATGCGACTTCGTTCGGTGCGGCGCTTGTTTCGGAGGAGTTGTCCGCCGTCAAACGATCCTGGATCCGCACGGCTTCCTAGCGGTCCTCACAAGGTGTAACCTCCACAGACCGCAGGCAAGCCACGTGCACGTGGGTTCGCCTAGCGAGGCGGCGGTACGCTGTTGAACGATTAGTGGCGGATATCGCCGAGTGTGATCATGAGCAGATGCTCGAGGCGCTCGCGCACCATGTCCGCCCTGAGCTCGGGCCTCAAATGGATCAGCGCTGCCATGATCACCGCCGGATCAGGGAGAAAGCCGAGGATGTCACTCACGGCCCAGAAGAGCTCGGCGTCTTGATCGTCCTCGAGGTTGCCGCCGTGCCATCGATAGGCATCAGAGAAAGCGATGGCGCTATCGATGTCGTGCAGCATCGCGAAGTTGGCTCGTGAATGCATCACGTCCAGGTCAGGTGGCCCCCACGAAGTCTCTGCCCAGTCGATCACGCCGGTGATCCGATCGCCTTCCCACAGAATGTTTCCGGGATGAAAGTCGCAGTGCACCAAGCCGTGCCTGCTTGGTGGTGGCTCTCGACCGAAGAGCGCGATCGCCCGCTCCCAAAGCCCGGGCCGCGAGGTCCAGGTCGGCACCTCGAGATCATCTGGTACCCAGAACACATACGGGCGTGGCCGGTGATCATCATCAACCGGGGTGCCGTGAATGATGACGGCGATCTTGGCCAGCTCATCGATCGCCTGAAGGCTTAGCGGATCAAGCCGTACGCGGCCCGGCAGCCAACTGGTCAGGTTCGCATACGCACCGGCTTGGCTGCCGTCTGGGTCAGAGGCGATGAGTCGGGGGACCGGGAGGCTAGAGGCCTCCATCAGGCGACAGCCCAGCGCCTCACACACCACATGCTGTCTGCCGATCTCCCCCCAACGCTCGATTGAGACATAGCGCAGGATTACAGGTGCTCCATGACGGAGGTAGACCGCCGAAATGGTGTCGGTTCTGCCACCACCAACGGGCTCGATCGCAATGATCTCGGACCTGAGATGCTCCTGAGCCCAGGCCCGCACCCGCGCAGGATTCACGCGAGCAGGATAGATGCCAAGCCTTTGACGTTAACTGCGAGCGCCTTTCGTTTTGCTGGCACTTCCAAATTAGTGGGCCAGCGCTCGACGCCGTATCAATTCACCGGTGGCGTAACGCCCGATCTGATATGTCGCGAACCCATCCATGACCGCGCTGACGCCACCGCCGGCCAATGGGAGGCGCTTGACGATCGCCAGCGCCAGGTTCTTTCCGCCGATCCGGGCAGCGAGATCGGCGACGACGTCATCAGCGACCTGCCTATCCAGATCGGGATCGAAGATTGGGGCGGTCGCCACAGCCATCGGAGAAGTCGGAAGTGTCCCGTCAGCAATGTGCTTGGCTACTTGTTCCCCACCCATCAAACACATCACCAATGCCGTGCGGACCCGGTTGTCGTTCAAGTCGTAGCCCCGCAAGTGGGCAATCGCGGCGACCATCCGGACCTGCACGATGGCGACACCGGTGATGTTGGCGGGTATCGCCACGGGCAGCGCGGCCACGCCACCGATATTGGTCACGAAGCCTTGCGCAGAGGCGAGACGTATGTGGTGGTCGATGATCGAGGTGATCGCTTCGTCAACCGATCCGCCCAGTCGCTGCAGATGACGTGCGGCCACGGCCTTCGCGCTGGGCATACGTCCATACCCGTCGATGGCGATCTCGAGTACCTGGCGCAGCACGCCGCCGGCTCCCTGCGCCGTCACGAGATTGGCCACAGGGGTCATCACCGTGGCGATCCTGCGGCGTACGTCCTCTGCTGACGCCATCAGGCCTCCAATGCTCAACTTCCGGGGCTCGGCTCCCGATATACGATCAGCGCGCCCGAGGGGCACGCTCGACACAAGCGTACGTGGGCGATCCGGCCAGCTGATCGCGATCGACTCCGGATCAACCCCGAGCCGGCCCTGAACCAAGGCTGTGTTTTATTGCTCGCTCCGCTCGCTGCGGATCGCGCCGGGACGCCGCCTACTTCGTCGTCGTTCGCCGACGAGAAGCGTGTCGCCTCACTCCGTTTAGATTGCTCGCTCCGCTCGCTGAGCCTGGCGCTTGTGAGCCGCTGCCTTCCTCACTCGCTCGCAGACGTGAAGCGTGTCTGTTCCCTCGTTCGTCCAGGACAGCGGCGCGCCAGCCCACTCAGCACGGCGGCGCGCGATCCGATGTTTTATTGCTCGCTCCGCTCGCTGCGGATCGCGCTGCGTTTGATTGCTCGCTCCGCTCGCGGCAATCGCGGATGCCGTCTAGTTTGTCGTCGTTCGCCGACGAGAGGCGTGTCGCCTTACTCCGTTTACATTGCTCGCTCCGCTCGCTGAGGCTGGCGCTTGTGAGCCGCTGCCTTCCTCACTCGCTCGCAGACGTGAAGCGTGTCTGTTCCCTCGTTCGTCCAGGACAGCGGCGCGCCAGCACTCGCTCAGCACGGCGGCGCGCGATCCACTTTGGCTCGGGTGGGAGTATGCCGAAGTGGGCTCCCCCTTCGGATCGCCGGAGCTATGGCGGCAAGACGACCTGATCGGGGTCTCGCGCGTCTTCGACGAAGAGCTGGCCCTTGCGGCGTACGAGTGCGGGGCTTTTCCCATGCCTGCGCAGCCCGGACTTATGGGTTGGTACTCGCCGCTGGAGCGGGCCATCCTGCCACTGGATGGTATGCGGGTCACCCGTTCGCTGCGCAAATCCGTTCGGCACTATCAGGTAAGGATCGACACAGCGTTTGACGACGTGCTGGACGGGTGCGCGGACCGCAAGCGCCCCAGCGGCTGGATCAACCGCGAGATCCGCCGCGTGTATCGGCGGCTGTTCAAGCGCGGTGTGGTCCACTCGGTTGAAGCATGGACGCCCGGGGGGCAGCTGGCCGGCGGTTTGTACGGAGTGAGTATTGGCGGCCTCTTTGCGGGGGAATCGATGTTTTACCGACCTGGCATTGGCCGCGATGCGTCCAAGGTGGCCCTAGTGGCACTCGTCAATCTGCTGCAGCGAGCAGGCGCGGAGGATCGGCTGCTTGATGTGCAGTGGCTGACGCCGCATCTGGAGTCGCTCGGGGCAGTGGCGCTGCCGCGCCCGGACTATCTCAGTCGGCTCGAGGTTGCCCTCCGCCTCCCCGCGCCGGACTGGTCCGCTCAAGCGCCTAAACGTCAATACTGACGTTCATAATGGGCCCATGCCCGAGATGCCCGAGGTGGAGTCGCTCGCGCGGTTTCTCACCGAGAAGTGTGTTGGGCGTGCGTTCGATCGCATTGATCTTGTCGCTTTCAGCGCGCTCAAGACCTACGACCCACCGCTGTCCGCGTTGAACGGGTTGGAGATCGAGTCCGTCACCCGGCGAGGGAAGTTTCTGGACATCGCCGCTCAAGGTCTGCATCTGGTCTTCCACCTAGCCAGAGCCGGTTGGTTGCGTTGGCGTGACTCGCAGCCTGATGCCCCGCCGAGACCGGGGAAAAGCCCGCTTGCCTTGCGCGTACGACTGGATGACGGATCAGGTTTCGACCTGACCGAGGCGGGAACCCAACGCAAGCTCGCCGTTTACGTTGTGGCCGATCCGATGTCGATTCCCATGGTCGCGACGCTGGGGCCGGATCCGTTGACCGAGGAGTTCGATGAGGCTGCCCTCGCCGGCCTGCTGGCCAGCGCTGGTCGGGCGCAGTTGAAGGGCGTTCTCAAGGATCAACGGACCATCGCGGGCATCGGCAACGCCTATTCCGACGAGATCTTGCATGCGGCGAAGCTCAGCCCGTTCAAGCCGTCGAATTCGCTCACTGCAGCAGAGCTCGACACACTCTTCGCGGCGATCAAGGGCGAGCTGGCCGCGGCAATCCAGAGAGCCGACGGCCTGGCAGCGAAAGACCTGAAGGCGGAGAAGAAGTCAGGTTTGCGCGTGCACGGACGTACCGGCGAGAAGTGCGACGTCTGTGGCGACACCATTGCCGAGGTGTCCTTTGCCGACTCCTCGCTGCAGTACTGTCCGACCTGCCAGACCGGCGGCAAGAAGCTCGCCGACAGGCGTCTCTCGAAGCTGCTGAAGTAGATCATGTCCAGTGGTGAAGGACAGGCAGCGTTGTTCGAGTCCTTCTGCGACGAGTACGCCGGCAGGGACGGCGTAACAGTGCCTGGCGGCACGAGCGGCTTCGGGTCGAGCGCGATCAAGATCAACAAGTCGATCTTCGCGATGCTGGTCAATGATCGAATCGTGGTGAAGTTGCCCGCTCCCCGGGTTTCCCAGTTGATCTCTGCGGGGGATGGCGTGCCTTTCGATGCTGGGAAAGGCAAGCCAATGAAGGAGTGGGTTGGGCTGACTGCCAACGACGACGCTTGCAGAGAGCTGGTAGCCGAAGCGATGGCGTTTGTCGGGAAGCTGCATTGACGTCCGCTTTAGCTATTCGGTTTGCCGCCCAGGCGCACAAACGCACGCCAGTTCAGCGCATTGGGGTCACGCTCGCGGCCTTGTACCGAGTAACGACTTGCGAACTAGGGTGGGCATGTGTTCGGCAATGATGTTCCAACGGTGCAGCCCGGCGATGTCGCTGCGCGGCTGGCTGAGGGCTGGACACTGCTCGACGTCCGTACCGATGACGAGTGGGCAGGGGGTCGTATCGCCGGGTCGGTACACATTCCCATGGATCAGCTGATGCAACGCATGGACGAGGTGGATGACCGGGTGGTTTGCGTCTGTGCCGTAGGTGCCCGCTCCGCCCGGGTGGCCCAGTTCCTTAATGCCCAAGGTCGTGAGGCAGTGAATCTCGATGGCGGTCTGCATGCCTGGGCGAGCAGCGGACGACCAATTGAGAGCTGACGAGGTTACTGGCGAAGTTTCTGCGGAATAGGTCGCAGCAATGTCCGCTCCCGCTGAGGTCGACGGCGCCGGACAGAGGGATCAGGGCTCGCGCATCGGGCCTCCGTTTGACCAACAAAGCACCCATGGCTGGCGCGCCTCGCCGGGAAGCTAACATGAGTGAGCCGTAAACCTTCGGGAGCTCACACCTCACGGTGGGCTGAGAGGGCGGAGTGCGTACAACAGCGCGGGTCCGCCGACCGACCGAACCTGACCGGGTAATGCCGGCGTAGGGAGCGTGCCATGTCTGTCACTTCCACAACAACCAGCACCACTCAGGCCTCAGAGCGGGCAACGCAAGAGGCGCCACTCACCCTCACCACCCAGCCGCCTCGACCCCTGGGATTCCTCGACCAACTGGCGCTATGGGGCAATCTCGGCATCAGCCTGTTCGGGCCGTTGACCGGTGCGCTCATCGCGACGACTGCAGGATCGGTCGGTCTTGGAATCGCCGCGATCGTCGTCGGCTGCGGCTTGGGCGCAATCCTGTTGGGCGCCTCGGCCGTTATGGGCACGGTCACCGGGGCGCCGGCGATGGTCACGCTCCGCGGTCTAGTTGGCCGTCGCGGCTCCGTGCTGCCAACCGTCCTCAACATCGCGCAGAACATCGGCTGGGCGACGATGGAGATCATCGTGATCTCCACCGCGGCAGTCGCGGTCGTCGGCCAGGCCTGGCGCTGGCCCTTCGTCATCTTGGCGGGCGCGGCGGCGACCCTCATGGCGATACGCCCGCTCGGCAGCGTGCGGCTGCTGCGCAAGATCATGGTCTGGCTGGTGCTCGCAGCCTCGACATTCTTGTTCGTCCAGGTGTTGCTGCAGCCGCGCCAGTCGATCCCGCAAGATTCGGTGCTTGGTTTCTGGCCTGCCGTTGATCTTGCGATAGCCGGAGTCGTGTCGTTCGCACCCCTGGCGGCGGACTACAGCCGGCACTCAAGAACTCGCCGGGCGGCCTTCTGGGGGGCATCCCTTGGCTACGGTCTCGCCGCGATCGTCTACTACGCTCTCGGCGTCTTCGCGGTTGTCAATCTCGGCGCGAGTGACGTGATCACAGCGCTGGTGACCCTCCCGGCGGGTGCTATCGCCATTACGATCTTGCTTGTCGACGAAGTGGATGAAGCCTTCGCCAACGTCTACTCGACGACGATGTCGGTGCAGAACATCATCCCCCACTTGGATCGCAGGATCATCGCGCTGATCATCGGCGTGACGGCAACCCTGCTGGCCGGTCTGCTGGATTTTGGCCAGTACCAGTCATTCCTCTTTCTGATCGGCTCGGTCTTCGTTCCGTTGTACGCCGT
Organism: uncultured Actinomycetota bacterium; assembly: GCA_963712625.1. Taxonomy (GTDB): domain Bacteria; phylum Actinomycetota; class Actinomycetes; order Propionibacteriales; family Propionibacteriaceae; genus Microlunatus. The sequence continues at coordinate 26,111 of CAVQIU010000020.1, forward strand.
CGCCGCAGTGGACTTCTTCTTGGTCAGCCGGCAGCAATGGGACGTGTCCAATACTTCGCGATTCCGAGCAACGCCGGTCATCGCGTGGGCCTGCGGGTTCGTTGCCTATCAGGTGGTCTATCCCGGCACGGTGCCCGGCTGGTCGGACTTCTGGGCCTGGCTCGACAAGCAGATCGGATTCATCCCGCCTGGTTGGCTCGGCTCATCTGTGGCGGCCATCGCGGTCGGTGGGCTCGTGATGTTGATTGGTGGTTTGCTCTTGCGTTACCGGCGGGTCGCTCCGGCGTGACATTCTCGCTTGTGTGTCAGGTGTCGAATTGGCCGGCTCACCGGTTCTGATCGCCCACCGCGGCTTTTCTTCACGACATCCGGAGATGACCCGGGCGGCCTTTGAGGCTGCGATTGAGTGGTCGCGCGAAACGGGGATCCCCCTCGGCCTGGAGTGTGACGTGCATTTCAGCTCCGACGATGAGCTGGTGTGTCTGCACGATCTGACTCTGGACCGCACGTCCACGACCTCGGGGCGGGCGTACGACCGCACGGTGGCGGAGCTGAAGCAGCTTGACTTCGGCTCCCGAAGGATTCCAGATCCAGAACCGGAACAGCGCGAACTGATCACGCTGCGGGAGCTGATGATCATGGTCCGTGAAGCGCGACACGACCACGTACCGGTGACCCTGGCGATCGAGACAAAGCATCCCAACGATCGCGGGCGCGAGGTCGAGGAACGAGTTGCAGCCATGCTCACGGAGTTTCGCTGGGATCGCCCGGGGGCGCCAGTCCGGCTGTTGTCCTTCTCGGTCAAGGCGATCAAGCGGTTCGGCTGGTTGCTGCCCGCGCTGGAGCGGACGCTACTCGTCGAAGATGATCTTGGGCGATGGCGCAGTGGCAAACTGCCCGACGGCGTAGCCGTCGTCGGGCCTGATCTGGCGTTGATCAAGGACGATCCCGACTTCGTCAACAGGTCGCGGAAGAAAGATCACCAAGTACACGTATGGACGGTCAACGAGCCTGACGACATCAGATTCTGCAGGGATCTTGGGGTGACAGGTTTTACGACCGACTACCCCGATCGAGTTGCCGCGATACTTGCCGAATAGTCGGTCCGCTAGGTAGGACTCGGGTCACGGGCGATGGGGCAGGACATGCAGCGTGGGCCGCCACGGCCCGTGCCGAGCTCGGATCCGGCGATGGGGATCACCTCTATGCCTGCGTCGCCAAGACGCTTGTTCGTCTCCATGTTGCGCTCGTACGCCACCGCAACGCTGGGCTCGATGGCGAGAGTGTTGTTGCCGTCGTCCCATTGCTCCCGCTCGGCGGTCACCGGGTCGAGCCCAGTGTCGATCAGCCGGAGCTCTGCGATGCCCATGGCATTCGCAGCTGCTTCCAGGAAGGGAGCGGGCCGATCCACGACCAGCTCGGATCCGCTGCCCGGCCGCACCGCGATGGCCGATAGGCGATGTGCAACGTTCGGATACATCACGACCGCATCGACATCGACCATGGTGCAGATGGTGTCCAGGTGCATCGTGGCACGGTCCTGGGCGATCGGAACCACCAGCACGGTATGCGCGAGGCCGAGTCCGAATGCCGTACGCGCCAGCCGTTCGGCGCCTGACGGCTGGGTCCGCTCGCCGACACCGATCGCGAGCACACCATCGGACAATGCGAGGACGTCACCGCCCTCCAGGTATTCCCTCTCCCAGCCGTGGATTCGCTTTACTCCGTCGAATCGCGGATGGAAGGCATAAATCAGCTCGGTGAGCTGGGTTTCGCGGCGCCGCGCCGGCATGGCCAGCGAGGTGATGGTCACGCGGTCGCCGATCCAGACGCTGGAGTCGCGAGTGAAAAGCAGGTTGGGAAGTGGGTCGATCAGGAAGTCGTCGGGATCGTAGAGGGCGGCGACCAGGCTGCCAGTTCCATGCACCTCGTCATTCCGCAGACCGACCATCATGATCTCGGCCAGCTCGGCGGGCCCGCGGTCTGAGAGAAAACGCGTGAGGAACTCACGGAGCGTATCGCCCAGCCGTACATCAGAGACCGTGTCCTCGATGGCCTGCGCATGTGCGGCGGGATCCGCCAGCGTTTCGATCAGCAGCTCGCTCAGGTAGAGAACCTCTACTCCGCGATTTCGCAAGGCGTCGGCGAAACCGTCGTGCTCCTGCTGGGCGCGGTCGACCCAGGGCAGGCCGTCGAACAGCAGGGCATCGTTATTGCGTGGCGTCAACCGCCTCAACTCGTTGCCGGGACGGTGCAACATGACCGAACGCAACCGGCCAACTTCAGACTTGACACCCGGTGTGATCATCGCAGCTGCGGACATGACGGTGAGATTACCGATTCGTAGAACGCGCCTGAGAGGCGACGTCGCCGGACTAGCCTTGGCGGGGTGAGCTCCGACCTGTCCCGTGTCGCGTGCGTCATCCCGGCTAAGGACGAGGAACAACGAATCGCCGCCACCGTCACCGCGGCAAGGGAACTTCCGGGGATTCAGATCGTGATCGTTTGCGATGATGGCAGCAGTGATCGCACCTCGCAGAACGCGGCTGGCGCGGGGGCGATCGTCGTGTCCCATACGCGGAACCGTGGCAAGGCCGCGGCGGTGGAATCTGCCGTGAACGGCCTTGGTGTGATCGAGCAGCGCGACAACCTGCCAGAAGCGGGAAGCTTGCTGCTGCTCGATGCCGATCTTGCCGAATCGGCCGCGAACTGCGCACCTCTGATCAATCCCGTGGTGACCGGCGAGGCCGACCTGACGATCGCGGTGCTGCCCGCTCAGCTCACCGCCGATGGTGGCGCACCCGGCGGCTTCGGCCTCGTCGTGAACACCGCGCGACGAGGCATTGCCGAGCTGACAGGATGGACCGCGCGGGCCCCGCTGTCAGGCCAGCGATGCATCACACGACGGGCTTTCGAGCTCGCTAGCCCGTTGGCGGCCGGGTGGGGACTGGAAGTGGGTATGACCATCGACGTGCTGCGTGCGGGGTTGAAGATCGAAGAGATCGAGATCGATCTACAGCATCGCGCCACCGGCAGTGACCTCGGTGCTCAGCTGCACCGGGCAGCCCAATTGCGCGACGTCTCCCGCGCGCTCGCGGCCCGCGGCCTCGTTCACGCCGGGCTCAAGGATCTCAAGGACTCCGGCGGCGTCACCGGGGTGTTCAAGCGACTCCGAGGTAAGCAGGCATGAATCCATGACGGCGACCAAGCCGAAGCACCGGAGCGGAAACCCGGCCAAGGCGGCGCAACCCCGGTACCGACCTGAGATCTGGCATCGCCACCATCAGTTCGCGCTGTTCGGCATCATCGGTGCCACCGCGCTGACGTTGCTTGCTGGGTTCCTCGGTCCCTCGGCAGCCACCTTGACACTCGGTCCCCGGGACTCCTACTTGCCGCCTTGGTATCTCCCGGCCGGTGTCGTCAAGCCCAACGAGTGGTTCGTTTCGATCGTGATCTGGGCGGCGATCATTCTCGGCGCCCTGGGATTGTGGGTGGGGCTACGGGCACTGGCTGATGGCTGGAAGCCCAGATACAAGAGGTTGTTCGCGCTCGGCACTGTCCTGAGTCTGCTGACCATCTGCGTGCCGCCGATGACCTCAGCTGATGTCTTGATGTACGCGGCCTACGGGCGCTTGCAGGCGATCGGACGCGACCCATACGAGATCACGCCGGCGGAGGTATTCCGAGGGCAGTTCGATCCGGTGCTCCGCTGGACCGAACGACCGTGGCAGGACACCCCCAGCGTGTACGGGCCGATCACCTCCTGGACGCAACTTCTCGCCAACAAACTCGGCGCGCGAGAACATGCATGACATCGTGTTCTGGCTGCAGGTGTTCTCGGTCGTGCCATTTATCTTGGCTTGCGCGGGCGTGCTGATGCTGGCGCACGGCGACCCCGGGCGGCAGGGGCGGGCTGCGTTGCTGACGATTGCCAATCCCCTGTTGATCTGGGCTGTGGTCGCCGGTGCGCACAATGAGGCGCTGGCGGTGATGTTCGCGGTCGCCGGCCTGCTGTTCATGCGCAAGAATCCGTTCGTCGCCGGTCTGGGCATCGGCCTCGCCGGGTGCGCCAAAGTGAGCATCGGGCTCTGGGGAATCGCCATGCTCTGGGCCTATCGAAGAGAGCCCAAGAAGGCGCTGCTGCTCTGTCTCGGCACCGCGGTGCCGATGGCGCTGGCGTACGTGCTGTGGCAGCCGACGGCGTTCTTCCAGTCGCTCCGCAACGGCGGCTATGTCTCGGTCGGTTCTTGGGCCAATCCGCTCTATCGCCTTCTCGACGTCTTCATGACCGGGTACCACGCCAAGGTCATTGTCGGCGTCATCTCCTACCTCGGCTTGATCGTGATCGGCTGGATGCTCTCTCGGGTGGTCCCCTGGACACCGGCGCCCGGGCTGGACAAAGGTGCCGATCTTCAGCGGGATCCGCTCACTATCGCCTTGCGGACCGCGCTGGTGCTCTCGGTCGCGTGGCTGATCACGTCGATGTACACGCTTTCCTGGTACGACCTGCTTGCCTGGATGCCACTGGCCGTGCTGGCGGCGAGCAAGCTCGACAAGATCATGGTGATCAGGGGCGCAGCATTGTCGCTGGCGTATGTACCGGGACGGGCCATCGACATGGGCCCAACGCTGGACTTCACCGCCACTCGGATGCGAGACACCGTGTCGCCGATCATCCAGATGGCAATGGTCCTTGCGGTGATCTTGTGGTGGCGGCAACCCGATCGCGGCGAACTCTTCCCCTTCAGAAAGGACAAGTCCCCACCGACCACAACCGCGCCGAAGCTCCCTGCATCCAAGCAGGCACCATCGAAGGCTCCACTGCCCCGAAGCTCGTCGCCGAAGGCGGCGCGTACTCGCACGGCAGTACCGGTTAAGGAGCTGGCGTCGCGGCGTAGGAGCTGATCGCAGCACGTAGCGCAACCTTGCTCTGTGCGCTGGCAAACGATGCGTCCACAGCAGCTAGCGCCAGGTCGGTCACGCCACGCTCATCGAGTTCCAGCAATCGAGCTGCAATCGCGTACTCGTTGTTGAGATCGGTGCCGAACATCGGCGGATCGTCGGTGTTGATCGTTACGGTCACCCCTGCAGCGACCAGCTCGCGGATCGGATGATGATCAAGATCGGACACAACGCGTAATGCCACGTTGGAGGTCAGGCAGACGTCCAAGGCAATCCGGTGCTCCACAAGATGGCTCGAGCAGGTGCTGATCACCCGCTGCGGCGATGCCATGCTCGATGCGTTCCGCACCAAGGCTGGTCAGGGCGTCCCAGACACTTTGCGGCCCGGTGGTCTCGCCCGCGTGCGGCACGCTGCGCAGCCCGGCTGCCCGAGCTCGATCAAACTGATCACGAAACATCGAGCGCGGAAAGCCGCGTTCCGATCCGCCAAGCCCGAAGCCAACGAGGCCGGGCACGTCATGATCAAGAGCGACGGATGCGGTGAGCTCCGCGGCTGGCTGGCCGAAGTCGGCCGGAATGTCGAAGATCCACCGCAGCTCCAGGCCATGGTCACGGCTTGCCGCCTGGCGAGCGTCCTCGATCGCTTCCAGGAAGGCCTCCGCTGGCAGGTCATCGCTGATCGAGATGTACGGGGTCACCGTGAGTTCGGCGTAACGGATGTTCTGGGCCGCCATGTCGGCCGCGACCTCGTAGGTGATCAGGCGTACATCCTCGGCAGTCTTGATCAGGTCGACGACCGCGAGATAGTTCCGGATGAAGTGGGGGAAGTCGTCGAAGACGAAGAATCTCGCGAGTTCCTCGGGATCGCTCGGAACAGTTCCTGGGTGTCGCGCTGCCAAGCTCCGCCACCACCCGTTGGGACACCGAGCCGACGTGATGGACGTGCAGCTCAGCCTTGGGGAGACCGGCAACGAAGTCCTCAGAGACCGCCACGATGGCCAGTCTTGCAGGCTGACCCGCCTACGCTGGCCGGTCCCGGCGCCACTCCAAGATGGGCTCGAGATGCGCTCAAGACCCACTCCTCGGATCGGTCTGCACAGTTGCAGGCTGTGCAGGCCATCAGAACTTATGCAGACTTCGTAGACCTAGCCGAAGCCGAAGCGACGAGCTGAAGCCTCTTCCTCGGCTATTCGACGGAGAGCGAGGATCACCGGTTCGAGCAGTACCGTGCCGAGCACCACGTACCGTACGGCCGCGGCGGGCGAATCAGTCGGCAGGTTATCGATCTCGAACTGCGCGATCTGCCGCATGTGCTCCCGATAGACGTCGAGGGCGCCCTCAGGCAGTTCGAAGCCGGCCTCATCGAGCGCCAGGAGCGCCGCCTCCAGACTCGGTCCAGGCACCGCGTTCGCGGCAATCCCAAGGAGCTGGTGCACAGATTCAGGTGGTTCATCAATGGCTTTGATCACGCGATACGCCGCGGCAACGGAGAGCCCGCCGGGTCCCATCAGCGCACGGATCAGCCGAATGCGTGCCACGTGGCTCTCGTCGTATTGCGCCTGCGTGGCTGAGGTGCGTACACCGTCGTGCAGCAACTTCTCTCGCAGATAGAACTTGATCGTCGCCACAGGGACGCCGGTCTGTGCCGAGAGCTGGGAGATTCGCATGTCCGCCTCACTTGACATTGGATAGTGTTACTCCCCAATATTGGAGAGTAACACTATCCAATTGGAGGATCTCATGGCTACCGTGATTCCGAGTCGCATGACTCATGACTATGACGGTGATCTTGTCGTGTTCCTGATCGGGATGCGGATCAACAAGCCGTGGCGACCAGATCTTTGGCTGCCGGTGTTCAACGCCATGCCAGCGATGTTGGCTGAGCTGTCGAAGGACCAGGACTCGGGCCTGTTGGGCTACCGCCTGACCTTCGGCGCGGGCGGCCCACTTGTCGTGCAGTACTGGAGCTCGCACGAGAAGCTGTACGCCTACGCGAGCGAGCAGAATGCAGCGCACCGTCCGGCCTGGGCGGCGTTCAACCGCCGAGCGCGCAAGGCTCCAGGCGCCGTTGGCATCTGGCACGAGACCTATCTCGTCGAGCGCGCCGAGTCGATCTACTTCAGCATGCCGGTTTCGGGACTGGCGGCAGCCACGTCGTCGTGCCCGTGGCACGGCGCGGAGAAACCGCGGCGCAGCGGCTTGGTGACCGACAGGCCGCCTGAGGCCATGCACCCTCGACGGGCTCAGGGCGCAGTTGGTGCAGCTCAGCGCGTAGCTCCTGCGGGCAGCCGCAGAGCTCAGCGATGCGATGAGAAATGGTCAAATCCCCGCTTCGGGCAGAGATAGCCTGAGCCGGTGCTCGCAGTCCCGCCTTCCCACTATGGCTACTTCGGACCCGTCGGAACCTTCACCCACCAGGCGCTGCTGACGCTGCCGGCGTTGCCGGACGAGCCGACGCCGTACGCCACCGTTGGGTTGGCCCTCCAGGCAGTCCGTGACGGCGACGTTGCCGCCGCGTCTGGTGCCGATCGAGAATTCCGTGGAAGGAGCGGTCTCCGCGACACTGGACAATCTGACTTACGGGGAACCACTCAGGATCATCCGCGAGGTGGTGCTCCCGGTGCAATTCATGCTGTTTGCACGGAATGGCACCCAGTTCCACGACGTGCGTCAGGTGCTGACCCATCCGCATGCAGCAGCACAATGTCGCGAATGGCTGACGCGGAACCTTCCAGCTGCGGTCATCACCGAGGACGGCTCGACCGCAGCCGCCGCGGCAGAGGTGGCGGATCCTCTCTCGCGGTATGACGCGGCGATTTGCGCCCAGGTAGCCGGTGAGCTGAACGGCCTGGTCCCGCTTGCTGCCGGCATTGCTGACAATCCCGACGCGGTCACGCGATTCGTACTGGTCGCGCGGCCCGGACCGGTCGGCCCGGCGGCCGGCGCCGACAAAACCACCATGGTCTTGTTCATGCGGGACGACCATCCGGGCGCACTCCTCGAGATCCTCGAACAATTCGCCAGTCGCGGTGTGAACTTGTGCCGGATCGAGTCGCGCCCGACCAAGAAGAGCCTTGGCGACTATTGCTTCAGCGTCGACGCCGAGGGCCACATCGATGATTCTCGGATGGCCGAGGCGATGATGGGACTGCATCGCGTGTGCCGCGACGTAGTCTTTCTCGGCAGCTATCCTCGGGCCGATCTGACCGAGTCGATCATCCTGCAAGGCACTTCTAATGAGGAGTACGCCGCAGCCGCGACCTGGCTGCGGAAGCTGCGCGGCTGACGGCGTGCGCACCGGGCACGTGGATTCGCCCAGAGCGCGTCACCGAGCTGACCTGGCCGTTGCCGGTCGTCAGTTCGCCGAGCTGTCTCGGTACCCGCAGCCGCAGGGCGCCGGGCACGATCTCTGCAGTTAATCTGTTGCACTCGCCGACGGTGTCGCCGTCAAGCTGAACCTGATCACGCTCCTCTACCGTGATGGTGACCCTGCGCCCGGTCAGCCGATCCAGTTGGCTGTCGGGTTGTCGGCGTCGGGTCAAGACCCGGGTGGTTAGCCTGATCCAGTCGCGGAGCGTACGCGGCGAGGCGACGAGCACATCCAACTTCCCGTCGTCGGCACGCGCACCTGGAATCAGCTGAATGTTGGCCAGCAGAAAGCCGACATTTCCAACCACGATGACGCTGGCGCGGCGTTTGATCGGTGGCTGATCATCGACCGCGATCACGGCATGCATGGCGGGATGGTTGGCGTTCTGCGCTGCGGAAACGAAGTAGGCAGCTGGGCCGACCGCCTTCTTCATCTTCGCGTCGGCGCCTTCCATGATCACCGCATCGATGCCGATACCGGCCATCACCGCGAAATGATCAGGCGGCTGATCATCAACCTGGAGGCTCACGAGGTCCACCGCCTTGTCGACTCCGTCGAACGCGACGTCGAGGGCTGCTACCTCGTCCAACGGGATGCCGATATTGCGAGCGAGCAAATTCCCAGTACCGGCAGGAATCAGGCCGAAAGGTATTCCGGTGTTGGCGAGTCCGGAACAAATCACGCGTATCGTGCCGTCGCCGCCGGCGCCTAGCACCAGGTCGACCTTCTCGCGTACGGCCTGTTCGGTCATCGCGCGTCCGGGATCCTCGCTCGTGGTTTCGAGCCAGAGCGCCCGCTCCCAGCCGCGACTCTTCAGCTCGTATTCCACGTGCCGCCGGAATGTGATCCAGTCGGTGACCTTGGCCGGGTTGAAGATGACTGCTGCGCGTTTCAATGGGGCCATAGGTGGCTGCTCGGGAACGGCCCGGCTGCGGACGATCTCGCCGACTAGCTCATGGGGAATCGGCACCTTGACACCAGCCACCAGCATTGCGACCGTTGCAGCGAGCGCGCCGTACAAGGCACCACCCACGATGTCGGTGATGTAGTGCGCTCCGGTGATCCAGCGATCGAAGGCGACTGCTATGACGAGAAGACCGGAGCCCACCTGCCACAGGACTCGCGCTCGGACGGACTGCCGAGTCACAGCGAATGTGGCTCCCACGGCGATCGACATAGCCACGACGCCGATCATGTGGCCTGAGGGATAGGCGTAGCCGATCGCCGTGATCAGGTCGAGTGCGCGTTCCGGTCGCGGCCGTTGGAAGGTGATCTTGAGGAGGGAACTGCCGCCCCAGCCGAAGGCGATCACCAAGATCAATGCCACTGCGAGCTGCCGCAGTCGGCGTCGTGCCGCCCAGAAGGCAATTCCTGCGAGAGCGGCATACTCGAATCCCGGCCAGGTCAGCAGGGCGAAGGCGCCGACGATCTCCGCGGTTCGGGAGGCGGGGTCTAGTGGAGGCGCCAACGTACGCTGATCGAACGCCGCGAATGCAGCTGAAGTGAAAGTGAGCCAGGTCCAGACGACGAAGGCCACCAGCAACATGATCGCGACCAGGATCGACGATCGGGTCGGGCGGCGGCGGACCATAACGCTTCATCATCGCAGCAGCACCCAACACAGGTGTTGGCTGTTGCCCGGATCGCAATCGATCGCTTCTGCCACAGTCCCGCTGTGATCGTCGGTTGGCGCCAACGGCGCTGCGCGAGCAGAGGCAATCAGCACAGTTAGGCTTGCCCGGTGATTGATGTCAAGGTGCTCCGCCAGGACCCAGACCGGGTGCGGGCGTCCCAACGCGCCCGCGGCGAATCAGAGTCTTTGGTGGACGACCTGATCAAGGCCGATGAGGCGCGTCGCAACGCGATTGCTCGATTCGAGGAGCTCCGGTCCGAACAGAAGGCGCTCGGCAAGCAAGTGGCGCAGACCAAGGGTGAGGATCGTTACGGCATTGCTGAGCCGGACCAAGGAGCTTGCCGACATGGTCAAGAAGGCGGAGGCGGCGCAAAACGAGATCAGCATCGCCTTCGATCAGATGCTGCGTCAGGTCGGCAACCTGGTGTTCGACGACGTGCCGCCCGGCGGTGACGAGGACTATGTGGTCTTGGAGACCATCGGAACGCCGCGCGATTTTGCCGCCGAGGGCTTCGAACCCAAAGATCATCTGGAGCTCGGCCAGTTGCTCGGCGCCATTGACGTGGAGCGCGGCGCCAAGGTTTCTGGGTCCCGCTTCTACTACCTGACCGGCCAGGGAGCGGAGCTGGAACTCGCTTTGATCAATCTGGCAATGAGCAGCGCGATCGCCAACGGTTTCGTGCCGTTCATCGCGCCGGCGCTGGTCAAGCCGCACGCCATGGAGGGCACTGGCTTCCTCGGCCAAGCCGCCCAGGACGTCTACCACCTCGAAGAAGATGATCTTTACCTGGTCGGCACGGCGGAGGTTCCGCTTGCGGCCTACCACGCCGACGAGATTCTCGATGCGGATACGCTGCCCCGCCGCTATGTCGGCTTCAGCCCCAGCTATCGCCGCGAGGCAGGCTCCCACGGCAAAGACACCCGAGGCATCTTCCGGGTTCATTGGTTCGACAAGGTCGAGATGTTCGTCTTCTGCGCGCCGGAGGAATCTCCGAACGGAGCACCAGAGCTTGCTGCAGTGGCAGAAGGACTTCGTCGCCGCCCTCGCGATCCCATTTCAGGTGCTCGAGCTGGCTGCCGGCGATCTTGGCCTGAGCGCCGCTCGCAAGTACGACCTGTATGGCTGGACGCCCAGTCAAGATCGTTATCGGGAGATCACGTCGACGTCGAACTGCACCGATTTCCAGGCGCGGCGGCTCAATATTCGAGCGAGGTTCGACCCCGGCACTGCCCCTGTCGCCACCTTGAACGGGACGTTGTGCGCGATGACGAGGACCATCATCATGATCTTGGAGAATCACCAGCAGGCTGATGGCTCGGTGACCATTCCGGAGGCGCTGCGCCCGTACCTGGGAGGCCGAGAGGCCCTGACGCCGCTTTGAGACACGTGGCTCGGCGAGCCCGGCGTCCGCGTCTGGTTGCGCTGGACATTGACGGCACGCTGGTCGATCGCGACGGTCTAATGCCCGGTGCGGTGGCCGATGCCGTCGCCCTGGTCGTGCAGGCGGGTGTTCCAGTGGTGCTGTCAACCGGCCGATCATGGCACGGTACAAAGCCGATATTCGATCAGCTCGGACTACCGCCGGGTCCGACGGTGTGCTCCAACGGCGCCGTGATCGTGCGATATCCCGCCGCAGGAAATCATCAAAGCAATCACGTTCGACCCACGGCCCGTGATCACACAAGTTGAGGAGGTCGCGCCGGGCACGCTGATCGCGGTGGAGGAGATCGGCCGCGGATACCGGCTCAATGATCATTTCCCGGGCGACGACCTGACCGGCGAGTTGATCATCGAGAATGCCGAGCAGCTCAGCTCGCGGCCGGTGACTCGGGTGATCTTGAGAGACCCGACTCGTTCCGAGGAGGAATTCGTTGCCTTGGCCCGCCATCTCGGTATGCACGGGGTGACTTATTACATCGGCTGGGGCAGCTGGCTGGACATCGCTCCCGATGGGGTCAACAAGGCCACTGCGCTTGCCGAGGTCGCCGCTGGCTTCGGTGTGTCGGCCGCCGATGTCGTGGCGTTCGGTGACGGCCACAACGACATCGAGATGCTGCGCTGGGCGGGCCGCGGAGTCGCAATGGGTGACGCCCCCGATGAGGTCAAAGCCGCAGCTGACGACGTGACGAAGACCATCAAGGACGGTGGACCGGCCGCCGAGCTGCGTCACTGGTTCGGGTAGAGCTCTCCCTACTCCTTGCTATCCACGCGGTTTGCCCGCGCACCTGGGCTGCTTGCCCGTTGCCGAACCACGTGCTCGTAGATCGCGGGCGGTTTGGAAGGTTCCAACCTGTGCGAAGCGTCCGACACCCACTTCTCAGTACGGCTTCGGACGTCAAACAGACCCCAGATTTCCAGGGCACCCCGGCCGTCGGGCCGGTCAGCGACGCTGATCTGGGGGTCTCTCGTCGACCGGGAGATCTCTGCCATCCGCATCGCGGCGGGCCTCGTCCTGGCGAATCTCTTCCGAGGCTGTCTCGTCATTGACGTCGCGCCGAGTCGTATGCACATCCTCACCGCGTGTCTCACGATCCCGGACATCGTCGTCATATGACGCCTCATCCGTGGCACGCCTCGGACCTGCCCGCCTCGGACCAGCGTCAGCTACGCCTCGGTCGCGCGCGTCCGGGTCGAGACGGTCGGCCTTACGCAGTGCATCCTCGACGTCCGTGCGAGCGTCAGCCGTCTGCTGACGCTGCTCGGCCGACACCGATTCCAGCCGGTCCGCCTCGGCACGTGCGTCTTGGGCCTGCGCGGCCATGGCATTTGCCTCAGCCTCTTTGCGGTCGAGCTCTGCGGCTCGCTCCGTTGCCTCTTGCCTGATCTTTTCGGCGCGAGCGCGGCGTGCGGTGGCACGGCGATTCATGAACACGAACGCCAGTACGGCCAAGATCACGATTATGACGATCACGATAATGATCCATGCGCCGGTACTCATGAGGATTCCCTTCTGCCGGGCGGACTTCGGCTTCTGTCCCATCGTGCGGTGCGACCGCGCAATATCCGCTGGATAGGGGTACCCGCTCGGGGTCGTCCGAAACCGGAGCGCAGCCTCGACGCTAGGCGGCTCGCGCCGCGACGATGCCTGAGTGGCGAATCGGTTCAGCCTGCGGGAACTGAGTCGCTCAGAGGTACATCCCGCCGGTGCCCTCGCGGCGACCTTCCTGCTGCCCTGGCGTGGGTGGCAAGGGACCCGAGGGTAGCGCTCGCCGCATCTGCTCCAGCTGCGCCCGAGCAGCCATCTGCTGGGCGAACAACGCCGTCTGGATGCCGTGGAACAGACCCTCCAGCCAGCCCACGAGCTGGGCCTGCGCGATCCGCAGCTCGGCGTCACTTGGCGTTGCGTCATCACTGAAGGGCAGCGTAATGCGCTCCAGCTCCTCGGCCAGTTCGGGCGCGAGGCCCTGCTTGAGCTCGGTGATGGAGGCCTGATGGATCGCCCGCAGCCGCTGCCGGCTGGCATCGTCGAGTGGTGCTGACTTCACCTCGGCCAGGAGCTGGCGGATCATGTTGCCGATTCGCATGACCTTTGCCGGCTCCTCGACCAGATCGGTCACCGATCTCGGCTCCTCGTCCGCCTTGTCAGCATCCTCACGCGGCGGTCCTTCGACGGCCATCGCCTGTGGTGTCACCACATAGACTCGGCCGTCTTCGGTCGCCCCGGCGACTCCGGGCATCTCGGCTTGTTCATTGCCTTCTGTCGAGTCAGTGGTCATGTCTTTGATCCTAGAGACCGGATCGGCTCCAGGAACGTCGGCACCGTCGCCGGCGAGGCGAAAACCGGTGGAGCAGACCCGTGCTCCGGTCCTACGCTGAATTGGTCATGCACGACTTCCCGCCGCTGGTCCCGGACTTGGCGGGGCCGGATGTTCGCGTGTACACCACTCCCACTGGCAAGGGCCGGACCGTGGTGCGCCGCCGCCTGCCCGGGCACGACTTCCGCGATCCCGTTACCCGCAGTCCTGCGCGCTTCCTCGGTTGGTTGCTGTGGCAGCAATTGCCGATCCTCGCGCTGAGCTCGCTGATCAGCGTGATCGAGTGGCTGCCCGGTTCGGTCGGCCCCTACATCGTCGGCAAGATCGTGGACGAGGGGATTGTGCCGCACGATATGGCGACCGTCGTACGGCTCAGCCTGATCATGCTCGGACTCGTGATCATCGGGATCATCGCGAGCGTGCTGGGTCACACCATGGTGGTGCGTACGTGGCTGGTCGCCATGTACGGCTCGATGAAGCTCGTCACCCGCAAGGTGACCCAGATGGGTCACGTGATTCCGCAGCGTACGCCGACTGGCGAGGTGCTCAGTGTCTCAGCGGGTGATTCTGACGAGTTCGGCTCCCTGACCGAGATCGTGTCACGCTTTGCCGGCGCCTTGATCGCGTATCTGGTGATCGCGGGCTTGGTCCTCTCGACCTCGGTCAAACTCGGCATCGTGGTGCTGGTGACAGCGCCGCTGGTCGTTTTGTTCGCGATGCCGTTGCTACGTCCGCTGCAGCGGCGAGAAGAGATCGAGCGGACCAGGACCTCGGATCTGACCTCGATGGCAACAGATATCGTTGCCGGCCTGCGGATCCTGCGCGGTATCGGCGGCGAGCAGACCTTCTCGCGCAACTACACCGGGCAGTCGCAACATACCCGGCAGGCGGCGGTCTCCGCCGGCGTCTGGCAGGGTGCTGTCGATGCCACAAGCGTGCTCTTCTCTGGTCTGTTCCTGGTCGTCCTGACCTGGCTCGGGGCCCGTGAGGTGGTTGCTGGGGAGCTCAGCGTCGGGCAGCTGATCAGTTTCTTCGGCTACGCGATCTTCATGGTGTGGCCGATCCAGACATTCTTCGAGCTGGCGCAGAAGTGGGTTCGCTGTATCGTCTCGGCGCGCAAGACCATCGCCGTGCTCGAGCATCAGCCACCGTGGCGCACGCCTCAGCCGCCGTTGACGCTGCCTGCGGATGGGATCTTGCATGATCAGGAGTCCGGATTCGTCGCTCGGCCGGGCGAGTTCACGATCATCGTAAGTGCACTGCCGGACGACTCGGCAGCGCTTGCCGATCGACTCGGCCGCTACTTGCCAAGTGATCATGAACCGGTGAGCCTGGAGGCTGTCGAGGGACTCAAGGGCCGCGCAGCGCGTCGGGCGCGGAAGCGGCAACGTGCCGAGCAAGCTCAGGCTTGTCGCACGAGATCAGCAGCTCGCCGGCCAGAAGTGGGGCGTCAGTCTGGGTGCGGTAGACCTTGCCGACGTCCCCATTGATCAGGTGCGGGAGCGGATCGTGGTCAGCGACACCTCGAGTCAGGTGTTTGCCGGCACCTTGCAGTCGGCGATCGATCCGCATGGACGTCTCAGTCTCGAGGAGGCCGAGACGGCGCTGCGCGTTGCGGCGGCCGAGGACGTATACGCCGGAATGTACGGAGGTTGGCAGGGCCGGATCGATGAGCGTGGCCGCGGTCTGTCCGGCGGCCAGCGGCAGCGCGTGGTGCTGGCGCGTGTGTTGGGGCTCGATCCGCAGATCTTGATCTTGACCGAACCCACGTCTGCGGTCGATGCGCACACCGAGGCGCTGATCGCCGCGCGGCTGGTGCCGCACCGCCGCGGCAAAACGACGATCGTGACCACCGTCTCGCCACTCTGGCTACATCATGCGGACCGAGTGGCGTTTCTGTTCAACAAGCGGATCACCGCGTACGGAACCCATGAGGAACTGCTGCAGACCAACCCGGACTACCGGCGTACGGTGGCCCGCGCGCTGGACGAGCCCGCGGAGGAATCCCATGGCTGATCTGCAGAACCGGTCTCCGGGGCTCGGCGCAGACCTGGCGTTCGACTCCGCCGACACCTGCGGCTGCCCGAGGCGTTGCTGCCACCCAGGAGTGGCTCTCTCGCGTCCCGACTGCGGGCCTGGCGGCAGCGCCACCTGCTCCGCCAGCGGCGGGCGGAAGAGTTCTTCGCAGCCTCACGGAATCCTGATCGCGGACTGCCGGTGGCTGATCGGCGCGACGTTGGAGCCTTCGCCTCGCGGCTCTTGCGTACTCGGCGTGCGATGATCACTGCGCTGCTCGTGTTGCACGCGTTGGCTGCCATGGCGGGCCTCGTCGTGCCGCGCATTCTCGGCTCGCTGGTGGACAAGGCATCCGCTCCCGGCACCCTGGCATCCACGCTGGACGGCCTTGCGTTGGCAGTTGCCGGTGTCGTCGTCGTGCAGGCGATCTTGACCTTCTTCGCGCTGTGGATGTCGACGCTCTTCGGACAGGATCTGCTCGCGGAGGCCCGTGAGTACGTGGTGCGGACCGTACTTGGGCTGCCGCTGGGCAAGGTGGAGAGTGCGAGCACCGGCGACCTGGTCACTCGAGTCACCCGTGACGTCAGCACTATGAGCATGAGTGTCCGCTTTGGCCTGCCCGAGTCGGTGATCGCCGGTATGACGACGCTCCTGACCGTGGTCGCGATGCTGCTGAACTCGCCGTTGCTGACTCTGCCGCTGCTCGTGACGGCGCCGTTGTTGATCATTGCCGCGAGGCGTTACGTGAAGCGGGCACCAAAGGGCTACATCACCGAGGGCGGCACGTATTCCCAGATCAACTCGACATTCACCGAAACGGTCGAGGGTGCACGCACCGTCGAGGCTCTTGGGCTGCAACGAAATCGGATCGAGCGCGGTGATGACGACATTGCGGTCTCCGCGCAGGCCGAGCGCTACACCATGACGCTGCGCAATTTGCTGTTCGCGGTGATCGGCTTTGCCTACGACACGCCGCTGGTCATGGTGCTGATCTTGGGCGGCATTGGCTACGCCCAGGGCTGGGTGAGCTTGGGCCAGGTCACGGCGGCCACTCTCTACGTGCAAGCGCTGGTCGAGCCGCTTGATCGGCTGATCCGCAACGTGGACCGGCTGCAGGTGGGCATTGCCTCGACCTGCCGGCTGCTGGGTATCGCGGCCGTTCCGCAAGATCGCGAGGCCGGCGACCGGTTGCCGGTCGGCAACCGCCTGATCGGGCGTGACCTGCGCTTCGCTTACTACGACGAGGATGACGTGCTGCACGGAATTGACCTGACGCTGCGCCCCGGCGAGCGGCTGGCCATCGTTGGTCCGAGCGGCTCGGGCAAGTCGACACTGGGCCGGCTGCTCGCCGGGCATCAACAAACCGCGTACAGGATCGGTCACTGTCGGGGACGTCGAGCTCACCGAGCTGCCGCTGCCCGTGCTCCGGACGGAAGTTGCGCTGGTGACCCAGGAGCACCACGTGTTTGTCGGCACGGTTCGCGACAACATCATCTTGGCTCGGGAGTCGTCGGCCGATGACGTGGTGATCGAGGCGCTGCGTACGGTCGATGCGTGGGACTGGGTGGAGCGTCTGCCGCAGCAGCTTGGCACTCTGCTGGGTTCTGGACACCAGAAGCTGACGCCTGCTCAGGCGCAGCAGATCGCCTTGGCCCGGCTGGTGGTCGCTGACCCGCACACTCTGGTGCTGGACGAGGCGACCTCGTTGATCGATCCGCGTACGGCTCGGCATCTCGAGGGCTCGATGGCAGCACTGCTGCAGGACCGGACGGTCGTCGCGATCGCGCATCGGCTGCACACCGCGCACGATGCGGATCGGATTGCGGTAGTGATCGACGGGCGAATTGCCGAGCTTGGCAGTCATCACGAGCTGGTCGCGGCCAACGGCGAGTACGCCCGCCTGTGGCGTGCGTGGACGTCGTAGCCTCTGCGTCTGCGACGCTTCCTACGCACAAGGCAGCGAATGAAGTTTGATTGGTGAGTTTCGGGCTGCACCTCTTCGCACGAGGTCAAGAATGTCGATCACAAGTGCGATCTACAGCCGCGCGAGTGTGAGGGACTAACGCGCAACGGAGAGGATGATCTTGCCAATGTTGTCGCCCGACTCCATGCGGGCGTGGGCGGCGGCCGCCTCGGCGAGCGGGAACACGGTCAGCGGCGGCTGCTTGATCGTATCGTCGGCGATGAGCGGCCAGACATGTCTGCACCAGACCGCGGCAGATTGCGGCCTTCTCTCGACCGGTCGGGCGCGGAGTGAGTTCGCTGTGATGAGACCCCGCTCGCCGCATCAAGGATGCCAGGTCCAGCGTCGCCCTCCGGCCGCCCTGCAGGCCGATGATCACCAGTCCGCCGTCGGTCGCGATCAGCTGGACATGATCATCAGGTACTTGGCGCCCATGTTGTCCAAGATCATATGTATGCCATCAGGCGGCGATCGCACGTACGGCGGCCGGCCAGTCGTCGCGGTAGGAGATCGCGTGGTCTGCGCCGATCGAGCGGCAGTAGTTGAGCTTGTCCTCGCTACCCGCAGTGGCGATGACCGTCGCCCCGAGGCTCTTGGCGTACTGGATGGCGAACGAGCCGATGCCACCGGCGCCGCCATGCACCAGGAACTGGTCACCCATCAGCAAGGCCGACCAGTTCGAGGTTGGAGTAGACCGTTGCTGCGACCTCGATGACCCCGCCGCCGCGACCAGCTCCACCCCCGGCGGCGGCGGTACCACCTGTCCTGCCGGCGCCGCGACGTAGTCCGCGTAGCCGCCGCCCGCCAAGAGCGCGACGCAGGGATCGCCGACCGCCCAGTTGGACACCTCCGCGCCTACCTCGGCAACGGTCCCGGACACCTCCAGACCGAGAATCGCGCTGGCACCCGGCGGCGGCTGGTAGTGCCCCTGACGCTGCAGCAGATCGGCCCGGTTGACGCCCGCCGCCGCGACCTTGATCAGCACCTCGCTCGGCCCGGGCTGGGGTCGTCGACCTCCCGTAGCTCGAGCACGTCCGGAGGCCCGGGTTCGCGGGCGACGATGGCCTGCACGCCGCACAGCGTGCCATAGCGCCGACGCACGGTCGGCTAGGATCTGGGTGCTCGGCGCGCTCAGCGAGCGCACGTGACCAGGCACCGGGCGAGGTCGCATAGTGGACTAGTGCAGGCGCCTTGAAAGCGCCCGAGCGGGAGACCGTTCCGTGGGTTCGAATCCCACCCTCGCCGCGCTCGCCAGGTCGACACCATCGAGCGGCATCTCATCCGGCGTCGGTAGGGTGCAGCCGGTGAGCGATTCGGAGAGGCCGCCCCCGCAGGAAGACGCGGTTCGAGCTGAGCCGCCCCGCCTCCTCTGCGCTCCCTGGCCATCAGCGCTGTGGCGGCCGTGGTCGCTGCCGCCGTCATCGTGCTGGCAGCGGCCCTCGACCTGCCTCGAGCCGTCGTGATTGCCGGTATAGCCGTCATGATCTTCGCGGTCGTGCTGGCTGTGGTCGCACTCGTGCTGACCGCGCGACTGCGTACGACGTTGATCTTGGACGCTCAGTCGATCACGATCATCACGGGCCGACAGCGCCGGGTCGTGGCGTGGTCCATGATCGACAGTGTCAAAATGCAGGGGCCGCGGCTGGTCTTGATCAGTAAGCCCGAGGGCGGGCCGGACGTGACGGTCATCAACCCGCGGGAATCGACCGATGCTGCGTTCTCAGCGTTGGTAACCGAGATCGGCACGCGGCTGGACGCCGACCGCGGCTACAAACGACTGCAGTAGCGGGCCGCTCGGCGCGCGCAGCCGAGACGAGTACGTCAGCGGTAAGGCCGGGACGTCGCGGCGACCTTCGGGTCGTACGCGCAGGCGTCGTTGACGCTTTCGCTCTGAGGTTTGACGCCTGACTTCTTCGTCGCCTTGGGATGCTTGCTTTCGCTGATCGCAGCCTTGACCCGCTTACGCATCAACGAGTAGTTCGGATTAGCTGAGCTGAAGCCGTCAACTCCGTGACTTGAACACGACGCTGCGGACATTGCCGTCCTTTACGCGCAGGCTGAGATCGACCATCAGCGGCAGCACCTCCCGCGGCATGTCTGTGTAGACCATCTGCTTGCCGGCCTTGGCGATGTCCTCGTAGCGGGCCAGCATGTTGGTGGGGTTGGCCTGCTTGATGATCGCGTTGATCACGCAGCGCTGCCGGTCCATCCGGGCGAAGTCGTCTGAGCCGTAGCGGCCGCGGGCGTACCAGAGCGCGCTCGCGCCCGTTGAGCTTCTGATTCGGCCCGGGCTTGAGGTACTCCTTCGGCGGGATGTGGCGATCGGTGTTGCCGCCGATCGGAATGTAGGTGTTGATGTTGAGCTTGATGCCGCCCAGCGCATTGATCATCTTGCTGAATCCCTGCAAGTTGATCAGCACGTAGTAGTCGACCCGCAAGCCGAGTGCCTCACCTACTGAGAGCTTGAGCACGTCGGCGCCGAGGTTGTCGGTCGGGCCAAGGACGTCCTTGGGCACCGAACGCGGCACGTTGCGGTACATCGCGTTGAGGAAGTACTCGGCGTTCTGGCCATTGCCGTTGGTGAACCCGTACGGGTAGTACTTGTGCAGCGGGGATCGCGACGGGAAAGGCATCCGAGCCGTGTTGCGCGGGCAGGCTGATCAGCGTGGTATCGCCGGTCTTGGTGTTGATGCTCGCCAAGATCACCGTGTCGGTGCGGGTGCCTACCCGGCCGGGGCCGGCGTCGCCGCCGAGCAGCAGGACGTTCAGCCGCGGCTTGCCGGCCCATGGGTCCTGCGGTTTCGGCTCGCCGGGCGCGGTCTGAGTGGCCTCCAGGGTCGGCCTGGTCGCGCTCTTTGTCTCGTTCTCACTTTTGAATACCGCGCCGACCGAGCTTGCAGTCACGTAGGAGTAGTGCGCGGCGACCGCCATCGGAGCGGCCACAGCAAAGGAGAGCAAGCCGACGAGGATGCCGCCGAACGCCCGCTGGCCACGGGTCGGGCGACCGCGAAGACTGAGGTGGCTGGCGATGATGACGGCGACCCAGACCAGCCCGATGATGACCAAGGCAAGTGCCGCCCGGCGTAGCGTCTTGGGGTCGAGTGCGTGTGCGAGCAGGTCCTGACGATCGACTGCGGCGTAGATTCCGAGAGCGAGGACGGCGGCTGCGAACAGGCCGAGGATGATGCTGCCAATAATGCGGCGCCGGCCCGCGATGAGCCCGAGTCCGGGAATAGCAGTTCCCGCAATCGTGAAGGCGACGGCGCGGCGGAAGCTGGGCGCGGGCGGTGTCGCATCCTCGTGAGCGCGGCGCTCAGGCGCAGGAGGACTCATCGGGGAGCCGCCAGCTCCACGACCCGTGCTCCAGTTGATCAGGCATCAACATCTCCTTACCCGCGGACTCTGGAAGTGAAAACCCGCTCCACAATACGTGGGCAGACGGGTCCATATGCGATTCTCGGACGAATGCCTGCGGACGCGCAAAGTCGGCCTACCGCGCGTACGCCTGATGATCGGGGTCATGCTGATTGGCTTTGCTTCGCGCAGCGTCGGGTCGGTAGTCTTGCCCAGCGCTCTGCCGCAGCCGAGCGTTTGGTAAGGGGAGGCGTCGCCTAGTCCGGTCTATGGCGCCCGCCTGCTAAGCGGGTTGAGGGCTCAACCCTCTCGCGGGTTCAAATCCCGCCGCCTCCGCCAGTCAGTGTGATTGTTCTTTCCACGCCTTCGAGCCGGCCGAGACGGCTTCCTTGAACTGCTGGGCGCGCCGACGAGCAATCTCGCTTGGCGATTCCTCCAATTGATCGATCCACTTCATGGCTGCTTGACCCAACGCAGTAGCAGACAGCGCCGCGCCGATCAGCCACAGGAAGAAACCAACGCAAAGCAATACCACGCCTGAACTCATCAAGCCTCGGTTGACTTCGAACGCCGGTCGAGAAATGGAGCTGCTCATCATGGTCCTCCTCTTCGGACACATTTGCGGACTCCGCGGTGGGCTGGGTCCCATCATGCCCAGCCTCGGACCGCCAGGGCATCACCCTCCCCGGGTGAATGTGTGGCGCAGAAACCGAATCGTGTCACGGTGATGATCTTGCGGTACGAAGTCGGCGCATGCCTGATTTGGCTGCCTCGGGCTGCATATCGGCAGAGGGCAGAATTTCGGTGTGGTTACCGATGAGGAGATCGCCGAGATGTCCATTGATCAGCGACGTGACCTGATCCGGCGGCTCTCTCTCGCCTCAGAGGACGGGATGGCGGCCCGGCGGCGTTCCGTGGGTCCGCGCGAAGTGCAGATCGTCGTGACGGTGGTGAGTGCGGTGATCCTCGTGCCGTGGATCGTCTACCTTGCTGTGGCGCTGCCACGCGTGTACGTCACGCATAACTGGGACGAGGCCTGGGTTGGTTTCGACCTCCTCCTTCTCTTACTCCTTGTGGCGACCGCCATATTCGGCTATCTCACGGCGCCAGATGGTCATGCTGACCGCGTTTGCCACCGGTGTGCTGCTGATCTGCGACGCTGGTTCGACTGGATGACAAGCAATCGATCCGACGTCGGCTGGGCTACCGTGACCGCTTTGTTCGTTGAGTTACCGCTGGCAGCGCTGCTCATCACCGAGGCATGTCGGTTGATGCGGGTCGTGCCGGTTCGTTGGGGGGTGTTGGATGGGAGCGTGCACGCGTGGGAAGTCCAGATACCGCTACCCAGTGGCCCGGAGCACTCGGTTTGGGGTCGCCGGGCGCGTGGGCAGTGAGCTGGCCGACTAAAGCGGCTCTGCGGAGTCGATCATCGGGTTAGGCGTTAGCTCCTCGCGCCGCCGTCCAGGATCTGCTAGCCGTGCAGGTCGGTCGCGGGCTCGGGCTGTACCGACCAGCTCGCGGGCTCGTCGTCAGTGTCTGTTGCCGCGTCCGTCGCTGTCGCGTGCACCTTGCCGGGCTTGTGGTGGGCCGGTGCATAGATCGCATACAGCTGCATCGGCTCGCCTCCGATGTTGGTGATGTTGTGCCAGGTGCCGGCCGGTACAAGGACGCACCATCCGTCGGACACCTCCTGATCGAAGGTGAGGTCATCTCGTGCAGCTCCCATCTGAACGCGACCGCGGCCTGCATCCAACCGCAGGAATTGATCGGTCTCGGGGTGCATCTCGAGGCCAACATCTCCGCCCTCGGGGATGGACATCAGCGTCACCTGCAGGTACCTGCCACTCCAGGCGACCGTACGGTAGTTGGAGTTTTCGACCGTCTCCTCTTCGAGATTGAAGGATTGCGGCGCAGGTCCGATGTCCTTGATCGTCATGTAGTGCTCCTTCTCTTCGTGATCGTTCTGCAGGGATTCATAGCTTGTAGACGCGGCGCGCATTGTCGCGGGCGATCAAGGTAGCGACATGAGCAGCATCATGACTGGTGATCTCATCGGCCTCAATCAGCTTGTCCAGTACGGCCGACAGTCCACGTCGGAACAGCTTCGCGCCAAGGTAGTACAGCTCGGCCAGTCCGTACGCATCGGAGGAGAACAGCAGCTTGCCGAACGGAACCAGCTCGAGCGTCTCTCGAATCAGTGCCTGGCTGAGCGCTCCGGTGTTGTGCACGGCAAGTCCGACATCGATGAAGACATGACCGAAGACTTGTGCGAGGTACGCGGCGTGCCGGTGGAATGGGTAGTTGTGCAGCAGCAGCACCGGCACTCCACGCTCCTCGGTCGCGCGGAGAAAGGGTGTGAGCCGGAGCGGGTCTGCGCGAAGCAGATCGACATCGGCATCGCCGTAGCCGACATGGAATTGCAGCGGCAGCTCTCTCTCGATCGCGGCCCACGCCAGCCACGAGTTGATCACCGGATCGGCGAGCCGGTAGCGGCCATTCGCTGTCGGGCGCAGCTCCGAAAGCGCAGCAATCACGGCGTCTTGGGCCGGCGGGTCCGCCGGCAGGTCGAGGCCAATCCGGTACGCTGCGATGCTCTTCGCCGCCCGAGCGGTGGACTCATGCAACGCCCGCTCAACGGCCTCGGCGAAGTCCGCGGCAGCGATCCCGTTGTGCAGCAGGTTCTCGGCCAACGCCTCAAGCCGAATCACCTCGTACGCCGTGCTGCCAGTCATGGCCGCGAGCTCCAAAGGGCTGCACAGCCGTTCGTCAGGTAATCCGGTGTCGACGAGGAATGTCTCGATGCCGGCAGCTCTCAGCAACAGGCGACTCGCCTCCGCACCCAGCTCTCGACGACGAGCGAGATAGTCCTCGGCCGACGCGTGCGGCTCCAAGCCAAAGACGGGGGCACACCACCTCCGGACCGCCAACCCGAGGCTGGAGTCGAAGAATGTCGTCCCCAGCGGCGACACGGCGGCCGCTTCGTTGAGCAAGGTCTCGAAAGAGGCGCGATCAAGATCATCAAGCACGAGGCCATGACAGTGATGATCGACGAGTGGTCCAAGATCAACTGACTCAGCTTGCATCGTCCCTCCGGTCACACCGGGCGTGCCGAGGCATCAACCCCAGCCCTATTCTGTGGTCTCGTGGATGTCGCCGAGCGGGAGGCCCGCGCCGCACAGGCGGAGCAGCTGGTGCAGACGCTTGCGGAACGCGATGTCGGGATGGTGGCGACCACGTTCGTGGACAATGCCGGCATCACTCGGGTGAAGAGTGTTCCGCTCAGTCGGCTGCCGCAGTTGGCTGCATGGGGTGTTGGCGCGTCAACGAGCTTCGACTACTTCCGCTTTGACGACTGGCTGGCCGCACCGGAGGGCGGGACCGCGCCGGTCGGTGATCTTCGCGTCATTCCTGATCTTCGGCGAGTGGTCCCTCTGGCCGCGCAGCCTGGTTGGGCCTGGACGCCCGGTGATCGATATCGGCAAGACGGCGAGCCACACGAGCGCTGCAACCGGCTAGCACTGCAGCGGCTGGTGGAGGATGCGGCCGCAGACGGTCTGGAGATCAAGGCCGCAATCGAAATCGAGTGGGTGGTCTCAGCTGGCGACGGAGACGACTTCGTTTCTGCGGCAGTCGGACCCGCGTACGGCATGACTCGGCTGATCAACGTCTCGGACTACGTCCGCGATGTCATAGCGGCGCTCAGCGCGGAGGGGATCGCGGTCGAGCAATTCCATCCCGAGTACGCCGCCGGGCAGCTTGAGTTGTCCGTTGCGGCGGAGTCCCCAGTCGACGCCGCCGACACGTCAGTGCTGGTACGCGGCACCATCCGCGCCGTCGGGCGGCGCTACAACTACCGCACCTCGTTCTCACCCAAGGTGGACGCCGAGGGCGTCGGCAACGGCGGTCATGTGCATCTCAGCCTGTGGCGCGACGGCGAGAATCTGATGGCGGGGGGAAACGGGCGATACGGGCTCACCGCGGTCGGCGAGGCCTTTGCCGCAGGCATTCTTTCTCATCTGCCGGCGCTGCTCGCCATCGGAGCGCCGTCGGTGGCGTC
Organism: uncultured Actinomycetota bacterium; assembly: GCA_963712625.1. Lineage (GTDB taxonomy): Bacteria > Actinomycetota > Actinomycetes > Propionibacteriales > Propionibacteriaceae > Microlunatus. The sequence continues at coordinate 51,162 of CAVQIU010000020.1, forward strand.
GTACCTGCGATTGGTGCCCTCACATTGGGCCGGCGTGTACGCCTGCTGGGGTCTGGAGAACCGGGAGGCGGCGCTGCGCATGATCACCGGGTCGGTGGGGAGCAGCAACTGGGCGGCGAACCTCGAGGTGAAATGTCTTGACTTGACGGCCAATCCTTATTTGTTGCTGGCCGCGCTGCTGGCTGCGGGTCTGGACGGAGTCGCCGCGGACGCCCAGCTGCCTGAGCCGATCGACGTAGATCCGGCCGCCTTGCAGTCCGAGGACCTGGACGAGCGCGGCATCCGGCGGCTGCCGACGAGCCTGCGGCAGTCGACGGACGCGCTGGCGGCCGATCAGGTGTTGCGCACAGCGCTGGGGTCAGCACTCGTCGACTCGGTGCTCGCCGTCCGTGAGTCGGAGATCGAACTGTTCGCCGAAGCTTCGGCCGAGGACGTGGTCCGGGCCTTGCGCTGGACGCACTGAGCCGACGCAAGCTCGCTGCCGACCGGCTGGCAACGAGCCTGAGATCCTCGCCCTGTTGCCAACCCAGGTTGCAGGGTCAAGCATTCTGACATGAGCACGTTGATGGATCTCTTCCCGCCAGGCAGCGCCACCGATGCCGACGGCATGTTGATCATCGGTGGTTGTCGTGCCGATGATCTTGCAGCCGAGTTCGGAACTCCGGTGCTCGTGGTTGCCGAGGAGGCGCTCCGGGATCGCGCGCGGGAGTACCGCGATGAGCTGACTAGTCGGTGGCCCAACTCGCGGGTGGTGTTTGCCTCCAAGGCGTTCCCCTGCACGGCGGTGCAACGGGTCATGGTGCAAGAGGGACTTGGACTCGACGTCGCCGGTGGCGGCGAGATCCTGACTGCGCTCAAGGCCGGCGTCGATCCCGCGCTCATCGTGTTGCACGGAAACGCCAAGACCACCGAAGAGATCACAATGGCGGTCGAGAACGGCATTGGTCTGGTGGTGGTTGACGGCCCGGACGACGTCGACCGGCTGGAGGCGATCGTGCCGGCTGGACGCACCCAGGACGTCTTGGTACGGGTCATTCCCGGCGTAACTGCCGACACCCACGCCCACGTGCTGACCGGGCACGAGGGGTCGAAGTTCGGCCTGGCGCCAGCCGCTGCAAGTGCGCTGATCAGGCGGATCGAGCACAGTCCGCGACTCGGATGCGCGGTGTACACGCCCATGTCGGCTCGCAGATCCTTCAAGCCGAACCTCTGGCGGACGGCCGTTGCGCCTCTTGCCGCGCTCGGGAGTTCGAGATCTACGACCTCGGCGGCGGTCTCGGCGCCCGCTACACCTGGGCGGACCAACCGCCGACGGTTGCGGAGTACCTCGACGTGCTCATCGCGGCGGCACGGGAGCACCTGCCACCGCATGCGGAGATCATCATCGAACCGGGACGCAGCATGGTCGCCACCTCCGCCGCGACCATCTACCGAGTGATCACCATCAAGCGCGGCCATACGACATTCGTTGCCGTTGACGGCGGCATGGGTGACAACCTCGAGGTCGCGCTTTTTGATCAGCGTTTCGAGGCCGGAATCGCCAACCGGCTGGACGCGCACGGACGGCGAGATCGTGACGGTCGTCGGACGGCACTGCGAGAGCGGCGACATCCTGGTTGATGGTGTGCCGTTGAACGCGCCCCGAGTCGATGATCTTCTGGCGGTGCCGGCCACAGGGGCATATTGCTACACAATGTCCAACAACTACAACGGAAATCGACGCATCCCTGTTGTGTTCGTTGCGTCCGGAACGCCAAGTCTTGTCGTGCGACGGGAGACGTGGGATGATCTTGCCGCACGTGATGTCTCATGAGCGCCATAGTTTCTGTCGGATGTGGCGCCCATCTGGGGTCGGCTCATCAGTGAAGGTGGGAGGCAAATCGTGGCAACGCTAAGTGCAGAACTCTTCCGGCGCAAGCCCGTCGTCGAGATGGAAGCCGAGTCGGGAAGTGAGACCGAGCAGAGCGAGCTCAGTCGCTCCATCGGTCTCTTCCAGCTGACGATGTTCGGCGTTGGCGCAACGATCGGCACCGGTATCTTCTTCGTCCTGTCGCAGGCGGTGCCGACGCTGGTCCGGCAGTCGTCTTCTCCTTCTTGATCGCTGGCGTCGTAGCCGGACTGACCGCGGTCTGCTACGCCGAGCTGGCTGGCGCAGTGCCGGTGTCCGGTTCCTCGTACTCGTATGCCTACGCGACGATCGGTGAACTGCCGGCAATGGTGGTCGCCGGCTGCCTGCTGCTCGAGTACGGCGTGTCCGGCGCCGCGGTCGCGGTCGGTTGGTCGCAGTATCTCAATGAATTGTTGGACAACCTGTTTGGCTTCAAGATCCCGGAAGCGCTGTCCCAGGCGCCGGAGCAGGGCGGGATCTTCAACCTTCCAGCGGTGATCTTGATCGCGCTCTGCACATTGCTGCTGATCCGGGGTGCCAGCGAATCTGCAACGGTGAACACCGTCATGGTGCTGATCAAGATCGGCATCCTGATTTTGTTCATCGTCATTGGCCTCACAGGATGGAACTCGAACAATCTCGCGGACTTCGCGCCCGTTCGGGGTCGCAGGGAGTCACCGCCGCGGCCGGAATCATCTTCTTCTCCTTACATCGGATAGACGCCGTCTCGACGGCCGGCGAGGAAGTGAAGGACCCGCACCGCAACATGCCGCTGGCGATCATGATCGCGCTGGTCATCGTGACCTCGTTGTACGTCTTGGTCTCGCTCGTCGCCGTCGCGGCGCAGCCCTACACCGAGTTCGAGGGCCAGGAGGCCGGTCTGGCCGCGATCCTGGAGAACATCACCGGGTCGACCTGGCCGGGACACGTGCTGGCTGCCGGCGCGGTGATCTCGATCTTCAGCGTCACCTGGTGGTGATCTACGGGCAGACCCGCATCCTGTTCACTATGGCCCGCGACGGGATGATGCCCGAGTTGTTCCACAAGGTGAATCCGCGCACCCGGACGCCCGTGCCGAACACGATCATCGTGGCTGCCGTCATCGCGTTGCTGGCCGGACTCATCCCGATCAATTTCCTGGCCGAGATGACCAGCGTCGGAACGCTCGTCGCCTTCGCCATCGTCTCGATCGCGGTGATCGTGCTGCGGCGCCGTGAGCCCGACTTGCCGCGGACGTTCAAGGTCCCCGGTTACCCGGTGACGCCGATCTTGGCCATCCTCGGTTGCTTGTGGATCATCAAGGACCTGCTGGATCACGCTCCTGGTCTTCCTGATCTGGACTGCGGTCGTGATCGTTTGGTATTTCGCGTACGGCAGGAAGCATTCCCACCTCGGCCGGCACGAGCATGTCGGATTGATCAAGGATGAGCCGGTGGCGTAACCCCAGAAGGGCCTAAAGCCAGAAGGGATTGAGCAATGCATCAGGTCGATCAAACCACCGAGCAGATGGTGCGCAGTGTCCTCGCGTACGCCGAGAACCGGCTGCGGATGGATCCGGTGCCGCTCGACAAGGGAACCCAGACGGCAGCCGACCTGTACAAGGCGCTCAACGGGGTCATCCGGGACCGCGGCCGGGCGCCGGATGAGGTGCTGGGTATCTACTCATCGGTGATCGCGCCGAGCATCATCTCCGCGGACAGCCCTCGGTTCCTCGGCTTCATTCCGGCGGCACCGACCAAGGCCAGCCTGCTGTTCGACATGTTGATCTCCTGCGCCTCGATCCAAGGCATCTCCTGGCTCGAGGCATCGGGCGCGATCGCAGCAGAGAACACCGTGCTGCGGGTCATCGCAGACGAGGCTGGACTGCCGGAGTCGGCTGGCGGATGCTTCGTCTCGGGTGGGTCCGCCGGCAATCTTTCCGCCCTTGCCGTTGCCCGCGAGACGGCAAAGAGGCGGCTCGGTGACGAAGCGGCGGGTCGACGACTGCGGGTGGTTGTCGGCACCGACGCGCACTCCTCGATCGTCAACACGCTGCGCTTGCTGGAAATGGACGCGCTGGTGGTGGAGACCCCAGACCACCGACTGACCGCGGAGGCGGTGAACGCCGCGCTCGATGAAGATCCGGATCTCAGCGATGTCGCCGCGGTCGTTTGCACCTCGGGAACGACCAACGGCGGGCATCATCGACGATCTTGCCGGTGTTGCCGAGATCGCGAAGCAGCGCGGTTGGTGGTTCCACGTCGACGGCGCGTACGGCGGATCGGGAATCTTTGCCCGATCGCTACGCGACAAGTACGACGGCATCGAGCAGGCTGACTCGTTCATCCTCGACCCGCACAAGTGGCTCTTCACCCCGTTCGACTGCTGTGCGCTGATCTACCGGCAGCCCGAACTCGCCAGGGCAACCCACACCCAGGACGCGTCGTACCTGGACGTCATCCACGTGTCGGAAGGGGAATGGAACCCGACCGACTACGCCTACCACCTGACTCGCCGCGCCCGGGGACTGCCGCTGTGGTTCTCGTTGGCGGTCTACGGGCTCGACGCCTATCGCGAGGCGATCGAGACCGCTGTCCGGCTCGCCCGGGAGACCGCGGAGCTGATCAAGGCGACGCCGCACCTGGAGCTGATTCGGGAGCCGGATCTCGGCGTGGTGCTGTTCCGTCGCATCGGCTGGGAGCCGGCCGACTACGACACGTGGGCGCAGGCACTGCACGACGAGGAGATCGCCTTCATTCCGCCCACCAAGTGGGAGGGGGAGACGGTGGGCCGGTTCGCATTCCTGCACCCGCACACGACGATGGAGCTCGTCAAGGAGATCCTCGACCGAACCGCCTAATGCTTATCGGCTGGGCTTAGGCCGCCGGGGTGCGCGCAAAGAACTCGCTCGCCCTGCGGTTGTAAAGCAGCGCCAAGCACGACCACCGACACGATGATCGTGATGATGGCTGATGTCACCGTCTGATTGCTACGGAACCAGATCAAGGTGGCTACCCCGCCAAGAATGTCGATCACCATCAAGATCGTCACCAGTATTCGGGAGAACCTGGATCCGTTGCGAAGGCCGACCCCGACGGCAATCGTCACGATGCCGAAGATCAGATACAGGATGCCGAAGACGAGGATTGCCACGCCACTGACGTTCGATGCAAGGCTGGCTGCCCCGCCCAGGAGGAGCAGGAAGAGGGCACCGAGGACCGTAAGAATGCCAGAGATGATCGTCAGGACCACGACGATGGTGACGGATCCGGGGCGGCGGACGGTATTAGAAACAGGTTCGGTCATGTCGTCGCTTCTTTCCGTTGGGGAGGCGGCATCGCTGCACGAGATGATCATGGGAAATACTACTCGTCCATGTCGGCGCTCTGGGTGCTGGGGGACCTCGAAACTCGGCTAGTGGAGCTGCGGAACGATCAAATAGATCCCGAAGAGCACCAGCAATCCGGCGATGCCGATCAAGACGTATCCAAGCGAGACGGTCGCCGTACCGGAACCGCCCTCGTTCGACTTGATCTTGGCGGCAGAGACAAGACGGATTCCGGTCGCGAGCAAGACCGTGAAGATCACCGATGTCACGATGGAGACAACGGTCACGAGGCCCAGGGCGGCCCAGTCGACGCGCATCAGGCGGCGCTCTTCTCTTTGGGCCGCTTGACTTCTTCTTCTTCTTCTTCTTCTTGAGCTTGGCAGGAGCCTCTAACCGCGGATCATCGGGGTACGTGGTGCTGGGCGCAGCGGCAGCCAGCACTAAGACTTCGTGGCTGTCGGTGACATTGGCGTGGGTGATCCTGTTCCGCCGGGAGAGGACATAGATCGCGAAGCAGGCCCCTGCGAGGAGCATCAGTAGCGCGATGACGCCCCATGGAGCTCTGATCAGCGAGCAGCGCGGCGAGGCCGCCGACCAGCGCGGCACCAGGCAACGTCAGCAGCCAGGCGAACACCATTCGACGAGCGACGCTCCAGCGAACCTCGGCCCCCTCGCGACCCACGCCGGAGCCCAGGATGCTGCCGGTGCTGACGTGCGTGGTGGACAGGCCGAACCCAAGATGAGCCGATGCCAGGATCGTCGCGCTCGTCGCCGCTCCCGATGCCGCACCTTGTGGGGTTTCGATCTCGACGATCCCCTTGCCCATGGTGCGCATGATCCGCCAACCGCCCGAATACGTACCCAAACCAATGGCGATGCCGGCAGTGATGATCACCCACAGCTGCGGCCCGGTGCCGGATGCCTGCAGGTTGGCGGCGATCAGCACCAGGGTGATCACGCCCATGGTCTTCTGGCCGTCAGATGTTCCGTGTGCGAGTGCGACCATCGATGCGGTGAACGCCTGCCCGTACTTGAATCCCGAGTTGCTGTGCGCGCTCGGCGTCTTCCTGGTGATGCGATAGGCCAACCGAGTGGCCCATGGCTGCACCGATCCCAGCCACCAAAGGAGCAACGATTGCTGGCAGCAAAACCTTGGAGACGATCACCCAGCCGTGCACGGAGCTGAGTCCGGCACCACGATCACCGCGCCGATCAGGCCACCGAAGAGAGCGTGCGAAGAACTGGACGGCAGGCCGAAGAGCCACGTCACTAGATTCCAGAGGATTGCTCCAACAAGCCCGGCCAGGATGATCGGAACTGTGATCAGCGAGTCGTCGAAGAGCCCACCGGAGATCGTTTTTGCTACCTCGGTTGAAAGGCAGGCCCCGACGACGTTGAGTAGCGCGGCAAGGATGACCGCCGTCCGGGGCCGAAGGGCGCCGGTCGCGACTGGGCCGGCCATGGCATTGGCGCTGTCGTGGAAGCCGTTCGTGAAATCGAAGATGAGGGCCACGACGATAACCGTGATGACGACGAACAGCTCTGTCACATCGGTTCCCCATCCGGAACGGGTGGTTGGTGTCGGTGAGCACCTGCAATGACGCTAGAACGTAGCCGTCAGGTGAACAATATGTGAACCAAATGGATGTCAAATCTGGCCGATACCAGTGTTGCAGTGGTCAGGTCAAGACCTTAGGGACCTTTTCCTGACTTTCGTCTGACACAAGTCCATCGGCAACTCGTAGGCCGTTGCAAATCTGGTTCCCGGCGAAGCGGGTGGGCTCGATCAGGCCGCAGCAACGCAGACGAGGTAAGAGAAATAAGGCAGGGGTCGCGCGCGTCTAAACGACTTGGGTTTCGTACGCGACTGATCATGATCGTTTGGGTCGTCTGCTCTGTGTGGTGACGGTGGAAGGTTATAGAGACGTGAAAGACGTAACTGTCATTGGCGGCGGGCTGGGTGGACTTTCGGCCGCAATCACGGCGGCCGAGGCTGGCGCATCGGTTACTCTCCACGAGGCTCACCGAACGCTGGGGGGACGGTGGCGCTCGACGCCGGTGCGACGGAGGGCTGCGTCAAGCCGCTCCGCAGAGCCACGGCTATATCGGGCGCATGAGGGGCCGCACGTCGTCTACCGCGATGGACCGATCTGGGCCTGGTTGAAGAAACGAGGCCTGCTTGGTGTCACCTGTCGAGTGCCGCTCGGTGCGGCGATGCGGTTTCGGTTCTGGCATCGGGGCCGGTTGCGAGCAGCGCCGCCCGCTGGTTTCCTGCGTGTGCTGCGGATCTCCCGCCGGAAGGGGGTACCAACCGATCAATCATTCCGGGGGTGGGCGTCGAGGCTGGTCGGCGACGACGCTGCGGAAATGGGTGCCTCGGCATCCGGCGTCGGCGTCTTTCACGCTGACCCTGGCTCGTTGTCTGCAGCCTTCGTAGCGGAGCGGCTCGCCCGGGTCTATTCGGTGCCGCCGCCGGCGTCGTACCGCAAAGGGAGTTGGGGCGCGATGTTCGAAGAAATCGGGAAGTACGCGCGAAGTCTGGGCGTGATCATCGAGCTCGGCTCACGAGTGAGCTCGATTGATGCTGGGATCACCATTGTCGCCACCGAGCTGGAGTCTGCCCGGCTGCTACTGGGCGACGATTCCTTGGACTGGCCATCTGGTCGCACGTCACTTCTTGATCTTGGTGTGAAGCGAGATCCACGTGATCTTTTCGTGGTAAGTGATCTTGATACCTGTGGCTGGCTGGAGAACTTCACGATGCCTGATCCGACAATCGCGCCGGCGGGTGAGCACCTCGTACAGATGCAGATGCCGATCGATCCCGAAGGCTCGAAGGCTGATGGTGTCGCGCGACTCGAGGCGATTGCGGACCAGGCGCTTCCGGGCTGGCGAGGACGTACGACACATCGGCTGGAGTCCTTGGCCAATGCCCGCACCGGCGCCGTGGACTATCCCGGCACATCGTGGCGGGACCGGCCGGCGATCGATCGGGGAGACGGCGTCTATCTCGTTGGCGATCGTGTCGCCGCACCTGGGTTGCTGAGTGAGGTCAGTTTGAACAGCGGCGTACGCGCTGCCCAGATGGCACTGGCTTGAGTCGCGCATCGTGCCCGCTGATCTCGGTTGGGTCCACCCAGACCTCGACCGCTACACTCTCACGGTGTTGCTCGGCGGCTGAATAGGCTGTGAGCTATCCGCACCCGTGGCTCAACGGATAGAGCATCTGACTACGGATCAGAAGGTTGGGGGTTCGAATCTCCCCGGGTGCGCCAGTGTGATGTCTCGGGACACCGTTGACAGGTGTCTTGGGACATCGTTGCATTTTTGGTGGTTATCGGGGTGGGCGGGATGGTCATGGTTGCTGTCCCCGATCGGTGAGTGTGGCAGCGTTCTCGCCGTGGTCAAGGCCGCTGCCCTGCGGGTGGCCTGCGGCCAGCCTTGACTCCGGCTGCGGGCGCTGCTGTTGGGCCGTGATCGGGGGCAGCTGCTGGTGGGCGGCATAGGGCGGTGGGCCTGGGGGGAGGCCGCGGGGTTGGTAGTCCCGGGTCGGGTCGAGGGTGAGTTCGCGGATCAGCTGGCCGGTGTCGCGGCCGATGACGCGGATGTGCAGGTCATCGACCAGGAGCGTGACGCGGGTGCCGCGGCGGGCGGCGCCGAGTCCGATGTGGTGACGTCGGCTGTTGTGGCGCAGGGTGACGCTGCCGCCGGAGTCGATGGTGTCGTTGCGGACCCGGTAGTGCGCGGGGATCTTGACCCCGCTGGGGATGGCTTTGGGTCTGGCGGTGTAGGCCTGGGTCGGGGTGCGCCGGTTCAGCGCGCGGTGGGGCCGGACGGTGTTGTAGTAGCCGGCGAACCGGTCCAGTTGGCGTTGCAACGCTGCGATGGTGGCAGCGGGCAGGTTGGGCGGCCAACCATTTCTTCATCGTTTGGTGGAACCGTTCCACCTTGCCGCAGGTTTGCGGATGGTAGGGGCGGGAATGGTCGAACCTCACCCCAAGGACACCGAGTTCGACCTCGAAAGCGACCCGGCCCTCGCCGCGTTGTTTGGCGGTGAAGACCGCACCATTGTCGGTGAGCACCCCGGCCGGGATGCCCCAGGTTGTGAACGATTTCTGGAAGCTGGCGACCACATCCGCACCGGTTGTGTTGCGGCGGGCGTCGCTGCCCATGGATACCCGGGAATGGTCATCGATGATGTTCAAGATCGAGACCTCGGTGCCGTCGGCCAGCTGCCAGTGAGTGATGTCGGCCTGCCAACGTTCGTTGGGCTGCTCAGCGCAAAACCTACGCCACGACGACCGCGGCCGTTTCTGCGGTTGCGGATGGACGAAACCGCGCCGGGATAAAATCCGCCAGATCGTCGAGACGGCCGGCACCGACCGGCCGGACTCCGCCGGCTCGCAGCGGGCCAGATGTGCAGCGATGGTTTCTGCGCCCGCGTCCAGGCCCTGCTTGGACAGCTCCTTGCGCAGCCGAACGATCGCATCCTCGGTGTCCGCGTCGACGGCATGCGGGCTGTGATGCGGCCGCCGGGACCGCGGCTGAAAAGCCGCCGGCCCCTCACGCCGATAGCGGCTGACCAGCTGCTGCACCCAGTAGCGGGAGACCCCGTAGTCACGGGCCACCTCAGTTTTCGACCGGCCCTCAACAACGACAGCAGTGATGATCAACTGGGCCCGGGCCACGGCGCACCTCCACACAAGAGGTGTCAACTATGTCCCGAGACAGGTGCCAACTATGTCGTGCAACCAGTCACCTCCGGGTGCGCCATAGGCCTCTGACTAGCGGAAACGTTGGTTGGAAGCTTTTGTCTTGCCAGTTGGGATCCTTGATAGCGCTAGGTCTTATAGACGAGGCGGCGTCGACGAGGTTTGGGCTCGTCGACTGGATCGCGGGCCAGGTCTTGGATACCTGGCCAGGCTGAGCCGTTACTTCCGGTGTCGAGACGAGGACACAAGGCGGCGTCCTAGTTGGCGGTGTCTAGCTCCTTAATGAGTGCCTGAACTTTGGTGTCGATGTAGTCGCGGAGCGGTCGGATGCCGTCGATATCCCACTCGGCCGGATCGGGTAGTGGCCAGGTTTCGTAGCGCACCCCGTCGAGGTGCGGCAGATCGAGGCCGGGCTTAAGCGATACCACGACGTCGGCTTGGGCCAGCATGTCGTCGGTGAGTTTGGTTGGGGTCTGATCGGAGCGGTCGATGCCCGCTTCGGCCAGCGAGGCCAAAGCTACGTCGCTGACTTTGTCATCGGGCTCAATGCCAGCCGACAATATGTTGACTTGATCGCCGCCTCGTAAGGCGGCGAGGCCGGCGGCAAGCTGGGAGCGTCCGGCGTTGTGCACGCAGACGAAAAGCAGGGTGGGTTTGGCGTTGGTCATGACACTCCCGCGGGGCGTAGAGCGCTTCGCTGCGCTGGCAGTTGGTGATCTCGAACCCAAGCTTGGGTGGCCATCTGCACGGCATCCCAGGGCGAGCCGAGCGGTGGCGTGTAGGACAGGTCGAGTTCGGACATGGCGTCGACGGTCATGTTGTGGAAGAGAGCGGTGGCGTAGGTATCAACCCGTTTGGCTGTCTCGGTGCCTTTGGGGCCGATCAGCTGGGCGCCGAGCAGCTTGCCGGTGTCGGCGTCGCCGGTGACGCGGATGTTGATGGGCTGGGCGCCGGGATAATACGCCTTGTGGTCATTTGGGCTGGCCTGGCTGGTGAGTGGGGAGTAGCCGGCCGCCGCCGCTTCATGGTCACGAAGCCCGGTGCGGGCGGCGACGAGATCGAACACCTTGACGACTTGGGTGCCGAGGCTGCCAGCGAATCGGGCTTTGCCGCCGAGGGCGTTTTCGCCTGCGACGCGGCCTTGTTTGTGGGCCGTTGTTCCGAGCGGGAGGTAGGTGACGCCGAGGAGGCGGTGGTGAGTGACTACGCAGTCGCCGGCGGCCCAGACGTGCGGCAGGCCGGTTGCCATGGACTCGTCGACCGCCACGGCACCGCGGGCACCGACTTGTGCCCCCGCCTTGACGAGCAGATCGGTGTCCGGGCGAACACCGACCACGACGAGCACAAGGTCGACGTCCCAGCCGAGGGCCTCCGCGTCTGGTCCGAGGCCAGCGACGTGAAGCCGGCTGCTGCTGTTCGCGGCCCTGCGGATGCGGGTGACCGTTGCGCGGGTGTGGACCTTGACGCCGTGGCGATCGAGTTCGGCATGTACCAACGCGCCGAGTTCAGGATCGACGGTCGGCAACACTTCGGGGAGCATCTCGACTTGGGTGACGGCAATGCCTCGGGTGGTGAGTCCTTCGGCCATTTCGAGCCCGACGTAGCCGGCGCCGACGATGAGGGCTGTCATGGGTTTGATCCGGTCGATGCTGGCGGTCAGGGCAAAGGTGTCGCCCATGGAGTGCAGCAGATGGACTCCGTCGTCGACGCCGAGGGTGTCTAGGCCTTCGATCGGTGGCCGCACCGGCGACGGCGCCGGTGCCGACGACAAGCTCGTCGTACTCGATCACCGATTCGTTGCCGTCTTGTCTCGCGCACAGCGAGGCGCTGGCCGCCGACGTCGATCGAGGTGGCGAGGGTGTCGAGGCGCAGTTTCATGCCGGTGGCTTCGAGGTCGGCGTAGCTGCGGTGGGCGAGGTTGCGCCAGTGGGTGACTTCGCCCGAGATGTAGTAGGGGATGCCGCAGATGGAGAAGTTGGGGTAGGCGTCGGCGACCACGACGGTCACCTCAGCCGAGGGGTCAAGTTCACGGGCCCGGAGGGCTGCGGAGATGCCGGCGTCGCTGCCGCCGACGGCTACCAGGTGCATGGGGGCTGTTCAGGGCTTGGGGTGTGTGAGGTCGGGCATGGCCAGGCCGGGGAAGATGCTGTCGAGCAGTTGGCGCACTCGAGCGTCGATGTCGTCCCGGATGGCCTCGACGCCATCAGCGTCGGTTTCGGCGGGATCAGCGATAGGCCAGTCCTCGTACCGTCGGCCGGGGATGAACGGACAACTGTCGCCGCAGCCCATGGTGATGACGACGTCGGCGGCGGCGACGACTTCGTCGGTGAGCGGCTTGGGGAACTCTTCGTCGAGGCTGATCCCCACTTCCTTCATGGCGTGGCTGACCTCGGGTTGGATGCGCTCGCCAGGTTCGGAGCCGCCGGTGCGAATGTGCACATGTGTCTGGCCGTAGTAGCGGGCGAAGGCAGCCGCCATCTGCGAACGGCCGGCGTTGTGGACGCAAACAAAGAGAATCTCCGGCGCCCGTTTGGCTTGCATGCCATTGGCTTGGGCATAGGCGTCGAGACGCTCGCGGGTGAAGCGTTCCGCCAGGGTTGGCAAAAAGGCGGTGATCCGAGCGGTCTTGGCCAGCAGAGCGTAGGAGTCATGGAAGGTGGCGATGATCTGCCCGGCGTCGAAGCGGTCGGAGTAGTCGTAGACGAGTGTCTTGGTCAGTCGATTGACCAGGGGTGATGCGGGCGCTTGGGTCGGCGATGCGGGCGCTTCGGCCGTCTCTTCTGGTTCGGTCGTTGGGTCGGTCATCGGAGGCTCCTTTCACGGTCGGCTTCGACCGTGGCTTCGTTGGGGAGGATTGCGGCCGAGGCTTCGGCCGGGCCCAGGTCGGGGTAGAACAGGCGGACGAGCACGAAGCCAACGGCGCCGCCGATGAGTTGAGCGGCGATGTAGCCGGGTGCTGAGGAGGGGGCTATGCCGGCGAAGGTGTCGGAGAACATGCGCCCGATGGTGATCGCCGGGTTGGCGAAGCTGGTGCTGCTGGTGAAGAAGTAGGCAGCGCCGATGTAGGCGCCGACGGCCGCCGCGGCGTATCTGGTGCGGCCGGTACGAGCGAGGGCGAAGATGATCAGAACCAGTCCCGCCGTCGCCACGATCTCGGCGATAAAGTGCGGCCCGGTCATGCGGTGCTGCGTGCTGAACGAGACGGCTTGGCCACCGAACATGACGTTCGCCAGCACGGCGCCGGCGATGCACCCGGTGACCTGGGCCGGCAGATAGGCCGCAGCAGTACGCCGAGGCACCCCACCGAAAGCAGCGTCGACGAAGGACACCACCGGGTTGAAATGCGCTCCGCTCACCGGCCCGAGCATCAAGATGATGGCGAACAGTCCGAGCGCCGTGGCGCCGGCGTTCTCGGTCAGCTGAAGGCCGACGTCGTTCGGCGACAACTGCTGAGCAGCGATACCTGAGCCGACCACGATCGTCGCAAGCAGCAGGCTGCCGACGAACTCGGCACCGAGTTGTCGACCTAACGAGGGTCGAGACGTCATGCGGCTGGTTTGACAGCGCGCACGATCGCCGAGTGCATCCCCGACGCCGCCTGGTGGGTGAAGCGGACCTCAGCGTTGACGAAGCCTGCGGCCGCCAGCCCTTCGAGGTATTCAGACTTCGACAGCGCTCCGGCGATGCAGCCGACGTAGGAGCCTCGCTCAGCCCGATCGGCCGGGGTCAGATGGTCCTCGGCTACGACGTCAGAGATCCCGAGACGACCACCCGGGGTCAGGACCCGGAACATCTCGGCGATGACTGCCGACTTGTCGGTGGACAGGTTGATGACGCAGTTGGAGATCACCACGTCCACCGAGGCGTCGGGCAGGGGAACGTTCTCGATGGTGCCCTTCAAAAACTCAACGTTGGCCAGCCCGGCCCTGGCCTGGTTTGCTCGAGCAAGTTCCAACATCTCGTCGGTCATGTCCACGCCATAGGCAAAGCCAGTGGCACCGACCCGACGGGCCGAAAGAAGCACGTCGATGCCACCGCCGGAGCCCAGGTCGAGGACACGCTCGCCGGGATGCAAGTCGGCCACGGCGATCGGGTTACCGCAGCCAAGGCTGGCAATGACGGCCTCGACGGGCACCTCATCCTGCTCGCCGGCGCTGTAGAGGCCGGCGCCGAACGCCTCGTCAACCTCACCACTGCTGCCACAACACGAGCTGACCGCCGGGTCCACGGCGCTGGCGGGACCACAACACTGATCGCCGTCGACGATGGCTAGGGCTTTGGCTCCCGTAATTTGTACGGCGGTTGCAGCTGCGGCATAGCGCAGACGAACCTGTTCACGGATGTCAATCGTGGTCATGGGGAGCAGCCCTTTCATCAAATCTATGGCTATCAATGCGTAGGCTACTCTGACATTGACCAGAGTCAATACGTGGCACACTTGTGCCATGACGGCTTCTGCAACCAGAAGGTCGCCACCGTGGAAGCGGCCTGCTGCTCGCCCGTGACCAGCGGCATCCTGACCCACGCTGAGGCCGACCAGCTTGCTCGCACACTGAAGGCTCTGGCCGACACGACACGGCTGCGCCTGTTGTCGATCGTTGCCGCCCACGAGAACGGCGAAGCGTGTGTATGCGAGCTCATCGACCCCGTCGGGTTGAGCCAGGGGACGGTATCGCACCACATGAAAATCTTGGTGGAGGCCGGATTTTTGACCCGTGAACAGCGGGGCAAGTGGGCCTATTACGCCGTTGTGCCCGAGGCCCTTGCGTCGCTGGCGCTCAGCATCGCCAGCCCCACAGCTCCGGTGGGCTGAGGCGAGGCCAAGACCGCCGAGCGACCCGCCAAATCCATCCATTCAGGAGACCACCCAATGGCCGACAAGCCCTCAGTCCTGTTCGTATGCGTGCACAATGCCGGCCGGTCGCAGATGGCCGCTGCCTTCTTGACCTACCTGTCCGAGGGCGCCGTCGAGGTCCGCTCAGCCGGCTCGGAACCGGCGGACCGCGTCAACCCTGCCGCCGTAGCCGCTATGGCCGAGGTCGGTATCGACATCGCCACCGAGCAGCCCAAGATCCTCACCAACGAAGCAGTCAAGGCCTCTGACGTCGTGATCACCATGGGATGCGGCGACACCTGCCCGTTCTACCCCGGCAAGCGCTACGAAGACTGGGTACTCGAAGACCCCGCCGGCAAGGGAGTCGACGCCGTACGGCCGATCAGAGATGAGATCCGCCGCCGAGTCGAGAACCTCATCACCGAACTGGTCCCAACCAACGCCTGATCGTGCCGAGTCCGAGCCCCCGCACGCTGGCAGTGACCTCATGTAGCCCAACGAGCGAGGCGACATCCGCTAAGGCGGGTGGGATTGCCGGGGCAGGATCCTGGTATGCCTGGCCGGCCCACCAGATGGGCACTGAGCTCTTCTGGTTGCGGCGCTAGGGCTTCTGTGCTCGGATCTGTGCCAACTTCGTGATGGCCGTAGCCATGAGGCGTGCGACCGCGTTTGCAGTTGCACCGAACCGCCGCGGATCGACTACTGAAGGTGCTTGAGGCCAAATGATCATGATCGACGGCGGAAAATCGGCAGGCTCCCGCAGCTCGACGAGCAGTGTGGTCGGCGGGGGTGATCTGGCCGCTGGCCAATGTGGTTGTCTCGGCGCAGCGGCTGGTGCGGTCGACCTTGGTGAAGATCAGCGCTTCCGACTGAGAGAGATTAGATGTCTTCTGACGGAGAGAGATTAGATGTGTGGAAGGTGATCAACAGGTTTTGCGTGACGAGAGTTTTGGGGCCATGCGGTCCGTGACGGGACGTTCAATCCGCTGATTGAGGTGAGTGATCATGCAGGCCCGTCAGTCGTCGAAGACATGCCAGCAGATGCTGCTTCGTTGACGCTGATCCTCTAGAACGAGGGGCCGGATTGCGGCGGGGAGTTGCGCGCGCTGCCAGTCGCGTTCACTAAGCCTCTCTAGCTCCGCCCGCTCTGATGTGCTCGCAGATTGGGCAGCGCGAATTGCATAGGCGGCCGCCCCGAAGTCGTGAGCCGCCACATGAGGAACCGCGGCCGCTTGGCCCGCCGATAGGGCGGCAAACTTGGCGGGCGCTCCCAGACCTCGTGCCGCAGCATTCGCGGCAAACGCTGCGCGACGGGCGTCCGCCATATGCACTTCCCCCCTAATCCAGGCGCGCCCCGCGTTGATCGCCTGCCTCGGCCGCGGGTCGTCGGCTGACTCGCGTTCAAACAGGTGGAGAACGTGCTCAGCACACGTCGCCGCCCACTCGGCGAGCAGACGGTGATCTTCATCCGTCAGACTGCCTCCCCGCCGGATGGTGATCAGTCGAGAGTCGCGCACCTTCGGTAAGATCGGCATTCAGTCATTCTGTGCTAACACCGCGATCGGCCGCGTAAACCGACCATCTGCCCGTACGGGACCAGAAGATGCTTGGAGCGACATCAAGGCGTCCACTCGCGCGGTGGCGAGGGGCCAAGCCGAGCAGCCTTTCGGAAACGACGGTGACGCACTGAGACTCACTGACCTGGTCCTCCGCAAGCGGCACGCGGCTGCTGCGGGATGCAGGGCAGACAACTCGTGTCATGAGTCAAGAAGTTGGCAGAGTTTGATCTTGCGATCAGGGGCGGCGGTCAGCAAGGACGCAGAACTCGTTCCCTTCTGGGTCGGCAAGTACGACCCAGCTCGCATCGCCTTGGCCGACGTCGGCGTGTCGAGCACCTAGGTCGAGCAGGCGACGGACCTCTTCGTCTTGCTCCCTGTCGGTTGGGTTGACGTCGAGGTGGAGCCTGTTCTTGACGGTCTTGCCCTCGGGCACGTGCGCGAATGTCAAGGTCGGTGGCACTGGGCCAAGGTGATTCTTGCCTTCAGGCGTCATGGGGGAGCCAATTGTGACGATTCCGTCGTCTTCGTCTTGCACCTCGTAGTCAAGGACCGAGCACCAGAACCGGGCGAGACCGTTGGGATCGGCACAGTCGATCGCAAGCTCGGTGAACTTACTGGTCATGTCAGATCTCCTAGTCAAGTAGCGGATCCGCCAAAGGCCACACGCTAATCGCAGTGTCCAACGGCGAGGTAAGCGGCGCATGGTCTGCGTACGTCAAGGGCCTGGTGGCGTCGCAGAGTGTTGTAGGTGTGGCGGAACAGGTTGACTTCGACGGCGAGGGCGTTGCCGTCGCCGATGGTGGCGCGGTAGAGATGTTTGTACTTCAACATGCCGAAGAACCGATGGACTACGCCGTTGGTCTGTGGGCTCCTCACCCGTATGCGGACGTGCCAGAACAGTGGGTCGTCGCCGGCGAACACGTCAGCGAAGGTCACGCCACGAAAGCATGGCCGGTTGTCCGTGACCGGACAAACCGACACCGAGGAAGGACAAAATGATGAGCACCACTCAGGACTACCAGGCCGCAGAGCAACTCCTCCGCCGACCCGCCCGCCCTGGCGAGCTCGTCATCGGCGACAAGGTCAGGCCGCAGTGGATCGACGGAGGCGCCCGTTTCTGGTACGCGGTGAGCAATGGCGTCGGCAGGCGGTTCGTGCTGGTCGACCCGGCGGCGGGCACCCGCGAGCCGGCCTTCGACCACGCCCGGCTCGCCGCCGCGCTGGCCGCCGCCTCCGGGCAACAGGTCGACCCTGAGGCCTTGCCGTTCATGGCCATCGAACTGGCCGGGAACGCCGTGGAGTTCGACGCGTTCGGCGAGCATTGGCGCTGCCGCCTGGACAGCTACGCCTGCGAGCGGGCCGAGTTCACGCCGCCGGGCAACCCGCTGGAGGTGCCGTCACCCGACAAGAAGGTCGCGGTGTCCCAGCGGGGGCACGACCTGTGGGCGCGCTCGCTGTCCGACGGCCGCGAGTGGGCGCTGACCACCGACGGCGAGCCCGACTACCAGTACGGCTCCGGCCCGGACTGCACGAGCAACGGCACCCTGCTGCGCAAGTTCGGCCTGCCGCACCTGCCGCCCGCGGTGGCCTGGTCGCCCGACTCGACGAAGGTGCTGGCGCATCGGACCGATGAGCGCGGCGTCCGGCAGACCCACCTGGTGGAGGCCAGGCCCGCCGACGGCGGCGCGCCCGGTGCTGCGCACCCAGCGGTACGCCTACCCCGGGGACGAGAGCATGCCGCAGGCCGAGCTGGTCGTGCTGGACGTCGCCGAGGGCACGGTGGTCCGCGCGCAGGCCGAGCCGCTGCTCATGCCGCAGTCGTCGCCGATCATGACCAAGTGGGCGTGGTGGGCTCCGGACGGCTCGGCGGTGTACTACCTCGGCCAGCCCCGCGACCTGCGCACGCTCACCCTGCACCGGCTGGACCCGGCCACCGGCGAGGTCACCACCGTGCTCAGTGAGACCGGGACCACCCGCGTTGAGCCCAACCAGTGGATGAACGAGCCGCCGATCGTGCGGGTGCTGGCCGACGAGGTGCTGTGGTACTCGCAGCGGGACGGCTGGGGCCACCTGTACCGGTACGACCTGCGCACCGGCGAGCTGCTCGGGCAGGTCACCTCCGGGCAGTGGGCGGTGCGGCAGATCCTGCACGTCGACGAGGCCGAGCGGGTGGTGTACTTCACCGTCTCCGGGCTGGTTGACGAGGATCCGTACCGGCGCACGGTGTGCCGGGTCGGTCTGGACGGCTCCGGCTTCGCCAAGGTCACCGACGACGAGCTGGACCACATCGTCACCATGCCGGACACCATGGAGTACTTCATCGACTCCGCGTCCACTGTGGACACCCCGCCAGTGACGACGCGTTCGCGACTGGTCCGGGCGGGTGCTGGTCGAGCTGGAGCGCGCCGATATCACCAAGCTCACCGCCACCGGCTGGACGCCGCCGGAACGGTTCTGCGTCAAGGCGGCCGACGGGGTGACGGACATCTACGGGGTGCTGTACCGGCCGCGGGGGTTCGACCCCGCCCAGCGCTACCCGGTGGTGGACAGCGTCTACCCCGGCCCGCAGGTCGACCGGGTCGCCCCGTGCTTCGACCCCGGCGGGATGGGCCTCGACGCGGAACCCATCGCGGCGCTGGGTTTCGTGGTGGTGGCGGTGGATGGGCGAGGCACCCCAGGGCGGAGCAAGTCCTTCCACGACGCCTCCTACGGCCACTTGGCCGACGCGGGCTGCCTGGCCGACCATGTCGCGGCGCTGCGGCAGCTGGCCCGGACCCGGCCGTGGATGGACCTGGACCGGGTGGGCGCGTTCGGCCACTCCGGAGGCGGGTTCGCCACAGCGCGGGCGATGCTGGACTTCCCCGAGGTGTACAAGGCCGGAGTCGCCCTCTCCGGCTCGCACGACGCCCGCTACTTCAACCTGGGCTTCGTGGAGGCCTACGACGGCGCGGACAATCCCGAGGCCTGGGCCCGTGCCTCCAACGTGGACCTCGCGGACCGGTTGGCGGGCAAGCTGCTGCTCATCCACGGCGAAATGGACGACCAAGTCCACCCGGACCACACGCTGCGGCTGGCCGACCGGCTCATCGCCGCCGACAAGGACTTCGAGCTGCTCATCGTGCCCGGGGCCGAGCACACGTTCATCGACTGCCTGGCCTACGTCCGCAAGCGCTGCTGGGACTTCCTGGTGCGCGAGCTGATGGGCACGCAGCCACCCGCCTACCGCCCCGCCCCCATCGCCATCGGCCCCGAGTTGCTCGGCGAGCTGTTCGCCTGAGCGCGACACCGCAGACGAGGAACCAGGGAAACCCAATCCCCACCAGCGATGGGCACCGGAATATCGTCGGAGGGAGCACACGTAGGCGCCAGCGCTGGCCAGCGAATGACGCAAAGGTGGCCTGCCTGTGGCCTGGTGGCCGGTAGCCCTTTGCCGGAATGCTCGCTGAAGGCACAGGCATCCATGACCCACAATGTCGAGTTCCTGAGTCGCGAGGAGATCCGCGCGGGAGCGAGCGAATGCGAGACCGCGAGAGGAAACCAACACCCCCCGATTACTGAAGGAGCAGCAGCCATGTCACTCGTCCGCGTCCAGAACTTCTCCATCTCACTCGACGGCTTCGGCACCGGTGAGGGCCTAAGCGCCGACGCATATTTCGGTCACGCCGGGGATAGGCTGCACGAATGGATGTTCGCCACCCGGTGGTGGCGCGGGCGGGGCGAGCCAGGCGGTAGCGGCGGCATCGACGACGCCTTCGCACAGCTGTTCGATCCCGGGATCGGTGCCGAGATCATGGGTGCCGGAAAGTTCGGCGCGCCCGGATGGCAAGCGGACCCGGACTGGAAGGGTGCGTGGGGTCCCAACCCGCCGTTCCACACACCGGTCTTCGTCCTCACCCATCACACGCGCCCGTCGATCGAGATGGACGGCGGCACGACGTTCCACTTTCTCGACGCGTCGCCTGCCGAGGCGCTCGAGACGGCCCGCGAGGCCGCGGAAGGCAAGGACGTACGCCTCGGCGGAGGTCCCACCATGATCCGCGACTTCCTTGCTGCCGGGCTCGTCGACCACATGCACATCGTGGTGGTCCCGATCCTGCTCGGCCGAGGCGTACGCCTCTGGGACGGACTGGAGGGCCTCGAGAAGGACTACGAGGTCGAGGCCACCTCCTCGCCAAGCGGAGTCACCCATGTGACGTTCACCCGTGCGGGTGTCTGAACCCCGGGAGCGAGAACCCGGGCCGTGGCCGCGTGGCTAGCTCCTCCCGACCCTCGGAAGGTCCCGTACACCGTGTGCGGGGACCTTCCGGACCCACAGATCGCATCCGTACGCCAGGGGATCCCCGCCGTGATGGCTCAGGCGGGTTCAGGTGCGGATCGTGGATCGTCTCGACGCCGGAGGCCGCGCTCAGGTCGGCGGGAGACCCTGGTCGACGTCGGCTGCTGCCGAGTACCGGAGGGACGCCTAAAGGTTTCGCCCACTTGTTGGTCATGCCAGGTTCGGGTCCACACCTTTGACCAGGAGCGGAGCGAGGAGTACTCGGGGTCTGCCGGTCACCCGAACTCTGGGGGCTCTAGTGCTGAATGCGTCAGATGTTCCCGAGTGCCGGTTCGCGCCTTACTTCCCGGTTGCCTCACCGGTGGCCCCGCTTGGCTTTTCTGATGGCAATCATCAGACCAATTACAGATGTGATGACGCCGCTTAGTCAGCGTGTCGATGACCGTAATCAGCAGCGCAACGCCCGTGTTTCGCTTGCGGCGCCTCCGCCGCCACCTCTTGTGATCCAGCCGCGAAATCGCAGTTGCGCACACGGGTGCACCCGCCGAAGGAGGCGTACCACGAGCACTACAATCCGGAGTTGGCACGGGAAGCGCGCTAACAACTCGGCCATCGACCGATGGGTGGCCGCACCCGAGAGTGGCGAGGCAAGTGAGCCTGAACTACGACGTGTTCGCTGTGGACCCGAAGCCGATCCCGAGTCAGATTCCGGGGTTCGGGGAGGCGGTCGGCCAGGCGACGTGGCCGCCGTCGACATCAACCCTGATCTGGGGTGACGACGGCGGCGGGTTACTGGTCGACTGTCTCATCACGACCACCGAAGCGGTCGCTCTCGCGAGGTGGGTGCGGTCCCATGAGCCCGCACTCGAGTACATCTACATCACCCATCCTCACGGGGATCATCTGCTCGGCCTGCCGGCCGTTCTGCAGGAGTACCCGAATGCCAAGCCGGTCGCACTGCCCGAATCCATCGGCGCCATGGAGGAACAGGTCTCACCCGGGCGCATGGAGGTGTGGAGCGCATTCTTCCCCGGCCAGCTGCCGGACATGCCCGTCGTGCCAGCACCACTGTCTGGCACGAGCATCCCCATCGGAGACCGAGTCGCTACCGCGGTCGCGGTCGGAACAACAGACACCGATCTGTCCAGCGTGGTTCACGTACCGGCCCTCGGCCTGGTCGTCTCCGGCGATGTGGTTTACAACCAGACTCACATGTGGATGAGGGGGTCCACGCCGGAGTCAAGGGCCAGCTGGAAACTGGCGCTCGATGCAGTCGCCAGCCTCGGCGCAGACAAGATCGTCGCTGGCCACCGGCATCCGCAAGCAGCCGATGACGATGCCCAACGCCAGATCGAGGAGAGTCGCCAATACATCGCCGACTTCGAAGCTGCTTTGGCTCGAAGCTCCTCCCCCCTGGATCTGATCGACCGGATGATGTCGATCCACGGAGACCGGGCAAACCCATACACCCTCTGGGTTGCCGCATACGACCTTCTCGGCGAGAAGCCTGCCTAGCCCAGACGCCGATCCGCTGGCACGGTCAGCACCAGTTCAAGGGCTGGCATCACTATGCGTCGCGACCTTCCTGTGGACAAACTGACGGTTGACGCCGTCGTTCGCCCTGCAATCCGTGAGGCCCGGACGATTGCCCTGGCGGTGGTTCCAGGGAAGCGGGACGAATGGAGCCTGCTCCCGGAGCCGCGCCGTTGCGAAGATGCGAGCCGGATGGGTCGGAACGACAGCCGTCCGGGGGAAATCTGCGAACTGCCTTCAGGCCATCGGATTTTAGGCAGCTGGTAGCGCGAGGTCGATCGTGGTCGCTGTAGACAAAGTCGATCAGCGGGGTCGCTGTTGACAAATCTGTGGATAATCTCGGCCCTTGCTCTGGGGAGGTAACGATCCGGCGACGATGCGCGGGCGTTCGCACGAGGAGTGCTGGTTTGCGCCAACGTGGCCGGCGCACCACTTCCGAAGGACTCGTTCATGTCCCATCCGACGACGCCTCCTGGGCCGCCAATACGGCCAGGTCCAGACCCGCAGCCTCAGCCGTTCTCGCCGCCCGTCTATCGGACGCCGAGGCCAAAGCAACTCGGCTGGATTGCCATGATCATCGCCGTCGTAGGGCATTTGCGGCTATTGCCGCAGGCTCTGCCGGTTGCGGCGTCACCTATCGGGTCAAGCCCAAGTATGTCGGGACACAGGAGCTGAATTGATCTTGATCATCCTCCTCCTTGCGGGAGGCATTATCTATGCGACCTTCGCGAGCAATCCGATGAGCTTCGACGACTTGATCGAGCTGCGCTTCCTGCCCTCGCGGCGTCGCCATCGAGATCCGGAGTACTTCGAGCAGCTCAAGTCCAGGATCTTGCCGCGCGAGGTGAGCTACCGAGTGACTGGCGACCAGTTCGGGACGCAGCAAAACACGTTCGAGATCGCGGGCGGTCAGGCGGAGTTCGACAAGGAGGAGTTCGCCGATACGCCATCACCGGGCACCGTAATGAAGGGCAGCGTGATCGAGGTCAGCGATAGCGATAACTGACCGAGTGGCTTGAGCTACTTCCCTTCCAGGGCACTAGCTGCGGTTTGCCATCCGGACGCGTTGGTGCTCCCGGCAGTCCCTCCAGACACAGGTGGTTGCAGTCGTACATCATGTCCAACCGTCGTCGGTGCGGCTAGACAGGCTCACTGCTGATAGATGGGTCGTGTCCACGCTTGGAGCTCGCCATCCCTCCGGATTTCACTAGCGCCGCCAGCCATCACAGGCTGCTTGCGGCACACACCTCGTCATCGAGATGAACAACTTCGTATGACCCGCGAGTATCAGTCGTTTCCCAAGCACGCGCGCCGCGTGCGCCTCGCCATCGGGTGGTCAAGTGATCGTTCGTGCTTCGGGCGAAGTAATAGGCGAAGATCGAGATCTTCGCGCTGTTTGACAATCCGTTACCAATCTGCCCTAGACTGCTGCGGCAGATAACGTTTTGGTCACAATGCTCGGGGGAAGTGATTACACGTGGCTCGACCTCGCCCGCGTCCGGCGATCCCGACACGGAGGGTGGACATGGTTCCACGCGAGCCTCGGTTGGCAGTGCGCCGCCATCGCAAGGTAGCTCTCGTCCTCGCGGTCAGCATCGCCCTAGCACTAGGCGGCCTCGGCATCGAGTCCGCCTCGGCTTCGACGAGGTCAAGACTGGCAGTGAGCCTGAACTCGGATCGGTCGAGTGCGGCGCGGCTCGACGGTTCGATGGTCAACGGAAAGATCTACGTCTTCGTGAGGAACTCGAAGACTCTCGACAAAGTCGACTTCTACATTGACAGCCCGCGCTGGACGGATAGGCCACCCGTTCGAACCGACAAGAAGGCACCATTTGACCTCGCAGGCACTAAGACCGACGGTACGGCACGCCCGTACAACACGGCGAAGCTCGCGGATGGAACCCACAGCATCAGGGTCGTAATGACGTGGGCGAATGGCACGACATCCACCCGACGAGGGCGCTTCAAGGTCCACAACGGGGGCGTAAAACCGACACCCGCCCCAACCACCACCGCGTCGCCCACTACGGCACCTGGCCACGACGGCACCGGCCACGACGGCACCGGCCACGACGGCACCGGCCACGACGGCACCAGCCACGACGGCACCAGCCACGACGGCACCCAGCCAGCCAACGACCCCACAGCACGGCCACAACGACTCCCACGGCTACGGCTAGACCGCCTAAGACCTGCACCAACGGGGACCACCATCAAAGAGGGTGGATCAGCGTCATATTCCGAGGCTGGGGGCGGCGAATACCTGATTCACAACAACAACTGGAACGATGATGCTGGCGGCAACACGGTCATCACCGCCTGTAATTACGACAACTGGTATCTCGTCTCTGACACCCCGAACCACTCGGACATGTCGGTGCAGACATATCCGAACGTCCACCGCGACTACAACAATGTGCCGCTGACGGGGATCACATCGGCCCGCTTCGCGGCAACTGGGCCGCGTTGCACTGGATGTGTCTACAACATCGCTTTCGATATCTGGATCGGGTCTGGGTTCAGCCATGAGCTGATGATTTGGACCGATAACTGGGGCCAGCGGCCTATCGGAAACATAGTCGGTACCGTCACCATCGGCGGCCATGAGTATCAGGTATGGCGGTCCGGCTCCGGCGACGGTGGCGTGTTCACCTACCTGTCAACCACCCCACAGCTGTCCGGTGACATGCCGCTGTCTGAGTTCTTCAAGGATGTTCAGAACCGCGGCTGGAAAGCCACCACGACCTGGCAGGTTGATTACGGCGTCGAGATTGTCGACACGAACGGCAACCCGGAACGGTTCAACTTCACCGACTTCGCCATCACCGACTGATTTCGTGGCCGGTTGGCGGCAGCCATGGATGGTGACATGGACCTTGCGGCCGGCGAGCGAACACATGCGCTCCTGCTGCTAACTCCGAGCCCGACGGTTCCGATACTTCCACGTCCGCTGACCCATCACGCGGCCGTACTGAATCGCAGACTTGGCGGCAACCTCGATGAATCAGGCGTCATCGGCCGGGCTTGGATCCCTACGGATAGGTCGGCGAGCTGTGCCCGTGCAGCGAGCACCAGTTCCTCGTTGGTATTGGCATGTCCTTTCAGTCCCCAGCCGCCGTCGGGAGCCTCAGTGAGGAGCACCCATGTTCGGTCGGCCAGCGTCGGATCGCCAGCCGCAGCGGCGACGATGGCGGTGAGTTGTTCCACTACCGCCAGCTGCTTTTCTCGGGCGAGTGCTGACGCATTAGTGAGTACTTGGACGCGGACATAGCTGCTGTCGCCGTCGACGTTGGCGAGGCAATCGTTGCCGAGTTCGTGGATGAAGGCGGCGGTGTTCTGCCGAAACATCGGGATGTTGGGTACACCTTCGATCGTCATGACGGCCGTCGCCAGGTCGATGGTGAGTCGGCGTGTATCAGCAAATGTTCCGCTTGCCGCGTAGACGTCGATCATTGGCATGGTGACGGTCTCCTTGATGGTGTTCTTGGCGAACGGAGGGCGGGGCCGATCATCGGGGCGAGCTTAGGAGTTGGCCGGCCACGACGTCGGCTGCTGTCTTGATGAGGTCGGCGGCTGCGGCGGGGTGAGAGACCATGGCGCAGGTGGCTCGAGGAGATCTCGATGGTGGTCGCTCTCATCCGCGCGGCGAACTGGCGCTCGGCGTCTGGCGGGAATGGCTTGGTCTTCGGTAGCCACGAGGTACCACGACGGCAAGGCCTTCCATGCGGGTGTGCCCATGATGTCGTTGAAGGCTGACACGGCCAGGGGTTGCTGCACGGCGTACATGACCTTGGCTTCGAGTGGATCGACATCGGCGGCGAAGTGCTCAACGAAGTCCTCCTCCGACAACCAGCCGAAACCCTGTTCATCGGTGAAGAGGTGAGTCAGTGCCGGGGTGACCGGGCCTTGCGAGAGAAGCGCGCCGAGCGATTCTCCTTCGTCGAGACCAAACGCAGCTATGTAGACCAAGCCCGCAACGTTGGGTGCATCGGTGCCCAGCGCCGTCATGATCTGGCCGCCGTAGGAGTGGCCGGCCACGATGGTCGGTCCGTTCTGGAGATTTAGAACCTGGCGCAATCGGGCAACGTCGCCTGACAGGGAGGTGAGCGGAAACTGTGGCGCCGTAACGTGGTAGCCGTCGGCCTGCAGGTATCTCGATGATGGCGCTCCAGCTTGAGCCATCTGCCCAGGCGCCGTGGACGAGGACGATATTCGGTCGGACAGTCATGGTTGATTCCTTTCGCGGGGTTTCGCTCGGAGTGCGCGGAGTCGCGGCTCCACGTACTGAGCCTGCTCGCGTCAACGTGTGCGGCGCATCGTTAGATCGTGCGATATCTAATCGGCGCTAATGGCGAGGGGACCAGCGCGTGCGATCACCTGCTGAATCCCGGGTCAACTCGACCCGGGACTTCACGCCGATCTTGTCGAAGATGTGGCGGAGATGGGCGCTGACGGTGTGGGGCGAGACGAACAGCTGTTCGGCGATCTCCCGGTTGGTCTTGCCTTCGGTGACGAGCTGAGCAACCTGCCGTTCGGCGGGGGTCAGCGCATCCCATCCTGTGTGGGGAACCTCTGGTGAGGTGATCCGGCGTCGTACGCCCAGGCGCCGTAGGCGGCTTCGGACGCGTGCTGCGTCC
This sequence comes from uncultured Actinomycetota bacterium, assembly GCA_963712625.1. Taxonomy (GTDB): domain Bacteria; phylum Actinomycetota; class Actinomycetes; order Propionibacteriales; family Propionibacteriaceae; genus Microlunatus. Next base: position 77,908 of record CAVQIU010000020.1, read on the forward strand.
CATGAGGCGCCGACGCTGATATTGATGGCGAGGGCTTGATCGTACGCGTCGATGCCATCCTGGGTCGCGCCGTCGTCGACCCTCAACCGGCCAAGATCTTCCAGGGCTGAGGCCAATGCGAGCGGCCGAGACTTGTTCTGCAGAAGGAAAACGGCTGCCTCGAGGTCCGCTGTGCGATGACGGGCGAGTCCGCGGACGTGTGCTGCGCAAGCGTCGAGCGATCGCACCTGTGGGTTGAGCTGATGGCGTTGCTCGGCTGCCGCGATGGTATGTGTAACGAGTTCGTCGTCGCCGACTGCCATGGCGAGACGCACCAGTTCGGGATCATTCGCGACGTCGTGAGGGAAGAGCGGAAAGATCGACAACCGCTCTGCTTCACCAAGAGCGCACAGCCATCGGTGGGCCTCGCGTGGGTGTCCCAAGGCCATCGCGTGCGCGGCGAGAAACCAGGCGGCGTGTCTGCGAATGCCGGGCGCTGTAGCCTGCAGCATCACTTTGCAGATCTGCGCGACCTCGCGTGCTCCCCGCTCGTCGCCGGTATGGATTTTCAGCAGACCAAGCCCGGACACGCAGGCTGCGTCGATGGTCCCGACGACCACGATGGGCATCCCGCAGGCTGAACCTGCCTTCCAGTGCCAACGGCTGCATCCGGCAGCCGGCCGGTCTGCAGTCCCTGTAGCCCCTTCCATGTCTCGAAGATGTGTAGCGCCCAGTTCTGGCGGTCGCGCTGGGCCGCCGCAATGCCGGCCTCGGCAACGCGAAGCGCGTCCTCGAAGCGGTCGAGCGCGACCAGCGGCCAGCAGCGGAAGTAGTGGGCGAGGCGCTGGCGTACGTCCTCCGAGGTGCCGATCCGGGCAGCCGCCTCCAACCGCTCCAACGCGGATCCGAACCTGAACAGCTGGTAGTCCAGGCCGCCTAGTGCGAGCTCGGCGGCATAGCGCGCTTCCCGGCTTGTGCTGGCTTCCGCAGCTTCCCATACGCCCGCCGCGATGAGCTGCGCCTCATCTGTGCGGCCCGCCACCACCAGGTTGTGAAGTACGACACTTTCCAGCCATGCCCTCAAATCCAGCGGAAGGCCCGCCAACCCAAGTGCCTGGCGGGCGTTGTCGGCCCGGACGTCGGGGGACAACACAAACATGCTGGCGATGCTCAGACGGACTTGGGCCTCTTGTTCTGGCGGCAGCGCTTGACGCAGCACGGTATCGGCGAAGCTTTTGGCTTCCTCGCCAAATCCCGCTGCAAACAACGAGATTGCGCGTCGCGACGCGATCGGGCCACGCAGCTGATGCTGCCGGGACATGAGCGCTAGGGCTCGCTCGGCAATCGCTGCCGAGGCTGCTGGGTCCGTTGTGCCGAGTGCCTCGGACGCATCGGCCAGCGTGGCGATCGCAACGTCGTCGCCTGGTTCAGCGCTGGCCGCGAGCTGGGTCGCGACCTCGACCGGAAGAGCGCCACGAGCGAGCAGTACGTCGGCGCCGCGGCGATCCAGCGCTCGCCGCACTGCGGTGGGAACGCTGGCTCGAACAGCGTCGCGGATGAGATCATGGCCAAACGCAAGACGGTCGTCGCTTTCGGCGAGGATGTCGGCCTGCACGAGCGTTCGGATCGGTGACAACAGCTTTGGTACGGGTAGGTCGCTCATGGCGGCGATGTCCACGACCGAAAATCGCCGGCCCAGCGACGCGGCGGCGATGGCTACCTGCTCCGCATCTCCAGGCAACCTCGACAAACGTCGGCGCATGTCGTCGCTCACTCGGCTGGGCAGACGGTCCTCGATGAGAGTCGCCCGCCCGGACGCCACCGCGACGAGCTTTTCTTCCTCGAGCCCCCGGATGAAGTCGACCAGGAGAAACGGATTGCCCCGAATTCGTTCAGCTCGGCGTAGCAGTTCCTCGTCGGGCTGCGCCTGCAGAATGTCCGCCACCATCTGCCCGACCGCCTGTTGGTGCTAGGGGCCCGAGTCGATGTACATCCGCGCCCGCATCGACGAGCTCCGCCAGGGCGGTCAGAATCTGAGCCGAACCTTGGCGGGGTCGTGTCGTGAGAAACCACGCCACCGGCAGGCTTGCCAGCCGCTGCGGAAGGGAGCGCAGCGCCGCTGCGGTCCCGCTATCGGCCCACTGCATGTCATCCAGGCAGATGAGCAACGGATGATTCAATGCGGCCTGCTCAAGCAGAGCCTGGATGTCTTGCAGCAGCCAAAACCGCTGCTCAGGCGCCGCATGAATGTCGCGAAGCGCTGCCCTCTCCAGCAGCGGCGGGTCGCCCTCGAACAAGGCTTCCATCAGTGCCGCCAGCTCGACGACGCTCTCGATTGGGTCGGCCATCCCACGCCCCACTCGGAACGCCATGCCCTCCGCACAGGTCCAGGCGGCCTGAAGCAGCCGCGTCTTGCCCAAGCCGGGTCCACCCTCGATGAGCACTACCGAGCCGATTCCTGAGCGGACCCGTTCCAGATGCTCTTCGATGCTGGACAACTCCGCGTCTCGGCCTCGCACTGGCAGAGACGGTAAGACTGGCATGGTGGCGTCTGCAGTCCTTCCCGCCACTCCATCGCGGCTAGCCCAGCGGAGTCGTGATCCCAATCCCACAGCCCGAGCCGCGCCCAGGCAAGGGCGCAGTCTCGCCACGCAGGAGGTTCCTCCGCCCCAGGAATGCTCGGTATGGCCTCGACTACCTGATCTACACAGCCCAACCGACAAGATCAGCCCGCCGCTTCGCTCGGCCGGGATGCGGTGTGGTGCTAGTTGATTCCAGAGGTGTCGATGCGCGACATTATGCGGTCGGCGTCGCGGCCGAGGCGCCGCAGCTGCTCTGGGGACAGGACGTCGATGATGAGTGATCGCACATGTGCCACGTGTCCGGGCGCTGCTTCGGCGAGCGTCTGGAAGCCCTTCTCGGTCAAGATCGCGTTGGTGAATCGTCCATCCGTCGGATCGGGCTCGCGGCGCACCAGGCCGCGCCGCTCGAGGCGTTTGACCAGGTGTGACAGCCGGGACAGCGATGCGTTGGTGACCTCGGCAAGCGAGCTCATCCGCATGGTTCGCTGTGGACTCTCCGAAAGCATGGCCAAAACCTGGTACTCCACCATCCCCAGGTTCGAGTCGCGCTGCAGCTGCTGATCGATTGACCAGGGAAGCCAGGTGATCAACCGCACCACGGAGAGCCAGGAGTCCAATTCGGCGGCCGTCAGCCACTTCACCGGCGGTTCCTCGGTGCTGCGGCGGGCTGCTTCAGTCATGGGATCAGAATACCAATCACTCGACGATTCAAGTGATTGACGGCGCTCAGGCGTGTCCGATCTGCGTGCCGCAGCGCTGTTGATTCATGGTCACGGTCAGACTCGAAGGGCTCGAGCCGTCGATATGCGCCTCGTGCAGAGGCTGCTGCGGTGACGCAGCTGTCCGTTCACCTTCGATCCAGCGGCCGGCGATCATGTTCTGTGTTGGCTCCCGCAGTCACTTGACAGTTCAAGTCATTTGATATTCACTTGAATTGTCAAGTAACAGTGTGAGAATTTAGGCAAGGAGGCTCAGGCCATGAAGGTGGCACTCACCGGTGCAACAGGATTCATCGGATCTCACGTACTAACGGATTTGTACAAGCATGGGCACGAGGTGACCGCGCTCGTTCGCGACGACGATCAGGCCGACATCGTCGCAGCCCGCGGCGCCACGCCGACCGTGGTCGACCTCTACGATCGAGCGGCGGTCGTGAGCGTCTTCGGTGATGCGGACGGGGCCATCCACACAGCCAGTCCTGGTGACGCCACCAGCGCCGACCTCGACTCCGCAGTTGTCGACGCAGCGATCGATGCGTACGCCGGCACCGGCAAGCCCTTCATCGAGATCAGCGGTCAGTGGGTCTACGGCGCCAACACCTCCATCACCGAGGACTCCCCGTTCCAGGCGCCTGCGCTGGTGGCATGGAAGGAACCGATCGAACGCCGAGTGCTTGCGGTGAAGGACATGCGCGGGGTCGTGGTCGTCTCCGGCGTCGCTTACGGCGACGGCGGCGGAGGGGTTCCCGGGGTACTTCTCGGCTCGCCGCGAGACGACCAGGGCAACTTGATCATGCTCGGCACCGGGCAACAGCACTGGTCGACAGTCCACGTTGCCGACCTCGCGGACTTCTTCCGCCGCGTATTGGAGCATGACACGGCCCGCGGCTACTACGTCGTCGGCGATGGATTGAACCCGACCGTAGCCGAACTCACCGAGGCGGCCGCCGTCGCGGCCGGCGCTCCAGGAGCGGTCCCCGGCTCCGACGAAGAGGCTCGGCAACGCCTAGGCGACTACTTCGCCGAAGTCCTACTGCTCGATCAGGGCACCGTCGCGGCCAAGGCTCGAACCGAGCTCGATTGGTCTCCATCCCACCCAGGACTCATCGAGGAGTTTCGCCACGGGAGTTACCGCAGCTGAGGCGCACGGCCGGCTGCTCCCAGTAGCGGAGACGAGAGGGCGATTGGATCCCCGCAGTTTTCCGCCGGGCGACTCCTCCTGCCCACGCAGGAAAGACCTACCCGTGGTCCATCGCTTGTCACTCGCGGACTGGACGGATGAGCTGCTGAACCCGGCTCATGGGGCTCTGGTAGCCGGCGCGACCTCGAATGAGTCCTCGCCAAGTCAGCAC
>CAVQIU010000021.1:0-29453 GCA_963712625.1 uncultured Actinomycetota bacterium
CCGATCGACGACTCTGCGGAGTTGCTCTCGCGTTTGCAACGCAACCAATGACGGCTACGGCGCAGATTCGTGCCGCTCAGGAGCGGCTCGCGTATTCCATCGCGAGCGCGGCGCGGCTGCGGATCCCGCAGCTTGTTGTAGACGTGCGAGAGGTCGTACCGAGAGCGACATATGAGACCGTACGCGGACACCAGCAGCGGGTCTCGACGGCTCAGGCTCTTTTTGCTCTTTCGGGCAGCGGGATCTTCTTGCTGCTTTCAAGGAGGAGCCACACAAACGGCAGCAGCAGCACAAGTTTCAGCAGCGCGATACTCCACCGGCTCCGGAACCGAAATACCGCACGCCGTAGCTGTAGATCTCCGCGCTAACGGCCAAGGCCATCACACCAATCCCGAACAACTTCACCTTGCCATGGCTCATCAACAGCACTGTAGCGCTACACCACACCAAGAAAACGTCGGCTGACAATGCTTCGACCTGTTGCCCCAGGATTTGAAACGCCAGGTAGGTGAGCCAATCGTTGTGCAGCAGCTGACTGATGCCTTGCAACAGAAATGTGGCCCCGAAAGCGCCGATCGATAGACAGCCGACCCAAGGTAGCCATCGCGGTGGCTCGAAATCGAACACGGCGAATGCTGTGAGGAGAAACCCGACCCCACCCACAAGATGTAGCACGATTTCGGCGCCGCTGCCAACAATGAGTTGAAACACGTAAGGCGACCGGAACTGCCAGTAAACACACGCTTGCAGCTAATACCCCGCGTAGTGATCGCACGGTCAACGGATCCTTCCACGACGCCACTCCACACCAGTCCGCCCCGGGTCCAAACCTACCCCTCTCCGAGCTGCGCTCAGACTCTGGGGACGATCTTGACCCGAGCCTCGTCGGCTAACAAGGATGAGCCGATGAGCTTCACTGAAAGGTATCTGTATACAGATCATGATCAAGTGCAGATTGTCGAGCAAATGCGGTGGCACCTACGACTGCTGCCACAGTTCGTTGGCACCGAAGGAAACGCGGATGGCCGTCCGGACAGCGCTGCGCCCGACTAGCTCACGCGACGCGCGCGAGCGTCCACGAGACCATTAGTTAGCCCTCCCGGCCCTCCCGGCGACTACCCGCGTGGGAATCTGTTGATTGGCAGCGGTCGGCAAAGTGTTTCTAGAGAGGTCTGGCACAGCACCCGCAGGATTTGATCCCATAGACATCCGGTTATTTAGATGGATACAGGAGGCAAAGATGGAAACACCGCCCGTGCAAACGCAGCTGCTGAGATGGGGGAACAGTATTCCCTTGGCAGAATCCTGGGCATCTGGGCTCTGGCAGCCGTCCCGATGGGTATCCTAAGCTGGATCATATTCCCCGCGGTATCGCCCGATTTCAATTCGGATCCGCTGGGAGCGGGCGTCACCCGATTCGTGCTGCTCTTGATCGGTTTGATCTGGTTGTTCGTTCTTTCCATGATCATCGTCCGCCAGGAAGAGGGAGATCTCCGCTGGGCGACGGTCAAGCGCAGGTTGCGGCTCAACACGCCGCGCGATCCGAAAACCGGTGAAACTCGCCGCAAGTTATGGCTGTGGGTGATCCCGTTTCTGATCGGGATTACCGTGTGGGAACTTGCCCTGACATCTTACGTCGATGGCCTGTGGGTCTCGCTCTTCCCCTTTTTCGCCGAGCCTCCGGGATATAGCCTGGGCGCGGTTTTTGAATCGCAAGAAATGCTGGACCGGCTGGTGGGCGCCTGGTGGTTCTTTGCCCTGTTTGTGGTCAACGCTATCTTCAATACGATCCTGGGAGAGGAGTTTCTCTTTCGGGGTGTGTTGCTGCCCAGGATGGAGGGCGTATTTGGCAGGTGGAGCTGGGTAGCAAACGGGGTGCTCTTTGGCTTCTATCACCTTCACCAGCCCTGGGGAATCCCAGGGTCTGTCATTAGTGGTGTCTTCCTGTACGCATTTCCAAGCTGGCGCTTCCGCAGCACCTGGATGGGCGTCATCGTCCACTCTGCTCAAAGTGTGTACTTTGCCTTCCTGATCCTTGGAGTCGTATTGGGTTTGGCATAGGCGTGTGGGAGATAGAAATTGAATTCACTATTTATTATCCTTGTTCTTTTGCTTCGATGTGATCCGCACTCCCATCTGGATCTGCTGGCGCCTCGTGTACCGCGTTGAGCCGCGCGGCCTCTTGCCGAGGATCTTGTGTCGCCGGTGGCGCCTCCCTGCTGACCTTCTGCGCCGCCCTCGCCGTACTCAATGCCGACCAGCCGAGTCCCGACGCCAACATCAGTGACTTCGGTGACGCGATCTGGTGCGGTTGATCGGGACGGTCGGCAGCCGAAAAAGAACGGGCCTAGGACTTACAAGGTCATGGTCAAGCGATTGGAGGACAAGATCGACCGATTCGCCGCAGAGCTCCCGCGCGGCCGTACTGCCGATCGGTCATAACTGGATCTTCTTCTTGAAGAAGCTGCCGATCACGATCAAGATCAGGTTTATGGCCAGCCCGATGATCACAGTGACGAGACCGGCGTCGGTCACGAGTAGAAGATCTTGGTCATGGACATAATTGAGCTTTGCCTGGGTGCTTGATCGAGGGTTGCTGGATCGTTCCGGTAACACGGTTTGGACGACATTAGCAGTACTTCTCGCTGCCTGAGCTTCGGTACGTGCAACTGTCCTGTAGGTGAGCCGCCCGCGCGCACCTGCACCTCACTCCGAGCTCAACGTCCGGCCAGGACCGGGAGAAATTGGGGCCTCCAGAACATGCAGACCCGGCGCTCGTGCGCCCGGATACCACAGCTCAGGCAATGGAGACACATGACTGACCTTGACGATTTCCTCTGGCATGTCGGCACCTAGGTGTACTCGGTCATGACGTTGGTGACACTCCTGCTCGGTCGTTGACGAGACGAAGACCTCCGAGTGCGGTGGAGATGTTCATGTCTTCACTACTCGGAGGTCTTCATGCCCCACCGTAATGCCCGCTTGACAGTGCACGGCCGCCAACTGCTGGTCCATCGGGTCGTCGTCGGGTCGCCCGGTGGCCCATGTCGCCAAGGAATCGGGGTCTCACGGCAGTGCGCGCACCGCTGGGTCGCCCGCTACGCCGCCGAGGGAGAAGCCGGGCTCCAGGACCGCTCGTCGCGGCCGCAGCACGCCCGAGGCGGACCAGCCCCGCCGCCGAGGCCGCGGTGCTCGCAGCTCGGCGCGCGCACCGCCGAGGGCCGGACTGGCTGGCGGCCGAGCTCGGCGTGCCGGCCCGGACGGTGTCGCGGATCCTGCGCCGCCATCAGGTGCCCCACCTGGCGGACTGCGATCCGTTGACCGGGCAGCTGATCCGCGCCTCAAGCAGACCGCCTGCCGCTACGAGCGGGACCGGCCCGGGGAGCTGGTGCACATGGACGTCAAGAAGATCGGCAAGATCCCCGACGGCGGCGGCTGGCGCGCGCATGGCCGACCAGCCACCCACGGCCGAAAAGAGCGGCAGCCCAAGATCGGCTACGACTACGTCCACTCCCTGGTCGACGACCACTCGCGGTTCGCCTACTCCGAGATCCTGACCGACGAGAACGGCACCACCTGTGCGGGGTTCCTGCTCCGCGCCGCCGCCTACTTCGCCGCCCACGGCATCCCCCGGATCGAGCGGGTGATCACCGACAACGCCTGGGCCTACCGCCACTCCCCGCCGTCAAGCAGCAGTTGCCCAACTCGGCGCTCAGCACGAGTTCATCCGGCCCCACTGCCCCTGGCAGAACGGCAAGGTCGAGCGCTTCAACCGCACCCTGCAGACCGAATGGGCCTACCGCCAGGTCTTCACTCAGCAACCCCGACCGTGCCGCCGCGCTTGCGCCCTGGCTGGAGATCTACAACACTCGACGCCGACACACCGCACTGGGCGGCCACCCGCCAATCAGCCGACTGTCACCAAATTGATGACCGAGTACACCTAGGCCGAATGGCGCGAATGTTGGCTAGTCCCCTGGCGCCGATGCAAGTCCAGCGTTGAGTTCTCAATAGTTGAGAGGCTTGCCGCGACCACCGGCGCCAAGATCAACATTGCTGCCGGACCCACATGAGTCGCTGGAATTGCGTATCAAGATACGGCCATGAGTCCAGCGGTTTCAGCGGCTACGCGGTTCCGGCCATTGGCGATCTCGCGGAGCTACGCGATGGAGCCGCTGAGCTTGCGCCGTCGGCCAAGTAGCGAAATGCGGGCGCCGTGGAGCGGGCTCAGTGATCTTGACGCTAGTCGATCTTTGTTACGGGATGAGGTGGAATACCGCTCCCGTTCTGGGACAGATGGCAACGATCTTCTGGTTGTTCATTGCTGCGAGCTCCAGGATGTCCTTAGCGTCACGCTCATCAACGCCGCACACGTCAGAGACCAGCACCTTCGCCGCGACGCCGAGGTCCATATTCTTGAAGGTGAGGTTCTCGCCGATGATCACCGTGATCAGCGGTGTGGGGGTTTGCGCGCTGGCGTCCACTCCCAGCATCCCGACCGAGAGACATCCCGCCGCAAGGGTAAGTGCGAGCTTGCTAATGAACTTAACCTTGATCATGATGGCGATCCCCTCCATTCGCCGGCGATTTTACACCTTGCGAAGTAACTCTCCCCTTCTGATAGTCACCTCGACCAGCAAGAAATGGCCTGGTCAGCGAACATCCGAATGGTGGCGAGCCGCGCAGGATCGGCGAAGCAGGCGCACGACGCCAGCCACGGTTTCCACGAGTTCGAGACCAAGATCAACTATGTGCTTCCGAGGTTCGGACACTGAGCCACCAGAACGTTGGCACCACTCAATCTCTGCTACTGCAGGTTGGTGTGGTTGTGCCACATCGTGCCGACCGGGTCGGGGAGATCTGCCATGAGGTCGGCGACAATGCTGTCCAGCAGGATGAGCGCTGATTGCTCGAACAAGGTCCCGCCGAACTGGCTGCTGCCAGCCGCGGGGATGTGAAGGGCATGGTCGGCGATCCTCCACAGAGGGCTGTGGTGCTCGTGGGTGACGAGCAGCACCTCAGCGTTCTCCCTCCTGGCGATTTCGGCTGGCGATTTCGGCAAAGCCGACGCTAACCCGGTGTCTTGCCGCTGCCGGAGACGATCACGAGGCTGTCGCCGTCCCGCACCGAGGGCGCAGTGGCCTCTCTCACAAAGTGAGCATCGCGGCCGAGATGCATGAAGCGCATGGCCGCCATCTGAGCCGAGAGGCCCGAGCGGCCCTGACCCGAGAAGAACACCCGCCCTTGACGCGCGCGTAGGGCCTGGGTGAACCGGATGACGGCGGATGCGTCGATCCTGTTCAGGTCTGCTCGAGCTCGCGCTGGGCGGTTAGGAGAGCTGCTGTCGCAGCCATGCGGCAGTTCCTTCCGGGTCGTCGGCGGCGCTGACGCTTGAGCCGATCACGGCGATGTCTGATGCGGCCGCGATCACGGCCGCGAGTTTGCCCGGGCCGATGCCGCCAGCAAGCGAGATGCGATGTCCCGCGGCTCGATGGGCGGCAGCTCTGGCAATGTGGGCGCCGTCCTCGACAGAGGTGCCGCGGGTGTCGAACGGTGAGTGCAGTGCGATCCATCGGCCGGTGGTGGTCCCGCCGCCGTCGACCGTGACAGCGGCCGGGTCGGCCTCGAGGATCGTGTCGAAAATGACGTCACAGCCTTGGGCCAGAGCGACGTCGACCGCTCGCTGTCGTGTCGGCGTCGGTGGGCCGGCCAGCACGGTCATCCACTATGCGCCGGCGCCGAACACCAGCGCCTTCGAGGCCACCACCGTCGACGGTTTTTGTATGCCCGACACCCGGTGATCTCCAGGTCCGCCAGACCGGGTTGGTCGGCGTCTCCATGAGGGCGATGTCGCGATCGTCGCACCAAGCGGCGACGCACCCTAGGTGTACTCGGTCATGACGTTGGTGACACTCCTGCTCGGTCGTTGACGAGACGAAGACCTCCGAGTGCGGTGGAGATGTTCATGTCTTCACTACTCGGAGGTCTTCATGCCCCACCGTAATGCCCGCTTGACAGTGCACGGCCGCCAACTGCTGGTTGATCGGGTGTCATCGGGTCGCCCGGTTGCCCATGTCGCCAAGGAAGTCGGGGTGTCACGGCAGTGCGCGCACCGCTGGGTCGCCCGCTACGCCGCCGAGGGAGAAGCCGGGCTCCAGGACCGCTCGTCGCGGCCGCAGCACAGCCCGAGGCGGACCAGCCCCGCCGCCGAGGCCGCGGTGGTCGCAGCTCGGCGCACGCACCGCCGAGGGCCGGACTGGCTGGCGGCCGAGCTCGGCGTGCCGGCCCGCACGGTGTCGCGGATACTGCGCCGCCACCAGCTGCCCTACCTGGCTGACTGCGATCCGTTGACCGGGCAGCTGATCCGCTCCTCCAAGCAGACCGCCTGCCGCTACGAGCGGGACCGGCCCGGGGAGCTGGTGCACATGGATGTGAAGAAGATCGGCAAGATCCCCGACGGCGGCGGCTGGCGCGCGCATGGCCGACCAGCCACCCAGGCCGAAAAGATGCGGCAGCCCAAGATCGGCTACGACTACGTCCACTCTCTGGTCGACGACCACTCCCGGCTCGCCTACTCCGAGATCCTGACCGACGAGACCGGCACCACCTGTGCGGGGTTCCTGCTCCGCGCCGCCGCCTACTTCGCCGCCCACGCGATCCCCCGGATCGAGCGGCTGATCACCGACAACGCCTGGGCCTACCGCCACTCCACCGCCGTCAAGCAAGCAGTTGCCCAACTCGACGCTCAGCACAAGTTCATCAAGCCGCACTGCCCCTGGCAGAACGGCAAGGTCGAGCGGTTCAACCGCACCCTGCAGATCGAATGGGCCTACCGGCAGGTCTTCCTCAGCAACCCCGACCGTGCCGCCGCGCTTGCCCCCTGGCTGGAGTTCTACAACACTCGACGCCGACACACCGCACTTGGCGGCCTCCCGCCAACCAGCCGACTGTCACCAACCTTGTGACCGGGTACACCTAGGTGCGTCGAGAACGGGAACGCCCGACTAGTCAAGGATTTCTCGGACTACCATCCTCAGATTCCCCCGTTTTATCCAGCTGAGCCAGCACAGACCGGTAATGATCGCGACTGTGGTCGCCATCAACACTCCGGCTATGGCGTATACACCGATCTCTGAGACGACTGGAGTATTCGGTTTGACGAGCGCAGGCGGCGCGAAGGTCCAACTGAGCCCGAGCAACCAGGCAACGGCATTAAATCTGATCCATCGCCCGGCGGTTGGAAGTGCTGTTCGCAGCAACATGAATTGGGCTGTGGGAATGGACGCCAAAAGCACTAACACAAGAACCACTGCTAGCAGCCAGCCTACCCAAGGCGCCCAGGACATTCGATGAATTGAGCCAGGGATCAAACCGATCGACCATGCTGCTAACGCGGCGACACTTGTGGCCACCGGCCAAAGACGAATTATGGCTGCGGGCAACTGCAATCGGGTCAAGGCCATCGCCTGGCCCCTGCCCAGCAATGCTCCTTCGATTGCGCCCGCACCGAGCAAGATCGCAAACTCAGGAAGATGTGACAGGTCCTGCGTTGCCGCGAGCGCTGCCGCCACCGTAAAGCCGACTGCCTCGCCAGCCACGGTGCAGGCGACCCAGCGACGGAAGAAGGCATCCGTGCCTGGTGGGTACACGGAACCGACGCGCTCTCCCACGCGCTCACCCGAAAGTGGTGACGCCATCTCCCCTGGCCTCATCGGTGCACCACTGGTCGAAAGTATCAAAGCTGGTGGCCTGGTCTCCAGACACATCGCACGGCGCGATGCTGACCGACAGCAGGGAGTTGATCTTGTTTGACTACGTGGGCTCGCCGACGGCCGATCTCTCATGGGCCTTCGGACAGGCGCGCGACCAATACCAACAAGCAAAATCATGTCTAGTTGCGCGGCCAAAGATTCGAGAGGATGGTGATCAACAGGCGCGTCATCCCGTCGCGCTCCGTCCCCCAAGGAGCAGGTCATGGCAGTGTCATTCGAGCTGGGCAATGTATTGGACAAGGCGTACGAAGACAAGAGCCTGACGGAGATCCTCGCCGCTCCGCCGTCGGCTCTGGCGGGTCTGACGGAGCGCCACGACCAGATACTCTCGGACGTCTTTGGCATTCAGACCGTGGCCGAACTGGGGCGCAACAAGCATTTCGCTCTGGCTGGAGCGCTGGTTGCGCTCTCCGGCAAGATCTAATACTGCTGACCTGCTGCTCCCTGCTCCGCCGGCAGAGCATTCCACGCGCCGCCATGATCAACAAGACGGGATGCTCTCGTAACGTCGCGGTATCGGCGTAGCCGATCGGGACAGCTGGACTTGACACCACGCACGATCACGTTCAATGATCAAAGTGTTTTGCACGACGTTTTTGATCGACGCAAAACACGGTAAACAATTGTTTTGGTCCACGTTTAATCGGGCTGAGCAATGGTTAACAACTGTTTTGCACGGTATTGATCGAGGCAAAGCATGGCTGACGACTCTACAGACACAGCTTTTCGGATTCATCGTCTTCCTACTGTTCCTTGCGCTGCTTGGTGCAGCGGCGAGCGGTACCTGGCCGACTTCATCGGCCGGAACAACAACGACCCCACACCCAACCGCGACCTACACCACGACACCGAGCACGACGTCGACCGCCAAGGACGTGACCAACATCCCCGGCGGCCCGCTCGCGACGTGCCCCGGCACTGTGATCGCGAACAAGACGGCGAGCAGCAGTGACGGCAACGTCAACCTCAAGATCTACTTCAGCCCCGAGCACCATGACCGCAACTGCGCGGTCGGCACTCGGTTCGGATGGCCCGCCAAGACCCAAGGCCGGCTGACGGTGTCATTGCGATTCAGCGACTACAGCGGTACCCAATGGCCCGAGTACGCGGTGTTTTCCAGCCAGCCGCACACGACTCAGATCGGCGGGGTCTACCTGGACGACACCTACAATCGGTGCGTCACCGGCACCGCCACCTTTACGCCCTTCAATGGAATGGGCAGGGCCAGAGTGCGCATTGGTCCCACCGGCTGCAACTGAGATCTCGTAGCACTCGGTAGCTGACCAGCCCTGAATCAGCGGCCAGTGCCGGCGTACACAATGGCCGGTTCGCCGGTATCCAAACCCAGCCCAGTGTGCGCAGCGACCACCGCACGATCAACATCGTCTTGATCAACAATCACCGAGATCCTGATCTCTGACGTGGAGATCATCTCGATGTTCACGCCGGCTTCGGCGAGTGCGGAGAAGAACTTGGCACTTACACCAGGGTGCGACCTCATCCCGACCCCGACAACCGAGATCTTTCCAATCCGGTCGTCATAGAGCACATCATTGAAGCCCACACCGTCTTTCAGTGCGTCGAGCGTTCCCATGGCTGCCTGCCCGTCGGCCTTGGGCAGCGTGAACGAGATATCCGTACGCGAGGTCTCCACCGCAGACACGTTCTGCACGATCATGTCGATATTGATCTCTTTGTCGGCCACGGCCGTGAAGATCCGTGCGGCCTCACCAACTCGATCCGGTACACCAACAATCGTGATCTTGGCTTCGCTTCGATCATGGACGACTCCGGAGATGATCGCCTGCTCCATGGCGCTTCCTTCCTCAAGCTCTTGCACCCAGGTACCGTCCTTGTCGGAGAAGGAGGACCGTACGTGCACGCGCACGTTCTCGCGGCGCGCATACTCAACGCACCGTAGATGCAAGATCTTGGCGCCGCAGGCCGCCATCTCCATCATTTCTTCGTAATTGATCTCCGGAATGAGCCGGGCACACGGCACGATCCGCGGATCAGCGGTATAGACGCCGTCGACGTCGGTATAGATCTCGCAGTGATCAGCGCCCAGCGAGGCCGCCAAGGCAACCGCCGTCGTGTCGGAGGCGCCGCGACCCAACGTGGTCACGTCCTTGGTGTCTTGTGCCACACCTTGGAATCCGGCGACGATGACGATGTCGTTGCGGTCGAGCGCAGAGGTGATCCGGCCTGGAGTGATGTCGATGATCCGCGCGTTTCCGTGGGTGCCCGTGGTGATAATTCCGGCCTGAGAGCCGGTGAGCGAACGCGCATGCATCCCCTGGTCATGGATCGCCATCGCGAGCAGTGCCGCACTCATCCGCTCGCCAGCGGTGAGCAGCATGTCGAGTTCGCGAGGAGGCGGCAGGGGGGAGACTTCGAGCGCCAGGCTCATCAGTTCGTCGGTGGTGTCGCCCATCGCAGAGATCACCACGACCACGTCGTGGCCCTCCCTTTTGGTCGCCACAATCCGCTTGGCTACCCGCTTGATGCTGTCCGCATCGGCGACTGAGGAGCCGCCGTACTTTTGTACTACGCGGCCCACAGCGGCTCCTGTTCCACGCGGCGAGTCTAGTGGTGTTGACCCGTCGATTGATCTTTGTCTTAAGGCGCTCCAGTTCCTTTTGGGCCCCCTCGCACACGCTCGCGGTGATCCGGGTCGTTCGTCACATCTGGTGAAGCCCGACGTGGTTGCTGTTGCCACAATGAGTCGCTTCACCAGATGCTCCTGCACTCTCCGGGCGCGAGCTCCGACGCTCGCGGGCCGTGGATACTGGGGGTTGTGAATGAGCCGTCTACGCCTGAGCCGGAGCCTGCCGAGGGCCCTCAGCAACAGCCAGCCGACTCGACGAAGCGACCCGTGGAACCCCGCATTGGCGATGCCGATCGTGACCAAGCGGTCGCTTTTTTGCAGGAGCACATGGCCCAGGGACGGATCGATGCCGGGGAGTTCGACGATCGGATGAGTCGGGCGCTGAAGGCCAAGACGGCCCCGGAGCTTGCGGTCTTGTTCGAGGATCTGCCGGCCCCACGCCCGCCGTCACCTGACAACCGCCCAGCATTTCAACAGCCGCCGTGGCAGCAGCAACAACAACATTCCTTCGAAATCCCGCCCTGGCAACGTACGCCGGCGGCCAGCCCGGAGATCGCACACCATGTGCATCCGGCGATACCTGAACGCAGCAAGACAGACACCGTGCTTGCCGTCCTCGCCGCCGCTTCCTGGCCGGCGGTCATCTTGTTCTGCTTTGCCACCAGCTGGAGCTATTGGTGGCTGATCTTCATCCCGATCTTCATTTCCTCGATCGCCGGCAACATGCGGCAGCAGCGGCAGGGTCGCCGCAGATGAGCGATTCACAGATTGTTCGCTGGGGCATTGTCGGACCAGGCCGTATCGCGTCACAGGTGATCAAGGATTTCCGCTACGTCGACGGAGCCGACGCCCATGGCCGTCGCCAGCCGCTCCACCGAACGAGCCGAGGCATTCGCCGCCGAGCACGGCCTCGCGCGGGCGTACGGTTCGTATGCCGAGATCATGGCTGACGAGGACATCGATGCGGTCTACATCGCCACGCCGCATCCGCAGCATCACGCGATCGCGCTCGCCGCCATCGCCGCTGGGAAAGCTGCTCTGGTGGAAAAGACGTTCACAGCCACGGTGGCAGGTGCCGAGGAGATCATGGCGGCTGCTCGGCAACGCCAGGTCTTTGTGATGGAGGCCATGTGGACGCGTTTCCAGCCGGCCATCGTGGCGGCTCGGGCCCTGATCGACGACGGGGCAATCGGCGAAGTGCGGCAGCTACAAGCTGATCTTGGTGTGGACCGGCCGTACAATTCTGCGGACCGGCTGTTCGACCCGGCGCAAGGCGGCGGCGCGATGCTCGATCTCGGGGTCTATGTCGTGTCCTTCGCGCAATACTTTCTCGGGACACCGGACCGGGTCGAGGTAAACGGCTCCCTGACTCCCACCGGCGTCGATGCCGAGGCGGGCGTCCTGCTCGGCTATGACGATGGGCGGGCTGCGACGCTGCTGATGTCGTTGAAGCACCACACGCCGGGCGCTGCGCGAATCCATGGCACGAAAGGCTGGATCGAGGTGCCGCCGAGATTCCATCATCCGCATCGCATCGTGCTGTGCCGGAAAGGCCAGGAGCCGGAGACCATCAGTCGGCCTCCGCTCGGCACCGGCTACTCCCACGAGCTAATCGAGGTCACCGAGTGCGTACGCGCCGGCCAAGCCGAAAGCGTGATCATGCCGCTGCAGGACACCCTCGCCGTACAGCGCATCTTGAACGAGGCCTGCGAGAAACTCGGCGTCTTCCACACCGAAGACAGCGTGGTCGCCGTCTGATTCTCTCCTCGGCGACTGATCGCGGAGCCTCGTCAGGCGTCGACGTAGCGGCGGCCCTCGAAGGCCCGACCGAGGGTTATCTCGTCGGCGTACTCAAGATCACCACCAACCGGCAGGCCGCTCGCGAGACGGCTGACCTTGACACCCATGGGCAACAGGAGGCGACTGAGATAGGTCGCCGTGGCCTCGCCTTCAAGATTCGGATCGGTGGCCAAGATCACCTCGGTCACCGTGCCATCCGCGAGCCGGAGACATAGCTCACGGATCTTGAGATCCGCCGGGCCGATCCCATCGATCGGGCTGATCGCGCCACCTAGGACGTGATAACGCCCGCGAAACTCCCGCGTACGCTCCACCGCGACCACATCTTTCGCCTCCTCGACGACGCAGATCACGGTCTCGTCCCGGCGCGGATCGCGGCAGATGCGGCACTGGGTGTCCTCGGACACGTTGAAGCAGATCTCGCAGAACTTGACGGTCTCCTTGACCTTCTTGAGTATGGCCGCAAGCCGCATCACGTCATCCGGGTCGGCGGCCAGGATGTGGAAGGCCAGTCGCTGGGCGCTCTTCGGCCCGATCCCGGGCAGCCGCCCGAGCTCGTCGATCAAGTCCTGGACCGGGCCCTCATACATGGTGAACTCGTTAGAAGGGCAGTCCGCCGCCCATGCCCAGTCCGCCGGCCAGCGGGCCAAGCTTGCTGGCGGCGACCGCCTGGGCCTTGTTGGTGGCGTCGCGTACGGCGGCCACGATCAGGTCTGCGAGGGTCTCGGTGTCACTCGGATCAACCGCTTCGGGCTTGATCTCGAGACCCACCAACTCGCCGGCGCCGGTGACCGTTGCGATCACCAGATCACCGCCAGCAGAGCCCTCGACCTCCATCTCGGCCAGCTCCTGCTGAGCGTTGAGGAACTGTTCCTGCATTGCCTGAGCCTGGGCCAGCAGTCCGGACATATCGCCTTCGGGAATCATCGCGGGCCTTTCGGGGTGGAGGTTCTCGCGCGCCCCAGCCTATGCGCCGTGATCCTCCTCGGCGATGATCTCCGCGCCGAGATGGCGGGCGAGCAACTCTGTATGCGACGCCGCGTCCTCGTCCAGATCGCTGTCGTCGCGGCTCGCCACCGCATCTCGGTCCTCCGCCGTCTCGCTTCGGACGCCGTTGGTGGACCGGGCTTTCGAGGAGTCAGGTGCGGCGGCTTGATGCTCGGGTGCAGGCGGCGTACGCGATGATCCGGCTGAGGCGATCGCGCTGGGATCCACCATTGTTTCGACGGCGAAATCGGCGCCCATCACAACAACCATCGCCTCGCGCAGCACGTCCTCGCTGCCGCCACGGGCAAAGCTGTCACGTGCGCCCGGGTTGGACATGGCCAACAGCAAGGTGCCGTTGCGCACTTCCGCGACTTGGGCGTTCTGGCTGAGCAGGATCCAGGTGAAGCGGCGCTTGCCCTTGACCTCCTCGAGCACTTCGGGCCAGAGCCGGCGCACGTCGGTGACGCTGAGACCGCCACTTTGGGATTCCGGCTTCACGGGCTTGGTGTCGTCAGTCGGTGTCGAGGTCGCAACTGGCTGCGCCGCTTGAGAGGGCAAGGGTGCGGCCACCTGGACTGCTTGAGGGGTGGGCGCGAGGGTGACTCCTCTTGTGTCGGCGCAGGCTTGGCCGGGGTGGATGAACCTGTCACACCGATCCGCCGCTCGAGACGGTCGAGTCGCGCATGAATGCCGCGATCGTCGACGTCGGCACCAGGTAGCAGCACTCGCGCGCACATCAGCTCCAGATGCAGCCGGGGAGCTGTTGTGCCTCGCATGTCGGTGAGGCCGGCGGCGATCACCTCCGCCGCCCGGGTCAGCTCGCCCGGACCCAACGAAGCTGCCTGCGAGCTGAGACGCTCGGCCTGATCGGGAGCCACATCGACGAGTCCTGAGCTCAGCGCGTCCGGAACCGCCGCCACGATGAGCAGGTCGCGGAGCCGGCGCAGCAGATCCTCGGCAAACCGGCGAGGATCCTGACCGGCCTCGATCACCTTGTCGACGCAGGCAAAGACGGCGGCAGCATCGCCAGCAGCAAAGGCGTCGACAAACTCATCCAGCAGCGAGTCCGGGGTATATCCCAGCAACGCGGCCGCTTGCCGGTAGGACACGCCGGATTCGTCGGCGCCGCCGAGTAGCTGGTCGAGCACCGACAGCGAGTCGCGCACCGAGCCACCCCCGGCACGTACAACCAGGGGCAGCACAGCGGGCTCGACCGCAATGCCCTCAGCGTCACAGAGCTTGCCGAGATATTCGGTCAGCAGCCGGGGCGGCACAAGGCGGAAGGGGTAGTGATGAGTACGAGAGCGGATTGTCGAGATGACCTTGTCCGGCTCCGTGGTGGCGAAGACGAACTTGACGTGCGGCGGCGGCTCCTCAACGAGCTTGAGCAGCGCGTTGAAGCCTGCCGTGGTCACCATGTGCGCCTCGTCGACGATGTAGATCTTGAAGCGACTGCTGACCGGGGCAAAGAACGCCCGCTCCCGTAGGTCGCGAGCGTCGTCGACGCCGCCGTGACTGGCCGCGTCGATCTCGATGACATCGATGCTGCCCGGCCCGTTGCGTGCCAGGTCGCGGCATGACCGGCACTCCCCGCAGGGAACTGCGCGCGGACCCTTTTCGCAGTTGAGGGCTCGGGCGAGGATCCGAGCCGAGGTGGTCTTGCCGCAACCGCGGGGGCCCGAGAACAAGTAGGCGTGATTGACTCTGTTGTTGGTCAGGGCGCGCTGCAGCGGCTCGGTGACATGTTCCTGGCCAATGACCTCGGCGAAGGTGTCGGGGCGATAGCGCCGGTAGAGCGCGAGAGGCGCACTCGCGGACGTGCTGGTATCGGAATCGCCGAACAGGGCCTCATCTTGAGTGTGCTCGATGCGCTCACGCTCGTCCTCGGAGAGCCGCACGTCCTCAAGCCCTGCTTCCTCCACGCATGAACCCTATGCCCGGACGGTGACAGGAAGGACCTGGTTTCGGCCTATCCAAGAGCGGACACGGATCGCGCCCCGCCGTGGTGAGGAGGAGCGAGGGGACATGCTTTTCGTCCCAGAGCGACGACGAACTAGGCGGGCTCAACAGCGCGATCCGCGCGGAGCGAGCGCTAGCGAGCGGAGCAATCAAACACGGCGTAGGCTGCGCTGCCGTGAAGCTCGACTGGGTGCTCTTTGACGCCGACGGCGTCCTCCAGGGCCCGCGCGAGGGCTGGCGCGAGGACATTAGCCGCTTGGGGTGGGCCACGTGCTGAGGAGTTCTTTCTTGCCGTCGCGGCTGCTGACATGTCGTGCCTCACCGGCAATGATTTCGGCGCGGCGATGGGCGCCGTGCTCGCTCAATTCGACATCGATGCCCCGCTCGAGGAGGTCATCGATCAGCATTTCTGGATCGAGGTCCGGCAGCCGATGCTCGACGCTGTGCGTGCCGTTCGTGATCTTGGGCTGCGCTGTGGACTGGCGACCAATCAGCAGAACCTGCGAGGGACGTATATGCGCCGCTCGCTCGGCTTCGAGACGATCTTCGATGAGCAGTTCTACTCCTATGAGCTTGGGTTTGCGAAGCCTGATGCCGGGTACTTTCAAGCGATCATGGAACGCATCAATGTCGCACCGAGTCGCGTACTGTTCATCGATGATCATGAGGGCAATGTCGAGGGCGCCCGGGAGATCGGGATCCACAGCGAGCTTTTTCCACGAGACGGCGGAGTCGCCGTGCTCGCACCGATCTTGGCTCGCTATGGCGTACGCCTGTGACGGTTCGGGTCGGCATTTCAGGTTGGACCTACCCGCCCTGGCGAGGGCCGTTCTATCCGCCCGGATTGCCGCATCGCGAAGAGCTGAGGTACGTCGCCGAGCGGATGAATTCGGTGGAGATCAATGGCAGCTTCTATGCGTTGCAGCGCCGGTCTAGCTTCGAGGCCTGGGCGGCCTCGGTTCCGCAGGATTTCGTCTTCGCCGTAAAGGGTGGGCGGTTCATCACGCATATGAAGAAGCTGAGCGGGGTCGAGACGCCGCTGGCGAACTTCTTCGCATCTGGCCTGCTTGCGCTTGATCAGAAGTTGGGTCCGATCCTGTGGCAGCTCCCGCCGAACCTCGGCTTCGACGCCGATCGCCTGGACGCGTTCTTCGCGGGCCTGCCCCGCACTGCGGGAGCAGCGGCCAAGATCGCTGCCAAGCATGATCAACGCGTACCTGATGATCATGCCCTCACCAAGGCTGCACACCCGAGGCAGCGTCTGCGCCACGCCATCGAAGTACGGCACGAGAGCTTTCGTACACCAGAGTTCTATCGACTTCTCCGCAAACACAAGATCGCACTGGTGGTTGCCGACAACCCGGGCCAGTGGCCGATCATTACCGAGATCACGACTGATTTGATGTACGTGCGGCTGCACGGTCATGATCAACTCTACGCTAGCGGCTACAGTGATCAGGAGCTCGACGACTGGGCGACCAAGATCAAATCGTGGACCGAGCAGGGCTGTGATGTCTACGTCTACTGCGACAACGATGCGAAGGTACGCGCCCCGTACGACGCCATGGGCCTGATGGACCGGCTGCGGCTCACTCAGCGGATCAGCTGATGAGCGACCGACGGAAGCGGTCCCCCGCGTACCCGAAAGAGCTCACTTACCCTTGCTGCCGTCAAGCCCTGGGGGAGTTGGGTGAGTTATCGCCACACGAGGGACCAGAGAACGAGTGTACGGGACAATCGCCAACGATGAGTTTGGAGGCGTGGGCTAGTCAGTAATCCCAGGAACCACGACCGGGAGCCCGCCAGATGCCGACGACCAAGACGCGCGTGCTCGACTTCCGCAGGCGCACCGATCGCGCCTTTGTGCACCTGCTGGTCAACACGCTGCTCGTTTCGGTCATCAACTTCACCGTCTGGTTCGCGGTCACGTTCTGGGTGTTCCTGGAGACCAAGTCCGTGCTGGCAACGGGCATGGTGGCCGGCGTCTTCTTGGTGGCCACGGCCGTCAGCGGCATCTGGTTCGGCAGCATGGTCGACCACCATCGCAAGAAGATCATGATGCAGTCTCCGCAACGGTCTCGCTCGCGTTCTATGCCATGGCTTTCATGCTGTACCAGTTGACGCCGGAGCAGGCCTTCACCGACCCGGCGAGTGTGATGCTGTGGGTTTCATCGTGCTCACCATGTTCGGCGTGATCACCGGCAATATCCGCACGATCGCTCTGCAAACGCTGGTAACCGTGTTGATCCCGCAAGATCGCCGGGACCGGGCCAACGGACTGGTCGGCACGACGACCGGAGTCTCGTTTCTGGTCACCTCGGTGATCAGCGGCCTGCTCGTAGCCGCAGGCGGCATGTTCTACGTCTTGTTGGTCGGAATTGCTGTGCTGGGAATCAGTGTCGCCCACCTGGCATTCGTGCGGGTCGAGGAGCGCCCCGAAAGCGAATCGGCAGGCAGCATCGAGCTGGGGATTGCTGTGGGGTGCGCTGAGCGCCGGGTTCATCATTGGCGGGCTGGCCGTTGTCAAGACGGGCCTGAGCAACAATCCGTTGCGACTCCTGCTGCTGGTGAACGTCGTGTTGTGGAGCCTGACCTGCGTGTTCCCACTGCGATCGTCGGTGATCTTGCTGTCTGTGTGCATGGCGATCTACATGGTGCTGGTCCCGTACGCGGAGGCGGCCGAACAAACCATCCTCCAGAAGGTCGTGCCCTACCAGCGGCAAGGCCGGGTATTTGGCTTCGCACAAAGCGTGGAGCTGGCCGCGTCGCCGCTGACGGCGTTCCTGATCGGGCCGATCACGCAGCTGATCTTCATCCCGTTCATGACGACCGGGATGGGCGCCGAAGCGATTGGCGGATGGTTCGGAACCGGCCCCGACCGCGGGATCGCCCTGGTCTTCGTCCTCACCGGGATTCTCGGGCTGATCGTCGCGGCCCTGGCGCTACTCAGCCGTCCATACCGGCAACTGAGCGAGCAGTACACCGAACAATCGGAGCCGGCATTCGCCGGCTGAGTGAGCTTCCTCGCCCCCGTACGCCTGGGATCTCAGGCGTTGATCAAGGAACCCTCAGGCGTAATCGCGTCGGCATCCTCGTCGTCAAACCAGACGCCGCCCGCCCCGAGGTAGCGGAACTTCACCGCGTGGCCTGCAGGCACGGCAACACTCACGCTGCGCGTACCGTTGCTGCGCCGTACCAGCTTGTGGACGCCGGGCACCCAGTCGTTGAAGGTGCCGACCGCGGAAACCGGTCCGTCGTGGATATCGTCTGGCAGGACGAATTGGATCCGGGTGCTTGTGCCGTTCGACTTGATGTTCAAAGACATAGCCATCTCCTGGGGAGTCAAGGTGATTGGTCTAGGGGCCGAGACTAGGTCAGCTTTCGGACAGGATGGGGGCGCGACACACGGGACGGACAACAGTCACGTTCTTGTCATTCGTGTGTTACGCGCCCACGATTGCGCACAGACCGCCCATGGCAGGCGCCTCGGATGGGCGGTTGGTGCGCTCTCGGTAAACCTCATCACCGGCAAGGTCCGCCGCTGGCGTACAGCTCGCCGGTGCTTGTCATAACCGGTAACCTTCCGCGCGGAGGATTCGCCTAGAGGCCTATGGCGCTCGCTTGGAAAGCGGGTTGGGTGCAAGCCCTCGCGGGTTCGAATCCCGCATCCTCCGCCACTCCCACTAGGGAAACGCTCTCACTTTGATTTCGACGTCCTTCTGCCGGTTCGCAGCACCCTGCGCGCCCCACACCCCGGAAGAGCGGTCCGCCTCCATGCGCGGTGAACACTACGGAATCTGCCAATGCCCCTTGGCCACCTATTCAGCCCACCCGCAGCGGCCGGAGTTGGTGCAGGAGCCGCCCGCCGTGCCCGCCCTTCTACGGCACCTACACCGGAAACGATTGGGCAATCACCCCGCAGGTCCCACCAGGGCCGTCAGGAACGAATCGTCCATCAACGAAGTCGTGTGCAGGCGCAGCTGTACGGGCTCCGACCCCACGGGAGGCTAGCTGGCGCGGTCGGGGCCGGTCCCAGACACTGGAACATCCTGGTCAGCGACTTGCCGAAACAGCGCCGAATCAATCACCATCCGCTCGGGGCTTGACTGGGTGCCCGGAGGGTGACCTCCACCCGGTCTTGCAGCTCCGCGACGCTGGCGCCGAAGGTCTCGGTGACGACAGCACCGCCGCGGGTGATCATGATGGTCGCGTAGTCGGTGTAGATACGATCCACACAGCCGAGCCCGGTCAGCGGGTAGGTGCACTGCGGGACGAGCTTGGCCGTCCCGTCCTTCGCGAACAAGGTCATCATCACGAAGACCGACTTGGCGCCGATAGCCAGGTCCATCGCACCGCCCACTGCAGGAATCGCGCCCAGCGCGCCGGTGTGCCAGTTGGCCAGATCACCGGCCTCGGAGACCTGGAATGCGCCGAGCACACAGACGTCGAGATGTCCGCCGCGCATCATTGCGAACGAATCGGCGTGATGGAAGTACGAGGCTCCGGGCAGCTGGGTGACCGGGATCTTGCCGGCGTTGATCAGATCTTCGTCGACCTGATCAGGGCGGGCGGCGGGACCCATGTTGAGCATGCCGTTTTCGGTGTGCAGCACTACGCCGGACTCCGGTGTCAAGAAGTCCGCCACGGTTGTGGGCTGCCCAATGCCCAGGTTCACATACGAGCCCGGCGGGATGGCGGCAGCGACCGCCGCCGCGAGCTCGTCCTTGCTGCGCGGGCCGCGGTCGAGGTGCTCAACCGAACCATTCGTCTCAATCATGCTCATCGCTGTGCCTCCCTCGCTGTGTTGTCGGCACCGAGATCGAGGATCCGGTCGACGAAGATCCCCGGCGTCACCACCACCTCCGGATCGATCTCCCCGATCTCGACGACCCGCTTCACTTCGGCGATCGTCAATGCGGCCGCGGTGGCCATCACAGGTCCGAAGTTGCGCGCGGTCTTGCGATACACCAGGTTGCCCATCCGGTCCCCGACGTACGCTCCGATGAGGGCAACATCGCCCTTGATCGGGTACTCCAGCACGTAGTCGCGGCCGTCGATCGTTTTCTGTTCCTTCCCCTCCGCCAGAGGAGTGCCGACCCCAGTCGGGGAGTAGAAGGCGCCGATGCCGGCGCCGGCCGCGCGCATCCGCTCGGCGAGATTGCCTTGAGGGACCAGCTCCAGCTCGATCTCGCCGGCCCGGTAGAGCCCGTCGAAGACGTAGGAGTCACTCTGCCGCGGAAAGGAGCAGATCATCTTGCGTACCCGCCCGGCGGCCAGCAACGCGGCCAACCCGGTGTCACCGTTCCCAGCGTTGTTGTTCACCACGGTCAGGTCCGTGGCGCCCTGCCGGATCAACGCACCGATCAAGGTCACCGGCATCCCGGCCATGCCGAATCCACCGATCAAGATCGTCGAACCGTCTGCGATCTCGGCGACAGCCGCATCCGCGTCGTCGGTGATGAAGGTTCTCATGGCAGCCCACCCGAGGTGTTCTCCACGACGATCGCGAGTGCCTGGCCGACGCCAATGCAGATAGCCGCCACGCCCCAGCGTTCCCGGCGTTCCCGCAACACCTTCGTCAGCGTGCCAAGAATGCGGCCTCCGGAGGCGCCCAGCGGATGACCGATGGCGATTGCGCCACCGCGTACGTTGACGATCTCGGGATCGATGCCCCAGGCGTCGATGCAGGCGAGGGACTGCACGGCGAAGGCCTCGTTCAACTCGACGGCACCAATATCTGCCCAGCCGATGCCGGCTCGGCGGAGCGCCTGCTCGGCCGCCTCCACCGGCGCATATCCGAACATCGGCGGGTCCAGCGCGTACGCACCGCGTCCGGCGATCCTCGCTACAGGCGACGATCCGATGCGGTCCGCGGCCGTCTCGGAACCCAGCAGTATGGCGGAGGCGCCGTCGTTGAGCGGAGAGGCGTTGCCCGCCGTGATAGTGCCGTCGGGCCGGAAGACCGGCTTGAGCGCCGCTAACGCCTCCGGGGTGCTGCCAGAGCGGATCGTCTCGTCCCGAACGAGCTCGGTCCCGGGGACCTGCATCACGAGATCGTTGTAGAAACCTCCGGCCCAGGCCGCGTCGGCCAGCTGGTGTGAGCGGGCGGCGAAGCCGTCCTGCCGCTCCCGGGAGATCCCGTACTTCTCGCGCAGCTGTTCATTACCTTCCCCTAACGAGACGGTCCACTCTGCGGGCATCCGTTCGTTGACCAGCCGCCAGCCCAAGGTCGTCGAGACGGCCTCCAGGTTTCCCGGCGGGAAGGGGCGGGCAGGTTTCAGCAGCACCCAGGGCGCGCGGGTCATCGATTCCACTCCACCGGCGACGGCGACATCGGCATCGCCGGTCTCGATCGTGCGCGACGCGATCATGGCCGCGTCGAGGCTCGACCCACACAGCCGGTTCACCGTTGTGGCCGGGACGGAGGTCGGCAGACCGGCCAGCAGCACCGCCATTCGGCCCACATTCCGGTTCTCCTCGCCGGCCCCGTTGGCGTTGCCCCAGACGACCTCGTCGATCGCTCCCGGATTCAGTCCGGGCGTCTTGGCCAGCAGGCCAGTCAGCACCGTCGCGGCAAGATCATCGGGGCGGATCTGCGCAAGTCCGCCGCCTAGTTTGCCAAACGGGGTGCGGGTCGCGGCGTAGATGTAGGCGGCAGTCATCGATCATCCCCCCCTCCACTAAACCCAAGGGTCATCGATCGTCCTCCTCGGCTGTCGTCTCCTCGTCAGCCAACACGGCCTGCGCGATGCGAAACGCGGTGTTCGCGTCTGGTACGCCGCAATCGATAGCGGGTCTGCAGCAAGACTTCCTTGATCTCGTCGATGCTGAGTCCGTTCCTACGCGCGGCCCGGGCATGTATGGCCAGGCGTGAACAACCGATCGTGCAGCCCGCGAGCGAACACTGTGATGGCGAAGACGCCCCCTGCCGGGCTCGGGCACAGGGTTTGAGGGTGGTGAAGGTGGTAAGTGCCAGTGTCATCGGTGGATGTACGCTCCCATCCGGTGAACGTCCAGCCGTCGCGACGTAGGGACCTCTCCTGCTGAACGACCGACCCGCTTCGTCGAGCTGCCAGACCTCGAGCAGCGCGTCCGGCCTCGGCTGCCACCAGCTGGAGCGTATCGGCGACCTGGTGCACGACCATATACCCGCCGTGCAGGACGCGGCAGCCGGCGGCACCTGCGACACCGCACGATCGACAGCCTGGTGCGCTGAGAGCTGACCGAGCGAAGTGAACCGGTCTACGCCCTTTGTTCGAGTGAAGCCTCCTCATACACACGCGGGCCCGGAATTCGCGAGGACTTACGCCATTCACTGCGCTGAACTGCCGCGAGAAGTAAGAACGGATCTGGATAGCCCACTGCGGCGGCGATCTCGGCCACCGTGTGGTCGCTTGTGATCAAGAGCTGGCGGGCACGGGCCATGCGGAGTCGCTTGACGTACTCGGTGACGGAAAAGCCGGTGAGCGAGCGGAAGCGAGCCGAGAAGTGTGAGGGGCTGAAACCGGCGAGTTCTGCCAAGGCCGGCACGCTTACAGGAGACGCTAGGTGCGCGCTGGGAGTCAGACGGATGGCGGCGAGGAGATCGTGAACGTCCTCCCCTGTGACGTGCAACCACCAGATGGACCAGGGCTCTTAGTAGCGGTGCGGCAGCCGCGGGGGGATGATGAGCAGCTGGTGGGGGCCCACCTCGTGGTGGACCCCATCTAGCTCGCACCAGCCCCCGCCGTCGGCGCACATGATCAGAATCGCCTGCGCCGCGCCCGCTCGGCGCACCCTCCCGTGCAGGGCCGCACGTGGGAAATATCCAGCATCGGTGACGAGCATGCGTGACGTCGGCTTGCGCTGCAGCGCCTGCTTGATTAACGGAGCTGTGAACGGCACCTAAAAGCGACGAAGCACCGTCCGAAGGTATTCGGCGCTCGCCGCAACGTCCTCGACGGGCCCGTGGTGGGCGGGCTCTTCGGTGAGAACGGTGTCCTGCTCCAACGTGTACCAGCCGTCGTACCCTCGCGCTCGCAGGTATCCGACAATCGCGGGGACGTCGACATCTCCTGTTCCCAGTGGTCGGTACATTCCTTGCCCGACCGCCTCGCTGTAGGTGAGCCGGCCGGACTGCACCTTCGCGGCAATCCTCGAGTCGACGTCCTTCAAATGCAGGTGCGCGATCCGGTCAGGAGCCTGCCGTGCCAGCTCCGCGGGGTCTGTGCCGCCGATGAGCAGGTGACCGGTGTCCAGGCACAGCGAGATCCTTGACCCGTCGAGTACCTGGTGCACCTCGTGCCCCTTCTCGATCATCGTGCCCACGTGCGGGTGCAGAACGGCTCGGATTCCCCGGCTTGCGGCCACGTCAGCCACCCGATCCAGGTTGGACAGCAGGGTGTCCCAACCGGCGCCGTCCAGTTCAGGCCGCGCGTCATACCCGGTGAGACCGCTGTCGGCACACAGGACGAGAACCTTTGCGCCGGAGGCGGCGTAACTGTCCAGAATGCGGTTGACCGCGGGGACCGGGTCGTGATCCGGAACGTGCAGCAATACGGGCGTGAATCCACCGACTGCCTGAAGTCCGTGCTGGGACAAAACAGCGGCCATCGCTAGCGGTTCGGCTGGGAGAAAGCCTTCCGGGCCGAGCTCGGTGGCGAGCAGGCCGATCTCGCGCATCTCCGTCAGCACTCTGTCGGTGCCCAACTGGTAGCCCCAGCCGAGCACCTCGCAGACACCCCATGAGATCGGCGCGCCGGCGATCTTGTCCGCTGGAGCGGTGGTCGTGGCGCTACTCATGTGCTGCGTACCTCCCCGACTCCGAGGCGCATGCTGTATTCCTCCATCCGTTGGATGACTAGCCGGCTCAGCCGCCGGCCTTCGCCGCGTACGCGTCCACCCATTCGGGGTTTGCCACCGCCAGCGGCCGGCGACCCGCGAGCACATCGCGGACGCCGCGCGCCGCGTCCGCGAAGGTGGCAGCCGTGGCCCGACGCGTAAGTCCCATCAGGTGCGGTGTGAGTACCACGTCGGGGTGGTCGAACAAGGGGTGGTGATCAGGCGGTTCGAGCTCGAACACATCGAGGCCCAGTCCGCCGAGCCGCCCGGACTCGAGGGCCGCGAGGGCGGCGTCGATGTCAACCAACCCGCCGCGGCCGCAGTTGATCAGAATCATTCCGGGCCGTACGCGATCCAGAAATGCCATGTCGACCAAGTGATGGGTTTCTTCGGTCAGGGGTACGTGCAGCGTCAGGACGTCGCTTGCCGAGGTGAGCTGGAACACGTCGGGAGCTGCAATCTCCGCCGGTGGCGCGCTGAACGGGTCGTAAGCCAACAGGTGCATCCCGAACGCTGCGGCGAGCTCACCGACCCGGCGCCCGATCCGTCCGTAGCCGATGATGCCGATCGTGGCTCCGTCCAGGTCACCCATGGAGACCTGACCGCGATCCGCCCACCGGCCGTGCCGGACGAGATCGGTCGACGGGCGCAATCGCTTGACGAGATGCAGGGCCAGCGCGAACACACCCTCGGCTACAGCTCTGGTTCCACTGCCTGGCGTGATCACGACCGGAATGCCCCGTACCGTTGCCGCCGGGAGATCGACGTGATCGACGCCGACACCGGTGCGTGCGATGACGCGCAGCCGGGGGGCGCGCGAGAGAAACGCGGCATCGACGACGGCGTCGGCACGAACGATCGCGCCGACGGCGTTGGCGATGTCCTGCTCACCTGGCTCGGCGACGAACGCAACCTCCTCGCCGAAGACCCCAGCGACCAACGCCGGATCTACGGTGCCGAGTGCCACGACCACAGGACGGTCGACAGTCACGGCCTCACCCGCTCGCCGTAACGGCTGTCGCCGGGTCACCGCCGTATGTCGCACCGGGAACCGGCGGGACTTGCTGCCACGTGCCATGTTCGGTGGAAGCGGCGGCGGCCACGAGGACCTCGGCCACATGATGGGCATCGTCGACAGTGGAGTTGCGCCGCTCACCACCAGTCACGGCGACGAGGAACTTCTTCGCCTCGACGACCTTGAGATCGTCGTAGCCCATGCTGTGACCAGGACCCGGCTGAAAGTGTGCATAGTCGCCGAGGTACGCGTTGCCGAGCACCACGGTATAGCCGTGATGCGGGCCACCGCGACCCAGACAAATCCGCAATTCGTTCATTTCCTCGAAATTCCAGGTCACCGAGCCTTCGGTGCCATATATCTCGAATCCGAGACCACACTGGGGTCCGACGATGACCCGGGAGGCCTCGAGCGTGCCCACCGCGCCGGCCGCCCGGGAGCGTGGTGCGAAGCGCACGAGCGCCGCGACGTAGTCGTCGTTCTCAACCGTCCCCATCTCGCCGTCCTCGATGACCGCGAAGTGGGTGCCAGAACCCATCGGCAAGATCGGCCGTTCGGTGTAGACCGTGCTCGTCACTGCACTTACTTCGCTGATCGGCCCGAGCAGGTACTGCATGAGGTCGACGACATGGCTTAGCAAGTCACCGAGGGCTCCGAAGCCAGCGAGATCGCGGATGAACCGCCACGACAATGCGCCCTTCGGTTCGGAGGCATAGCCGTTGAAGAAGATCGCGCGGACGTTGGTAATGCGGCCGAGCTCACCGTTCGTGACGAGTTCGCGCACGTGTTCCACTGCCGGGGCATGGCGGTAGTTGTAGCCGACCGATGTGACGACACCGCTCCTGCTGGCCGCCGCGGCCACGTCAGCCGCGTCCTTAGCGTCACGTCCGACTGGCTTCTCGATCCAGAACGGTTTGCCGGCCTCAGCAGCGGCGACGCCGATTTCCCGATGGAGACCGGTGGGTGCGCAGATCGAGACGACATCGACCTCAGGATCAGCGAGAACATCCCGATAGTCAGTGCTCGCTTTGGCATAGCCGAGGACGTCGCGCGCGTAGTCGGCCCTATCCGGTGCCGTGTCCGCGGCATGCGCCAGACGGGGCCGCAGACCCAACTCCGGGTAGACCGTTGGAAGGGCCGTGTACGCCCGCGTGTGCAGCTTGCCCATCCAGCCGACGCTGATCAGACCGACGCCAATGTCGTGCCCAATGTCGGGCATGGTGCCGCCGTTCGCACTCGTCATGACTGATCTCCCGTTCGGGCGCTGGCGAGCTCCGCTGTGAGGGCGGCGGCCAACAGGGTGGAGTCGGAGCCGACGGCCACAAACGTCCAGCCCTGCGCACGTTTCTCCGCCGCTGCTGTACCGGTCGGGACAAGCAGTCCACAGCTTTTGCCGAACTGTTGCGCCGCACTGCGCACGCGGTCGAGAGCTTCCAGGTAGCTCGGCGCTTGCACGTCGCCAGGTACGCCGAGGTCATGGCTCAGGTCGCGCGGGCCGACGAACAAGACATCAACTCCGTCCAACGCACCAATCTCCGCTACCTGCTCCACCGCCCGTGCCGACTCGATCTGCACGACCGCGAGGACGTCGGTGTTGGCGCGGTCAAGGGCGCCCGGGTCGAGGCCGAAGCGGCATGCTCGGTTGTAGGTGGCCACACCGCGATCCCCCTCGGGCGGATAGCGCAGGTGTCGTATCGCCGTTGCGACCTCTTCCGCACTGTCAAGCCGGGGCAGCATGACACCGGCCGCGCCTTGGTCAAGCACGCGGCCGAGCCGAATCCTCTCCGCAGACTCGACCCGGACCACGGTTGGCACCCCGTACGCACCGGCCGCGACGACGACCGGACCGACCTGCTCCTCGCCGCCGGCGCCGTGTTCGAGGTCGAGCAATACCCAGTCGACCCCGGTCGCGGCACACACTTCCGCCGTAACCGGCGAGGCCGCTCCAACGAAGGTGCCCATAGTGGGCTTGCCGGCAGCGAGGCTGCTGCGTAGCTCGCCGCGATTCAAAGGAGACGTGACGCTCCCAGCGGTATCGCTAGCTCTGGTCATCCGAACCACCGCTGGGAGGCGAGGCCGGCTTCGTACTCGGCCCGCAATCGGTCAACAGATTCCTGGTCGGAGACCTCAGCAGGGGCCACATCCCACCAGACACCGGCACCTGGCAGCTCGGCATGCGGGATGGCGGGGATTACGATCACGACCGGCCCCTCGTGATTGCGAGTGTCAGTCAGCGCATCCCGAACCTCGACAGCAGTAGTCGCGCGGATTGCGCGGGCGCCTAAGCCGCTGGCAATCTGGACGAGGTCCACCTGCAAGTATTCGCCCTCAAGCCGGGCCTGCTTGCCCTCCGGTTCGCCGTTACCGAGAGCAAGCGCATCGTCGCGATAACGGAACTCATTGCCGAACTCCCGTCCGCTGCGCCACATCTGCAGCCGATGAATCGCCTGGTAGCCGTGATTCTCAGAAATCACGACGGTGACCGGCAGCCGCTCCTGAAGGGCGGTGACCAGCTCGGTCGGAGCCATCAAAAAGGTGCCGTCTCCGATGAACGACAGCACACGCTTGCTGCGGTCCGGAACAGCCAGCCGAACGCCAAGCGCGGCTGGGAGCTCATAGCCCATGCAGGAAAACCCGAACTCCAAGTGGCAGTAGCGGCGCTCGGTGGCGTCCCACACCTTCTGCAGATCTCCTGGGGGCCCACCCGCCGCCGCGATGATCGTGTCGCCGGGTCGCGCATGTGCTTGCAACAGGCCGATGATCTGCCCCTGGGTGAGCACGGCGTCAGTGCTCGTCACCACATCCGAGTCAGCCGAGACCGCGGACTTGTCGAAAGCTGTGTCAGGATCCAGCGCGGCTGCCCGCTCCTCCAGCCACCGATCCTTGCGAGCGCGGACCTGGCGCTGCCATTCGGCTGGGCTCTCGATGCCGGAGTCCTCGACGGCCCGGTTCAGCGCAGCCAACGCCCGCTTCGCGTCTGCAACGATTGCAGTCGCTCCCAGCCGCCCGGCGTCGTGTACGTCGACGTTGATGCTCGCGAACCGTACATCGGGGTTCTGGAACAACGATTGAGAGGCTGTCGCGAAATCTGTCAACCGGGATCCGACAGTGAGCACAAAGTCCGCCTCGGCTGCCAGCTCGTTGCTTGCCGGCGTACCCTCCAGTCCTATCCCGCCCAGCTGCCACCAGGCCCGCTGCTGCACCGCACCCTTGCCGGCAAACGTCTCGGCGACTGGGATCCCCGCTGCGGCCGCCAGCTCAGCCAACTCAGACGTGGCACCGGAGTAGATGACACCACCCCCCGCGATGATCAACGGCTTGTCCGCACCGGCCAATAGTCTGGCGATGGCGTCAACCTCTTCCGGATCTGGCACCGGCCGCCGGATCACCCAGTTGCGTTCGTTGAACATCTCCGCCGGCCAGTCGTACGCGTGCGACTGCACATCCTGCGGCAGCGACAGCACCACGGCGCCGGTGTTCGCAGGATCTGTGAGCACCCGCATCGCCGCTGGCAACGCTGTCAACAGCGCCTCGGGCCGACTTATCCGATCGAAGAACCGGGACACCGGCCGGAGCGCATCGTTCACCGACGTGTCCGCCTCGACGGGGTGCTGCAGTTGCTGCAGTACGGGGCCCTGCCGCCGGGTCGCGTAGGTGTCTCCCGGCAACAACAACACCGGCAGTCGGTTGACCGTCGCCAACGCCGCCCCAGTCACCAGGTTCATGGCTCCAGGGCCGATCGACGCCGTCACTGCCAACGTCGCATGACGTCGCATCGCCTTGGCGTAGCCGGATCCCATATGCACCAGCGCCTGCTCATTACGGCCCTGGATGAACGGCAACTCATTGGCTGAGCTGGTCCAGTGCTTGGCCCAGCCCGGCGAGGTTTCCATGGCCGAAGATTCCCAGCGCGGCAGGGATCAGCCGACGGCGATGCCCGTCCGCCACCGAATACTGCCGCGACAGGTACGTGACGAGTGCTTGCGCAACGGTCAGCCGCACCGTACCTCGGGATGTGGTTCCCATGAATCGATCTCCTTTTCTTGGCTACCAGGGCCGCCCGTGCAGGATGATCGTCTTGAGTTCTGTCATCTCTTCGACGGCCCAGCGCGGTCCTTCCTTGCCGATTCCGCTGCCCTTGAGCCCGCCGTACGGCATGAGATCCGCGCGCCACAGCGGGGTCCAGTTGATGTGAATGCTGCCGGCGTCGATCTCGCGCATGGCACGGACGGCGCCAGCTACGTCGGAGGTGAAGATGCCCGCGGCCAGCCCGTACGCCGTGCCGTTGGCTTGCATTACCGCGGATTCCCAGTCTTCAGCCGTACTCACTGCGACGGCAGGTCCGAACAGCTCATCCTGAGCGAACGGAGACGACGGGTCGACATCGGCGACCACAGTGGGCGACACCATGCTGCCGTCTCGCTCCCCACCGGTCAGCACCCGCGCTCCGGCCGCGGCTGCCGCGGCGATCGACTGCCGGACCCGTTCGGCT
>CAVQIU010000022.1:0-36954 GCA_963712625.1 uncultured Actinomycetota bacterium
CTGTAGGCGGGTCGGTATACGGAAGGCGCCGGGCAGAGGCTGCGTACAAGTGGCAACACAGTTCGTGGTCGACTGCGAGGCTTGCCAGATGGAGCAGCGCATTAGTCTGGTAACCCTTGGCGTCACCGATCTGGCCCGGGCCCGATCCTTTTATGAGGCGATGGGCTGGGGCGGCGCACGGCAGCCTGACGAGGAGGTCTGCTTTTTCCAAGCTGGTGGCATGGTCTTGGGGCTCTGGACCGCGCTCGGGGGCCGCGGCGCACCCGGTATTGAACTCGCGCAGAATGTTCGAGCCCCCGAAGAGGTTGCGGTAGTACTTGCTGAGGCCGAGCAGGCCGGCGGGAAGATCGTGCGGCCGGCGGCACGCGCCGAGTGGGGCGGCATGTCCGGAGCATTCGCCGACCCTGATGGCTACGTGTGGGAAGTTGCGCACAACCCGGGCTGGACCATCAGCGACGACGGGTCCATCCGTATCTGACATCTCAAGCGCAATGTTGCGTTGTTGTGCGACCTACCGAAGGGCCAACCTGGCCGGCCGTCCAAATCCTTGACGCGTGAGCAGGCCGAACGACTGCTAAGAGCAGCGGGCGAGAACCCCACCATGAATGCCTATGTCGTCGTTTCCTTGCTCACTGGTGCCCGAACCGAGGAACTGCGGGCGTTGACCTGGTCGAGGATCAATCTCGACGGCAACCCGCCGACCATCGACCTCTGGAGATCGGTCGGAGCACACGGCGACACCAAGACAAGCAAGTCACGCCGCACACTCGAGTTGCCAGCCCGCTGCGTCGATGCCCTGACGAAGCACCGCGATCTGGTCGAGAAGCAGAGTGCCGAAAGCGGACGCCAGCTCGAGGAGTTCGATCTCGTGTTCTCGACGACCACCGGCAGCCCGCTTGATCCCGCCAACGTCCGCAGAGCCTTCCGGCGCGTCGTCGCCGCGGCTGGGATGAATCCGATGGCTTGGACACCAAGAGAGCTACGGCACAGCTTCGTATCGCTGCTGTCGAGCTCAGGGATGCCGATCGAAGACATCGCCCACCTTGTCGGCCATGCCAACACCCGGGTCACCGAACTCGTGTACCGCAAGGAGCTACGTCCTGTGTTGACCCGCGGAGCCGTCGCGATGGATGTGCTGTTCCCCGACGATGAGGGGCCCACGCACATTGGTAAGCAGATTGGTAAGCAAAAGCCAGGCCGACCAGCCAGACGGCCTCGACCACGATGACAAAAGGCGGCCTGACCAGGGGCTTCAATGGTGGAGCTTAGGGGACTCGAACCCCTGACCTCTTCCATGCCATGGAAGCGCGCTACCAACTGCGCCAAAGCCCCGCGAGAGCGGGCAGAAGGCCCGTCCGCAACCTGACCGATCCTACATTCGAAGGCTAGGACCGGGCGAATTGCGTGGGGTCGCTCTCCGCCATCAGTAGGAGACGAAGATCGGCAGCCAAGCCGGGATTGCGAGCGTGCACAAGTATGCCCCACAGCACGCAGTCGAAGACCAAGTGCACGCTGACGACGTATGGCAGCGATCGCGTGCGGTTGAAGATGTAGCCCTGCACGAGGGCGAAGGTGGTGGTCAGGAATGGTCCCCAGGCCGCGTAGCCCAACTCCCAGAGGAACGATACGAAGATGATCGCCTGCAAGATATTGGCTTGCCACATCACAAAGTGATGCCGTAGCAGCGCGAATGCCGTGCAGATGAAGAACAGTTCGTCCCACAGGCCAACAGCGTTGACGGCGATGAAGAGGCGGATGAGTTCGCTGGGCTCGTGCACCGCAGGCCAGTTGAGGTACGTGCCGGAGGTAATGAAGTAGAACGGCATGATCAGCCAGGCCAGCCCGACCACGCTCACCAGCCACACGTACTCACCGGTCGTCCAGCGTCGGCCGGTGTTGATCGGAAACCGCACAATGTGACGCTTGAAAACGAAGCGGTCGACAACGTAGGGGACCACGACGGCGATCAGCAGGATGCTTCCCATCAAGACCATGTGGCCATAGCTGATGTCCGCCGCCAATGAGATCGTTCCGATGATCCCAATGCCGAAACCGATCAGCAGCAGGCTCTTGCCAAGATCACGATCAACGACAAATCCCAAGATCACGCTGACGGCCAGTACGGCGTATCCAGCTGGCTCGTGCTGTATCCCAAAGAGCAGAAAGGCAGAGACCGACACGCCAAACGCCGGTGCTAGAGCCCAGGAAAACCGCGGCGGCGCCTCAACCTCGGTGTCCGGAGGTGCCGTCGTCACCCGACCAGCATGCCATTGCCGTTTCTGTAGGGAGATTCTTGACTTGGTTCGTCGGACAGATCGCGCTTCGAGAGGCTCCGCGCGCGACGTTGCTCAGTCAGAGCTCGAGATCGGAGTCGGCGGTTACGTTGTAGCTTTCGATGCGCCAGTACGCCCCAGAGCGGTGTCGATCAATGCTCACCCATGCGCAATTGGACAGCCCACCCAACCGTCGCCATTGATCAAAAGGCAGCCCCACGAATCGGCATGCACCAACCCGACCGGCCAGCCCGTGGGTGGCGACGACGACGGTGGAATGATCTTCGGCCGTTTCGGCGATCTCTGTCAGCGCCTCGAACATCCGCTCGGCTACCTCGGTCGGGCTCTCACCGGTCGGCGAGCGTCGTACGTCCTCGCCGGCCCAGAGCCTGCGCGCCAGTTCGGGATCAGCAGCCCTGATCTCCTCCCCGCGCAAGCCTTCCCATGAGCCGACATGGATCTCTCGAAGCCGCTTGTCGGTCGTAATGTCCAATCCGGTGCGCTGGGCCAGCATCTCCGCGGTTTGATAGCACCGCGACAGATCGCTGGAGTACAAGCGCGAGGGTCGATAGGCGGCAAGCACTTCAGCCGCCCGGAGCGCCTGGGCGGAGCCAACGTCATCGAGCGGAATGTCAGCTTGACCTTGAAAGCGATCGATCACGTTCCAGTCAGTGCGGCCGTGACGCCAAAGGATGATCCGCGCGGCGGTCATCGCCGCTCGTCCACGCCGAGCTTGATCTCTGGGCAATCCCGCCACAACCGCTCGAGCGCATAGAAGCGACGCTCATCGGTGCGTTGCACGTGCACCACAATGTCGAGATAGTCCAGCAGCACCCAGCGTTGTTCTCGATATCCCTCTCGCCGTACTGGTTTCGCATCGTGTACGCGCAGCGACTCCTCGATTCCGTCGACCACCGCACCGACTTGACGTTCGTTGGACGCGGTGACGACCAGAAACACGTCCGTGATGGCCAGCTGCTCAGAAACGTCGTAAGCAACGAGATCAGTGCCGAGCTTGTCGACCGCCGCTGTCGCGGCGGCGCGGGTCAACTCCAGCGCGCGCTTGGTAGCAGTCAAGATCTCTCAATCTGTTCGACAACACTGCTTGCGTCGTGGGCACAACGCGCAACCAAGGCTAGCTGTTCGAGTTCGCCGACCTCCGCAGCCGCGTGATTTCCCTCTTGCGCGCATAGGCGGCGAGAAAGACCGTTACGCCCGCGTCGGCCAGCGCGTGGAGCTCACGACGCGTCGTGCGCCGGCCGGCACCCCGGAACATCGCGGTGTCGAGCGGCTCACCGACCACCAGATACGCGAACTGCTTTGCTGCGATCTGCGGATCGTCCAGATCCAATTCACCACGCTCGGCCAGCCGCGCAAATGCAGTGGCCAACGTCTCGATCGCCCGCCGTGGCCCGCTTTCGTAGTACCTGCGAGCAAGATCAGGAAACCGGCCCGCCTCCCGCAGTACCAGCTGGCGGCGACGCAGCAACATCGGATTCATCACCGCAGTGACGTAGCTTCTCGCCAGGCTCCGGAGCGCGGCCGGCACGTCGGTGGCCTCCGAGGCCGCTAGCACCTCTGCCTGGAATGTGCTGCCGACAGGTCCGACACTGCCCAGCGCGACCTCGCGAAACAGCGTCTCCTTGTCGTTGAAGTGCTTGTAGACGGTCTGCTTGGATACCGCGGCCGCGACGGCGATGTCTTCCATCGAGGTGCCGGCGTACTCGCGGGTCAAGAACAGCTCGGTGGCTGCCTCCAGAATCGCCTCGCGTTTGCGCATGCTCCGATTCGACATCGGTGAATCCACGGAAAGATTGTAAGATCTGGCCGATGATTCTGACGGTACTGGACGGTCTAGTTCCATAGTACAGACTGTTTACTCCTGAAAGGATCTCAGCATGTCTCAGACTCTCCAGGTCCCGGTGACCGTTCCGCGACGGGTTCGGCAGGCACTGGTGGCCGGCGCAGTTGCCGGACCGCTCTATGTCTGTGTCGGCACCCTCGAGGCCGTGCTGCGTCGTGGCTTCGACATCCGCATCCACTCCCTCAGCCTGCTGGCAAACGGCAGCACCGGCTGGATCCACTCCGCAATGATGGTGACCACTGGTCTACTCACCGTCATCGGCGCGCTCGGACTGAGCGCCGCGCAACGAGCCAGCCGCCGCTCGTATGCCATGATCATCGGCCTGGTCGTGTACGGGTTGGGTATCGCCACGGCAGGCCTCTTGCGTGCCGATCCGGCTGACGGATTTCCGTTGGGTACGCCTGCCGGGCCGCCTGCGGTATTGACTGCCAGCGGCATCGGTCACCTGGTGGCCGGGGGAATTGGCTTTCTCGGCTTGATCGTGGCCTGCCTCGCCTGTGCCCGCAGAGCAGCGCACACCGGCGATCGTGTTTGGGCCGCGTGCTCCGCGGCGATCGGTGTCTACTACCTGGTGGCCTTCGCTGGAATCGCATCTGGAGCTGGCAATCCCGTGATCAACATCGCCTTCACCGTCGCAGTCGCACTCGGCTGGGGATGGGTGACCGCACTGTGCGTACGGGGCATCACCGGACGGGCCTAGCCTCAACGGCGTCTATGGCTAGCCCCAACGGCGTCTATGGATGGTCCGCTCAGTCTTGATAGAGACCCCGCTTGGCGATGTACTGCACGATGCCGTCAGGCACCAGGTACCAGATCGGCTGCTGCTCCTGCACGCGCAGCCGGCAGGCCGTCGAGGAGATGGCCAGTGCCGGCACCTCGATCAAGGTGACCTTGTCCTGAGGTAGTTGCGCGATCACGGGCGAATCAAAATCAACTCCCGGGCGCGTACACCCGACAAAATGTGCAAGATCAAAGATCGAATCGACCTCGCGCCAGGTGAGAATCTGGGCCAGCGCGTCAGCGCCGGTGATGAAGTACATATCGATATCGTCGCCACGCTCGACTTGCAGGTCCCGCAGTGTGTCTGCGGTATAGGTCAGGCCCGGTCGGTCGATGTCGACACGGCTCACCGTGAACCTCGGGTTGGATGCCGTGGCGATAACTGTCATCAAATAGCGGTCTTCACCCGATGACACCTGGCGATCAGTTTTCTGCCAGGGCTGCCCAGTGGGTACGAAAACGACCTCGTCGAGATTGAAGCGGCTGGCTACCTCACTGGCGGCGACGAGGTGGCCGTGATGGATCGGATCAAACGTGCCACCCATAACGCCGAGCCGATGCCGTTCATGCGGCTCAGTACCGCGCTGCCGGGCGAGGCCTGTCGCGCGAGGTGGCGGCGTGACCATTGCCCTAACTACATTGCCCTAACTGTGCGGGCGGCCCTTGCCGATCGACCAGGTGATCAGCAGCAAGATGGTGAGTATGCCGAACGCGATGACCCCGAAGCCCCAAGCAGGAATCGGCAGGGCGCGGGTCACTTCGGTCTGAAGAAGCGTTAGTCCCAGGGTCATACCCGCAGCGTAGCGGCTCAGGGCGGCTGGTGGGTGCCTCGGCGGCCGCGCGCTGCTGCCCTGCGTGGGCCGCTGTGGCGCGGAAACACTAGATTTGCCGCAGACCCGATCCCCAGGAGGAGTTCCCCGTCATGCTGAAGCCACTGCGGCAAGCAGCCGTACGTGTGGTGAAGCCTCGGGTCAGCGCCGAAACCTGGGCAAAGCTGCGGGAGATCGATCCGCTACGTCGGAAGCGTCGCGGGCAGCTCGTCGGTACGGCCGACGAACCCAGCCAGGCAACGCGTAGTCAAGGGACAGTACTTGGAGGTTGCGGCACGGCGGCGATCCAGCTTGGAGAGTACGGCGACCAAGTACCGGAGCGAGGACTGGATCAGGCACGGTTACGCTCCCCGCTACGAGCGGCATTTCACACAGTTGCGAGACACGGCCTTCACCTTGTTGGAGATCGGCATCGGCTGTGATCACCAGCGAGGCGCCGGCGGCTCCTCACTGCGAATGTGGAAGCACTTCTTTCCGAAAGCTCAGATCGTCGGACTGGACCTCTGCGACCGATCCCTCCTCAATGAGAAACGCGTCCTCACCTATCAGGGCAACCAGACTGACGCCGACCTCCTGCGCATCATCGCCCGGAGGCATCGCCCATTGAAGATCATCATCGACGATGGAAGTCACCGCCCGGAGCAGATCCGGACCACCTTTGCGATCTTGTTTCCAGTACTGGCAGACGGCGGCCTCTATGCCATCGAGGACACACAGACCTCTTACTGGCCCCGCTTCGGTGGCAGCGCCGAACTCAAAGACCCGGCCACCACCATGGGCATGATCAAAGACTTCCTCGATGGACTGAACCACCAGGACTTCGGTGATTGCGGAGCACGCAGCTATGCCGACTCCCATGTGGTTGCCGTGCACTGCTATCACAATCTGGTGATCATCGAAAAAGGCCGGAATGCCGATGGCGGAAACCGTCCGAAGGACTGGGCGGTGCCACGTCAGGCCTACGAGCTCAACCCGTAGCTTGGCACCACGGCCCATGGCCGCTGTGGCGAGTCTGGGAAGGACCTACTGACGAATCTGCCCCGACCCGGTTACCACGTACTTCGTCGAGGTCATTTCGGGCAGGCCCATCGGGCCGCGGGCGTGGAGCTTCTGAGTGGAGATTCCGATCTCGGCACCGAACCCAAACTCACCTCCGTCGACAAACCTGCTCGAGGCGTTGACCAGTACCGCCGCCGCATCGACCTCGGCGGTGAAGCGCGCTGCCGATTTCTGGGATTCGGTGATGATGGTTTCGGAATG
This sequence comes from uncultured Actinomycetota bacterium, assembly GCA_963712625.1. Taxonomy (GTDB): domain Bacteria; phylum Actinomycetota; class Actinomycetes; order Propionibacteriales; family Propionibacteriaceae; genus Microlunatus. The sequence continues at coordinate 7,008 of CAVQIU010000022.1, forward strand.
GCCGGTGCTGTAGCGCCGGATGTGCTGCAGCGCCGAGTCCAGCGAATCCACGATCGCCGCGGCGATGTCCAACGACAGATACTCCGCGGCAAAATCGCTCTCGTCTGCCGGGACGACCTCACCGTACGCCGCCATACGGGAATCGCCGTGCACGGTGACGCCATGCGTAGCGAGCGCCTCCAAGGCCTTCGGCACGAAAGTGTCGGCGATGTCAGCGTGCACCAGGAGCGTCTCGGCTGCATTACAGACCGAGGGTCGCTGGGTCTTCGCGTTGATCAGGATGTCGAGTGCCATCTGCTCATCCGCTCCAGCGTCGACAAAGACGTGACAGTTGCCCACTCCAGTCTCGATGACCGGCACCTGGCTGTGACGCACCACGTTGTCGATCAGGCCGGCGCCGCCGCGCGGAATCAACACGTCGACCAGCCCGCGGGCGGCCATCAGCTCGTTCGTAACCTCCCGCGGACCAGGCACGAGCTGAATCGCATCGGCCGGCAATCCGGCGTCAGCGAGGCCCGCCTGCAATGCTTCGACGACCGCGGCGTTCGACTCCGCGGCTGAGGACGAGCCCCGGAGCAAGGCGGCGTTGCCGGACTTCAGGCAGATGCCGCCAGCGTCGGCAGTGACATTGGGGCGTGCCTCGTAGATGATGCCCACGACGCCGAAGGGCACTCGCACCTGGCGCACCTGTACGCCGTTGGCGTTGGTCCAGCCGCGTACGACGTCGCCGATAGGATCCGGCAACGCCGCTAGCTCACGTAGGCCCTCGACCATGCCGGCTATGCGGTCCGGCGTGAGCCGCAACCGATCGATCAAGGCCGCGCTGGTCCCATTCGCCTCCGCGCGGGCGACGTCGCGGTCATTGGCTTCCAAGATCGCCGTCTCGGCCTTGGCCAACGCGTCGGCCATCGCGAGCAGGGCTGCGTCCTTGGCGGCCCTCGTCGCGCTACTCAACGCCAACGCGGCGGTTCGCGCCTTCTGAGCCTGTTCCTGAACGGTCACCGCACAAATCTATCCCGGGCGGCTGTCGGGAGGCTTAGCGCGAACGAGAGCGCGCGAGCCGGACAAAGTCCTTCACTCCAATCAGCCGAACCAGGTGCGCTGGGCTGAAGAACGACCGCATCGGCACCACGCCCGTGAGCGTGCCGAAGAAGTTCGCGGCCTCTGTTTCGTCTTGGCCGATCGTCATGAACAGCCTTTCTTCGATCTCGCTTGCACCCCGCAAACGGGCCAGATCCACCGTCCACTCGAACGCCGGTTTGGTGTCGCGATTGCGTTGCTTCTCGTAGCGGGTCAAGGCACTGTCAAGATCACGTGTGCCGCCGAGCCCCTGCACAATGGCTTCCGTGAGACATTCGGCATCGCGCAAAGCATGGCCGATTCCAAGGCCGGTGATCGGATCCATGACCAGGCCAGCGTCGCCGGCAAGCGCCCACCCCGGCCCGTGAGCAGCGCGTACGACGTTGGGCAAGTCGCTGGTGCCTCTGGTCGGGCCCACTTGAACAGCGCCGCGGGCCCGTTCACCGAGGCTTCCGGCCTTGTCGAGGGTCGCAAGGAGATGAGCCGTCGGGTCCCGTCGGACCGCTTCGAAGTCGGACAGCCGGCCGGCGACGTAGGTCATGGTGAGCCCGTCATTGGTCGGCCACGCGCTAGCCCCGTAGCCGTTGCCCGAATAGATCTCGCCACCCTTGACGGGCAAACCGTCCCAATAGGTGTAGAAGGCGAACGTGGCTGGGGCGACGGTACGGCGCTCGGCTGCGCCGACAAGTCGGGCGATCGTGGAGTGCTTGCCGTCGGCTCCGACAATCAGAGCCGCCGACTCCTCGGTGGTGGCGGCGCTCCGCCTCTCCTGCAATCGAACTCCGCGAATCCGATCGCGTTCTGTGCTGAGCTCGACCACCGAGCATCCCTCGCGTACCTCGGCCCCAGCGGCGCGCGCTGCATCGACGAGCAATGCATCGAGAATCGTCCGTCGTGGACTGATCATCATGTTGACGTCCTCGAAGGTTGGAAACCCGCCTTCGACAACGGCATTGCCTACCTGGAAGCGGACATGCGGGGTCGGCGGGGTGCCCGCATCCAGCAGCGCGTCCAGCAGTCCGAATCGCGCAAGGCGGGCCACACCGGGCACCTGGATTTGGTGGGTGGAGAGCGTGTCGCTGGGGAAATGTGCCTGGTCCACGACCAGGACACGCAAGCCGCCGCGGGCTAGCAACATTCCAGTGGCAGCACCTGCTACCCGCGCTCCCACGACGATGACGTCAAATGTCATGATCAGCTCCCAGCTCGCTTGACTAGGCCGTTGTCCCGTTTCGTATCGCTGTAACGTAACACTGTTGCGATACTGTGTCTAGCATGGGCCGACCGCGTGAGCACACTGAGGAGACACGTGAGCACCTGCTGCGCGTGGCGAGTGGAATCATCCGACGCCGAGGGACCGAGGCGCTGACGGTCCGCGGGCTTGCGGCTGAGGCCGGTGTGAGCACGCGCGCGATCTACAGCCTGTTCAGCGGACTGCCCGAGCTCATTGGTGTCCTCTGTGCCCGCAGCGCCGAGGCGATGGTGCGTCATCACGAGGCTGTTCCCGCCACTGATGACCCGATCAGCGAGCTGCTACCGCTCGCGCTGGCATACCGGTCCGCCGCGCGCGAGCAAGCCGACCTCTACGAGATGCTCTACACACCGGTTGCCATCGATGGCCCGGCGACGGCGATGGCGTATCCGCCACAAGTCCAACGCACCATTGGCCGCGTGCAGGACACCATCCGTCGCGCGATCCTCATCGGCCAGATACCCGCGGGCAATGATCATGAAATGTTCCAGGGTTTGTGGGCCATCGTGCATGGCCTCACGTCACTGGAGCTACGCGGGGTGCTGGGGACTGAGCAGGAGTGCGATCGCATCTGGCGCGAAACGATCACCACGCACGTACGGGGCCTCGTCGCCGCGGACTGACCACGCGCAGCGACTACAGCTGTGCTGTCGCACGCGCGCGGGCGAAATCCGGCGCGTGCTCCGGCAACAGGCCGATGCCGACGAAGTAGCCAGGAATCGCCTGCAGTAAAGGAAAACGCTGCATCAGCCTCAGCGGGAAGGGAGCGCTGGTCGGTCGCCGATCAGCTTCCTCATCGGCAATGGTGGTCGCGACCACGAACCGATGCGCAACCCGCTGGAAGGCCTGAGTGAGTACCGTCGGCGCCCAGCGTCGACGCTGGACCTTACGGAGGTCGGTCGTGACCACCTGCTCCGGATCGCAGCGGCTCAGCAAGGATCCGGCCGGCGGCAACCGCATCCTGCACGGCGAGATTGATTCCCACGCCACCGACAGGTGACATGGCATGAGCAGCATCGCCGATGCACAGCAGGCCGTCGCGATACCAGCGCGGCAGCCGGCTGAGCACCACGTTGAGCAGCCTGATGTCGTCGAAGGAGCTGAGTAGCTCGACCCGATCTCCCAGCCATGGCACGACGTTGCGTAGCCGGTGCCGGAACGCCTCAATTCCTTGATCGCGGAGGGTTGCCGCCGAGCCCTTCTTGATCACCAGGCCGATCTGGAAGTAGTCCCCACGATCGATCATGATCAGCAAGTTGGACCGGGAGACGCGGCCGACGGCGCCCTCCGGATCGCCGGCCAGCCGCGGCAGCCGGAACCACAGCACGTCCATCGGCACGCCGAATGTCCGCGACTTCAGTCCGGCGCGGTTGCGTACCACGGATGATCGTCCATCACAGGCGACGACAAGATCAGCTTCCAACCGGTAGTCGCGGCCATCACGGTGGTAACTCACGCCACTGACCCTCGAGCCCTCCCACAGCAGGTCCGTGACCTCAGCCTCCATGATCAGCTCGTAACTGGGCTCCTGACGACTGGCATCGGCAACCACGTTGAGGAAATCCCACTGCGGGACCAAAGCGATGTGCTGATGCGGGCCCGGCAGCCGGCTCAGGTCGGCAACCCCATACGTGCCGGAGTCCAGCTGGACGCTGAGCTTCTGCAGCCAGCGTGGAGGCAGAGCGGCGAACTGCTCCCCCAGGCCGAGCTCATCCAGCAAGGTCAAAGTCGAAGCGTGCACGGTGTCGCCGCGAAAATCACGGAGAAAGTCCGCATGCTTTTCCAGGACGGTTGTCCGTACGCCTGCGCGGGCCAGGATGAGGCCGAGGACCAGGCCTGCCGGGCCGCCGCCGACGACACAGCAGCCCGTGCGGGTTACGGGAGTGTCCATGTGAGCAATCTATGCGCGCCGGACGCTGCGGAAACGCTGTGTATTTCATGCGCGCTGAGCTCGTCGAAGCGCACAGCAGACATCCTGCCCTTCGACGAGCTCAGGGCACATACTCCCTAGACCAGCGCGGGTGGAAGCGCACCTTCGTTCTCCAACAGCCAACGCTTGGTCTCCAGATGGTGGCCAGGGTCGCCGCCGGAATAACCACCGAGTCCATCGCTGGCCACTACGCGATGACAGGGGATGATGATCGGCACCGGATTGGCAGCCATGATCTCGCCGATCGCGCGCGCTGGCACTCCAGTCCCGCTCAGCTTGGCCAGTTCGCCGTACGTGATCGTCTCCCCATAGCCGACCGTCCTGAGCGCTCGCAGAACTGCCTCGGTGACAGGTTCCAACTGGGGCAGGTCAAGGGGAAGCGCAAATTCGCGTCGCTGTCCGGCGAAGTACTCCCGCAGCTGTCCGAGAGCCCGCTGCACCGTCTCATCGGGCTCGGTCGATGCGCCCTGCGGGCGCAGCCGCCACCCAACCTCGCGTACGCCGGCGGGCCCCGCAAGGACACCGATCACACCCACTTGGCTGTCGAACTGATCGAAGAAGAGCGTCGTCATGATGCAGACCATCGTGCCCCCTTTTTGGAGCTGCTCGCGCAATCGCGCGTGGAATCCGCCTCCTTCGTCGTCGCTCGCAGAGGAAAGTCCGCTCCTCCTCCTCAGCTGCGGCGCGCGATTCCCGACGCTCGCAGCTTTTGCGCTGCTGCGCATCGCGCGTGAATCGCCATCGTCTCGCTCGCAGGAAGAACGCCTCCGCTCCCTCCTCCTCAGCACGGCGGCGCGCGATTCCCGACGCTCGCAGCTAGGCGTCAGGCGCTGTGTCGGCGCTCTCGATGACGACGAGAGCGTCGCGGTGCACGACCGTACGGTCGTAGCCGGCACCCAGCTCGGCGGCGAGGTCGCGGGTGCTGCGGCCGAGCAGCGCAGGCAGTTCGTCGGAGTCGTAGTTGACCAGTCCGCGGGCGACAACCAAGCCCATCCGGCCCGACCAACTCGACCGGCTCGCCCGAGGAGAACTGCCCGCGTACGGCGGTGATGCCGGCCGGGAAGCAGCGACGCGTTGCGCTGGGTCAGCGCACGGACGGCGCCCGCGTCGAGAACCAGGGTGCCACGAGCGTCGCTGGCGTGTCGCAGCCACAGCAGCCGAGTCGGTCGCCGGCGGCCAGTGGGGTGGAACAGCGTGCCCGACTTCCTCACCCGCCAGTGCTGCCGCCGCCTGCTCGGCGGTGGTCAGTACAACCGGAATCCCGGCCGAGGTGGCAATCCGCGCGGCGTCGATCTTGGTGATCATGCCGCCCGTGCCGACCGCGGTGCCGCGGGTCAGCAATGTCGACACCGGCGAGATCGGCCTCGCGCCACACCTCGTTGATCTTGCGCGCCTCGGGGCTTGGCTGGGTTCATGGTGTAGAGCGCTCGAAACGTCGCTGAGCAGCACCAGAGCATTGGCGTGGACCAGATGCGCCACCAGCGCGGCCAGCCGGTCGTTGTCGCCGAACCTGATCTCGTGCGTGGCAACCGTGTCGTTCTCATTGACGATCGGCACCACACCGAGCTCCAGCAGCCGGCCGAAGGTCCGGTACGCGTTGCGATAGTGCGAGTGGCGCGTCACGTCGTCGGCAGTGAGCAGCACCTGACCCACCCGAAGCCCGTACCCGTCGAAGAGCTGCGTGTAGTAGCCCATCAGCAGCCCCTGACCGACCGAGGCGGCCGCTTGCTGGGTGGCGAGGTCGCGCGGCCGCGATCTTGAGTCCCGAGCGGTGAAAGGCCGGCTGCGATGGCACCGGATGAGACCAGGACAATCTCGCGCCCGGCCAGCCTCGCCTGCGCCAGTACGCCGACCAGCTGCTCGATCCGTTGCGGGTCGATGCCGCCCTCGGCCGTGGTCAGCGACGATGAACCGACCTTGACCACGACCCGGCGGGCGCCTGCGATCTCGTCACGCATCATCGTCCGAGCCCGGCTTCGCGCCTATCCGGACTCGTCACCGGATCCGCTGAACCCGTCGACGGGTCAAGATCCGGAGCCTCTTCTCGATCGTCGGCGGCGTGGTAGGCCCGATCCTTCTCCCGCCGACGCCGGGCGGCGGGTCGTTCCTCGCTCAACCGCTGGTCCTCGCCGCGACGGCTGAGGATCTCCGCGCCGATCTCGATCTGCGGGGCGAAGTCAAAGATCACCGCGTTCGCGCCGCCGATGGCGACACCATCGCCGGGCTGGGCGCCCAGCTCGAGCAGCCGGTCTTCGATGCCAATCCGATTCAGCCGGTCGGCGAGGTAGCCAACAGCCTCGGCGTTGGCGAAGTCGGTCTGCTGTACCCACCGCTCCGGCTTGTCGCCGCGCACCCGCCACAGCTCACCCTCACGCTCCACGCTGAACTCGGCCCGGCCGTCCAGCGGCTTGGGCCGAATGACGATCCGCGCCGGCGGAGGGGGCGGCGCCGAGTCACGGCGAGCCTTGACCAGCCGAGCCATCGCGAAGATCAACTCCCGGATGCCTTCGCCGCTTCTGGTGGAGATCGGGAAAACCTGCAGTCCTCGGTCATGCAAATCGCCGGAGGCCATGTCGGCAACCTGCCTGGCGTCCGGGATGTCGATCTTGTTCAGGGCGACGAGCCGCGGCCGGTCCTCAAGTCCTCCGTGCGCTTTGAGCTCAGCCTCGATGACATCAAGATCAGTGAGCGGGTCGCGGCCCGGCAGATAGGTGGCGCAGTCGATCACATGGACGATGGCGGCACATCGTTCGATATGGCGCAGGAAGTCGAAGCCGAGTCCCCGTCCTTCGCTGGCGCCCTCGATCAGCCCAGGTACGTCGGCGACCGTGAAGCTGACGTCACCGGCAACCACGACCCCCAGGTTGGGCACCAGGGTCGTAAAGGGATAGTCGGCGATCTTGGGCCTGGCGCGGGAGATCGCCGCCACCAGTGAGGATTTTCCGGCGCTCGGGAAGCCCACCAGCCCGATATCGGCGACGACCTTCAACTCCAGGTTGATCGTCCGGGTTCTCACCTTCCTCACCGAGCAAGGCGAACCCAGGCGCCTTCCGGCTCGGTGAAGCTAGCGCCGCATTGCCGAGTCCGCCACGGCCACCCTGCGCGACGACAATCTCAGCGCCGTCGGCCGTCAAGTCGGCGACTTAGCTCACCGGTGTCGGCATCGGTGACCACCGTGCCGTTGGGTACTGGGAGGAGGACGTCCTCTCCGCGGGCGCCGTTGGCGTGGTCGCCGCGACCCGGCTCGCCGTTGGTCGCTCGCCGATGTGACTGCCGGTGGTAGTCAACCAGGGTGGTCAGCCGGTGATCAACACGAAGGATCACCGAGCCGCCGTCCCCGCCGTTGCCGCCGTCGGGGCCGCCGAGCGGCTTGAACTTCTCACGATGGATGGAGGCGCAGCCGTGGCCGCCGTTGCCGCCGTACACGTGCAGCGTGACCTGGTCCACGAAGGTGGGGATGGCCATGGCTGAAGCCTCCTCTCAGTGATCAGAAACGCGCAAAGGGTGGCCCAGATGCTTGGGCCACCCTTTCGGCGATGTGTGGTATGTGGTTACTTTGCCGAGGTGGTGGCCTCGGCTGGCCCTGAAAGATTGGACGCAGAATCTGATGCGCTGGGCGTCACATTGACGACCCGACGACCCCGCCGAGTGCCGAACTCAACCTGGCCCGCGACCAGCGCGAACAAGGTGTCGTCGCCACCCGCGGCCGACACCGTCGCCCGCGTGGAAGTGGGTACCGCGCTGCCGGACGATGATCTCGCCGGCGTTGACCAGCTGGCCGCCGAACCGCTTGACGCCGAGCCGCTGCGAATTGGAGTCCCGACCGTTTCGGGTCGAGGACGCACCCTTCTTGTGTGCCATGTCGTCGCCTCAGCTCTTGATGTCTGTGACCATGACCTTGGTGTACCGCTGACGGTGACCCTGGCGCTTGCGGTAGCCGGTCTTGTTCTTGAACTTCAGGATGCGGATCTTCGGACCCTTGGTCTCGGCAAGCACCTCGGCGGTCACCGATGCCGAGCCGAGCGCCGATGCATCTGAGGTGACGGCTGTCGCCGTCGACGAGCAGCAGCGGTGTCAGGCTGATGCTGGAACCGACCGCAGTCGTCGAGGCGGTCAATCTCGAGGACGTCGCCGACAGCGACCTTGTGCTGGCGGCCGCCACTCCGCACGATCGCGTACACGCCTGACCTGCTCTCTCTTGCTGTCTGATTGGGTGGTGTGCAACACAAGGATTTGAGGGCACACGCAAGGCGCCCGCCGAAGCGTGCGCACCGAGGGTCTAGGGTACGCGGCCGCTCCTAACGGGGTCAAACCGCCTGGGTATCCGCGCGGGGACAGCTTGCCATTGGATGCAAGGAGGAAATCGTGCGCACTATTTCGGCCACTTTGAGCATGTCGCTCGACGGAGTCATCCAGGCTCCCGGTCGACCGGATGAGGACATCCGAGGGGGCTTTGACCGTGGCGGATGGGCGGTGCCGTACAACGACGACGTCATGGCTCAGAAGATGGGCGAAGGCATGGCCTCGTCGGGGACCATGTTGTTCGGCCGCCGCACGTACGAGGACTTCTTTGGATACTGGCCGCGACAGACAGACAACCCGTTTACGCCGTACCTGAATCAGGCGACCAAGTACGTCGTCTCCAGCACGCTCACCGAGCCGCTCCCCTGGGAGAACTCGATCTTGCTATCCGGCGACCCGAGCGGCCACTGTCGCCAAGCTCAAGGCCGAATCCGGCCCCGACCTCGGCATTGTCGGCAGCGGCGAGCTGGTGAGATCCCTGCTGGCGGCCGGGCTGATCGATCGTTACGTGCTGCTGATCCATCCCCTCGTGCTCGGTCAAGGTCGTCGCCTCTTCGATGATCGCGGACCTGGCGCCGACCTCGAGCTCGTCGACAGCCTGACCACATCCAAGGGCGTGATCATCGGCACGTACGAACCGCGCTGATCACATCCCTATTTAGCTTGGACGAATTAGCCTCGGACAGGGCACTCGGGCAGTAGGTTGCACGCATGAGGGCAAGCCGCAGGGTTTGGCTTGGTCGACTTGCTCTGGCCGGCCCGATCGCCTTTACGCTCGCCTGGCTTGTCGGCGGTCTTGTCCAAGATGAGTACAGCGCCAAGCAGGAGGACATCAGCGCGCTGGCGGCCTTGGACGCGCAGCACGCCTGGATCATGATCACCGGCTTCGTGCTGCTTGGCGTGGGAACAGTTGCCCTGGCCGCAGGTTTGGCCAGCGCTCTCAGATACCCATCTGCAGTGATCGGGTCAGTTCTCCTCGTCATCGCAGGTATCGGTCTCATGGTGGCCGGGTTGGCGCGCAACGACTGCAGTAGCGAACTGCCGGCCTGCGCTGCCCGGGACGACGCCGGCGAGGTGTCCTGGCATCACGAGGTTCATGACAACGTCAGCTTGATCATCTTCGTGGCGTTGATCGCCGCGCCCCTGGTGCTCGCCAGGGCGTTCGGACGGGATGATCACTGGCGTCCGCTGCGGGCCTACTCGATCGTCACCGGGTTGCTCGGGTTTGCCCTGCTCGTCCTCTACGTGATCGCGCCCGCCGGTACCTGGAACGGTCTCGTGCAGCGGATCTTCGTGTCCGTGTTGTTCCTGTGGATCGCGATACTCGGCCTTCGGCTGACTCGGGGCTCGACTCGGCGTTGAGCACGTCGCTGTTGGGGGCTGATTGTGCGAGTGGTCTGCACAGCTAGCAACCCGGTGGACAACGTACGGCAAGGAACGTGACCGTAGATCTTCGTCAGCTGAGACTCGAGCCGATGCGAAGGGCGGCGCGGGCGCCCTCAGCCGTGATCCAGAGATCGGTGGCCACCGCGACGCACGAGATGCCGCGTTCCCGGAAGCGATCAGCAAGATCAGGGGTGCCGGCGAAGCCACCCACGACGCGTCCGTACGCCGCCGCCGTCTGCACGATCCGCGCCAAGAGGGTTTGTCTCGGAATCGTCATCGAGCAGCGCCTGCACCGTCGTACCAAGAGAGAGGGAGAGGTCGTACGGCCCGACGAACAGCTGATCGACTCCATCCACCGCCGCGATCTCCTCGACGCGAGCAAGTGCGGAGGCCGACTCGATCATCACAGCGCAGCGTGTGCTGCTGTTGGCCTCCTCTGCCGTGAGCGTCGTACCGTCCCACATGCGGCCGAGCTGGCCCCAACTTCGTGCACCGATCGGCGGGTAGAAGGTTGCAGCAACTGCACGCTGCTGCGTCTGCTGCGGACTCTATTTGAGGGACGATCACTGCCCGGGCTCCGGCATCCAACGCGGCGCCGATGGCAGCGAAGTCACACGAGGGAACCCGCACCACTAGGTCGGCGAGCCCCGATGGGAAGCTGCGGGCAGCATCGATGATCTCGGTACGTGAATACCCGCCATGTTGAGTGTCCAGGCACACCCAATCGAATCCGAGGCGGGCCAGCCGCGCCACCATGGCCGGACTGGCGTCGCCACACCACACGCCGTTGCTCGGCCCACCGAATCCTGCGGGATCGCTGTTCTTCTGCTGTCACACGACTCATTCTGGCGTGTCGACGCGCGGCTGAGGTCCGATCGGCTGATCAGCGCGTTGCCTATCGGCCGCGGCTGCAAGCAGCTCGCGGCGGTGGGCGAGTGTGGTGCGCAGCCGACCATGGCTGGCACCAAGCTCCATCTCCGCTGCGTCGATCCGGTGCCATGCTGGCATGCCCAGCGCATGGATGCCCCGTTGCGCGAGCAGCCGGTCCAGCTTCCCGGACCGCCCATGGGCCTGGACCGCACCATCGTGCACATCGGCCAACAGCGAGGTCACCGTCTCAACGGCATCGGACTTGTTGGTGCCGATCACTCCCGTCGGCCCCCGCTTGATCCAGCCGGTCACGTACTCGTCCGGTGAGAATCCGCCGTCGCGGATCACTCTGCCTTCGGCATGTGGCACTCGTCCCGGTGCTGCTCGTCGAAGGGAATACCGAGCAGCGGCAGGCCGCGATAGCCGACCGAACGCACCACAAGATCGGCGGGCAGCGTCTGGTCGGCGGCCGGTGCCAACCACGAAGCCGTCAGAATTGATCATGGTCCGTTCGACCTCGACCGCGGTCACCCGATCACTGCCGATGATCTTTGTCGGTCGGCTCCAGAAGTGAAAGCTGATCCGCCGGGAGGCGCCGCTCAGCGGCCGTGCCGCCCAGTCCCGCAACACCGCGAGATTGCGGGCCGCGACCTTGTTCTGTTGCACGACCGCCTGGCTGGACGGATCCAGCTCGAGGTCTGCCGGGTCGATGATCACATCAACATCGTCTAGCTGCCCGAGCTCACGAAGCTCTTTGGTGGTGAAGGCTGTGTACGCCGGCCCGCGGCGGCCGAGCACGTGAACATCGGTGATGTTCTTGCGAGACAGGGATTCCAGTACCTCATCGGCCATATCCGTGTCGTCGAGCTGATCGACAGTCTTGATCAACACCCGTGCCACGTCGAGGGCGACATTGCCGACGCCGACGACCACGGCGTGGCGTGACGTGCTGATCAGCTCGTCGATCTCGGCCGCCACGAGATGATCATTGTTGCTGGGCTGGTCGGTATCGGGATGGACATCGGGATGACCGCAGTACCACGCCACGAGCTCAGCTGCGGCGATGCTTCCCGGCAGCTGCTCGCCAGGGATCTCCAGCCGTCTGTCGGTGCCCGCCCCGTACGCGTAGATCACGCGTCAACCGACTCGCGAAGCTCGGCAACGCTGAGGTCGGAGCCGATGGCCACATCGCCGTAGAAACGGACAGACGGCCTTTCCAGCGTGCGCTCCAGCGTGTTGCGGATCGAGCGGATCGAGTCATGGTCGGGCGCCACGCCGTAGCGGACCAGCCCGAACGGCACTGGGAGCCGGTCGATGACGGCGACCTCCACCGGGACATCAGTCTGCTGGCTGAGGGCCTCGGCGGCGTAGATCCCCGCCGGCCCGGCCCCGACAATGGCGACGACGAGCGGTGTCGGGCTGGGTCGGCGTTGACGCTGATCGATCAGCTGACCTCCACCGGCTCGACCTGCGGTAGTCGCCGAATTCTGTTCGCTGACTTGCCGCATTGCGGCGGCTGCGCCCGCCCCGCCGACTGCGTGCGGCCGGGCGCTCCTCGGGCGTGCTTCTCGCATTCTCATCCGTCTGGCGCCGCCGAGATCGCCTTGTCCGTGGCCTTCTCGGAACTGGCTGATGATGCGTTGGCCCGACGGTCGCGGGGACGCGAGTCGCGCGCTCCGCCATCTGCCTGTCGTTGTGACTCGACCGGCATGTCGTGCAGCTCGTAGCCGCGGCCGTGGCAGCGCGGACACTCGGTGCTGAACGCTTCCAGCAGTCCGGTGCCGATCCGCTTGCGAGTCATCTGAACCAGACCCAGGCTGGTGATCTCGGCCACCTGGTGCCGAGTGCGGTCCCGTCCTAGGCACTCGACGAGCCGGCGCAGCAGCAGCTCCCGGTTGCTGGGCAGCACCATGTCGATGAAGTCGATCACGATGATGCCGCCGATATCGCGAAGTCGCAGCTGCCGCACGATCTCCTCGGCCGCCTCCAGGTTGTTGCTGGTGACCGTCGCCTCGAGGTTGCCGCCGGTGCCGGTGAACTTGCCGGTATTGACGTCGATCACCGTCATCGCCTCGGTGCGGTCGATGATCAACGAACCGCCCGAAGGCAGGAACACCTTGCGCTCCAAGGCCTTCGCAATCTGCTCGTCCAGCCGGTACTCGGCGAAAAGATCATGATCACTCTCCCAGCGGCGCAGCCGATCCTTCAGGTGCGGCGCGACATGCGAGACGTATGCCTCGACCGAGTCGTACGCGTCGGTGATTCCGCCGTTGCCCGAGATGATCAACTCCGAGAAGTCTTCGGTGAAGAGGTCGCGGACAATGCGTACGGTGAGGTCGGGCTCGGCGTAGAGCAGCTGTGGCGCATTGCCCGCGGCGACCTTCCGCTCGATGTCCTCCCACTGCGCCTTCAGCCGATTGACATCGCGGATCAGCTCTTCTTCGCTTGCTCCCTCGGCAGCCGTGCGGACAATCACGCTGGCGGACTCGCCGACCAGAGTCGGACAAGGATCTCCTTGAGCCGCCGGCGTTCGCTCTCGGGCAGCTTCCGGGAGATTCCCGAGAGGTGGCCGCCCGGCGCGTAGACGATGTAGCGGCCTGGGATCGAGACGTGGTTGGTCAGCCGCGCGCCCTTGGCGCCGACCGGGTCCTTGGTCACCTGGACCAAGATCGTCTGGCCCGACTTGAGCACCTTCTCGACCTTGCGATTCTGGCCTTCGGCGCCGAAGTAGTCCCAGTCGATCTCCCCCGCGTAGATCACTCCATTGCGACCCCGGCCGATGTCGACGAAAGCCGCCTCCATCGATGGCAGCACGTTCTGCACCCGGCCGAGGTAGACGTTGCCGATCAAGGAAGCTGCGGAGGCGCGGTCGACGTAGTGCTCGACCAGGATGTCGTCCTCCAGTACCGCGATCTGGGCAAGTTCTCGCGTTGCCTGATGATCATCTTGCGAACCACCGATTCGCGCCGTGCGAGGAACTCAGCCTCGCTCAGGACCGGCGTACGCCGCCGACCTGCCTCGCGGCCCTCGCGGCGCCGCTGCCGCTTGGCCTCCATCCGGGTCGAGCCGTCGATCCCGACAACCTCGGTCGGCTTCTTGGCTGGTCGCGCACCCGCTCGCGCACTCGGACGACGGTGTCAGTCGGGTCGTCTGGGGCTGAGCTGGCTTCCTCGCCCCTGCGGCGACGGCGGCGGCGGCGTCTGCGCGGGCCCTCACCGTTGGTATCCACGCCACCATCGGCCACCTGTTCGGCGACTTCGGCCGCTTCGTCTTCCTCCGGCTCCTCGGCCTCGGCCCCTCGGTGGACGCAGCCTCGTCGCTGCCGGTACGCCGACGGCGACGACCTCCGCGACGCCGTCGACGACGGCGGCCCTCGTCCGGTTCGCTTTCAGATGCCCCGTCCTCGGCCGACTCCGGTCGCTGCCTCCGCGGGTGACTCCGCCACTTCCTCACCGGGCGGAGCTCGCCAACTCGGCCGATCATCTGTCGAGGCGGTCTCGGCTACGTCGGCCTCGGAGGCCGGCTCGATCTCTAGCGGCGCGGCGGGTTGCTCTGGTTCAGTCGGAAGCGTCGGAGCTTCATCGCTCACGACAGGCTCGGCGGCCATGGCTGCCGCCTTCTTGGCCGAGCGCTTACGTGTGGGCTTGGGCGGCACCTCGCCTTCGCCGGGACTCTCCGCAGGCGCTTTCTTGGTGGCGCGCTTCGCGGCAGTCTTCTTGGTGCTCTTCGCTGCCGGCGGCGTGGGCTCGACTGGCGGCTCGAGCTCGGCTTCGGGGGCGATCTCAGCTTCGGGGCCGATCTCCGCTTCGGAAGTGGCCTCAGATTCTTGGATCCCCGCGGCTCGCATCTCGGTCTCGGATCCGACCTCAGCTTCGCGGGCTTCGGCGTGCGGCGCGAGGTCGCTCTCGGGTACGAGGTCAGCTCTCCGTGTCGCTTCCTCCGCGAGGGCGCCCTTCAGTGGCTCTGGCAATATCTCTGCCCCCTCGGCTGCTCTCGATCTCTGGTGCGTTCAGTGCCGAAGATGGCGGGCCGGCTGGTCGGCTGGCCGCCCGCCGGCGCCGCGGAGCGGGTGGAGCTGGAGGTGGTTCGATCGGGTTTTGGGTATGCGTGTCGGGCTCGTCGGGGTCGAGCATCAGACTCCTCTATGGCGCATTCAGCGCGCTTTCTCGTTCGCTGCGACGGCACGTGGCCGGGCTGCGGAAGCTTGCGGAATCGATGTGGTGAGTCCGACCCTCCCGCGGTCAAGCGCTGGCTACGTCCACTCGAAGCCCTGCTCGTCGCGGTGGAGGATCAGCATCCACCTGTTGTCGCGACCTGTCACGTCGCGCAATGTCTGCCATCGAGACTCGACGCACGTGGCGTCCAAGCCGTCTCCAGTATCACACACGGCACACAGAATCTGAGTCCCGAGCGATGCGCTGCCGCTCGCGCCAGTGCCGCGGCGCGGCCTAACGTCCGGGCTCGGTGATCGTTCCGGACTCCCGATCGAGCCTGCCCCTGGGCGAGCCGGGTCACCACAGGCGGGTCAATGGGCGCAAACTCCGGACTCACTGACCGCAGACCGGCCAGCACGTCATCGGGCCGGACCAGCGGTATCTGGTGCGCCAAGGTCACGATCAGCCGAGCGTTCTCAACGTCAAGCTGGACGACCGCGGCCCGAGCGTCGAACTCCCGCATGCCTGTCTTGGTCATCCGCTGCACCAGCACCGCATCCGCGGCGAGAAAGGCCTCGACTGCCGCCTTCAGAGTGGCCGCGGGCAGCCCAGGCAGCTCCACCTGCCAGCGAGACCCGGTCAGCTCATCCGCCAACGTCCCGTGTGTCGCAGCGACGACCTCTAGCACATCAAGTCCCGGTGGCAGGGAGGCGTCGAGTGCGTCTCGCACCTTGTCTGGATCGCACACCGCCGCCAGCCCGATCTCTAGGTACTCCGCCTCGCTTGCGGCGCCGGTCGGAGCCGCGTTCCCGTACGAGATCCGAGGATGCGGCGAGAATCCCGACGAGTACGCCATGGGCACTCCGGCCCGGCGCAGTGCCCGCTCGAACGCCCGCCCGAAGTCCCGATGGCTGGTGAAGCGGGCGCGGCCGCGCTTGGCGTACTTGACGCGTAGCCACTGCACCGGCGGCGCGTGCTGCTCAGGCTGGGTGCGAGAGGTCGGCGCCACAGGCCCGAGCTTAACCGCTGTACCTAGTTTGGATCGCCAGTGAGCTGTCAGAGGCGGTTAGGTCAGAGCGCGCTCTATCTGGTCTTGGACAGATCAGCGACCGGCGTCAGCGGCAGGAGCTTGCGACCCGTCGGGCCAATCTGGATGGTGGTGTCCAACTCTGGGCAGACCCCGCATTCAAAGCAGGGTGTCCACCGGCAGTCCTGCACCTCGACCTCATCCAAGAGCGTCCTGCCAGTCTTCCCACAGCCACTCGCGATCAAGGCCCGCATCCAGGTGATCCCACGGCAGCACCTCGGCGTACTCCCGCTCTCGGGTGGTGTACCAGTCAAGATCAACCCCGCTGCCCTCCAAGCATTGTTCGGCGCATGCCGCCCAGCGCTCGTAGGAGAAGTGCTCGCTCCAGCCATCGAACCGGCCGCCGTCCCGCCAGACCGCCTCGATGATCTTGCCAACACGGCGATCGCCGCGGCTCAGCAATCCTTCGATGATGCTCGGCTTCCCATCGTGGTAACGAAAACCGATGGCCCGGCCGTACTCCCGATCACCGCGGATCGCATCCCTGAGCTTGCCGAGCCGGGCATCCACGGTTTCATGATCACACTGCGCGGCCCACTGGAACGGCGTGTGCGGCTTGGGCACGAAGCCGCCGATGCTCACCGTGCAGCGGATATCCCGCCGTCCGCTGACTTCCCGACCCGTGGCGATCACCCGCTTGGCGAGCTTCGCGATCGCCAGCACGTCCTCGTCGGTCTCGGTCGGCAGCCCGCACATGAAGTACAGCTTGACCTGCCGCCAGCCTTGCGAGTACGCCGCCGCGACCGTGCGGATCAGATCGTCCTCGGTGACCATCTTGTTGATCACTTTGCGCATCCGCTCGGTGCCGCCCTCGGGGGCGAAGGTGAGCCCAGAGCGACGGCCGTTGCGGGACAGCTCGTTGGCGAGGTCGACATTGAACGCATCGACCCGGGTGCTCGGCAGGGAAAGCGAAACGTTGCTGCCCTCATAGCGATCGGCCAGCTGCCGAGTGATCTCTCCGATCTCGGAATGATCACTGCTGGACAGGCTCAGCAGCCCAACCTCCTCCAGGCCCGTCGTCTCGATCCCGCGCTGCACCATGGCACCGATGACCTCGATGCTGCGCTCGCGGACCGGCCGAGTGATCATTCCGGCCTGGCAGAACCGGCAGCCGCGGGTGCAGCCGCGGAAGATCTCAACGGCATAGCGCTCATGCACCGTCTCGGCGAGCGGCACGAGCGGCTTCTTGGGATACGGCCAATCGTCGAGGTCCATCAGCGTGTGCTTGGAGACGCGGAACGGTACGCCCTCCCGATTCGGTGCCACCCGGTGGATCCGGCCGTCGGGCAGGTAGTCGACGTCGTAGAACTTCGGCACATAGACGCCACCACCCGCCGCCAGTCGCAGCAGCAGGCCATCACGACCGCCAGGGCGGCCGCTCGGCCTTCCATTCCCGAATCGCCACCGAGATCGTCAGCGCGATCTGCTCGCCGTCGCCGAGTACCGCGGCATCAAGGAAGTCAGCGATCGGTTCGGGGTTGAACGCCGCATGCCCGCCCGCCAGAACGATGGGGTCGTGCTCTCGGCGATCTGCGGCATGGATCGGGATGCCGGCCAGGTCGAGCTCGGTGAGCATGTTGGTGTAGCCGAGTTCGGTGGCGAAGCTCAGCCCAAAGACGTCGAACTCGCCGACTGGGCGGTGCGAGTCCAAGGTGAATTGCGGCACGCCGTGCTCGCGCATCAGCGCTTCCATGTCGGCCCACACCGCGTACGTCCGCTCGGCAAGGATCCAGTCCTGCTCGTTGAGGACCTCGTACAAGATCGCGATGCCCTTGATTGGGCAGTCCCACCTCGTACGCGTCCGGATAGCTGAGACACCAGCGGACCTCGACTGACTCCCACTCCTTGGTCACGCTGTTCAGCTCTCCACCGACGTACTGGATGGGCTTGCTGACCCGCGCGAGCAGCGGTTCGAGGCGAGGGAAGACCGAAGACGGGCCGGTCGCGATCGTCGTCATGACCGTCCCAGCCTAACGGCGAGCTTTGCGTGGGAGATGCTCGCAAACCAGCGTGGACTTGGAGCGGCGCTGGACTACTAAGCCAGGTCAGGGAACCACAGCGCGATCTCACGTTTCGCCGACTCAGCAGAGTCGGAGCCGTGGACCAGGTTTTCCCGGTTGGACAAAGCGAAGTCGCCGCGAATGGTCCCGGGCGCTGCCTTGCGGCCGTCGGTCGCGCCGTTCATCGTGCGTACGACATCGATGGCCTCGTCACCTTCAACAACCATGGCTACCGAGGGGCCGGACGTGACAAACAACCGCAGCGGCGGGTAGAAGGGTCGCTCGACGTGCTCCGCGTAGAGCTGGTCGGCGAGCTCACCGGTCATCTGCCGCAGCTCCATCGCCACAATCGTCAGCCCCTTGGATTCGAAGCGGCTGATGATCGCCCCGGCAAGACCGCGGCGTACAGCATCAGGCTTGATCAGCACGAAGGAACGCTGGGTTGGCACGGGCGGTGCGACGTAAGTCATGCCAGCACCCTAGGGGATACGCGAGCCGCGAGCGTCGGAAATCGCGCATCCAGCGCGCGATGCGCGAGCAGCTCAAAGATCGCCGCCCTCCGGCGATGTCTCCATACGGGAATCCAGCCTCTTTCCCAGCGCGAACGCGAGCACCCAGACGGCCGCAAACAACGCCCCGACAATGAACATCGTCGGGGTCAGCAAGCCCAGCGCGAGGCCGGCAAGCTGGGTCAGCCAGCCGAGAACGTAGCCCACCCGGTAGCGAAGCAACCCAGCCGCTACGAGGGCAAGCAATGCCGTGCCACCTCCGAATCCGGCGGCCGCTGCGGCCGGCACGTCGGAGATGAAGATCATGACCGGGATAGCGAGGCCGAACACGATCACCTCGAAGATCAGCACAGTCATCAGCACCACCCGCATCGGGTTGCCGGTGCTGAGGGTGATCACCGCCAGTCCTGGCCGGTGTCGTGGCCGTTTTCGGAATAGTCCGCGTCCCAGATCGTCGTCGAGGTCCTCGCTGGCTGCAGGCACGAGTACCGGCTCGTTGCCGACAAGCAGGGTGCGTGCCTCACCGACGGCAACCACCGATCCGGTGATCAACACTCCGGAGGAGCCGACGCCGTCCTCTTCTGCCAGCGCCACCGCCCGTTCGATCGCGTCGTCCAGCCGGGGAACCACAGTGACGCGTGAGGCGCCGAAGACCTCCGCCGCCAGCTCGCCCAGCGCTTCGGCCGGCATGCCGCGCGAGGTCGAGGCGACTTGAGTGATCACGACGTGGTTCATGATCTCTTCGAAGACCTCGAGAATGCCGCGCGCATCCTTGTCGGCCATGACCGCGACGACGCCGATCAGCGGGGTGAAGGCAAAGGCTTCGGTGATCCCCGCGGCCGCCGCTCGGGCGCCGTGCGGGTTGTGCGCGGCATCGAGCACCACGGGCGGCGAGCGGCGTACGAGTTCCAACCTGCCAGGGACGTGGACCTGGGCGAAGCCCTCGCGTACGACGTCAGGGTGCAGCGCCTTCAGCCCGAGGAACGCCTCGGCCGCGGCGAGCGCCTGCGCCGCGTTCGCGGCCTGGTGTGGCACCATAGAGAGGCAGGAAGATCTCATCCACCGGGCCATCCGCACCGCTGAGCCGGATGAGCTGCCCAGCCACCGCGAGCTTGCGGTCGATGACGCCGAAGTCGATGCCCTCGCGCTGCGGCAGCGCGCCGACCTCGGCGCAGCGGGCAAGCAGGATCTCCGCGGCCTCGACACTCTGGCCGGCCAGAATGGCATGCGCGCCCGGCTTGATGATGCCGGCCTTCTCTCGCGCGATCTCGGCGATGGTGCGTCCCAGCAAGTGAGTGTGATCAAGATCGATTGGGGTGACCACGGCAACGTCGGCATCGGCCACATTGGTCGCGTCCCAGGCGCCACCTAAGCCGACCTCCACGACCGCGACATCGACCGGCGCATCGGCGAATGCGGCGTACGCCATCGCCGTGATGATCTCGAAGAAGGTCATCGAGACGCCGTCGATCTTGCGCTCGTCGACGAGTGCAACGTACGGCTCGATCTCCCGCCACAACTCGTCGAAGCGCTCATCGCTGATCGGCTCGCCCGTCAATGGTGATCCGCTCCGTCACGCTCATCACGTGCGGGCTGGTGAATCGACCGGTACGAAGGCCATCGGCCCGCAGCAGCGATTCGATCATCGCCGCGGTACTGCCCTTGCCGTTGGTGCCCGTCAGGTGGATGACTGGGTACGCCCGTTGTGGATCTCCGAGCAGCTCGGTCAGTGCCCGGATCCGGCCGAGGCTGGGTGCTGGGCGATGTTCGGGCCACCGGCTGGTGAGCGCGGCGACGATCTCGGCGTGAGTTTGTTCGGCAGGCATGACGCCCAAAGTCTAGGACCCGAGCCGTTCTCGTTGGCTCCGGCAAGTCGTCAGCGTCGGCATCACATGCAGCGTGGAATGCCGTCTTTGGGCTACGACGGCTGCTATAGCATTGGCCACGGGGTTTCGAGCTGTGGACAGCTGATCGTGACTTCAGCTATTTTCCCGAGCTGAAAACGGGAAACCCCCTCGTGACTCCGCCAAAGTAGGCAGCCGCAGCGTGAAACTCGCATGTCCGCCGTACCTGACTTCTCTAGGATCAAGATCATGACCACTCCGCTGAGCCCCGAACCGACGCGCCGACCGACCGGCGCGGGCGTACCGGAGAAGCCGGCGCTGGAGGGTCTGGAGGACAAGTGGGTCGCGCGCTGGAAGGCCGACGACACCTACGCGTTCGTCCGGCCCGCCAGCCGGGCCGAGGTGTACAGCATCGACACTCCCCCGCCGACCGTGTCGGGCTCACTGCATGTCGGCCACGTCTTCTCCTACACCCACACCGATCTGATCGCGCGCTTCCAGCGGATGCGAGGCAAGCACGTCTTCTATCCGATCGGCTGGGACGACAACGGGCTGCCGACCGAGCGCCGCGTCCAGAACTTCTACGGCGTGCGCTGCGACCCGAGCGGTGCCGTACGACCCCGACTTCACGCCGCCGGAGAAGCCCGACCCGAAGCACGAGCTGCGGATCAGCCGGCCCAACTTCGTCGAGCTGTGCCACGAGCTGACCCATGTGGACGAGAAGGCATTCGAGGACTTGTGGCGCCGAGTGGGGCTGAGCGTGGACTGGTCCAGCCTCTACACCACGATCGGCGACGAGCTCGATCGTGGTTGCGCAGAAGGCATTCCTTCGCAATGTCGCGCGCGGCGAGGCTTATCTGTCCGAGGCCCCGACGCTGTGGGATGTGACCTTCCAGACTGCGGTTGCCCAAGCGGAGCTTGACGCCCGTGATTATCCCGGCGCCTATCATCGGGTGGCGTTCCAGGGCCCCAACGGTCCGGTCTATATCGAGACCACCCGGCCCGAGCTCATTGCCGCGTGCGTGGCCCTGATCGCCCATCCCGAGGACGAGCGCTACCAGCCACTCTTCGGCGCGACCGTGAGCAGCCCGCTCTACGGAGTCGAGCTGCCCGTGCTCGCCCATCCGGCCGCTGAGCCCGAGAAGGGCGCTGGGATCGCGATGTGCTGCACCTTCGGTGATCTGACCGATGTCACCTGGTGGCGCGAGCTGCAACTGCCCGCCCGAGTGATCATCGGTCGCGATGGTCGGATCATGCGCGATCGGCCGGAATGGATCGACGACGACGACGCCTGGCGGGCGATTGCCGGCAAGACGATCTTTAGCTGCGCGGGAGTCGGTCGTGGCTGCGCTGCGCGCATCCGGTGATCTTGACGGTGAACCGACGCCGACTCTGCGCAAGGCCAACTTCTATGAGAAGGGCGACAAGCCGCTGGAGATCGTCTCCACCCGCCAGTGGTACATCCGCAACGGCGGTCGCGACGATGATCTCAAGCGCGTGATGCTGGAGCGTGGCGCGGAGCTCGGCTGGATCCCGCCGCACATGAAGTATCGCTACGACAACTGGGTGAGCGGTCTCAACGGCGACTGGCTGATCTCGCGGCAACGGTTCTTCGGGGTCCCGTTCCCGGTCTGGTACACCCTCGACGCTGAGGGCGATCCCGACTACGACCACCCGATCCTCGCCGGCGAAGACAGCCTGCCGGTGGACCCGAGCTCGGACGTCCCTCCGGGCTTCACCGAATCCGAGCGAGGCAAGCCCGGCGGCTTCATCGCCGACCCGGACGTGATGGATACCTGGGCGACGTCCTCGCTGACGCCGCAGATCGCGTGCGGCTGGGAACGTGATCCGGAATTGTTCGCCCTCACATTTCCGATGGATCTGAACACCCACGCTCACGAGATCATTCGCACCTGGCTGTTTTCCCGCGTGGTGCGTGCTCACTTCGAGAACCACTCGCTGCCCTGGCTGCGTTCCATGATCAGCGGCTTCGTGATGGATCCCGATCGCAAGAAGATGAGCAAGTCCAAGGGCAACACGGTGGTGCCGACAGATGTGCTGGAACGCTACGGTTCCGACGCCGTACGCTGGCGCGCCGCCAAGATCCGGCCAGGGCTGGATTCGCCCTTTGATCAGCGAGAGATGAAGGTCGGCCGGCGGCTGGCACTGAAGGTGCTGAACGCGAGCAAGTTCGTTCTGGGCGCCGGCGCGGTCAGCGACTCGGCGGTGATCACCGAGCAAGCCGATCTGTCGCTGCTCGCCCAGCTCGCGACCTTGATCACCGATGCGACCAGATCGTTCGAGGCGTACGACTACACCAGCGCTCTGGAGAGTACCGAGCAGTTCTTCTGGCAGTTCTGCGACGACTACCTGGAACTGGTCAAGGAGCGTGCGTACGGCCCTGCCGAGGACTCCGGTGCTGCGTCGGCCCGGGCAACCTTGACGCTCACGTTGGACATCGTGCTGCGGCTGTTCGCGCCGATCATGCCGTACGTCACCGAGGAGGTGTGGTCCTGGTGGAAGGAAGGCTCGATCCACCGGAGCAGCTGGCCCGTGAGCGATGAAGTGATCATGAGCGGGGATCCGGCGCTGCTGAGCGACGTGTCGGCTGCGCTGATCCAGATTCGCGGCGCCAAGTCCCAGGCCAGCGTCTCGATGAAGACCGAGATCAGTCTCGCCAAGTTCTACGGCACTGCCGGGGCGTTGGCGCACCTTGCAGGCTGTGGAGCTCCGACCTGCGTGCCGTCGGCCGGATCACTGGTGAGGTGAGTGTGGGTTGAGCACGACGGACCCATCTGAGGTCGACGTGACTGCTGGCGCCGACCAACGCCGGCACTCGACGTGACGAAACCGGTCAGCGTCCAACCCGTGACTCACCCTTTTTGAGGTGGCAGGCGACCGGTTTCCTATCGGAGGTTGTACGAGTGACCGGTTTCGATGGGAAACCGGTGGAAAGTGACCTGTTTCCACAGCAGGCGAGCCGGCATCGGAGCTTGTCCACAGATACGCGGGCCGCTCGCACGATTCCGGCCCGCATCCGGATGCTTCCCGCGTGACAGTGCAAGACACGCCGCGCTCTCCCGCTCGGGGATGGCTGCGGGGCCGGGAATGGGAACGGATCACGCGTGGGGTATACGCCCCGGCGCTGAGCCGTACGCAGCTCGAGGAGCTGGCGGCGTGGCAGTTGGTGCTGCCCAGAACCGCCGCTTTCTCGCACCTGACGGCCGCTCGGCTGCGGGGCTGGTGGCTGCCGGCCACGATTGCCCACCCCGTCTTCGCTGCCATGCTCAACGCCGATCCCCGTCCACGGCGGCCAGGGCTGCTGGTCTGCCGACATACCCAGCCGTTCCCGATGAACATGGTGGCGGGGCTCCGCATCACAACGGCGGCCGAGACGATCTTGGCTGCGGCGCGCGACCTCGGTGTGCTCGATCTGGTCATCCTCGGCGACTCGGCGCTGCGGCTTCGACAATGCACCCTGACCGACCTCGAGATCACGGCTCGGCAGCGCCGACGCGGTGCACCCCTACTGCGGCGGGTCATCCCGATGCTGGATGCACGGAGCGAGTCCGCGTGGGAGTCGATCATGCGGGTGCTGCACCAGGCAGCCGAGATCCCGGTGACCCCACAACAGGAGATCTTCGACGAGCGGGGACGCTTCATCGCCCGTGTCGATCTACGGATCAACGGGACTCGGCGCATCCATGAGTACGACGGCGCAGGGCATCGTGAGCCTGACGTCCATGAGCACGACCTGGAACGCGACCGCGCGCTCCTTGCCGACCGTTGGGAGCGGCACGGTTTCACCTCGAAGCACCTGCGGCGTGACGGCGCCGCAATCATCGCCGACGCCGACCGCCTGCTCGGACGGGCCTGGAGCCCGCGTCGGCTCGTTGCGTGGCAAAGCCTGCTCGACCACTCGCTCCTCGGACGGGCCGGCCGGGCCCGCGCCCATCGACAGTGGCGGCGAGCCTTTGCCGAAACCGGTCAGCTGCAACAGGGGGACGGCAGCAATCCGGGTGGCGCGTGACCGGTTGCGTATGGGGCCGGCTTAGGCGCTCTTCTCGCGGCGCTCCCGCTTGGCGAGCTTCTCGCGGGGCACCAGGGTCGGCAGCACGGAGTCCCTGACGACTTCCGAAGTGATGATCACCTGGGCGATGTCATCGCGACTCGGAACGTCGTACATGACATTGAGCAGCACCTCTTCGAGGATCGCCCGCAACCCGCGCGCGCCCGTGCCACGGAGCAATGCAAGATCGGCAATTGCCTCCACGGCATCAGGAGTGAACTCGAGTTCAACCCCATCGAGCTCGAACAGCTTGCGGAACTGCTTGACCAAGGCATTGCGCGGCTCGATCAGGATCCGGATCAGTGAGTCGTGGTCCAGCGGGCTGACCGAGGAGATCATCGGCAGCCGGCCGACGAACTCGGGAATCAGGCCGTACTTGACCAGATCTTCGGGTCGTACGTCACGGAAGGGATCGTCGGATTCCGGCCGGCGGGACACAATGTCGTTGTTGAAGCCCAGTGGGCGCTTACCGATGCGTTGGCCGATGATGTGATCAAGTCCTGCGAACGCGCCACCAACGATGAACAACACATTGGTGGTGTCGATCTGGATGAAGTCCTGGTGCGGGTGTTTCCGCCCGCCTTGGGGCGGCACCGAGGCGGAGGTTCCTTCCAAGATCTTCAGCAGCGCCTGCTGGACTCCCTCGCCTGACACATCACGAGTGATCGAAGGGTTTTCGCTCTTCCGTGCGATCTTGTCGACCTCATCGATATAGATGATTCCGGTCTCAGCCTTCTTGACGTCGAAATCTGCCGCCTGGATGAGCTTGAGCAAGATGTTCTCGACGTCCTCGCCGACATAGCCGGCCTCAGTGAGCGCCGTTGCGTCCGCGATCGCGAACGGCACATTGAGCATCTTCGCGAGCGTCTGTGCAAGGTAGGTCTTGCCGCAACCGGTGGGACCGATCAACAAGATGTTGGACTTCGCAAGTTCGACGCCGTCGTCCTCGGTGCGCCGCCCTGGGTTGGCCGCCTGCGCCTGCACGCGCTTGTAGTGGTTATAGACAGCAACGGCCAAAGCTTTCTTCGCGTTGCTCTGGCCGATGACGTAGCTATCAAGAAATTGCCGGATTTGGTGCGGCTTGGGCAGCTCATCGAGCATGCCGACCTCGCCGCCCTCGGAGAATTCTTCCTCGATGATCTCGTTGCAGAGGTCTATGCATTCATCACAGATGTAGACCCCGGGACCAGCGATCAGCTTCTTGACCTGCTTCTGGCTCTTTCCGCAGAACGAGCATTTCAGCAAGTCGCCGCTCTCTCCGATGCGCGCCACACCGCCTCCTCTCCGACGCCCGATCGTGTGGCTGGTTTCCCACCCTAGCCTGACCCGTCCTCGAAGTGCAGGACATTAGACGCACCGGTCAGGCTAGCGATACCACTAGACCGGAACAGCCTTAAGCGAGGTCAAGACCTCGTCGATGATGCCGTACTCAAGTGCCTGGTCTGCCGTTAGGTACTTGTCCCGCTCGATGTCTCGACTGACCTCTTCGGTCGTCTTGCCGGTGTCTTCGGCCAGCATCTGCTCCATGAGCGACCGAATCCGCAGAATCTCCCTAGCCTGAATCTCGATGTCGGAGGACTGCCCGTAGCCCCCCTCGGTCGCAGGCTGGTGGATCAGGATTCGACTGTTCGGCAGCGCGAGCCGCTTGCCCTTCGTGCCTGCCGCCAAGATCACGGCGGCCGCCGAGGCCGCCTGCCCGAGGCACACCGTACGGACATCCGGCTTGATGTATCGCATGGTGTCGTAGATGGCAGTGAGGGCTGTAAAGGAACCACCTGGTGAGTTGATGTAGATCTCAATATCGCGCTCGGCATCCATCTGCTGCAGGCAGAGCAGCTGAGCCATCACGGCGTTAGCGATGTCATCTGAGATCGGCGTGCCGAGGAAGATGATCCGGTCTTCGAAGAGCTTGGTGTACGGGTCGATGCGGCGCATGCCGTACGACGTCCGCTCCTCCCACTGCGGGATGTAGTAGTCCATGGTGGGCGAAAACGGTTGTCCCATTGCGTATGGGCCTGCTGCGAACGGGCCCGTTGCGAAGGGCGAACCCAGTGCGTTGGTCATCTCGATTTCGCTCCTTACTGGTTCGGGGCCTGAGGTGACGGGATCTGAGCAGCCGCCTCGTACACGTGGTCGATGAACCCGTACGCCAGGGCCTGCTCTGCGGTGAACCACCGGTCCCGGTCGGAATCGCTCTCGATCTGATCGAGCGTCTGACCAGTGTGCTCGGCAATCAGCCTCTGCATCGTCGACTTGATGTGCAGCGACTGCTCGGCCTGGATCCGGATGTCGCTTGCCGTGCCGCCCAATCCACCGGAGGGCTGGTGCATCATGATCCGGCTGTGCGGCAGGGCATATCGCTTGCCTTTGGTACCGGCGCACAACAGGAACTGGCCCATGGATGCAGCTAATCCGATCGCAACGGTGGCGACGTCGTTGGAGATCCACCTCATGGTGTCGTAGATCGCCATCCCGGAGTCGACCGATCCGCCGGGTGAGTTGATGTACAGGTAGACGTCTTTGTGTGGATCCTCTGCGTTCAGCAACAGCATCTGAGCGCAGATAGCGTTCGCGTTTTCGTCCTTGACTTCAGAACCCAGGAAGATGATCCGGTTCTGCAGCAGGGCCTGGTAGACGTTGTCGTCGAGCCCGAAGCCGTTGCGGCTGCCGGCGCTGTAGCTGTCCGGACGAGCTGCCCTGGGCTGATTGACGGCGCTGAAGAGGGGAGATCGTGGGGTCGCGTTCACGTTGACGAACCTACCCCGGAGCGTGTTGGGAGTCGCCGGGAAATCAGGTGTGTTCGCTGTGGGCGCAGAAGGGGTGAAGATCACCTACGCTGCGTCGGAGCGCGTTCGAGCGGTGGGAGTTCCTGAGCTTGAGGGGTCAGGCGCTCGGGACCTGCGACTCTTCTTCTTCTGACTGCTCTTCCTCTGACTGGGCGGCAGACCCGGCATCGACTTCGGCAGCCGGGTGGCCAGCGGACTCGGCATCAACATCATCAGCAGGCTGCGGCTCGGCGTAAGTGCCGTCCTCCTGAAGGTTCGCGAGTGGGATCACAGAGCCGTCTGAGTCGGTGACGGTGGCAGATTCGACGATCATCGCCAGTGCCTTGCCACGCCGGATCTCGAGCATGTACTCCTCGATGTGATGCGGATGCTCCTGGAGATGATCAGCAACCTGCTGCGGAGGAACGCCCTCGGCTTGCGCCTTTCGCAAGATGTGTTGTGTGAGATCGTTTTGGTCCACACCGATTGAGTTGTCGTCGGCGACCTTGTCCAAAATGATCTGGGCCTTGAGGGCTTGTGTGCCCCGCTCCTGAAGGTCGGCCCAGAACTCCTCCTCGGTCTGATCCTCGCCAACGTCGGCGAGGTACTGCTCGACGGTCACTCCTGCCTGGACAAGTTGTTCGGTGATCTGCTTTTGGCGAGTTTCGAGCTCGGCGTTGAGCAATTGCTCTGGGACCTCGATATCGACCTGCTGGAGGAGGCTCTCAAGCACGGCGTCGCGGGCCTGACTGGCCTGCTCGAGTCGAGCCATTCGGGTGAGCCGTTCCTTGATGTTGGCGCGAAGCTCTTCCATCGTGTCGAATTCCGAAGCCTCCTGAGCGAACTCATCGTTGGCGTCAGGCAGCTCAGCTTTTTGCACTTTGCTCACGGTGACCCCAATGTCGGCTTGCTCGCCCTCGAGAGGACCGCTCACCAAGGTCGAGGAGAACGACGCAGATTCGCCGGCCGAGAGCCCCGTCACCGCTTCGTCCAGCCCATCGAGCATCTGGCCCGAGCCGATTGTGATCTCCACGTCCTCAGCAGTGGCATCTGGCAGTTGCTCGCCGTTCTGGCTGGCGACCAAGCTGATCGTCACGATGTCCCCATCGGCCGCAGGACGCTCAACCGTTTCGCGGGTCCCGAAACGATTGCGCAGTCCATCGATCTGGCTTTCGACCAAGGTGTCTGGCACATCAAGGCCTTCGACTTGTGCCCGCAGGGTGGAAAAGTCGGGCAGTTCGAACTCGGGGCGTACGTCGACCTCCGCAGTGAACTCAATGAGGTCACCGTCCTCGAGCTTGGTGACCTCGACGTCAGGCTGGGCCAGCGGGGACAAGTTGTTCTCCGTAACCGCCGCCCCGTAGAAGCGCTGCCAGGAGTCGTTGAACGCCTCCTGGATGATCACTCCGCGGCCGAAGCGCTGATCGATCACCACCGGCGGGACTTTGCCGCGGCGGAACCCTGGGATGTTCACCGATTTCGCGACTTCGGCGTACGCCTTGTCCATGCTGGGTTTGAGATCCGCGAACGGCACCTCAACGGTGATCTTGACCCGAGTAGGGCTCAACTGCTCGACGGTGCTTGGCACGCTGGTTACTCCTGTGATCGCGGCGCGGACGGAGCGGGGGCCGCCCGGAGATGGCTCACGCTGAGCCGCGGCAATCCTACGGTGCAGGCCTGGCCCGGCCAAACATCGTTGGCGCGGACCGCGCCAACTGGATTGGTCGGCGCACTGGTGTGCCCTACACTCGTCGCGAACGTTCGGCCGACGCCGGACGGCCGGGGCGTAGCGTAGTGGCTAGCGCGTCTGCTTTGGGAGCAGAAGATCGCAGGTTCGAGTCCTGTCGCCCCGACTCCGTGAAGGCGACGAAACGCCTAACATCTTAGGCACTGCCGTTTCAAGATCGTCACGGAAACGCGGGTGTAGCTCAATGGCAGAGCCCCAGCCTTCCAAGCTGGCCATGCGAGTTCGATTCTCGTCACCCGCTCAGCAGCATTGCTCCTGGTCAACTCAGTTTCGCTATGCCCAAGTTATTCGAACACTCGATGACAAAAATAACCAGGCTGGTCATCTGTATTCCATGATCATCGGCGTGCGAGCCACCAAAGTTGCCTTGTCAGGAGCGACTTCAAAGGCATCGAAACGGGCGCGGCCGAAGTTGATCAGACGAGATCCGTGCCCAATTCGTGCCCAATATTCGCCAGCTTTGGTTCCGAACTCGGCGCTCCCTGGCTCCGTGTTGTGGCTCCACGGCCCGGGTCCCGCCGACACCGGTTGTTTTGAGGCCGTACGCGCTGCCACTCTCCGTCGTCATTCCACACCGCATTCCAACTCATCAGCAGCACGGCGGATTTCCTGAACTGCGTGTGGCGGTCTGCCTGCACGACCAGCATCCCGACGTGACACCGATCTATGACGACGTCGGCAACTTGACGGGGTGGCGAGGGTCATGCTCCGAGGTTTTGACAGAGATCCGAACGGCTCTGGATGGCGGTCGTCGAGAGTTCAAATCAACTTATGACGGGCCACCGAGTTTGCGTCGAAAGTTGCCGGTCATCGAGAGTTCAAGTGCTTTCTGACAAGGAAGTTCGCAACCTTTTTACATGTCAAGAGTTGGGTCGAAAGTTGACCATGAGCATGCGGCTGGTGCGGCGGCAAAAGGAACTCTTGCCACCAGCCGCAGGCTAGGGAACGTCAA